>NZ_CP114284.2:1107500-1287500 GCF_027111095.2 Flavobacterium sp. IMCC34518 | reverse complement strand
CGAGAGGACCGAATTGGACAAACCTCTAGTGTATCTGTTGTTCCGCCAGGAGCATCGCAGAGTAGCTACGTTTGGAAGGGATAAGCGCTGAAAGCATATAAGCGCGAAACCCACCACAAGATGAGATTTCTTTTAAGGGTCGTGGGAGATGACCACGTTGATAGGCTATAGATGTAAAGGCAGTAATGTCATAGTCGAGTAGTACTAATAACCCGTAAGCTTATGTACACCTTTTCTCCCGACTCCGGTCGGGAGAAGAAACTTTCTAATACTTTTTATATTCTTTATCTCAGTATGTTAAGATATTACTATAATTATGAATTGTGAATTATCAATTGTTAATTATAGATGATTGCCCAAAGCAATTGTAACCTCTTAAGGTGGTTATTGCGGCGGGGCTCACCTCTTCCCATCCCGAACAGAGTAGTTAAGCCCGCCTGCGCAGATGGTACTGCAGTTATGTGGGAGAGTATGTCGTCGCCTTTCTTTTTAAAAACCCTTTATCAATCGATGAAGGGTTTTTTGTTTTACAAAAAGTTTTAAAATTTAGTAAAATAGGATCAGGTACAAAAGTTGGGGATTAAGCAAAAAGATTGGATAATCTAAATAAGAAGAAATCTATTTTTCTTACTCCTCTAAATTGACTTCTAAAAGCTTTTATTTTTGCATTGAAAGATTCTGCAGAAGCATTTGTGCTTCTATTATCAAAATAGTTCAAAATTGACTGGTAATTAAAAGTTATAGTATTGAGCAGGATATTAAAGTTTTTAAATCCGGATTCCTCCACATTTCTATACCAATGTGCTAGTTTGGTCATTGCAATGTTTTTATCATTGTTATTATTGTAAATACCTCGAAGTTGTTGGCTTAGGTTATAGGCTTTTTTAATGTCTGGATATAGGTCAAATAACATTTTAGCTCTTTCTCTCTGATTTATCGTCCATTTTTCACGAGATTTATAAAGTATATATCTACTTCTGGCTAGTAATTGTTTTACAGAGTCTCCGTTAGGTAAGAGCTCTGGAATATAGGTTCTATTCTCTTTTTTTGCTTGTATTATCAACTGATTTTCAAAATCCATAGCTTCCCATCGATGTTTGATCCTAATCTCTTGTAAGGCTTCCAATGCTAATTTTTGAACATGAAATCTATCGGTTACTTGTACTGCTTTTGGGAAGCAACGCTTTGAAATTAACTTCATGGAATTAGCCATGTCAAGTGTTATTTCTTTGACACAGCTTCTTTTTTTATAATCAATCTTACTGATATGTTCTATGACTTGATCTGCCTTTGTTCCTGCAACAATAGCAACTAAGGATCCTTTTTTGCCTTTGGATTGCTTGTTGGTTACAATAGTATAAAGTTCTCCTTGAGATAAAGCTACTTCGTCAATTGATAAATGAGTCCCCATATTTTCAGGGTAAAGAATCCATTGATGGGCGTGTTCTCGTGGAGCCCAAGTGTTGAAGGAACTCAGGTGTTTTTTATATTGTCTTTGAAGTTTTTTGCCGTTGACTCCAAAGAAGCCTCCAATGGTATGACAATCGGTAGCGCTATTATCTATTAATTTCTTTTAAAAAAGCCGCAAACTCATGAGTCATGCGGGTTCCTTTAGCAACTAAAGTCCAATCTCTTTTAATAATTTCTCTTGTGGTCTTATTGGTCCAACGACGTCTTTTGATATGCAAATATACTAACTTACCTCTTAGAGGGAAATCCTGAATAGTGACCTCGTCCAGAAAGCCTTTGGAGATCAATTCTACAGCAGTAAATTCTTTGGGAGTAGTCGCTTTTTCTTCAAAATACAAATGCAGATTTTCTTCTGAATTCTTGAATGAGGTTAGATTAAAATTCTCAATCAAAAACTCAGGTAATATTAATTTCAATAGTTCTATATACGATTCCAATTCTCTACTAGTTTTTTGCAAATATCAGACTTTTTAATTATTTCTCCCCAGGTTTTGTTCTTGATCCGAAATCTATTTTTCTTACTCCTCTAAATTGACTTCTAAAAGCTTTTATTTTAGCATTGAAAGATTCCGCAGAAGCATTAGTGCTTCTATTATCAAAATAGTTTAAAATTGACTGGTAATTAAAAGTTAAACCTGGGGATAAAGTGATATTCTATAAAATCCTGAAATTACTAATTTTGTTTTCACTTAGATTTTGCATATTTACGCAGAAAAAGGAGTGCGAAACGTTAAGATTTTGTGATACTTTTTTTTCTTATTTTTTATAAAATAAAAAAATATAGTGTGTTCTAAATTACCTTAGAATAATACTCAATTATCTTAAGTGGTTAGATATCGTTTTCTTAAGGTTAATATAACAACTGTATTGGAAAATGGAGTTGTGTTTTGAAAGGAATTATCCCCCTACTTTAGCAGTGAAAATAATTACTAATTTAAAACAACAGTATTATGAAAACGATTTTAAAATTAAGTCTAGTAGTATTAGTAGCAATGACTACCATGAATACTTACGCAATTGATGGTGATTTTTTACTAAATGTAAAAAAAGGAACAGGAAAAGAAATTAGTTTTTCGGTAAATGAGATTCAGCAAGCAAATGTAACTATATATGATAAATTGCATAACGAAATTTATTCTGAGGTTGCTACCGGTAAAGCTGGTATTATGAAAACCTATAGTCTTGAGGAATTTCCTGATGGTGTTTATTTTTTGGAAGTGGAAACAAACCTAAAAAAAGTAACACACGAGATTGTGATCTCAAAAGATGTGCCTTCATTATCTAGAAAAGCTATTGCAGAAGTGTATAAAGGTAATCTAAAAATGAAAAATCAAAATGTAGTAACTTTGAATTAATAAAGTCATACGTTAAGAACACTATTTACTTCGAATTTATGAAAAACAGCTCTTAAATGGAGCTGTTTTTTGTTTTAGTATATTTTCTTTAAAACCAATAAAAAGGTTATGAAAACTAATTTGCATGAGGGATGGAAATGGCATCTCCCGATTTAGAAAAACAAGGTTTTTTGCCGTAGTTTTTGTTAATCGGGAATACAATGGACAGCCCGACCTTGTTGCTTGAAAAATGATGTTATTTGCCCAAAATGATCTGCAACAAGGACATGCCCAAATTTAATTTTTTGATTGTAAAAAAAAGCCACCAAAAATAATTTGATGGCTTTTAAAACTATACTAATTCAAAATAATAGTTTTTTATTGTTTGATAAACTTCATCACTTTTACTTTATTCTCATCGTTGTATATTTTAACGAAATACATTCCACTCTCTAGATTACTAACATTGTATTGATATTCTTTGACTTGACTTTTATCGAAAGTTTTTACTAATTGTCCCGATATTGCATAAATCTGAACTTTAGTAGTTGTAGTATTTAGTATAAAATAATTAGATGCTGGATTAGGGTAAATATAAATATCATTTAATACATCAAAATCAGTTGTAGCCAAAGTAGTTGCTTTGTTTCCGTAGACTCTAAATTCACCGGGTTGCAAAGAAATTGTAGCATTCACGTCGGTTACCGTATAAGGTGTATTATCCATTAGATTATACCATGATCCTGTATATTGAAAACCTGTCGCAACATTTTTTGCAGTTACATCTAGATTAGCAATAATAAGCACATCTTTGAGATCGGTACTTGTTAATGTACTATTCGTGATTTTGATATTTGGGGTAAGGGATGATGTATTCGGAATAGTTGCAACCCCTGAAAACACAGCTTCAGTAGTTTTTAAACCGATCATTCTAGCCCAGTCATAATAGATTTTGTTCCTGTTATTATCAGCAAGCCAGTTGTTTGCCCATTGTGGTTGTGGCTTGGTAGATAATTTACAATCACCTGCAATCGTTGCTGAATTGTCATTTACACTTCCATCTGTACATGTATAAATAGAAGAATTCCATCCCAACTCTCCAAAGTGCCAGATCATTTTTGGTCCAGGAACCAATAAAGAAACTGCTCCAATAGCTGACATTCTAGACAAAGCAACATTTAAAGTTTTTACATTATGAGCTACATTTGTTGCATTACCAAATTGAGAATTTTTGTACATCAAACGTTCTTCATCATGACTTTCTGCATAACCCATTAATCGATTTGCAGTAAACCCACGGCTTTGACTTGTCATTCCAGAAATATTTGCAGTATAACCCATTGATAACTCATTATAATTTGAGTTCATATTTCCCCACATCATCACTCCTTTACTTATTGGGTCATTAATTCTATAATTAGCCCATTGTTGCTCCTCAGTATTCCCACCTAAATGTTCAAAAATTGCGTAATGAGTTGCATCTAGAGACCAAGAATAATCTGCATAAGCTTTAAGAACATCAACACGGTCTTGTTGATAATTACCAGTACAAGCATCTTGACCACCAGCTGCATTTGACGGACAATTTTGAGTAAACCCTTTGGTTAAATCCCAACGAAATCCATCAATTTTATATTCTTCTATCCATTGTTTAACCACGCGTTTTACATAATTTTGAGTTCTTGGCTGTTGATGATTTAAATCTTCTCCAACACTGTAACTGTGCATAGCTGCGGTATTAAAATAAGGATTCTCAGCAGTTGGATTACCGTATCCATCTCCATCGGGATCATTCATCCACATGCGAATCATTGGATTTCTTCCAAAAGCGTGATTTAAGGCTACATCTAGAATTACTGCAATACCATTTTGATGACATAAGTCAATCAACTCTTTTAATTTTGTAGATGGCCCGTAAAATTTATCCAATGCCATGTGAAATGAAGTATTGTAACCCCAACTTTCGTTGCCTTCAAATTCCATTACAGGCATTAACTCAATGGCATTGATCTTTAAATTTTTAAAATAATCAATACGATCAATTATGCTTTGATAATTTTTATTAGCGTCAAAATCTCTTACTAATACTTCATAAACAACCAATTTATCTTTTTCTGGTTTTACAAAGTTTGTCGATGCAGCGCTCCATGCATAAGGAGTTTGCCCTGTTTGTAAAACCGTAACTTCTTTGTCTTGTCCAGCAGGATAAACTGGCATATTAGGATACGTCGTTGTAGGAATGTATTGGTCATCGTACGGAGATAATACTAAAGTAGAATAAGGATCAGCTGTTTTAACCAATGCAGGAGAATTTGCAATAGGAGTCATTTCTCCTACCCAATATAAATAGCTTTCACTTTTTCCAGAGGTCAATCCAGTCAATTCCAACCAAAATTTGGTTGAGCCTGAAGTTGCATCCTTTTTCATCGCATACGAGTTGTCGGGTTGCCAGTTGTTAAAACTTCCTGCTATATATACAAAATCTTTCAAAGGTGCGTCAAGAACTAATGTAGCTTTGGTGGCATCATTTGGATTATAATTGATTCCATCGACCAAACCTGCAGGAATGGTTTCGGAAATAGTATTTGGATTTATGACTACCGTAAATTTTTTGGTAACTGTTGTTGCGCCTTGAGTTACTTCCAATTCATAGTTCTGATTGCTAATAATATTGGTGTGTGTAAACGAAAAACTTGATGTGCTAGGATTAGTATTAATACTTGTTCCGTTTGATTTTAAATTGTAACTAGCAACTCCATTTGTATTTGTAGCAGCAATAGAAAGATTACTCCCAGAAGTTAAAATGGTTGCACTGTTTTCAGCTGGAGAAGTTAGGTTTACTTGAAAAGCTCCAACTTCAGCAAGAATATCTTGTGATTTTTTATCACCAGTTCCATCTTTGGCTTTAATTAGAAATCCAATTTTTCCAATATTTGTTGTATTATAATAGGTACTTGGTACAAATGTTTTTGTATAAGTATCGTTTCCAGAGTTATAAGTAAATCTACTGGCTTCATCTGAAGTAGTCCAAGATCCATTTAGAGGTGTTCCTTTTTGGGTAGTATCATCTAAGTCAAAAGCCCATGCCCATAAATAAAGTGCATTACCATTTACACCCCAAGTGCTTTCATTTATACTGCTTCCATTAATAGTAATAGTAATAGATGTTGTTTCTTCAAACGAAGTTGGACTTATTAAATAAGTCGCTGTTTGTTGTTGAGCTGTGCACAACAAAGAAATAACAAATGGTATTAAAAGTATAAGTTTTTTCATAGTCGTAGAATTTTTTTGAAAATGTGTAATTTCCTAAATCATTTAATTTAAACTAATTTACCTTAAGATTTTAAACGTTAGAATTTGTTATTAATAGAATAAAATGACAATTAGAAAGTTTTAAATGACGCTGTATTGCATTCTTTAAAGTTAAGTTTTATCTAACATTAAATAAGAATGTTTGATTACAAACATTTTACGATATCGTTGTAGTGTTTAAAACTTTATTTTTTTTAAGTATTTTTCCGAATAGTTTATTTTTTTAAATTAAAAAAGGGCTGTCAGTTCAGACAGCCCTTTTTTGGAAATAATTTTAAAATTATTTTTTAACAATACTATATATATTTGCTTTAAAATCTACTGTAATTAAATAATTTCCATCAGCAGCGATTTTCATATTGTCACCATTTTGTTCCATTGAAAAGTCAGCACCAGTGTCACCGCGGTTTACAGTCCAAGCGTCGTCTAGTCTAAATTTATACTCACCAGCTTTTAATGCACCGTCAAAAGTGTATTTTTTGGTAGCTAAATCGTAAGTTAAATTTGTATCAGGATCACCCCATCCATTAGGAGTTGCGCTACCAATAATTCCCCAGTTATCCCAAGCTGGGTAAGGAGTGATTTTCAATTTAACTACATTAGAGTATTGAGGTACGCCACTTACTCCAACGTAAGATTTAATTCTAATTTCAGCATCTGAAGCTGAAAAAGGAGCTAAACCAGTATTTAGAGCAGCATCATTCAATTGAGCAACTGTAAGTGCTACTAAACGATCTGTAGTTTTTGTAATAACATTAATTGCTTTGAAGTCAGTTCCAGCTTTAGCCATTTCTACTTCGTAGTTAATAACTGTCTGAGTACCGTCGTATTTAGTATAATCCCAAACAAGAGTAGTAGCCATATCAGCTGCTTTTAGCTTGTCTAGTATAAAAACTGCACCATCAGCTGGAGCAAGTAATTTAGGAGTTTCAGATGGTGAAATTACTGTTAATTCGTTGTCAGAAGTTGGTACACATGATACGGCTGACATTAAAAGCATCGCTATTGCGCTTAATTTAAATATATTTTTCATTGTTCTTTAGTGTTAAATTAAAAACCTGGGTTTTGAGTTAAGTTTGAATTTGCTTGTAAAGCAGATGTAGGAATTGGATATAATTTATAGGTATCAGGAATAGAAGTACCTCCTTTAGTACCACCTTTCCATGGCCATAAATATGAACCGCCTGTGAATTTACCAAAACGAATCAAATCCGTTCTTCTTTGTCCTTCAAAATTCAATTCTCTTGCTCTTTCGTCGATTAAAAAATTCAAGTTTAATTGTGAAGCAGTTATTGCATCTCCTTTAGACCTAGTGATTATTGCATTAACATAAGTTAATGCTTGTGAAGCATTTCCAGCAGTTGCACCTCTTAATACACATTCTGCATACATTAAATAAGCATCAGCCAATCTAAATAAAGGGAAATCTGTACCCGAGAAGCTTGTAGAAATAGAAGTTCCGCTAAAGTTTGAATTTCTAAATTTAACACTTGGATATCCATCTGTCCATGTTTTATAATTATTCATTTCATAAGAATGACCTGTAGTCCAGAATAATTTTGATCTTACATCATTTGAGCCCAATAAATCACCACCATTAAATAAACCATACCATGCTTTAGTAGCTCTATGACCTCCCCATCCATCTTTTGCTCCAAATAAGTTTGGATCTACTGTTTCGTTACTTAAACTTCCGTTTACAATATAAGTAGTATTACCATAACTTTGACTAACTACAGCATCAGCAATTAATGTATAAATAATTTCAGGACTAGTATTGTTATCTCCTGAAAATATGCTTACATAATTCGGCGCTAATGAATATTGACTATCTGCTAGTACTTTATTTACATAAGTAAGGGCATCATTATATCTTGCAGTTCCAGTATAAACTTCCGCATTAAGATATAGTTTTGCAAGTAACATTTGAACTGCTGCTTTATTTGCTTTACCATACGATTTTGTAGACGTGATAGTTTGTTCTGCTTCCAACAAATCTTTTTCAACAAAATCAAATAATTCTTTTCTTGTTGATTCTTTTTTAGGTGTTGTTGAATTGATATCAGCGTCAGTTACTAGAGGACCTTTTCCAAAGCAATCAATCACATAATAATAAGCTAAACATCTTAGAAAACGTAATTCAGCAATATGATTTTCTTTATCTGGAATTGCAGTCTTAGTTTCTTTTAGGATTTTTATCAAATTATTACTTTGGGGAATAGTATAATAAGCTCTATCGAATAAGTATCTAAAGAATTTATTACCTGGATTCCATCCAGTTGTTGTAGTAAGTTGATCTAGTCCATCATCACCCCAGCGGTTTTTTACTCCGTCTGCAGAAAAATCTTCAAGATTAATAATTCCTCTTAAAAATGCTGCTTCACCAGCATCTTTGGTCACAACATCTGTAGAACCTGGCCCATCAGGCCCTGAAAGTGCAAATGTTCCATAAATTTTAGAAACCATCCCCTCAACAGCTTGCGGGTCTTTTGCTAACAATTTATCTAATGTTAGTTCTACTTTTGGCTCAGTATTCAAATCATCAACGCATGAAGCGAAAAAGACAAGCATAACGGCTGCTCCTATAATTTTAAATTTGTTCATTTTTCTTTTTTTTTGTATTAAAAATCTAGATTCATACCGAAACTAAATACTCTTGGTCTAGGATAGAAATTATTGTCAATTGCATTGAAATTTTCTGGATCGGTTCCAGTATAATCAGATACAAGAAATAAGTTATTTACAGATGTATATAATCTTAAAGAAGCACCTTTTATAGCATTATCCATTTTAAAACCAATTGTTACATTTTGACAACGTAGGAAACTCGCATCTTCTAAGTAATAATCTGAGAAAGGAACGTTACCATTAATAGTTGTAAATACATATTCTGTATCTAACATATTTGTTAATGCATTTGAATTTACAGGTAAAGAATGGTCAATAAAACCAGATTGTAATTTTCTAGCATTGTAAACTTTACCGCCTATTTGACCATTGAATGTAGTAGATAGATCAAATTGTTTATAGGAAGCCGTTAGACCAAAACCATATGTCCAATTTGGTCTCAATGCTACATAATGACGATCTAAGTCTGTAATTTGACCATCTCCGTTTTTATCAACAAAAGCATTTTGAATAGGTTTTAAATTTGAATCGTAAATTTGTTCAAAAACCCAAGCAGAATAAGGTTGCTCACCCACAGTATTGTATGCGATTTTTTGTCCTGTTCCTACTGGGATACCAGAATTATTATCAACATTTGTAGTTCTATTGTTTAAGTCTGTAATTTTACCAAGGTTAAAAGCCATATTACCATTAACAGATAAATTGAAATCTTGACTATTAATAACTTTAACATTTAAACTAGCTTCCATACCTTTGTTTTCCATTTTACCTACATTTGAAACAAATTCATTAGTTAAAGCTTGACCAGGAGCAGCAGATACCATAGATAGTAAATCAGTTGTAAAACGTTTATAAGCATCAAAACTACCTGTTACAATTCCATTTGTAAATAAACTAAAATCTATACCTACGTTGTAAGTAGCTGTTTGTTCCCATGTTAAATCTGGATTATAAGGTAATGCATAATAGCCGTTTACACCCGGAATATAGGTACTTGAAGCACTTGTTGGTGCAAAAAGAGGAATGTATGGATACGAATTAGATACACCAGAAATGTCTTGTTGTCCAGTAATACCGTATCCTAATCTTAGTTTTAAATCGTTAAATGTGCTTGAATCTTTTAAGAAAGATTCATCTTTCATTTTCCAAGCAAAACCTACAGCAGGAAAATAACCCCATCTTTTACTTTCTTCAAATAGTGAAGAACCATCTGCTCTTAAAGTAAATGTAAATAGATATTTATTTAATAAATCAACATTTGCTCTTCCAAAAAATGATTGTAAGTTTCTTTCGTTGTAGTATCTGTTATTACCATTTGATGGGTTTGGAGTTTCTTCTCTTAAACCAGTGTCAGTATTGTATCTATAAATCTCTTTATTACCGTCAACTTTAAAGTTTTGATAGTTATATCCTGCTTGAGCATCAAATTTAGTTACAAAGCCAGTCAAGTCTTTGGTATACTGTAAATAAGCATCAAAAGTTTGATTGTTTATTGTTTGGTTCTCACCATAATTTTTACCTGGGTTGAATACATATGTAGGAGGATTTGTTCCTGCAGAGTTGTTTAACTGATAAGTTGATAAAGAATTATTAGAGTAAAACTCTTCAATTTTAGACTTTGAAGATTCTATACCAAAATTTGTTACAGCTCTTAACTCTTCTAAAAATGGCATTTTATAATCCAATTGAATATTTGCTAAAACTTTTTGTACTTCTTCTGGACGAGTTCTTTGATTCAAAAGAGCTAATGGATTGTATTGACCATTTATAGAATTATTCGCATTTAAAGATTGATAATAACCGCCAAATATATTTTTTGATGAGTTGTCATAAACTGGTTTAGTAGGATCCATTCCTAATGCTCCACCAATTACACCACCCTCGTCAATTGCATTTTTCTTAGAAGAAATTCCTTTAGCATTAATGTCAATTTTCAAATGATTATCAAGTAATACTGGTGTAAATTTAACAGAAGCTGTATATCTGTCTAAATCATTAGTTCTTACAACACCCTCACTTTTTGTGTATCCAACTGAAGCTCTAAAAGGAACTTTTCCAAATAAGTTAGCTCTGGCACTAAATGAGTTGTCAGTTGAGAATGATTCTCTGTAAATTAAATCTTGCCAGTTAGTGTCTGATAGAATTCTACCTTCAATTTGAGGTGTAGTTAAATCATCTACTTTTCCAGAACCATCACTTACACCTAAAAGATTTGTGTATCCTGGGTGGTATTTCTGAATAAAAGAAGCAAATTCTTTACCGCTTAACATGTCAACTGGATTATTAACCGTACCAACAGAAATGTTAGATGAAAAATTAAATTGAGGTTTTCCAGAAGACCCTTTTTTAGTTGTAATAATTATAACACCATTTGATGCTCTAGAACCATAGATAGCTGTTGCTGATGCATCCTTTAAAATTGTAAAGGAATCGATATCATTTGGATTTATTAAAGTTAATGGATTGGCAACTCCTGCAGGATTTACATTATCCAATGGTACACCATCTACTATTATTAAAGGACTATTACTGCCTGATAATGAAGCACCACCTCTAATTCTAATATTAGGGTTAGAATCTGGTTGACCTCCATCAGAAGTGATTCTTACTCCAGGAGCTCTACCAACTAATAATTGATCAGCAGAAGCAATTGGGCCTTTGTTGAAATCTTTTGTCGATATGACCGTTACAGCTCCAGTCGCATCTTTTTTCTTAACTGAACCGTATCCCACTTGTACTACAACTTCTTTCAATTGATTAGAATCTTCTTGAAGTTTAATAATTAAGGAGGTTTGGTTTCCAACTATAACTGTCCTATTGGAATAACCCATATAGGAGATGTTAAGTACATCCGATGGCTTAACATTGGATAATTGAAATTTACCGTCAAAACCTGTTGAAGTACCTGATGCACTTCCTTCTATTCTTACATTTACTCCCGGAATGGGTTGGCCTGACGCATTATCAACCACCGTTCCTTCAACTTTGTTCTGGGCTATTGCGCAAAACGGAAGTAGGAGTAATAAAAATAACAACTTTCTATAAATTGTTTTCATACTTTTTGTTTAAATTAATTGTTTTTTTGGTTAAGTTTTGTTTAAGTTTTTTTACTTCGAATTTCAAAATTAAGAATTAATTAACACGCTCGACATGACAAAAATCAAACACGGTTACGAAAACGTGATAGTGTTGAAAACTTTGCTTTTTATATTTTTTTTTATGCGAATATTTACAATAAATAAAAAATTATGTTATCTTTATTAAGAATTGAATAGTTAGTATTAAGTAAACCCCCTATGAAGAAGAAAATTACACTTAAGCAAATCGCTAAAGAACTAGATGTTTCTATTTCCACAGTTTCTAAATCTCTAAGGAATAGCCCCGAAATCGGTGAAGAAACAAGGTTGAAAGTTCAAGCTTTTGCTAAATTTTATCATTATAAGCCAAATAATATAGCACTAAGCCTTAAGAATCGGAAAACCAAAACAATAGGGATTATCATTCCGGAAATTGTTCATCATTTTTTCTCTACAGTAATTAATGGTATTGAACAAGTTGCCAATGAAAAAGGGTATAGTGTCGTAATATGTTTGTCTGACGATTCATTTGATAAAGAAGTTTTAAACATGGAACTTTTGGCCAATGGAAGTATAGATGGTTTTATTATGTCTTTGTCTAAAGAAACACAATATAAAGGAGATTTTCATCATATCACTGAGGTCATAAGTCAAGGAATGCCCGTAGTAATGTTTGACCGTATTACTAATGAAGTTTTATGTGATAAAGTGATTATTGATGATAAACAAGCTGCTTATGAAGCGGTTCAATCATTAATAGACAAAGGTAGACGTAAAATTGCCTTGGTTACTACTGTGGATTATGTAAGTGTTGGTAAATTAAGAACGGACGGGTACATCAAAGCATTGTTGGATAATAATATCCCTTTTGATGAGCATTTGATTATTAAAATTGAAGACATAGATACTTGTGAAATTATTATTGGTAAATTATTAGAGGATGAAGCCATTGATGCTGTTTTTGCTGTAAATGAGATTTTTGCAGTAACCTGTATCAAAACGGCAAATAAAATTGGATTGAATGTACCAACAGACCTAGCAGTAATAGCATTTACCGATGGTATGATATCAAAATATTCTACTCCAACAATAACAACTGTTAGTCAAAGTGGACTTAAAATGGGTAATAGAGCTGCCAAAATAATAATAGACAGATTGGAAGCAGATGACGATTCTGAAGAAGTGAATTACATAACAGAAGTAATTGAAACATATTTGGTAGAAAGAGAGTCTACAGATTAAAGTTTAAAGCCTATTTTTATTAGACATATAAGTAAAGCGGAACTTTTTATAGAAATATAGTTCTTGGATTGTTTTAAAGGATTCTTAGGTATTTTTTGTCAGTGATTTAAAATTAATTGAAAGGTTGTGAAATCTATTTAGATAAATATAATTTCTAATATTAGATTTAGGTCTATGGGAAAGGCTTTTTTTGTAAATCAGAAAGTTTAACAGATATTAACTTAAAATTTTTTTTAGTTTTTTTAAAAATGAAAATCGAATGGAATAATATTCATTCGATTTTTTTATGCTGTATTGTCAATTCCGAAATTAATTGCAATTAAAACTCGTATTTTATTCAATACTATAACCTTGTAGTTGCGAAAAATGATTTTTTTTGAATTTAATTCAATTAAATCTGAAAAGAATTTTATACATTTACTCCACGTTTATAGCTTCTCTTTTACTTCGAAAAATAAGATGAGTTTTTTTAAAGCGAAGATTTTGTAGAATATTTTTTAATCTCTACGGTAAAAATCTTAAAAGAAAATCATAAATAGTTTAATGATTTAATGAATTTTTAAAAATGGTATAGTATTGGTTTTAAAGATTATCACCTTGAAAATAGGTTGAGTTTCTTCAATTTTATTCCTTAATTTCAATCAGAACACACTATTGTAGAATTAATTTAGTGCTTAAAAATGAATTTTCAATAAATTCATATTTAAGTTATTGAATGCTATATCTAAAAATAAGCGTGTTTTTTGAACACGAAAATAAGTTATGTGAATGAATTATAGGATTTGAAATTCAAATTTTGTGAAATAGTGATGTTACAAAATCAATAACTATAAGGTAGACATTGTGTTTGCCTATATAAATAAGTAAATTTTTAATTATGGAAAAACCGAAATTAAGTTTTTGGCAAATATGGAATTTAAGTTTTGGGTTCTTAGGAGTTCAGATTGGTTATTCTTTACAAAATGGGAATACAAGTAGAATTTTAGAAGCATTAGGCGCTGATGTGCATAGTATAGGCTATTTTTGGTTAGCAGCCCCTTTAGCAGGGTTAGTAGTTCAACCAATTATTGGTCTATCAAGTGATAAAACATGGACAAAATTAGGGAGACGTATTCCGTTTATATTTTTTGGAGCAATAGTATCTGCTTTAGCAATGTTTTTTATGCCTAATGCAGAATATTTTACCTTTTTATTACCGCCCTTGGTTTTTGGTGCAGTAATGTTGTTATTAATGGACACTTCCTTCAATGTAACTATGCAACCTTTTAGAGCATTAGTAGGGGATATGGTAAATGATGAACAGCGGAATTTAGGCTATTCTCTTCAAAGTGCGTTGATTAATTTTGGTGCTGTTTTTGGATCATTATTGCCTTGGATTCTTGTTAAAATAGGGATGTCAAATGTTCCTGCAGCTGGAGAGAAAGTAGCCGAATCTGTTATTTGGTCTTTTTATATTGGGGGAGGAATATTATTGGCAACTGTACTTTGGACCGTTTTTAGAACCAAAGAATATGCGCCAAAGGAGCATGCTGAGTATAATAAAATTGACCTAAATGCCCCTGAAAATAAGGAAAAGACAAGTATTTTTAAATTAATAGGAAATGCTCCAAAAATCTTTTGGCAACTAGGAATTGTTCAATTTTTCTCATGGTTTGCATTGTTTTTAATGTGGGTTTACACAACAAGAGCTATTGCTGATCAAGTTTGGGGACATGGAGAGGCATTAGATGCAAAGTCAATTGGTTTTAATGAAGCTGGAGATTGGACTGGTGTAATGTTTGCTTTCTATAGTGGAGTGGCGGCTTTATTTTCATTATTTATCCCTTCAATTGCAAAATCTATTGGAAGGAAAAAAACATATAGTTTTTCACTAGTATTAGGAGGTATAGGATTGATTTCTATGTTTTTTGTTGAAGATAAAAATATTTTGTTACTTTCTATATCTGGAGTAGGTCTTGCATGGGCTGCAATTTTGGCGATGCCTTATGCAATGTTATCAGGATCTTTACCGGCAGATAAAATGGGTGTATATATGGGGCTTTTTAATGCAACAATCACAATACCTCAAATAGCTGCTGGAGTTTTAGGTAGTACTTTGATAGCTCTTTTTGGAGGTAATCCAATGGCGATAATCGTAATTGCAGGAGCATCAATGTTAATTGCCGGTACAGCAGTATTTTTTGTAAAAGAAAAAGTAAAAACGAATTAATAAGAAGAGTATAATGGAAAAGAAAAAAGGATTTATTTTTGATTTGGATGGTGTGATTGTAGACACTGCCAAATACCATTTTTTAGCATGGAAAAAAATAGCCAATGGACTAGGAATTGACTTCACTTTAGAACATAATGAATTGTTAAAAGGAGTGAGTCGAGTTCGTTCTTTAGACATAATTTTAGAATTAGGAAATGTCAAAGCGTCACAAGAAGATAAAAACAAATGGTTAGTTCAGAAAAATGAAGATTATCTTTCGTATCTCGTGGATATGAATGAGACTGAGATTTTGCCAGGAGTAATGAAAGTTTTAAAGTTTTTAAAAGCTAATAATCAGCCAATTGCATTGGGTTCTGCAAGTAAAAATGCTAAGCCAATCCTTGAAAAAACAGGTACCTTGTCTTATTTTGATGTTATTGTTGACGGTAATGATGTTGCCAATGCAAAACCAGATCCAGAAGTTTTTCTTCAAGCAGCACGATTATTGAATGTAGCTAATGAAGATGCAATTGTTTTTGAGGATTCTGTTGCAGGTATACAAGCTGCCAATATTGCAAAAATGTTAAGCATCGGTATTGGGGAAGAAGAAACGCTTCATGAAGCAGAATATATTTTTAAAGATTTTACGCAAATAAGTTCCACTTTTTTGGAATTATTAATAAACAATTAAAACAAAAAGATAAGGTTAAAAGAGGAATGAAGCAAATAGGTGTTTTATTCTTAGACTTCAAACCCTACCCCTTAAATTGAAAATAAAAATGAATCAAGATTATATTAAACCAGACAATTGGTCTATCATTGAAGAAGGATTTGATAGAGAGAGTGTAAAATCATCAGAAAGTCTTTTTAGCATTGGTAATGGAGCTATGGGACAAAGAGCAAATTTTGAAGAAAATTATACAGGTGAAACGTTTCAAGGTAGTTACATCGCAGGAATTTATTATCCTGACAAAACTAAAGTAGGATGGTGGAAAAATGGATACCCAAAATATTTCGCCAAAGTATTAAATGCTCCAAATTGGATAGGTATCAATATCGAAATAAACGGAGAGGATTTTGATCTAAATACGTGTACTGAAGTTAAAGATTTTCGTCGTGAATTGAATATGAAAGAGGGGTGGTACCATCGTTCTTTTCAAGCTACTTTAAAAAATGGAACTGAAATAGCTGTTGATATTCGTCGTTTTTTATCTTTGAACTTAGATGAAGTAGGAGTTATTAATTATGAAATTACACCTTTAAATAAAGATGCTAAAATTATATACAAGCCTTACATTGATGCAGGGGTAACAAATGAAGATGCCAACTGGGAAGAAAAATTTTGGGAACCTTTGGATGTGAAAAAGTCTGGAAATGAAGCTTATGTAACGGCACAAACTTTTAAAACACATTTTAAAGTTACTACTTTTATGCAAAACACAATTTTTGCTAAAGGGGAAAAACAAAATCTATCACCAACTTCTGTTGATACAATTTCCGATAAGATTTTATTTTATTATGATGTTATTGTTGCTAAAGGAGAAAAATCAGCTATCCAAAAAATTGGAGGCTATACCGTTTCTTTAAATCATTCAGATACGATTTCCGCAGCAGAGAATGTTGTACAGGCAGCTTTAGCTAAAGGATATGATCAGTTATTGCAAGATCAAATTGATGCTTGGTCAAAAATTTGGGAAATGTCAGATATTACCATTGATGGTGATGTTAAAGCACAACAGGGAATCCGATTTAATATTTTTCAATTGAATCAAACTTATTTAGGTAAAGATTCACGTTTGAATATTGGACCAAAAGGTTTCACTGGAGAGAAATATGGTGGATCAACATATTGGGACACTGAAGCATATTGTATACCATTTTATATGGCAACAAAAGACCAACAAGTGGCCCGTAATTTATTGACCTACCGTTACAATCAATTGGATAAAGCCATTGAAAATGCCGAGCAAAATTTAGGTTTTAAAGACGGTGCAGCCTTGTATCCAATGGTTACGATGAATGGTGAGGAATGCCATAACGAATGGGAAATCACACATGAGGAAATTCATAGAAATGGAGCAATAGCATTTGCTATTTATAATTATTATCGTTTTACTGGTGATTACAGTTATATTCCAGAAAAAGGATTAGAAGTTTTAATCGGAATTGCTCGTTTTTGGCATCAAAGAGCTTCTTTTTCTAAAAACAAAAATCAATATATGATTTTGGGTGTAACAGGTCCAAATGAATATGAAAATAACATTAATAATAATTTCTATACCAATTATATTGCTAAATGGTGTATTGATTATGCATATGAGCAAATTCAAAAAGTTTCTTTAGAATATCCTTCAGACCATAAACGTATTATGGAAAAAGTAAAACTTTCTGATACAGAATTGAAGGAATGGAATAAAGTTGCTGGGAATATGTATTTTCCAAGATCTGAAGAAATAGGTATTTATTTGCAACAAGATGGTTTCTTAGACAAAGATTTAGTTCCAGTAAAAGATTTGGACCGTTCACAAAGACCAATCAATCAAAAATGGTCTTGGGATCGTGTTTTACGTTCTCCATATATCAAACAAGCTGACGTTTTGCAATGTTTTTACTTCTTTGAAGAACATTTTTCTAAAGAAGAATTGGAGCGAAATTTCGACTTCTACGAGTCATTCACAGTACACGAAAGTTCTCTTTCTCCTTGTGTTCACTCTATTCAAGCGGCATTGTTAGACAAAATGGATATGGCTTATGCTTTTTATTTAAGAACATCACGTTTGGATTTGGATGATTATAATAAAGAAGTAGAAGAAGGGTGTCATATTACTTCTATGGCAGGAACTTGGATGAGTATCGTTGAAGGATTTGGAGGAATGAGAGTAAAAAATGATGCACTTCATTTTTCACCAAAAATCCCTAAAGAATGGGGAGGTTATTCGTTTAAAATCAACTTTAGAAACCAGATCTTAAAAATTGCGGTAGATCACAATGAAACAAAACTATCCTTAGAGGGATCAAAAGAGCTCACTGTTTATGTAAACGGGGTTCCAGTTTTAGTTCAACCAAACAACTAGTATTAAATCTAATAATAAACCCTTTCTTAGTTTTACTTCGAAAGGGTTTTTAAATTTAAGACAAAATGAAAAAGTTTCTTTTTTTATTAATTTTCATTTCTACTTCTGTTTTTTCTCAAATTAACCGAGTGGAACCTCCATTTTGGTATGCAGGAATGAAGAATACGGAGTTGCAAATTATGTTCTATGGCAAAAATATTTCAGAAAATGAAGTTGCCGTATCAAATGGTATTTTTATAAAAGAAGTCAAAAAGACAGAGAATCCAAATTATGTATTTGTAACTATTGACACAAAAGATGTTACGGCACAAGATTTTGTTTTTTCATTTTCGAAAGATAAAAAGGTTGTATTCTCAAAAAAATATAGTTTAAAACAAAGAAGAGTAAATTCTGCAGACAGAAAGAGTTATGATGCATCCGATTTGATTTACCTTGTAATGTCAGATCGTTTTGCCAATGGTAACCCTAAAAACGACAGTGATAAATCAGTTTTTGAAAAAGGGAATAGAGCACTTCCAGGGGGCAGACATGGAGGCGATATTGCGGGGATGATTCAGCATTTGGATTATATTAAAGAATTAGGAGCAACAGCACTTTGGCCTACACCACTTTGTGAAGATAATGATAAAGCCTATTCTTATCATACTTATGGTCAATCGGATGTTTATAAAATAGATCCACGATTTGGAACCAATGATGAGTATGTACAACTTTCGGCAGAATTGCATAAACGCGACATGAAACTTATCATGGATTATGTAACCAATCATTGGGGAGCTGAACATTGGATGATGAATGATTTACCTACCTATGAATGGATACATCAATTCCCAAGTTATGCGCAAACAAATTACAGAATGACCACTCAGTTTGACACCAACGCGTCTCAAATTGACGCCAAAATGTGTATGGATGGATGGTTTGTAAAATCAATGCCCGATCTGAATCAATCGAATCCATTGGTGAATACCTATTTGAAACAAAACGCTATTTGGTGGATTGAATATGCTAATCTAGATGGTTTCCGTGTTGATACTTATTCTTATTGCGATAAGAAAGGAATTGCAGAATGGACAAAAGCAATCACTGATGAATACCCTAATTTTAATATCGTAGGGGAAGTTTGGATGCATGCCCAAGCCCAAATGGCTTATTGGCAAAAAGACAGTAAAATTGCTGCTATCGAAAATTATAATTCGTATTTGCCATCTGTTATGGACTTTACATTAACAGAGACTTTAGGAAAAGTATTCAATGAAGACAATGGTAAGTGGAATGAGGGTATGATTAATGTTTATGAAAATTTCGCCAACGATTTTTTATATCCGAATATCAATAGCATTATGACTTTTGTGGAGAATCATGATACAAATCGTTTCAATGAAATTTACCAAAAAGACTTTTCAAAATATAAAATGGCCATGACTTTGTTGGCAACAGTTCGAGGAATTCCTCAAATCTATTATGGTTCAGAGATTGGAATGGCTGGTAAAAAAGATAAAGAGGGGGATGCTGCTATCCGACAAGATTTTCCAGGCGGTTGGGAAGGTGATAAGAATAATGCTTTCGCTAAAGCAGGAAGAACTTCCGAACAACAGAAGTATTTCGATTTTTCATCTCAATTATTTACTTGGAGAAAATCAAATGATGCGGTACATTTTGGAAAAATGAAACATTATATACCAGAAAACAACGTGTATGTGTATTTCAGATATACAGACTCCAAATCTGTTATGGTGGTCATCAATAATAATAAAGATTCTAAAACTTTTCCAACGAATCGTTTTCAAGAAAGTATTTTAAATTATAAAACAGGAAACGACGTGCTTTCTGGGAAAACTATTGATTTGAAAAATGACATTACTATCGAAGGAAAATCGGTTCTACTTTTGGAATTGAAGTGAAAAAATAAAAAATTTAAACCATTAAGGAATTAAGTTTATTAAGAAAAATTGTAAATTGATAAACTTAATTTTTAATGATTTAATAAAAATAAAATGACCAAAAAAGAAGTGACTCAATTGTCTTATGAAATTACTGGGTATGCAATAAAAGTGCATAAAGAACTAGGACCAGGATTATTGGAAAGTGTTTATGAAAAATGCTTGAAATATGAGTTAGAAACTAATGGTTATTCTGTAAGACAGCAATTATCTGTTCCAATTCAGTATTATGATTTAGAAATTGATGCAGATTTAAGACTAGACTTGATGGTAAATGACACAATAATTGTAGAGTTGAAAGCAGTTGAAGCAATTTTACCAATTCACGAGGCGCAATTACTAACTTATATGAAGTTATTAGAGATTCCTCAAGGTTTATTAATCAATTTTTACACTTTAAATATTTCTAAATCATTAAAACCGTTTGTTAACGAATTTTTCGCCAGGCTAGATTAAAAATCAGCTATTGAATTTCAAAATAATTGAATAAACCTTTAAGTCATTAAGTTTAATTAAGAAAAACTTTGCCCTTTTATGTATCAAATTATAAACAAAGCTTAATAAACTTAATGCCTTAATGGTCCAAAAAATAAAATAGGTTTAAAAAAATTTACCATGATTAGTCATCAAATTACAAGCAAAGCTTAATAATCTTAATGTCTTAATGGTTCAAAAAAAAAAACAGTCATGAAAAAAATAATTCTATTTCTTTTAATTTCAAGTATTTCATTTGCACAAAATGCAAACAGAAAATTCGAAAGTTATAAAGTAGTCAAAAACACCTTGGAAATTAAAACTTCCGATGGAGTTTATTATATCAAACCTTATTCGAATAAAATAATTGAAACCACTTTTTTGCCAACTGGAGAAAACTTAATTTCCAATTCGCATGCAGTTATTTTAACTCCTGAAAAAGTAGCTTTTAAAATAAAGCAAACTCAAAACGAATTAGTATTTTCCTCTAATGGGATTTCGGTTTCTATTGTAAAAAGTCCTTTTCAAATTTCGTATTTGTATAAAAACAAGGAATTAATTTCGGAGAAAAACGGATATGTGCAACGAGAGAAAGCTACCATTAGCAAAGAACAGCCAAAAGAAACATTAGAGTTTAATTTGGATGCTTCCGAAGCCTTATATGGAGCTGGAGCACGAGCCTTGGGAATGAATCGTCGTGGAAACCGTTTGGAACTATACAACCAAGCCGATTATGGATATGGAACGCATTCGAAAAAAATGAATTTCTCGATTCCGTTAATAATGTCTTCCAAAATTTATGCCGTTCATTTTGATAACGGAGCCATAGGTTGGTTGGATTTGGACAGTAAAAAAGATAATACTTTGGTTTATGAAACCATCACAGGCAGAAAAACATATCAAGTAATTGCTGGTGATACTTGGGCTGATTTGACTTCGAATTATACTTCATTGACTGGTAAACAACCTCTTGTTCCTCGTTGGGCTTTGGGAAATTTCTCCAGTCGATTTGGATACCATTCTCAAGATGAAGTAACCAAAACAATTGACAAATACATCAAAGACGAAATACCTGTAGATGCCATAATTCTGGATTTGTATTGGTTTGGAAAAACAGTGCAGGGAACGATGGGGAATTTAGAATGGGACAAAGACAATTTCTCGGATCCTAAGAAAATGATAACCGATTTGAACAGCAAAGGAGTTAAAACCATTCTAATCACGGAACCTTTTATACTTACCACTTCAAGCAAATGGCAAGAAGCAGTGGACAAAAAAGTATTGGCTACAGATCAAGCAGGAAATCCGTTTAAATATGATTTTTATTTTGGAAATACAGGATTGGTAGATGTTTTTAAACCCGAAGGAAAAACCTGGTTTTGGAATATTTACAAAAACTTAATCAACCAAGGAGTTGGTGGATGGTGGGGCGATTTGGGTGAACCAGAAGTATTCCCTTCCGCCGCATTTACAGCCCAAGGACCAGCTGATGAAGTGCATAATATTTATGGTCATAATTGGGCCAAAATGATTCGTGATGGTTACAAAACTGATTTTCCAACGGTACGCCCATTTATTCTAATGCGTGCTGGATATTCAGGATCTCAAAACTACGGAATGATTCCGTGGTCTGGTGATGTGAGCCGTTCTTGGGAAGGATTACAATCACAACCCGAAATTGCATTGCAAATGGGAATGCAGGGAATGGCCTATATGCACTCCGATTTAGGGGGTTTTGCAGGCGATTATTTTGATAACGAATTGTATGTGCGTTGGCTGCAGTATGGAGTTTTTCAACCTGTTTATCGTCCGCATGCACAGGAAGATGTGCCTTCGGAGCCTGTTTATAAAGACATCGTGACTAAAGCTAAAGTAAAAAAACAAATCGAGTTGCGCTATCAAATGTTGCCATACAACTATACTTTGGCTTTTGAAAACAACAACAAAGGTTTACCATTAATGCGTCCCTTATTTTTTGAAGAACCAACCAACGAAAAGTTGTTGAATTCTTGTGATTCGTATTTGTGGGGGAATGATTTTCTCGTGACTCCAATTACAAAAGCAGGTGTTACGAGTACATCGATTTATTTTCCAAAAAATAGTAATTGGTATGATTTTTATACTGGAGCAAAACAAGAGGCAGGAACAACAGCAAACATAGCTGTTTCGGCAGACAATATTCCAGTTTTTGTGCGTGGTGGCGCTTTTATTCCGATGATAAAAACGATTCAGAATACAACAAAATATTCTTTGGCTAATTTTGATTTGCATTTTTATTACGACGAAAAAGCAACTTCAAGTACTGGAAAATTATACAATGACGATGGTGTTACTCCAAATGATTTTGAAAAAGGAGCTTATGAAATACTCAATTTTTCGTGTAATTCAACCAATAAATTGATTACGGTTAAAATTAATACGGTTACAGGTAAATCTTTTATAAGCGAAGATAAAAACATTACTTTTTTAGTTCATAATATCGCAGGAAAACCAAGTAAAGTGACTGTAAACGGTGTAAATGTAGATTTTAAAACAAATGGAAACATTCTTGAAATTCCCGTTGTATTGAAAAAAGGATTGGATAACGAAATTAAAATACAATTATAAAATGAAAAGTAGAAATATAGTATTAGCCCTATTTTTATTAGCAGTAACCACTTTTGTTAGTGCTCAAGATAAAAAAGAATCTAAAGCAAAAACCGAAAAAACACCTTTCATTTGGGAAGGTGCTAACTTGTATTTTTTGATGACCGATCGTTTTGCTAATGGCGATAAATCGAATGATTTAAATTATAACAGAACCAAAACTACTGGAAAATTAAGAGGTTTTGAAGGTGGAGACATCAAAGGGATCACTCAAAAAGTAGATGAAGGTTATTTTACCAAATTAGGAATCAATGTGATTTGGTTTACGCCTGTTGTCGAACAAATCCACGATGGTGTTGATGAAGGAACTGGATTGAGTTATGGATTTCACGGCTATTGGGCAAGAGATTGGACGGCATTGGATAAAAACTTTGGAACCAAAAAAGACTTGGCTGAGTTGGTAAAAAAAGCACATGCCAAAGGAATCCGAATTATGCTTGACGGTGTAATCAACCATACGGGACCAGTTACAGAGGTTGATACAGTTTGGCCAGAAGGTTGGGTTCGTACAGAGCCTAAATGCCAATACAGCAATTTCGAAAACACAACCGCTTGTACATTGGTGGCGAATTTGCCTGATGTAAAAACTGAAAGTAAAGTTGAAGTATCTTTACCTCCTTTTTTGATCGAAAAATGGAAAGCTGAAGGAAGATATGAAAAAGAAGTGGCTTCATTGGATGCTTTTTTTAAGAGAACTGGTTATCCAAGAACTCCAAAATATTACATCATAAAATGGCTAACAGATTATATCACAGAGTTTGGAATTGACGGTTATAGAGCCGATACCGTAAAACATACAGATGAAAGTGTTTGGGCCGATTTTAAAACACAATGTGATTATACTTTTGCAGATTGGAAAAAAAACAATCCAACCAAAGTATTAGACAACAATCCATTTTACACCATTGCCGAAGTCTACAATTACAACATCAGTAACGGACAGCTATTTGATTTTGGAGACAGAAAAGTAAATTATTACGAAAATGGTTTTACAGGAATGATCAATTTTGAATTCAAAAGTGATGCTCAAAAAGACTATGCTTTTATGTTTCAAAAATATTCGGATTTGTTGAATAATCAATTGAAAGGATATAGTGTTTTAAATTATTTATCATCGCATGATGATGGAGGTCCTTTTGATGCCAAGAGAGAAAAAAGCATCGAAAGTGGTACTAAACTACTTTTGACTCCAGGAATTGCACAAGTGTATTACGGAGATGAATCTGCACGATCATTGGTGGTTGAAGGAACTCAAGGTGATGCCACATTGCGTTCGTTTATGAATTGGGATGCTGTAAAAACCGATGCAAAGACTCAAAAAGTGCTTTTGCATTGGCAAAAATTAGGTCAATTTAGAAAAAACCATCCTGCAGTGGGAGCTGGTGTAAATGTAGCCATTTCGGCAAAACCGTATGTGTGTTCCAGAACTTTTACAAGAGGGAATTACACAGATACCGTTGTAATAGGCTTGGATTTAGCCAAAGGAAAAAAGGAAATTCCTGTAGGTACTGCATTCAAAAATGGAACCAAAGTAAAAGATACCTATTCTGGTAAAATGGCCACTGTTTTGAATGGTAAAGTTACCGTTGAAAGTGAATTTGATATTGTTTTGTTGGAATTAAAGAAATAATTTTTGAAGCAGAAAGACTAGGCTTATTTGGAAATATCGTCCCGCTTTCCGTTACAATCTTTTGTGCCGAACACCGGCACAAAAGGATTTTCACTTCAATCGGGGCTAAAGGGAAAGATTTTGCTTTTTTGCCTTCATACTAACAGGTTTTAAAAACCTTTTAGACTAATTAAAATAGCATCAATTTGCATTAGCAATTGACTTTTGAATAGAAACGCCTTCCGCAATGAAGGCGTTTTTTTATATTTGTAGCACTATGAACAAAATACTCAAAATAGGACATCGCGGAGCCAAAGGATACGAACCCGAAAACACCTTGGTTTCTTTTGAAAAAGCACTACAAATGGGTGCTGACGGAATCGAACTGGATGTGCATCTAAGTGTAGACGGTCATTTGATAGTAATTCACGATGAAACTGTAGACAGAACAACCAACGGTAAAGGTGTTGTGAACCAATTGACATTACAAGAATTAAAGGCATTTCGAATCAACGATACCTATGAAATTCCAACATTAGAGGAAGTTCTGGATTTGGTCAATCAAAGGTGTTTTGTCAATATTGAATTAAAAAATCAAGATGCAGCCGAGAAAGTGGTTCAATTGATTGAGCATTATATTACTGTCAAAAATTGGACTCACGCCCATTTTATAGTGTCTAGTTTTGATTGGAATGCGTTGCAACAAGTTCGATTTTTAAACGATGAAATTCAGATTGGAGTTCTAACCGAAACCGATTTGGACTTAGCCATTTCTTTTGCCCGGTTCATGAAAGCCGAAGCCTTGCATCCCGATTTTCAATTATTGACCAATGAATATACTGCTAAAATTCAAGAGAAAGGAATTCTGGTTTTCCCTTGGACAGTAAATGAAACGGATGATATTCAAAAAATGAAATCGTTCAAAGTTGATGGCATAATCACTGATTTTTTGGATAGGGTTTAATGTATTAAACTGAAATAGGTAGTAGAAAATTATTTCACGGAGATTCGCGAAGAAGGCTCCAAGATTCGCAAAGAAAATATTTATTTTTTAAATTTTAAAAAGACTTCGTGGCTCTTTGGGTTTTCTCTGCGTAGCTTTGCGAAACAAATCATTATTGCACATAATTCTGTTCTTTATCAAAATATAATCTGCAAATCTGCGGTTATCCCTTCAATAACTTACCTTTGCATTCCAATTTATTTCCTTTTCCAATCATGAATCAAAACTTTGACATAATAATAGTCGGCGGTGGTGCTGCAGGTTTTTTTACAGCCATCAATATTGTGGAGAAAAATCCAAAAATGAAAGTTGCCATACTCGAAAGAGGAGCCGAAGTGTTAGGGAAAGTTCGTGTTTCTGGAGGCGGACGCTGTAATGTAACCCATGCGTGTTTTGAACCCAATGAACTGGTAAAATTTTACCCTCGAGGAGAAAAAGAATTGCGAGGTCCTTTTCATCAATTTTGTTCGGGAGATACTATCGAATGGTTTGAGAAGCATGGCGTAGAACTCAAAATTGAAGAGGATGGACGAATGTTTCCTGTTTCAAATTCTTCGCAGACTATTATTGATTGTTTTTTAAAAGCCACTCAAAAACTTGGAATTGCAGTTCTAACTGGACAAAGTGTGCAATCGATATTCAAAAAAGACAATTTCTGGAAAGTGGAAACGCAAAACGAAAACTACATTGTAGAAAAATTAGTTCTTGCTACAGGAAGTAACCCCAAAATTTGGGAAATGCTGCAACAGCAAGGTCATGCGATTGTAAGTCCTGTACCGTCATTGTTTACCTTTAACATAAAAGATTCTCGAATCAAAGAATTGCCTGGCGTAGCGGCTCAAGTTACGGTAAAAGTCAAAGACACGAAGCTAACCTCAACAGGACCATTGTTAATCACGCATTGGGGAATGAGTGGTCCAGCCATTTTGAAATTATCGGCTTGGGGAGCGCGAACTTTATTTGATAAAAACTATCAGTTTACCATTTTTGTCAATTGGCTAAACGATATGGATACCGAAGATACTGAAAAAGTGCTAAAAACGGTAAAACAAGAACACGCCAAAAAAGGGGTTTCGAAAAAATCTCCTTTTGACTTTCCAAACCGATTATGGGAAAGTTTAGTTTTGGCTTCGAATATTACAGAGGAAACCAAATGGGCAGATTTGTCTAAAGTTCAATTGCAAAATTTAGTGAATCAATTGACTAATTGTACGTTTCAAGTCAATGGAAAAAGCACTTTCAAAGAAGAGTTTGTAACTGCTGGAGGTATTGATTTAAAAGAAATCAACTTCAAAACCATGGAAAGCAAACTGCATGAAAACCTCTATTTTGCTGGCGAAATCGTGAATATTGATGCTATTACAGGAGGTTTTAATTTCCAGAATGCTTGGACTAGCGGTTTTATTGTGGCGAATGCTGTTTAGTCAATGAATTAATTAACAAAAATTTACATCTATTCTAAGTTTTTATTAAGGACGATTAGAATAGATTTACTTTCAATAAATTCTTACTTATGAAGGTAAATTTACTTGTTGTATTATTCTTGTTTTTCTTTCAATTTAGTTTTTCACAAAAAGAAGAAATGCTAAAAGGAAAAGTTTTCAATCAAAATCTTCCCATTAAAGGCGTTGCTATTATTAATTTTAATACTAAAGCTCAAACAAGCACTGATCAGTTTGGTAATTTTTCTATTCCTGCAAAAACAGATGATTTACTCGTTTTTATTTCAAAAGAGTATCAATTGAAAAAGTTGCTTGTAAACGAAAAACTGTATGATGAAAAAGAATTGACTGTTTATTTGAACCTAAAACCAGAAGAGTTAGAAGAAGTAGTGATTACAAAAATGCCTTCGCTGAAATTGAGCGGAACTAAAGGCTACGAACAAGGGAAAGTGGACGAAATAACTTTGGATAAAGCTGCAAGTAAACCAAGAACTGGAGTTTACGATGGCTCTATAGAAAACGGTGCCGATATCAATCGAATATTTGGAATGGTTTTGGGACTGTTCATAAAAGACAAAGAACCGCCCAAAGAAAAAGGGCCAGAAATTGAATTTGCAGTATTGGCAAAAAACACCTGCAATCAAAAATTCTACCTTGAAACTTTAAAATTAAAACCCGAAGAAATAGATCTTTTTCTACAGTTTTGTGATACTGATCCCAAATCCAAAAAACTAATTAAAAACAGTAATGTTCTTAGCATGATGGATTTTCTATCGGCTAAAAACATTGAATTTCAAAAGATAAAAAATTAAAAAGAGAGGACAATGTAAACTGTCCTCTCTTTTAACTAACCAAATATAACGGAACTTAATACCCTGGATTTTGTTTCATTTTTGTTCCTTGCATTTCATTAAACGGAATTGGAAAAATTTCATCGACACCAGCGTCAAATCCTCTGTTTGCAAGTTTGGTTGCCGCATCTCCCCATCTTACTAAATCGAAAAAACGATGTCCTTCGCCAGCAAGTTCCATTCTTCTTTCATTTTTAATCGCCGAAAGTGATACGGGAATAGAAGGCATGCCTACTCTAGCTCTTACAGCATCCAAAAGTGCTTGTGCTCTTGTTCCTGTTCCACCCAAAGCTTCGGCTTCTAGTAGATACGTGTCAGCCAATCTGATAATATATGAGTTTTGTTGAAAATTCAAATCGACTTCTCCTGGTCCTTGATTGCGATCTTTGGATCTAGGCAGAAATTTATTTAAAAAATACCCTGTTCCTTGATATCCGGCATCATAGGTAACTGCACCGTTTTCTTTCAGTTCTTTCAGTTCTAATATAGTAGCATGGAAACGGTTGTCGTTTTGCATAGCATCATACAAATCTTGAGTCACGACATTAAATCCCCAACCTGGTGATAAATCCAATTCGGTATCTGTTGTGGTGCCTTTGTCATATTCTCTAACACCTATCATTTGATTAGCAAGATTACCTTCGGCGGCACCTCCATAAGACTCCGCATCCGATCCCCATTGCGTTTGTGAATTATTGGTGTGTGATACCTCAATTAAGGATTCTGCATTAAATTTATACTCATTTTCAAATTTCCATAAATCTTCAAAATGTTCCAACAGATGATTCCCATATTGATTGGTTCCTCCTGGCGTACCATTTACTTCGGCCAAAACAGTAGCCGCTTCTGTATTTTTGGCATCGTACAAATATACTTTTCCGAGCATTGCTTGGGCACCCACTTTGGTAATGCGTCCTAATTCATCATCTGGTAAAGAAGCTGGCAAAACAGCAATGGCTTCCACTAAATCTTTTTCGATTTGAGTATAAACCGCTTTGGGATCTGCTTGAACAACAGTTCTCATATTGTCAAGTGTCAATGGTTCAAGTAATAAAGGGATGTTCTTGAACATTCGCACCAAATTGAAATAATAAATAGCTCGTAAGGCTTTGGATTCGGCCGCATATCTGACTTTTAGATTGTTATCCATCGGAATGCTTGGGAGTTTTTGAAGCAACTTGTTGGCTCTGTAAATGCCTTGATAATGATCATTCCATAAACTGGCATAAATATAGGTTGGTGTCAATGCATGTTTCGAAAAATACTGATGTCCCAAACCATCCGAATCATTGGCGCCACCAGCATAAAAATCATCAGAACCTGAGTTCATTACGGTTAAAATATTTTCAAACCCACCTGTGTTTTTTCGTAAGATGTCATACACACCTACAAGCGCACTAGTAGCTTGCTTTTCATTGGTATAATAATCAGATTCTTGAAAAGCACCTTTTGGAGTTACAGTTACAAATTCTTCATCACAAGAACCTAAAGTAACTACTGCAATTGTAATAAATATATATTTGGATAATATAGTTTTCATAAGTTTAGATTTTATTAAAATTGTAAATTAGCACCAAACAAGAATGATCTTGCTTGCGGATAAGTTCCTTTGTCTATTCCAAAAACACCACCTCCAATTTCTGGGTCATATCCTGTATATTTTGTAAAAGTCATTAGATTTTCTCCTGAAACGTAAAAACGTAATTTAGTAGCACCAATTATTGAAATAGCATTTGTGGGTAATGAGTATCCTATTTGAATCAATTTTAATCGCAAATAAGCTCCGTCTTCCAAGAAAAAGTTTGACATTTTTGTAAAGTTCCCATTATCATCATTGTAAGTCAATCGAGCATAATCGTTCGACGTCCCTTCTCCAGTCCAACGATCCAAAACACTGGTTTGATAATTGGCGTCTTTGGCATCCAAATTGCGCAATCCTTGAAATATTTTATTCCCAGCTGCGCCTTGTGTAAAGACCATGAAGTCAAAATTTTTGTAGTCTAAATTTAAAGTTAAACCAAAGGTATATTTTGGGATACTGCTTCCTAAGAACTGTTTGTCATTAACATCTATCGTTCCATTTCCATCGGTGTCTGCCCAGCGGTAATCACCTGGTTTTGCATCTGGTTGGATAATTATTCCTTTGCTGTTTTTATAAGCCGCAATTTCGGCATCATTTTGAAAAACACCAGCGGTTTTAAAACCATAGAATTCATTATAAGAATGTCCAACTTGTGTTCTAGTTACCTCATCCATCGATTGAAATTTAACATCACCCGGAATGAAATTGGTATTCGAATCAATTTGAGTGATTTCATTTTTTAAATAGGCAAAATTTGCATTGGCCGAAAAATTGAAATCTTCAAATTGTTTTTTGTAACCCAACTCCACTTCAATTCCTTTATTGTCCATATTGGCAACATTGCCAGTTGGGTATTCCGGAACACCAACATATCCAGGAATACTCACTGGTCGCAATATTCCTTCGGTAGATTTTTTGTACAAATCAATAGTCAGACTAAGAGAATTGAAAAAACGAGTTTCAAAACCAAGAGTTGCTTGAGAGGTTTGTTCCCATCTTAGATCAGGATTATTTAGTGTTCCATTTCCGTAGCCTGTTTGAATGATTCCATCTTTCCCAAAAGCATAATTGTATCCACCAGAAACTAATGATAAATATCTAAAATCAGGTATCGCATCATTTCCTACAACACCATATCCTCCACGAATTTTCAATACATTAATTATATCATTGGTTGTCCAAAAATCTTCTTTGGAGGCAATCCATCCCAAATTGAATGAAGGGAATACACCGAATTTATTATTTTCCCCAAAACGAGAAGATCCATCGCGACGGATAATTCCAGTAAAAATATATTTCTCTTTGTAGTCGTAATTGACTCTGGAGAATAAGGAAGTCAATTTATGCTCCGTCATATCATAAGCCGTTACATATCGGTCTGAAGCTGGAACATCAAAGTTGAAAGAAGCATCTCGATAATTGGTAATTGGCAAATTAGAATACGTCACGGCAGATCCTCCGCCATTATTACTGGAATAGGATCCTTGTCCCAATAAAACAGTTAAGTTATGATCCCCAAATTTGTTCGAATAAGTCAAAATGTTTTCAATGTTCCAAGCAAAATCCTTGTACTCACTTTTGTTGTAACTGTTGATCGGATTGGTAACGTTTGGATTCAAATAAAATACGGGTATAAAAGCTACACTTCCTCCATTAGATTGCTTGGCACCAAAAGTGGATCTAATTTTAATGTTTTTAGAAATAGTTGCTTCCAAATAAACATTCCCTACCAAGTCATAAAACGACTGATTGTTTCCCAATCTAGTTTTGGCATAAGCAACAGGATTGGTAAAATCTTGCGAAAGATATTCGGATATACCATATGGATTGCCATTTGCATCACGCACTACGGGATTTGTACTATATGGTGGTGCATTTGCCAAAACAGGATCTGTTTCTACAATTGGGGTAATTGGATCAAGATGAATGGCTGACCCAAGAACTCCTCCATATTCTGTATTTGTTTCTCCAATTCCAACTGTTTTTTGAGTAGTAAATCCAAGAGTTTGCCCCAATGTAAATACTTTTGAAATTTTGTGAGTAGAATTTAAACGAAAATTCCTTTTACTATAATTTGAAATTTCGGTTGAGACAATTCCTTCTTGATCTAATAGTCCAAAAGAAGTATAAAAATTGGAAACATCATTTCCGCCACTGATGCTTAATTCGTGTGAGTAACGAAAAGCACCTGTATTGAAAATAGCTTTTTGCCAATCTGTCCCCGCTCCTAATGTGGCTGGATTAGAAAATTTTTCTGGCAGTCCTGATGCGCTATATTTTTCGTTCATTATTTCTCCATATTGACTGGCGTTTAATAAGTTTAATGTTTTTTCTGGTGCCGAAAACCCAGCAAATCCATTATAATTAACTGTAAATTTCCCTGATTTTCCTTTTTTGGTTGTCACCAAAATAACGCCTGTTGCTGCACGAGTTCCATAGATCGCCGCCGAAGCTGCATCTTTAAGAACTTCCATAGATTCTATATCAGATTGGTTCAGGAATCCTATTCCGCCGGCATCTACAACCACACCGTCAATTACCCAAAGTGGATCGTTTCCTCCTTCTCCAAAAGTAGTTATACCTCTAATTCTGATGGTAGAAGCAGAACCAGGTGAACCTGAATTGGAAGCAACTGTAACTCCCGAAACCCTTCCTTGTAAAGCTTGCTCAATACGTCCATTGGGTACTTTTTCTAGATCTTTGGCTTTGACACTCGAAATAGCTCCAGTAACAACACTTTTCTTTTGAGTGCCGTATCCAACAACCACAATTTCATTGAGTTGGTTTTGTTCTACTGTCATAATTACTTTGAGAGTATTTTTGCCGGCCACATTTATTTCTTGGGTTTTAAAACCAATATATTTGAAGATCAAAACAGTATTTTCTCCTGTGTTTTTTATAGTAAAGCTCCCGTCAAAATCAGTTTGAGCTTCTGTATTGCTGCCTTTTATTTGTATAGAAACACCAGGAAGAGGTCCATTAGAATCCGTCACTATTCCCGTTATATTTTGGGAATAGATCAAACTAGTGCAGATCAGAGTTATAAAAACTAAAAAGCCTTTTTGCAGACTATTTTTCATACGTGATAATTTAATTGGTTAGTAATAGGTTAGATAATATATAGGTGGTTTAATTTTAATTCGAGAATTTATGATTCTAAAATAGTTTCGGTTTTAAAATTATAAACCAATGCTGCAGCTCCTAAAACAGCACTATTTTTAAGTTTTGATTTTTCAATTTTTAGGGTTTTCAATGCTATTGGATACATATAATCTCCCAAACCTTTCCAAACCGCTTCAATAAAAAATTCAAAAGCATTGCTAATGGATCCTCCAAGAATGATTACTTCCGGATCATAAGCATATAAAATAATTTTTACCACTTCAGAAAAGTTTTTTCCGTACTCTGTAAAAACAGCTAAGGCTTTTGGGTCTCCATTTTTGGCGGCTGTATAAAGTTCTTCTCCATCCAAACCTTTAGAAGTAAAAAATTCACTTGCAGTATATTGTTCAATAATCCCATCTTTATAGGATATACTGCCAATTTCACCCGCGCCTGTGTTGGCTCCATGGTACAATTTGTTTTCTATGATGATGCCACTTCCCAATCCTGTTCCTATAGTTACACCAACAAAATTGGATGTTTCAATTCCTTTTCCAAAAAATTTCTCTCCTAAAGCAAAACAATTGGAATCATTATTTACATACACTGGTATTTTAAAATGGTTTTCGAGTATTTCTTTTAAGTGTACTTCTTTCCAAGAGGGTATGGCAACTACATCATAAACAATTCCTTTTTCTGAATCAACAACACTTGGAACACCAATTCCAATTCCTTCACAATCCGATTGAAATACTTGCTCAATGGCTTCAATTAATCGGTCTAATACTGCTTTTTCAGATTCTTTTGCAGGCGTGTCTAAAGTACATTCGGAAATTATTTCTTTACCTGAAATTAGACTTGCATGGATTTTTGTTCCTCCCATATCAACGCCTATAATTTTTCTTTCCAACATTTTATATTTTTATATAATGATTAATTTTCTTTTACTTTTTTTAAATTTATTGTAGCATTTGTAATTAAAGGTTTAGCCCAAAAACCCATACTTAGGATGTATCCAAGGGTTATAAAGAGTAGGGTCATCGCAAAACGCAACCCAATGATGTCTCCCAATTTTCCAATGATTAAAGACATTACCGCACCACCAACAATGCCTGTACATAAAATTCCGGAAAAAGCACCGTGATTGCTTTCAAGAGAATTCAAAGCGAGAGAAAATACAATAGACCACATTACCGATAGCGCAAAACCAGAAAGAGGAAAAGCATAAAGCGACATTTTTGCAGAACCAAATAATGCAATAGTTAAGCATACAATGGCGCCTGTAGTAAACAAAATAAGCACTTTACGGCTATCCATAAATTTAAGCAACAGTAAACCCAGCAAACATCCAGCGGTCAATAATCCCCAAAAATAAGCAACGGCTTCAGCTCCTATAGTCTGAGGATCGTAACCGTGATAATCACTTAGAAATTTGGACATCCAGTTGGCGATTCCTTGTTCGGTTCCCACATAAGCAAATGTTCCGAAGAAGAATAAAAGCACGGTTTTGTTCTTTAGTAAATTTTTGTAAACACTCCAGGTTCCTGCTTTTTCGGTTTCCTCTAATTCAAATTTTGGGAATTTAAAAAGTAGAATAATTACCACCATTGCAAGTGCCGTGATGGCAAAAATCCAATATAGTGAAACCCAGTTCAGGTTTTCTGGAACCAATTTTGAAAGGATTTCCAAAAAAGCATTTGAATTTGTACCGTCGTGTTTGATATTAGTAACCAAATAACTGTAAACCAAGGGACTTAAAAAAGAGGCCAATCCAAAAAACAATTGTGCCATTACAGAATTAAAAGCAAAATGTTTTTCGCCACCAGAAATTCGGAGCAAAGGATTAATTGCAACCTGTAAAGCAGCCATTCCAATTCCTATTAAAAATAAAGAAACCAGTGCCATGGAATAATAAGGGAATAATCCAAACAATAAAGAACCCAATGCTGCCATTAGAAACGAAAAAGCCATTACTTTTTTCTCTCTGTATTTTTCGAGCAAAACTCCTGCCGATGTTGACATCACTCCGTAAGCTGCAAAAAAAGAAAAGGGAAGAAACCCAACCATCCCGAGAGATAATTTGTAGCTGTTAATAATATCGGGGATTAACGGCCCCATAATATTGGTCAAAAAAGAGATGACAAAAAAGGTCAGGAATACTAATCCTACGGTTAAATTATTGTTTTTCATTGGTTTGTGATTTTTAAAGAGGTTCAGATTTTGGCATAGGTTTTCCCTTTCGGTTATGACGTCTTTATTTTTAGACTCATAACCACTCTGTTTTTGAATAATGAAAAGCCATTATTCAGTTGATATTGGAAGTGATTTTTTTATTCTACATTCCAGCCTTTGTATTTGAAAACAGGTTTCTCTCCTTTCAAAGCCGAGGCAGGAAAAGTGACTTTGATTGTCCTGCTTTCTTTTGGAACTAAAGAAATATAATTGTCGTCCCATAAAACTGGAACTATCGATTTTCCTGATGTTTCTCCCATTATACTCAACTCAATCAAAAAGGCAATTTTGTCTGATGGATTGCTAAGTTTTACAGTGACTTCATATTCCTCATTTTGCTTTTTAATACTATTTTCAGTTTCGATTTTAACTTTAGGTAATTTGTCTAAATCTTTAAAATCAGCATATTCTACCAATGGCGTATTGATCCAATCTGATTTTTTGAAATCGAAAACATCTTTTTTGGTCGACAGCCAATAAAAATTATCAGCAATTGCCTTTCCGTTCTCGTCTGTTAATTTTAGTTTCAAAAAATATACTTTGGAATAATTCTGGTCATTCGGCAAGTCAATTATTTTATGCGAAGCATTTCCGTTCACAGCAATTTTGTCGTTTTTTTCGAAAATCAATTTTCCATTAAAATCAAAAATTTGAATTTTTGCCTGTAGATTGTTGGCAGTCTGCGGATTCAAATTGCTTGCATAAACTGCATTATCTCCATAATTGTAAGCGATGTTTACAGGACGTGCACCAGACCTTGCCCCATAAAAAGCAGCATTGGGCAATAAATTATAATCCCAGAACTGCCAGATCAATTTGGGCCAAGGCGAATTGTACATCCATTGAATGATTCCTGTTGTTTTGCTTCTGTTGATCGCAAATGCTTCATACATAGCGCGCATGGATTCCAAGTTGGATGCTTGACTTTTAAAAGTGAAATCTTCCACATTATTTTGTTCGCCATATCTGTTGTTGAAAGCCTTCACATACCGATTAAGCGTGTTAAATTCATTTCTTCCACAGTGAAACTCCCAAGTTGCGTTTATGGGCCATAATTTATCTTCGGGAATCATACTTTTCAGTACTTCAAGCGAAGGAACTTGTGGTCCTGGTCCTGTTTCGGTATTAAATCCAAAAGCGCCTCCATTTTCTGTATCGATAAACCAATAGTTGGGTGCTACATATTCGTATGGGCCTCTCATTTTTACAGCCGTTTTACCCGAAATCTCACTATCCATTTCCTTGCAAGACATTAAAAGAGGTCTTGAAGAATCAATTTCATTAAATAATACATGGTATTTTTTCTCCAATTCCGGGCGAGGTAATTTATCACTTCCCATAACCCAAACAAAAATACTAGGGTGGTTTCGCAACCAATTGACATGATCTCTAGTATAGTTTACAATCAAATTCATATCTTCTGGCGTTTTGATAGACATATAATCATCCTCGGGTTTATCAAGATAGGCGTTCCATTCCCATTGACAACTCCAGCCGACCATCATTAAGAGACCCATTTCGTCGGCCATTTCATATATTCTTTCACTATTTCCCCAAAAACCTTCCATACGAACGGTGTTCATGTGGGTTTGTTTTACATATTGCAATTGTGCTTTTACTTTTTCTTCGGTGTCGTTTAAGAACATTCCGTCAACCCATCCGCCTCCTTTTATTAAAATTTCAACACCGTTTAGTTTGTATCCTCGATAACCTTCTGCAGTCATATAATCTTCGACTTCACGAATTCCAAAAGGGATTGTTTTTGAAAAAGAAACAGTATTATTTGTTTCTATCCTCATATTCAAATTGTACAAATTTGGTTTCCCCAATTCATACGTCCACCACAAACGTGGGTTTTTGATTTTTAATTGCGTAAAATCGGAAGCATTAAAAAGAACCAATTTTTTCTCGAAAGGCTGCAGCGTAACTTTCCTTTCGAAATTGATGTTCGCAATTCGGCCTTTTACAATGGCTTCGACCACTACTGAAGTATTATTCACCGCCTCGGCAGTTATTTGCAGTTCGGCACTTTTGTATTCTTTTTTGTCAATTTTTGAGGTTATAAAAATGTTGTTCAAGCTGGTTTTGTCCGAAATCTTAAGTTTTACAGGTCTCCACAATCCCAATTCTCGGTCTGGAGCCATAGGTGCCCAATCGACAAAACCAATCGAAGGTTCATTCTTTTTTTGGTTGAAAACTTCTACAGCAAGTGTGTTTTTACCTTTTACTACGCTTTTTGAAATGTTTAAAGAAAAAATTCTAAAACCACCAAAAAGACTATCTGCAGCTGCTATTTTTTTGCCATTCAACCAAATATTGGCGCGATAATTGATTCCTTCAAAAATCAGCTCTGTGTTTTTGGAAGAATCCTCGATAGTAAACTCGTTTCTGTACCACCACGGAGTTCTAAATCTAGTGGTGTCTACTTTGTCGAGATTGTCTCCCATAAAAATATCCCGATATTCATTATTGGCAATTAAAGACGCCATAACGGTTGATGGAACAGTAGTTTTATACCATTTTGAATCATCAAACCCTTTTTGTGAAATTTTATCTCCTGTAGTATTTACTTTCGTTGAAGATTCTATACTCCATCCTTCTTTTAGTTGATGTTCAAATTTTAAATTTTGAGCATTTAAAGTTTCCATTTTGCACAACAGCAATAAAAGGAATGCAATAAATAAACGAATTGTATGGTTTAGATTTTTCATAATTTATACTTCTATAAGGTATTCATTTCCAATTTTTCTAGCGCGTACCGGCTTATCCAAATCAATGTCTAAATGTAATCCGCATTCAACCAAAAGATTCCAACCAGCGGCCATTTGTAAATAGGTATCATAATACTCAATTTCATGAATTAAAATAGTAGGAAACAGTGTTTGACGATTTGAAATTGCAATAATATTAATACCAACTCCTTCTTCCAAATGAGTTTTGAATTTGTGTTCTTCCTCTTCAATAGGATCAATAATCACCATAACATCATTTGGAGTCATAACTTCTTCGGCTCCGTGAAGGGCGTATGTTCCTTCTAAATAAACCGCTTTTTTTCGAATAATTTCTTGCGTTTTGAGCGTCAATTCTTCGGCCACACCGTTGTTTCTACCAGCAAAATAAATGGTGTCAGCATTTAGTATTTTGATTATAATATCCTCGGGAACAGCAATGGACAACGCATTTAAAAATTTGAGTGACAATTCATCCAAACTAGGTGTTTTTACATCTTGTAATTTACAAAATAATGTGTCAAAAAACAAAGCTTGCTCAATTACACTGATAGTTGCTGCTACAGATTTTTCGAGGCCACATTTTAAGACGTTAGTCTGTTGGGCTAAATTTTCCAAGGGTGTTGCAGTATTAGCGGTAACGGCAAATAGTTGGGTGTGATTCGAATTTTGCAATTGGGTAAATAAACCAATAAGTTCACTTGTTTTGCCAGAATTGGAAGCACCAAATACAATAAAATGGGTTAAATCATATTCTTTTGCTTGACTTGCCCCTTCCGTTTTTATGTCAAAATCAGTTGCATAACGTAACGAATTGCTGATCATATTCTTTGCAGGAAATATTCGGCTGCTTCCTTCTCCAGTGATAAAAAACTTTTTATTATTTTCTATCCTATTTACAAATGGGATAACATCTTTTGAATTAAAATTCCGAATTAATTCGGCTGTATGCATCATATCAGTACACAATCCGAATTTTTTATATTTTGTATCTAATCTATTCATTGCTATTTGAAAATTATGTAATGTTGTTAAATCGCATTAGGCCGTTTAAAAGGGTATAATTATTTTTTTTAGTTTAAACCCTTAATTTAATTGATGAAATGAAATTTTTAATTTTGTGTAAAACAACCGAGAACGATTGAAATATTTTCTAAAAAAAGATTCCTGTATTTAAATTGAAAATCCTTTAAGGATATCTAGGAGACAAAAATAGGTTCGTAATTTGATTCTTAATGGTATATTTGCGGTAATTAATCTTCATTTTGCGAACAATTAATTTAAGAAATTTGATTAGCCAATAAAGCATTGTTTTAAATATCACATCAAAAATGACACCGAAAATTCTGTTGTTAGTTAATTTTTCTGAAGAATATGGACGAGGACTTCTCAATGGAATCGCCAAATATTCGAGATTATTTGGGCCTCTTAATTTTTGTCGCATTCCTTTGATAAATGGCAGTAAGAAAGATTTAAAGAATGTTATTGCATGGGCAAAAGCATGGGGAGCAGATGGAATTATTGCGCAAATTGAAACGGAACGATCGTTTGAAAAATTACTTCAACTTGAAATCCCTATAATTGCTCAAGATACTAAAGAACGGTTTTTAGAAATTCCGAATATTACCGGTTTGTATAAGGAAACAGGGCAAATGGCCGCCACTTATTTTGTAGAAAAAGGATTTACCAATTTTGCTTTTTATGGTTTCGACAATATGGTTTGGTCTAGAGAAAGGTGTGAAGGTTTTTCTAACAAAGTCAAAGAATATGGTTTTGATGTCTATGTATATCAACATCAAAAAGAGGAAATGCCTCCCATGTGGAGCTACAAAGAATCCAGTCTCTCGGATTGGCTGAAGGCTTTGCCAAAACCAATTGCAATAATGACTTGCGATGACAATCAAGGACAGCATGTGACCGAAGCGTGCAAAGCAGTTGGAATCAATGTACCTGAGCAAGTGTCGGTTCTTGGAGTGGACAATGATTTGAGTATTTGTAACTTATCCGATCCTCCTTTGTCGAGCATCTCTTTGAATACCGAAAAAGCTGGTTTTGAAACGGCACAACTGCTTAGTAAAATGATTGCAAATAAAGATTTTAAATTCACTGATATTTATGTTGAACCCCTTCATATTATTACCCGAAGGTCAACTGATTTTTTAGCAGTAGATGACAAAGAGGTGAGTAAGGCACTCCATTTTATTTATTATAATTTTAAAGAGTTAATTTCAGTTGACGATGTTGTTAATGCAACAGCCTTGTCCAGAAGAGTATTGGAAAAAAGATTTCAGTCCGTTTTAAAACGAAGTATTTTGGACGAAATTAATACATTGCGAATCAAGCAAGTAAAACAACTTTTGATAGAAACCGATTTGTCTGTAACTGAAATATCCTATTTTTGTGGCTATACCGATATCAAGAATCTTTCAAGGTATTTTCGAAGACACGAAGGTGTTAGTCCTTTAGAATATAGAAAACTGAAACAAACAAAATTGATATCGTTGTAAATCAAATCACTATCGATTCAACCACCAAATACTTCCATTCAAAACAGCGGCAAAACTAACCCAAAGCAAATAAGGAATAAACAAATAACCTGAAATTTTGTTGATTTTGGCAAATTGTACATAAGTTTCGTAAATCATAAGCCACAATATAATAATTTCAAGACCGGCCAACATTGGGTTTTTTAATCCAAAAAACAAATACGACCACAAGGCATTTAATGCCAATTGAATAGCAAAAAACAGCAAAGCTTTTTTTACGATTTCTTTCTCAAAATCAATTCTGTTCCAAACCAATCCTGCAGCAATTCCCATCATGATATAAAGAGTACTCCAAACTGGCGCAAAAATCCAATTGGGTGGATTGAAACTCGGTTTAATCAAAGTAGGATACCAAGTTGTTATTGCCGAACGGGTAACCATTCCAGAAAAATAACCAATAACTAGACAAGTTGCAACAATTGCTAAAATTCGAGTAATCTTATTCATTTCATATTTTTAAGAAGAGTCAAAAGTAATTAAAAAACTTTCTAAAGATTATACAAAATAGGAAAACCTCATTTTCGTTAAAAAAAGTATCTTTGCTCAAATTTTTCATTTATGATTGCAGCTACCGATTTTATACCTAAGCCTTATACAAATAGTTTAAACCAAGGAAGTTTTACTTGGAGTGCACCCAGTAACATTGCTTTGGTAAAATATTGGGGCAAAAAAAACAACCAAATTCCAGCCAATCCATCAGTTAGTTTTACGTTGAACAATTGCAAAACGATTACAACTTTGGCTTTCGCCAAAAAACAAAAGGATGGTAATTTATCTTTCGATTTGCTTTTTGAAGGAAAACCCAAAGAAGATTTTAAACCAAAAATTCAAAAATTCTTGGAAAGGATTGAAGTTTACTTGCCTTTTTTGAAAGAGTACCATTTTACGATTGATACGCAAAATACATTTCCACACAGCTCTGGAATAGCTTCTTCGGCATCGGGAATGGCAGCTTTGGCAATGAATTTTATGAGTTTGGAAAAAGCGTTACATCCTGAAATGACCGAAGAATATTTCTTTAACAAAGCTTCTTTTCTAGCCCGATTAGGTTCTGGGAGCGCTTGCAGAAGCGTAAAGGGACAAGCAGTAGTTTGGGGAAATCAAGCCAATATAAAAGGAAGCACAGATCTGTATGGAGTTGAATATCCGTATGCAATTCATGATACTTTCAGAAATTTTCAAGACACCATTTTGCTCGTTGACAAAGGAGAAAAACAGGTTTCGAGTACGGTGGGACACGATTTGATGCACGATCACCCTTTTGCCGAAAGGCGATTTGCTCAAGCTCATGAAAACTTAGACAAACTGATTCCTGTTTTTGAAAACGGAAATCTCGATGAATTTATAACCATTGTAGAAAGTGAAGCTTTGACTTTGCACGCGATGATGATGACTTCTTTACCTTATTTTATTTTGATGAAACCGAATACTTTACAAATTATTAATGCGATTTGGAAATTCAGAAATGAAACTAAAATACCGGTTTGTTTTACTTTAGATGCCGGTGCGAATGTGCATGTTTTGTATCCAAATGCGGTTAAAGAAAAAGTGTTGCAATTTATTAAAGCAGAATTAGTTGGCTATTGCCAAAATGGTCAGTACCTTTGCGACGAAATTGGAAATGGCGCATTGTTGAGTTAATTTATTTTTTTCTTATCTTTATTTTCTAAATGCTACAGTCATGGATTTGAATGCGGAGAAATTAAAATTAATTAAGAAGATTTTGAAAACCAAAGATGTTTTGATTTTGAAAAAAATACGCTTGGTTTTTGAAAATAATGACAGAGAGCTTTGGAAGGAATTAACTCCCGAACAGCAAGAAGAAATAAACATAGGAATACAAAATGAAAATCGGTCTGATGTAGTCGATTTTTAAAATAGAATCATCATGGACATACAATTTGAAAAATCGGAATTGATGAAAAAGTTGGAAGAAACCAATGATTTATCTATAATTGAAGCGATAAAAAAGATTTTTCAATCGGAGAAAAAAGATTTTTGGGAAGAATTGACTCCAGAACAAAAATTTGAAATCGAAGAAGGAAATAGACAAATTGAAAGAGGTGAGTTTGTGGATTTTGAAGAATTCATTAAGAAGTACATTGAGTAAAAATGAGAGAAATTAAAATTTCAATTAATGCTCAAAAAAAGACAAACATAATTTTAGAATATCTTGAGGCGAAATGGTCTGAAAGAGTTAGAATTAAATTTGCAAAGAAATTGTACGACTCACTAAAAATAATTAGAGCGAATCCTGAGATCTTTCCTAAATCAGTAACGAATAAAAAATTTCATAAATGCGTAGTTACAAAACAAACAACTTTGTTTTATACCTTCACAAGCGAACGAATATATGTGGTTGCGCTTTTTGACACAAGACAAAACCCATCGAAAATAAAAAAAATAGAATAATTACCAACCCCAAATTGATAATTTATAAAATATGAAAGGACCTTTATTTTACTCAAAAATATTACTTTTTGGAGAATACGGAATTATTCGTGACTCCAAAGGATTATCAATTCCTTATAACTTTTACAATGGCGCACTTAAGAAAGAATTAAATCCTTCTGAAGAAGCCATAAAATCCAACGGTCATTTGAAACGTTTTGTAGTCTATTTGGAAACCCTTCAAAAAGAACAACCTGATTTGGTAATGTTTGATTTAGAGACTTTAAAGAATGATGTTGAAACAGGGATGTATTTTGATTCCAGTATTCCTCAAGGATACGGAGTAGGCAGTAGCGGAGCATTGGTAGCTGCTATTTATGATAAATATGCGCAAAATAAAATCACCGTTTTAGAAAATCTAACCCGAGAAAAACTATTGACTTTAAAAACAATTTTTTCTCAAATGGAAAGTTTTTTTCACGGAAAAAGCTCAGGATTGGATCCCTTAAATAGTTATTTGAGCATCCCGATTTTAATTAATTCCAAAGACAATATTGAAGCAACTGGTATTCCTACTCAAAGTTTTGATGGAAAAGGAGCTGTATTTTTATTAGATTCAGGCATTGTGGGTGAAACCGCTCCAATGGTGAATATTTTTATGGAAAATTTGAAAGACAAAGGGTTTCGTACGATGTTGAAAACTCAATTTGTAAAATATACAGATGCTTGTGTAGAAAATTTCTTAGGAGGCGACATGAAGTCTTTGTTTGAAAACACGAAACACTTGTCAAAAGTAGTTTTGAATAACTTTAAACCAATGATTCCAGAACAATTTCATGGTATTTGGCAAGCAGGTTTAGATTCAAATGATTATTATTTAAAATTGTGTGGATCTGGTGGAGGTGGTTATATTTTAGGATTTACAGAAGATCTTGAAAAAGCCAAAGCATCTTTGAAAGATTTCAAACTTGAGGTGGTTTATCAATTTTAATTTACTTTTTTTAAATACAAAATCACAACTCATAAACCTTAAACCTACTCCATGTTAAGCAGGCAGAATAAACTTTTTCTATTAAAAATGTTCAGTTTGTTCTCTGTAGTAAGAGGTTATAATATTCCTATTATTGCTTTAGCGCAGTATCTTTCGGCAATATTTATTTTGGCTCCAGAAAAAAGGGCCTTGGCAGTGCTTTTAGACTTCCACCTTTTTATAATAGTCTTGGCCTCTAGTTTAACCATTGCGTCAGGATACATTATCAACAGCTTTTATGACAGTAAAAAAGACTTAATTAATCGACCGAATAAATCACATTTGGATCGTTTGGTAAGTCAGAGAACAAAACTTCGAGTCTATTTTAGTCTTAATTTTTTTGTAGCGGTGATTGCTTTTTTTGTCTCATTTAGGGCAGTTTTATTTTTTTCTGTTTATATTTTCTTGATTTGGTTTTATTCGCATAAAATAAAAAAATACCCTCTTATTGGAAATTTAATGGCTGCTTTTTTGGCTGTTTTACCTTTTTTTGGAATTCTACTTTACTATTATTTAAAAATGCCTTTGTATGAAATAGAAAACAATAGTGGTAAACTTGCCGTTATTCTTTCTCATGCTACATTCTTGTTCCTTTTGATTTTAATTCGGGAAATGATTAAAGATCTTGAGAATATAAAAGGTGATTTGGCCAATGATTACAAAACCATTCCTATTATTTATGGAGAAGAATTTTCAAAAAGAATAATAACGATTTTAACTATAATGACCATCTTCCCAGTATATTTCTTAATCGATGTATACGATGTTGGGTATATGGATATTTATTTTTACTGTTGTTTTATTGTTCTCATTTTCTTCTTACTCTATTTATGGAAATGGAACACCAAAGAACAATATGTTGTGCTTCACAACGTTTTGAAATTCATAATTGTAGCAGGTGTTTTTTGTATAGTCTTAATAAATCCAAGTGTTTTGTGGCATGGTAAAAAAGTATTGATGGCTATATAATAAGGATTCTTAAAAGCAAACCACCCTATTTTATTTTTACTCACTAAATTAAAACGCATTTAATTAGATAGTTAGCTTTTTCTAATTGCCAAAAATCGTTTCTCAATGATATAAATAGTATCTTTGCACAAATTATAGAATATTATGAACAATAAGGACGGCAATAATAGAGGAAGTGGACCAAGAGCAAACAGCTCTAGACCTAGTTCAAATAAGCCAAAACCTGCGATGCAAAAAAGGGCACAAGGGCCAAAAAAAGTAAAAACAATTGTTAAAGTTGCCGATACTACTGATAAAGTAGAGAAAAAACCGAATCAAGCGCCTAAAAGACCTAAAGCAAAAGACGAAATTCGTTTGAATAAATACATCTCAAATTCTGGGACTTGTTCAAGACGTGATGCCGATATTTACATTCAATCCGGAAATGTAAAAGTAAATGGAATTCCAGTTGTAGAAATGGGATATATGGTAAAACCTGGAGATGTTGTGAATTTTGACGGAGTGGTTTTGACTCCAGAGAAAAAAGTTTACATCTTATTAAACAAGCCCAAAAATTTTACTACTGCACTTGATGAAGGTCAAGAATACAGAAATGTTTTAGAACTTGTAAAAGGTTCTACCACTTCAAAAATTGCTCCAATAGGCAGAATGGACAAAAACACAACGGGACTTTTGTTGTTTACAAATGATACCGATATGATTCGTAAATTTACTTTGCCGAGTCAAAAATCATCCAAAATATATCAAGTTTCTTTAGACAAAAATTTGAAGTTTGAAGATTTAGAAAAAATAAACAAAGGACTTGTTCTTGATGGACATAGAGTTTATGTTGAAGATGTTAGCTATATTGATGGTGAAGCAAAAAGCGAAATCGGAATTCAATTAAGATCGGCAAACGTAAAAGTGGTTCGTGCTATTTTTGAAAATTTCAGTTATGACGTTTTAAGAATTGACCGTGTAGCTTTTGCAGGTTTAACCAAGAAGAATTTACCAAGAGGAAATTGGAGGCTGCTCACAGATCAAGAAATTATTAATCTGAAGAACGTATAAAACTTTTTTCTAATAAAAATCTCAAATCCCTTTCACTTCAAATGTAAAGGGATTTTTTAATTAAAAAATAACCAGAATGACACCAGAAAAATTACAATCTATCGCCTTTAAATGGTTTGACGCTTTTAACAATCATAACTTAGAACAGTTACTTTCATTATACGATGACGAGGCAGCCCATTTTAGTCCAAAATTAAAAATTCGTCAACCTGAAACCCAAGGATTGGTTACTGGCAAAGAAGCTTTACGGGCTTGGTGGCAAGATGCTTTTGATCGTTTGCCAACATTACATTATAAAGTAACTTCGCTTACGGCCAATGCAGATCGTGTTTTTATGGAATATGTTCGTACCGTCGAAAATGAAGAAGACATGCTGGTTGCCGAAGTGCTTGTTGTTAAAGAAAATAAGATCATGGCTTCCAGAGTCTATCACGGATAGTTTAAGATTTAATTAACACCCCAAAAAATCACTTTTAGTTAGATTTACAACCTATTAATAAAACCCAATTATGAGAAAAACCTACATTTTTTTGTTTGCAATTGTTGTGTCAATTGTATTGACAAATTGTAAATCGAATGAAAATAAGCAAGATTTCACGGCTTTGACTAAAAGTTATTTTGACGATAAAAACGCTTTGGATCCTTTGGGAGCTACTCAAAATGGCCAATCAGCATACAATGATCAGTTGCAATTTGAAATGACCGATTCTTATAGAAAAACACAAGCAACTTTTTTTAATAAGTACGAAACAGCATTGGACAAAATAGACCAAACGACTCTTTCAAAAGAAGAGAAAAATAGTTTCGAAATTATGAAATGGGAAATTCAAGTTGGGAAACTAGTATTGAAACAACCTTCAAACTTAATGCCTATCCATCAATTCTGGGGAACTCAAGTTACGATGGGGCAATACGCAGGAGGGACCTCTGCTCAACCTTTTAAAACTGAAAAAGATTATGCCAATTTCTTAAAAAGAATGGACAAGTATGCTGTTTGGATTGATTCGGCAATGGTGTATATGAAAAAAGGAATGAAAGAAGGTGCCGTTTTGCCAAAAGCTTTAACCCTAAAAGTAATTCCACTATTTGCAGACATGCCAACGGCAAAAATAGAAGACAATTTATTTTATTCTTCTATAAAATTAATGCCAACTTCTTTTAGTGACGCTGTGAAAAAAGATTTGACTGCAAAATATACTACAGCAATTAATGAAAAGTTAATTCCTCAGTATAAAAAAATGACTGACTTCTTAAAAAATGAATACCTTCCTGCTTCTAGATCAACCAGTGGAATAGGCAGTTTGTCTTTTGGAAAAGAACTTTATAAAGCATATGTAAAACAATGGACTACTACTGAAATGACCCCTGAAGAAATTCACGAACTTGGTCTGAAAGAAGTAGCGCGTTTGACAATAGAAATGGAAAAAGTCAAAAAGCAAGTTGGCTTTAAAGGGACTTTATTGGCCTTTTTTGATGAAGTAAGAAATAAAAAAGAGTTAAAACCATTTCATAAACCAGAAGAAGTAATTGCAAATTTTGAAAGGATTTATACCAAAATAAAACCAAACGTTGACAAGCTTTTTTCTTTGCAGCCACAATCCAAATTTGAAATTAGAAGAACAGAAGCTTTTAGAGAAAAAACAGCAAGTGCTGAATACAATCAAGGATCTGCAGATGGAACCCGACCAGGTATTTTTTATGTTCCTGTTCCAAATGTAACAGAGTATAATGTTTATGGCGACGAAGATTTATTCTTGCATGAAGCTATTCCTGGGCATCATTTTCAGATTTCCTTACAACAAGAAAATGCAGCTTTACCTGATTTTAGAAAGTTCGCTTGGTTTGGCGCCTATGGTGAAGGCTGGGCATTATATACAGAGAGTTTAGGAAAAGAATTAGGATTGTATCAAGATCCATATCAATATTTTGGAATGTTGGGCAATGAAATGCACAGAGCTGTTCGATTGGTGGTAGATACAGGAATGCACAACAAAGGATGGACTAGAGAACAAGCCATAGCGTATTCACTAGCTCATGAAGCTGAAAGTAGAGAAAGTATCACTACAGAAATTGAAAGATATATGGCAATTCCAGGTCAAGCTTTGTCATATAAAATTGGGCAATTGAAAATTATGGAATTGCGTAAAAAAGCAGAAACAAAAATGGGAGCTCAATTTGACATCAAAAAATTCCATGAAAAAGTATTAGAATCAGGTGTTTTGCCGTTGGCGTTATTAGAAAATAAAATTAATGAATGGATACAAGAAAAATAATTTTTAATTTGAATTAACCTCTTTTAAAAAAGCAAAAAGGTATAGTGTTTATTGAGATACTATACTTTTTTTTGTTTATAATAGTTTATCCAAAATCCACATTTGACTATATAACGAAACTGAATTATTCAATAAAAAAAAGAGCTCACGTACTGTTTTTGAAGAAGAATTCAGATGTAGTAGATTTTTAATTCGGATTCTAGGTTTAAGGAACTATAAGTTAAAAATTTTGCTTAAAAATTTGTTTTTATATTTAGATTGTAATAATGGATTTGTTGTGTTTAAAATTTCTTCCTCACATTTAAAATTCGAATAACCAAGCATAATTCGAATGCCTTCAGGTAAAGTACTTATTATACTTGTTTTTTCTGCGTGTAGAGAAAATTGAATGTTTTTTTCTTTTTGCTTTTCATTTTTAAAATGGCATAAAATAAGCATAACTGCAAAATTTAAAATAGAAATAGCAGTCTCGCTTTTAATTCCTATTTCGTTAGAAATCATTTCTGAGATTCTTCCTTTTTTGATTGAAAAAATTAAATTTAGAGGTATGTTACCTTCGTGTTCAAAGGAGTAATTTATGGATGATAGTTTGCCGTTTTCATATTCAATAGAATTATAGAATTCGGAGTTTGAAATGGAGTCAATAATTTTGAGAAACAAAGAATTGGTTTTAATGACGTTGTCAAGTCCTATTAACACAGTACATATACTAGTGTCAATCGATTTTCTAAGCAATGTTTCATTCTCTTCAAACTTTTTACAAAAAATTGAAATCAATGGTGAAGTGATAGAACTTCTAAGCTGATTAAGTAAAATGGGGGTCATATTTTATCTTTTATCAAGCAAATATCTTTATTTGCATTAATCACAAATAATCGTCAAAATGCTGCATTTTATCGATTATCGGATAAATATATAAAAATTTTAACAAATACCAATTAAATCAAACATTTTTTTGTAACTAAAATTTCAACAGAATTGATTCACTTATGTGAAAATTTGGATGGTGTAACAGACTAGTATGGTGATGCCTGAAAACAAAGTATTTTTTGTTTCGTTAATTAATGGAATTAATAAATAGTAATGTAAATAATTTTGAAATTACTAATTCCTTGTTAAAATGACAATGACTGTTTTTTAAATATTTTTTCAAAACAAAAGGATATGGTGTTTTTTGTCTTTTTGAATAGTTTCTTGGGTTGGAGTAATTTTAGGTAAAAAATCTTATTTTTTACCTGTCTTCCTTTTTGAAATCAACCCAATTAGAAGATGAATAATAATGTGTACAAAACAAAAAACCCACTCGTTTGAGTGGGTTTCGTGGTACCTCCAGGGATCGAACCAGGGACACATGGATTTTCAGTCCATTGCTCTACCATCTGAGCTAAGGTACCGTGCTTATTGCGGGTGCAAATATAATATCTTTTTTAAATTAAACAATACATTTTTTTAAAAAAATCTATTCGTACCTTAGCATTTTTAAAAAAATAACTATGATATTAACCATCGATGTTGGAAATACAAGAATAAAAGCAGCTGTTTTTGAGGACTATAAGGCTTTGGAGAGTTTTGTTTTTTCTAATAATGAAATACTTAAAAAAATTACATTTATTTTAGAAAAATACAAGGCAATTACACATTTGGTAGTAGCTTCTGTTGGAAAAATGGGAAAAGAAATGTTTTTAGACTTCGAAAAAGAACTAATTGTATGGTTCGTTACGCACGAAGATGTTTTTCCATTTGCAAATAATTATGCTACACCAAAAACTTTAGGGATAGACAGAATGGTTTTGGCAGCTGGAGCAACTTTACAGTTTCAAGGGAAAAATAGATTGATTATTGATGCAGGTACCTGTATTACTTATGATTTTGTAGATCAAAACGATGTATATCATGGTGGAGCGATCTCTCCTGGTTTGCGATTACGGTATGAATCATTACATAATTTTACTGAAAAACTCCCGTTGTTAACATTCGTAGAACCAAAAGATATGATTGGAAATTCTACAGCAGAATCTATTCATTCTGGAGTTGTAAATGGATTGGTCTATGAAATTAATGGTTTTGTCGATGAATATAGTGCTCGATACTCAAATTTTATAATAATTTTAACGGGTGGAGACACAGAATTTTTGGCTAAACGATTAAAAAATACCATATTTGCCAATTCAAATTTCCTATTAGAGAGTTTGAACCAAATTTTTCAATATAAAATCAAAAATGATTAAAAAAATTATAGTTGCAGCCTGTTTCTTTATCTCACTAGTATCTAACGCTCAAACTGGTTCTGCTTCTCCTTATTCTTTTTTCGGAATTGGAGAATCTAGATTTAAAGGAAATCTTGAGAATCGTTCTATGGCAGGGCTTAGTGTTGAGCAAGATAGTCTCCATATAAATATTTTGAATCCTGCGAGTTTTGCAAGTTTAAAATTTACAACTTTCACGATAGGTGGTAACTACACTTCTACGGGGTTAAAAACAGATACCAAAACGGAGAAAGCGCAAAGAACAGCTCTTGATTATATTGCAGTTTCAGTGCCTTTAGGTAAAATGGGAGTAGGATTTGGATTGTTACCATATACTTCAGTTGGTTATAATATTCAATCAATAAACTCAAGTCCTGATGGTGTTAATAACGTGCTAAAAGGAACTGGTGGTTTGAATAAGGCATTCTTTTCATTAGGATATACCGTTATTCCTAACTTAGTAGTGGGAGCGGATATTCAATATAATTTTGGAAGAATAAGTAATACTAATTTAGAATTCATAACAGGTGTATTTATTGGTACTCAAGAAAAAAATGAAGCGGATTTAAAAGGTTTTGCGTCAAATTTTGGTGTTATGTACAAACACAAAATTTATAAGAATATAAATTTACATAGTAGTTTTACTTTCTCCCCTCAAAGTAGATTGGCTTCAACAAATACTCAAACTAAGTCTACAGTAAATTTTAATTCAAATTTTGATGTAACTATTATTGATCCTGCCGATCCAAAAGAAATCAGAACTGATTTAACCATTCCTGAAAAAATATCTTTTGGTTTAGGTGTTGGTAAAACAAAAAAATGGTTGCTAGGCTCTCAAATAGTTTTTCAAAATGCAGGGAAACTTACAGATGAATTTAATTCTGCAAGTAATGTTACTTATGGTACATATTCTAGCTACAGTTTAGGAGGGTTTTATGTTCCAAATTACAACGTATTTTCTAAATATTATCAAAAGATTGTTTACAGAGCTGGATTAAAATATACAAAAACTGGATTGACTGTTAAATCTGAAGATATTGATGAAAAAGCAATGACTTTAGGTTTTGGCTTGCCAATATCGGGAGGTTTTTCTAATATCAATATTGGGTTAGAATACGGGAAAAGAGGAACTACAGCAAAAGGCTTAATTCAAGAAAATTATTTTGTTCTTGCTATGAGCTTCTCTCTAAGTGAAAAATGGTTTAGACAGGCTAAAATAGATTAATTTTTCCGCACAAAATAAGATTTCCTTTTTAATAGTATATGATGAATTTTTTCAATAAAAGTATTTTGCACTTTTTGCTGATGTCACTCTTTTTTAGTGTGCTTTTGAGTTGTGAAAGTAATTTTAAAGAAGTTCAAAAAAATGATTATTCAGAATTTGTACCTAGCGGAGATGCTGATTTTGTAAACTTAAAATATACAGATTCAGGAGTCATAAAATCGGTATTGATCAGTCCAAAAATGTTTGATTATGCTAATGTTGATTTTGCTTTTACTGAATTTCCAAAAGGTGTAGATGTTACAATTTATGATAACAAAGGAAAAAAAACATTTATCAGATCCAATTACGCAGTTTCTTATAAACAAACTAATATAATTGATTTACAGGGAAAAGTAAAAATTACTTCAGAAGCTGGTCAAATGCTCGAAACCGAACAGTTGTATTTTGATCAAAAAAATCAATGGTTTTATACCGAGAAAAAATTTAAATTGACAGATATTAAAGGCGGTTCGACAGGGCAAGGAATTGATTTTAGCAAAGATTTTAAAATAGTCAATTCGCAACGAATAGAAGGCGAAATCGAGTCTTCAGAATAATAAAAATAAAAAATAATACCATGAATTTCTTAAAATATACCTCTTACCTTTATTTAGCATTTGGAATCTATTTTCTATACGATGGATTTACAAAATGGAATACTACTGAAAACCCTTGGATGAGTTTTATAATTGCAGGACTCGCTATTTTTATGTTTTTCTTTAGAAGGAAGTTTGCCAAGAAATTTGAAGATCGAAATAAACAATCATAGATAATGGAAATTAGTATTATCATATTGTGTTTAATACTATGTGCTTTTTTTTCAGGAATGGAGATAGCATTCATATCTTCGAATAAAATATATTTAGAATTAGAAAAAAAACAAGACAACTTTCTTTCTAAAATTTTAATCAAACTTACTGAGAAGCCTTCAAAATTCATTGCAGCCATGCTTATTGGAAACAATATAGCGCTTGTGGTTTACGGGTTTTTTATGGGCAATTTGTTAATGAGTTGGTTGCTTCTTCTGCAATGGCATTTTTCTGATTTTACAAGTTTATTAATTCAGATTGTAATTTCTACATTTATTGTTTTAATAACTGCCGAATTTCTTCCCAAGGTTTTCTTTCAGATTTACGCCAATTCCTTGATGAAATTTTTTGCCATTCCGGCTTATTTTTTTTATAGGTTATTCTATTTTGTTTCCACTTTTTTGATTTGGATTTCAGATTTTTTATTGAAAAAATTTTTTAAAACAGAAGGAGATCAGGTACAACTTTATTTTAGTAAAATAGAACTCGGTAATTACATTACGGAACAAATGAGTACAGTGGAAGATCATGAAGAGGTAGATTCTGAAATACAAATATTTCGTAATGCACTAGATTTTTCTGGAGTAAAAGCAAGAGATGTAATGACGCCTAGGACTGAGATTTCTGCTATAGATGTTTCGGAATCCTTAAATGAACTTAGAGAATTATTTATAGAGACAGGTTATTCAAAAATGCTTGTTTATCAAAATTCACTCGACGATATTATAGGATATGTGCATTCTTTTGATTTATTTAAAAAACCATCCAGCATCAAAGAGATCGTGATTCCTGTAGAATTTATCCCTGAAGCGATTTATGTGAAAGATGCAATGAGTCTGTTAACCAAAAAAAGAAAAAGTGTTGCGGTTGTCCTGGATGAATATGGGGGTACTTCCGGAATTTTGACCATTGAAGATATTGTTGAAGAATTATTTGGTGAAATAGAAGATGAACATGATTCTGATGAAGAATTGGTTGAAAAAGAACTTGAAAATGGTGTTTATCTGTTTTCAGCACGTTTTGATGTAGAGTATTTGAATCAGACTTATAAATTAGTGATACCCGAAAGTGAATCTTATGGTACGCTTGGAGGATTTATTGTTGATTTTACTAAGGAAATTCCTCAAAAAGGAGATAATATTACGATCGAAAATTATCATTTCACCATTGAAGAAGCAACAAATAAGAAGATTGAATTGGTTAAAATGACGATCAAAGACTAAGATTCTTTTTTTAATTTAAAAAAAAACAAAAAAAAAACAGTAGTTCTATAATTATTAATTAGATAATTGTATTTTCGCAAACAAAATTTTAAAATAAACAATAATATACAATGGCAGTTTTATCAAAAATTAGACAACATTCCGCTATAATGATTGGAGTTATTGCTCTAGCATTATTCTCATTTATAATTCAAGATCTTTTTACGAAAGGAAATTTTGGTAAAAGCTCTAAGGATGTTGGAAGCATCAATGGAAAGGATATCGCATTTGAAGACTTTAGAATAAAAGTAAGCAATGTTGAAAAAAGTGGGCAAGGAATAACTTCAACTGAAGCGTCTAGAAGAGTATGGGATCAAGAGGTGACTATCGCTTTGTTATCTGCAGAATTTGATAAACTAGGCCTAAGAGTTGGAGAGAAACACATCATGGACGTTCTTAAAGCGGATCAAAATATTGGTAAAAACCCAATGTTCTTAAATGCTGCCGGTATGTTTGATGTTGCAAAATTCAAAGAATATTTCAAATCTAATCCAGAACAAGCTCAATATTTAAAAGACAGAGAGAAAGATGCTGAATTAAATGCTAAATATCAAATTTATAGCACTTTAGTAAAATCTGGAATTTATACAACAGAAAGTGAAGGGAAATTTAATTACGAAACAGCTTCCAATAAAGTAAACTTCTCTTATGTTGCGGCTTTGTTTTCTACAATTAAAGATAGTGAAGTTAAAGTTACAGATGCAGAAATAGTGGATTACATGAAAGCGAGTCCTAAAAAATTCAAGTCTGATGAAACTCGTAAAATCGAATATGTTTTAATTGAAGATAAAGCATCTCCAGCTGATGTAAACGAAGTAAAAACTAAAGTTAATTCTTTATTGACTGGAAGCGTAGTTTACAATCAAGCAACGGGTAAAAATGATACTTTGGCAGGATTTAAAAATACTAAAAATGTGATTGAGTTTGTAAATTCAAACTCTGATGTTCCTTACGATTCTTCGTATGTTGCCAAAAAAGATTTGCCAGCGGTTGATGCGGATGCACTATACAACTTGGCTCCTGGAGCAGTTTATGGACCTTATGTTTTTGGAAAATACTACTGTATTTCAAAATCTTTAGGTAGAAAAGCGGGTGTAAATGCAAAAGCAAGTCATATATTAATTGGTTATGAGGGTTCTCAGACACCAAACACTAAAGAAAAAAGAACCAAAGAAGAAGCTAAAGAAAAAGCAGAAAGTATTTTGGCTCAAGTTAATGCTAATCCAGAAAGTTTCTTAATGTTAGCATTTACCAATTCTGATGATTCTTCTGCTCAGCAAGGTGGTGATTTAGGATATTTTGGACCAAATCAAATGGTAAAACCGTTTAATGATTTTGTTTTCAATAATGGTATTGGAAAAGTAGGACTTGTTGAAACTCAATTTGGTTTTCATATCATTAAAATTACAGATAAGCAAGACGGAATTCGTTTGGCAACAGTAGCTCAAAAAATCGAAGCTTCAGAAGCTACTTCAGATAAAGTATTTACTCAAGCGACTAAATTTGAGATGGATGTTGCTGAAAAAGACTTTGATAAAACAGCCAAAGAAATGGGACTAGTTGTTGCGCCAGAAGCTACAGTTAAAGCAATGGATGAAAATTTTGGTTCATTAGGAAATCAAAGAACTATCGTTAGATGGGCTTTTGAAAAAGATTCTAAAGAAGGAGCTACAAAAAGATTTGAAGTAGCCAATTTAGGTCACGTAATCGCAAAAGTAAAATCTATTGATAATTCAGGATTGGTTCCTGTAGATCAGGCAAGACCTTACGTTGAGTCTATTCTTAAAAACAAGAAAAAAGCAGAGATTTTAAAAGCTAAAATGAGTGGAAGTTCATTGGAAGCGATTGCGAAAGCAACAGGATCTTCTGTGCAACAAGCGAATAATGTAACATTAGAAAATCCAGTATTAACGGGTGGTGTTGGTCAAGAACCAAGAGTTGTAGGGAATGCTTTTGCATTAGCTGCCAATAAACTTTCGGCTCCAATTGAAGGAGTAACTGGGGTATATGTAGTGAAAAACACTAGTACTGTGAAAGCTCCAGCGTTGAAAAGTTATGCTGATAATGTTGCTAAATTGAAAGCTCAAAGCGCATCAGATGCTAATAGAGTATTGCCTGCTTTAAAAGAAGGTGCTGATATTAAAGATAACAGAAAAGAGTTTAATTACTAAACAGTAATATTCCCAAATAAAAAACCCGATACTTATAAACTGCAAGTATCGGGTTTTTTGTTTTTAGATTTTATTTATAATATCATTTCTTCGTATGGAATAATGGTTTCAAATCCTTTATCAAAAAAATAAGAACTAGGGTTTTCTTTAGAAATAACCATCACGAAATCTCCTCCCCATGCTCCAAGACTTTTTATAGTTCCTGTAAAATCTGGAAATAAAGATTCTTTGACCGTTTTTGTTTCTAGAACAGAACTCAATTCTTTTTCGTGTCTTTCTAACGCTTCTGCAAAAATATTTTCGTTTTTTGTATTTAAAATTGTTTCGGTTATTTGATTAATAGTTTTTTTTTGAGATTCTAAATTGTTTTTTTTCTCTTTATAAGAAGCAATAGCGCTTTTGCTGTTTTGCTTTTGATTGAGATAAATAAAGTAAATATTTTTTGTGAAACTTGGATTGAATATTACTTTTTTGACAACTGGTTTTTCTTGTACAAGTTGATATACAATAGGAAAGTCGTTTTGAGCGCAAGCAATATCATATCCGCTACCTCCAAAACTGTTTTTAAGCAGCGTGAAGGCATTTATTTTAAACCATTGAGCTATATTATTTATAAGTGTAGATGAGGTTCCTAAACCCCATTTTCTTGGAAAGCTTAATGTTGTAGAAACACAAAACCCATCTGAATTGGAAATTGTATTTGGATTTAATAAGTGAGCTTCACTCAAAATTGAAATTAATGTGTTTTTGATAGATTCTTTTTCGGTACGAATTGATGATGTGATTTCTGAAAAGGATATTTTTTCTTCAAACCAAATACTTCCGTCTGCGTCATAGCTTGTCCAGGAAATTTCTTGACTTGAATTTTCTTCAATAATTAAGTCTTGTCCAAATTTTGTTGGAAGTGCAAAGGCTTTTGCACCATCAAGAACCAAATATTCTCCTGTTATCAAAAGTTTACCATTGCTATAAAATCTTTTTTTCATCTTTTATATTTTGCCTCGTTCCAGGTTTTTTTATCCAAATAAAGGCTAACTTTTATTTATGTGTTTTTCCTCAAATTTTCAATATAATCGACAACTGCACTATGGGAAACAACATGGTGTTTGAAATGTTTTTTGATAAAAATGCGTTCGGTATCAGTAGCTTCAAATTGATTTAAGATGTTGTTTAAATGCATTTTCATATGTCCATCTTGAATTCCCGTGGTAGTCAAGGAACGCAAGGCGGCAAAGTTTTGGGCTAAACCTGCTACGGCTACAATTTGCATTAATTCTTTGGCTGAAGGTTTTTCGAGCATTTCTAAAGACAATTTAACCAAAGGATGCAGAGAAGTTAATCCACCAACGGTTCCTAAAGCCAAGGGAACTTCCAACCAAAAACTAAAAATACCATTTTCTATTTTGGCATGCGATAAACTAGAATAGCTTCCATTTCTTGAAGCATAAGCGTGTATTCCAGCTTCAACTGCTCTAAAATCGTTTCCTGTAGCAAGAACAACGGCATCAATTCCGTTCATGATTCCTTTATTATGCGTGACTGCACGATAGGGTTCTACTTCGGCAATTTGAACAGCTTGAATAAATTTTTCGGCGAATTCTTGTGGGTTTTCAATGTGTTTTTCGGCTAATTCTGCAACAGGGCAAGAAACTTCGGCTCTTACTATACAATTTGGAACATAATTGGAAAGGATGCTCATAACCACTTGTATGTTTTTCTCTTCCTCCGAAAACAATTCGAAAGTCAAAGCTTCTTCTTTTAATGTTTTGGCAAATTGCTCCAAGCAAGAATTAATGAAGTTTGCACCCATGCTATCTTTAGTTTCAAAAGTAGCATGCAGTTGGAAGTAATTTGGAATTAAATTGGTTTTGTCTTTTAGTACAATGTCTAAAATTCCGCCACCTCTTTTCTGCATATTTTTAGTTATATTTTCTGTGGCTTCAAAAAATTTCTGTTTGAATTGAATGAAGAACAATTCCAATTTGGACTTGTCTCCTTGATAAATAAAATGCACTTGACCAATTTTCTCTGTATTTAAAACGGTTGTTTTGAAGCCGCCTCGAGTGGACCAAAATTTTGCTGCTTTTGAAGCTGCAGCCACTACCGAACTTTCTTCAATGGCCATTGGAATCGTACTGTATTTTCCATTAATTAGAAAATTTGGCGCAACACCTAAGGGGATGTAAAAATTTGAAATTGTGTTTTCGATGAATTCGTCATGTAGTTTTTGAATTTTTTCATCTAAATTCCAATAATTTTTTAGCAATGCTATAGCCTCACTTGGAGTTGAAAAATAGTTTTTGGCAATCCAGTTTATTTTTTCTTCTTTGGATAATTTTGAAAATCCAGCAATAGCGTCTATCATATAGTAATTGTTATAACTTTAATGAGACAAAGATAAGCAATCCATGGTATTGCTTTTTTAATACAATTGGATTTTTAAAGTTGTGTTTTTTAGATTTTTGTATTTAAATTGGGATATTTAATTTCTAGTTATAATATTTAATTTCTATCAGAATATATTAAAAATAGCTTATTTTATAAGAAGTATGTGTGTAGTATATTCAAAAGATGATAAACTTTCATTTAGAATGTTAAAAATATTTAATTATAACATTTAACAGTGCAAAAGTGTATTATTTCTAAAAATTTCACTAAAATTGTGACTTTTATAACTTAATCTATATTGTGAATTGTATATGTCTTTAAATTTATTCTTAGAACAAGTTTAAAATATGTGATTTACTTATTCCTAAAGGAAAATAAACATTATCTCTATATGAATTCGAATACGATTACTGCGTTACTTCTTTTTTTATGTTTTACTGTTTTTGGTCAACAAAAAGTTACTGTTGAAGAAATATTTACGGGTTCTTTTCGCTCCAAAGGAATGGATGAACTTCAATCGATGAAAAATACAAATCAATACACTGTGTTGAATTTTGATAGATCGTCAAAGAGTATGCAAATAGACCTATATGATTTTGCTACGCTCAAAAAGGTGTCGAACCTAATCGATACAAAAGGATATAAAGAACTAGCAGATGGAATAGACAGTTATACTTTTGATGCTTCTGAAAAAAAGATTTTAATTGCTTCTAATTCAAAACAAATTTTTCGTCATTCTTTTACAGCAGATTATTTTTTATATGATATTACTGCCAAAAAATTAGTAAAGTTGTTTGATTTTCAGGTACAAGAGCCAACTTTTTCTCCAGATGGTGCAAAAATAGCTTATGCTAAAGAAAATAATTTATATGTTTATGATTTGGCTTCAAAAAAATCAACTTCAATTACTGCTGATGGAAAAAAGAATGCAATCATTAATGGTATCACGGATTGGGTTTATGAAGAAGAATATGCTTTTGTAAGAGCTTTTGATTGGAGTAAAGACAGCCAAAAATTAGCCTATATTCGTTTTGACGAAAGTGAAGTGCCTGAATTTTCCATGTCGGTTTTTCAAAAAAGTTTATACCCAACGATTGAAACTTTTAAATATCCAAAAGCAGGAGAAAAAAATTCTTTAGTTTCATTGCATATATACGATGTTGCAAAAAGCACTACTAAAAAAGTTGACCTGAATAACTATACTGATTTTTATATTGCAAGGTTAAAATGGACAAATGAGTCTAATGTTTTGTCCGTTCAAGTTTTGAACCGCCACCAAGATAATTTGGATCTCTTATTTGTTGATGGTACAACCGCTACAAAAAAAGTAGTTATGAATGAAAAAGACAAAGCATACATTGATGTTACAGATAATTTAACATTTTTAGAAGACAATAGCTTTATCTGGACCAGCGAAAAAGATGGATTTAATCATATTTATGTATATGATAAAACTGGAAAACTTAAAAATCAAGTAACAAAAGGAAACTGGGAGGTGACTTCATACTATGGTTTCGACGAAAAAACAAAAACGGTTTTTTACCAATCTACAGAAAATGGTTCTATCAACAGAGATGTATATAAAATAGGATTAAACGGGAAAAACAAAGTGCGTTTGTCTAAAAATATCGGTGGAAATTCAGCAACTTTTAGTCCTAATTTTCAATATTACATTAATACATTTTCTAGCGCTTCCCAACCAACAATTTATACTTTAAATGACTCAAAGGCAGGTAAAGAAATCCAAGTTATCGAAAATAATCAGGATCTGATTGCAAAATTGAAAGGATATAATTTGCCATCTAAAGAGTTTTTTGTTTTAAAAACTGAAAAAGGGAATGAGCTTAATGCTTGGATCATGAAGCCAAAAGATTTTGATGCTTCAAAGAAATATCCTGTATTTATGTTTCAGTATTCAGGGCCAGGTTCACAACAAGTGGTTAATCAATGGGGTAGTTCAAATGAGTATTGGTTCATGATGTTGGCACAGCAGGGGTACATTGTTGCTTGTGTTGACGGTCGTGGAACTGGTTTTAAAGGAGCAGATTTCAAGAAAGTAACCCAAAAAGAATTAGGAAAGTACGAAGTCGAAGACCAAATTGATGCTGCAAAAGTAATCGGTAATTATCCTTATGTTGATAAATCAAGAATTGGTATTTTTGGTTGGTCTTATGGAGGTTTTATGGCATCCAACTGTATTTTTCAAGGAGCTGACGTATTTAAAATGGCAATTGCTGTTGCACCTGTTACCAACTGGCGTTTTTATGATAGTATTTATACGGAACGATACATGCAAACTCCACAAGAGAATGCAAGTGGATATGATATGAATTCACCAATAAACCATGTTGATAAATTAAAAGGAAAGTTCTTATTGATACACGGATCTGCTGACGATAATGTACACGTTCAAAATTCAATGCAAATGATGGAAGCGTTGATTCAAGCCAATAAACAATTTGATTCTCAGATATATCCAGATAAAAATCATGGTATATATGGTGGAAAAACAAGGATTCAATTGTATAATAAAATGACTAATTTTATTAAAGAGAATTTATAATTCAACTCAAATACCAAATCAAAACCAAAACAAAAAAATGACAGAAACTCAATCGAAAACAGCACATCCAAAAGGACTTTGGGTATTATTTGGAACCGAAATGTGGGAACGGTTCAACTTTTATGGAATGCGAACTTTATTGGTTCTTTTTCTTGTAAATTCCTTAATGATGAAAGAAGAGGATGCTTCTTTGATTTATGGAGGTTTTCTGGGACTTTGCTATTTGACACCAATGTTGGGTGGATTTATTTCAGATCGTTTTTTCGGAAATAGAAATTGTATTATGCTTGGTGGTTTGATGATGGCTGTTGGGCAATTATTATTGTTTGCAAGTGCCAGTGTTTTTGGTGAAAATTTAGGTTTAGCAACCACTATAATGTATTCTGGATTAGGAATAATTATTTTTGGTAACGGTTTTTTTAAACCAAACATTTCAAGTATGGTGGGGAGTTTGTATCCAAAACAAGAAAAAAGCAAATTGGATACTGCTTTTACTATTTTCTATATGGGAATCAACTTAGGAGCATTTTTGGGTCAATTTATTTGTCCATTAGTAGGAGATGTGAAAAGTTCAGGAGGTATTAGAGACATTCATGCTTTCAAATGGGGATTCCTTGCGGCAGCAATTGCAATGCTTATCGGAACATTAGTGTTTTATTTCTTAAAAAATAAATATGTAGTTACTCCCGAAGGAAAACCATTAGGAGGATTGCCGTCTAAAAATGAATCTTCAGATTATGAAGAAGGTGAGGCCCAGAATGCAGTATTTACACCAACGGCTTTAATTTTATCAGTTGTTGCTTTTATTGGTATGTTTTTATTATTTCATTTTTCAGTAGATGGAACTAATGTTGTAAAAACTATTATTTATCCAATTATATATGCAAGTGGTATTACACTAGCAGGTTTAATTCTTTCAGATAGTTCTTTGACAAAAGTTGAGCGAGATCGAATTATAGTAATATATATTATTTCATTCTTTATCATTTTCTTCTGGGCAGCTTTTGAACAAGCTGGTTCATCCTTGACATTTATTGCAGATAATCAAACGGATAGAAACTTTTTTGGATGGGCAATGCCCGCTTCAATGGTGCAAATTTTCAACGGATTATTCGTTGTTGCTTTAGCGGTTCCATTCAGTATGTTGTGGGATAAATTGAGAGCAAATGACAAAGAACCTATTTCTCCTGTAAAATTAGCTTTGGGATTATTATTGATTGCAGTAAGTTTCTATATGATTGCTACTCAAGTAAAAGATTTAGGAACTTCCGGATTATTAGCCATTAAATGGTTAATTCTTTTGTATTTATTGAATACTTGTGCGGAGTTGTGCTTGTCTCCAATTGGTTTATCTTTAGTTGGGAAATTATCTCCAAAACGTTTTTCATCATTATTGTATGGGGTGTTTTTCTTGTCGAATGCCTCTGGATATGCATTGGCAGGAACTTTAGGTTCAATATTACCAGCTACAGGTGATAAATTTAATAAAGCAAAGGAATTAGGAATCGATTTGCAAGCAGTATTAGATAAAAAAGTAACACTTACTCCAGAACAAGTCCAGTTATTAGATACAAATCAAATTATGAATCATAATCCAATTTTTGCTGGTTTTGAAATTCATAACTTATTTGAATTTTTTATGGTATTTGTAATCTTAACAGGTATTGCTGCATTGATTTTATTTGCCTTGACACCATTTTTGAAAAAAATGATGCACGGTGTTCGATAATTTCTTAAAATAAAATATTAAAAAAAACATCATCTATTTGATTCAATCAAGAAGATGATGTTTTTTATTTATCTACTAAAAAAATTAGAATGGAACAAAATTTAAGTTTAGAACAAATTCAAAATTTCAAAGGAAAGTATCCAAAACAATTGTGGTATTTGTTTTTTAGTGAAATGTGGGAGCGTTTTTGTTTTTACGGAATGCGGGGGATGTTGGTGGTGTTTATGGTTGGTCAATTGGGCATGAACGATAGAGTTGCCAATTTACAATATGGCGCAACTCAAGCTTGGGTATATGCTTTTACTTTTATCGGTGGTTTGTTTGCCGATAAAATTCTGGGTTTGCGAAAATCACTTTTTTGGGGTGGTATTTTAATGATTATTGGAAGCGTAATTCTTTCTATTGATCCCAAAAATTATTTTTTCATAGGTATTGGATTTACTATTGTTGGTACTGGTTTTTTTAAGCCTAATATTTCTTCTATGGTTGGTCAATTGTACAAAGAAGGAGACCCTAGAAGAGATGCTGGATTTTCATTCTTTTATATGGGTGTGAATCTGGGCGCTTTAATTGGTGGCTATATTTGTATCGCTGTTGCCGAAGGTTCTATGTGGCAATCAATAGTTCCAGAACATCTTCGTTGGAATGTTGGTTTTGGATTTGCTGCAATTGTAATGATTATTAGTCTTTTGACATTTACACAAACACAAAAATCACTAGGCACAATTGGACTATCTCCTTTGGCAGATGTTGAAACTTCGAAAAGAAAACGTTTTGAAATTATAACTTATCTAGGTTCATTATTGATCATTCCTGTAATTATTATCATGGTTGCCAATACTGTTTACACCGATTATTTTATGATGTTTATTGGGCCAGCGTCTATTTTGTATTTGCTATATGAAATGAAAAATTTCTCAGCTGCCGAAAATAAAAAATTATTTGCCGCCTTGATTTTTATAATATTCTCTATTTTCTTTTGGGCATTTTTCGAACAAAGTGGCGGTTCTTTAAGTCTTTTTGCAGTAAATAATTTAAACAACACAATCCTTGGAGTGCCATTGAGTCCAAATGGAGTAAATAATTCAGCCAATTCTTTCTTTGTCATAGGATTTGCGGCTTTGGTTGGACTAGTATGGTTATGGATGGCTAAGAGAAAAATTGAACCCAATACCGTTATTAAATTCGGATTAGCCTTTTTATTTCTAGCGGGTGGTTTTTGGATATTTTATTATACTAAATTCTTTGCTGGAGCTGATGGAAGAACTTCCTTGGGGTTGTTTACTTTTGGGTGGTTTATTATCACTTTTGGAGAACTTTGTTTATCGCCAATTGGGATGTCTGCCATGACAAAACTTTCGCCTCTGAAAACTCAAGCTGTAATCATGGGAATGTGGTTTCTGGCAAGTGCTTATGGACAGTATTTTGCAGGATTGCTTGGAGCGAATATTGCCGAGGCATCAGAGCATGCTACTAATCTTGAAAAATTAAATGTATATGCAGACGGATACAAACAATTGGGTATTTATGCATTGATAGCAGGAGTAGTTTTGATAGTAATTTCCCCATTGGTAAAAAAATTAATGCAAGAAGTAAAGTAGCCGACAATTTTTGGTATTATTTTTGTTTAGTTTTGTAAATGAAAAAGGCAGATAAGTTTTTGAAATATATGATTTATTTATTTTGCCTATTTTGATCTCGTTAAATAATCAATAAAATAACAAATGAAAAAAATATTTTTAATAACATTATTCTTTTTTGGTTTAAGTGTAACACAAGCTCAGGAATTAAAATGGTACACAGATGTGAAAGAAGCTATCCAAGTTTCGGGTAAAGAAAAAAAACCATTAATGCTATTTTTTACGGGTAGTGATTGGTGTGGTTGGTGTATTCGATTGCAAAACGAAGTGCTCAAAACACCCGAGTTTAGCAAATGGGCTAAAGAAAGTGTTATTCTGGTAGAATTAGATTATCCTAGAAGAACGACTCAAACGGATGAGATTAAGAAGCAAAATGGCGAGCTGCAACAAGCCTTTGGGATACAAGGATTTCCAACAGTTTATTTTGCAAATGCCACTGTTAAGGATGGAAAAGTTAATTTTGAAGGTTTAGGGAGTACTGGTTATGTGGCTGGAGGCCCTACTGCTTGGTTGGCTGTAGCAGATCCTTTTGTAAAAAAACCTGTTTTGAGTTCGCAACCTACAAAAGCTAAAAAATCTAAAAAAGCATAAAAGAATACGATTAATTAATTTTATAGAATCCCTTTTCACTTGTAGCGTGAAAAGGGATTTTTTGTTGGGAACAACTCGTTTTCCATATTCTTTGAATTGATTTGTAATTCGATGCATCTGTCACGACTATTTTGGGTTTAATAATACGCAACATTCGTTCAAAATTAATTTTTGGAGATTGTGTTACGATTAAAATATCGGGATGAACAGAGGTTGGATACGCCTTCGAACTGTCTATCAAAAGTATTTTGTTTTCTTTATAATAAAAAAGATTTTTCAACTTGTTTTTATGAAGTAATGAACTGAAATTGCCTGTCAGATAGGATGATAAAAGGGTGTTTTTTTTAATATTGCTCAAAATACTGTCATTTGCATATAGTACTACTTTATCCCCGTTTCGTTCCAAGAGTTGAGTGTTTTTGGAGGTGTTTAAAACTATGAACTCAGTTTGATTTTGAACCTCCCACTTTGTCTTTAGTGCTGAAAGTTGTAGCATAATAACAGCCATTAGTACCCAAATCAGATTTTTAAAACGTTTTTGTTCGAATGCGATGCTAATTGTAATAATTGCTAAATAACTGCTGATTAAAAAATAAGTGTTTAATGGAATGTCTTTTATAATGAATTGTTCCAATGAAGCAATGGAACCAATAATTTTGTCGAGATAAAGAATACTTATTTCTAAAGCTTTTGCTGGGTAAAAAGGAACCCAATTGAATGCCGCTAGTAACATAACTAAAACCCCCAGACTCATAATGAAACCCAGTAGTGGAATAACAATTATATTGGTAACAAAGAATAATCCAGGAAATTGATGAAAGTAAAATATGCTGAGGGGTAAAGTGCCAATTTGTGCCGCAAATGAAACGGTTAGAATGTCCCAAAAGTAGTTTGTTATTATGTTTTTTGGTTTCCAAAGATTGGACAATAAAGGCTTTAGCCAAACAATAAAAAACAATGCTACATAACTTAATTGAAAACCAACGTCGAATAAAAAAGAGGGCTGAAATAATAAAATGAGCAAAATGGAAACGAGTAATGTATGATAAATATTTACACTTCTTCTCAAATAATGTCCTATTGCAACAAACGAAAACATGGTTACAGATCGGATTACCGAAGGTGCAAGTCCTGCCAAAATTCCGAAAAGAGATAAAACCAGAAGTGTTATTATTAATTTTAAGAAAGCTCCCTTTTTGGTATTTGGAAAAGGTTTTAGTAATAAGGAAAGGAACAGTACTATAAAACCAATGTGTAATCCCGAAACGGATAAAATATGTACGGCTCCAGCATACTGATAATCTTTATTAATTTGTGGGTCAATGTCTTGTTGCTGTCCCAAAATGAGTGCTATTGCAACATTTAGTTCTTTATTACTGAAATTATTTTTTTCTAATTTTTGAATAATTTGTGTTCTTAGTAGTGCAGTATAATACCAAATGTCTTTGACTATTTCTGGATTGAGTTGTATTTCATTTGGTTCAGCATAGAGTTGTGCATAAATTTGTTTGTTTTCGAGGTATTTCTGGTAATCGAATTGGTTGGGGTTTTTCTGTGGAGTGTTTTTATATAAAGAAGTCTTGATTTTTAATTGATTTCCAATTAAGAAAGAATGTTTTAGGCTGTCTTTGCTGATATTTATTATAATTCGGCCCGAAAATTTTTCTTGATCAATAGAATTCAATAAAGCAATGTAGCGCACATTTGAATTTGAACTTTTTATTTTTTCTCTTAATGTGAGTGTGAAGGTGTGTGTGTTTTCGAAACAGTTTTTGTAATGCGTGTAATTGTTTTTTTGGAGGGATTCAGTGTGGAAAGTTTGTGTTGTGACTCCGATGGAAAAGGCTAGGAGGTACGTTGCTAGTCCAAAAAGTAATTCGAGTTTTGTATTTGTTTGGAATGAAAAATAAGTTCCGATAAAACCCAGAGCATTTATAGAAAGAAAAACAAACACAATTGGAAGACTAGGTTTTAGAAAATAGGCAAGCAATATTCCTGCGATAAAGGCTAACGTAATTCTTGCTAATGGGAATTGTAGTACTTTCATAAAACCAAAGTACAATTTTTTTGTAAGAAATAAGTTGTTTTGTAAAGAAAATAAAGTTGAATTGTTCCGGCGTTATTGCGTGAAGGATGGAAGCTAGCTACCGAAGTAGCGCATTCTATGATAAAAAACAAATAATTTTAAAATATTAACAGGCAAATTTATATGTATTTATATATGGTGTTTGTCTGTTAATTACAGAGAAAACACGTCCTATTATTTTGCATTTTACATTGTTTAAGACTAACATAGCATTTTTGCCTTCTCCTTTTTTTCTTTCATAATATTCTTTGAGTTGCGGATCGTGTTTTACCGCTGTTAAAGCACACATTTGTAATATTGATTTCATTTTTTTATCTGCCATATGATTGACTTTGGTTCGTCCTTTTATACTCGAACCCGATGTATGTTCAAAAGGTGCGGTTCCAGCGTAACAAGCCAATTTTCTGGCATTATCAAATGCTGTAAAGCCTCTTGTAACAATTAGCATATAGATAGCCGTTTTATCTCCAATGCCAGGAACACTTTTAATCAACTCAAATTGTTTTTTCAATTCAAAATGATTACATATTATTGCTTTCATTTCCTTCTCAATAGATTTTAATGTTGCTTTTAAAAACTTCACTGTTTTATTATTTATTCCTTTAATTGATTGATAAACTTGTTTTGGTGTAAAATCAGCATTCTCTTTTGTCCCTTCAAAAATTTTAAATGATTTCATTACTTTTTCTCTTTCAGTGAAAAGCAATTTTAATTGTTGAATTACTGTTTCTGGTAAAGTAGACAGTTTTAGTTTGTCAATATTTCGAATACTGTACAAAGCAATGTCTTTGGCATCTGCTTTGTCATTTTTACCTCTCGAGATCCCTTTAGATCGTTTGATTTCAATGGCCGGCACAACCCAGAAATCAAGATTGTTTTCAGATAGACAGCTGCTTAAAGGGAAAGTATAAACCCCAGTGTTTTCACAGCAAAATAAAACAGCACTTAAATCTATCTTCTGTTTTATTAAGTTTTTAAAAATTTCCTTAACGCCTTTTAAATTGTTTTCGACAATGAAATGATTAGTTACATTAGGTTCTTCTTTTTTTAAAAGAACCACATCCAATTTTGATTTTGAAATGTCAACGCCTACATAAAATAAATAGTTTTTCATAACTTTGAATTTAGGATAAACAAAAATGTTGAACTTCTTTAGAGCCTTTATTAGACCTTGATGTCTATCATTCTATTTGAAGCAATTCAACGGGATTCAAGGAGAAGACAGAGGACTAATGCGCTACATAAGTCACAAGCTTGGCGGATAGCATAGTTCACCTCTGTTTTCCTTTGAATAAATTTAGTGTTATATTAAATACAAAGTAAAGGCGGACAGCCTGACAGCATAAAGGAAAGGGGCCGATTGAGCGGTTGCTAAGTTGGCCCCTTTGTTTTATGGTGGCACGCCCAAAGGCTGTTTTAAAACTATTTTAAATTTGCAACAATCAATTGGGCTGTTTTTTTGCTGGCTCCGGTTCCGCCAAGTTTTTCTTCCAGTAAATCATAGTTTTTTAGCAATATTTTGCGGTAATTGGGCTCTAGGATTTTGGTTAATTCTTCTCGGATACGCTTGGTCGAGCAATCGTCTTGAATTAATTCGGTTACGATTTCTTTGTCCATGATTAGGTTGACTAGCGAGATGTATTTTAGAGTGATGATGCGTTTGGCGATTTGGTAGGAAGCCCAACTGCCTTTGTAGCAAACTACTTCGGGGACTTTGAAAAGTGCGGTTTCGAGTGTGGCCGTGCCAGAGGTTACCAATGCGGCTGTGGAATTTCGCAATAAAGCATAGGTTTTATTCGATATAAATTTTATGTTTTCGCCAGAAATGAATTGTTGGTAAAAGGAATGCTCCTGACTTGGTGCTCCAGCAATTACAAATTGAAATTCGGGAAAATCTTTGACCACGCTGAGCATTATAGATAACATTTTGCTAATTTCTTGTTTGCGACTTCCAGGTAATATTGCAATAATTGGCTTTTCAGACAAATGATTTTCGGCTCTAAAAGTTTGGGCATCAATACCCGATTGATTGTGAATGGCATCAATCAGTGGGTGCCCAACAAATTCAACTGGAAATTGATGTTTGACTTCGTAAAACTCTTTTTCAAAAGGTAAAATCACGTACATTTTGTCAATATCATGCTTGATAGCCGTTATTCTATTTTCTTTCCAAGCCCAAATTTGAGGAGAAATATAGTAGTGATTTTTATACCCAATTTGTTTGGCCCATTTGGCTATTCGCATATTAAAACCGGGATAATCGATATAAATGATAACATCTGGATTGAATTGAGTGATGTCTTTTTTGCAAATTTTGATATTGTTTAAAATGGTTTTTAGGTTAAAAAGTACTTCCACAAATCCCATAAAAGCCAATTCGCGATAGTGTTTTACAAGAGTTCCACCTACATTTTGCATTAAATCGCCACCCCAAAAACGGATGTCTGCCTCTGAATCTTCTTCGTAAAGAGCTTTCATTAAATTGGATCCGTGCAAATCTCCCGAAGCTTCTCCTGCAATAATATAGTATTTCATTTTTGTGATTTTTTGGATGAACAAAGATAATATTTAGATAATAAGAAACGAAGAGTCTAAGTTGCTAAGATTAATATGAGTATTTAAAAAAAACTTAGATTCTTAGCTATTATAGAAACAAAGTAATTATGGTGAGCATGATAACTGCCAAAACGACGCCTCTTGCCATAAGTTCTTTATTCATTTTGAGTAAAATACCAAAAGCTATTAAATCAAGAATTGAACCTAGTGTAACTATTTTGCCCAGATTTCCTTGGCTTTTTATAGATTGAATACCGACAATGAAATCAGAATGAACAACAAAAGTGATGTATAAAAACATTCCTAAAATGGAAGCTAAAAATCCGATTATAAATCCGATCAGTAAGTCTATTTTATTCATATGAAAAGCTGCTTTAGTAGGTTATGATATCGGTATTTTTATTTATTGCAAAACTGGCCGATATTGTTTTATTGGGTGTTAGTTGTGTTTTGGGATTGTGTCGATTTCATTCCACTCTCTTTTGGTTAAATTTTGTATGGCATGGTGCGCTGTTAAGTCAAATTGTACAGGGACTAGGGAAATGTATCCATTTTGCAAAGCCCATTCATCAGTATCCTCGCCTTTATCTTGGTTGACAAATTCACCGGTCAGCCAATAATAATCTTTGCCTTGAGGTGTTTTTCGTTTGTCAAATTTTTCCATCCAAAGTGCATTCGCTTGACGGCAAATTTTAATTCCTTTGATTTCTTTTTCTTGTAATTTTGGGAAATTAACGTTCAAGATTACACCTTCTGGAAGTTTGTTTTTTAAAACTTCGAGCGTAATTGTTTTTATATAGGACTTAATCGGTTCAAAATTGGCATTCCAATCATAATCCAATAAAGAGAAACCAATAGCTTGAATTCCTTCTATTCCAGCTTCAACAGCAGCACTCATAGTTCCGGAATAGATTACATTTATTGACGAATTAGAACCATGGTTGATTCCTGAAACGCATAAGTCAGGTTTTCTTTTCAAAATTTCATTTACTGCAATTTTAACACTGTCCACAGGAGTACCTGAGCAGCTGTATTCTAAAATAGCATCGCCATCTTTTGAAATTTTATTTAGATGTAAAGTGTCGTTTATGGTAATGGCATGTCCCATAGCGCTTTGCGGTTTGTCTGGAGCAACAACAACTACTTCCCCAATTGTAGCCATAACTTCAATAAGGGCTCTTATTCCAGGTGCCGAAACCCCATCATCATTTGTAATTAGTATTAAAGGCCTTTCATTTTTCATTATAGTGCTGTTAAAAAAACTTAATTGTTGATAAAATTTGACTTCAAAGACAAATGTACTAACACAAAATCTTATATTGCATTCAAATAAAATATTTTTTCAGCATAGTTTTTTCTAAGGTTGAAATTTCTGTTTTATATCTTTAACAAAAAATTATGTAGCATACAAAAGGGCTAGCATGATTTTTGGTGTAACTTAGTTTAAAAAAAATTGATGAATTCGATTATTAGCTTTATGAAAAAAAATTATAAAATACTCATAGCTGTGGTATGCCTTTCGGTTACCCTATTTGCGTTTAATATTAATTCAAAAAAAGCAGTAGATCCAGAAAGAGATAAATTACTTTTAGAGTTGTTAACTTTTGTCATAGAGAAAGGGCACTATAATCCTGCCGTTATTGATGATGCCTTTTCGAAAGGAGTTTACAAAGATTATATTGCTGCTTTAGATCCTTCTAAACGCTTTTTTTTGCAATCCGATATTAATGAATTTTCCAAATTTGAATTGGAATTAGACGATCAATTGATGAATAAAGATTTAACCTTTTTTAATCTTACCTATGATCGCTTAATGCTACGTATGGAAGAGAGTAAAAAAGTGTTCAAAGATATCTTAGGAAAACCTTTTGATTATAATATTGATGAGGATTTTAATGTAGATTATGATAAAGCACCCTATTCTAAAAACAATGCGGAATTAAAAGAAAAATGGAGAAAACAGATTAAATTATCTACTCTTTCGTCTTTCACAGACAAGAAAAAAATGGAAGAGGATAAGCATTTAAAAGATCCTAAATATGTAATGAAAACAGATATAGAACTTGATATTGAAACAAGAGAAAGTTCTTTGAATTCATTAAACGAATCTTTTGGATTTATGAGTGAATTAAAAAGAGACGACTGGTTCACCCTATATATTAACTCCATAATGTCTCGTTTTGACCCGCATACAACATATTTTGCTCCTGAAGAAAAAGAAAGATTTGATGTAAGTATGAGCGGAAAACTGGAAGGAATTGGTGCTCGTTTGCAAAAGAAAAATGATTACACAGAAATTTCAGAACTTATTTCTGGCGGGCCTGCTTGGAGAGGTAAGCAATTAGAAGCGGGAGATTTGGTAATGAAAGTGGCTCAAGGAAATGGTGTTCCAGTGGATGTAATTGGAATGCGATTAGATGATGTAGTTAAAAAAATTAAAGGCCCAAAAGGTTCCGAAGTTCGCCTTACCGTAAAAAAAGTTGATGGAACAATCCAAGTGATTTCGATAATAAGAGATGTTGTTGAAATTGAAGAAACGTATGCAAAATCAAGTATTGTTGAAAAAAACGGAATGAAATATGGTGTTATTTATTTGCCAAAGTTTTATATCGATTTTGAAAACAAAGACGGTAGAGATGCTGGTAAAGATATCGCTCTAGAAGTGGAACGATTGAAAAAAGCCAATGTTAATGGTATTGTATTAGATGTACGTGATGATGGTGGAGGATCTTTATCAACTGTTGTTGATATTGCAGGTTTGTTTATTGAGCAAGGACCAATTGTTCAAATAAAATCAGCTGGGAAGAAAAAAGAAATTTTATACGATACCGATAAAAAACTAGAGTGGGATGGACCTTTGGTAATTATGGTAAACGAATTTTCTGCATCGGCTTCTGAAATATTGGCAGCAGCTATTCAGGATTATAAACGAGGAATCATTATTGGAAGCAAACAAACCTATGGAAAAGGAACAGTACAAAATGTAATTGATTTGAATCAATTCGTGCGTAACAGTTCAGTGGGGGATCTAGGTGCATTGAAAACGACCACTCAAAAATTCTACAGGATAAATGGTGGCTCAACTCAATTGGAAGGCGTAAGCAGTGATGTAGTTATGCCGGATCGTTATGCTTATTTGAAAATGGGCGAGCGCGATGAAGAAAATGCAATGCCGTGGGATAAAATTGATCCAGCACCTTATGCGGTTTGGAATAATACATCAAAATTTGAGCAAGCGATTATCAATAGTAAAAAACGAATCGAAAATAATGTTCAATTTAAATTGATAGAAGAAAATGCAAAGTGGATTGACACCAGAAGTAATGAGAATAATTATAGCTTAAATATTGATAAATTTAAAGTGGCTCAAAACAAAATTGAAGAGTCTGCCAAAAAATTTAAACCAATTGTTGATTATAAAAATAATTTAAAATTTACTTCCTTGCCTTATGAATTAGAAGCAATGGGAAAAGATCCTGTGCTAAAAGAAAAAAGAGAGAGTTGGCATGAAAGTTTAGCAAAAGATATTTATGTAGAAGAAGCTTTAAACGTATTGGATGATTTACAAACAAAGTCAATCGTAAAATCCAATATTCCTAATGATAAAAAAGGAAAATTGGTTAAATCATAGTATTAAAATATTTCAATTAATAAGGAACGCTTCAATATTTTTGGAGCGTTTTTTTTGTTGAAGATTTTTAATTCGGAATTATAAATAATGGAATAAAAGGTCTTTTTGGGTTATAGTTTTATTTCGGATAAAAAACTATTTTTTATCTTTAACGAAATATTATATAGTAGCTTTATTGTTAGTATGGATTTTAATGTAATTTAGATGTAAAGTTTTGTTTTAGACTTAAAACATTCATAAAAAAAAGTACCTAGATATAAAGAGAAGTAGTTCTTTTTGTCTGGATAAATACAGAAAATTTTAATAATAGAATCGAAATATGAAAAATACACACAGAACAATCGTAGCAATAGTTTTCCTTTCGATTGCATTATTTTCTTTTACGATTAACTCAAAAAATGCAACAGATCCTGATAGAGATAAAATACTATTAGAATTATTGTCGTTTGTAATTGAGAAAGGACATTATAATCCAGCAGCGATTGATGACAATTTTTCGAAAGGAGTCTATAAAGATTATATAACTGCCTTGGATCCTTCTAAACGGTTTTTCTTGCAGTCAGATATAAACGAGTTCTCAAAATACGAATTGGAGATAGATGATCAGTTAACGAATAAAGATTTAACATTTTTTAATCTTACGTATGATCGTTTGATGCTTCGAATGGAAGAAGGGAATAAAATCTTTAAGGAGATTTTAATTAGCCCTTTTGATTATAAAATTGAAGAAGAATTTAATGTGGATTATGACAAAGTTCCATTTGCTAAGAATACTGCAGAATTGAAAGAAAAGTGGAGAAAACAAATAAAATTGTCTACTCTTTCTGCTTTTACAGATAAGCAAAAATTAGAAGAAGATAAAAAAATAAAAGATCCAACTTATGTAATGAAATTAGATAGTGATCTTGAAATTGAAACACGGGACAATTCATTAAAATCATTGAACGATTCTTTTGGATTTATGTTTGAATTAAAAAGAGACGATTGGTTTACAGTATATATAAATGCTATCATGTCTCAATTTGATCCACATACCACCTACTTTGCTCCCGAAGAAAAAGAGCGTTTTGATACTAGTATCAGTGGAAAATTTGAGGGTATTGGCGCTCAATTGCAAAAGAAAAATGATTATGTTGAAATTTCAGAACTTATTTCTGGAGGCCCAGCTTGGAGAGGAAAACAACTGGAAAAAGGGGATTTAATCATGAAAGTGGCTCAGTCAAATGGTATTGCTATTGATATAGTTGGCATGCGTTTGTCTGAGGTGATAAAAAAAATAAAAGGGCCAAAAGGTACAGAGGTTCGTCTTACCGTAAAAAAAGCCGATGGTACATTGCAAATTATTCCTATTATTAGAGATATTGTAGAGATTGAAGAAACATATGTAAAATCAAGTGTTGTTGAAAAAAATGGTTTTAAATATGGTGTGATTTATTTGCCGAAATTTTATATTGATTTTGAAAATAAAGATGGAAAAGGAAGAGATGCCGCAAAAGATATTGCACTTGAGGTTGATAGACTGAAAAAAGAAGGAATAAATGGAATTGTTCTGGATGTGCGTGATGATGGTGGTGGTTCTTTGTCTGCGGTTGTTGATATTGCGGGTTTATTTATCAATGAAGGGCCAATTGTTCAAGTTAGATCTGCTGGAAAAAAAGAAATCCTTTATGATACGGATAAGAAAATAGAATGGGATGGGCCGCTGGTAATTATGGTTAATGAATTTTCTGCATCAGCATCTGAGATATTAGCTGCAGCTATTCAGGATTATAAAAGAGGCATCATAGTTGGCAGTAAACAAACGTATGGAAAAGGAACAGTACAAAGAGTAATTGACTTGAATCAATACGTAAGAAATACTAATTATGGTGATTTTGGAGCATTGAAAACTACGATACAAAAATTTTATAGAATAAATGGAGGCTCTACTCAATTGGAAGGAGTAAGCAGCGACGTTGTTATGCCTGATCGCTATGCCTATTTAAAAATGGGAGAACGTGATGAAGCACATGCATTGCCTTGGGATAAAATCGATCCAGCGCCCTATACGATTTGGAGTCATACTTCAAAATTTGATCAAGCAATAATTAACAGTAAAAAAAGAATTGAAAATAATGTTCAATTCAAATTGATTGAAGAGAATGCCAAATGGATTGACAACAGAAGTAATGAAAATACATACAGCTTGAATTTAAACAAATTTAAAGTAGCTCAAAGTCAAATTGAAGAGACAGCTAAAAAGTTTAAACCAATTGTTGATTATAAGAATAATTTAAAATTCACTTCATTGCCATACGAATTAGAAGGCATGAACAATGATCCAGTTCTAAAAGAGAAGAGAGAAAGATGGCATGAAAATTTATCAAAAGATATTTATGTTGAAGAAGCTTTGAATGTATTGGATGATTTACAACCCAAATCTATTGTAAAAACTAATATTCCATTTGATAAAAAAGGTAAATTAGTTAAATCGTAGCGTTTTCTGATTTAAAATAAATAATAAGTGACTGTTTTGAATCTTGAGGGACCCAAAAGCTACGGGAATTTACGGACTATTATTTGAGTAAGGTTTTTTTTGTGAAAAAAAATACAGTTCCAAGGAATAAATTGAATTTGTTTGCGTTTGTTAAATGGAGATGAATATTTTGAAAAATCGTCTTTGAAAAGCTATCGCTAAGACTAAATTTTATCTATTTTTACAACCTCAAATAATTTACAACCTCAAATCATAACAGCATAATGCACATAGCTATAGCAGGTAACATAGGCTCAGGAAAAACAACATTAACCCGTTTGCTAGCTAAACATTTTAAATGGGAACCACATTTTGAAGAAGTTGTAGACAATCCTTATCTTGATGATTTTTACCATCAAATGGAGCGTTGGTCTTTTAATCTACAAATTTATTTCTTGAATAGTCGTTTTCGTCAAATCATGCAAATTCGCGAAAGCGGAAAAAAAATTATTCAAGATAGAACCATTTACGAAGATGCTCATATTTTTGCGCCCAATCTTTATGCAATGGGATTGATGACACATCGTGATTTTGAAAATTATTCCTCTCTTTTTGAATTGATGGAATCTCTAGTCAAAGCACCCGATTTGTTAATCTATTTAAGAAGTTCTATCCCTAATTTAGTAGGGCAAATTCATAAGCGTGGTCGTGAATATGAAAATACAATTTCGATTGACTATTTAAGTCGTCTTAACGAACGTTATGAGGCTTGGGTACATACCTATAATAAAGGCAAAATTATGATAATTGATGTTGATCACATTAATTTTGTAGATAATCCTGAAGACTTAGGAAATATCATCAATCGAATTGATGCCGAGTTGAATGGGTTGTTTTAGTTTTTAAAATCCTTTTGTTAAGTACTAAATAAAAGAAAAGCCTCGAATTTATTTCGAGGCTTTTCCTATTTAATAAGTGTGATTCTTATTTCAAAGCGTCAATTTGTGCTTGAACTTCAGCATCTGTTCCTTGAAATTGCTTTACTACAACAGTTCCATTTACAGTTGTTGTAACGGTAGCACTCACTTTACCATTTAGATTTGTTTTTTCAATTTTAACTTCGTTTGTCATAGACATTGGCTTTTTGGCACAACATGCTTTTCCTTTTGGTTCAACAAATTTTCCGTCTTTATCATAATGAGACAAACACATTTCTTTTTGCTCAGGAGAACATTTTAGGCTGTCGCACATTTTGGCGCATTCTTCTTTGGTCATTTTGGCACATTTGCTCATGTCGCATTTACCCATCATCATATCGCCTTCTCCCATCGTGCATTTTTTCATTCTGATTTCTTTCATGGTACAAGTGCCTTTTCCTTCAATAGTGCTACTTCCGCTTCCTAAAATCGGAGCCATTACCAAACCAATCAAACAAGTTAATTTAATTAAGATGTTCATTGATGGTCCAGAAGTATCTTTGAAAGGGTCACCAACAGTATCACCTGTAACCGCTGCTTTGTGGGCATCCGATCCTTTGTACGTCATTTCTCCATTGATCATAACACCAGCTTCAAATGATTTTTTAGCATTATCCCAAGCACCACCAGCATTGTTTTGAAAAACAGCCCAAAGTACTCCAGAAACAGTTACACCAGCCATATAACCACCTAACATTTCGGCTATTAATTGATTGTTGCTTCCGTACACTAATTTCCCTAAAAGAACAATAGCAATTGGAAAACCAATCGTTAAAACTCCAGGCAACATCATTTCACGTAAGGCGGCTTTAGTCGAAATATCAACACATTTGGCATATTCAGGTTTTCCAGTTCCTTCCATAATTCCAGGAATTTCTTTAAACTGGCGACGTACTTCGTACACCATATCCATTGCAGCTTTTCCAACAGAATTCATCGCTAAAGCGGAGAATACAACAGGTATCATTCCACCAACGAATAGCATTGCTAGAACAGGTGCTTTGAAAATATTAATACCATCAATTCCTGTAAAAGTTACATAGGCAGCAAATAAAGCCAAAGAGGTTAAAGCTGCCGAAGCAATTGCAAAACCTTTTCCAGTTGCTGCGGTAGTATTTCCTACTGAATCCAAAATGTCGGTTCTGGTACGTACTTCTTTTGGTAATTCACTCATTTCAGCAATTCCTCCAGCATTGTCAGATATCGGTCCAAAAGCATCAATAGCCAATTGCATTGCTGTAGTGGCCATCATTGCAGATGCTGCCAAAGCTACACCGTAAAATCCTGCCAAAGCATAAGAAGACCAAATTGCAGCTGCAAACAATAATACGGTTGGGAAAGTAGAAATCATTCCAGTTGCCAAACCTGCGATAACGTTGGTTCCTGCACCTGTACTCGATTTTTGAACAATTGCCATTACTGGTTTTGTGCCTAATCCAGTGTAATATTCCGTTACGGATGAAATGGCACCACCTACAACTAATCCGATAAGTGTAGCATAGAAAACACGCATTGAAGAAATATCCATAGATCCTTCTCCGAAGAATGTCATACTCATTGTTTCTGGAAGCATATATTGCACTAAGAAGTAGCATGAAATAGCAGTTAAAACAATAGAAACCCAGTTTCCAATATTCAAAGCCTTTTGTACTTGAGCTTCTTTAGCATTTTCATCTGTAATTTTAACCAACATTGTTCCAATTATAGAAAATAAAATTCCAAAACCAGCAATTGCCATAGGTAATAAAATAGGTCCTATTCCGCCAAAAGCATCTTGAATGTTACCACCCATATCTTTTATAACATAATTTCCAAGAACCATTGCTGCTAGTACGGTTGCTACATAAGATCCAAATAAATCGGCTCCCATTCCGGCAACATCTCCAACATTATCACCAACGTTATCTGCAATGGTTGCAGGATTTCTAGGATCGTCTTCTGGAATACCAGCTTCTACTTTCCCTACTAAATCAGCACCTACATCGGCAGCTTTGGTATAAATTCCTCCACCCACACGAGCAAAAAGAGCAATTGATTCAGCTCCAAGAGAGAAACCGGCTAAAGTTTCTAAAACAACGGTCATATCTTCTGTAGAAGTCCATTGCCCTTTCATAAATATTTGAAAGAAAACAATAAAAAAACCGGTTAACCCTAAAACAGCTAAACCGGCTACGCCTAATCCCATTACAGTTCCACCACCAAAAGAAACTTTCAAGGCTTGTGGTAAACTTGTACGAGCCGCTTGTGTAGTTCTAACATTGGTTTTTGTTGCGATTTTCATTCCCATATTTCCTGCCAAAGCAGAGAAAAAGGCACCAAACACAAATGCTACTACTATTAAAATATTGGTTTTAACTCCAGGAATAAAAGTGATACCGGCTAAAACAATACTTGCGATTAATACAAAGACGGCTAATAATCGGTATTCTGCCTTTAAGAAAGCCAAAGCTCCTTCATATATATAATCTGATATCTCTTTCATTTTGCCATCCCCAGGATCTTGTTTTAATACCCAAGATCTTTTGATAGCCATAAAAATAAGTCCTATTATTGCCATAAAAATTGGCACATAAATCATAATTGAATTCATAAATATTCTTTTTGGTTTGTTAATTTTAAAAAATTGTAATCGATAGCAATTTAAACAAAAAAAAGCAACACTCATTGAAGAGTATTGCTTTTTTTATAAAAATATAGGGTAAAAATTATTTAATACTAAATAATCCTTCTGGTTTATTTTCTATTTGCTCAAAACGTTCTGTACATTCTTTAATAATAGCGTATGCTTCATTTACATCTCCCCAACCTTCAACATCTACTACTTTGTTTTCTAAATCTTTATATACTTGAAAGAAGTGTTCGATTTCTTTTAACAAGTGTGGGTTGATATCTGATAAGTTTTCTAATGAATTCCAAATCGGGTCTGAAACGGGTACACAGATTACTTTTTCGTCTGGTCCTTTGTCGTCTGCCATGTGGAAAACTCCAATTGGTTTTACTTCCATTACACAACCAGGGAAAGTTGGCTCATTTACCAAAACCAAAACGTCTAATGGATCACCATCCAAAGCTAAAGTTTCTGGAATGAAACCATAATCTGCTGGATACATCATAGAAGAGAACAACATTCTATCAAAACGCATTCTTTTTATGGCAAAATCGTATTCGTATTTATTTCTACTTCCTCTTGGTATTTCGATTAATACATCAAAAGTTTTTAATTTGTCTGCAGTCATTTTCGTTTTATCTTTTCTTGTTTTATTAACGAGTGCAAAAGTAATCAAAGAATACTTTTTTACAATAAAAAAAGACAATTTAATCCAGTGATAAGGGATTCGTTCGCTGTATTTAGCTTTGATTTCCGCTTTACGACACAATTGCACTCAAAATAATTGAAAAACAATCTATCAAAAAAGTCTTTTTGTAAAGAGTTTGGGTTTTAAAATCTGTAGTTGCAAAACCATAATCCGCTATGGTCTAATTGTTACTTTCTTAATATACTATTGTTCTTTTTCTTTTTTTAAGGTAGTAATGCCAAAGCAAAAAAGTGGCGTAAGAGCGATATGGACTCCATTGGTCCGTAAGAACTTCCATTTCTTGTTTATCATGAATATTAAGCAACTCTTTTATTGTGTTTACAACCGCAATATCACCTAATGGAATTAAATCGGGTTCTTGCAGGCAAAACATTAAATAAATATCGATAGTCCAATTGCCAATTCCTTTTATTTTTATAAGCTCTTCACGAACTTGTTGAGCCGATTTTTGAGGTAAACTGTCCAAGTCAATCTCCTTATTCAATAGGGCTGTTGCCAATGCTTTTATGTAAGTTGTCTTTTGTCGGCTTACGCCAAAGGCTCTGTATTCTTCGTCTGAAACTAGAATTAAAATCTCGGGTTCTAAACTCGGATATTGAGCCTTTATTTTCAAAAAAGTAGCTTTTGCGGAATCTATAGAAACTTGTTGTTCCAAAATCAACAGCACCAAAGTCTCGAATCCTTGTGGTCTTTTTGGGATTGTTGGTAATCCGTAAGTGTCAATAATCTGTTTGAAAATAGGATCTTTTTGAAATAAATGGTCTATTGCTTGTTGCATGGTTTATATTCGGAACTTGTAATGTTTGAAAAATACATTTCAATAAGGATAAAAATCTATTCATTAAGAGATAGTAAGATTTTAAGTATTTCGGGATCTTGTCTATTGTCCCAAAAAGTAACCACATCTATCGACAAATCAAAAACTCTGTAAAACAGACTGTAGTCACCCATGATATAAACTCGAACGTCTATAATATCTGTTGGTTTTCCTAAATAAGGGAATTTCGTTAGTTGCTTTGTCGCCTGTTGGGTTTGTTTCAATAATTTTTTAGAAAACACATTGGACTGATTTCTTTCGAACCAATATAAGAGTATATTTTTCCTTTGCAGATATGCGATTCTAGACCAAATTATTTTCCGTTGAGCCATTCCAAATCTAATCTGTCTATTTCTTCTTGGGTAAAATAATTTCCATTATCTATATCTTTAATCCCTTGGAGAATGGCTTGTTTTTGTGAATCATTTGTAGTGTATTGAATTTCCGTCAAATTTAATGAATTTAATACATCATCAAGGGCGACAAGCATTCTTTCATTATCAATGGATTGAATTCTTTCAATTATTTTTCTTTTATGAGTGTCGATAGAAATCATAACATGCTGGTTTTAAATTCAAATTTACATTATTTTTTCAAATAGGTCATTCATTTTTATGGTTTTCTAAATCACTTCTAAAACTTAAGATATAACTTAGATGCACAAGTCTAAACTTCATACCAAAAAGAAAAGCAATATTAAAATGGAAGAGTCTATAAAATTTGCAATGATCCATTTGCCTTTAATTTAAAAATATTTTATAAAGACAAATTTTATGAAAATCCCGAATGCCCTAGCCCAGATAGAAGGGAAAATCCTTTTTTTAGGCTATTTTTCTTAGCCTAAAAAAAGATTGGAATGATAGCTGGATAAAGCTCCTAAAAATAGAATCCAAAAGATCCTTTTACAGTAAATTTATTGGTATTTGGCGTATCGAGATAGCTTCCTCTCCAAGAAAAATCCAAACGGAATACCTTGAAGATGTTTCCAATTCCGGCGTTGTATTCCCAATAGACATTTTCTGGAGCTACATATTCGAGACCTGAAGCATTGATGGCTCTATTGGCATCTGAAACGGTTCCATAAGCGGCTTTTACACCGACAAATTCTCTCCAATTGAGTTTTCTAAGAAATGGAACCCTGGCAAACAGCCTTCCGTTGAAATCATGATTCCATTGAAATGTAGCATATTGATCGGTAACAAATTCGTAATAATTTAGATTACTAAAAGCGTTCTCTATGGTGAAAAAAGTTTGATTACCTGGAACGACACTCATTAATCCTAAAGGAACTGTTCCAAAAGTTTTACCCAGTTCCAAAATCAAATTAGTACGGCCTAACGGACCAATAATTATAGGTTGTTTGTAATAGAGTTCGAGTTTTTTGTAATTGAAATCACTATTGATAATTCCTTTATATCCTTGACTATAATTGACAAAAAGGGTAGTGTAGGGGCTGTTGGCAATACTTCTTTCTACGCCGTACGCAATGGTTCTTCTGTTTGGTGTATACTCGGCTTGTATATTAAATTCAGATTGAGTGGTGTTGCTTTTTACAACTCCTGCTGGATTTGCCACAGTTGGTAAAGTGGTATAATAATCCAAACTGAAAACAGCTGAGGCCGATTCTAGTGTTTTATAACTTACCCCAGTTTGTAATGTTAGGTTTTTTAGGGGTTCTATCGCAACAGAGGCATTCGTCAAGCCTAAATTTGTCAATTTACCATTGGACCCTGTCGTAAAAAAGGACGAAGAGCCATAGCTTCTTGCTAAAATATCATTGGTTGTGGTTAAGCTAGCACCCAATTGCTCAACATCGCGTCTGTTTCCTCCAGAAATAATGATTCTGTTTTTCTTGTCAATCATCCATTTTCCTGCAAAACCGTATTTGAACTTTTGGTCTTTGAATCCATAAGCAGTAAACGCTTGAACACGCCACGTATCATTTGGGCCAAAATAAGTACGACCTCCTAATTGTGTTCTAAATCCCTCGACTTCATTGTAGCCAAACGTGGAGAAAATAGGTCCAATATCTAAGAAATCATAATTGATATATCCACTCGCTAGTATTTGAACTAAGTTGGTAATTCGTTTGAAGGCTTTTACATTTTGTAAGGTATCGAGCATTTTATAGACTCCTTGTTCGTCTTTACTTAATTTTTCGAATCGATTTTCTTCCCAATACTCATCACTTTTTTTATAGACTTCGTTATCTACAAAATTGACTTCTTCTTTGTAGAAATTAGCAGGTTTCTCGATATTGAATTTATGATTTTGGTAGTAAGTTGTTCGCTTTCCGTAAACTCCTTTTGATTTTTCTTTTTTATTTACAGCAAAATCAGACATCAAATAATCTTTGGTCAACAGAAAGATAGAATCGTTTAATACATCAAATTCTTGTTCTACGTAAATGTCTTTTACCCAGTTGATATTGGCACTTTTGGTAACAGCCATATTGATTTTTTTGATAGCAAATGTGGTGTCATTTACCCAAAAATCCCCTTTGAAAGTAAGTTCGTTTTTTCGTCTAGGATAAAAAACAATATTAAAACACCATTTTTTGTCTATGAAAGCACTGTCCTTTAAAACATAATTATAGACATCAATTCCCGTTTTAGATAGTGGACTTGTAAAGCTTTTGTCAAATAATGCGATGTAATTATTGTAGATATTATAATCAGAATATAAATCTTTTATGAAAGACAATATTTGTTGATTTCCATCAAATCCAGACGTTTTGTTGGCTTTTGTTATCTCTTTTATTTTCGGTATTTTATTGTCACCATACACATCAACCAATGCTTCATTTACAAATATGGGCAAATACGTTTTTCCGGTAATTTTAGAAGTGTCAACATGATCAAAAATGAATTCCATGCCTTTGAAAATTTTTTGTTTTCTATAGGCACTGTCAATAGAATTAATGTCAAATTCTACTTTTTCATATTTTTCCATTTGGTATTGAGCAAATTGATATAGACCATTTTTGCGCTTTTTCTCCCAAATTTTTCTCAGAATATCGAGAGCGGGATTATTCTTCTTAGAAGTTTTGCCCGTAAAAATAACGACTTCTTTTAGACTCTCTTGTTCATTAAGTTCAATTGTAAAATTATAATTAACTGATTTGGTAAGCGTTATTTCTTTTTCGGAAAAGCCTACCGAGCTTATAATTAACGTTTTGTAGGTATTTGGAGATTCCATATAAAAACGTCCATCTTCATTAGTCACGGTACCAATACTAGTGTTTTTAAACACAACATTGGCAAATGGAACAGGTTGTTTGGATTTGTCAACAACAATTCCGCTCACTTTTGTTTGTGCAATAAGTGAAGATGTAGTTGATACCAAAAATATAACGAGAACCTTCAGTAGATTTTTCATAATGATCAAAAAAAAACTTCATCAAATTTAAATGTCTGATGAAGTTTCGAGTTTTATTTTTTTAGCTATTTAAATTTTTTAATTAAAGGGTTTAATCTAAAAGTTTAATAAATCTAAGCAGTCTAAAAATCTATTTTTTATACAATACTTTTTTCACTGCTTTCACAACATCGGCAGCATTCGGCAGCCATTCTTTTAATAATACTGGAGAATATGGTGCTGGAGTGTCAGCAGTCGTAATACGTTGGATTGGAGCGTCTAAAAAGTCAAAAGCTTGCTCTTGAACCAAATAAGCAATCTCCGAAGATACACTTGCAAATGGCCAAGCTTCTTCAAGAATCACCAATCGGTTTGTTTTTCTAACAGAAGTTAAAATTGCTTCATTATCCATTGGGCGAACCGTTCTTAAGTCAATAATTTCACATGAAATACCTTCTTTTGCCAATTCATCTGCAGCGATGTACGCTTCTTTGATGATTTTTCCAAACGAAACAATAGTTACATCCGTCCCTTCACGTTTGATATCAGCAACACCAAGAGGAATTGTATATTCTCCATCTGGAACTTCGCCTTTGTCACCATACATTTGCTCTGATTCCATGAAAATGACTGGGTCATTATCACGAATTGCCGATTTTAATAAACCTTTGGCATCATAAACATTGGATGGAACCACCACTTTAAGTCCAGGAGTGTTGGCAAACCAGTTCTCGATTGCTTGTGAGTGTGTTGCTCCCAATTGTCCAGCAGAAGCCGTAGGACCACGAAAAACGATAGGTACATTAAACTGTCCACCAGTCATTTGACGCATTTTGGCAGCGTTATTTATAATTTGATCAATTCCAACCAAACAAAAGTTGAAAGTCATATACTCAACAATCGGACGACAACCATTCATTGCCGATCCTACTGCAATTCCAGTAAAACCAAGCTCAGCAATTGGCGTGTCAATCACTCTTTTCTCACCAAATTCAGCAAGCATTCCTTTTGATGCTTTGTAAGCTCCGTTGTATTCAGCAACCTCTTCACCCATTAAGTATATGGACTCATCGCGACGCATTTCTTCACTCATCGCTTCGCAAATGGCCTCTCTAAATTGTATCGTTCTCATATTATATAGTCTGTGTGTAATTTTAGAAACGCAAAATTAATTATTTTAAATTACTTAAATGCATAAAACACTTTAAAATAACAAGCTTTTATGCTATTGTGTTTTTTGTAGCTGTTTCCGGCTATTCGCTATATCTTCTTGAGGCCTCGTTTAAAAAAAACGAGACCTCAAGAAGGATGCCGCTTCTATCCGGGCTAGGGCTGCAGTTGTATGTAGCTGTTTTTGATTTCATAACGCAATGTAAATCAAGTCTAAAAAAAGATTTATTCTATTAGTATCATAAAAGTTATTGAGTTATTTATAATAATTTGCATTAAAATCTTTCTTAATGCTATACTAGCTTCGAAATCGTAATAGTTGTAAAAAATATTATGCATGCATAATAAATAATTCAATTTATTATTTTAAATTTGTCCAAGAAAAAAAGAATTTAAATATATAATTATGAAAATATTAGTTTGCATCAGCCACGTTCCTGATACTACTTCAAAAATCAATTTCACTAACGGAGATGCTGAATTTGATACCAATGGGGTTCAATATGTTATTAATCCAAATGATGAATTTGGTCTAACTCGTGCGATTTGGTTTCAAGAGCAACAAGGAGCTACAGTAACTGTGGTAAATGTTGGTGGGCCGGATACCGAATCTACTTTAAGAAAAGCATTGGCGATAGGAGCCAATGAAGCCATTCGTATAAATGCCAATCCAACGGATGGTTTTTTTGTGGCTAAACAATTGGCTGAAGTAATCAAAAATGGTGGTTATGATATTGTAATTGCAGGTAAAGAATCATTGGATTACAACGGAGGAATGGTTCCTGGTATGATTGCAGGGATTTTAGGATACAACTTTTTAAACTCTTGTACAGGAATCACTGTAGAAGGAACAAATGTTACAGCCGTCCGTGAAATAGATGGTGGAAAAGAAACAGTAAGTTCTTCATTACCTATTATTATTGGGGGTCAAAAAGGAATTGTTGAGGAAAAAGATTTGCGTATTCCAAATATGAGAGGAATTATGACAGCCAGAACAAAAGTATTAACAATCCTTGAGCCTGTAGATGCTGCTATAAATACTAAAGCCGTAAAATTTGAAAAACCAGCTCCAAAATCAGCAGTAAAATTAATTTCAGCTGATAATTTGGATGAATTAATTAATTTATTGCACAACGAAGCGAAGGTAATCTAGTAATCAGTTTTCAGTCCGAGTTTTCAGTTGCCAAACTTTAAACTTTAAACCTTAAACTTTTAAACAAAAAAAAATATGTCAATATTAATATATGCAGAATCTGCAGAAGGAAAATTTAAAAAAGTTGCATTAGAACTTGCTTCTTATGCAAAAAAAGTAGCCGAATCATTAGGAACAACTGTTACAGCCGTTACGGTAAATGCTGGAGATGTTTCTGAATTGTCAAAATACGGGGTTGATAAAGTTTTAAAAGTAAACAATGATAAATTAGCAGGTTTTACCGCCAAAGCTTATGCTGATGTTATTAAGCAAGCAGCTCAAAAAGAAGAGGCTAAAGTAGTTTTACTTTCATCAACAACAGATAGTATTTACTTAGCTTCATTAGTAGCGGTGGCATTAGAGGCTGGTTACGCATCAAATGTGGTTGGCTTGCCGGTAAGCACTTCCCCGTTTCAAGTAAAAAGAACGGCTTTTTCTAACAAGGCTTTCAATATAACAGAGATCAATACCGATGTAAAAGTATTGGCACTAGCCAAAAACTCTTATGGTATTTTCGAAAATACATCCTCATTAACAACAGAAGATTTTAATCCAACTATCGGAGATGCTGATTTTGGAGTTAAAGTGGTGTCTGTCGAAAAAGTTTCTGGAAAAGTTTCTATTGCAGATGCTGATATTGTAGTTTCTGCAGGGCGTGGCCTTAAAGGTCCAGAAAACTGGGGAATGATTGAAGAATTAGCATCTGTTCTTGGAGCCGCAACTGCTTGTTCTAAGCCAGTCTCTGATTTAGGTTGGAGACCTCATGGAGAACATGTTGGTCAAACAGGAAAACCAGTTGCTACTAATTTATATATTGCTGTTGGTATTTCTGGAGCAATTCAACACATTGCTGGGATCAACTCTTCAAAAGTAAAAGTGGTAATCAATAGTGATCCGGAAGCTCCTTTCTTTAAAGTAGCCGATTATGGAGTTGTTGGTGATGCTTTTGAAATAGTGCCTCAATTGATTCAAAAGTTCAAAGCTTTTAAAGAGCAACAATCTTAGGATTTAATTTCTCTCACAATAAGCTGCCTAAAAAACAAGATAATCGTATCTTTGCTTTAGGTAGCTTTTTTGTTCCATAAATTTTGATTAAAATTGCACTTTATTTAAAACAGAGAAAAAGACACAATTAATAAAGTACTCGTACTTTCCATAATACAAACATGAGCTTAGTTAAATTATCTATAAAAGGAATTTCATACAGTCAAACTCAAAATGGCGCCTATGCGTTGATATTAAATGAGGTTGATGGGGAAAGAAAATTGCCTATTGTTATTGGCGCATTTGAAGCCCAGTCTATTGCAATTGCTTTGGAAAAAGAAATTAAACCACCTCGTCCTTTGACTCATGATTTATTTAAAAACTTTGCCGAAAGATTTGATATAGTCGTAAAACAAGTCATTATACACAAGTTAGTCGATGGCGTTTTTTATTCTAGTATTATTTGCGAAAGGGATAAAATTGAAGAAATAATTGATGCCAGAACTTCGGATGCTATTGCATTGGCAATTCGTTTTAATGCTCCAATTTTTACCTATAAAAATATATTGGACAAAGCAGGTATTTATTTAAAAGCCAATCCGCTTGAAACGGATTCCTTGAATGAATTAGACGAGATTTTGTCTAATCCAGAAACATTTGGCAGTACCGAAAGTAATGAATCTGGAAATACATATTCCAATCATAGTTTGCAGGAATTAAATGAATTATTAGAGCAAGCTGTAGAGCAGGAAGATTACGAAAAAGCGGCAAAGATCCGTGATGAAATTTCAAAAAGAGAAGCGTAATTTTGATTTGTTTAATCGGTGATTTGTTTAATCGTTTGTCGTTTAATACAAATTGATGAATAAACGATTCAATATTTTAACGAATAAACACAAATGAAACAATACCTAGACTTAGTACAACATGTTATGTCCAACGGTTGTCAAAAAGGAGACCGAACAGGAACTGGAACAAAAAGTGTATTTGGATATCAAATGCGATTTGATTTGAGTGAAGGTTTTCCAATGGTTACAACAAAAAAATTGCATCTTAAATCTATTATATATGAGTTGTTATGGTTCTTAAAGGGCGATACGAATATAAAATATCTTCAAGATAATGGTGTAAAAATATGGGATGCATGGGCAGATAGTAATGGTGATTTAGGACCTGTTTATGGACATCAATGGCGCAATTGGAATAGTGAGGAGATAGATCAAATTTCAGATCTTATTGCCGAATTAAAAACAAATCCAAACAGTCGAAGAATGCTTGTTTCGGCTTGGAATCCATCTGTATTACCAGATACTACCAAAACATTTGAAGAAAATGTAGCCAATACTAAAGCAGCTTTGCCTCCATGTCATGCTTTTTTTCAATTTTATGTTGCAGCACCTGATGAAACTAAAGGAGAAACAAAAGGAAAATTATCCTGCCAATTGTACCAACGAAGCGCAGATATTTTTTTAGGAGTTCCTTTTAATATTGCTTCTTATGCATTATTAACCATGATGATAGCGCAAGTTTGTGACCTAGACGTTGGTGAATTTATTCATACTTTTGGTGATGCACACATTTACAATAATCATTTTGAACAACTCGAATTGCAACTTTCTCGCGAGCCAAAACCATTACCCAAAATGATTTTAAATCCTAACATAAAAAACATATTCGATTTTGATTTCGATGATTTTACCTTAGAAGGGTATGAACCACATGCACTTATAAAAGGCAATGTGGCTGTTTAAATTTCAAATAATTTCAAAAGTTTGTTAATAGATTAATTTCTTTTGCAATTAAAATAGAATAAGTCCGCCATTAAGCGGACTTATTCTATTTTAATTCTTCTTTAAAATTGATATCATTTGGCAACTGCCCGATGTTCTGCAACTTTATACTGGCTAGTTTTTGTGCAATAGTAATTGTCTCTTCAAAATTTTTATGCAATAATTGTGCATATAAAAATCCCGTCCAAAAAGCATCTCCTGCACCCGTTGTATCTTTTATCTCTGGAATTACAATAGCTTTTTGACAGAACACTCCAAAAGTATTGTCTGAAAGTACAACACCATCTTTTCCTTTTGTTAAACAAATGGTAGAAGCACCTAATGCATGGAAATATTCAAAAATATACTCTTCTGTTTTTTCCTCGGCAAAAAGCCTGAAACAATCATCCAAACTTAATTTTACTAGGGGATCTGTAGACAAGTATTCTTTTAGAACAAACTTGGCTTCCTCTCGGTCTGGCCAAATTCTTTCTGAAAAATTGACATCAATACTGGTTTGCAAACCTAACGATTTTGCTTTTTTGGCACTTTCTAAAATAGTAGTACGAGCTGGATTTTTGCTTAAAGCAAAACAAGTGGTATGAAATATCTTTGCGCTTTCTAAAATTTTATCCGGAATTTGAAACTTTTCGATCTGACAATCGGCTTCTCTATAAGGAATAAAATCAGGTGTGCCAGTTGATTTTGATACAAAAATAATCGAAGTCGGCTCTGTTTCCGATATTCTGACTTGAGAAGTAATTACGTTGTTCGCTTTTAATTTTCGAATAATATATTCTCCTAAACCATCTTGCCCGCAAGTAGCTACCAAAATGGATTTCAATCCTAATCTCGCAGCATTTACAGCTACATTTGTAGGTGAACCACCCAAAAAACGATGGTAATCTTTTGTCTTGTTTATCGAAGTATTTACTTCATGCCCTATAAAGTCAATGAGTACTTCACCAACACTTATAATATCTATGGTCTTTTTCATTCTAAACGAAAAATTTAAAATTTGTATTAATACTTTGGTGTAAGATAATTGTAGCGGCTCCACTCCATGCGCAAAACGGAACACCATTTGGTAGTTTCGTTTCACTATTGAAGTTTTCATAAAAGCTATAATCATTAATTGCATTGGCTATATTTATGGCATTTAATAGCGTTAAGGCTTCCTTCTTTTTATCTTTCGAAAGTAATGCCAAGCCAAAGAATCCATTCACCATAGGCCAACTGCCCCCGTTATGAAACTCATTTGGATAATTCCTAAATTCATATTTGCAATTATTTTTCAGCAAGTTCCAATCTAAATCATGTTCTTCAATTGGGGGCCAAAAAGCAGGTATTAATTGTAAAGGCCTTTCACTTGAAAGTTTTAAGGCGTATTTTAGAATACTTTCTTGAAAATTTTGATCACCAATATTCAAATACAAAGCAAGGGAATTGGCAAAAGCATCAAATTGTTTTTTATAACCAGCAGGAGAAAAGGAACAAGGCATAAATTCTTGAATATTAGCTTCGTCATATGCTCTTTCATGGTATTTCTCTCCAACTGAGTTTGGAGTGAAATTAATTTCAATTTGCTCTTTTATTTTTTCAATTTTAGAAGTAATCAAACTGTCTTTTGCAAAATAGTTATAACTTTTAAGTGCCCAAATACGGAGTAATTGATCGTATAAAACATAACCATCTGTTATGTATTCGTCTGCCCAATTTCCTGAAAGCGGCACATACAATAAATGTTTATTATTAAATTCCCATGCCTCAAGTAGGTATAAACATTTTTGGATGCTGACTTGGTATTTTTTAACAAAAGCATCGTCTTTTTTATAAAAAGCAAATTGACAAATTCCGATGATAAACCAAGTTACAGCATCAACTCTACCAGCTAATCCGCCATAACTTACTTCTATTTTGTCTCCTTTTGTCATTACATTTGAAGGAACAGTTCCGTTATGATGTTGATTATTACCTAATGTTTCCAATGTCTTTTGAAAGGTTGCAATCAAATCATCGTCTCCCGAAGCCAAAGCTGCCAATCCGCAAATCACACCATCACGAGCCCAAACCCTTTTGTAATTGGAGATGTTTTGGGCGCTCGCCAAAAAACCATTGGATGAAGATACTTTTCTAAGTAAATCAATTGCTTTTAAATAATGTAAATCATTCATTATGCTATACTTTATTTTGATGTTTTACTTTAATGAACAGCGTTAATAAGGCACCAATGATTAAGAATAATCCCGCTAAACGGATAACATTGATTGGATTTTTGCCTAATAAATCATATACAAAAAACTGCATAGTGACTATTTGAAGTGCCATTGGAATCACAATAAACATATTGAAAATTCCCATATATACACCTCGTTTTTCTTTGGGAATTGAACCTGCCAATAATTGATACGGCATAGACATCATTGAAGCCCATGAAATTCCCAAACCAAATGAATATAAATAAATGGTACTAATTTGTATTGATGTTCCAAATGGGTTATAAATATGAAAAAGCACATCAGTATTGTTTAAATATGGAATAGCGAGCAATCCCAAACCTCCCAATGTTAAGGCTATAAAATGCACTCCTTTTGCTCCAATTTTATACGCTAACGGCACTAAGGCAAATGCGACCATAAAACAAATAATATTATAAGTTCCATTTAAATTTCCAGTCAAAAGCTGTGCTTTAGAAAACCCATCGGAAGCTGAGTCTGATGTATGAAAAATAGAAATGGATAATGTAGAAGTGATGTATTCCCAATAGCAAAACATAGCATACCAAGTAAAAAACATCATGGGTATAAGTTGACGCATTGTTTGGGGCATTGTTTTGAAAGCTTTTGTTATATCATTGAAGGTTCTAAATACAACATTCCCTTTTTCCTTTTCCCTTTTCATCACTTCTAATTCTTGTTCTGTTGGAGGGTATTCTTTGGTGGTCAAAACAGAAATTAAAACGGATCCTATAGCAGCAACTGCTCCAATAAAAAAAGCCCAATAGGTATAAACGGGGATTCCGTTACTCATTTTGTCAGTAAAGGCAAACAAGCCTAAAGCAACTAAAATGGCAGGAGTGAAATTGGCCAATGTAATTCCTAAACCCGTAAAAAAACTTTGCATTAAAAAACCCAAGGAATGTTGTTCACTCACTAATTTGTCTGCAACAAAAGCACGATAAGGTTCCATGGCAATATTATTAGAAGCATCAAGAATCCAAAGTAAACTTGCAGCCATCCACAAAGAAGAAGAGAAGGGCATGGCTATCAAAGCGATACTAGAAATCACGGCTCCAATTAGAAAAAAAGGTTTTCTGCGTCCAAATTTTGGAGACCATGTTCCATCGCTTATTGCTCCAATAATAGGTTGAATAATTAATCCTGTTATTGGGCCAGCAAGCCATAACATTGGTAAACTTGCTTCGTCAGCACCCAAGTATTTATAAATGGCGCTCATATTACTTTGTTGTAATCCGAAACTAAATTGAATTCCAAAAAATCCAAAATTCATGTGCCATATTTGCCAAAAATTAAGTTTAGGTCTTTTGAAAGTCATAACTTATTGTATTAGTTTTTTTAGAAAATCATCAAAGTTGAAGTTGTTTGAAAAAATTTCACCGTATTTATCAATAACTGGAATTCCAAGATTATTTGTACTGATATTTGCCCTTTTTAATTTAGTAAGCATTTCATTAAGTGCTTGTTTGTCGGTATCGATGTCACAAAAAATAAAATCAATATTTTTTTCGATTAAAATATTTTTTGCACTTATGCAGTAATGACAATCTGGACTGCCGTAAATTATAATAACTTTTTTTTGTTTTTCGATAATTTTTTCAGGTTTTGAAACAACTTGTGCATTCAAATTATATTGAAAAAGCGCGATAAAAAATAATATCAAATACGTGATTTTTTTCATTTTATAAAATTTAAAAATTTTTGTTAGTACTCATTTTTTAGAAACAATTCCCATGCTTTAGAGGCACAGGAATTGTTAACTAATTAACTAAACCAAATCATATTTATATTAAAATCTATAAGACAAAGCCACTGAAGTAGACCTTCCAGGCATTGGTCTTGCTCTTACGTAATTAACTGTATTTTCCGTAATAGCCCCTTCTTCAGTTTCTGTAATTGCTAAGGTGTCAAATAAGTTGTTTACGGAGAAATTTGCTGACAATCCCTTTGTAATTCCAATTTCTACAAATGCATTTGCAATTACAAAGCCATTCATTATTAGTTCATTAGAATCTTGTGTATACGCTTTGGTTTGGCCAATAAAACTCAATCCAATCGTGTTTTTATCGCCTAAAAAGCTATAAGTTGGCATTAAATTATACATCAATTTTGGTTGTCTTCTTGGTTCATTTCCATTGTTATTACCAGATGTAATTTCAGCTTTAGTATACGTTAAAGCTCCTCGCAAATTAAAATTATCGCTCACATTATAAGAGGATTCTAATTCTAAACCATACGATTTGTAATTGTTTTTTATGATACTATTTGAAGTGGCTTCATAACCGCCTTGCTCGTCAGTTTTAGAATGGAAAGCAGTTGCATAAACATACCCTTTAGTGAATTTTTGTTTATACCCTAATTCGGCTTGTGTCAAAAAGTCTAGTGAATTTATTTTATTGCCATCTGTGTAATCCAATCCAGAGAATAAAATACGATCTGCTTTTGCAGACGCACCTTTACTATATCTAGCAAAAAGAGATTGTTTTTCGGTTAATAAAAAATTGGCTCCAATAGTATAAGAAACATAATCATAGTCATAATGAACAGCAGTTTCATTTGCAGTGTTTATTGCTGAAACACTTGTTTCGGGAACAGAAATGGCACCGTCATTATTGATGTCAAAAATGGTCTGTGCACTACCCGCAAAAGATCCAGAAACCTTTCCTAAGTCATAACGTAACCCACCTTCGAACGAAAGTTTGTCAGTAGCATCAATAGTTACATTTACATAAGGAGCAGAAACGTTGTATTGTGTGTCATAATTTCTGGTACAACAATTACCCCAAGCAGGAACACCGTAAGCATACAGACCGTTTTCGGACAATAAATTACCAGTGGCATTTGTTACATTTATTAAACGTGGATTATTATCCGACACTTCCTGTAAATAAGAATTCCACAACCAAGACATAGAAATATTTTGTATCGATTTGAAGAAACCAGCAGTGATTCCCACTTTGTCAAATTTTTTCGTTATTTTTAAATCATTCATGAAGTTACTTAAATCATTTAATTTTGTGTCAAACATGTGTATTCTGGCCACTAATCCATTTGGATTGTCAAACGGAGTTCCGCTGTTTGCATAGGTTAGACTTGAACCTACTCCAAACGAATTGGCTATTGTAGATGCTGAACTAACTTCTGCAGGGAATGGAGAAATAAACCCGCCACTATTTGCAGAATAACGAATATTATCATCTAATTTCCAACCTTGTTCTAGATTAAAAGAAGCATTAGCTCCGATTGATTTCGATACAGGGTTCATTCCATCTGCAACATTTCCTCGTCTTAATTCTCCATCAGGGCCAAGTCCCACATTATGAGTCAAATATATAGATTGTAAAGCTCCTGTTGTAGCATCAAAACCATTTACATTTCCCCAATTTGGGTTTGAATTTGTTCCTGTAACTTGTACTGGCATGGGCATATAAGCAACCGCTTTGTCATTTAAAAATTTGGCATAAACAGTTATTTTTCCGTTTTCAAATTCTTTTGTGATATTAAATTTTACTTGGCCTCCATTATTTGATGTAAAACCTGTCTTTCTTACTCCTTCGCCTGCTCTGTAAAAACCACCTACATGAAAATATAAGCCATCTCCAATTTTTGCTCCATAATCTAAATCCGTTCTGAAAGTATCATAATCTAAACCAAAACTTGTTCTAACCGTACCTCCTTCGGTTTGCCCAGTTTTACTGATAAAATTTATGATTCCACCAGGAGAATTGGAAGATAAGGTTGAAGCTGATCCACCTCGAATAGCTTCGATTCTGGCAACATTTCCATCAAATCTTGTAAAAATGTCTGCTGTTGCAAAAGAGATATCGCCAAATAAAAGAACAGGAAGTCCATCTTCTTGAATTTGTAAATATTTTGATCCACCAGAAGAAATTGGCACCCCACGTACTGAAATATTTGAGTTTCCTTCTCCTCCAGATGATTCAGAACGAATTCCAGGGATTGATCTAAAAATTTCTGCAGTTGATCTTGGAGCCGATTGTTCAATTTGTTTTGTATTAAGTGATGTAATTGAAAGGCTGGATTTTATTTTAGTTTTTTGACCAACAACCCCTGTAACAATTATGTCATTTAATAGATTTGCATCTGGTGTTAATGAAATGTTTTGAATTGTATTTCCGTTTATGTTAACAGATGTTTGAGTTGTTTTATATCCTATGTAGGATGCAATTATAACTATATTTTCATTTTGAAGATTAGAAAATTCGTAACTTCCCTCATCATTGGTTGAAGTTCCCTTTGCTGTATTTTGAATGGTAATATTCGCTCCTGAAATTGGTTTGCCATTCGCATCAGAAACAACCCCTGTAAGAGTTGAATTTTGGGAAAAAGACAAGTTAAATAACAATAGTGCAAAAACCAATTGTCCCCTTTTTAATAAATAAATGATTTTTTTCATGGTTTAAAATTGTATGATTAATAAATTTAACGTTAATTTATTGTAAATGTACTTTTATCATGACTTTACAATGCAACAATTTTACCGCAAACGTTTGCGAAAGTTACGCAAACGTTTGCGATTTGAGATTGAGAAAAATAATTCTAATATTTGCTAAATGAAAGAGACGACTCTAAAAGAAATTGCTGAAACATTAGGTATATCAATTACCACTGTTTCAAAAGCATTAAAAAGCAAGCCGGATGTTAGTGAAAAAACCATAAAAAAAGTTCTTGCCTTAGCTGAAGAACTCAATTACATACCCAACAGTTTTGCGGTAAATCTTCGGACTAAGGAGTCAAAAACGATAGGATTAATTATTCCCGAAGTAGTTCATCATTTTTTTTCCAATGTTATTAACGGTATTATAGCCGAAGCTGAGAAAAATGGATATTTAGTTATTATACTTCAATCGAATGAGTCTTTAGAATTAGAAAAAAAACAGGTGGCGCTCTTACTAAACAAAAGAGTTGACGGGATTATAATGTCTCTTTCCAATGAGTCAAACAATGATTCTCACATCAAGGAAATACTTAGAAAAGAAATACCTTTTGTTCAGTTTGATAAAATTTCTAAATTAATTCCTAGTTCGAAGGTTATTATAAATGATCAGAAAGCGGCTATGGAAGCAGTTCAACATTTAATTGACAAAGGGTGCAAAAAAATAGCACATATTCGGGGACCAGAAAATCCTCAAAATGCTATTGATCGTTTTTTGGGTTATAAAAAAGCTTTAGAAAAAAACAACATTCCGTATGATTCAAAATGGGTCTATACTTGTCAAAATGTTACTTTTAAAGAAGGAGTTGATTTTGCCAAACAAATTCTCGAGGAACATACTGATGTAGATGGAATTTTTGCAATCACAGATTTGGTTGCAGTTGGTGTTTTGGCATATTTTAATGAAAAAGGAGTTCAGGTTCCCAATCAAATAGCCGTAATTGGTTTTAGCAATTGGTTTATGGCGCAAGTAATAACCCCCAAATTGAGTACAGTTGAACAACCTAGTTACGAAATGGGAGTTGCTGCCTTTACCTTATTACTCGAAGAAATGATTTCTAACAAAGATGGAGTTTCATTTTTACCGAGAACGATCGAGTTAGAAACAAGTGTTATCGAAAGAGACTCAAGTATGAAAAATAAATAATCACTTTTTCGGTTAGTATATAAAAAAACAGTGTTTTGGGATTAAACCACCAAAACACTGTTTTCTGCACCTGCAAAATCATTCCATTTGAAAGAATCAGCTTCGGGCTCGTTTACAAATGCTCCATCAACTACATACTTAAATTCATAAGAAGCATCTTTATCCAACTCGAAAGTTGCTTTAAAAGTACCATTTTTTAATTTGCTTAAAGCTCCTTCTTCAATACTCCAGTTATTAAAATCTCCAATAACCGATGCTTGATTTGCCGTTTTTGCCTCTACACTAAATGTAACTTTACAAACGGGCTTGGTTTTTATAAATTGTTTTTTGATTGACATAACTATTTCATTTTTAAAGTTATATCAAAGTAAATAAAAATATTCGAAGTTTTTTTAAACAAGTGAATTTTTAGTGTAAATGCAAAAAGCAATCCCTTTTTTTAATTATAAAATGAAATGAAACCTTCTAAATTTTGAATATTTATTTAGAAAACGTTTTCTTAATAAATATTCAATAATCACAATAGTGTCATTAAAAAAATAATTTTATCTTTATAAGCAAAAATTAACCATGGAAAAAGAGTTACACGAGCAATATGAATATGCAAGAAACCGATTAAAACAAAAGAAAAGGCTGTATTATCATTTTGTTTTATTTACTTTGACAAGTTTATTTCTGTTTACTGCAAATCGTTTTTTTGACATTGGTATTGATTCAAATTGGTGTATTTGGATAATTACTTTGTGGTTGTTTCTTTTTGTGTTGCATTTTATAAAAGTTTTTATCACAGATCGTTTTATGAATAAATATTGGGAGAGAGATCAGATAGATCGACTTGTTGCACTACAGCAAAAAAAGATAGCGCAATTGCAATCTAAAATTGAAGAGACTAATACTAAATAAATTCTGGAATATGATTATTATGATTGCTGCAGTAGCAGAAAACAATGCACTTGGAAAAAATAATGAGTTAGTTTGGCACCTTCCAAATGATTTTAAAAGATTTAAAGCCTTAACAACGGGACATCATATTATTATGGGAAGAAAAACATTTGAAAGTTTTCCTAAACCACTTCCTAATCGCACGCATATTGTAATAACTCGTCAAAAAGACTATAGCCCAGAGGGATGTATAGTAGTTGATAGTATTGAAAAAGCATTAGCTATTTGTCCAGAAAATGAAAATTCATTTATTATTGGTGGAGGTGAGATTTATACTTTAGGAATTTCCTTTGCGGATCAACTTGAGATCACGAAAGTGCATCATACTTTTGAAGCAGATGCTTTTTTTCCTGAGATCAATACTCTAGAATGGAAGGAAATTAAATCAGCGTTTAATCCAATAGATGATAAACATAAATTTGAATTTACATATCAGACATTCGTGAGGATTTAAATCACTTATTTTTTGTGTTTACATTTGAAAATTTATAAAAAAAAACATCCCTTCTAGAAGGGATGTTTTTGTTAAAACGATTAGAGGAATGACCTATTCTTGTACTAAAATTTGATAACATAATATACAAATCACAAATATCAAAACTACTCCAGAAAAGAAGACAATCGTATTTGATAATTTTTGAGAGTACAACTCAAAAAAGCCTTTAGTACCAAATACCACAAAGGTACTAAAGGCAAAGAAAATTAAAATTTCCAAAAACAAATTTAATCCTAAGAACGTATTTTGCGCTTTAAACAGGATACTACCATTTACAATAGTACCTTCAAAAAAAAATACAAGAACAAACGAGATAAATAGCGCAAAAAATATCCATTTGATTTGGGTCATTACTTCCCTACTAATCATTCATAAAATATCTAAATTTTAAAGTACAAACATCAGTATTAAAATCAGTACTCACAATACCCACTTTTGGTGATATTTCATTTTTTTTTCATTTTATATAAAATCAATATTTTCCAGTAAATACAAGGGGTTGAGCTAGATGATGCTGCTTTTTTATGAATTTTAGATTTTTTGACTTAGCTAAAAACAAATAAATCACCTCTTATATTGATAAATTTTGCGTTTTATCTAAAATTAATTTATCAATTTAAAAAACACATTTATTCTTCCTTAAGATTATGTTATATTTGTACAAATTATAAAAATGCCAAAGCAAATCACACCTTATAAAAATTCGACACTTACTAAAAAAGAGCAAGTAGCAACAATGTTTGACAATATATCCGGAAATTATGACAATCTAAACCGTGTTATATCATTTGGAATAGATGTTAAATGGAGAAAAAAAGTGTTACAATTGGTTGCGCAAAATAATCCAAAAACTATTCTTGATATTGCTACAGGGACTGGAGACCTTGCAATTTTGATGACAAAAACCAAAGCTGAAAAAATAATTGGTTTAGATATTTCTGCAGGAATGCTTGAAATTGGAGTAAAAAAAATTGCAGATAAAAATCTATCCAATAAAATTGAAATGGTTTTGGGTGATTCTGAAAGTATGCCTTTCGAAGATAATTTTTTTGATGCTATAACAGTCGCTTTTGGGGTTCGAAATTTTGAGCATTTAGAAACAGGCCTATTAGAAATCTTAAGAGTTTTAAAACCTGGTGGAATTTTTGTTATCCTAGAAACATCTGTTCCAGACAAAACGCCCTATAAGCAAGGATATAATTTTTACAGTAAAAATATTTTACCGATTATTGGAAAATTGTTTTCAAAAGATGATGTTGCTTATGGTTATTTGTCAGAATCAGCAGCTTCTTTTCCATATGGAGAAGCATTAAACAATATTTTGAGAAAAACTGGGTTTATTGATGTAGTAGCTTTGCCTCAAACTTTTGGAGTGGCCACAATTTACACTGCCTCTAAAAAATAATACCGAAAACCTTCAGCGTAGATATGAAAAAATTAATTGTCCTATTTCTATTAAGCATCGTCATAAAAGGAAGTGCACAAAACTCGGACGGAATTTTCAGTAAGAATCCAATTATAAACCTAGAAAATTACCAAATGAAAAGAGTCTATTTTGGTTTTTTTTTAGGATTTAACTCGTATGATTTTAAAATAGATTATAAAGTAATGGAAACCGATCCAAGGTATTCATCTGATATACAAACGGACAAATCGGGAGGTTTCAATGTAGGACTGGTAACCAATTTAAGATTGCACGAATATATAGACTTGCGTTTTGAACCCGGTCTTTACGTTGCTTTTAGAACGTTGCATTACCCACCTAGTATTGGCTTTAATAATTCAAGTGACGCAATTAGAGAAATAAATAGTACTTATATTAATTTTCCGTTATTATTGAAGTTTTCCGCTCTTCGTACTGGAAATGTTCGTCCTTATTTATTAGGAGGTGTGTCAGCTAATTTAAATTTATCAAGTAATGCCAAATCGTTGGACGACAATCTCGAAGAGCGTTTTAGAGTAAAATCTTGGACTACCAACTATGAAGTGGGTTTTGGAATTGATATTTTTTCAGAATATTTTATATTTTCTCCTTCTATTAGGGGACAATTTGGAATTTCGGATGAATTAATCAGAGATAAAGATCCTAATAGTCCTTGGACAGGCAATATTGATGCTATGAAATCTAGAGGGGTATTAATAAATTTTACATTTCATTAGTAAATCAATTTTTTATTTTAAATTTTGCCGTCTAAATTCACTTAAGATTATCGAAGTTGCGGTAGCTACGTTTAAACTTTCGGTCATTTGAATGTCTCCAAATCGCGGGATAGTAATTTTATTAGTTGTTAATTTTTCTATAATTTCAGAAATTCCATTCGCTTCATTTCCCATGACAATAATGCCTTCTTGAGGCAGCTCAGTTTTGTATATATTTTCTCCTTCCATAAAAGTTCCAAATATAGGTAAAGTTGACTTTGATAAAAATGCTTCTAAATCAACATAATTAACTTTTACTCTTGCAATTGATCCCATTGTAGCCTGAACCACTTTTTGATTATAAATATCTACAGTTTCTTTAGAACAAATGATTTGTTGTATGCCAAACCAGTCACACAATCTCAATATGGTTCCCAAATTCCCAGGATCTCTTATGTCATCAAGAGCTAAAATTAGCCCAGATTCATCAATTTTACTTTCTAAAGGAATTTTGAATACTGCCAAACAGGTATTAGGTGTAGATAAAGCACTGATTTTATGTAACTCATTTTCTGAAATAAAGCTTCTTTTGTGGGAAGGTATTTCATTGAAATCTTCTTTAGTAGTATAAAGATGTTCTAATTCAAAATTTGATTTAACTAATTCTTGAATTACTTTTATACCCTCAGCAAAAAACAAATGATTAATAAAACGATGTTTTTTTTGTTGTAAACTGGATATAAGCTTTATTTGGTTTTTACTAAGCATAAAAAAAATGTACTTTTGAATTAATTATTCTATAACACTTCCAGATGGATCACTATTTTTCTTTTTATCAATTAAATAATGGTATTGCTGAACAATTTATGCAATCTAGTATTTATAATAAGAAAAAGAATTGTGCAAAAATAGCGGTATTTATTCTAATTACTATTTTTTTCTATGGTTGTAATTCAGAAAAGAGAGTGCCTGCTAGAAAACAGCTTCTTGTAAAGAATGAAATTTTTGAGAATGGGAAGTTGCTAAAGGATCAAACTTTATATGATCAATTGTATCAGCAACCCAACAGTAAAGTGCCTTTGATAAATTATAGATTGTTTTTGAATATTTATAATTTGGCCAATCCAAACCCTGATTCAACTTTTAATTTAAAATATTATAATAATAAAAAGAAGTACGATAGGGAAGTAAAATGGCTCTCTGTAAAGCAAATTGAAGGACTACGTAAGTCGTTTTGGTATCTTGGAATACATAATTTTTTGAAAGAGACTGGTGAGGCGCCTGTTATTCTAGATACACTTAAATCAAAAAAATCATTAACAAGACTTAAAAGCTACTATTTTAATAATGGTTATTTTAATGTTGATGCAAATTATAAATTTGATTCTTTGGCTCCAAAGAGGGCACAATTAAAATATTATTTGACAACGGGTAATCCTTATTTTATCGATTCGTTGCGAACGTCCATTCAAACTCCTGTGTTAGATTCTCTTTATAAAACAACGAAATCATTGATAATCCCTGGAAAGCAATATAAAACTGAAGATTTTGAGAATGAAAAAAACAGAATTACCACTTTGTATAGAAATAATGGAGCCTATCGATTTCAGTCCAATTATATAAATTTTGACATTGATACCATTAACAAAAAGGATAAAGCTACTGTAATTTTAAATGTGGGAAATTATTCGTATCAGGAAAATGATTCTACAAAGACAGAACCTTTTAAAATTTACAAAATAAGTGATATTGAGATTTATACCGATTATAAATCGGAGAACCATAATTCGCCTATAAAAGACAGTGTGACTTTCAATAATATTCATTTATATGCTTATGAAAAAATTAAATACACACCTCATGCTATAACTGATGCAGTGTTCCTTTCCAAAGGAGGTGTTTTTAACGATGCAAGAACAGTTTTGACAACAAGATATTTGAATAATTTAAAAATATTTAATTATCCAACCATTCAATACGAAGTGGATAAAAAAGACACATTAGCGCAGTCTTTAATCGCTAAAATATATTTAACTCCACGAAAAAAATATAGTTTTGGTTTTGCTTTCGATCTAACCCATTCCAATATAGAAGATTTTGGTATTACAGGTAGTGTTACCGAGACGGTTAGAAATATTTTTAATGGAGCCGAAACTTTAGAAGTCTCAGCCAGAGGAAATATTGGTGCTTCCAAAGATATTGCTAATTCAAACAATAGTTTTTTTAATGTATCAGAATATGGAGTAGATGCAAAACTAAATTTTCCAAGAATTTTATTTCCGATAAAAACAGAAGGGCTAATACCCAAGAGCATGATACCATCAACGGTATTTAGTCTAGGTTTATCTAAACAGACCAATATTGGTTTAGATAAGGAGAATTTCACAGGTTCGTTTTCGTATAATTGGACACCTAAAAAAAACACAACCTCTCGATTTGATCTTTTCAACTTTCAGTTTGTTCGGAATTTGAATCCTGAAAATTATTTTAATGTATATGGAAGTTCATATGATGCATTAAATCGCATAGCTCAAACTTATAATACAAATCCAGACTATACTAGTGATAATAATTTGATAATCGAAAGTGGTACAACTGGTTTCACAAATGATGTTTTAACTTTAAAAACCAGCCTATTGCCAAATGATGCTGAATATCAAAATGTTCTTAATGTTGAGCAACAAAGAATAAGACTTACGGATAACGATTTTATTTTTGCCACAAATTTTAATTTTACTAAAACGACTAAAAAAGATTTGCAGGACAATTCGTTTTATACTTTTAGAACTAAAATAGAATCAGCAGGTACCATTTTATCTTTAATTTCAAAAGTAGGAAATTTACCAAAAAATATAAATAATAATTATGAGATTTTTAATTTGGAATATTCCGAATATATAAAAACAGAATTTGATTTTATAAAACACTGGAATGTAAATAAAGCAAATGTTTTTGCTATTCGAACCTTTTTTGGCATAGCCATACCCTATGGGAACTCAAATACAGTTCCTTTTTCAAAAAGTTATTATGCAGGGGGGGCTAATGATAATCGTGCCTGGCAGCCTTATAATTTGGGACCTGGAAGCAGTTCATTTTCTAATGATTTTAATGAAGCAAATATGAAAATTGCAATTAGTGGAGAATACCGTTTTTTAATTGCTGGAAAATGGAATGGAGCTCTTTTTGCAGATGCTGGAAATATTTGGAATGTATTAGACGCTGTTGTTTATGATCCGGCTCGTTTTGACGGATTGAAAGACTTAAAAGAAATGGCTTTAGGTACTGGATTTGGTATACGATATGATTTAGGTTTTTTTGCAGTTCGACTTGACATGGGGTTCAAAACATACAATCCAGCCTTGGAAAAAAGGGAAAGATGGTTTACTCAATATAATTTTGGAAATTCTGTTTTTAATTTTGGTATCAATTACCCTTTCTAAGTGCTAATTAATTCTTATTTTTGCAAATTATAATCTGAAAAATTAATAAAAAACAATTTAAAAAAAAAATTACAATGGCACACAATATTAAACCCGGAGTAGCTACAGGAGATCAAGTACAAGAAATTTTTAATTATGCAAAAGAAAAAGGTTTTGCACTTCCTGCTGTAAATGTTATTGGATCAGACACTATCAATGGAGTTCTAGAAACTGCTGCAAAATTAAACGCACCAGTTATCATACAATTTTCAAATGGTGGAGCTCAATTTAATGCAGGAAAAGGACTTTCAAATGCTGGAGAAAAAGCTGCTATCGCTGGTGGTATTGCTGGAGCAAAACATATTCATACATTAGCTGAAGCTTATGGAGCTACAGTTATTTTGCACACTGACCACTGTGCTAAAAAATTATTACCATGGATTGATGGTTTATTAGATGCTTCTGAAGTTCATTTTGCAGCTACAGGAAAACCATTATTCTCTTCACATATGATCGATTTATCTGAAGAACCGATTGAAGAAAACATAGAAATATGTAAAGGTTATTTAGAAAGAATGAGCAAAATGGGTATGACACTAGAAATCGAACTTGGAATCACTGGTGGTGAAGAAGATGGTGTTGATAACTCTGATGTAGACAGTTCTAAATTATACACGCAACCTTCTGAAGTTTCATATGCTTATGAAGAATTATCAAAAGTAAGTCCAAAGTTTACAATTGCAGCTTCTTTTGGAAATGTTCACGGTGTTTACAAACCAGGAAACGTAAAATTAACTCCAAAAATCTTAAAAAACTCTCAAGATTATGTTCAAGATAAATTCAAAACTGGACCAAATCCTGTAGATTTTGTTTTCCATGGTGGATCAGGTTCTACTTTAGAGGAAATTAGAGAAGGAATTAGCTATGGTGTTGTAAAAATGAACATTGATACTGATTTGCAGTTTGCATTTACTGAAGGAATTCGTGATTTTATGGTAAATAACATAGAGTACCTTAAAACTCAAATTGGAAATCCAGAAGGATCAGATGCTCCAAACAAAAAATATTACGATCCAAGAAAATGGTTGCGTGAAGGTGAAATGACTTTCAATGCAAGACTTGAGCAAGCATTTGCTGACTTAAACAATGTGAATACACTATAAAAAGTGTTCAGTTTTTAGTTTTTTAGTGTTCAGTTCTCAAAACTGATAATTGAGCACTAAAGCTAATTACTAACACTGAATACTTGATTACTGAACACTGAACACTATATAAATGGCTTGGTTTAAACGACAAGAAAAAGGAATTACTACGGCAACCGAAGACAAAATGGATATTCCAAAAGGACTTTGGTACAAATCACCTACAGGTAAAATTATTGATGCTGATGAATTAGCGCGTAATCTATTTGTAAGTCCCGAAGATGGTTTCCATGTTAGAATTGGAAGTGCTGCCTATTTTGATATTTTATTCGACAATAATGTGTTTGTTGAATTGGATAAAAACATGACTTCAAAGGATCCTTTGCATTTTGTTGATACAAAGAAATATGCAGACCGCTTGAAGGAAGTGATGGATAAAACGCAACTCAAGGATGCTGTTAGAACTGCTGTTGGGAAATCTAAAGGAAGAGAATTGGTGATTTGCTGTATGGATTTTGCCTTTATTGGAGGTTCAATGGGAGCAGTTGTGGGTGAAAAAATCGCTAGAGGAATTGATCATGCCATCAAAAACAGGCTGCCTTTTGTAATGATATCAAAATCGGGAGGTGCTAGAATGATGGAAGCGGCTTATTCTTTGATGCAATTAGCAAAGACTTCAGTAAAGTTGGCGCAATTAGCAGAAGCTAAATTGCCATATATTTCTCTTTGTACTGACCCAACAACTGGAGGAACAACAGCTTCTTATGCTATGTTAGGAGATATCAATATCTCTGAGCCTGGAGCCTTAATTGGATTTGCTGGTCCACGTGTGGTAAGGGATACTACAGGTAAAGATCTACCTGAAGGCTTTCAAACAGCCGAGTTTCTCCTCGAACATGGTTTCTTGGACTTTATTACGCCTAGAAAAGAATTGAAAGATAAGATTAACTTATATATCGATTTGATTCAAAATAATGATATTAGATAAATTAAAAATCCCGAGCAATCGGGATTTTTTTTGATTTGACTTTTCTTTAAATAACAATTTTTTAATATGGATTGTAAATTGGACTACATTATTAAATTTGATCTTTAATAAATGAAAGTGCACTAACAATTTTAAATAAAGAAATTAAATAAAGTAAAAACCATATTAAATAATAATCAAGGAACTAATTATTTCGTGTTTTGGTTTATAATAATGGAATAATTATTTTAGTATGAATAAGAATTAAGGAGTAGTAGGTTTTAATGCAGTGTCTAGGAATAATTTTTTGGCCTGCCATTTTTTAACTCTTTTTCGGCTATTTTGAATGCCAGTTTCTCGCGCCATTTAGCATAACGTTCTTTAAAAACCACCTTTATCGCACTATCCACTGCGCCATGCATAAATAAACTCCAGATACTGGCTATTTTTCGAGTTATTGATCTATCCCAGGAACGAAGTGTCAATGAAAAGGAGCCATCAATATAGCGCATCCAATGCCACATTCCAGTTGGCATAAACAAGGTGTCGCCATGCTCTAAGAAAACTTCATATCCTTCAACTCCTTTTAGTGCAGGGAATTTTTCGAAATCCGGATTAGAAACATTGTAATCCTCTAAAGCGTAAGTGGTATTTGGAATACAATAAAGTCTTTTTTTCCATTTATAGTCAAACAAAATAATGTGTTTCCGACCCCCAAAATGGGTATGAAAAAGATGAGGTAAATCGATGTCATAGTGCAAAAAAGTGATAGCGCTGGAACCTCCAAAAAACATAGCGGGCATACTTTCAATAAAACCACCCATTAAATCTTTGGGGATTTTTATATCATTAATTAAGTCAGGTCTTTGTTTAAATAGGTTAAGGAAAAAAATACGCAACTCAGTAGGTTCTCTTTTTATTAAATCCAAGTATTTTCCAAATTTCATACTGGTTATAGAAGCATTTATTATTTTGGTTGGATCTGCTTTGGAATTATCGACCAGTTTTACATCAATATCTCCGGCAATTTGTTTAAAATAATCGGTTGTCCATTTTTCACGGGCTGGCCAATCTTTAGTTAGCCCTTTTATAATTAAAGGCTTTCTTTTATCTAAATAGTTTTTTTTAAAATCTTCTCTACTAATAGACTCGATAGTGTCAACAGGTTTTAGAATAAAGCTCATTTATTTATTTATTAAATTAAATGTAATGCCTTATCAAAAGTACCTAATTATTTCTTGTCTTCAAAATATAGAATAAAATAGCAAAAAAGAACTATTACATCCCCGTTCTAATGGCTTCTACAGGATCAAGTTTGGAGGCTGCAATAGCTGGAAGAATTCCTGAAATAAGTCCAATTATAGCGGCTAAGCCAGTTCCCAAAAGAATATTTCCAAGACCCAAAACAAATTCAAAATCTAATGCTTTGGTCAAGATCAATGCAATTATCCAAACCATAAACAAACCAATAATTCCTCCAAGTACGGATAGAATTATGGCTTCAAATAAAAACTGAAATAATATAAAACGATTTTTGGCGCCCAATGATTTTTGGATACCTATAAGATTGGTGCGTTCTTTTACGGACACAAACATGATATTGGCAATTCCAAAACCTCCAACTAGTAATGAAAAACCAGAGATAATCCAGCCTACTACATTCATTTGACCAATAATACCATCAATAAGATCAAGAAACCCAGCAAAAACATTGATGAAGAAATTGTCGATTTCTCCTGCTTTTAATCCTCTAAAATTTCTTAGCTTTTGGGATATTTCACTTTTATATTCCTCCATATCAACGCCTTTTTCGGGTTTGAATATGATTACATTCGTTAAATTTGGATTATTATCCCCATATAATCTACGAATAAAATTAACGGGTATAAAAGCAGAAGAATCGTCACTTTCGCCAAATATGCTTGATCCTTGCTTCTTTAAGATACCAATAACGGTAAATCTTTGGCCATACAATCGGACATTTTTGCCAATGGGTTCCATGTCTCCAAAGAGGTTTTTTGCAATATCATCACCAAGCACAATAACGGATGCTCCAGAATTCGCTTCGGACTCATTATAAAATCTGCCGTTTTCAAATTCTAGTCCTTGAATGTCTATAAATTCGTGGGAAACAGGTACAATATTTACATCACTCACCGTATTAGCTTCAAATTTTATAGCTTCTCTTCTGGTGAATATTTGATAGCCTAATTGTTCGGTATGCGTCATCGCTCCTTTTAAATAAATATATTCCGAATATTTTACGTTGGGAAACTGCTCTCTTTTCCATTGTGGAATTTCTGAAGGGCCAAATGAAAATTTTAATAAATAAATAGTGTTTTTATCTAAACTGCTAAGATCCTTTGAAATTTTTCTATCCAAAGAATCAACTGCCGCAAGTACTGCTATTATAGAGAATATACCAATAGTTACTCCCAGTAAAGAAAGCAATGTTCTTAATTTGTTGCTTCTCAGTGCATTCATGGCAAAGCCGAAACTCTCTTTTAATAATCGTAGGTAAACTAGCATATTTTTAAATTTGTGTTACTGTAAAACATTAACTTTTATTTCTTCCAAAAAGTATTTAAAATTTGGTTGTCAGGAACTGCTTTTTGTCATTATAATTTGGATGAAATTTCAACACGGCGGTTTCTAAAAGCTAAAATTAATACATTTAACAATAGGTGTGATATTTTAAGAGATTGTTACATTATTTTTATTGAATTATATTCTCAAAAAAAACTATTTTTGCACTTTATAATCATAACTACTCGATGAACACAACAAAAACAATCCAATCCGCATTAATTTCGGTTTTTTCAAAAGAAGGCCTTGAACCAATTGTAAGAGAATTGCATAAACAAAATGTGGTTTTTTATTCTACAGGAGGTACTGAGGAATTTATTAAAAATTTAGGAATTCCTGTTATCCCAGTTGAAGATGTTACTTCATATCCGTCAATTTTGGGAGGGCGTGTGAAAACGTTACATCCAAAGGTTTTTGGAGGGATCTTGAATCGTCAAGATAATGAAAGTGATGTGCAACAAATGCAAGAATATAATATTCCGCAACTTGATTTGGTAATTGTTGATCTATATCCATTTGAAAAAACAGTTGCTTCTGGTGCAAGTGAAGTTGATATTATCGAAAAAATTGATATTGGTGGTATTTCATTGATTCGCGCTGCCGCAAAAAACTTTAAAGACACTGTAATTGTTTCTTCTATGGATCAATACGGTTTATTTTTGGATATGATTACATCTCAAAATGGAGCTACAACATTGGCAGATAGAAAATTATTGGCGACCAAAGCTTTTCATGTTTCTTCTCATTACGATGGTGCTATTTTTAATTATTTCAATACGGATGAAACTATTTATAAAGCCAGTATCGAAAATGGACAAGTATTGCGATATGGAGAAAATCCGCATCAAAAAGGATTTTTCTTTGGAGATTTTGATGCCATGTTTACAAAAGTTCACGGTAAAGAACTATCTTATAATAATTTATTAGACGTAGATGCTGCAGTTAATTTAATAAATGAATTTAAAACAGACGGTCCAACTTTTGCAATTTTAAAACATAATAATGCTTGTGGATTGGCAACAAGAAGTACTATTTGTGAAGCTTATAATGTAGCTTTGGCTTGTGATCCTACTTCTGCATTTGGAGGAGTATTGATAGCAAACACTACAATTGATGTAGCAACAGCTAATGAAATCAACAAATTATTTTGTGAAGTAGTAATCGCTCCGTCTTATGATGCAGAAGCAATTGCCATTTTACAGGAAAAGAAAAACAGAATTATTTTAATCCAAAATGAAGTAGAGTTGCCTCAAAAACAGGTTAGAACATGTTTGAACGGACTATTGATTCAAGAAAGAAATAACATCACGGATACTAAAGGGGACTTAAAAACCGTTACGGTAAAAGCGCCTACGGAGCAAGAAATTGAAGATTTAATTTTTGCTTCTAAAGTATGTAAAAATACTAAATCGAATACCATTGTATTTGCTAAAAACGGCACGTTAATTTCTTCAGGAACAGGACAAACTTCAAGAGTAGATGCATTATTGCAAGCTATCGAAAAAGCTAAAGTTTTTGGATTCAGCTTAGAAGGAGCTTCTATGGCAAGCGACGCTTTTTTTCCATTTCCAGATTGTGTTGAAATTGCAAAGAAAGCTGGAATAACGGCAGTAATTCAGCCAGGAGGATCAATAAAAGACGAATTGAGCATTAATTATTGCAATGAAAATAATCTTGCGATGGTATTTACAGGAACACGTCATTTTAAACATTAATTTGTTTAACTTTGTGCGTAAATTATTTATAACTTTTTAACCCTTAAAAAGCATATGGGATTTTTTGATTTCATGACCGAGGATATTGCGATAGACCTTGGTACAGCAAACACTTTAATCATACACAATGACAAAGTCGTAATTGACAGTCCGTCTATAGTTGCACGTGATCGAATATCAGGCAAAATTATTGCAGTTGGTAAGGAAGCCAATATGATGCAAGGGAAGACGCATGAAAACATTAAAACAATTAGACCCTTGAAAGATGGTGTAATTGCCGATTTTGATGCATCAGAAAAAATGATCAGTATGTTCATTAAAAGCATACCTGCATTGAAAAAAAGAATGTTCACTCCAGCATTAAGAATGGTGGTTTGTATCCCTTCTGGAATTACTGAAGTGGAGATGAGAGCAGTAAAAGAGTCTTGCGAAAGAGTAAATGGTAAGGAAGTCTATTTGATACATGAGCCTATGGCAGCAGCAATTGGTATCGGAATCGATATTATGCAACCAAAAGGGAATATGATTGTTGATATAGGTGGTGGAACTACTGAAATAGCAGTAATTGCATTAGGTGGAATAGTTTGTGACAAATCAGTTAAAATTGCTGGTGACGTTTTTACAAATGATATTGTTTACTATATGCGTACACAACACAACTTATTTGTTGGGGAAAGTACTGCTGAAAAAATAAAAATTCAAATTGGTGCTGCTATCGAAGATTTGGAGACTCCTCCAGAAGACATGTCGGTTCAAGGACGTGATTTATTGACAGGAAAACCAAAACAGGTTGAAGTGTCGTATAGAGAAATTGCAAAAGCTTTGGACAAATCTATTCAACGAATAGAAGATGCTGTAATGGAAACATTATCACAAACTCCTCCAGAATTAGCAGCCGATATTTATAATACCGGAATTTATCTTGCTGGCGGTGGATCTATGTTAAGAGGACTTGATAAAAGAATTTCTCAAAAAACAGACTTACCCGTTTACATAGCAGAAGATCCATTAAGAGCCGTTGTAAGAGGGACAGGTATGGCGCTAAAAAATATTACAAAGTTTAAAAACATTCTTATAAAATAATAAAAAAAGCTTAAGCCAAATCCCAATTTAATACTATAAAATTTGGGGTTTGGATTTTTTTAAATTTCATTTTTTAAATTTTTAATTTTATACAATGCAGCAAATATTTTCATTTATTATAAAAAACAGTAATAGATTGCTGTTTTTGCTGCTTTTGGGTATTTCGTTGGCCCTTACGATTCAATCCCATTCCTTTCATAGGAGTAAAGTAATTAGTTCTGCTAACTTCTTAAGTGGTGGTGTCTATGAAAGAATTAATTCCATGGAAGAATATCTTCACTTAAAGGAGCAAAATGATCAGTTGGCACTAGAAAATGCTAACTTGAAAAGTTTATTGTTTAAGACTCGCGATTCAGCAGAAATTCCAAATTTAGATAGTTTAAAAGGGGTAAAACCTGAAGATATTGTAGTTTGTAAAGTTATTCATAACTCTTATAATGTATATGAGAATTTTTTAACATTGAATGCAGGTTCTAAGTCAGGAATTACGCCTGATATGGGAGTAATTAATAGTTTGGGTATAGTTGGTATTACAGATAATGTATCTGCCAATTATTCGACAGTTATTAGTATTTTGAATGTCAAATCTCAAATAAATGCTAAGATTAAAAATTCGGATCATTTTGGGTCTTTAAATTGGAATGGTAAAAGTACTGGTTTTGTACAGTTAATAGATGTTCCTAGGTTAGCCACTGTAAAAAAAGGGGATACCATTGTAACAGGAGGTCAATCAGTAATATTTCCTGAAAATATTGGTATCGGTACAATTGATAAATTGGAAATTGATGATAAAACCCATTATTACACTATAACAGTTAAATTATTTAATGATATGACTAATTTGGGTCATGTATATGTTATAAAATCGGGGAATAGTGAAGAAATTAGAAATTTAGAAAAACAAGATAAAAATGAATAACACATTGTTAGTTAATATTTTTCGTTTTGTGTTTTTATTAGCCTTACAAATTCTTGTTTTTAATAATATGAATTTTGGTGGTTATGTAAGTGCATTTCCTTACATTCTTTTTATTATTCTTTATCCAGTAAATGGAAACAAATCAAATCTATTGTTAGCCAGTTTTTTTCTTGGTATTATTATGGATTTATTTTGTAATTCTGGAGGTGTACATGCAGCAGCTTGTGTACTATTAGCTTACTTAAGACCTAATTTTTTTAAATTTTCTTTTGGATTGAGTTATGAATATCAAACTGTAAAATTGAATGATGTATTGACACCTGAACGTTTTACATTTATTTTATTGTCGGTACTAACTCATAATTTTACCTTATTGATTTTAGAATCTTTTCAGTTCACTTTCTTTTTAGATGTTTTGCTGAGAACTGTTTTAAGTACACTATTTACTATTTTAACTTGTATAATTGTAATATACCTCATAAAGCCAAATAAACGATGAGAAAAGTTTTGTTGCCAGCTTTGATAATAATTGGTGCTTCTTTGTTAATCATTCGTGTTTTTTACTTGCAAATTATTGATGATTCTTTTAAGTTAAAATCAGAGAATAACGCTATAAAAATCAAATATGATTATCCTGAGCGTGGCTATATCTATGATAGAAATGGTGTTTTGTTAGTTGCTAATCAACCTTCATACGATATCATGGTTATTCCTAGAGAACTTGATAAAACGGACACACTTGAGTTTTGTAAATTATTAAATATAACTAAGGAGGATTTTATAAAAAAAATCGAGAAAGCAAAAGTTTATAGTCCAAGGCTACCTTCCGTATTCTTATCTCAATTAAATAAAAATGAATTTGCTGCTTTTCAAGAAAAAATTCGAAAATTTGATGGGTTCTATTTTCAAAAAAGAGCTTTGCGTGATTATGAAGTAAATTTTGGAGCGAATATATTTGGATTTATTACTCAAGTCAATGAGAAACAAATTGAAAAAAATCATTATTACAAAAGTGGTGATTTAATTGGAAAACAAGGAGTTGAACAAAGCTATGAAGAGATTCTTAGGGGAGTAAAAGGGGTAAAGTATTTTCAAAAAGATAAATTTAATCGGGAAATTGGATCTTACAAAGATGGAAAATACGATACCATTGCAAAACAAGGAGAAGATGTCAATTTAACCATTGATGCAGTAATTCAAAAGTATGGAGAGGAATTAATGGTAAATAAAAGAGGTGGAATTGTGGCTATTGAACCTAAGACAGGCGAAATATTAGCACTAGTAACCGCTCCTTCTTATGACCCAGGAATTTTAGTAGGTCGTCAAAAATCAAAAAATTACACTAAATTATATTACGATTCTATTGCTAAACCTCTTTACGATAGGGGGTTACTAGCTGAATATCCTCCAGGATCACCTTTCAAAATCATGACAGGGTTGGTTGGATTACAGGAAGAAGTGATTAATGAAGAAACCACTTTTGTTTGTAATCATGGATTCTCTTATGCAAGAGGACGATTTCAAGGATGCCACTGTGGGATTTTTGGACCTAGAAGTTTAAATGTTGGGATTTATAAATCGTGTAATGCCTATTTCTCTAATGTATATCTAAAAACTATTGCCAAATATAAAAAACCTGCTTATGCCGTAGATGTATGGAGTAATCATGTAAAAAGTTTTGGATTAGGTCAATTTATGGGCTATGATTTGCCTATTGGGAAAAAAGGAAATATACCAAGTTCTAAAACGTACAAAAGAATATATCCTAATGGAGGTTGGAGAGGAACTACCATCATATCGAATGCAATTGGTCAAGGAGAAGTATTAATGACTCCTATACAATTGGCAAATATGATGTCTGCAGTTGCTAATGAAGGATATTATTATACGCCTCATATTATTAAAAAGATAAAAGGAGAAAAAATTGACACTAAGTTTACGACAAAACACGTAACTACAATTGACAGGAAATATTTCCCTCCTATGATTCAAGGTTTATTTGATGTATATAATCATGGTACCGCTTATGCCTTAAAGGTTGAGGGAATTGATATTTGTGGTAAAACAGGAACGGCAGAAAATTTTGCAAAAATAGATGGAGTAAGAACCAAAATGCAAGATCACTCTATTTTTGTTGCTTTTGCGCCAAAAGACAATCCCAAAATTGCCATTGCTGTATTAGTTGAAAATGGTGGTTTTGGAGCAACTATTGCCGGCCCAATTGCTAGTTTGATGATTGAAAAATATTTAAAAAAGAAAATTTCTAGAACCGATTTAGAGACTAGAGTTTTAAATATAAGTTTGCAAAGTCGTTATGCTAAATTAGGTGGCCTATCAGAAGAAGTAAAAAAAGAATTAAGAATTAAAGACTCTATCTTACAAAGTAAAGCTAAAATAAAAGCAAATACGCTTAAAATAGATACCACTAAAATAAAAAAATAATATATTCATATCAAATGAAAAATCAAAGTTTATCAAGCAATATTGATTGGATATGTATCATTATCTATATCTTACTAGTGTTTTTAGGGTGGTTAAATATCTATTCTTCTTCATTGTCTTCCACTGAAGGGACCTATGAAAAACAAGCAATATTCATTGTTTTATCTATTCCTTTGATTTTTATTTTATTATATATTGACGGTAAATTTTATGAAAAATATGCAAGTATAATTTTTGTTATCTCTTTGATATCATTAGCGGGTTTGTTTGTTTTTGGTAAAACAATTGCGGGTCAACGTTGCTGGTATGGAATAGGAGGTTTTACTTTGCAGCCTTCTGAATTTGCAAAAGCAGCAACGGCACTAGCATTGGCTAAATATTTGAGTGATACACAAATCAACTTAAAAGATTTAAATAGACAAATTCAAGCTTTAGCAATAGTTTTTTTACCAGTTTTACTAATCTTGCCGCAACCAGATCCTGGAAGCGCATTAATATATAGTATTTTTATTATAGTATTGTATAGAGAAGGTTTACCGTCTTGGTACGTTTGGACAGGTTTTGTTACCATATTACTTTTTATGTTAACGTTGGTTTTGGAGCCACAATATGTTATTTTAATATCTTTATTAATAATTGTTTTAATACATTTTAAATCAAGATTAGCAGATAGGAATATTGTCTTAAGCGGTATACTTTTTGTTATAATATCTAGTTTTGTATTATCAGTAAACTATGTTTTTACAAATGTTTTTAAGCAACACCATAGAGATCGTTTTAATATTTTATTAGGGAAACAAGTCGATATGAAAGGGATTGGGTATAATACTAATCAATCTGAAATTGCTATTGGTTCAGGAGGTTGGTTCGGGAAAGGATTCCTTGAAGGTACTCAAACTAAAGGAGGATTCGTTCCAGAGCAGCATACGGATTATATTTTTACAACCGTTGGTGAAGAGTGGGGATTTGTTGGCTCTTTAGTGGTAATTGGGTTATTTACTGGTTTATTCCTCCGTATAATTTATCTTGCCGAAAGACAAAAAACAAAATTCAGTAGAGTATATGGCTACTGTGTCGCAGGAATATTATTTACTCATTTTTTTGTAAATATTGCCATGGTAGTTGGAATTTTTCCAACCATAGGAGTGCCTTTGCCTTTCTTTTCTTATGGCGGATCTGGATTATGGGGATTTACAATTTTATTATTCATTTTTATAAAAATGGATGCCAATAAAGTAAATGAATGGTAGCGCTATTTCATAAATTAATTGTAAAAAAAACTCCTTTCAACAAGAAAGCCAATTCAATTTTGAATTGGCTTTCTTGTTTGAGTAAAATTTAAATTAGGAATCCAATTATAGATATATACTTTATTATAAATCTATTATTTGGATGAGCATATGTACTTTTTAAAAGTTGTTTTAATTTCTTTTTGCCCAAACTTCAACTTCTGCTCTACTACCCAATAAATTTTTACTCTTGTATAAAAAGCGTATTTTATCAATTCTTCTTTTGTTGCCTATTAAATTGATTATTCTAGTTTCCTCACCAGGACCAATAAATTTTCTTAATACTACTTCTTGTGATTGACCATTGTCATAATATATAGTCATTTTATTAATTGTAACAGGATTGTTTTTAACTCTAATTTTTATTGCAGAATAAGTTCTTCTACTTGTGGGTCTAAACTCATCTGATTCGGTTATTTTTTGTACTGTTTTATTGCCTATTTTTTCCCATCCTCCGATAGACGAACCCCATTTTTTGTCTTCTTTGTCCCAGTTCTTTTTGTCTTTGTATTTATTATTTTGTGCAATTAAAGCATTTGAAAACAAAGATATTGATAGCGTAATTACTAGTATTCTTAAATAGTATTTCATAGTGTTCATTTGATAAATTTTAATTTGAGTTATATTATATTTTAAAATTTTAATTTAAAAAATTATTCAACTTATATTCAAAAATACTAAAAAATGGCTTTTTTTATTTATTTATTAATATCAAATTAACAGTTTTGTTTTTTTTAGGCCTTGTGTATCAATATGAAACGATTAAAAAATTATTTTTTATGGAAGTGTTTTATTCTTTTGTTTATGACATTTTATGATTATGCCTAAATTAAATTATTTAAATTAGGTAATTGATTTTAGTCTTGCAAAACAAGGAGTCACTTTAAAATAGGTTTGTGAAATAGAAAATATTTCAGTCAAACATTTTGTAGTATTAGAATAAATGAGTGATAAGGATGTTTTTTTTGAAGGCACTATTTTAGATAAGTTAAATTTTCCGGAACAAAAAAAATCTATTTACGTATAATTTATACCTGAAACCAAAGGGATAATTTCGAGACAAATCGAAGTAGTCAATAATTCTACTTCGGGTGTTATTAAACTGGAATTAAAAGGAAGAATTGAGTAATAAAGGAAAAACCGTCTCGTAACAAAACAAGACGGTTTTTATATTAAAATAATTTTAGATTTTTTTACAATCCAAAAGCTGTTTTCACTTGATCAACGAAATCTAATTTTTCCCAAGTAAACAAATCAACAGTAACTGTTTTTGTCAATCCACCAGGAGCAGAGAACGTTTTGGTTACGGTTTCTGGAGTACGTCCCATGTGGCCGTAAGCAGCAGTTTCGCTATAGATTGGGTTTCTTAATTTCAAACGTTGTTCGATGAAGTAAGGACGCATATCAAAAATAGCTTCTACTTTTTTGGCAATTTCACCATTAGTCAAATTTACTTTTGAAGTTCCGTAAGTATCAATAAAAATTCCCATTGGTTTTGCAACACCAATTGCATAAGAAACCTGTACCAAAATCTCATCAGCAACACCAGCTGCAACAAGGTTTTTGGCGATATGACGTGTAGCATAAGCCGCACTTCTGTCTACTTTACTAGGATCTTTTCCAGAGAAAGCACCACCACCGTGAGCTCCTTTTCCACCGTAAGTGTCTACAATAATTTTTCTTCCTGTTAACCCTGTATCTCCGTGAGGTCCTCCAATTACGAATTTCCCAGTTGGATTAATATGGTATTGAATTTTATCATTGAATAAATGTGCGTGAGCAGGATTTTTTGCAATGATTCGCGGAATTAATATGTCTATGATGTCTTTTTTGATTTTAGCAAGCATAGTCGCTTCTTCGTCAAAATCGTCATGTTGTGTAGAAATTACGATAGCATCAATACGTGTTGGCTTGTTGTCATCGCTGTATTCTAGTGTTACTTGAGATTTTGCATCAGGACGTAAATAAGTAATTTCATTGTTTTCACGTCTTAAAATGGCTAATTCCTGCAATAATTTATGAGATAAATCAAGTGCCAAAGGCATGTAATTTTCAGTTTCATTTGTTGCGTAACCAAACATCATTCCTTGGTCACCAGCTCCTTGCTCTTCTTTGCTAGCTCTGTCAACTCCTTGATTAATATCGGCAGATTGTTCGTGAATGGCCGAAAGAATACCGCAAGAATTGGCTTCAAACATGTATTCACTTTTTGTATAACCAATTTTGCGAATTACATCACGTGCAATTTGTTGTACATCCAAGTAGGTATTCGACTTAACTTCACCTGCCAAAATTACTTGACCAGTTGTAACTAATGTTTCACAAGCTACTTTTGAGTCAGCATCAAATGCCAAAAAGTTATCAATTAATGCATCCGAAATTTGATCTGCAACTTTGTCTGGGTGTCCCTCACTTACAGATTCTGACGTAAATAAATATGCCATAATAATTATAAATTTTAAAAATTAATCGAGAAAAAAATAATTGCTAGAAAGGCTAAAGGAGAGTTTCTGCTTTAGCATTTTTTCTACTGAAAATTTTTCAGCATCCATAATGAATTCAATTCATTATGAAGAGGTTGCAATCAGTTCAAATTTTTCCTCTTGTATTCGGGTGCAAATGTATGAAACCATTTTGAATTGCAAATTATTCTTTTGTTTTTTTTAATTAATTAAGAGGAATTTAACAAACTATACTAATTCTATAGAATTTAACAAAATAAAATGAATTTTGTTTGGCGGTTTAAAAAATAGTTCGCATTTTTGACCCTTTGAATAGGATCAATCATAAACAATATGAATTTAATAATTTGCAATATTTGTTGTATGAGGTGTGTTGTGGAAGGCTTCCGCAGAGGTTAGTATTCTATGTTATGTTATTCTTTCTTTTTTTTCAAATCCATTACTCATCATTGGGGTTGGATTATTAGCTTTGGTTGGAATACTATTTTATCAAACAATTCATTCAAAATACGAAGAATTTTTGTTTTTGAATTAATTTTAAGTTTCAAAAAAAATAAAATGAGAAATTTTTGTTAAAATAATGTAGGAATATTTTAAAATTTGAAACTTAAATTTAAGTAATGTCCTTGTGTTTAGGTAGTTGTAATTTTAATAATTTGTTTAGAAAACATTAAAATTACGTTTAGTATTAGGATTATTGAAAAAAAGTTCAGATATTTGTCAAACAGAATTAAAAAAAGAAAAAATGAAGTTTAAAGTATGCAATATGTCTAAAAAAGCCATTCAGGATGAATCCTGTGGGGAGTGTGTATAGCTACAATTTAAATACAAAAAATATATAGCAAAAACCTCCCACTTAAAAGGGAGGTTTTTTTTTACTCTTTTTTTTTAAAATAAATAACAATTAAGAATACAATATGAAGCAAAATTACTCAAACATTCAGGTTGCCATTTGCAAATCGAAGTCGATGATGTGTGTCAATGCCATGATGTGTGTTTGTGTCTGCTGATTCCAAAAGTATAAGTTTATCATATAACTTAAAACCCTTTTGGATACGTATCTAAAAGGGTTTTTTGTTTTTCTGCTTTTAAAGGCTAAGAAAACTAGAAATTAAAAAATAATATAAAAGCGAATATGCTTTGTTTAAATATAAATTAAAAATAAAAAATTATGAGTTCAAATAAATTCGCAACTAATGCATTGCACGCAGGACATGACGTTACAAAACACGCAGGTACACGCGCAGTGCCTATTTATCAAACGACTTCTTATGTTTTCAATAATTCGGAACATGCTGCTAATCTATTTGGCCTTGCAGAAGCTGGATTTATATATACACGATTAAATAATCCTACGAACGATATTCTAGAGCAACGTTTAGCAGCTTTGGAAGGTGGAATTGGAGCAGTAGTCACCGCATCCGGAACTGCGGCTATTGCAACTACATTGTTGGTTTTGTTAAAAACAGGAGATCATATTGTAGCTTCCAATAGTCTGTACGGAGGAACCTATAATTTATTAAGTGCGACATTACCAAGATTGGGAATCACTACCACATTTGTTGATCCGTCCGATCCATCAAATTTTACCAAAGCAGCAAAAGAAAATACCAGAATATTTTTTGCAGAAAGTTTAGGGAATCCAAAATTAGACGTTCTTGATCTTAAAGCCATTTCGGCGGAAGCCAAAGCGTTCAAAGTTCCGTTTATTGTAGATAACACAGTTCCGTCACCTTATTTGTTGAACCCAATTGAACATGGAGCTAATATTGTAATTCACTCCCTGACCAAATACATTTCAGGAAACGGAACCTCATTGGGAGGAGTTGTTATTGATGCAGGAACATTTGATTGGAGTAGTGGTAAGTTTCCTGAGTTTACAGAGCCTTCAACTGGATATCATGGATTAGTATATCATGAAGCACTTGGAAACGCTGCCTTTATTGCCAAAGTGAGAATCGAAGGATTGCGGGATTATGGTGCTGCATTGAGTCCGTTTAATGCTTTTCAGATTATACAGGGATTGGAAACCTTGCCTGTTCGAGTCCAGAAACACAGTGAAAACGGATTGGCATTGGCGCAGTGGTTAGAGAAACAGGAAGCAGTGTCTTGGGTTAATTATCCGGGTTTAAAGTCGAGTAAGTATTATGATTTGGCACAGCAGTATTTGCCAAAAGGACAAAACGGATTGTTGACATTTGGTTTAAAAGGTGGTTTTGAAGCGGCCAAGAAGGTGGCTGATGAAACGAAGTTATTTTCGCTTTTAGCCAATATTGGAGACACCAAATCCTTGATTATCCATCCGGCCAGTACAACGCATCAGCAATTGTCAGATGAAGAGCAGGTCGCCACGGGAGTAACCAAAGATTTGATTCGACTATCAGTAGGACTGGAAGACATCGAAGATTTAAAAGCCGATTTATCAGCCGTTTTTGCCGAATTAACAGTAAAAGTATAATTGCACAATTGATTTTTTAGAAAACGAAACTCATTGTGCTATAAAAAAAGAAAGAGAATGTTGCAAAACATTTGAACTACAAGCCATAAAAAAGAAACATTAATTACAAAATAAAATATCATGAAAACTATAACATATATCACAAGCAAAGTTGAGTTACTAAAAAAAGCAATTTTAAAAGCAATAAAAGTAGAACCTATTAATCCGATGAAAGAGTTGGATCACACCAGGTTTCATGTTGATGAGAATTTCGATTTGAAAGCAAAAAAAGGAAAAAGTTCTTTATTGTTTCATATGTATTCTAAAGAAAATGAAACTCTTTTTATTTAGAATACAAATGCAACAGGAAATGTGTAGGTGAAAATTATTTGCCACGAATTGCATGGTTAAGAAAAAACGAATTTTTCTTTTGGATAAGATAGACTCGTACTATTTTTCTTTGTCAGTTCGCTGAAGCTCGAGTGTACAATTCGTGGCAATTTTTTAATTAATTAACAACAATTGTTTCAAAGATGAATTGAATAATAATTTGGTTGTTTCATAAAATTGTAGTTAATTTGCACCTTTAAGTTCAGAAACGTATTGAAATGTTATAAAGAAAGGCAGAGGGATTAGACCCGATGAAGCCTTAGCAACCCTTCGATTTATCGAAGAAGGTGCTGCATTCTACCACGCCAAACGTGGAAAGATAACACAAGAATTTATCTAGTTTTTTCTAGCTTTCTTCATAATATTTCCAGGTACAAATCAAAAAATCAAAATAGATTTGAAATTGGAAAATAAACCAACCACAATTACCATACAAAATTTCACTACCGAAAGGGGTGCTTTTTATGCTACCATTAATTTGAGTTATCAGCTTTTTGGTCCTGCATTGCATACAGCGCCTATTGTTTTGGTCAATCATGCATTAACCGGGAATTCACAAGTGGTAGGTTTGAAAGGATGGTGGAATGTGCTTATTGGTGATAAGAGAACGATAGATACCAACAAATATACCATACTTGCTTTTAATGTTCCAGGTAATGGTTTTGACGATACAGTAATCGAAAACTATTTGGATTTTACGGCCAGAGACGTAGCCAAACTTTTTATAGAAGGACTAAAAACACTTCAAATTAAGCAATTATTCGCCATTATCGGCGGTTCTGTAGGTGGCGGAATTGCTTGGGAAATTGCTGGATTGTCACCACAAATCACAAAACATTTAATTCCGATTGCAACCGACTGGAAATCGACTGATTGGTTGATCGCGAATTGTTTTTTGCAAGAACAAATTTTGAATAATTCGGCTAAGCCAATTGAAGACGCTCGCATTCACGCCATGTTGTGTTATAGAACGCCGGAGTCTTTCAAAGCAAAATTTGATCGAACCACCAATGAAGAATTGGCTGTTTTTAATATCGAAAGTTGGCTGAATCATCACGGTGAGAAATTGCAAAAGCGTTTTCAGCTTTCAGCGTACAAGTTGATGAATCAATTGTTGAAAACGATAGACATTTCAAGAAATAGAGAGTCTTTTATTTCGGTAGCCTCTCAAATTGAAGGGAATATTCACATCATCGGAATCAATTCGGATTTGTTTTTTACGGTAAATGAGAATAAAGAGACCTACGAAACATTGAGAAAACACAAAACCAATGTAACGTTTCAAGAGATTGATTCCATTCACGGACACGATGCTTTCTTGATAGAATACAAACAATTGGATAATTTGCTTAAAGGAGTTTTTCTTTAGGAAATATAAAGTTCTAATTATAATAAATAGTTCTTGGTCATGCGTGAGGGATAGAAGCTGGCTACCAAAGTAGCGCGTATAGCCCGACAGCATTAGGAAAAGGAGCCGAATGAGCGCATAGAAAAGTTGGCTCCTTTCCCTAATGGTGGCACGCCCAAAAGAAGATAATTAAAAAGAAATAAGGTTTTATTACGGATAGAAAAAACGGTCGAACGAGATTTTGACTTTAAAAAATAAGATAATGAAGATATTAAAATTTGGAGGAAAGTCTTTGTCGAATGGAGACGGAATCAATAAAGTGGTGGCGATTATTGCCGGAAAAGTAACTAATGGAGAGCAGATTGCTGTAGTGGTTTCGGCACGTGGAAACGCAACAGATGAACTGGAAGATATATTGGCTTTGGCCTCTAAAAACGGGGATTACAAACCGCTTTTTGAGGATTTTAAAAGTTACCAACAAGACGTTTACGAGGATGTAGATTTGTCTGAAGAATTCAATAAACTGGAAAAACTTTTTGAAGGGGTTAGTCTGATTGGGGATTATAGCGTGAAAATTAAAGATGAGGTTTTGTCAAAAGGAGAACTCATTTCGGCTAAATTGCTGACAGCTATTTTAATCAAAAACGGTATAAACGCTCACTTTGCTGATACTCGTGATTTGATAAAAACGGACTCGAATTATGGTGATGCGCAACCAGTTGAGCAATTGTCTAAGAAAAATGTGGTGGCTTATTTTAAAGAGCATAACGGAACTACGGTAAATGTGGTGACTGGTTTTATTGGTTCCAACAGTAAAAATGAAGCTACGACTTTGGGAAGAAACGGTAGTAATTATACGGCTTCGTTGTTGGCGAATTACCTTGATGCAACGGAACTTCAAAATTATACGCACGTTGACGGAATTTATACGGCGAATCCTGATTTGGTTTTGGATGCCAAAAAAATAGACCATTTGTCTTTTAACGAAGCGAATGAGTTGGCCAATTTTGGAGCAACGATTTTACACGCAAAAACTATTATTCCTTTGTTGGAAAAAAATATTCCGCTTCGTATTTTGAATACATTCAATCACGAAAACCAAGGAACATTAATCACTTCCAGGGCAGATAAAGAAGGAATTAAAACACTTTCGGTTCTGGAAAATGTGGCTTTGGTGAATTTGGAAGGTCGAGGATTGCTAGGAAAAACAGGAGTTGATGCCCGTATTTTTAAAGTAATGGGAGACAACGAAATCAGCGTTAGTATTATCTCGCAAGGTTCATCTGAAAGAGGAATTGGCCTTGTGGTTGATGCAGACAAAGCGACTCGTGCGATGATTGAATTGGAGAAAGAATTTGAAAATGATTTTTACTCAAAAGACGTTAACAAAATTACGGTAACCGATAATGTTTCGGTAATTTCTATTATCGGACAGGATTTGAGTACGTTTCATAAACCGTATACGGCTTTAATCAAAAACAAAATTGTTCCGATCCTTTTCAACAACACGGTTACGGGTAAAAACGTGAGTTTGGTGGTGAAAAAATCGGAGTTGAACAAGGCTTTGAATGTGATTCACGGAGAGATTTTTGGAGTTTCGAAGAAAATCAATATTGCAATTTTTGGTCACGGATTGGTAGGAGGAACGTTGATAAACCAAATTTTGGAATCGGCTGGTGCGATCGAAAAACGCAAAGGAATCAAACTGAATGTTTTTGCGATTGCCAATTCCAAAAGTGTGCTTTTGAATAAAAACGGCGTTTCGCCAAATTGGAGAAATGAAATTCAAACCAACGGAACTTCGTATACAATTGATGATGTTATTGCTTTTGCAAATGAGCATCACTTGGAGAATTTGATTGCGATTGACAACTCGGCATCTACTGCTTTTGTTGAAAATTACATCAAATTGGCCGAGAATAGCTTCGACTTGATTTCGTCTAATAAAGTAGCGAATACGTTGAGTTACGCTTTTTACAAACAATTGCGTCAAGTATTGGAACACAATCAAAAAACCTATCTTTATGAAACCAATGTTGGTGCTGGTTTGCCATTGATTGATACGATAAAATTATTGCACCTTTCGGGTGAAAATATTACCAAAATCAAAGGTGTATTCTCTGGAACATTGAGTTATTTGTTCAACAATTTCTCTGCGAAAGACGCTCCGTTTAGTGAAATATTAAAAGAGGCCATTGATAACGGTTACACAGAACCGGATCCAAGAGAAGACCTTTGCGGAAACGACGTAGGTAGAAAATTATTGATTTTGGCTAGAGAATTGGACTTGCAAAATGAGTTTGAAGAGATTAATATTGAGAATTTAATTCCGGAGCATTTGCGTGAAGGTGATGTGTCGGATTTCTTGAATAAACTGACAGAATTTGATCCTATTTATGCTAAAATCAAAGCAGATCAAGAACCGAATCACGTGTTGCGATACATTGGAGAATTATCGGGTGATTTGCAAAACGACAAAGGGAATCTAGAAGTGAAGCTGGTTTCGGTGCCAAAAGACACTGCTTTGGGTGGATTGAAAGGTTCGGATTCTTTCTTCGAAATTTACACCGAATCTTATGGAGATAGACCAATCGTTATTCAAGGAGCTGGAGCTGGATCGGCAGTAACGGCGAGAGGCGTTTTTGGAGATATTTTGAGATTATCGGATAAAGGGTAGCCCCCTACCCCCCGAAGGGGGAATAAAAAAGATTGCAGATTTTAGAGTTTGATTTAAGAATAAAAATAATCGTTGAATCTGAGTTAGAAAATCGCATTATTAGCATTAAAAAAAATAGTTATGGTAGAAGTTTTTCGTGGGTCGTATTTTGAGGCAATGAATGTTAGAAATTTATTAGAAGGAAAAGAAATTTCAGTTTTTACCCAAAATGAATATATGTCCAATATTGAGCCTTGGGTTGTTGCTTCGGGAGGTTTAAATCCTGTAAAACTTCAAGTTGATGAGCTGGATTTTGATGCATCAAAAATAATAATTGATGATTATTTAAATGGTAATAATAATTTAGAAACTGGAGATCAATAAAAAAATCCGCATCATCAGCGTTTAAAAAAAGAACAATGAAAATAACACTTAACAGAGTAAACGACAACTTCCATTTCGAAATGAAAAACGAACGTGGAATGGTTGTAAATGTAGACAGTCGTCCGGAATTTGGAGGAAATGATATGGGACCAAGCCCAATGGAATTAGTATTAATGGGCGTTGCAGGTTGTAGCGGAATTGATATGATTTCAATCCTAAAAAAACAGCGTCAGGAAATCACTTCTTTCAAGGCTGAGGTTGAAGGTGAACGCGTACAAGTAGGAGAAGCAAAACCTTTCAAAGATATTCACGTTGTGTTTTATTTGGAAGGACCAATAAATGGAGAAAAAGCGTTGAAAGCAGCACAACTTTCTTTTGAGAAATACTGCTCAGTTTCCAAAACATTGGAACCAACAGCAACAATACATTATAAAGTAGTTTTGAACGGAGAAGAATTAGCGAAAATCTAAATTCAACAATTATAAATATTCAACTTTAAAGAGATTCTTGTACAAACAACAAGAAAAAGAAACTTTGCGAATCTCTGTGTTTGCTTTGTGAATCTTTGCGAAATAACTCTTTTGAAAAATAATAACAATGAACGAACAAGAATTTGGTTTTGAAACCCAAGCCATACGTACCCAATTAGAAAGAACGCAATTTCAGGAACACTCAGTGCCTTTATACCTAACCTCTAGTTTTGTATTTGAAGATGCCGAAGATATGCGTGCTTCTTTTGCAGATGAGAAAGACCGCAATATTTATAGCCGTTACAGCAACCCCAATACCAACGAATTTATCGAGAAAATCTGCAAGATGGAAGGTGCTGAATCGGGTTTTGCCTTTGCCTCCGGAATGGCAGCCGTATATTCAACTTTGGCGGCTTTGTTGAACTCAGGAGACCATATTGTTTCGGCAAGTAGTGTTTTTGGAGCTACACATTCGCTGTTTGTCAATTATTTTCCAAAGTGGGGAATTGAAACTTCGTATTTTGATATCGATAAGCCTGAAACCATCGAAAATTTTATAAAACCAAACACAAAGATTCTTTTTGCAGAATCTCCAACCAATCCAGCGGTAGATATTATCGATTTGGAACTGTTGGGAGCTATTGCCAAAAAGCACAATTTGATTTTGATAATTGACAATTGTTTTGCTACACCTTATTTACAGCAACCGATCAAATGGGGGGCGCATTTGGTTGTACATTCGGCAACAAAATTAATAGATGGTCAAGGTAGAGTTTTGGGCGGAATAACAGTTGGAGATGCCGAATTGATTCAAAAAATCTATTTGTTTTCTCGACTTACAGGTCCTTCTTTATCCCCATTTAATGCTTGGGTATTATCAAAAAGCTTAGAAACTTTGGCGATTCGTTTAGATAGACATTGTGAAAATGCCTTGAAAGTGGCAACATTTCTAGAAAGTCATCCTCAGGTGAATAAAGTGAAATATCCTTTCTTGAAATCGCATCCGCAATATGAAATTGCCAAAAAGCAAATGAAATTAGGAGGCAATATTGTTGCTTTTGAAATCAAAGGCGGACTTGAAGCGGGAAGAGCTTTTTTGGATAAAATTAAATTGTGCTCCTTGTCACCAAATTTAGGAGACACAAGAACAATCGTTACACATCCAGCCTCTACAACGCACAGTAAATTAACCGTTGAAGAACGTTTGGCCGTGAGTATTACTGATGGTTTGGTACGGGTTTCCGTAGGATTAGAAACCGTAGACGATGTTATTGCCGATTTAGATCAAGCGCTTTCATAAAGATTTATAATTATAACAAAACCCACAGTTCGAACTGTGGGTTTTATATTTATAACAGGGGCATGTTATTATTAATTGCCAAAACATTTTTTTTGCTATTTTAAAAATACCGATATTCCAATATTAGCGCCTAATGAACCTGTTTTGACTTTACTATTATTTTCTTTATAAGTATACTTTGCATAAGCTAATCCTAAATCAAAACCAATTGCTTTCGAAACAAAATAGGCAAGACCACCACCTGCACCCCAAACAAGTCCATTATTGCTAGTACTAAAATTTGAAGATGTTTGACCATCTGCTAGTGAACCATAATAATTACTTTTTTCTTTCATATTAGCAAACCCCATCCCTGCATTTATATAAGGTCTTGTTTTTCCTTTGGAAAAAAAATAGGTTGCGGTTGGTATAATTGAAAGTGTATTTTGAGTAATTTTTTCATCAACTATCGTGTATCCGCCAGTAACACCTGAATTTATAAAGAAAGTTTTCTGTTTGGTGGTAACGGTTTTATAATTGAGATCCAAACCTAGCGATAAATTATCAATTATAAAATAACTAAGGCTTGGGGAGATATTAAAGGAACTTGTTTTTGGACCATCTGTTGTATTTCCTGAATTCTCGTATTTTATGGTTGTTGAATTGAAACCTAATCCTGTTTTTCCGCTAATTGCAAAAGTACCTTTTTCGGTTTGTGCAGTTATTATGACTGAAAATAATAAGGCAACTAATAAAAATCTTTTTTTCATTTTTATGTGTTTTTTGATTGTCGCGTAAAAATAGCGTATTGTTTTTTATTTGTACGAAAAAAACTAAAATTAACTTAAAATTATAAGATATTTTACTTAATGCAAAAGCAAAAATTTAAATTTGACACAGTGGAAGTCCGTTTTTGATTTGTTAAAATTGTAAATTTGGTTTTCTAAAATTATAATTAAATGAAACCAAGATTAATCATTTTATCAGATTTGTGGGGAAAAGAAAAATCAGATTGGGTTTCAGATTATGTTGAATTATTGAAAGACAATTTCGAAATTCAATATTATGATTGTTGTGAGTTGGGAGAAATTGATAAAACCAATTATATAGAAGAAAATTTGCACAGTCAGTTTGTGAATGGCGGAATTGAAAAGGCAGTTGAGAATCTCTTGAAAGTAGAAAAGAATCAAGTTGATATTCTAGCCTTTAGTATTGGTGGAACAATTGCTTGGAAAGCCGCTTTGAAGTGGTTGAATGTTAGAAATTTCTTTGCCGTTTCATCAACAAGATTGCGCTATGAAAATGAGATTGCCAATGGAGCAATAAAACTCTATTATGGAGAAAACGACAGCAATGTACCAAGTCAAAATTGGTTTAAAAAACTGTCGATCAATTTTGAAATTATAAAAAATAAGGATCACGATTTTTATACTGAAAAAGAATTTACTTCTTTAATTTGCAAGGAAATTTTTAAAATAGTTAGATGTAATTGGTAGACAAAAGAATAAAGTTTGTAGTTTCGTAAACATATAAAAAATGATAATCCACAATCTTAAATCATAATGCTTTCAAAAAAAACAAAATACGGAATAAAAGCACTTACTTTTTTGGCACGCCAAAAGGATAATACGCCTGTTCAAATTGCCGAAATTGCTAAAAACGAACATATTTCGATTAAATTTTTGGAAAGTATTTTGTTATTACTCAGAAACTCTGGTTTTCTGGGTGCCAAAAAAGGAAAAGGCGGTGGTTACTACTTGATAAAAGACCCAAAAGACATCAGTATGGCCAAAGTATATCGCATTCTCGAAGGGCCAATTGCATTGCTTCCGTGTGCAAGTCACAATTTTTATGAAAAATGTGATGATTGTGATGACGAAACTACTTGTGCCGCACGACGCTTAATGACTCAGGTTAGGGATAATACCCTTAAGGTTCTTGAGAGTAACTCTTTGGCTGACATCGCTTTTTAAACTATAAATTTTATTTAAAAAATTTTTGAATTTAAAAAAAAATGTTACTTTTGCAAAGTAATCTAGTAAGCCGATAGGGTAATGGATTTAAAATTAAAAGCGAACAGATAAATGAGCACAGCAATAGCAAATACTTTATTAGAAAAAACTGCAGGATTTTCCATTGAGGAAACCTTGGCTTTTTTAGCTAATGAATACAAAGGAAAAGCGGTTTTTTCGACTTCATTTGGTCAGGAAGATCAGGTTATAACTGCATTAATTGCTAAGGATGAGTTGCCAATCAATATATTCACATTAGATACGGGCAGATTATTCCAAGAAACCTATGATGTTTTTCACAGAACAATAAAGAAATACAAAGTAGCCATTCAAACTTATTTTCCTGAAGCCAGCGATGTAGAAAATTTGCTGAATAAAAAAGGGCCAAACAGCTTTTACGAATCGGTGGAGAACAGAAAAGAATGTTGTTTTATTCGAAAAGTAGAGCCGTTGACCAAAGCGTTGAAAGGAAATGAAATTTGGATTACCGGTTTGCGTGCCGAGCAATCGGAAAATAGAAACGATTTGGCAGCCTTTGAATACGACGCTCATTTCAATATCATAAAATTCAATCCATTGTTGAAATGGAGTTTAGAAGACGTTCAAAAATACATTGATGAAAATAATGTACCACAAAATGCTTTGCACAAAAAAGGTTTTGTAAGTATAGGTTGCGCGCCATGTACGAGAGCCATTGCCGAAGGAGAAGATATTAGAGCAGGTAGATGGTCGTGGGAATCCAGTCATAAAGAATGCGGATTGCACAGCCCCCTAGCCCCCGAAGGGGGAAACAATAATGAGATAAATAAAATTATTAACAAATAAATACCCCAATAGTTCCCCCTTCGGGGGTTAGGGGGCTGATATTATGAGTACACTTTTAAAAACAAATGCTTTAGAAAGCGAAGCAATTTACATATTCAGAGAAGTAATTTCTCAATTCGACAAACCCGTTTTGCTTTTCTCAGGCGGTAAAGATTCTATTACTTTAGTGCGTTTGGCACAAAAAGCATTTTTCCCTGCGAAAATTCCTTTTCCATTGTTGCACGTAGATACTGGTCACAATTTTCCAGAAACTATTGAATTTAGAGACAGATTGGTAGCCGAATTAGGATTGGAACTAATCGTTCGTAATGTTCAGGATGCAATTGATGAGGGGAAAGTGGTTGAAGAATCTGGTAAATATTCCAGCCGAAACAGTTTGCAAACGACTACATTATTGGATGCTATCGAAGAATTCAAATTTGACGCTTGTATTGGAGGTGCCCGTAGAGATGAGGAAAAAGCAAGAGCCAAAGAACGTATTTTTTCTGTTCGTGATGATTTTGGTCAATGGGATGAAAAAAACCAACGCCCTGAATTGTTTGATTTATTAAATGGAAAAATTGAAAATGGTCAAAACGTACGCGTTTTTCCAATTTCAAACTGGACAGAATTGGATGTTTGGAGTTATATCGAACAAGAGCAAATCGAAATTCCATCGATTTACTTTTCACACAAACGTAAAGTTTTTTTGAGAGACGGTTTAATTTGGTCACACTCTCCTTTTGTGTACCAAGAAGAAGACGAACAAATCGAAGAACGAATTGTTCGCTTCAGAACCGTTGGCGATATGAGTTGTACTGCCGCAGTTGAGTCGTATGCCGCAACCATTCAAGAAGTGGTTGGAGAGATTCGTATTTCGACTATTTCTGAAAGAGGAGCCAGAATCGATGACAAACGCTCTGAAGCTGCTATGGAAAAAAGAAAGCAACAAGGGTACTTTTAGAATAGCAATTGAAAGATTTAAGGATTTAAAAATTAAAAGATTTGAGGAGCAAGTTAAACAACTTTAAACCTTAAACTTTAAACAAAAAATAAATGGAAGTTTTAAAAATAGCAACAGCAGGAAGTGTAGATGACGGAAAAAGTACTTTAATCGGGAGATTATTATACGATACACAATCGTTAACTACCGATAAATTAGAAGCAATAGAAAAAAGCAGCAAGCAAAAAGGATACGATTATCTTGATTTTTCTTTGGCTACTGACGGTTTGGTTGCCGAGAGAGAGCAAGGAATTACGATAGATGTAGCGCATATTTATTTTTCGACTGCGAAAAAAAGTTACATCATTGCCGATACTCCGGGTCACGTAGAATACACTCGTAACATGGTTACTGGAGCTTCAACTTCGCAAGTGTCCATCATTTTGATCGATGCCCGTAAAGGAGTGATTGAGCAAACGTACCGTCACTTTTTTATCAATAATTTATTGAGAGTAAAAGATGTGATTGTTGCGGTAAACAAAATGGATTTGGTTGATTATTCAGAAGAAGTTTATAACAAAATCAAAGCCGATTTCCAAGCTTTAAACGCAAAAAGCGCTTACAAGGAACAAAATGTAAGTTACATTCCATTGAGTGCTTTGACAGGAGATAATGTGGTGGAAACATTAGGGAAAATGCCTTGGTATACAGGACAAACTATCCTGCAACATTTGGAAAATTTAGAAGCAAAAGATGTTTACGATAATGGACAAGCACGTTTTCCGGTTCAAACAGTTATTCGTCCAAAAACGGAAGAATATCATGATTTTAGAGGATATGCCGGAAAATTATACGGCAACAATATTAAAGTGGGTGATGCAGTAACTGTTCTTCCTTCATTAACAGAATCTACAGTGACGAACATTCACTTTTTCGACAAACAATTTGATGAGGCGAGCGTTGGTTCTTCCATCACTATTGAATTGGAAAATGATATCAATGTGACTAGAGGTGATATGATTGTAAAATCAAACGAGCTTCCTAGAATTGAAAAAGACATCATAACAACGGTTTGTTGGATGGACAGTAAAAAATTGGTGGCAGGAGCAAAATATTTTGTGCAACACAACACGAATAGAGTTTTGGCAAAAATTGATAGTGTGAAAAACGTAATCGCTACAGATTATTCAGGAGTAACACCAGCGACTCAATTGGCCATAAATGAAATTGGAGAAGTGACCATTAAATTGAGCAAAGCCATTTATTTTGATGCTTACAATGACAACAAATCTAATGGAGCTTTTATTTTAATTGATGCAGCAACCAACACAACTGCAGGCGTTGGATTTATAAAATAGTTTTTAGCTTTTGCTAAAGAAGTAAAGGAATTAAAAAAGATATCGATTAACAGCTAAGAGCCAGTGCTAGTAGCCTAAAACCATACAAAATGCAAAGTTTTAGAACCGAAATAGAAGACCCGATTGTTCAAAAAGACATTATCGATTTAGAAAGAAAAATTGCTTTATTCCGTGATGGAAAAATCGATGACGAACGTTTTCGCAGTCTTCGTCTAGCAAGAGGAATTTACGGTCAGCGTCAGGAAGGCGTACAAATGATTCGTATCAAATTGCCTTACGGAAAAGTGACAAGTGAACAATTGCACCGTATTTGTAAAGTTTCAGATGAATATTCAACTGGACGTTTGCACATTACAACGCGTCAGGACATTCAAATTCACTATGTAAGTTTGGATAGAACTCCGGAACTTTGGGCTGAGTTAGAAAAAGACGATGTTACTTTGAGAGAAGCTTGTGGAAACACCGTAAGAAATATTACAGCTAGTGAAACGGCTGGAATCGATGTGGATGAGCCTTTTGACGTATCGCCTTATGCACATGCTTTATTCCAATTTTTGTTGAGAAATCCAGTTTGTCAGGAAATGGGACGTAAGTTCAAAATGGCGTTTTCTTCTTCGGATAAAGATACTGCTTTGAGTTATTTACACGATTTAGGATTTATTCCAAAAGTGGTAAACGGAGAAAAAGGGTTCAAAGTAATGCTTGGAGGAGGTTTAGGATCTCAACCACATCATGCCGAATTATTGTCCGAATTTATTCCAGTAAATCAAATTATACCAACAACTGAGGGGATTCTTAGAGTGTTTGACCGTCATGGAGAAAGAACCAAACGATTGAAAGCACGATTGAAATTTTTAGTAAAAGAGTTAGGCAGAGATGAGTTTTTAAGATTGGTAGAGGAAGAGAAAAAAGCCTTGTCTTGCCAAACTTTTGAAATCGATACCACTGCATTTGAAGGAGCTATTCCAGCACCTTTGTTGGCAGCACCAAAAGTTGTTATTGAAGACACTGCAGCTTTTGAAGCTTGGAAAAAGTCAAATGTATTTGCTCAAAAACAAGCTGGATATGTAGCAATCGGAATCAAAGTGGCTTTGGGTGATTTTTATACAGACAAAGCGAGACTATTGGCTGATTTAATGAAAAATTATGCTACTAATGAATTGCGTTTTTCATTAAGACAAAATATAGTTCTTCGTCATATTAAAGAAGAAGATTTGCCTTTTTTCTATCAAGAATTAGCCAAATTGGATTTTGTAAGTTTAGGATACGATACTATTGGTGATATTACAGCTTGTCCAGGTACAGATACCTGTAATCTTGGAATTGCAAGCAGTACTGGAATTGCAGTAGAGCTAGAAAGAGTATTGGCAACAGAATATCCACAATACAGCAACAATCAAGGAATCACTATCAAAATTAGTGGATGTATGAATGCTTGTGGACAACACAATATGGCCGAAATTGGTTTTCAAGGGATGTCCATCAATTCCGGAAAATTAGTAGCTCCAGCACTTCAAGTATTGTTGGGTGGTGGAAATTTAGGAAATGGTCAAGGTCGTTTTTCAGATAAAGTTATAAAAATACCAAGCCGAAGAGGTCCAGAAGCTTTGCGTTCTATTCTAAATGATTTTGAAGCAAACGCAAACGGATTATCCTTTTTGAATTACTATGATGCCAAAGGAGAGAAATATTTTTTCGAATTATTGAAACCGCTTTCGGATATTACGAATTTAACAGAAGCCGATTTTGTAGATTGGGGAAATGCAGACAACTACGTAAAAGCAATTGGAGTTGGAGAATGTGCAGGTGTTGTAATTGACTTAGTAGCAACTTTAATCTTTGAAGCAAAAGACAAACTAACATTTGCTAAGGAAGCTTTTGATGACAAAAAATGGTCAGATGCTATTTATTTGGCTTATGCAGGATTTGTAAATGGAGCCAAAGCATTATTATTGGCCGAAAACGAAAAAACAAACCACCACGCAGGAATAATCGATTTGTTTGATACGGTTTTTATCGAAAGCAAAAAAATCGAACTGGGTTCTACTTTCAAAGATTTGGTTTATCAAATCAAAGCCAATGAACCATCTGAAGCCTTTGCACTAAAATACATTCAAGAAGGAGTTGTCTTTTTTGATAAAATAGAAACATACAGAGCCAAAGATTTAGCTAATGCCTAATACTGACAAATGAATTCAAAATCAACTTACAACAGTTCTTACTCCCTCCCTTTTGGGGAGGGTCGGGGTTGGGCTAAAGTAACTTTAGTAGGTGCAGGTCCTGGCGACCCAGACTTGCTTACCCTTAAAGGTGTAAAAGCACTTGCTGAAGCGAATGTGGTTTTGTATGATGCCTTGGCCAATGAAGAAATAATGAATCACGCTCCTCTAGATGCCATAAAAATATTTGTGGGAAAAAGAAAGGGTTGTCATGAATATTCGCAAGACCAAATCAATCAGTTGATTGTTGATAATGCGCTAACTTACGGCCACGTGGTTCGATTAAAAGGCGGAGATCCATTTATTTTCGGACGAGGAAGCGAAGAAATAGAGTACGCAGAAAGTTTTGGAATCCCTACCTTTGTAGTTCCTGGAATTTCATCGGCAATTGCAGTTCCCGCTTATCAGGGAATTTCATTGACCAAAAGAGGAACTTCAGAAAGTTTTTGGGTAATCACAGGAACTACTTCCGACAGAAATATGTCTAATGATATTGCTCTCGCAGCACAATCGTCAGCAACTGTTGTAATTTTGATGGGAATGAGTAAACTATCACAAATTGTTAGTTTATTTCAAAAAGAATCCAAAGGAGAAATTCCAGTTGCGATTATTCAAAACGGAACAACAGCAAACGAAAAAATGGGTGTGGGAACAATTGATACCATTGAAGAAGTGGTTGCCGAAAAGAATTTAAGCTCACCGGCAATTATTGTAATTGGAGAAGTGGTCAAAGAAAGCAATAAATTAAAAGGCTTTTACGAAGAATTTGTAGCTGCTGAAATAAAATTATAATGGAAAGAAACGAATTATATCCTATTTTTTTAAAACTGCACAACCTCAATGTACTTATTGTGGGTGGGGGAAATGTAGGGTTAGAAAAATTGTCTTTTATGTTGAAATCCAGTCCCAATGCCAATGTTGAGGTGGTAGCACCAAAGTTCTTACCTGAATTGGAAGACTTAGTCGAAAAACATCCTTCGGTAAAATTGACCCAAGCGAAGTTCAAGAAAAAAATGCTCAAGAAACGCAACATGGTCATTGCCTGTACGGATGATTTGAAAGTTAATAAAAGAGTATATGATTTGTCCCGAAAAAGATATCTCATTTGCAATATTGCAGACACTCCGGATTTATGTGATTATTATTTGGGTGGCATTGTAACCAAAGGAAACGTAAAAATTGCCATTTCGACCAATGGAAAATCACCAACAACGGCCAAAAGACTGCGTCAGTTTTTTGAAGAAGTTATTCCGGAAGACATCAATAAAATGGTAGAAAACCTGAATGAATATCGCAAAACACTGAAAGGTGATTTCGAAGAAAAAGTCCAAAAGATGAACGAAATCACAGAGTCGTTGAAAAAAGAATAAGTAGATTTAATAGACAAAAAAGAATAAATAAAACAGAAATAAAAACAGAACTCAACCCAATATCTTCTTTCTTGGAGAGATTGGAGGGAGAAAAACTTAAACAGAATGATTAAAACAGACATACTTATAATAGGAGCGGGACCAACAGGTCTATTCGCTGTTTTCGAAGCAGGATTATTAAAATTAAAATGTCATATTCTAGATGCTTTGCCACAACCAGGTGGACAATTGTCAGAGTTGTATCCAAAGAAACCGATCTACGATATTCCAGGATTTCCAGAAGTATTAGCAGGTGATTTGGTTGATAATTTAATGGAACAAATCAAGCAGTTCGAACCGGGATTTACTCTGGGAGAACGTGCAGAAACGATTGATAAGCAAGAAGACGGAAGTTTTATTGTAACATCTAATAAAGGAAAAAAATTCCATGCTTCGGTAGTAGCCATTGCGGGTGGTTTAGGAAGTTTTGAACCAAGAAAACCTTTAATCGAAGATATTGAGTTTTACGAAGATAAGGGAATCAAATATTTTATTAAAAATCCAGAGAAATTTAGAGACAAAAGGGTCGTAATATCCGGAGGTGGAGACTCTGCTTTGGACTGGAGTATTTTCTTGTCGAATGTGGCTTCAGAGGTAACTTTGATACACCGCAGAAACGAATTCCGTGGAGCTTTGGATTCTGTAGAAAAAGTACAAGAGTTGAAAAATGCCGGAAAAATCAAAATGATTACTCCAGGAGAAGTTGTTGGATTAAACGGAGCAGAGCATTTAGAATCAGTAGATGTAGATATTGATGGAGCGCATCAAAATATCCCTACCGATTATTTTATTCCACTTTTTGGTCTTACTCCAAAATTAGGACCAATAGGCAATTGGGGATTGGAAATCGAAAAAAATGCCATCAAAGTAAACAACGCTTTAGATTACCAAACGAATATCCCTGGAATTTTTGCCATTGGGGACGTTAACACCTATCCAGGAAAACTAAAATTGATCCTTTGCGGATTCCACGAAGCTACATTAATGTGTCAAGCGGCGTACCAAATTATCAATCCAGGTAAAAAATACGTAATGAAATATACCACCGTTTCCGGAGTTGACGGATTCGACGGAACTCGTAAAGAAGCTCCAAAAGCAGTCGTGAAAGCAATTGTTTAAGTTGCTGAGTTACTGAGAAGCTAAGATTTTTACAAAAAGCTCAAACTTGTATTAAAGTTTGAGTTTTTTTTATTTATATCTTTGTGTTATATCAAAAATAATTCAAAATGAATTTAGCAACAAGGAAATATAATTTTATTCAAGAATTATCCAATGTAGATGAAAGTCTCTTAGGAAAACTGGAACTGTTGGTAAAGGCAAGCAAAAAGGACTGGTACACTGAATTATCAGCGCAGGAAAAAGAGGAAATTGAAATTGGAATTTCTCAAGCTGATAATAATGAGTTGTTAAGCCATTCAGCCATTATGGACAAATTTTCAAAATGGCATTAAGCACTAGGTGGACTCCACAAGCAGAAAAGGGATTAGACAGCGTGCTTCTTTATTTGGAAGAATTCTGGTCGATAAAAGAAATTTTGCAATTAGAAGAAAAAATAAAACAAGTAACACGTCTGATTATCCTTTATCCTGAATTATTTCCAAAATCAGAAACACATCAACTATTGCACAAAGCAATTATAGATAAAAATAATTATTTGGTTTACAGAGTAAACACTAAGAGGAGTCGAATTGAAATTGTTAATTTTAGAGGCACTAAGCAAAACCCAAAATATTAAACTTCTAAAAAAACATTTGCAATTGTTAGCGCTATGTCGTTTCTTTGCACTGTTCCTATTTTTATTGAAAGTTATCACGAAAGGCGGAGGGAAAAGACCCGATGAAACCTTAGCAACCCTTTACTTTTTTAAAGAAGGTGCTACATTCTACCACGCACAGCGCGGATAGATAACACAAGAATACATCTCCGTATTCCTCAAACCTTTTCCTGACAACATTTCGATATTTTTTTAAAGCGAATGATTAGTGCATTTTTGGCATTATCGTTCCCGCTATACACAAGTATCTTTTGTGCCGAACCCCGGCACAAAAGGATACTTGCTCCTATCGGGGCTAAAGAGTAAATAATTGTGATTTTTTGGATTCAAAGAGCCAAAAAACAGTAAATAATAAAATAAAATGTCAAAAGATTTAAAAGACAATATTGGTGTTCCCCCTTCGGGGGCTAGGGGGCTGATTACGGAAGAAATAAAAAAGAGAATACTCGTGCTCGACGGAGCAATGGGGACCATGCTGCAACGTTATAATTTCTCCGAAGAAGATTTTCGTGGCGAACGTTTCAAAGATTTTCCGCATTCGCTGAAAGGGAACAATGATTTATTGTCCCTAACGCAACCTCAAGCCATCAAAGCGGTACACGCCGCCTATTTTGAAGCAGGAGCTGATATAGTTGAAACCAACACGTTCTCCGGAACCACCATCGGAATGGCGGATTATTATCTAGAAGAATATGTTTATGAATTGAACTACGAGTCGGCAAAACTAGCCCGTGAAGTAGCTGACGAATTCACTGCCAAAAATCCAAACCAACCTCGTTTTGTTGCCGGTTCAATAGGCCCGACAAACCGTACGGCGAGTATGTCACCAGACGTGAACGATCCGGGATACAGAGCCGTTACTTTTGATGATTTGCGTATTGCCTACAAACAGCAAGTAGAAGCCTTACTAGACGGCGGTTGCGATTTACTTTTGGTAGAAACCATTTTTGATACTTTAAATGCCAAAGCAGCACTTTTCGCCATCGAAGAAGTAAAAGAAGAACGCAATCTTGATATTCCAATTATGGTTTCCGGAACAATAACGGATGCTTCGGGAAGAACACTTTCGGGGCAAACGGTGGAAGCTTTTTTGGTTTCGGTTTCGCATATTCCGTTATTGAGCGTAGGATTCAATTGTGCTCTTGGTGCCGATTTATTGAAACCGTATCTGCAGACTTTGTCACATAACACTTCTTTCAACGTGTCGGCGCATCCCAATGCTGGATTGCCAAACGCTTTTGGAGAATACGATGAGACACCAGAGGAAATGCAAGCCCAAATTAAAAGTTATTTAGACGATAATTTAATAAATATCATAGGCGGTTGTTGCGGAACAACCCCAAATCATATCAAATTGATTGCGAATATCGCCAAGGATTACAAGCCGAGGGTTTCTAAGGCTGTGATGTAGATTGAATAAATGGAAAGAGATTAAGATTTAAATCTACTGGATGTCGTATGATTTTCAGCGTGAGATATTGTTGTTGAAGCAGAGAATTAATTAAAAAACATTGTATAAATTTTTATGAATCAGACATTTCAATTGCACTATTTCGATTTTAATATTTTAACTGAAAATATTTTAAGTTTTAAAAATTCATCATTTAAAGATGAAAAAACAGTTAGGCAAACTATTGAAAATTGTATTATTTTTTTAAAAATAGAAAACATAATAGAGGTAAGCGAAATAAGTTTTTCTAGAGGTTCTATAGGTGAGAATTCGTTTGTGCATTTTACATTGACAAAAAAAGAAAATGTACAAGATAAAGATTTTTTAAAAGCTTTAAAATTTTTTAATATTAAGTAGCCCGATAGCGCGGATTTGCAATCCGTGCCCGTAAAGAGAATAAAATAAAAGGGTTTGATTAAAAACAAAACTTAATTTATTGCACAATGCCCGCGTGAGGGATAGCAGTGAAAAGCCCGGAGACCAATGGAGTGATAACGGAATTGGTCGAGGACTTGAAACGAATAGCCCGACCCTTTTGGTCACGCCCAAATAAAGTTGAAATTAAAATAAAATATAACTACAGTTTTTTAGCTGTAGACAAAATAATAAAAACTTAGGATCTAAGCTGCTTAGAAACTTAGTAACTCAAAATAAAAAAATGGGACACAATAAAAATAGAAGAAACCTTGTATTATCGGGATTAGAGCCTTTGATCATTACGCCGGACAGCGTATTTGTGAATGTTGGGGAAAGAACCAATGTAACAGGTTCTAGAAAGTTCCTTCGATTAATCAAGGAGGAAAAATACGAGGAAGCACTTGATATTGCGAGACAGCAGGTAGAAGGTGGCGCGCAAATCATCGATATCAATATGGATGAGGGAATGCTGGATGGCGTTTATGCGATGACCAAATTCCTAAATTTAATTGCTGCCGAGCCGGATATTTCTCGAGTGCCCATTATGATTGACAGCTCGAAATGGGAAATCATTGAGGCTGGTTTGAAAGTCGTGCAGGGAAAATGTGTGGTAAACTCGATTTCGCTAAAAGAAGGTGAAGAGGCATTTATCCATCACGCCAAATTAATCAAGCGTTATGGAGCCGCGGCTATTATCATGGCTTTTGATGAGGTGGGACAAGCGGATAATTACGATCGTAGAGTGGAGATTTGCCAACGTTCGTATGATATTCTGGTTAATAAAGTTGGGTTTCCTCCGCAAGATATTATTTTCGATTTGAATATATTCCCCGTAGCGACTGGTATGGAGGAACACCGCCTGAATGCTTTGGATTTTTTTAGGGGAACCAAATGGGTTCGGGAAAATTTACCGCACGCACACATAAGCGGTGGAGTGAGTAACGTTTCGTTTTCGTTTAGAGGAAATGACACGGTGAGAGAAGCGATGCACTCGGTTTTCTTGTACCACGCCATTCAAAACGGAATGACAATGGGAATTGTAAATCCAGAGATGCTGTCGATTTACGATGAAATTCCAAAGGATTTATTAGAGCATGTTGAGGATGTTATTTTGGACAGACGCGATGATGCCACAGAGCGCTTATTGGATTTTGCCGAAAATGTAAAAGGAGATACTAAAAGCAATGAAGTTGCGATACAAGAATGGCGTTCGGGAACAGTTCAGGAAAGAATCACGCATTCCTTGGTAAAAGGAGTGGATGCTTTTATAGAAATAGATGTTGAGGAAGCCCGATTGGCAGCCACAAAACCTATCGAAGTTATCGAAATCAACTTGATGACGGGGATGAATGTTGTGGGAGATTTGTTTGGTAGTGGTAAAATGTTTTTGCCACAGGTGGTAAAATCGGCACGTGTGATGAAAAAAGCGGTAGCTTATTTATTGCCGTTCATTGAAGCTGCTAAACAGGTAGGCGACAAATCAGGGAATGGAAAGATTTTGATGGCAACCGTAAAAGGCGACGTTCACGATATTGGTAAAAATATTGTTTCGGTGGTATTGGCTTGTAATAATTATGAAATTGTGGATTTGGGTGTTATGGTGCCTCCCGAAAAAATTATTGCTGCGGCTATCGAACACGAGGTAGATATTATTGGCTTGAGCGGATTAATCACGCCGTCGCTAGACGAAATGGTGTATCTCGCTAAGGAATTGGACAAAAGAGGAATGAAAATCCCAGTGATGATTGGTGGCGCAACCACTTCACGTGCACATACTGCCGTGAAAATTGCACCTCAATACAGGGAAACCGTGATTCACGTAAACGATGCGTCAAGAGCGGTTACAGTAGCTGGAAATTTATTGGATCACAATAGAAAAATTTATGCCAGCGATATTCGTGCCGATTACGATGCGTTTAGAGAAACATTCTTAAACCGTTCGCGCGACAAGAATTTCTTGACGATTGAGCAAGCCCGTAAAAATAAATTGCAATTGGATTGGAGGCATTTCGAACCTGTAAAACCAAAAGTTATTGGTGAGCAGATTGTGGAAGTGGATTTGGATGTGTTGGTTCCGTATATCGACTGGACGCCGTTTTTCAGAACTTGGGAATTATTCGGAAAGTATCCTGCGATTTTGACAGATGATGTTGTTGGTGAACAAGCGACTTCTGTTTTTGCAGATGCGCAAGCGATGTTGGAAGTAATTTTGAAAGAGAAAAAATTGCAAGCCAAAGGAATCTACGGCATTTTCCCTGCGAATCAAATCAACGATGATGATATTGAGTTGACTGATGAAAACGGAAAACCATTACAGACATTCTTGACTTTGCGTCAGCAGTCACAAAAAACTAAAGGTGCTCCAAATATCGCATTAGCCGATTTTATTGCTCCAAAAGAAAGTGGAAAAGTAGATTATATGGGAGCGTTTTGCGTAACCACTGGTTTTGGCGTTGACGAATGGGCAGCTGAATTTGAAAAGGATTTAGACGATTATAATTCGATTATGGTCAAAGCTTTGGCTGACCGTTTCGCCGAAGCATTCGCCGAATATTTACATGAAAAAATCCGTAAAGAAATTTGGGGTTATGCCTCTGATGAGGTTTTGAGCAAACAAGCACTTATTGAGGAAGATTATAAAGGAATTCGTCCTGCACCAGGTTATCCAGCTTGTCCAGATCACTTGGAAAAACCAACCATTTGGAAACTCTTAAACGTTGCTGAAGAAATAGGAGTAACCTTGACCGAAAGTATGGCAATGTGGCCTGCTTCTTCTGTTTCGGGTTATTATTTTGGAAATCCTGAAAGCAAGTATTTTGGACTTGGAAAAATAAAAGAAGACCAGGTTATTGATTACGCGAAACGAAGAAGTGTTTCAACCGAAGTTGCAATGAAATGGTTGAATCCGAATATTGCAGATTAGCCCCCTAACCCCCGAAGGGGAAATAGAAAGGCAGAATATATTAACACAATCCTGATGACCCCTTTCAGGAATTCCCCCTTCGGGGGTTAGGGGGCTGATTATGAAGGTAACACAACATATAGAAAATGCCAAAGGAGAAACGTTATTCTCTTTTGAAATTATTCCGCCGCAAAAAGGCAAAAGTATTCAGGAGTTATACGACAATATCGATCCGTTGATGGAGTTCAAGCCACCATTTATAGATGTAACGACTTCTCGTGAGGAGTATATATATGTGGATAAAGGCAATGGTTTATTGGAAAAAAAATTGACTAGAATGCGTCCCGGAACCTTAGGGATTTGCGCTTCTATCAAACATAAATACAATGTAGATACCGTTCCTCACGTACTTTGTGGTGGTTTTACCAAAGAGGAAACAGAATATTTATTGGTCGATTGTCACTATTTGGGAATCGACAATGTTATGGCACTTCGCGGAGATGCGATGAAAGACGAACAGTCCTTTGTACCCAAAGAAGGTGGGAATAATTATGCATCCGACTTAGTGAGTCAAATTTATCAATTGAATAACGGAAAGTATCTGCACGATGTAATGGACATCGACAACAAGGCCGATTTTTGTATTGGTGTTGCGGGTTATCCAGAGAAACATCTGGAATCGCCTTCTTTGATTTCGGACTTAAAAAGATTGAAAGAAAAAGTAGATGCTGGAGCCGATTATGTGGTGACTCAAATGTTTTTTGACAATGCCAAATATTTTGAGTTTGTAGCCAAAGCCAGAGAAATGGGAATCACCGTTCCAATTATTCCAGGAATAAAACCAATTGCGGTACAAAGACATTTACAAGTCTTGCCTCAAATTTTCCGTATCGATTTGCCCGAAGATTTGATAAATGCAGTTGATAAATGCAAGAACAATGCCGAAATACGTCAAGTGGGTATCGAATGGGCCATTCAGCAATCCATAGAATTGAAAGCAGCTGGAGTTCCAGTTTTGCATTATTATTCTATGGGAAAATCTGAAAATATCAGACAAATAGCGAGTCAGGTTTTTTAGTACTGACGTTTCAAAAAGAGAATCGGTCTTAATATAAAAAAGAAAGCTCGTTTAAATCCATTTTAAACGAGCTTTCTTTTTTATCTGCAAACTGACTGACCACTAAAAACTGATCACTACTTCGTTATCTCTCTAAAAACCGCTTCCAAATTCTTGTTCTTCTGATTCAGTTGTAAAGTCTTCAATCCATTATCATAAGCAAAGTCAAACACAGTTGGGCGCATATCTTTATCCGAAACAAAAATCAATTCCCAAGAGCAACCTTGAATATTTTTAAACGATTTTAAATGTGGAATTTGAGCAATTAATTCAGAGTCTGCTTCCAAATCAAATTCGACTTCAATTACCTGTTCTTTATTGACAGAGATTAAGTTGTCCAATTTTTTATCAGCTACAATATGTCCTTTGTCAATAATAATTACTCGGTCGCAAATTGCCTCAACCTCCTGCATAATATGTGTAGAAAGGAAAACGGTTTTGTCTTTCCCAACGTTTTTAATCACATTTCTGATTTCGACCAATTGATTTGGGTCTAATCCTGTTGTGGGTTCATCCAAAATCAAAACATCAGGATTGTGCAATAAGGCATTGGCCAATCCCACACGCTGACGATACCCTTTGGACAATTGTCCTATTTTTTTATGGCTTTCGGATTGTAACCCCGTTAGCTGAATCACTTCTTCGATTCTGGATTTTTCTACCTTATATACATCGGCATTAAAAGCCAAGTATTCCCGAACGTACAAATCCAAATATAACGGATTGTGTTCCGGCAAATACCCAATAGAGAGCTGAACTCTTTTTTCTTGAGAGTTCACATCAAAACCATTCACAAGTGCTACTCCTGAATCAGCGCTGATGTAAGTCGTTAAGATTTTCATCAAAGTAGATTTTCCGGCACCATTAGGTCCTAAAAACCCAACAATCTCTCCTTTTTTAACCGCAAATGAAATGTTGTCCAACGCTTTTTGAGCACCGTAACTTTTCGAAATGTTTTTTACTTCTATTGACATAAAACTTTATTTGTTGCAAAAGTAAACAGAAAAAACGTTTGTTTATTGTTTTTGTCCAACAATGAGCCTTTCGCCTTTGTCAAAGTTCAAAACTTTGACAAAGGTTGGATAGAAATGATGGCTTTATCATTAAGATTTATATATTTACAAGTAAACAAATTCAATATGGGAAATAATCAATCGGGCAGTTTCTTAAAAAATTACAGTAGTATCCTATTGCTCCTTGGCGGAATAATGGTTGGTAGCATTTTAGGTCTAGTTTTCGGAAATGGCGTAGAAGTCATAAAACCATTAGGAGATATTTTTCTGAATTTACTTTTTACTGCAATCATACCGCTAGTGTTTTTTACTATCGCTTCTTCGATTGCCAATTTGCAAAAATCCGAAAAACTCGGTAAACTTTTCGGTATCGTGCTAGGAGTATTTTTAACAACCGTAATTATTTCGGCCATCATAATGATTATTGGCGTTTTGCTTTTTCCAATCCATCAAGGCATTATAATCTCAAAAGTTGCCTTAGAAACCATTCAGGAAAGTAGTACCGGATCTCAAATCACACAACTGCTGACGGTTAATGATTTCTACGAAATATTGTCAAGAAAAAATATGCTCGCACTTATATTATTTTCTTTCCTAATTGGTTTTTCAACGCTACGCGCAGGCGAAAAAGGAAAAGACTTCGCAAGATTTCTTAATTCTGGAAACGAAGTAATGAAACAATTACTGCATGTAATCATGAAAACAGCTCCAATTGGTCTTGGCGCTTATTTTGCGTATCAAGTTGGAATTTTCGGGCCGCAATTGTTTGGCGCTTATGCCAAACCATTGGCGCTTTATTATGCCGTTTGTACTTTTTACTTTATCGTGTTTTTCAGTTTATATGCTTTTTTTGCTGGAGGAAAACCGGGATTAAAACTATTTTGGAAAAACAACATCACACCCGCATTAACTGCCGTGGGAACCTGCAGCAGCATCGCAACCATTCCGGCAAACCTTGAAGCAGCAGAGCAAATGAACATACCAAGTCACATTCGCAATCTCGTAATTCCTCTTGGAGCACCTTTACACAAAGACGGTTCCAGCATGTCGTCGATTGTCAAAATCGCCGTAATTTTTGCCTTATTCGGCAAGGATTTTACCGATCCTTACACCCTATTAACCGCAATCGGCATCACCATAATAGTGTCTGTAGTCGAAGGCGGTATTCCAAACGGAGGCTATATAGGAGAAATTCTCGCCATCACCGTTTACGGATTCCCAATGGAGCAAGCCTTGCCGGCCGCCATGATTATCGGAACTCTAGTAGATCCAATCGCAACTTTATTAAATGCCAATGGTGATTTGGTCTCTGCAATGGTAGTTGCCAGAATTTCCGAAGGCAAAAAATGGATTTCAAAAAGCATTACTTAAATTTAGATATTTTGGGCGTGCCCCCGTTGCGCAAAGGAGCCAAATTTAGACACTGCTTATTGGGCTCCTTTGCGCAACGCGGTCAGGCTGTTGCTGCTACTTCGGTAGCTTAGCCCATCCTTCACGCGTACATATCACCTTTTGATTAAAAACAGAACGGTGCCGTTTTTCATCAACTTTATAAAGGAAGGAATTCAAAAAACACTATTTTTCATCCAAATAGCCATATGCTTTTTTATTAGTTGTTTTGAATTCAATAATTTTAAGGTGCAAAAAACTCTTATTTTTATGAAATAATAAGTCAAAACATCTTTTAACAAGCAAATCTTTTTTTGTTACATAAAAAATTATATTTATTTTGGCCGACTCGAAATATGTTATACATTTGCATTAAATAATTGAACAACAAAGAAAACCATGTCTAATAATCGTTTTTATTTTAGCAACTCTTTTTATTTCTTCTTTAGGAAGTAAGGGATTGTGCTATGGTTATTTGAAAGATTAAAAAACAAATAAAACTAATATACAATCCTGATGAAAATCAGGATTTTTTTTTGACCCAATGAGAACGAAAATTGCAATACAAGGAATTAAAGGATCTTTCCACCATCAAGTGGCTCAGGACTATTTTTATCAAAATGTAGAAGTGGACGAATGTCTGTCTTTTGAGGAATTGGTAGCGAGTTTACTGTCGGGAAAATCAGATCAGGCGGTAATGGCCATTGAGAATTCTATTGCTGGACCTATCATTCCAAATTACGCACTAATTGACAAAAACAATTTGCACATTATAGGAGAACATTATTTGGATATTCACCAAAATTTAATGGCGCTGAAAGGTCAAAAAATAGAGGATATTCAAGAAGTTCATTCACACCCGATGGCTTTGTTGCAATGTATGGAATTCTTGAAAAAATACCCAAACATAAAACTGGTTGAAGACAAGGATACTGCCGAAACCGCTAGAAGAATTCACGAAAAACAGCTGACAGGAATTGCAGCTATAGCCAGTAAAACAGCTTCGGAAATGTATGATTTGGAGATCTTGGCGCCAGAAATTCAAACGATAAACAATAATATGACTCGTTTTGTTATTCTTAAAAAAGAAAATTCTTTTCTTGAAAAAAACGAAATCAATAGAGCATCGATAAAATTCGAATTGGATCACAAACGAGGAAGTTTGGCAGCGGTGCTGAATGTGATGAGTGATTGTAAATTGAATTTGACCAAAATACAATCGTTGCCAAAAATTGAAACACCTTGGAAATATTCTTTTTTCGTTGATGTGACTTTCGATAAATATGAAGATTATGCCAAGTCAAAAGCTTTGTTAACGATAATGGCCGAATATTTTAAAGTATTGGGCGAATACAAAAACACCAAACCTTAGCCCCCTAGCCCCCGAAGGGGGATTATAGAGCAATAAAACTTATAATTTTAGATTAAAAAATAGTACAATTGAAAAATTCAGAAAAAAAACAAATCTCTGCAATAGCTCCCTCATCTTCGGGGAGGGCTGGGGTGGGGCTATCAAAACGTCTCGATATCATTGAAGAATACTATTTCTCATCAAAGTTGAGAGAAGTGAGACAACTGGCCTCAGAAGGAAAACCAATTATCAATATGGGAATTGGAAGTCCGGATTTGAAACCATCATCAGCGGTAATTGACGCGGTGGTTTCGGCAATGCAGGACGAAAACGCACACCAATACCAAAGTTATCAAGGATTGCCAGAACTTAGAAAAGGTATGGCCGATTTTTATCAAAATAATTATGGAGTTGCCTTAGATCCCAATGTGGAAATTCTACCTTTAATTGGTTCCAAAGAAGGAATTATGCACATATCTATGGCTTTCTTGAATGAAGGAGATCATGTTTTGATTCCAAATCCAGGTTACCCGACATACAGTTCTGTGACGAATCTGGTTGGAGCCGTGCCTGTTTATTACGATTTGAAAGAAGCAAATAATTGGGAACCTGATTTTGATGCTTTAGAGAAATTAGATTTGTCAAAAGTAAAAATTATGTGGATCGGTTATCCGCACATGCCTACAGGAGCGAGAGGAAGTTTGGAATTGTTTGCAAAATTAGTGGCTTTCGCCAAAAAACACAGCATATTATTAGTCAATGACAATCCGTATAGTTTTGTTTTGAATGATAAACCAATGAGCTTATTGCAAGTGGAAGGAGCTAAAGAGGTGGCATTGGAATTGAACTCTTTGAGTAAAACATTCAACATGGCAGGATGGAGAGTTGGAATGGTTTTGGGAAATGCAGCATTTATTGATGCCGTTCTTAAAGTAAAAAGCAATATGGATAGTGGTATGTTCTACGGAATTCAAAAAGGAGCGATTGAAGCTTTAAAAAGCGATCAGTCTTGGTTTGATTCGATGAATGCCATTTACAAAACACGTCGTGTCCTTACCGAGCAATTGGCTGAAAAACTTGGTTGCGAAGTATACAAAGAAGGTGTTGGACTATTTGTTTGGGCCAAATTGCCTGCAGGGATAGCATCTGCGGAGGATTTTATCGATAAAATATTATACGAGAAACATATTTTTATTACTCCAGGAACTATTTTTGGAAGCAATGGAGAAGGGTACATTCGATTTGCACTTTGTGTAAAAGAGGAGAAAGTACAGGAAGCTATTGATCGATTTTAGTACCGTTGAAATAAAATAAAATCTCTTAAAAAACGGGAAGCCCTAGCCCTGATAGCAGTGTAAATCCTTTTACTTTTTCTTTTAAAAGTAAAAGATTGAAACGGATAGCAGGATTAGCTACAAAAAACAGAATTATGAATATATACGTAATAGGTGTAGGGTTGATAGGAGGATCAATAGCATTGGATGCTAAAGGTTTGAATCCTGATGCCAAAATTTTTGGAATAGACAGCAACGAAAAGCATTTGCAAGAAGCTATAGCACTTGGAGTTATTGATGAAGCAGCGACTTTTGATGATTTGTCCAAAGCGGATTTGGTAATTGTTTCGGTTCCAGTAGATACGGCGATTGTGGTTTTGCCAACCGTGTTGGATTTAATTTCAGATTCGGCTATTGTTTTTGATGTAGGTTCGACCAAAATTCCAATTTGCGAAGCTGTTGCAGGTCATCCAAGAAGAAGGAATTTTATAGCAACGCATCCAATTGCAGGAACGGAGTTCTCGGGACCATCGGCAGCGATAAAAGGCTTGTTTCAAGGAAAGACTAACATCATTTGCGAGGTAGAAAAAACGACTTTCAAATTACAAGAAAAAGCATTGTGGCTCTTTTCGGCAATCGGAATGAGAATTCGATACATGGATCCAAAATCGCACGATAAACACATTGCTTATGTATCGCATTTGTCACACATTAGTTCGTTTATGCTCGGAAAAACGGTAATCAATAAAGAGAAAGACGAGCAAGATATTTTTGATATGGCGGGTTCCGGTTTTGAAAGTACGGTTCGTTTGGCCAAAAGTTCGCCAGCAATGTGGACACCGATTTTTAAACAGAATAAAAAGCAGGTGGTGAAAACATTGGAAGAATATATTTCGAATTTAACCAAGTTCAAAGAGCTTTTGGTAAATGATGATTACGAAGCGATTTTTAACGAAATGCAAAGCGTAAACAAAATCAAGGAAATATTAAATGGAATGAATGCCAAAAAGTAGGAAGTAATTAGTTTGCAGTCATACTTTAGAATAAAAATAAAATTAGAAGAATTAAATAATAAAAGTAGTAAGTAATTAAAAACAATCATCCATTTACGACAACATAAGTGTTGGAATGGGGAAAACTAAGAAAAGATGGAAAACAAGAAAGAAATGAGAGATTGGTTGAACGAATTCAAATTGTCTCACCCACTTGTAATTGCAGGACCTTGTAGTGCTGAAACAGAAGAGCAAGTTTTAAGAATTGCTCACGAATTGAAAGACTCGGATGTTAGTGTATTTAGAGCAGGTATTTGGAAACCAAGAACCCGTCCAGGAGGATTTGAAGGTGTTGGTGAAATTGGATTGAAATGGTTGAAAAAAGCCAAAGCAGAAACAGGTTTGCTAATGGGTACTGAGGTAGCTACTGCAGCGCACTGTAAATTAGCTTTAGAAAATGACATTGATGTTTTATGGGTTGGTGCTCGTACAACGGCAAATCCATTTGCTGTTCAAGAAATCGCCGATACATTGGCAGGGACTGATAAAATAGTTTTGATTAAAAATCCAGTAAACCCAGATATGGCTTTATGGTTGGGTGGAGTTGAGCGTTTGTATGCTGCTGGAATCAAGAAATTGGGAGTAATTCACAGAGGTTTTTCTACTTATGAAAAAACAAAATACAGAAACATTCCAGAATGGCAGATTGCTATCGAATTGCAAAACAAATTCCCTGATTTGCCTTTAATTATCGACCCTTCACATATTACAGGAAACCGCGATATGATTCTTGAAGTGACTCAAGAGGCATTGGATTTGAATTATGACGGTATGATTATCGAAACACACCACGATCCAGATAATGCTTGGAGTGACGCAGCACAACAAGTTACTCCAGACGCTTTGAAACAAATTTTCAAAGATTTGAAAGTAAGAAAAGTGAGCGGAGATACAGACGAATTTGCAAGTAAAATGACTAAATTAAGAGCTAATATCGACGTATTGGATGCTAATTTATTAGAACTATTAGGGAAAAGAATGAAAGTAGCTGACGAAATTGGACAAGTGAAAAAAGACAATAACGTGGCTATTCTTCAAAACAACCGTTGGAATGAAATTCAAGAAAAAATGGTTGCCGAAGGTGCCAAAAAAGGATTGACAGAAGAATTTATCGTTAGATTATTCAAAGATATTCACCAAGAAAGTATTGGTCACCAAGAAAAAATATTAAACGCTTAATTATTAAAAAAATAAGTATTAATATTGTTAAATAAAATGAACCTTCTGTGTCATGCAGAAGGTTTTTTTATGTTTCATAAAAAAAAATATCCTATTAGTATTATTAAAAATTTAAAAATGAAAAAAATTACTTTTGCTTTTTTATTGTTTTGTTTGTCTTGTATGAGTTTGTCTGCACAAAACAAAATTGATAAACTGAACATGACTTATGGTGAAGAACTACCAGAAGACAATCAAAAAATCGTTAAAATTATTGGGGAATCCAATGATAAAATTTATGCTTTAGCCATTGCGGGCAAGGAAGAATATTTTTTAAAGATTTTCGAATCGAAAACAATGAAAATTATTTCTTCAAATCCTATTGTTATCCCTAAACTTGAAGATAGAGAAGTTGATTTTGAAGAAATATTTTTGTTAAGCGAAAATTTATATGCTATTGGTAGTGTTTACAATAGAAAACAAAAAACGTTTAATTTGGTTGGAGTGCCAGTATCAGATAAAGGTGTTTTAAGTGAAAAATCAATCCTTTTATTTAATTCTGTTGTTGAAAAAAAATCAGAAAAAGGAATGTTTTATTTTAAACTTTCTCAAGATGAAAATAACTTGCTAGTAATGCACACCTCTTTATTCTCGAAAGAAGATGCTGTTCAGTATGAAGTGAAATTATTAGACAATAAATTAAATGAACTTTTTTCAAATGCCGAAAAGGTAAAATTTGATGATAGTAAAAAAGATTATGAATTTACTATTTCAGATTTTGAATTGAATTTTCAAAATGATGTTTTTTTAGTTATTAATGAAAGTTATAGAGACTCTAAAAAGAAAGAGCAAATTGAAAAATTTCAGATTCATACTTTCAAACGAGCAAATAATTATAAAAAAGAGGTTGTTGATATTAATATAAAAGGAAAAGAAATTATTAACTGCAAAATGATTTCTACAATAAAAAACACATTAAAACTAGTTGGATTTTATTCAAGTGTCCGAGAAAATGGCAAAGCGAATAAGGATTTAAAAGGAGTTTATAATGCAACATTAGATCTTAGCAGTACAGCGATACCCGAAGTGAAATTTGATGAGTTTGATTATGAAACAAAAGTTAAGTTATTAGGCGAGAGAAGAGCTAAGAATGGAAAAGATGTAAAACCACTTTATAATATTACAACAATAATTGAAAGAAATGATGGGGGTTTAATTGTGCTTTCAGAATTGCAAACTGTTTATTATGGTAAAAGTGCAGGATTCGGGCCTTTGTCATTTACACCAGTAATTTACACCAAAAATGAGATTATAGTAACCTCTCTAAAGCCTGACGGGTCATTAGATTGGAGTAATGTTTTGCCAAAAGAACAAGTAGCAGCAATTACTACAATGTCATTGTCATTAGGAGCTGTAGGAGGAAATGGGAGTTTTACGGTTGGAGCATCTTTAACGATACCACTAGTAGATTTGGGAAAAGGACCTGAATATCTAGGAGCAATTCCAATGTATAGAGATGGTAAGTTGAATGTGATTTTTAATGACAATATTAAAAACAAAGGAATTACGGATATTGAAAAAATAAAAGCACTTGGTAATTATAATAATTCGGTTCCTTCTCTTTTTATATTTGACGAAAAAGGGGCGATTACGAGAAAAGATCCTGAGGAAGTCGTAAAAAACGAATTGGTGCTTCGTCCAGGTGTTTATTATAGAAAGAATGAGAGTGAATTTATTTTGTATTCATCAAGAAAAAAACAAGATAAATTGGGAAGGTTAATTTTAGAACAATAAAATTTTAAAAGGTTGTGATTCTTTCACAATCTTTTTTTTATTAAATATTTAAAAGCGTTTAAATATTTAAACCTAAAACAAACTAATTATCTTTGCAAAGTCTTAGATTTTAAATCAGAAATCTAAAATCAGAAATCTAAAATCAGAAATCTAAAATCAGAAATCTAAAATCAATAATGACAGGACTCGTTTACAAATCTACAGGAAGTTGGTACACCGTAAAATCGGAACAAGGTGATTTTATAGAATGCCGTATGAAGGGGAAATTCCGAATCAAAGGAATAAAAAGCACCAATCCAATTGCTGTGGGTGATATTGTCGATTATGAACTCGAAGAAACTTCGGATACTGTAACTGGAACCATACATACTATTCACGAAAGAAAGAATTACATCGTTCGTAAAGCAGTAAATTTATCGCATCAAATGCATATTATTGCTTCGAATATTGATCGTGTATTTTTATTAGTAACTGTAAATAATCCACCAACCACATTCAATTTTATTGATCGTTTTTTGGTGACTGCTGAAGCGTACGGAATTGAGGCTATTTTGGTATTCAATAAAATCGATACTTTGGATGAGGTTACGCTAGATGAGCAATTGTATATGCAACATGTCTATCAGGAAATAGGGTACAAATGTTTGAGAGTTTCGGCTGCAGAAATGAAAGGAATTGATGCTTTGCAGGAATTAATGAAAGGAAAAGTGAGTATGTTCTCTGGGCATTCAGGGGTTGGTAAATCGACTTTGGTAAATGCGATGGAGCCTTCTTTGCATCTAAAAACGAAGACCATATCGGAAGCAAGTAAACAGGGACAACACACCACCACTTTTGCCGAAATGTATGATTTGTCTTTTGGTGCCAAAATTATAGATACTCCCGGTATCAAAGGTTTTGGAATGGTCGATATGGATCCTGCCGAGATTAGCGGTTATTTTCCGGAATTCTTCAAATTAAAAGATCAATGCAAATTTAACAATTGTTTGCATAAAGAAGAACCACATTGCGCCATAAAAGCTGCGTTGGAAAGAGATGAAATAGCTTGGTCTCGTTACAATAGTTATCTCAAAATTCTCGAAGGTGATGACGAACATTATCGTACAGATGATTACAATGAAGACCGAATCATTAGTGATAAATCTAGAGAATAGCCCCCTAACCCCCGAAGGGGGAACTCAAAAAAGATGTTTAAATTTTTTGTAATTTATGCTTTTTTAATCTTTATTAAATATGATTGATTTTATTTGTTCACGTTGTAATTCCCCCTTCGGGGGTTAGGGGGCTATGAAAGTTGTTATCCAAAGAGTTTCCCAAGCCTCTGTAACTGTTGATGCTAAAATTGTAGCCGATATTCAAAAAGGGCTATTGGTTTTAGTAGGAATCGAAGATGCCGATGCGCAAGAAGACATCAATTGGCTTTGCCAAAAAATCACCAATCTTCGTGTTTTTGGAGATGAAAATGACGTAATGAATCTTTCTGTAAAAGATATTGAAGGCGAAGTTATTGTGGTTTCTCAATTCACGCTTCATGCCTTGACCAAAAAAGGAAATCGCCCTTCGTATATAAAAGCTTCAAAACCTGAAATTGCCATTCCTTTATATGAAAATTTCGTAGAATCTTTAGAAAAGGAATTAGGAAAAAAAGTGCAGACCGGTATTTTTGGTGCCGATATGAAAGTATTGTTGCTCAATGATGGTCCGGTAACAATTCAAATAGATAGTAAAAATAAAGAGTAAAGTTCAATTTTTTTTGAATCTTTAAATATAAAAAAATCAACCATGAACCTAAAAAATGCCCAATTAGACGTTGATACGTGGATCAAAGAACACGGAGTTCGCTACTTCAATGAATTGACCAATATGGCGCAACTCACCGAAGAAGTAGGTGAAGTAGCTCGAATTATAGCCCGTCGTTACGGCGAACAATCCGAAAAAGAAAGTGATAAAAACAAAGACCTCGGCGAAGAATTGGCCGATGTTGTTTTTGTAGTATTGTGTTTGGCCAATCAAACTGGAATCGATTTGCAAGCCGCTTTTGATAAAAAGATGGATTTAAAATCCGTTCGAGACAAAGACCGCCACAAAAACAACGATAAACTAAAATAATGTTATAAGTCAGGACAAAGTTTTGGTACATCCTTTTTTTAAAATAAATTTGCCAGAACACACCTATCAATTACTCCAAAATGAATTTACTGTTACAAACTTCCCAACTCGATTTAGAAGAACAAATTGCCATTACAGGTTCCAAAAGCGAAACCAATAGACTGTTGTTGCTTCAAGCATTATATCCAAATATTACTCTAGCGAACACTTCCAATTCGGATGACAGTGAGGTAATGCAAAAAGCTTTAGAAGGAAATGAGGAAATTGTTGATATTCACCATGCGGGAACGGCAATGCGTTTCTTAACGGCCTATTTTTCTGTAAACGAAGGTCGAGAAGTAGTGTTAACAGGTTCGCAAAGAATGACCGAACGCCCAATTAAAGTTTTGGTGGAGGCTTTGCAACAATTAGGAGCACAAATCACTTATGAAAAAGAAGATGGGTATCCGCCCATTCGAATCATAGGACAAAAAATTACCGCCCATAAAGTGAGTATTCCTGCTAATGTAAGCAGTCAGTATATATCGGCATTGCTTTTGGTAGCGCCAAAATTAGAAAATGGTATCGAACTGACTTTGGTTGGTGAGATTACATCAATTCCCTATATCAAAATGACCTTGGCTTTGCTGAATGATTTAGATATTCAAACCAATTTTATCGAAAATGTAATTACGGTACATCCTAAAAAAGAAGTAGAAACCAAAGTAATGACGGTAGAATCCGACTGGAGTTCGGCGTCCTACTTTTTCAGTTTAGTCGCTTTGGCAAAGACGGCTTCTATTTCTTTGACAAGTTATAAGGAAACCAGTTTGCAGGGAGATTCGGAATTGGTTGAAATTTACAAACAAATGGGAGTTGCTTCTCATTTTGAAGGAAACAAACTGACTTTGACCAAACAAGAAGGTTTTGTTTATTCCGACTTAAATTTAGATTTAAATAACACTCCAGATATTGCCCAAACGATTGTAGTAACTTGTTTAGGACTCGGAATCGGATGCCATCTTACAGGGTTGCATACTTTAAAAATTAAAGAAACCGATAGACTGGAAGCACTTCGAATTGAACTAACAAAATTGGGAGCCAATATATCAGTTACTAATGATAGTTTGACTTTACTGGCAACAGAAAATATTAATAAAGAGATAAGAATCGACACCTATAACGATCACCGAATGGCAATGGCATTTGCACCTTTGGGATTAAAAGTGCCAATTATTATCAATAATGCTGATGTTGTGTCAAAATCCTATCCTGATTTTTGGGATGATTTAAAAAAATTAAATTTTTTAATGATTCAAAAATGGTCATTTACATAGGTATTTGTTGTGTTTTTCACAATTATATTGATAGATAGGAACGAGTAAGGAAAAATAAACCCTTAAACACTTGACAACGCCTATCTCACAGTCGTATATTTGCATTCGAAAGATTTTTAAGTTCAGTTTAAATAACTTGAAACTTGAAACTTTAAACTTTTAAACAAACAGCAAATGAAATTATCTCACTTTCAATTTAATTTACCAAAAGAACTTCTTGCAGAATATCCAGCCGAAAATAGAGATGAGTCTCGTTTGATGGTGATTGACCGTAAGAAACAAACGATAGAACATAAAATGTTTAAAGACGTTATCGATTATTTTGATGATGGTGATGTTTTAATATTGAATAATACTAAAGTTTTTCCAGCTCGTTTGTATGGAAACAAAGAAAAAACTGGAGCTAGAATTGAAGTTTTTTTACTTCGTGAACTTAATGCAGAGCAAAGACTTTGGGACGTATTAGTAGATCCAGCTCGTAAAATTAGAATCGGAAATAAATTATACTTCGGCGATGATGATTCATTAGTGGCCGAGGTAATTGACAACACTACTTCTCGTGGAAGAACATTGCGTTTTCTTTATGATGGTTCTTATGAAGAATTCAGAAATAAATTGACAGAACTAGGAGAAACTCCTATCCCTAAGTACATTAGTCGTGATGTAACTCCAGAAGATGCAGAGCGCTACCAAACAATTTATGCCAAAGAAGAAGGTGCTGTTGCGGCTCCAACTGCTGGTTTACACTTCTCTAAACATTTGTTGAAAAGATTGGAAATTAAAGGAATTAAATTTGCCGAAGTAACACTTCACGTTGGTTTAGGAACTTTCAATCCAGTTGAAGTGGAGGATTTATCGAAACACAAAATGGATTCTGAAGAGTTGAAAATCACTCAAGAAGCCTGTGATATTGTAAATACTGCTAAGGCCAATAAAAAAAGAATCTGTACCGTAGGAACTACTTCTATGCGTGCCGTAGAAAGTTCAGTTTCATCACAAAACACCCTGAATCCGTATGACGGTTGGACAAACAAATTTGTTTTTCCTCCTCACGATTTTAGCATTCCAACGTGTATGATTACTAATTTTCACACGCCAAAATCTACTTTATTAATGATGGTTTCTGCTTTCTGTGGACACGATTTAATGAAAAGAGCTTACGAGGAAGCAATCAAAGAAGAATACAAATTCTACTCTTATGGAGATGCCATGTTGATTATCTAATCACATTCAAAATTATAAATACAAGTCTCGTCAGCAATGGCGAGATTTTTTTTTGCCCTAAATTGAGCGAAGCGAACGCACAGTACAGAAATCTAAATTCTAAAATCTGTAATCTTTTTTATCTGGGCGTATTGCGGGCTATCCATTACAAGTTTTTACCCAAAACCAAAGTAATACTAGCACTGCGGGAGCTTCCGTTGGTCGCTTCCTCGTTGCTGTATTACTAAATGGTTTCAGATCAAAACTTTCCATTACTATCCCTAACGCAATTTCTTTTCATAAGAATCTTGTTGCTTTAAATGTAAAAAATAGGCTCATGGAGATTTAATTATTATTGAATTATCAGTTTTATTTCCTCTATTGTCTATTTTCTCTATTCTATTTTCTGTTCGCTATTATCTTTTTTCTATTTTTACGGCTTTAAAACATGGAAAAAATGGATTTCAAAAACACCTTAGAATTTGCGCAACAACTCGATTTACAGGATCATCTACATAAATACCAAGACGAATTTATTTTTCCAAAAGTCAATGATAAAAAAGTGATTTATTTTACGGGAAATTCTTTGGGATTACAACCCAAAAGAACCAAAAAATACGTTGATGAGGTAATGAACGATTGGGCAAACCTCGCTGTTGAAGGCCATTTTTATGCCGAAAAACCGTGGTGGGATTATCAAGAACGTTTTGCTAATCCGTTAAGTAATTTGGTGGGTGCTTTACCAAGTGAAGTTACCGTAATGAATACTTTAACGGTAAATTTACATCTGTTGATGGTTTCGTTTTATAGACCAACAGCAAAACGCTATAAAATTATTTGCGAGGAAAAAGCCTTTCCTTCTGATCAATATATGTTTCAAAGCCAAGTGCATTTTCATGGTTACAAACCCGAAGATGCGATCGTGGAAATAAAACGCCGTGAGGGAGAACATAACATCCGCCTGGAAGATGTTTTATCAAAAATTGAAGAAGTAGGAGAGGAGCTGGCTTTGGTTTTAATTGGTGGAGTGAATTACTACACAGGTCAGGTCTTTGACATGAAAACCATCACGGAAGCGGGGCATAAACAAGGAGCTTATGTAGGTTGGGATTTGGCTCACGCCGCTGGAAATATTAAACTAGAACTACACGATTGGAAAGTCGATTTTGCAGCTTGGTGCAGTTATAAATACATGAACTCAGGTCCAGGAAATGCTTCTGGTTGTTTTGTGCATGAGAAACATCATACCAATAAAGAGTTGCCTCGATTTGCCGGTTGGTGGGGACACAACAAAGAACGACGTTTTAAAATGGAGCCTGTTTTTGACCATGTTCACGGAGCTGGAGGTTGGCAAATCAGTAATTTGCCAATTTTATCATTAGCACCATATTTAGCTTCTGTCGAAATGTTTGACGAAATAGGAATGGACCAATTAATATTAAAAAGAGATTCAATTACCTCTTATTTAGAATTTATTCTGAACGAAATTAGCAATGAAGTGCAAGGTTCCTTTGAAATTATAACCCCAACAAATCCATCAGAAAGAGCATGTCAATTGTCTGTTTTTCTTCATGGAGAAGGACGCAGTTTATTTGATTATTTAATGAAGAACGGAGTAATTACAGACTGGCGTGAACCAAATGTAATCCGTCTAGCGCCAGTTCCGTTATATACTTCGTATGAAGATATGTTTCATTTTGGACAGATTTTAAAAACTGGAATTTTAGGAAAATAAAAAAAACGGGAATAGTTTTTTCAACTATTCCCGTTTTTTATTGTAATTTTTTTTCAGAGCTAGTTTTTATTTCTATTCAACTTTTAAAATCGAAGAATGCTGTTGTTTTAACTTTCAAAACAGATTTAATTTTTTATTAAATAGAGTTAAGAACGCCAATGGGTATCTTAACGGTCAATTCTGTAAACAGTTACTGAAAACAGCGACTCAAATTTTTTCTGTCACTTTTATCACTTCTCTTTGGGAAAAGATTTTGTCGGAACTCCTTGTCTGGCATATTGAAAACGATCAATTAGTTTAGGCAAGAAATAACCGTCAACACCATTTAAGGCAACAATATTTCCTTTATCAAGCTGCAACCAACCATCTTTATGCTCCAGAGCTTCATCAAAGAAAACATGTTCAATAGAGGCAATAATATGGATAGTATCATTTTCTTTGATGAAGTATTCGTTTACATATTTACAATAGAGTTGTACCGGACTCCCTTTCACAAAAGGAATATTGAAACCATCTTTATATTCTTCTTCTAGATTCGTTTTGTCAAATTCAGAGATACCAGAATCATAATTGGCAGAGGTATGATGTGCATCGGCAATCATATCAACTGTTATGTGGTTAATTGTAAAAAAACCAGTTTCCATAATGTTTTTATAAGTATCTTTAGGAACACTGGTTGGTCGTACAATAAAACCTACAAGAGATGGGCTGCTACCAAGATGGGTAACACTACTAAAAATAGCTACATTGGTATTTCCTTCAATAGATTTTGTGGCAATTAAATTGGCGGATTTAAAACCAGTACATGAATTAATTAAATTTAATTTTTCAATCTTATCCATTTGTGAAATGGTTTCTTTTGAAATATTTTTCATGGTTTTTTTTGTTTTAACAAATATAAGAAACTGACAGTTAATCCTTCTAATTTAATTGTAAAAATCTCAATATTTATAATTAATTTTAACTTTTAAGAGTATTATTCTTTGTATTATAATAAATAATTAACAATAATGCTTAAATTCATTAAAATTGTGTTTTATTTGTATTTGATAAAAATTGTCTCATTTTTAAATGTACTTCCTAAAAAAGGAATATAAAATGTGTTGATTTTTGCATAAGTTTGATAAAGCCTGTAAAATTATAACCAATGAGAAACCTAAAAAGAGCCTTACTATTTTTTATTTTTTTAATAATTGCCTTAGTTGGCGGTTTCTTTATTTACAGAAGTTATCAAAAGCCTAATTATGAAGGAGCGATTTCTTTAAAAAACATTAAAAATCAAACTACGGTTTATTTTGATGAATTTGGAGTACCTCATATATATGCCAAAAACACAAAAGAGGCCATGATTGCCTTGGGTTATGTACATGCTCAAGACAGGTTATGGCAAATGGAATTGCTCAGACGTATTGTACCAGGAAGATTGTCTGAAATATTTGGATCTGTTGCCTTGAAGAATGATAAATTTTTTGTGGGTTTAGGAATTGAAGAAGCTTCTCAAAATGCCATTCTTAAATTAGATAAAAAAAGTCCAGCTTATCAATTGACAATGGCATATCTAGACGGAATTAATCAATATGTTCAGGAAGGTGTTACGCCAGTAGAATTTCAGTTATTAGGGATTGAAAAGCAAAAATTTACAATTCAAGATGTGTATAATATTTTTGGATACATGTCTTTTAGTTTTGCAATGGCTCAAAAAACAGATCCTTTATTGACCGATATTCGAAATAAATATGGAATGGATTATCTAAAAGATTTTGGTTTAGATGGTAAATTCAATACAACACGAATTAAAATTGCAAAACAACGTCCTCAAGAATATGAGGCTATTTCTAAGTCTATTGCGTCATTATTAGATCAGTCTCCAGTTGCCCCTTTTGTCGGAAGCAATAGTTGGGTTCTTTCTCCGCAAAAGACAAAGAATAAAAAAGTAATTTTTGCGAATGATCCGCATATAGGGTTTTCGCAACCTGGAACATGGTATGAAGCGCATATTGAAACTCCAGATTTTGAATTGTATGGCTGTTATTTAGCAGGAGCTCCTTTTCCTTTGTTAGGACATAATCGAGAATATGCTTATGGTTTAACCATGTTTGAAAATGATGATGTCGATTTCTATCAAGAAATAAACAATCCTAAAAACAGTAATCAATACCAAACTAAAAACGGATTTAAGGATTATGAAATCAGGAAGAAAATAATAAAAGTAAAAGATTCCTCAGACGTGGTTTTGAATATAAAAGTAAGTCAGCATGGCCCTGTTATGAATGATTTGTTAGTAGGTTTAAAAAGTGATAAACCTGTTGCTATGTCTTGGATTTACACACAACAACCCATTCATAGTATTGAAGCCCTTTATGCTCTTTCTCATTCAAAGTCAATTACAGATTTTCAAAAAGGAGTTGCTCTCATTGCTGCTCCAGGACTGAATGTGATGTATGGCGACGCTAAAGGGAACGTGGGTTGGTGGGCAACTGGTAAATTGTATAAACACAGTAATGCTGTGAATACCAATTTTATTCTAGATGGTTCTAATGGAAAAGACGATACTCTAGAGTATTTTGATTTTTCTAAAAATCCATCAGCTGTCAATCCAAGTTGGAATTATGTTTATTCAGCAAACAATCAGCCAGAATCCATTGATGGTTTTGCTTATCCAGGGTATTATTTGCCTGAGGATAGGGCTAAACGAATCACACAATTATTGGATGCAAAATCATACTGGGATCGAAATGCTGTAGGCGAAATGATTAATGATAATACTTCTATTATTGCTCCAGAAGTGGTGAAAAATTTATTTTCGGCTTTAAATTTAAAATCATTTTCTAAAACTGAAACTGAAATATTACATATTTTAAAAACGTGGAGGGGTTCAAATAACTTAAAAGATGTTGGGCCTACTATTTATAACAAATGGATTTTTTTATATCTAAAAAATACTTTTCAAGACGAATTGGGGGATGAAGCATTCAAACAGTTTTTAGGAACTCACATTATGAAACAAATTGTAGCTAGACAAATAGCTAACGAAAATTCACCTTGGTGGGATAATGTTACAACTAAAAACACAAAAGAGAATAGAAGTCAAATTATAACCAAATCGTTTGAAGAAGCAATAGCTGCTTTAGAAAAACAATTAGGAGAAAATCCGTATGATTGGACTTGGGGAAAAGTGCATTCAGTAGAATATCAGCATCCAATTGGAAAAGTTGCATTATTTAGACCCTTTTTTAATGTTGGTCCATTTGAAATTTCTGGATCCAATGAAGTGATAAACAATCAGTTTTTTGATTTTGTAGATGATGGATTTTACAAAGTAAAAGGAGGGCCTTCAAGTCGAAGAGTAATAGATTTTTCGGATATTGAAAACAGTTGGGGAATTTTACCAACGGGCCAATCAGGAAATCCATTTAGTTCGCATTATAGAGATCAAGTGGAGTTGTACAATTCTGGAAAATTCAGAAAAATGAAATTGAATAAAAAAGAAATTATCCAATCTTCTACAAAATTGGTTTTTTATCCTTTAAAAAATTAAATTAATCCCAAATGTATTTCCAAGAACCGTCTTTTTGTTTTTTCCAAACTGTGTGAAAAACTCCTTTTGTGGTCTTTTCTTTTCCAGAAGCGTCTTTAGTGGTCCATTTGTATTTGCCATAGCTAGAAGCCATGTCACCGGCATCAGAAACAATTACGGCATCAGGAGACCAAGTTATAGTTGGATTTTGAAGTTTTAGGTTTAAGTAATATTTTTTTATATTATTCTTGCCAATGATTAATGAGTCGTTTTCTCTTTTGATAACAGCATTAGAATCGGCAAATTGATAAAAACCTTCTGCTGGTCCTTTTTCAGTAACTAATCTTTCAAAATCTTTTTCTGTCTTAACAATTTCTAATTTGACATATGTTAAGTTTTTAGATTCTGACTTTGGTGAGCAACTAGCAAAGGTGGAAAGAATAATAAAAAGGGTGATGAAGTTTTTCATTATTTTTTAAATATTTTAGATAATATTCCAAATGCACCTCTAATAAAAGTAGCACTTGTAACTACTTTCAAAACTGATTTTGTGACTACACTTGCAGTACTCGGTTCATTGCTTTCCTGTTTTTTTTCTTGCTCTGCTGCAACTTGTTCTTGAGCAGATTCTATTTTTTTGGAAAGCATTTCATAAGCACTCTCACGATCAATGATTTCATTGTATTTTTTAACTAAATTCGATTTTGCATTGATTTCTTGAATTTCAATATCTGTTAAAACATCCATTCTACTCATTGGAGCACGCATCATAGTGGCTACAAGTGGAGTTGGAATTCCTTTTTCACTCAAGGCAGTTACAAAAGCTTCTCCAATTCCCAAGCTCGTTAATACTTCGTCTGTTTTGTAAAATTCGGATATAGGATAATTCTCTGCTGATTGTTTGATTGCTTGCCTGTCGTTTGCTGTAAATGCCCTTAATGCATGTTGTATCTTTAAACCTAATTGAGCCAAAACACCACTAGGAATGTCCATAGGATTTTGGGTGATGAAATAGATTCCAATTCCCTTGGAACGAATTAATTTTACGATGGTTTCAATTTGTTCCAATAATGCTTTGCTGGCTTCATTGAAGATTAAGTGGGCTTCATCTATAAAAATAACCAATTCGGGTTGTTCTACGTCCCCTTTTTCAGGCATTTGTTGGTAAATTTCAGCTAATAAGCTTAGCATAAAAGTGGAGAATAATTTGGGTTTATCTTGGATATCGGTTAACCGAATAATATTTATATACCCTTTTCCGTTTTCGTCAATGCGCAATAAATCATCAATTTCAAACGACATTTCTCCAAAAAACAAATCGGCTCCTTGTTGTTCAAGTTCTATTATTTTTCTTAAAATGGTTCCAGTTGTCGAAGTTGATATTTTGCCATAACTTTTTTCAATATCTTCTTTTCCTTCGTTTGTAATAAAATTAATAACCTTTTTGATGTCTTTTAAATCCAATAATGGCATTTTTGTATCGTCACAATATTTAAATATGACTGAAACAACTCCGGATTGTGTGTCGTTTAAATCCAGAATTCTAGAAAATAGAACAGGACCAAATTCCGATATAGTAGAGCGAAGTCTTACTCCTTCTTGTTTAGAAAGAGACATTAATTCTACAGGAAAACTTGACACAGAGTAGGGTATATTTAATTTTTCATGGCGCTCTTTTATAAAATCTTTTTCAACCCCTTCTTTTGCAATACCGCTAAAATCCCCTTTTATATCCATCATCAAAACGGGTATTCCAAATGATGAAAGTTGCTCCGAAAGTACTTGAATTGTTTTTGTTTTTCCAGTTCCAGTTGCACCAGCAATTAACCCATGTCGATTTAAAGTTTTTATAGGAATTTTTACAAAAGTATTTGGTAAGACTTCGTTGTTAAGTATTGCGCCTCCAAGTGTTATGCTGTCTCCTTTTGAAAAATAACCGTTATTTATATGCTGAATAAATTCTTCTTGTTTGCTCATAACTAGTGGATATTAAAATTTTATGCAAGATATTAAATTTTTGCGAAAGGATGATATTAAGGATTTTCTGTAATTAAATATCACAAAATTGTGTTTATTATTTATTTTAAAGCGTTTTGAATTATATCCTTTTTTTTTGAATAAAAATATTCAAAATACTTAAAATCGTGTTTTTTTTTAATTTTTTGAATCACTTTTTTAAAAAAAATATTTAATTATTCTTAAAAAACGTAGTGCTTATGTTTTGAATATAAAATAATTTGCAAGATTACTTCAAAAAAAGTTTTTTTATTTCAACTAAAAATTTAAATTTGCTCCTATACAAGTTTATTAAAACTAAAATAAATATTTAAAATTTAAAAAAATGGCAAACGTTAAAGTTAAAAAAGAAAGCACTTCAAATGGTGGAGGAATGGTTTCAGGGATTATTATTGCAGCATGTATTTTTGTGGGTTGGTTAATCTGGTCTCAAGTAATGGGAGATCCATCAAATTTTGAAGGTGGTGATATTGAAAAAGGACACCCATTAAACACATTAGGTCAAGTTTATAAAGGAGGATTTATAGTACCAGTATTATTAGGTATGTTATTAATGGTTATTGTGTTTTCTATCGAGAGATATTTTGTTATCGCAAAAGCTGCTGGAAAAGGAAATTTAGATAAATTCATGAAAACAGTTCAAGCAAGTATCAAAACTGGTGATATTGATGGAGCTATTGTTACATGTGATAAACAACAAGGTTCTGTAGCAAATGCAATTAAATCTGCATTAGTTAAATACCAAGAGGTTAAAAAAGAAGGATTCAACAGTGAAGAAGCTGCTGAAACTATTCATAAGGAAATTGAAGAGATTACTTCTCTTGAAATGCCAATGTTAGAAAAAAATATGACTATTATTTCTTCTTTAGTTTCTTTAGGAACACTTGGAGGATTATTAGGAACAGTATCAGGGATGATTAAAGCGTTTGGTGCTTTGGCTTCTGCTGGAACTCCAGATCAAGCTGCACTTGCAGTAGGTATTTCTGAAGCTTTGATTAACACGGCTACTGGTATCTCTACATCTATTACAGCTATTGTTGCTTACAACTTCTTTACTTCAAAAATTGATGATTTAACGTACTCTATTGATGAGGCTGGTACAACAATCGTTAATACTTACAGACACTTCAGAGGTAGTTTAAAACAATAATTAATTTTTGATAATATTTTATCAAAATAATAGACATAAATAATGGCTAAAATAAAAATGAAAAAAAAGTCCACATCTACCGATATGACGGCGATGTGTGATGTTGCGTTTCTTTTGCTTACGTTCTTTATTTTGACTGCCACTGCTAAAACACCTGAAGTATTACCAGTTGATACTCCACAGTCTACTGTGCAAACAAAATTGCCAGCTACTGATTTGTCTACTTTGACAATTGGTAAAGTAGATGGAAAAACTGCTGTATTCTTTGATTTGAAAGGAAGAGAAGTTCGTAAAAAAGCTCTAGAATTAATGGGGCAAAAATACAATATAGCTTTTTCAGCAGCAGATGCAGAGAAATTTGCACTAATGGAAAGTTTTGGAGTGCCAATTCAAAATCTAAAAGCAGTTTTAGATATGAAAGCATCTGAAAGAAGTAAGGCAGGTCAACCAGGTGTTCCTAAAGACTCTTTGGATAATCAGTTGAAAGATTGGATTTTATATTCTCGTAAAGCTAATATAGAGATTAATGACAAAGAATTGCAATTTGCAATAAAAGGAGATGCTAAGGAGCAATATCCTGCAATCAAACAAGTGATGGATATTTTGCAAGATCAAAAAATCAATAGCTTTAACTTGGTTACGGGTTTAAGAGGAAAGAATTTTTAATTAAAAAAGACACACTAAAATGGCTGAATTAAATACCGGCGACGGTGGAGGCGGAAAAGGTGGTAAAGTAAGAAGTAAAAAACAAAACTCAAAGGTAGATTTAACTGCCATGGTGGATTTGGCGTTCTTACTAATCACATTCTTTATGCTTACCACTACGTTGTCTAAACCTCAATCCATGGATTTGACGTTGCCAGATAAAGAAAAAGATAATAATGCTCCTGAGAGTAATATTAAAGTTGATGAAAATCGTACAATGACTTTACTTCTTGGTGAAAATGGAAAATTGGTGCGTTATGTAGGTATGTTGGAAAAACCGCTTGCGGCTCCAAAAGATTTTACATATGGTAAAGATGGAATTCGAAAAGAATTGCTAGCTAGAATGGAATTGGTTAAACAGTACTCTACAGCTAAAGGAAAACCTAAAGACGGAATGATTGTTATTATTAAACCAAGTAAAAAATCAACGTATCGTAATTTGGTTGATGTTTTGGATGAGATGGCAATTGTTGGAGTAAATGCAACAGGATCCTATGCTATTGTACCTGAATTTTCACCAGAAGAACAAAAATTGTTAGAAGCAAAAAAATAATATTTTTTTGCTTATAACCTAATAATTAAAAAAAATGAAATTAGATTTAATAAAAAATCAATGGATTGAGATCGTTTTCGAAGGACGTAATAAGCTTTATGGTGCTTACGAACTTAGAAAATCGAATCGTAAGACTTCTATGCGAGCGCTTGTCATTGGTAGTGTTCTTTTTAGCCTAGCTGTTAGTGCTCCGCTTATAGCGAGTTACTTGCCAAAAGGAGGAGAAGAAGTTGATACTGATATCAAGATTACTGCTGTAAAATTGCCGCCTAAGAAGAAAGTTGAAGATGTAAAAGATCTTGCTCCACCACCACCACCACCACCAAAACAAGATCAGGTTAAATTTGTAAAACCTGTTGTTGCAAAGGCTGAAGATGTTACTGAAGATCCTCCAAAGATGGATGATATCAAGGACAAAAAAACGGGTGCTGAAACTATTAAAGGAGATCCAGATGCTCCTCTTACAGTTGAAGAAGTTGGAAATGGTCCAGTTGTTGAAGTTATCGAGGAGGACACTAGTGTACACTCTTTAGCTGGAATTGAACAAAAACCTGAATATCCAGGTGGAATTGAAAAGTTTTATCAATTTGTTGGTAAGAATTATCAAGCTCCTGAAGAAGAAGGTCTAAAAGGTAAAGTGTATGTTACTTTTGTTGTAGAAAAAGATGGATCATTAACAGATATCAAAGTAGTTAGGGATATTGGTTATGGAACAGGAAAAGAAGCGATTAGGGTTTTAAGCAAATGTCCTAAATGGCTTCCTGGAGAGCAAAATGGTAAAAAAGTGAGAGTTTTATATTCTCTTCCAATTACTATTCAATCTGCAGAATAATGTTAAATAGTTTATTTAATAATTTAAAGAAGAAATCGCTTATTGAGCGATTTCTTCTTATTATAACTGTTTTGGTTTTTTTAGCCTATTTTTTTTTAGGTTTAATGGTTATATTTTGGAATAAGTTTCCTTTTAACATGCAAATGGAATATAGAATAGCACTTGGTGTTGTTTTAATTGTATATTCTATTATCCGTTTTTTTCGTGTATATAATAGTAATAAAGAATAGTTATGTTCAGATTGAAAAATATTTATGTTTTAGTTTTGATTATTTTCATTTTTTTTAGTTGTAAAAAAAATGAAAATGAATCAATAGTTAAAGAAACTATTTTAAAAGGTAAAGCAACTATTCTTGTTGATGAGACAATTACGCCTATTGTTGAAGATGAAGTAATGGTTTTTGAAAGTAAGTACGATGCGAAATTTACATTAATTTCTTCGTCTGAATCAGAAGTTTTAAATTCTTTATTTAACAAAAAAGCTAAAATTGTTGCAATTGCTAGAAATTTAACTAAAAAAGAGTTAAAAGTGTTCGAACAGAGCAAAATAGTTCCTAAAATAACTAAATTTGCTATCGATGGTATTGCATTTGTTTCTAATAAATCAAACAATGATACTTTAATAGCTTTAAAAGATGTTATTGGTTTTATGAAAGGTAATAGGAATTCCAAAATAAAGGGTTTGGTTTTTGATAATCCGAATTCAAGTACTGTAAATTACATGAATGCATTAGCAGGATTAAGTGGATTGCCTGAAAAAGATGTTTTTACTTTTAAAACTAATAATGAAGTTTTAAAATTTGTTTCAGAAAATGATGGAATGATTGGAGTTGTTGGAGTAAATTGGTTATCGCAGCCTATACCTTCCATGGAATCAATAATTAAAAATATAAATATTTTAAGTGTTAAAGGACTAGATAAAGAAGGTTATTTTGCTCCTTCCCAGAATAATTTTGCAGAGGGAACTTATCCTTTGTTACGAGATTTGTTTATAGTGAATTGTCAAGGAGCTTCTGGATTGGGTATGGGTTTTTCCTCTTTTGTGGCAGGAGATATAGGACAACGTATAGTTCTAAAATCGGGTTTGTTACCATATAAAATACCCGCTAGGAATCTGAATATAATAAGAGGTGACTCTAAAAAATAATAGAAATAAAATAATTAATGTAATGAAGATGAACAAAGTTAAAGTTTTAAGTATTGCTTTATTAGCTGTTGTGGCTACTATTCAAGCGCAGGATATAAACCAAGCAAAAAAAGCAATTGATGCAGAACAATTTGAAAGTGCTAAAACTATTTTAAAATCTATTATTAATGCAAAGCCAACTAATGGTACTGCAGCGTTTTATTTAGGTAATGTTTACATGTTGCAAAATAATATCGATTCTGCTAAAATATATTATCAGAAAGGTCTTTTGGGTACAGAAGGAGCAAGATTAAATAATATTGGTTTTGGTTTAATAGATTTAGACAATGGTAATCCAGCTGCTGCGGAACAAAAATTTGCAATTGCTACTAAAGATTTAAAAAAGAAAGACATTGAAGAATATATTTTCATAGGTCGTGCTTATACCTTTTCTACAAAACCCGATTACAAGAAAGCTATTGATGTGTTAAATAAAGCTAAATTAATTAATCCTCAAGATGCACAATTAAACTTAGCTTTAGGGAACGCTTATTTTGGTGATAAAAATCAAAATGATGCTTACTCTTCTTATAGAAACGCTTATTCTTTTGACAATACATTAATTAGAGCAAAAATGCAATTAGGTGTTCTGTTAAAAGGAGCAAAAGCTTATACTGAAGCAATAAAAGCTTTCGATGAAGTAATTGCCATTAATCCAAATTATGGGCCTGTTTATCGTGAATTAGCTGAAACATATTATTTATGGGGAAGAAATGAACCTTCTAAATATAGAGTTTATGTTGATAAAGCTTTGGTTAATTATGAAAAATATTTATCGTTAACTGATTACTCTCTTAATTCTAGAATGCGTCATGCAGATTTTTTAGTTTTAGCTGGTGAATACAAAGCTTTAGAGATTGAGGCAAATAAAATGATTGAATTGGATAAAGTTAATCCAAGAATTTTACGTTATTTAGGGTTTTCAGCTTTTCAGAACGGTAATTATGATGTTGCAATAAAATCACTAGATAGTTTTATCTCAACTCCTGGTAATAAAGTAATTGCTTTAGATTATCAAACTTTAGGATTTGCAAAGATTAAAAAATCAGTAAGCGAAGATGGTAAAACTGTTGACCAATTCTTATTTGATAATGGTATTTTAGATATTAAGAAATCAGCTGAAATGGATGCTAATAGTTTAGCAATAAATATTAGTGAAGTTGGAAAAAAACTCTATGAGCAAAAATTATTTAAACAAGCAGCTCAAATTTATGAGATAGCCGTGGCTAATAAAGAATCAAAAAATTATGTATTGGATAACTTTTATTTAGGGAATAGTTTGTATTTTGATAATACAAGAAAAGATATTGTAAAGCCAGATGTTGAATCGTTAAAAAAGGCAGATGCGGCTTATGCGGCTGTTATTGAAGCTTCTCCAAAAACGCAAGATGCATATATTTATAGAGCAAGAACTAATAGTTTATTGGAAAATGATGAGTTAACAATAAAATATTATAGTGATTATGTTAATATTGTTACAGAAAAGGGACAGGAGGAGTTGGCTAAACCTGCAGTAATAAAAAAAATAATTGAAAGTTATAATACTTCTGCTGCAAGTTATGCTAATACAGACAAGAATAAAGCAATTGAGCTTTTTAATAAAACGTTGGCAATTGATCCAGCTAATCAATATGCATTAGATTCTTTAAAAGCTTTAAAATAAATAAACTATAATTTTACTAAAAATGGCAATTAGAAATAATTGCCATTTTTTTTTGGATTTCTATGGGTTGTTTTTAATTGCTTATCTTTGCAGACTAAATTTATATAATGTTATCTAGAGAAGTTCAATTAGAAGTAAATAAAGGAACCATGCTTCCTCTTATGGAAGAGTTTTATACCATACAGGGAGAAGGATTCCATACAGGTACTGCAGCTTATTTTATTAGAGTTGGTGGTTGCGATGTTGGTTGTCATTGGTGTGATGTTAAAGAAAGTTGGAATGCAGAATTGCATCCGCCCACAAAAATCGATTTGATTGTAAGTAATGCAACTAAATTTGCAGATACTATTGTAATTACTGGAGGAGAACCTTTAATGTGGGACATGAATCCTTTAACTCAAAAATTAAAAGAGGCTAAACTAAAAGTGCATATTGAAACATCCGGTGCGTATCCTCTTAGTGGGATTTGGGATTGGATTTGTCTTTCTCCAAAAAAAAACAAGTTACCTACTCAAACGGTTTATGATAATGCTAATGAACTTAAAGTTATAATTTATAATAAACATGATTTTATTTTTGCAGAAGAACAAGCTGAAAAAGTTAAATCAGAAACCATTCTTTTTCTTCAACCTGAATGGAGTAAAAAGGAGGAAATGACTCCACTTATAGTAGATTATGTAATGAATAATCCCAAATGGCGTGTCTCGTTGCAAACACATAAATACTTGAATATTCCTTAAACATGCCAAGTTTTACATTTCGATCAAATCGGAAGGCTTTCTTTAGTGTTTTTATGATTCATTTTTTTTTGTTAAAATAATTCAATCGTTTTCGTTGTGCTTGTTTTTAAATGTCACAAAATCAGAAGCTTATGTTTTACACATGAGAAACATGTAATTTTGCGTATTAATATTTATGAATATCGTTTTTTTATTCGAATATTTTTGTATTTTTACTAAAACCTACTATGTAATGTTTCTTTTTTTAGAGCGTACATACTTTAAATAATTTACGATATGAAAAAATTTTTACTTTCAGTAATTACTTTAGTTTTTGTGAATATTGCCTCTGCACAACCTACTAGTACTTATGTTGACGATGCTCCTTATAACTATGAAGAGGTAGAAGTTAGACCAGAATTTCCTGGTGGATATAATGAATTATTAAATTTTATTGGAAAAAATTTTAAAATTCCTGAATATGAAGGAAATGGAGGTATTTTAAAAGTTGCATTTGTTATTGAAATTGATGGTTCTATTTCAAATGTTAAAGTAGTAAAAGATCTTGGAGATGGAACTGGTATTGAAGCTAAAAGAGTAATATCTAGTTCTCCTAAATGGTCTTCTGGTGAAAATCGCGGTAAAAGAGTTAGAGTGCTTTATGAATTACCTATTAAAATTGCAGGTCAAGGGTAATTGTTTTAAAGTACAATAAAAACCTCTACAAAAAGATTTTATTTTTTGTAGAGGTTTTTTATTATTCTTATTTAAAGGTAAAGCCTTATTGTTTTATTTATTGGATTTAATCTAATTTAATTATTTAATTGTGTTGTATAAAAAGGATTAGTTGTTTCAATTTCTATACTATGAAAGTCTAGCTAAATAATCATAGTGTTCTCCTTCTATTATTAGTTCACATTGAAGATTATTATCTATAGCCGCATTTTGAAGTGTGTTATAGTCTAAGAAAAGCCAATCTAAAGGTGTTTCTTTTTCTCCTTTATATGTGATATTGAAAATAGTTTCGCCATAGTATTCGTTTTCCGATGGAATCCATTTGCCCCCGTCTTCATCTTCATCAAACATGTAAATAATGTCTGAGCTATCCATTAATATTTGTCCTCCTGGATAAAGTAATGATTTTAATTTCAAAAGGAACTTTGGGATGTTTTGTAATTTGCCACAAATTCCCGGACCATTCATTAAAACTATTATAGTGTCAAATTTTTCATTTTCAAATGACATTACATCTTGAATAATTGCTTTTTTTAGGCCTCGAAGCTTGCAGGCTTGAATTGCATTTACAGAAATGTCAATTGAAGTAACATCAAGATTTCTGTCGTTTTGTAAAGTTAAACTATGGCTTCCAGCTCCACATCCTACATCAAGTACTTTTCCTTTTGTGAGTTGTAGTGCTTTTTGTTCTATCCTTGGCATTTGATCATAACTCCTAAAAAGATAGGCGACACTCATCTCATCTTCTTCTGAAATAGTAGTTTCAGTGATTAAATCCTCAGGATTGTTATTGGTTTGGTAATCGAGTATGGCTTTTCCGAAAAGATCTTTCATAAAATTTAGTTTCAAGTTTAAATTTCCAAGTTTAAAGTTTAGTACTTTTGCTGAATCATCTATATATTTCAGCATTGAAACCAGCTTTAAACGAATTAGGAAAACTAGCCAAAGATAAGCATATCGAAAACAAAAAGTATTTTGATAGGCTAAAAAAGAAAGCGCCAAAGAATTTGGATTATGTTATGCAAGATATTCATGAAGCCGAATTCAAAAAAACCAATTGTTTGAACTGTGCAAATTGTTGTAAAACAACCGGTCCGTTATTCACTTTGGCAGATATTGAAAGAATTTCAAAGTTTTTAAGACAAAAACCACAACAGTTTATTGAGCAATATTTACGAATTGATGAAGATAGAGATTATGTGTTGCAAAGTGTGCCCTGTGCTTTTTTGGATCATGAGAACGCATGTATGATATATGAAGTTCGTCCAAAAGCATGTAGAGAGTTTCCTCATACTGATCGAAAGAAGTTTCAGCAAATTACTGATTTAACACTCAAGAATCTTGCAATATGTCCCGCAGCTTATAATATTGTAGAAGAGATGAAAAAGAAATTGCCGCTCTAAACGATTATTTTGTGTTTCAGTGGTACTTTAGTGTTAACTATTGGATTTGCAAAGTGTAAAATGAAACTTTATGTATATTTGTTCAGTTCCTCAAAATAAAACAATTTGAATTTAGAGTATTTTATAGCCAAAAGGCTTATAACCGCCAAAGATTATAAAAGCAGCATATCGGCGCCAATTATTAACATTGCTATTTCAGCTATTGCTATCGGAATGATTATGATGATTGTTTCTGTGGCTACCGGAATAGGTTTGCAAAATAAAATAAGGGAAAAAATTGCTGCATTCAATGGTCATATCATAATTTCAAATTATGATAATAACCAGTCCGAAACTACATTATTACCTATTTCAAAACATCAAGATTTTTATCCCAAGTTTATTTCAGTTCCTGGAGTAAATCATATACAGGCTATAGCTAGTAAAGCAGGAATTATAAGAACTGAAACTGCATTTGAAGGGATTATTTTCAAAGGTGTAGGTGATGACTATCAATGGGGGAATTTAAAAGAGTATCTCGTCTCAGGTAGATTACCTATTTTTTCCAAAGGTATTACCCAAGAAGTTGTAATTTCTCAATTTCTTGCTTATCGACTAGATCTAAAAGTGGGTGATTACTTTAATACTTTCTTTATTAAGGAAGACCAAAATCAATTACCTAATATTCGTCGATTCAAAATAGCCGGAATTTTCAATTCAGGGTTTCAGCAATTCGATGCTACTTATATAATAGGTGATATTCGTCACATTCAACGAATAAATAAATGGTCGTCCAATCAAATTGGTGCTTTTGAGGTTTTTGTAAAAGACTTTAATACGATAAAAGAAACAGGGGAAGAAGTTTATAAAAAAACCTCCTCAACTCTAGATAGTAAAACAATTATTGAAAAATACAGTTATATATTCGAGTGGTTACAACTTTTCGATTTTAATATTATAGTTATTTTGGTGGTAATGATACTGGTAGCGACTATAAATATGGTTGTGGCCCTATTGGTTCTTATTTTAGAACGTACGCAAATGATAGGGATTCTTAAGGCGTTAGGTGCAGATAATTGGTCAGTAAGAAAAATTTTTCTGTACAATGCCTTTTATCTAATAGTGAGAGGTTTGTTTTGGGGTAATTTAATTGGAATTTCAGTATTGTTAGTGCAGGAATATTTCGGAATAGTAAAACTCAATCCCGAAAGCTATTATGTCAATCAAGCACCTGTATATTTGAATTTTGGGTATATCTTATCTCTAAATTTGCTTACAGTAGTGATTTGTTCTTTAGTTTTGTTGATTCCTTCTTATATAATCACAAAAATTTCACCCGTCAAAGCCATTCGATTTGATTAAAGATTAATCTTAGTTTAGGTAAGGAGCTTAAACCTGCTATCCGCTACAATCTTATGAGCCAAACACCGGCTCATAAGGATTTCCACTACTATCAGGGCTCATATCTTTGACTATGTTAAAAATATGAAATGTATCTTTGAAATACAACAATTGATAAGCAAAACGAAATGGCCAAATTCTATCGGGGCGAAATACATCTTTTGATGATATTGTAGACATTAGGTTAATCCATTTCGTTTTTATTACATTTCGAGTCACAATAGTACTTAAAGACCAGAATTTAATTTGGATCTTGTATAAAAAATGAGCAAAGATTTATGTAATATTTTGTTTATTGATTCTAAATCAAAGAGTTATGAATTTAAAGTATTCTGTTGGATTAGACGTTTCAAGCAAAAAAATTAATGCTTGTATTAGTGTTATTGATGAAAAACAAAAGGTAACTGTAAAGTCAAGTACCATTATTTCTAACACATTAAAAGGATTTTCTTCTTTGGAAGAGTGGATTTTAAAGCATAAAAAGGAAACTATTCCTGTGGTAATTTGCATGGAAGCTACAGGGATTTATCATGAGAATTGTGCTTATTGTTTGTTTGGGAAAGGATTTGATGTTTCTATAATTTTGCCTAATAAAGCAAAAAAATATTTGGAAGCTATTGGGCTCAAATCAAAAAATGACAGCATTGATGCCAAAGGATTATCACAAATGGGAGCCGAACAGTGCTTAGATTTATGGCAACCAATGGGATCCTTTTTCTATGAATTACGATTGTTGACAAGGCAACATCAAAATGTTACCGAATTGAAAACGGTTTTAAAAAACCAATTAGATGCGTTGAGTTTTGCAATGCACCATTTGGATTCAGTTACAAATCAATTAGAGCAAACCATAATTTTATTTGAGACACAGCTCAAAGAGTTGGACAAAGAAATAAAGATTCATTTGAAATCTAATAAAGAAGTTTATGACAAGACTGAAAATATATTGAAAATGAAAGGATTAGGAATTTTAACATTGAGTACTATTTTGGCTGAAACCAACGGTTTTACATTATTTACGAATTACAAACAGTTAGTGTCTTATGCGGGTTATGACGTAGTTGAAGCACAATCAGGAAAGCGTGTTGGTAAAACCAAAATATCAAAAAGAGGGAATTCAAGAATAAGACGCGCCTTACATATGCCGTCATTGGTAGTTATTCAATGCAAAGTTAAACCCTTCAAAGATTTATATGATAGAACCTATGAAAAACATGGAATAAAAATGAAAAGTTATGTGGCGGTTCAAAAAAAGATACTGACAATGATTTATCATTTATGGAAAAAGAATGAAGCTTACGATGCTATTTATCAGCTAAATATCCAAGAAGAGGAGCAAAAGTTGACCTCTCGGGCAATTGGCTTCGAAGAAGACACAATAGCAAAAAATAGCCCCAACATAAAAATTGAGGCTACACAAGGTAAACATCCAGTGAATAATCGCAAGAAGCTTCCTCTCGGTGTAACAAATATATAAAAATTAACCAAAATAAATTAGGTATTGAAGATAGTACCTAGGACATTCGTTTTCATGAGGTCGTATTCATAAAAAAAACAACACCTAATATATAGGTAAAGAAGAAACAAAGAAAATCCGCGCCTTCGCATTAGCGAATCCGTCAAATCCGCGTCTCACCGCGCCTAATTATATTGAGTTAAGCTTTGTTTTTCTCACCAAGACGCCAAGGCGCCAAGTTTAGAACTGTTTTCTTTGCGCCTTCGCGCGTTTGCGAGACCTATATTTTTTAATAAGATACAGCTATAAAAGCCCCACTATATAAAGGAGGGAATAAAAATCCGCGCTCATCCGCGCCTTCGCACTAGCGAATCAATAAAATTCGCTTCCCACCCCGCCGAATTAGATTAAGTTAAGCTTTGTTTTTCTCGTCAAGACGCAAAGGCGCCAAGTTTAGAACAATTTTCTTTGCGCCTTCGCGCCTTTGCGAGACCTATATTTTATAATAAGATACAGCTAGAAAAACCACCTTATATTAAGGAAGGGAATAAAAATCCTTTCTCCTCCGCGCCTTCGCATTAGCGAATCAATAAAATCCGCTTCCCACCGCGCCGAATTAGATTAAGTTAAGCTTTGTTTTTCTCGCAAAGAAGCAAAGGCGCCAAGTTTAGAACTGTTTTCTTTGCGCCTTCGCGCCTTTGCGAGATCTATATTTTATAATAAGATACAACTGCAAAAGCCCCACTATATAAAGGAGGGAATAAAAATCCGCGCTCCTCCGCGCCTTCGCATTAGTGAATCAATAAAATCCGCGTCCCACCGCACCTAGATATATTGAGTTAAGCTTTGTTTTTCTCGCCAAGATGCCAAGGCGACAAGTTTAGAACTTTTTTCTTTGCGCCTTCGCGCCTTTGCGAGACCTATATTTTATAATAAGATACAGCTATAAAAGCCCCACTATATAAAGGAGGGAATAAAAATCCGCGCTCCTCCGCGCCTTCGCATTAGCGAATCCGTCAAATCCGCGTCCCACCGCGCCGAATTAGATTAAGTTAAGCTTTGTTTTTCTCGCCAAGATGCCAAGGTGACAAGTTTAGAACTTTTTTCTTTGCGCCTTCGCGCCTTTGCGAGAACTGTATTTTTTAATAGGACACAGCTATAGAGAGGTACAAAGACCACATTATATTAAGGAAGGGAATAAAAATCCGCGATCCTCCGCGCCTTCGCATTAGCGAATCCGTCAAATCCGCGTCCCACCGCGCCGAATTAGATTAAGTTAAGCTTTGTTTTTCTCGCCAAGATGCCAAGGCACCAAGTTTAGAACAATTTTCTTTGCGCCTTCGCGCCTTTGCGAGAACTGTATTTTTTAATAGGACACAGCTATAGAGAGGTACAAAGACCACTTTATATTAAGGAAGGGAATATAAATCCGCGATCCTCCGTGCCTTCGCATTAGCGAATCCGTTAAATCCGCGTCCCAAAGAGTGATAAAAGTCTATTAGTAAAACCCAGGCGAATACAACCAGGAACAAAGAGTAGTACTAACAAGCGGTAAAAAGGGCGATACATCTGGTATGAATCCCTTCTGAAAAGGCACAAAAAGTAATAAAACCGTAAAAAGGGCCTAAAATTTTCAGTAAAAACGATGGATTTGATAAAAAAGGGGTTGTATAAAGCTCAATATACCAATAGATTAAAAAATAAATCAAAAAAACCTCAAAAAAGTCATTGTTTAAAGGGATAAAGGGTCTACTTTTGCACCCGCAACAGCGACTAAGTTCTTTAAAACACTGACAAGTAATAAAAATCACAAAGAAGATTTATTTTCAAAAAAGATTAAAAAAAGCTTGTGGGAATTAAAAGAGTATGTTACTTTTGCACCCCGCTAAACGCGCAACGTTCGTTGAAAGACTGATAAGAAAAGAGAAGAAACCGGGAAAAATATTTTTCAAAAAAACTTCAAAAATTTCTTGCCAGTCACAAAAAGAATTGTTAGTTTTGCACCCGCTTTGAGAGACAGCGAAAAGTGGATTAAACGATAAGAATACGTTCCTAGACATATTGAATTGACAGCCGTTTTAACAGAGATGTTAGAACAAAAGAATAAGAGTAATAGAATCGAAAGATTTGAGAATAGACCACTAGAATTGGAGTCGCATAATAATAGCTTAATTAATTAAGCGCACAATATACGATGAAGAGTTTGATCCTGGCTCAGGATGAACGCTAGCGGCAGGCTTAACACATGCAAGTCGAGGGGTATAGGTTTTCGGACCAAGAGACCGGCGCACGGGTGCGTAACGCGTATGCAATCTACCTTTCACAGAGGGATAGCCCAGAGAAATTTGGATTAATACCTCATAGTATAGTACAACCGCATGGTTGAACTATTAAAGTCACAACGGTGAAAGATGAGCATGCGTCCCATTAGCTAGATGGTAAGGTAACGGCTTACCATGGCTACGATGGGTAGGGGTCCTGAGAGGGAGATCCCCCACACTGGTACTGAGACACGGACCAGACTCCTACGGGAGGCAGCAGTGAGGAATATTGGACAATGGGCGCAAGCCTGATCCAGCCATGCCGCGTGCAGGATGACGGTCCTATGGATTGTAAACTGCTTTTGCACAGGAAGAAACAACATTACGTGTAATGTCTTGACGGTACTGTGAGAATAAGGATCGGCTAACTCCGTGCCAGCAGCCGCGGTAATACGGAGGATCCAAGCGTTATCCGGAATCATTGGGTTTAAAGGGTCCGTAGGCGGTTTAGTAAGTCAGTGGTGAAAGCCCATCGCTCAACGGTGGAACGGCCATTGATACTGCTAGACTTGAATTATTAGGAAGTAACTAGAATATGTAGTGTAGCGGTGAAATGCTTAGAGATTACATGGAATACCAATTGCGAAGGCAGGTTACTACTAATGGATTGACGCTGATGGACGAAAGCGTGGGTAGCGAACAGGATTAGATACCCTGGTAGTCCACGCCGTAAACGATGGATACTAGCTGTTGGGAGCGATCTCAGTGGCTAAGCGAAAGTGATAAGTATCCCACCTGGGGAGTACGTTCGCAAGAATGAAACTCAAAGGAATTGACGGGGGCCCGCACAAGCGGTGGAGCATGTGGTTTAATTCGATGATACGCGAGGAACCTTACCAAGGCTTAAATGTAGATTGACCGGACTGGAAACAGTTTTTTCGCAAGACAATTTACAAGGTGCTGCATGGTTGTCGTCAGCTCGTGCCGTGAGGTGTCAGGTTAAGTCCTATAACGAGCGCAACCCCTGTTGTTAGTTGCCAGCGAGT
>NZ_CP114284.2:815000-1102500 GCF_027111095.2 Flavobacterium sp. IMCC34518 | reverse complement strand
ATTCAGCAAGCAAATGTAACTATATATGATAAATTGCATAACGAAATTTATTCTGAGGTTGCTACCGGTAAAGCTGGTATTATGAAAACCTATAGTCTTGAGGAATTTCCTGATGGTGTTTATTTTTTGGAAGTGGAAACAAACCTAAAAAAAGTAACACACGAGATTGTGATCTCAAAAGATGTGCCTTCATTATCTAGAAAAGCTATTGCAGAAGTGTATAAAGGTAATCTAAAAATGAAAAATCAAAATGTAGTAACTTTGAATTAATAAAGTCATACGTTAAGAACACTATTTACTTCGAATTTATAAAAAACAGCTCTTATATGGAGCTGTTTTTTGTTTTAGTATATTTTCTTTAAAACCAATAAAAAGGTTATGAAAACTAATTTGCATGAGGGATGGAAATGGCATCTCCCGATTTAGAAAAACAAGGTTTTTTGCCGTAGTTTTTGTTAATCGGGAATACAATGGACAGCCCGACCTTGTTGCTTGAAAAATGATGTTATTTGCCCAAAATGATCTGCAACAAGGACATGCCCAAATTTTTAATTTTATTAATTTTATTTTTAGCGTTAAGAAAAGGTTTTAAAGTATTTTATTTTGTTTTTCAGATGGCAAAATAAAGTGAAATTTTGTTGTATTAATTTTAGTTTGATATACTTCTTAGATTACTTTATATTAAAACTAATTATTAAAAAAAAATCCCATCTAGGTAAAGCTAGACGGGATATAGTTATATTCAATTTAATCTATTATGCCAGCATTGTAACTGGATTTTCGATATATTGTTTTAATGTTTGTAAAAATTGAGCACCTGTTGCACCATCGATAGTGCGGTGGTCACATGCCAATGATAGCATCATAGTGTTCCCAACTACAATCTGTCCATTTTTCACTACTGGTTTTTCTACAATAGCTCCAACAGATAAAATAGCGGAGTTTGGTTGGTTTATAATAGAATTAAATTCTGTTATGCCAAACATACCAAGGTTAGAAACAGTGAAAGTACTTCCTTCCATTTCAGTTGGTAATAATTTTTTGTTTTTTGCTCTACCAGCAAGATCTCTAACACTTGCTCCAATTTGTGATAAACTCATGGCGTCTGTAAATCTTAGTACAGGAACTACTAATCCGTCTTCTACAGCTACAGCAACACCCACATTTACATGGTGATTGATGATGATAGCATCTTCTTTCCATTGTGAGTTGATTTTTGGGTGCTTTTTCAATGCTAATGCACAAGCTTTAATTACCATGTCGTTGAAAGATACTTTTGTATCTGGTACGCTATTGATTACAGCTCTTGATTGCATTGCTTCGTCCATTGTCACTTCGATTACAAGATTGTAATGTGGTGCTGTAAATAATGATTCAGCCAAACGTTTCGCAATGATTTTACGCATTTGCGAATTTTTTATTTCTTCTGTAAAAATTTCTCCTGCAGGTACAAATACTTTTGGGGTTTCGGTTTTTACGGCTTCAGGGGTTTTAGTTGCAGTTGGTACCGCTGTCGTTGTAGGGGTGAAGTTCTCAATATCACTTTTTACAATACGACCATTTTCTCCTGATCCTTTTACTTGTGTTAATTGAATTCCTTTGTCACTTGCTATTTTTTTAGCTAATGGAGAAGCTAAAATTCTTTTTCCATCACTTACTGTTTCAATTGGTTCTGCAGATTCTGATGGAATAGTTTTAACTTCTTCTTTTACTGTTGTCGCTGTTGGAGCAGCTCCGCCAACTTTATAGTTTTCGGCTATTCCGCTAATGTCTGTTCCTGCTGGTCCTATGATAGCTAAAAGGCTATCAACTGGAGCGGTGCTTCCTTCTTGAATTCCAATATACAATAAAGTTCCTTCGTTGAAAGATTCGAATTCCATTGTTGCTTTATCGGTTTCAATTTCTGCCAGAATATCGCCTTCAACAATGTTGTCTCCTACTTTCTTTAACCAAGAAGCTACTGTTCCTTCGGTCATCGTATCACTCAAGCGAGGCATTGTTACTACGATAACACCTTTTGGTAAGGTTGCTACAGGAGCTTGTGTGGTTACTTCTGCTGTTTTTGTTTCAGTAGGAGCTGTTGCAGATTCTGTTGCAGTTGGTGCTGCTGAACCTCCAGCTATTAAAGCCGAAACATCTTCACCTTCGTTTCCGATTATTGCTAATAAAGAGTCTACAGGTGCAGTTTCTCCTTCTGGGATTCCAATATATAAAAGAGTTCCTTCATTGAAGGATTCAAATTCCATTGTTGCTTTATCAGTTTCAATTTCAGCTAGGATATCACCTTCGCTTATTTTATCTCCTACTTTTTTAAGCCAAGCTGCTACCGTTCCTTCAGTCATAGTATCGCTCAAGCGCGGCATTGTTATAATTGTTGCCATAATTGATTTATAATTTATGAGGTGTGAATGGATAGTTTTCTTGGTCGTATACTACATCGTATAATTGTTGAATTTCTGGATAAGGAGATTCTTCTGCAAATTGAACACATTCTTCAACTAGATCTTTTACTCTTTGATCTATAATTTCAATTTCGTCTTCTGTAGCATATTTTTGATCTAAAATCACATCTAGAATTTGAGTAATTGGATCTATTTTTTTATATTCTTCAACTTCGTCTTTAGAGCGATACAACTGTGCATCTGACATGGAATGTCCTCTGTAACGGTATGTTTTCATTTCAAGGAATGTTGGTCCGTCTCCTCGTCTTGCTCTTTCTATAGCCTCAGTCATTGCTTCGGCAACTTTTACAGGATTCATCCCATCAACTGGTCCACATGGCATTTCGTATCCTAAACCAAGTTTCCAGATATCGGTATGATTTGCTGTTCTTTCTACAGAAGTTCCCATAGCATATCCATTGTTTTCTACAATAAAAACTACTGGAAGTTTCCATAACATAGCCATATTAAAAGCTTCGTGTAGCGATCCTTGGCGAGCTGCTCCGTCTCCGAAATAAGTCATAGTTACTCCACCTGTTCCGTTATATTTGTCTCCAAATGCAAGACCAGCTCCTAAAGGAATTTGCCCTCCTACAATTCCATGACCTCCATAAAAGCGGTGTTCTTTGGAAAAAATATGCATTGATCCACCCATTCCTTTTGATGTTCCAGTTGCTTTCCCCATAAGTTCTGCCATAATACGTCTAGGATCAACTCCCATTCCTATTGGTTGAACATGATTCCTGTATGCAGTAATCATTTTGTCTTTTGTCAAATCCATAGCGTGTAAAGCTCCTGCTAATACAGCCTCTTGACCATTATATAAGTGAAGAAAACCTCTAACTTTTTGTTGAATGTACAATGCTGCAAGCTTGTCTTCAAACTTTCTCCAAAGAAGCATGTCTTCGTACCACTTTAAATAAACTTCTTTTGTAACTTCTTTCATCTGAATTAATTCTTTTGCTTAAGTGTTATTGTATTATCAATTAGAGCTTAGTAACGCAAAATAGTATCCTCACCACAAATTTGCGCCCCGAAGCAGTTGGGATGCAAAAATAAGACATTCCTACTAAGAACTAAAATTTATATGTTAATTTTTATTTTATTTTTAAAGCAAATTTGTTTCAAACATAAAAGGGAGTAAATTTTTAAGTGATGTGGAATGGTGAATTGGACCACTTTCCCCCATAAAAAATATTGCGATTGGTGTGTTTTGTTTTACTTCGTATTCAGCAATAGATTGTCTACAAGCTCCACATGGCGGTACAGCTGTGATAGTCTTTTTTAGGTCTGAAGCAGCAGTAATTGCCATTTTTAATATTTTTGCCTTAGGAAAAATTGCTCCAGCATAAAAAACAGCAACTCTCTCAGCACATAATCCTGAGGGATAGGCCGCATTTTCTTGATTGGAACCAACAACAATTTCACCGTTATCTAAAAGTATGGCCGCCCCAACCCTAAATTTAGAATAAGGTGCATATGCATTTTTTCTTACTTCAATAGCTCTTAACATTAAATCTTGTTCGGTATCTGTTAATTCTTTGATATCTTCAAAGACACTAATTTTAGATGTTGCTATTATTTCTTTCATAAGTGGATAATATTTTTTTTTAAAGGAATATGGTATTACCAGATCTATATTTGTGTTTGCGACAACTTCTTTTAAGGCGATTTCATAAGTTGAAACCTTATTAGTTGGAGTCTTTTTGAAATATTATTTTTAATAAATTTTAGAGATACTCTTTTGTGATGAATCTTTATATTTTAGATAAAAACAAAAAAATCCAATTTCAAAATTTTGAATCTTGGATCTTAGTTGTGTTATTTTTTATTGAGGATTAATAAATTTCAAATTTTTCACCAAAGTTAAAAGTTAAAGAGAAACGAAGTGTGTTTTCTAATGGGTTTTGGATTTTAGATGTTGAAAATAAATACGAAACATCAATTTTTACGGTACTGTATTTGAATCCAGCACCTAGAGAAAAATATTCTCTTGAGCCATAATCAGGGTTTTCATAAAAATAACCTGCTCTAAATGAAAAAGCATCTTGATAAACATATTCTGAACCAAGTGAATAGGTTACTTCTTTTATATTTCCAAATGATTTAAACATCCCCGAAAACCAATTAATCGATTTGTATTCTTGGTATTCTTCTGTTGTGATTACACCATCGTTATTTATGTCTCTCGAAGGAACTAATAACTTACTGAGTTCTAAATTAACGGCGATCTTACTATATTCGTCTAAAATAAAATCAAAACCGCCACCAAGTTTTACATTAGCAGGTAAAAAATTAGAATTAGCTAGGTCGTTATCATAACTGATTTTAGGCCCCATATTCTGAAAGTTAAAACCCCCTCTCCATCTTCCATTAAAATCGCTATAGGCTATTTCTTCAGATTGGTAAAAACCAGCAACATCTACTGCAAAACTACTAGCGGATGATGCATCGCTGTTTAAATCAGGAAATTTTAGATTCGAGTTAATGAAGCGACCCGCAACTGCCATAGCAAATTTTTCACTTAATTTCATAGAATAGGATATGTCAAAAGCAAATTCATTTGGAGATACGGTTGGACCTTTAACGTCAAAATCTTGCCTTAACTCAATATCGCCTAAACCAAAATAGCGTAAACTACCAGCAAAAGCACTTCTTTCGTTAAATTTATTATAATAGGTTAATTGGGCTAATGAAATGTCGTTTACTAAGTCGGCTAAATAAGGAGTGTAGCTTACTGAAAAACCTTGTTGATCAGTTGAAAATGCATATTTTGAAGGATTCCATTGTTGAGAAAATGTATCAGCTGAAGTTGCTACACCATTATCTGCCATACCAGCTGCTCTTGCATCTGCAGCAACTAACAGGAATGGAACAGCAACAGTTGTTGTATTGTAATTCTGAGCGTTAATGAAATTAAAGGTATATAAAAATGTAAATAGTAAAGTCGCTTTTTTCATTATTTGATAAAAATTAATTCAGGGTAAATATACTATATTATTAAAGAATCACAAGTTTTTCAATTTTTTCTGCCTTTTTATTTGATAAGGTTGCTTTTACAATTAATTTGTAAATATACACACCTTTTCCTATTTTATTTCCAAAATCATCTCTAGTATCCCATGAAATATCTCTCGATAAAAAACCAGAAGTAGTTATGGATTGATTTTTTGTCCAAACTACTTTTCCTGTAATTGTTAATACTTGAACTTGAACTTCTAAAGGTTCATTTGGTTTGTTATGCGTAAACCAAAACTCAGTGTGATTTACACAAGGATTTGGGTAATTTAATACATTTGTAAGTGTTATGGATTCATTACCAACTACTACAAATTGCATTTCAGTTGTTGTGGCATTGTTATATACGTCCCAAACAGTAAAACTAAGAGTATGTATACCTGCTTTTAAATTTCGGAGTGGAAAATGCAAATTTCCTTTTGTGTAGTCATCTAAATTTGTTTCATAATAATCATTCAAAATAAAAGGATTACTCTCGTTTCCATCTAAAACGGCAACAATATCATGACCGATACCACCCGCAGTGTTGATTCCACTTTCATCTTCCATGTATGCGATAAATATAGGAGATTCATTTGTAATACCTCCAGATACAAATGTTTCATCATTCATATATAACTTTACTTTAGGACTATTATTGTCCGCAATGGCATTTTCATTTACTCCACCAATTTTTATACTGGAGTCAAATCCTGTAATGTCTTCCTTTGATCCGTTTTTTTGGGCGTAAAAACTTATTTTTCCATTATCCAATGGAATCCTAATGTCTTTTGGAACAATAAAACTGAATTCAAATTTGCCATTAGTGACAGTTGCATTTCCTCTGAAGATACCTTCTCCTAGAGTGGTAAAATTAATTGGTGGGCTATAGCCATCGTTATTTAAAGTGCTTTTAGTGATTTTTTTGTCAAACAAAATAGTAGACAAAATACCATTATAATCAGATATTTGGATATTGTTTTCATTTGTAATTTCTCCTGATATTTTCATTTTTGCTAATGATTTAAAGTCAGGAATACTAGAATTTATAGGGATATCATTTATTTTGGTTATTACTATTTTTGGTTTTGGAATAGCCAGAAAAATAGCTGGATCTCCAATATAGAGTACAACATTAGTTGCCGAATTGGGATTTTCATTTTTTGAAACCCTTAAGGCTTCTGCTATAGAGACATACTGATTGGAATTAAATGATAATAAGTTTTTGGCAAAAGTATCATTGAAATTTTCGGCACTAAATTGTCCTATGGATCGAATAGTAGAAACTAATGAAATTGCACCTCCTTTTGGATTCCAATAGATATATTCTCCAGCAGTAGGTCTACTGGGATTGTCAAATCTTGAAAACTCACAAGTAATAGTAATAAATAGGGGATATTTGAATTGATTGTTTAGACTTTGGCTATCCGTTTTGTCCCAGATTCGTTCACTTGATAAACCGTCTTCACCTCCATGTCCTAAATAATTAAAAACCAATGCCCCTTTTTCAAATTCATTATAAAATTCAGATTTTGCTTTTGGATATCTTTCTCCGCCAGCGGAAGCTTCTTGGGTATAAGAATCTAAAAATATTTTAGAAACATTTAAAAATGGTTTTTGGGTTTCAATTTCATCGGCTAGTGTGTTTTGTCTTGATTGTAAAGAATTATCAGAATCTTTATCAGAATCATCTGCAAGTGTGATGTATTGATTCCTCCAATTTCCGTATGATTTAGCATCATAATATTCCGTTATTTTAGTAACCATTTCGTCTGCTTGTAAAGAGTTATTGACTAACATTCTTCCACAGGCTATGTCGATTCCACCATAGTAACTTGTAATATTTCCTTCGGAATCATCCATTAAACCATAAAAATCATCCGAAGCAAAGGAGGCTTCTCCAATTGTGTTGCTAATTAATGATTCATATATAGGTACAATATTGGTGTTATTAGTAATTCTTTTTTTGTAATCGAACGATGCGTCCCCAAAAAGATTAACGTAGCGTATTTTTTTGTCGAATGAAGACGCATTATTATATACATATTTAATGCAGTTGCGTATGGCAGCTATATCTTGTTTTCCAGAAGAAAACTCTTGGTAGATCGATTCAAGAGTCAGTACTTTTACATTTAAATTGGAATTAATTCTATGAAAATTTGCTAATTTTTCTGCTTGAGTTTTCAGAACATCTGGAGTGATAATTAAATAGTCAACATCTTGAAATTGTCCTTGATTATTTTTGAAAACGGTTCCTTTTATATTTGAATTTGCGATTCTTGATTTGGATTCTTTTAATGGGTTGTAATAATTTGTTGGATCAATCGCGACATATTTTTTCAACTCTCCAAGATTAGCTTTGAATGAAAAAGTACTCTGATTATTGTTGTCAAATTTGGTTGCATTATAGATGTCTGTCACGTCCCAAATTTGTGAAATGGAAGCTGCATTAGAAAAATCATAAGAAATAATTCCAATACTTGAACTTGATAAGTCATATTGAAAAGGGAATTGTTTTCCGAATCCTTGTAATTTGCACTTTGCTTTTAGCCGAATGTAATCTAGAAAACCTTTTGAACCAGGGACGCCATTATTGTTGTAAGATAATTTAATTTTAATATTTGGTAGGGCTGTAAAGTTTGTGTTATTAGGAAGTTTTCCGTTAAAATACTGAATGTCGGAACTCGTATTTAATGCAGAAAACAAAATAGAACCAACATCAACGCCATTAGCTGAAACTTTAAATGAGGTTGGGGTAAAAGCCGCTGAAGCTAAAGAAACCGAAAGATTTACTGGAGTTGTAGTGTCAATATTTGGAAAATCAAAGGTAAATTCTTGGTCCTGATTAATGTCGAAAGATTCGCCAACCCATTGTCTGCCAACTTGAGCTATATTTTTTAGATCAACTTCATAAAATTGGTAATTGTCATATGTGTTTAGGTTTAAGGTGCTACTGCCGGATGGCTGTGATGTTTCTGTGATTCTTTTTCCATCATTCCCTTGTATATTGATGTAATAATAGGACTTTGAATCATAAATATTAACACTAGTTTGACTTTCTTCGTTCCAATTAGAAATGCCTTCACCGTAAAATAAAATATAATCTTCCTTATTGAAAACACCATCATTTTCACCTTGGATTTGAATTGCATTTTCTGTTAAATCATCAGGGTAAAAAGCATCGTTTGCAAGGGGAAGCATTCGTCCTCCGTTACCGTAGACTTTGATTTTCTTTGGATCTACGCCGTTTAAGTTAATTCCAAGTTGTTGTAAAAATTCTTTAGAAATTTTATATACTCCTGATTTTTCAATATAAAAGCGATACCATTCCCCCGAGGCTAAAACTGAATTTTTAATTATATTTTTGTTTGAAACGGTTGTTTTTTTTGTTGTAGCCCCAAGATTAATATTGTATGAATATGATTTTACTCTTTTGAATCCTGAATTGTCTTTGATTATAGGAGATATTCTTAAAAAATTTTGACTAGTATTTCTGGATTTTGAAGAATATAGCGTTGGGTTTATTGAGAAAGGGATTTCAGTGGTGTTTATATTTTTAAGAGTAGAAATTGAAATGGATTCATAAATTATATTGCTTATTTGAAGGCTATTTTCGTCTAATGTGCTTGATGAATTTAAGTTAAAATTATGATAAATCAATTGTTTATATGTGTCATGAAAGTAGCTATTCCCTTTAAATCTTGGAGTTTGGATTTTGGAATTATTAGGTAATGTTGTGTTGTCAAGCCATTCGATTGATACATTGCCATTTATTTGTGAAAAAGTTATTATGGGTATTAAAAATATAAAGGTAAATACAAGATTTCTCATGGAAAAGGATAACGATTTGAATCATAAATATTTGCTAAAAGTAAAGAAAAAATATTAAATATCTTTTTTGTTGTTTTGTGTAATAAAAAATATAATTTTGCGTTTTTATAAGATCTGACAAATCGTTAGAAAATTATATTTAAAAATGGTTTTGCGATTTAATGTTTAATTATTACATTGCACCACCTAAATTATAATAATTACCTACTAGAAACTATGAAAGTAAATCAAACTATCCCCCTAAAAGTAATGTTGTTGCTGGCATTGATGTTAGGATTCGCTAGTTGTAGCAAAAAATCTAAAACCGACAGTGCTTCAAGAGGTACTGGTTGGAATGTAAGCAGTTCTAAAGGCGGCTTTACAAAAGGGTCAGCTCATAAAACACAAGAGACAGGGCCTGGGTTGGTTTTTGTTGAAGGAGGAACTTTCACTAAAGGACTTGTTCAAGATGATGTGATGCATGACTGGAATAACATTCCAAATCAACAACATGTGATGTCCTTTTATATGGATGAAACTGAAGTAACCAACCTGATGTATTTAGAATATCTTGAATGGTTAAAAAAAGTGTATCCACCGACAGAAGCTAATTACAAAAACATCTATGAAGGTGCTTCGCCTGACACATTAGTTTGGAGAAATCGCTTAGGATATAATGAAACTATGACCAATAATTACTTAAGACATCCTGCTTATGCAAATTATCCTGTTGTTGGGGTAAATTGGGTTCAGGCAGTTGAATTTAGTAAATGGAGAACAGATCGTGTTAATGAGGCTGTATTGGAAAAAAATGGTTATTTGAAAAAGAATGCTAAATCGTTGGATGTTTCTGCTGAAAGTAATTTCAATACCGAAACTTATCTAGCTGCACCAACAATGACTTACGGTGGTAGTGAAGAAATTCTTTTAAAAGGTAGAGGAGCTTCTAAGAAAGGACCAAAACCTGGTAAAGATGGAAAAGTTGTTGAAGAGAAAAATGTTTATGCTCAAAGATCATCTGGGATTTTATTGCCAGAATATAGACTACCAACTGAATCTGAATGGGAATATGCTGCTGCAGCTGATGTAGGACAAAGAGAATATAACATATATAAAGGACAAAAGAAATATCCTTGGTCTGGAAGTTATACGCGTTCTGGAAAAAGATCTAATAAAGGTTTTCAATTGGCTAACTTTAAACAAGGTAACGGAGATTACGGTGGAATTGCAGGTTGGTCTGATGATGGTGCTGATATTACAAATGAAGTGAAAAAATATCCAGCAAATGATTTTGGATTATATGATATGGCAGGAAACGTTGCAGAATGGGTAGCAGATGTTTACAGACCAATAGTTGATGTTGAAACAAATGACTTTAACTATTTCAGAGGTAACGTTTATACTAAAAATAAAATTGGTAAAGACGGAAAAATCGAAGTAATCACCAACAATACTATTGTTTACGATACTTTAAGCAACGGAAAACTGGTTGCCAAAAGACTAGCAGGTGAAATTGCTCAAGTACCTGTAGATGATAATGAAACGTATTTGAGACAAAATTTTAGTACAAGCGATAATATTAATTACAGAGATGGTGATAAACAATCTAGTAAATATTATAAATTTGGTGGAACCGATGCCGATAAAGGTAAGATTTCTGATAAAGAAAATATGTATAATGCACCTAAACACAATGTAAAAATTGACAGTTTAGGCGTAATGGACAGAAAATATGATAAATCTAACAAAAGAACAACTTTGATAAATGATGCAGTACGTGTTTACAAAGGTGGATCTTGGAGAGATAGAGCATATTGGTTGGATCCAGCTCAAAGAAGATTTTTTCCTCAAGATATGGCAACAGATTACATCGGTTTTAGATGTGCAATGTCTAGAGTAGGTTCAAAATCAAATACAAAAAAATCACCAAGAAATTAATTTTTGTACATCATACCAATAAAAGCCCTTTCATTAGGGCTTTTATTTTTTAAACTATTTTTAAATGGATATTAAATACATTCATAGCTTGTTTTTAAAGTGTAGTTCAATTTCGATTGATACGCGTAAAATTGAATTGAATTCCTTTTTTGTAGCAATTAAAGGAAATAATTTTGATGCCAATACTTTTGCCAAAGAAGCATTAGATAAAGGAGCTTCGTATGTTATAATTGACAACAAAGCTTTTTATATTGATAATCGAACTATTTTGGTTGAAGACAGTCTTGTAGCTTTACAGGAGTTAGCTAAATTTCATAGGACATATTTAAATTTACCTATTATTGCTCTTACTGGAAGTAATGGAAAAACAACAACTAAAGAATTGATTAATGTTGTACTTTCTAAAAAATTTAAAACAAAAGCCACCGTTGGAAATCTTAACAACCATATTGGAGTACCATTAACATTACTTTCATTTAATGGTGAGACCGAAATTGGAATTGTTGAAATGGGAGCGAATCATCAGAAAGAAATCGAGTTTCTTTGTGGAATAGCTCAACCTGATTATGGTTATATTACCAATTTTGGCAAAGCACACCTTGAGGGGTTTGGAGGAGTTGAAGGGGTTATAAAAGGGAAAAGTGAAATGTATCAGTATCTTTTAGGAGAAGATAAAATGGCTTTTGTCAATTTGGAAGACCCTATTCAATTGGAAAAATCAAAAGTGTTGAACAATTTTTCTTTTGGTGTGAATAAAGTGAATGCAAATGTTAATATTTCTACGATTGAGGCTAACCCATTTGTAGTAATATCATATTCAGGACAGATTATTACTACTCATTTGATTGGTTTGTATAATGCTAATAATATTAATGCAGCAGTAACAATAGGAAAATATTTTGGGGTTGAAGATGTAGCTATAAAACAAGCGTTAGAAAGTTACATTCCGGAAAATAATAGATCGCAATTAATAACAAAAGGTACTAATGAAATTATATTAGACGCTTACAATGCTAATCCTAGTAGTATGAAGGTGGCAATTGAAAATTTTATCTTGCTTAACAAAAAAAATAAAATTGCATTTCTAGGCGATATGTTTGAGTTAGGCACAGAGAGTTTAGTAGAACATAAATTTGTTGTCGATTTATTAAAACATCAAGTCGAGATTGATTGTTATTTTATTGGTAAGGATTTTTATCAAAATAAAATTGATAAACCAAATTTCTTTTTCTTTGAAACTTTTGAAGCCTTTTCTATTTTTATAAAGGAATTTAAATTTGATACTAATATGATTCTTATTAAAGGTTCTAGAGGAATGGCTTTAGAACGAACTTTAGACTTTATAAACTAATTTAAAATAAAACTCCTTCAAAATTAAAAATGAAGGAGTTTTATTTTTATTTGATACTCATTAAGTATCCAATTAAATTCTCTTTTTGATTTAATTCTAATTTTTTTCTTAACCGATATCTGGCTAATTCTACTCCTCCGGTTGAGATATTCATGAACTCTGCTATTTCTTTTGTTGACATATTCATTAATAAATAGGTTGACAAGTCCATTTCTCTTGGTGAGATAGTTGGATGTTTTTCTTTTAGTTTTTTTAGAAAATCAAAATGAACATTTTTCAAATGTTTTTCAAGACCTTTCCAACTTTTGTCGGTATTGACCTCTTTGGTGATGCTTCTGTTTAATTTAGTAAATTGAGCTTTGGTATTTTCGTCAAATGAATTTGTATCAATATCTTTTAATTTTTGAATAATCCCGTTGAGTGTTTTGTTTTTTTTGACTACTTGCAAGGTATTGTTAACTAGTTCTTTATCCTTGGATAGGATTTTAATTTGTAGTTTTTCATTTTCAAGTTTTTCTATTTCTTTTTCAAGTTCGTATTGTTCTTGTTTTATTTTTGTTTCTTTTTCTAAGTATAATCTTCTTTGTTCTAACTTTTCAAAATACTTGTTTTTTCTTATTTTTATTTTTATTCTAAATCGAATATAGTACACAATAGCGACAACGATTAGTAAGTATAACAAGTATGCTAATGAATGTCTGTACCAAGGTGGATAGATTCTAAATGATATAGAGGATACGTCAGATTGAACGCTTGCATTGTTTCTCACTTTTACGTTCAATTTGTAGTTTCCTTCTTTTAGATTTGTATATTCCTTTATCGTATTGTTTGACCAATTGCTCCAATTTTTGTCAAAATTTTCAAGTTGATAGGAAAATTCTAAATTTTCTAAATTTTCATATGAAGGTGACGAAAAAGTAAATTTTACTTGATTTGAGGCATATGGTAATTTAAATTCTTTATTTTGGTTGATTCCATTTCCAAAATAAATAGTGTCGCTAGGATACGAAAAGCTTCGTATGCATGCTTTTGGTTTATCCACTTTACTATTTTCGATTGAAGAGTCATAATGTGCTAAGCCATCTATCAATCCTATAAATGTGTTTCTAGAGTCTATAGTGTTTATCGAAGAGAAATCGGGCACTAAATTTCCGGACAGGTTAGATAAAGGTGCAATTATGTCTATGTATTTATTGGGTCCTTTTTTAATTAAAACACCAACCGATTTATTGAAAATATACCACAAATTTCCATTCTTATCTTCTGTGATTTCTTTTGCTTTTGGGGTTGATTTAAATAAATCTGTTATTGATTTGTCTTCAATAAATATATTTTTCTCGGAGTTAAAATTGTAAAATATTGAATTGGATTGAAAATATATTTTGTTGTTTATTTTTTGTAGACTCCCTATTCCAGGGTTGGTTTTTGAGAATCTTCTGAAAACATGAATAGATTTTACATTTCGCAAATTAGGACTTAATTTAATTTGATATATGAATTCATATTTTTTTAACCATATAATATCATTGTCAATTTCGAAAGTATTTGATGATTTGTTTACTCCTTGAATTGTATTTCTAAATACGATTCCGTTTTTGGTCTTTTCGAAGATAGAAAAGCCATTATAAAGCGCTCCTAAATATAAATTGGGGTGGTTGGGGATAGTTTTGATACCAAAATACCCTTTGGGGTCTAAATTACGAACCATTTTGCCGTTTTGTAATAATAAGGCCCCTCTATTACTTGAACATAAAATTTCATCATTTAAAATTTGAACATTCCATGCTTGGGAAGTAGTTCCTTCTATAAGTTTAAAAGAATTTTCTTTGAAATCAGTACTCCATGGATGGGTGAAAACACCTTGATTGGTAGCGACATATAAAATTCCTTTATGTGCCACAGACGAGTAAACAGTACCTAAATTATTACTATTTCCATAATACGTTAGAAATGAATTTTCATTCACATACGCGATACCATTGTCTAAACCAAGCCAAAGATTGTTTTCATTGTCAATAAAAGAAGTTAGCACTGTGTTGTTTTGTAATCCTTTGTTTCTATTAATATGTTGGATAATATTTCCATTTAAGTCACTCACAATTATACCTTCTAGTACAGAATTGATAATCATGTATTTTTTTTTGTATAAAATACATCCTAATGACCCATTTTTTAAAATAAAGATATTGGCTTCAGTATTCCAGGGTTTTATTTGATTATTTTCGAATAGGAATAGACCTTTATCAAGTGTAGCAATCAGAAATTTATTTTTTGACATTTCTGCCATACCCCAAACTTCAGAATTGTTTAGTTTACCAGTTCCCTTGAGCATTTTTATTATCCCGTCTTTGTATTCAAGTAGGCCATAGTTAAAATCCTGAATAAAAAGCCTACCATTAATTTGAAACGAAAATTGAAACTTTTTAGGAGCATTAATGATTTTAATTTTATTGTTCTTATAAATGTAAATAGCATCAAAGGATTGGAAAACAACTTCATCATTAAAAAGATGTATTCTCCATATAAAATCCATCGAATTACGTTTTTTTTTGTCTAAATATTTAGAAATAGAAAAGTATTCTAGTTTTCCTTTTGAATTGGATTTAAAGAAACCAAACTCATTATAGCAGCCCACATAGATTTTTCCTGATGGATCTACTTTTAAACATTTAATTGCATCTAAATTTTTTGCTTTGTATTTATTCCAAATTGATCCGTCAAACTGGAGGATACCTTCATTATTTGCAAAATATAAATTACCTGTTTTATCTTGATCAATAGTCCAGTTTTGAGTCCCTCCTTTATATTCAATTCTACTGTAATTTTTAATGAGTGGTAGACCAATTTTTTTTACCTGCCCTATTATTGCAATTGGAGAGTAGATTATTATAAGAAAGGTTAAGAGTCTATTGAGTTTCATTTAATTTTTTTCTTAGATTATGTGTTTTAATGGTATTAGTTAAGTCAATCAGATCTTTTATTTGACCTTTTTAGGAAATATTTAGTACAGAATTCTGTATAATTATGTGATTTACAGCTAAAGTATTTAAATTATATTAAATGTAGTGGTATTTTTAAATTAATATTTTTTTAACTAGAGTAAATTAATATTTAAATATATGATTAATAGTGTTTTAAGAATATTATGATGTGTTTTTGTAATATTACTATATCGTTATTGATGTGTTTTTGTAGTAGTTTTAAAATGTTAATATGAAAATTAAAGGCTTATTATTGCATTAAATAACTAATTAATTAACCAAAATAATCAGAAAAATGAAATTATTAAAAACATTTATTTTTTGTGTTTCATCAATTTTATTCTCGTTTTATGGGTATGCTCAGGATACTATAATAAACGGAAAAATCATTGATGACAAAGGAGCTCCTATACCAGGGGCAACCATAGTTTTAAAAGGAACAACAACTTCTGTAGCTTCAGACTTTGATGGAGGATTTCGAATAAAGGCTCCAAAAGATGGAGTTTTGACTATTACTTTTATTGGATACAAACCCGTTGAATCGTCAATCAATGGTCAAACAGAATTACAGATTAAAATGTATTCTTCTACTCAAGACCTACAGGAAGTTATAGTTGTTGGTTATGGTACTCAAAAGAAGAGCGTTGTAACTGGAGCAATATCTTCAATTAAGTCCGATCAGATTGCTCATTTATCTGTTGCATTAACTTCGCAAGCATTACAAGGCCAAACTGCTGGTGTTACTGTTTTGCCTCAATCTGGTGCTCCAGGAGCTGGTGCTAAGATTCGTATTCGTGGTGCAGGTTCAAATGGTAATTCTGATCCTATTTATGTTGTTGATGGAATGCGTACAAGTAACATTGATTACTTAGATCCAAATGATATCGAGAAGATGGAAATTTTAAAAGATGCTGCTTCGGCAGCTATTTATGGAGCCGATGGTGGTAATGGGGTTGTTATGATAACAACTAAAAAAGGTAAATCTGGATCTATGAATGTAGCATTTAGTTCACAACTTGGTTTTCAATCTTTAAGAACAAAATTAGATGTGATGAATGCTGATGAATATGTTCATTGGATTAATGAAACTAATCCTGCTGGAACTCATCCAAACGTGGGAGAATGGGCAGGTAAAGAAGGAACAAACTGGGTTAATGAAACTGCTGAAGATGCTGCTCCTATGATGCATAATTCGCTTCAGATATCTGGAGGGAATGAGGTATCTACATTTATGGTTTCCGGAAATTATTTTACTCAAGACGGACTTTTTGGTGGAAATAAAAGTAACTTCAATCGTACTACTTTCAGAGTTAACTCGAATCATAAAGTGAGTAAGTATTTTGAAGCTGGTGAAAACTTTTCTTATTCAGTAAATAAGCGTAAATCTTTTACGGAAGATGATAGTTTCGGTGGAATCATGAATCATGCTATGCTTATGGATCCATTAACTCCTGTTTATTATCCTAACGGTAGTGTACTCCCACAACATGTACAGACTGCAATAGCGGCTGGATATCCTTTGGCTAAGACAGAAAATGGAGAATATTATGGTCTTTCTCAGTATGTCGGAAACGAAATAGCAAACCCAATTGGTCAAATTGCAATTGATAATGGACTTAATACAGAAACTAAGATTATTGGAAATGTGTATGCTAATATCAAACCTTTTGATGGTTTTGTTTTTACAACACGTTATGGTATTGAACAGCGTTTTACAAATTTTGAGGATTGGAATCCAAAATTCTGGTGGAATTCACAAAAAACATCTAATATAAATACAAAAACATTTAATCAGTCGCAGTTTAAAACTTGGCTTTGGGAGAACTTTGCTACATACAGCAAAACAATTGATAAGCATGAATTTTCTGCTATGTTGGGGATGTCTGCTCAAGACTCAGAATCTAGTTATTTAAATACTTCTACCAATGGTATGATTAAAGAAGGCGACAACTGGTCTACAGTTGGTGAAACTCCTGTAACAGGGACCGTTGCTGGTAATAAATATCCCTCGTCAATGAATTCATATTTTGGACGTATCACTTATTCTTATGATAACAAATATTTGTTTCAAGCTTCTTTGAGAAATGACAATTCTTCACTTTTTGCACCGGATAAGCGCTCAGGTTACTTCCCAGCGGTATCTGCTGGATGGGTGATATCAAATGAATCTTTTTGGGGTATTGAAGCGGTAAATCAATTAAAGTTGAGAGCTTCTTGGGGTCAAAATGGTTCAACGGCTAATATCGCTGCGGGACAATGGAGAGCTCTTGTAACAAAAGATGGTTTAAAATACCCTGATGCCGATGGAGTTATGCGTCCTGTTGCTGAGCTTAAAGCCTTGCCAAATGAAGATATAACTTGGGAAACAACTGAGCAAACTGATTTTGGATTTGATTTAAGAGCTTTAGGCAACAGATTAACATTTGGTTTTGACTATTACAACAAAGTGACTAAAGATTTATTGACTCCTTCATCACCTCCTTTATCAACAGGTTATTCTGCTCCATTTGCAAATGCAGGAGATGTGACTAATAAAGGATTGGAATTTGAAGTAGGTTGGAGAGAACAAAAGAATGATTTCAGTTATGGAATTAACCTGAATATGACTACCATGAAAAATGAAGTTACTTATTTAAATCCATTACTTACTAGAGTTGATGGAGCTGCGCTTCCAACATTGGGAACTGTTACTGTTTTTGAATTAGGTCAGCCAGTTTGGTACTATAGAGGATTTAAAACAAATGGGATTTACCAAAACCAGGCAGAAGTTGACGCTTATAAAGCAAGCTTAGGTCATGTTACAGCTTATAACCCTGCACCTGGAGACGCAATTGTTGTTGATACAAATGGTGATGGTGACATCAATACTAGTGATAAAACGTACATTGGTGATCCTCATCCAGATTTTATGATTGCAACTACTATTGATTTAGCATACAAAGGTTTTGATTTTAAATTGTTCTTACAAGGTTCATTTGGTGGTGAAAATTTTATGGCATTAGCTAGAACTGACCTTGCATACAGTAATCGTCCTTCTTTCTTTTATAATGACAGATGGACTGGAGAAGGGAGTACTAATAGTTTCCCAAGAGCATCTAGTAATGACCCTTACACTTACACAAGTGATTTAATGGTTCAAGATGCTTCTTATGTGAAAATTAAACAAATTCAATTGGGTTATAATTTAAAACCAGAATTAATCAAAAGATTGGGTATGACTAGCCTAAGACTATATTTGTCGTTAGATGATTACTTTACTTTCACTAAATACAAAGGAATTGATCCAGAAGTAGGAAGTTTTAACAACAACTCTCAGGGTATTGACAGAGGTTTGTACCCTACAGCTAGCCGTTTTATGTCTGGCTTATCAGTAACATTTTAATTTTACGACAATTACTATAATTATATAACAATGAAAAAATTAATTTATAAATTATCAGTTATTGCAGGCTTAGCCTTGATGCTAACAGCTTGTGAAAAAGATTTCTTAGATAAACCAATTTATGGTGTTCTAGCAGCAGATGATTATTTTAAAACGGATCAAGAATTAGAAGAAGGGCTTTTTGCATGTTATGATGTTTTACAATGGGCTTATGCTACAGACTGGAACTCAATGTATGTGGTAAAGTCGTTTCCTTCTGATGAATCATTTGCAGGAGGTGGTGATAAAACAGATCAGCCTCCATATCAAGAATTGGACAACTTCTCTTATACACCAGAAAACGCTGCAATTGCACACTCATATCAAGGAATGTATTTTGGTATAATGAGAGCTAATGTAATTATTAATTCTGCTACTGCTGCGGGAGATTCTCCAGTAAAAGTAAAAATGATAGCTGAAGCTAAGGCTCTTAGAGCTTACTTTTTCTTTGAATTGGTTTCAATGTGGGGAGGAGTGCCTTTAAGATTGACACAGCCTAAAGGAACTGATTATGCAATGGCAAAATCTACTCCTGAGGAAGTATATGCTCAGATACATAAAGATTTAGATGAAGCGATTCCAAACTTGCCTAAAAAGAGCGAATATGCTGCAGCAATGCGCTTTAGAATGTCTCAGGGTGCTGCTTGGGCTTTAAAGGGGAAAGCATATTTATTTCAAAAGAAGTATGTAGAATCAGCTAAGGCATTTGATGAAGTAATTAAATCAAACCAATACTCTTTGCTTGTAGATTACTCAAAGTTATTCCTAAAAGAGCAGGAATATGGTGTAGAATCTTTATTTGAAATTGGTTATAGTGAAACTACCAAAAATGATTGGGGGAATTTCCAATGGGGAGGAAGCCGAGCTATGGAAAATCAAATTAACTGGCAATTGATGGGACCTAGAGCAGATTACTTAATAAGTGGAACTTCTGGACTTGCAGGTGGTTGGGGATTCAATTACCCAACGGCAAAAATGGGTCAGGCGTATGATGCTGAAGGCGATTTAGTTAGAAGAAAGGCGTCAATCTTATCCGTTGATGAGCTTAGAGCTCAAGGAGGGGATTGGGTAACAGCTAAAGATAAAGATGGTAATATTATTGACTGGAAAATCGCTCCCCCAGTTTGGGGAATGGAAGGCTATTTTAGACTTAAATACGGTACACTTGTTACTGAAACTGCTGGACCTACTAACGAATTGAACTATGGTACAAACATTAGATTAATTAGATATGCGGATGTTTTATTAATGGCTGCTGAGGCAAACTTTTTGTCTGGCAATATTGGAGTTGCCCAAGGTTATTTCGATCAAGTACGTAATAGAGTAAACTTACCAGCCAAAGTTATTACAATGGATGGAATTAAGACTGAGAGAAGATTGGAGTTGGCTTTTGAAGGATCTAGATTTCTTGATTTAGTTCGTTGGGGAGACGCTGCAGCTGTATTGAAAAACGAAGGCTTTGCTAAAAATGGAAACTTTATAGAAAAACATAACTTGTTTCCAATACCAGATTCAGAAGTAAAGAACAATAATTTAATGGTACAAAACCCTGGTTGGTAATTAGATTAATTGGTTAAAAGCAGTGTTTTTATAACACTGCTTTTAATTTACTTTTTTTTAAATGAAATGATAAATATTATGCGTTTCAATCTAAAAGGCATATGGTATTTTTAAAATAAGTTAAGTTAAGTTAAGTTATGTTTGAGTTAGTAAAATGGCCCATTCTCTTGTGATTATGGGTCATTTTTAATAAATAATAATTTTTTAATTAGTATATAAAATAAAGTAATAAAAAAGTATAGTACTAAAATAAGCATATATGTAGCTATAATTTTTTAATGTAATTTGTTTGCAGTAAGCAAGACAGAATTCCATATTTATAAGGCAGATTGGCATACATCATTTATAATGTTTTATATTGATTATGTTTTGAATTATGTATTTATAAATTCAGATAAATTTTCTTTTAAATAAAGATTTTTACTAATTGTTAATATAGTAATGGTGTGTATTTAGACTGGTTAAGTAGTTTTAAACTTTATTTCTTCTGTTTTTTGAAGTAGATTATGATAGAGTGTATATATTTTTTTTATAAATTATTTGATACAGAAATAGGTAGTAAATTTATAAAAGATAAAATTTTAAAAATATGTCTAAAAGAAATAATCTAATTGTTGTTTGCTTTGTTTTGTCAAGTTTGATGACCTATGCTCAAACCCTAAAAATAATGACCTATAATATACGTCTTGATGTAACCTCAGATGGAGAGAATGACTGGGCGCATAGGAAGGATTTTTTAAATGGACAGATTCAATTTTATGCACCTGATGTTTTTGGAGTACAAGAAGCATTACCCAATCAAGTATTGGATATCGCGACAGCGCAGTCACAATACAATTATATTGGAATAGGAAGAGACGGAATTGGCAAAGGAGAATCATCTAATATTTTTTATAACACAGAAAAATTCAAGGTGATAGAATCCAATACTTTTTGGTTGTCTGGAACTCCTGATACCATTTCTTTGGGATGGGATGCTGCCTGCAACAGAGTTTGCTCGTATGCTTTATTAAAAAATAAACAAACTAATAAGTTGATTTGGGTTTTTAATACTCATTTGGATCATATGGGTGAAGTAGCCAGAACCAAAGGATTAGAACTTATTCTTTCTAGAATTGAAAAATTGAATACCAAAAAATATCCAGTTGTTTTAATGGGCGATTTTAATTCAGAACCCGAAGCAGATCGAATAGTTGCATTAAAAAACAAAATGAATGATGCTAAAACAATTTCAAAAGAAAAACCTTTCGGGCCTTATGGAACTTTTAATGGTTTTAAATACAATGAAGCAACAACGCATTTGATTGATTACATTTTTTTATCCAAAAGCAACCAAGTTAAAGTCAATAAATATGCTGTTTTATCGGATGCTAAAGATTTGAAATACCCATCAGATCATTTTCCAGTTTTTGTCGAAATTATATACAACTGATTAAAAGTACTAATCGCTAAAGTAGCATTGATAAATAGATGAAAGGTATGCGTAAAACAATCAATAGTCTTAATTATTATAAAAAAACAAGAGAATTACAACCAAAGGATCTTTAAAAAAATAAATATCTAAAAAATGAAAAAAATAAATACCACAGTATTAATATTAGCTACTTTTTTTGTTTTTGCACAACAAAAAAGTAAATCACAAAATCAATCGTATAGTACAAATGGTAAAACGGTTACAGTTTATACGACAGCCGAAAGTACTAATTTAAGATTGACTAAAACAGATGATCTAACGTTTTCAGAATTAATTCAACCTACTGAAAGGCAAATTTCGGTATTTGTAAATCCAGACAAAACGTTTCAATCATTTCTGGGAATTGGAGGTGCAATTACGGATGCCAGTGCCGAAGTTTTTGCCAAATTATCGAGTGACAAACAGCAAGAATTCTTGAATGCATATTACAGTCAGGACAAGGGAATTGGGTATTCTTTGATGCGAACTACAATTCACAGTTCGGATTTTGCTTCCGGGAGTTATACCTATATAAAGGAAGGCGATACTGAATTGAAAACATTTTCTATAGAACATGATAGAGCATTTAAAATACCACTGATAAAAAAAGCAACAGCGACAGCTGGCGGAAAAATGACTTTATATGCAAGTCCATGGAGCCCTCCCGCTTTTATGAAAAGTAATAAAGGCATGCTCAAAGGTGGGACACTTTTGCCAGAGTATTTCCAGTCTTGGGCAACGTATTATACCAAGTTTGTAAAAGCCTATGAAAAAGAAGGGATTCCGATTTGGGGTATTTCAATTCAAAATGAGCCAATGGCAGTTCAAACTTGGGAATCCTGTGTGTTTACCGCTGAAGCTGAACGGGATTTCTTGAAGAATTTTCTTGGTCCAACAATGAAAAAAGAAGGCTTAGGAGCTAAAAAAATAATAGTTTGGGATCACAATCGCGATTTGATGGTGCAACGTGCCAATACTATTTTTGGAGATCCAGAAGCGGCCAAATATGCTTGGGGAATGGGTTTTCATTGGTATGAAACTTGGGCAGGAGGTACCCCAATGTTTGATAATGTAGCCAGAGTACATGAAGCATATCCTGATAAAAACTTGATATTTACCGAAGGATGTATCGAAAAATTTGATGCTAAAAACTACCAACTATGGGCTAATGGTGAGCGTTATGGAACTTCAATGATAAATGATTTTAATAACGGAACTGTGGGTTGGACTGATTGGAATATCCTTTTGGATGAAAAAGGCGGACCCAATCATGTAGGTAATTTTTGTTTTGCACCCATTCATGCGGACACTACAACGGGTGAATTAATTTATACGCCATCGTATTACTATATTGGACATTTTTCAAAATTCATTCGTCCAGAAGCCAAAAGAGTGAGTACTGCCGTGAGCAGAAGCAGTTTGTTGAGCACTTCATTTTTGAATAAAGACGGAAAAATGGTAACGGTTGTTATGAATCAAAGTGAGGCTACCGTAATTTACAATTTGTGCATAGGAACCCAAGCCACCCAAATTACTATTTTACCCAATGCCATTCAAACTTTGGTGTATTAAATTAATAGATTAACCTGCTGTACGAAAATCAAATAAATTAAAAATTTAGCCACATAGAATCATAGATTAGTACTTAAAAGGGAAAGAATAAATAGAAATAGCACTATTTCACACATAGAATAGCTATGTGAATAGTAAAACGGCTATTTGTTTCTTTCTTTTAAAAACTATAAATTCTATTTTTCAATGTGGTAAAAATTAATTTCACCCAACGGGTTATATCTAATATCATACTTGTATAAAACTCCCGGAGACCTAGAAAAGATGCTGCAATATCTAATTACGATGCTTTATAACCATCACTCTGGGAGCAAATGCAAAATCAAAGTTGAGGTGTTGCGACAAAAAAGCTTCTATTTATTTGCTAATACGTTACACTCAAAAATATAGTTTTTAAACAAGAAATTAATACAATTCACGTTCAATTTGAAAGAGGAAATTTTAATCTTAATTTTTTAGAATTTAAAAAATGAGCTAAATCAAAATAGCGATTTGGCTAATTGCATATAAAAAATTTATAATGAAGAAAACAATAACATTAGCACTACTATTCCTTTCGGTTTTTGCCTTTTCGCAGCAACAAACGATAGATCAAAAAGTGGAAACTTTGCTAAAGAAAATGACCCTCGAAGAGAAAATTGGACAACTCAACCAATACACAGGAGACAATGCCGCTACTGGTCCCATTACCATTAATTCCAATAAGAAAAGCGAAATCAAAAAAGGGCTAATTGGTTCGATGTTGAATATAATGGGTACCAAATACACGCGGCAATATCAAGATTTGGCCATGCAATCCCGATTGAAAATTCCGTTGCTTTTTGGTCTCGATGTGATTCATGGATACAAAACGACTTTTCCTATCCCACTGGCTGAAGCGGCAAGCTGGGATTTGACGGCGATTGAACTTTCGGCCAGAATAGCGGCGACCGAAGCAGCTGCCTGTGGAATTCACTGGACATTTGCTCCCATGGTGGATATTTCCCGCGACCCGCGATGGGGCAGAGTGATGGAAGGCGCAGGAGAAGATACCTATTTGGGGTCCAAAATTGCGTATGCCAGAGTCAAAGGATTTCAAGGCAACTTGGGCGATGTGAATTCGGTTATGGCTTGTGTCAAACATTTCGCGGCCTATGGAGCAGCGGTTGGCGGACGCGATTACAACTCGGTCGATATGAGCAACAGAATGCTTTGGGAAACCTATTTACCTCCTTTCAAAGCCGCTCTAGATGCGGGCGCAGCTACTTTTATGAATTCATTCAACGACCTTAACGGAATACCGGCGAGTGGAAATACTTATTTATTGAGAGATATTTTAAAAGGAAAATGGAATTTCGAAGGTTTTGTGGTTTCCGATTGGGGTTCGATAGGTGAAATGGTGAATCACGGGTATGTAAAAGACAACAAAGAAGCCGCTCTTGCCTCGATAACTGCCGGAAGTGATATGGATATGGAAAGCAATGCCTACCGTTATCATTTGGAACAATTGGTAAAAGAAAATAAAGTTCCAGTAGCCTTAATTGATGATGCTGTAAAAAGAATTTTGCGAAAGAAATTTGAATTGGGATTGTTTGATGATCCCTATAAATTTTGCAATCCAGAAAGGGAGCAAAGAGAACTGAATAATCCTGAGCATACCAAGGCAGCCAGAGAAATTGCAGCCAAAAGTATTGTTCTATTGAAAAATGAAAGAGATGTTTTGCCACTTTCCAAAGGATTAAAAACGATAGCGTTTATCGGGCCAATGGTAAAATCCAAAAGAGACAATCACGGATTTTGGGCTGTGGATTTAAAGGACGTTGATTCGACTTACATTGTTTCGCAATGGGAAGGCTTGGAGAACAAAGTGGGCAAAAGAACCAAAATTTTGTATGCCAAAGGTTGTGGAGTCGAGGACAAAAGCAAAGACGGTTTTGCAGATGCTTTGTTGGTTGCTAGCCAAGCCGAGGTGATCATTTTGAGTATTGGAGAAAACTTCAACAAAAGCGGTGAAGCCAAGAGTAAAAGCAACCTGCAGTTACCCGGAGTTCAGGAAGATTTGATCAAAGAACTTCAAAAAACGGGTAAGCCAATAGTGATTTTGATTAATGCGGGAAGACCTCTTGTTTTTGATTGGATTGCCGATAATATGCCAACCATTGTGTACACTTGGTGGCTGGGCTCTGAAGCAGGCAATGCCATTGCCGATGTGCTTTTTGGGGATTATAATCCTTCAGGAAAATTACCAATGTCATTCCCAAGAACCGAAGGACAGATTCCTATTTATTACAACCATTTCAATACAGGAAGGCCTTCTATTAATGAAGATAAAGTGTATAAATCCGCCTATATTGATTTGCCCAATTCCCCGAAATTTCCGTTTGGATACGGATTGAGTTATACGACTTTTGAATATTCGGATTTGAAATTGTCTAAAAAAACAATGAAGAACAGTGAATCCATTACGGTTTCGATGAACATAAAAAATGCGGGAAGCATGAAAGGGGAAGAAGTGGTTCAGCTGTATTTGAGAGATAAAGTGGGTTCGGTGGTACGCCCGATAATCGAGCTGAAAGATTTTCAAAAGATAAGTTTGAATCGCGGAGAGACCAAAACCATTCAGTTTACGATTGACAATCAAAAGCTGTCGTTTTATAACAATGCATTGGAATTTGTTTCGGAACCAGGTGATTTTGATCTGATGATTGGGTCGTCTTCGGTAGATATTCGTTTGAGAGATAGTTTTGAATTAGTAAAATGATAATTAACGTATAGTTTTCAGGTGTTTGGATCAAACCTATATTAAACTTAAGTTTTTTTAAAAATAAAAATGAATTAAAATTTAATATGATGAATATGAAAAAATCCATACTAATTATGGCTTTGATAATTTGCACCACTGCATTTTCTCAAACAGATGTTGCAACAGAAAAAAGAATACAAGGTTTGATAAAAAAGATGACTTTGAAAGAAAAAGTCAGTTTGTTACACGGGAATTCCAAATTTTATGTTTCTGAAATAAAAAGATTAGGCATTCCTGAATGGGCTTTGTCTGATGGGCCACATGGGGTAAGGGCTGAAATGAATAGAGACAATTGGAATTATGCGGGTCGAACTGATGATGCTGTGACTTGTTTCCCTCCGGGTACAGCAATGGCGGCAACATGGAATTTAGATTTGGCTACCAAAAGAGGGTATGTATTAGGGGAAGAAGCTCGTTTTCGAAAAAAAGACGTATTGCTTGGACCTGGAATAAATATTATTCGTAGTCCGCTATGTGGTAGAAACTTCGAGTATTTAAGTGAAGATCCTTATTTAATATCACAATTTGCCGTGAGTTATATTAAAGCTTTGCAAAGTAAAGATGTGGCAGCAAGTGTAAAACATTATGCTGCAAACAATCAAGAAGACAATCGATTTTCAATTGACGTAACAATGAGCGACAGAGCCTTGCATGAAATTTACTTGCCAGGGTTTAAAGCTGCAGTTATGGATGGTCATGTATTGACGGTTATGGCTGCTTATAATAAATTTCGAGGAGAATTTTGTACAGAGAATATACTACTTGGAAGAACTATTTTACGGGACTCCTATAAATTTGATGGTGTCTTAATGTCTGATTGGAATGCCGTTCATAGCACAGACAATGCAGCTTTGGCAGGTCTTGATCTTGAAATGGGGACTGAAAAAACAAATTATAATGATTGGTTTTTTGCCGACCCCTTAATTAAATCTGTTGAGCAAGGCCGATTAAAAGAAAGTTTAGTGAATGAAAAAGTAGCCAATATTCTTAGGGTAATGATCAAAACAAAAGTATTAGATCCTGAAACTAGAGAAAAAGGGAATATAAACACAAAAGAGCACCAACAAGTAGCTTATCAATCTGCAGTAGAGTCTATAGTACTTTTGAAAAACGAAAACAATGTATTGCCTTTACAGATGAATGCTGTAAAATCGGTTGCTATAATTGGTGATAACGCGACAAGAAAACATTGTAGTGGCGGATTGAGTTCTGAAATTAAACCTTTGTATGAAATCACTCCGCTTGAAGCGATAACTACAAAGTTTGGCAAGCAATTGCAAATTAATTATGCACAAGGATATAATAAACAATCTACTCCTGGAGAAGGAAGCAACAAAGGACAATTAAACACCGATTTTGTAGATTGGAAATTGATTGATGAAGCGGTAGAACAAGCCAAAAAATCGGATGTGGCTATTATTTTTGCAGGATTGAATCACGATTTTGATTCGGAATCATTTGATAGAGTTCACATGCGTTTACCTTATGGGCAAGAAACTTTGATTCATGAAGTGGCAAAAGTTAATCCTAAAACTATTGTTGTAATTATTGCAGGTTCTCCATTAGAATTGTCAGGAATTCAAAGTAGAGTTCCATCAATAGTTTGGGCTTGGTATGGTGGAATGGAAGCCGGAAATGCTGTTGTGGATGTCTTAAGCGGAAAAGAATTTCCATCTGGGAAATTACCAATTACTTTGCCTATTTCTATCAATCAAATGCCAGATCATGCATTGGGTAATTATCCTGGTAGAAATTTAAAAGTAAATTATGAAGAAGATATTTTTGTAGGTTACAGATGGTTTGATACCAAAGGAATCGAATCGCTATACCCATTTGGATTTGGATTGTCTTATACCAGTTTCAATATAGCAAATATTACTGCTGATAAAAAAGTGTTTAATCAAAATGAGGTTATAACTGTAAAATGCACCATCAAAAATAGTGGAAAATCAGATGGAGCTGAGGTGGTTCAATTGTACGCAAGTCAAACACTAAGTTCAGTTTTAAGACCTAAAAAAGAGTTGAAAGCTTTTCAAAAAGTATTCTTAAAAGCAGGTGAGGAAAAAACGGTAGAACTCAAAGTAAATGTAAAGGATTTAGCTTTTTACGACGAAAAAACTTCAAGTTGGAAAGTTGAGTCAGGTGAATTTGTACTTCATTTAGGAACTTCGGTAAAAGATATCGTGGGTTCTGTAAGTGTTCGTGTTAATTGATATTGTGTTTTGCAGCAAAAAAAAACTCCTTAATTTCTTAAGGAGTTTCTTGGTGGGCGATGAGGAAACAGAACTCTATTAATTTGTAAGAATTAAAAAAAGGAGTAAAACTGTTATAAACTCAATTAAATTAATACTTTTTTAAATTTTATACTTACAAAAAAATTAAGCTGAATTAAGGTAAATTCGAATAAATAAGAATCTTTTCGGGAATATTTCGGGATTTTAACTATATTCGTATCCTAAAATATTGGATATGAACCTAAAATATTTCATTAAAAAATCAAAGTCTGCAACTTCTAATATTTACGTCCGTTTTTGGGACAGTAACCGCATTGACCAAACAGCAGGAACAAAACTAAATGTTCAGTTTGAGCATTGGAACAAAGATAAGCAAGAAGTTAAAAATATCGCTACCATTTCCAACAGAGATTTTACAAACAGTAAATTACGCAATTTAAAAACGTTTATTCTCGACCAGTACAATATTGATTTTAATTCACAACAAAACATAAATGATACTTGGTTAAAGACACAGATAAATATTTTCTTTGGCAGAGTCAATACCGATGAATCGCATAAAATTTATTTTGTGGCTTGGATAGAGAAATTTATTGCCGATTGTCCCAACAAAGCAACGCCACCCTCAGAAAGCACCGTTATAAAATTCAACAGGGTTAAAAACAAACTTACCGATTATCAAACCCACTTCGATATAAAACTTCGATTTCAAGATATTGATTTGAAATTTTACGAGAGTTTTTTATTTTACTGCCAAAAAATAGAAATACTGAACAATAATACCGTTGGAGGGTTTATTACCATCATAAAAAACTGGTGCAGTAAAATAGAAATTGAAGGATTACCAATTAGTCTGCAATACAAACACAGTGATTTTAAGGCTATTTCCAACAAAACAAAAGATGTTTACCTCACAGAAGCCGAAATAGACAGCGTTTTTAACTATAATTTTGAGCAAATGGAGCGATTGGACAGAACTAGGGATAATTTTATAATCGGATTACGTACAGGGCTTAGAATTTCGGACTTTATGAAACTAAAGCAACTCAATATCGTAGGGGATTATATAGAAATTGAAACTAGCAAAACTGAACATCCCGTAGTTATTCCGATGCACCCCCAAGTAAAGGCGATTTTGCAAAAAAGAAACGGAGAACTTCCTCCTACTATATCTGACCAAAAATTTAATGAATATGTAAAAGAAGTTTGTAAAACTATAGGGTTTGCCCAAAAAGTGGACGGGGCAAAAATGATGAATAAAAAAGACGAAAAGGACTTTTTTGGGGACAGTAAAGTCAAAATAAAAAGTATGATGCGAAAAGAGTTTGGCTCGTATCCCAAACATGAACTTATAACCTCCCATACTTGCAGACGTTCCTTTGCCAGTAATCTTTACTCCAAATTGGACAATCCTACGATAATGGCAATTACAGGGCATAAAACGGAAACCATGTTTTTGAAATACATAAAAATCACTCCGAGAGAACACGCAGAAAAGTTAAAAGAGCATTGGAAAAAAGTAGAAGCCGAAAAACAAGCAAAAAAAAAGAAAATATAAAATGAGCATTGATTACAAATACATAAGCAGGCCTTATACCTTAGATGAGTTAGTTACAGGAAATCCCATTTTCAAGGTGTATTATGATTTTTTTTATAACTACTATGAATGGGAACAAGACAATGATGCGATAGAAGTTGATAATTATACCGACAAAGAACATCTGGAATTGCTTTTTAATGAGTTTCTGAATATAGTTGGATTGTTGCTTTTTGAAAACGTAACATACAATGAAACATTCAAAAAGCTAAAACTAAAAACGGAACAAATAGAAATGCTTTGGTTCATGTCAGATTGCATTCCTTTTCTTTTAGAAGACCATCCTTTAACGTACGATTCTGATATTTCAGAAAGAACAAGGGTTTTTATTAACAAAATTAAAAAATCAGAGGCATTTGAACAAAACACAGAAATAAGAGAAACACTTTACCCAATAGTGGAGAAATTCCTTGATGATTCAAAAAATGCCTTTACATATGAACATATATATGACTTAACTTACTTCTTTGATGTGCATCATACCAATTGTATTGAGCAAGTCATAACGGCTACTAAAGCTAAGTTGAAAAGAAAAGAAGACAAAAACACTACTTTTAAAGGTTTATTCACAATGGAAACACAAGAGATGCTAGACGCATCACAAAAAGTATTATTGATTGAGGAGTTAATCAGAAGTGATAAATGGGGAAATGCAACCGAAAGGAAAAAAGCGGAAATAATATCTCAAATTATCGATAGGAATCCTGACAATATCAGACGAATATTAGCGGAAATAAACAAACCGTTATCAGCTACATCACAGAAATTTAAAGAAGATTTACTAAAAGCACAAAAGACAATTAAAATTTTGGGGTAACCTTTGGGGTACACCCCAAAGGTTAAAAAAGATGCATCTACATTAAGTTTGCCGTAATATAATCTTAAAAACAAAAAGAATATTATGGTAAACGTACTTCAATTAGAAAACACAAATGCTTTAGATTTTAAAAATGAAATCTTAAAAGGCGTAAAAGACTGCCTTGTAATTTTTGCAACTACTTTGCAAAGCGAAAGCGAGCAATTATTAACCCGTGAAGAAACGGCAAAAATGCTGTCTGTTTCACTTGTTACCCTTTGGGACTGGACGCGAAAAGACATTATTCCTGCCTACAGAATCGGAAATAAAATACGATACAAAAAGAGTGAGGTTTTAAAATCATTGATTCAAAAAAACAAATTTGAATAATTTTTAAAGCCAAACTTATGGAAACGTTAAAAATCCTAAACTACATTCGAAACAAAAAGGAATTACAAGAACTGTATTTAAGTCAAATGGCAGAATTGTATATCCGAAATGAAATAAACCAAATACTTCGAGAAACTCGAATGTCAATTCCAGCAGGAATGCGGATGAATTTCAAAAATATCACTACACGGGAAGCTATTATTTTTATCGAACAAAACGGCACACCCGATGACTATACTTTATCCGACGAATTGAATATCAAATTAAAAGAGTATCGGGAATTGTTGGTAAATAAAAAAATATCGTCAAAAAAAGAAAGAATATGATTTGTTTATTTCTGAGGAAATCTTGCTTTTTAATTTAAATTCTATTTGAATTTACAGTAAAAATAGAGTTATACTCCTTTAAATGAATAAAATAACAAACCCATTGCAATTATACGTTTGCAATGGGTTTTAAATGGATAAAAAATATGACTAAAAAAGTATTAACCAAAGATATAATTTTTCAATACACAACCCAAGAAGCTATTTATATAAAACTTCTAAATCTAGATGATTTTCCCAAAGGAAACATTTCAAGTCCATTCTCTGACGATAAAAAACCATCATTCAAAGTCTGGAAAAATGGAAGTTTCAAATGCAACAGTACAGGAAAACAAGGAGACGTATTTCAATTTGTTGCAGAGTTAAGAAACTTGGATTGCAAAAGCCAGTTCAATGAAGTATTAAATATCGTTGCATCCGAAATGAATTTGTTTATAAAAACAGAAACGGTCGCAAAAACCTTTGCAAAAAAAGGACAAACTTTTGCAAAGCCTTTGCAGAAACCGTTGCAACACCTGTTTTATAAGGGAGAAGCAGTAATGTTAGACACTGTAATAGATAAAGAAACCGTTGAAACGGCATTGCAACAACCGTTGCAACAGTTGTTGCAACAGACAGAAAAAAACGTTGCAAAGGAAAAAACGCCTTCACTTTTAACCGTTTCCACAAGGGAATTCACAATATTGGATTTAGAGTACTGGAATACATTAGGAGTCGAAAAAGCAACATTAAAAAAGTATGAATTACATTCTATTTCAAGTTACACTTGGACTGGTAAAAAACCGATTTATACCAAAAAAGAAAGTGTTGCTTTTGCAATTGCGTTGCACGGGAATTTTAAACTTTACATTCCAAATCAAATCGAAATTGGAGTAAATAAAAATGTTTTACCTCCATTCCCAACAGGTGTTTTTGGAATAGAACAATTAGGCGTAGAAAAAAAAGAAAATTTAATCATTTGCGCAGGCGAAAAAGATGTAATCGTAGCCACTTCAAGAGGTTTTCACGCTGTAACTTTTGGAAGTGAAGCAATCCACCCAAAAGACGAACAAATTCAAAAATTGCAATCCCTTTGCAACAACTTGTTTATATGTTATGACAATGATAAAACAGGAGAAAATGGGAGAAATGCAATCGTAAAACGTTTTTCTAAAATCATTCCTTTGCTACTTCCCGAAAAAGAAGCTGTAAAAGGCTATGACATAACCGACTATTTTCAAGAACATAATTCAGAAGATTTTCAAAAAATCATAAGCTTGGCAGTAAAAAATAAAAATACGGTTACAGTTCAAAACGTTGAAAACAAAGGTCTAACTACGATATTTCACATAGCAGAAGATTATTTACTGGAAAATTATGATTTCAGAAACAATATGATTTCTCTTGAAATTGAAATTAGTCATAAAGACGAAAATAAATGGACTTCCTGCAATGAAAATTCCCTTTGGTTGGAGATACAAAAGAAAAGCATAAAAATCCCTTTAAACTCCTTGATTGCCATTTTGAAAAGTGATTTCGTACCGAATTACAACCCACTAATAAATTACTTTACCAATTTGCCTGAGTGGAACAAAGAAACGGACTATATAAAACAATTTTCAGAGTATGTAAAACTGGAACAGGGAGAAAATAAAGAACAGTTTGAATACCATTTTAAAAAATGGTGTGTAAGAGCCGTAAAATGTGCCACAATTGATGATTACTTCAATAAACAGGCGTTTGTGTTGACCGATGACGGAAATGGTCAGAACATCGGTAAAAGTTCATGGTGTCGATTTCTTTGTCCAAGTGAACTGTCAAATTATATGGCGGAAGACATGAGTGACGATAAAGACGCCCGTATTTTGCTTTGCAAGAACTTTTTAATCAACCTTGACGAGTTAGCTGCTTTGTCCCGAAAAGAGATAAACCAGTTAAAATCCTATTTCAGTAAGGCGCAAATAAACGAAAGATTACCCTATGACAGAAAAAATTCAATAATTCAAAGGGTTTCCAGCTTTATGGGTTCTACCAATATGACTACTTTTTTACAGGACGAAACGGGGTCGGTTCATTGGTTGTGTTTTATTGTAAAATCAATAGATTGGAATTATAAAAAAGAGTTTGACATAAATAATCTTTGGACACAAGCCTATGCCCTTTCAAAAGACAAAAGCTATGATGAAGCGTTGAGTATTGACGACATAAAACAAAACGAAACCCGAAATGAAAAATTTCAAGTTATTTCACCCGAACGAGATTTGATACACAAACATTTTGAAATTCCAGTAAAATTAGAATTTGGCGAATTTTTAACAGCCACAGAAATACTACATCATATCAGTTTGTACACATCAGGTGTAAGACTTTCAAACATTGGAATCGGAAAAGCATTAAAAAGCATTGGTTTTAAACGAGATAAACACAATCAGGTTTACGGATATTGGATGAAAAAGAAAACTTTTTAAAAATAAATTTACAGTAAAAACAAAAATCACCGCAAATATACTTTTCTTCTTACCTATTTTACCTAATCTTTATAAACTCCCACAAACAGTGATCTAATAGCAGGTAACTTATATAGATTTCTTCTTACCTTAACTTACCTATCTTACCATTATTAAAACTTTGAAGCTATAAAAAAATAGGTAAGATAGGTAGCAATGGTAAGATAGGTATTTTAGTTGTTAACCCTTGTTGTCATTGGGATGGGTAGGATAGATAAGGATGTTTCAATTTTTTAGACTCAATGAAAACTTTTTATCGATTAATTTTTATTTTTCTGTTTAAAAAAAAACTCAAATATCACTGAAAGTGGGTATTGTAATTTACCAATAGAGGAGTTAGTTTTGCGTCAGAAAAGTTAAACACTATTTTTAAATATTTATTAACCTTCGAATTAACATGTATGACGAAAGGTGTTTTACGATATGGGGTAAACAAATCCATTTCTTCCCAGCATTAGCAAAAAGAAAAGGTAAAAAAAATAAAATAATGAAACAAAAATTAAATAAAATTACAAGTGTAATTCTATTTTGCTTAGTTCTTATCTTCTCAGGTTGTGTGAGAGATGAATTACCTATGGATAATACAATGATTAATCAAGAACCCAAAATTGCCGAAGCGAAAAATTGGTTTGAAGATTACAAAGCCAAAGAAAGTTTTCATCCCATTTTTGCGGACATCAATTACCATTGGGAGAATGCTTCCATAATAATACTGGAAGATGGCTCCAAGGCGGTAACTGTACCGATAACAGACATGAATACAAATCCAGAATACAAAGGCGAAAGAGTTTTATATTTGTATCCATTTGAAGAAAGTTATGATGCCGTTGTCTATGAGTTGAGCCCTGACTCGAATCAAGCCCCAAAAAGTGTGGGATTCAAAAATTTAGAATCTTATAATGGTTATATTAGCACATGGGATTTAAAAAAAGGTTTTATAAAAGCACAAAAATTCACAAACAGCACCGCAACAAAGGCGGTGGTCTTTAAGGTTGTCTCTGATGAGGATTTAAAATTACATAAAAGTACTTCGAAAATCATTGATTTGGATGAAGTAATAATAGAGGGTCCAGGAGGCGGTGGCGGAGATTATCTTTATTACTCCTATGTATTAAGTGGCGGTAGTTTTGGCTCCAATAATATAGGAGGCTCAAATACAGATAATTATTTTAACCCACCCCATGGCGGCGGCAGTACTTCCAGTAGCACTAAGCCTACTATAGATGATGCAGAACAGGATCCTTGTAGTAAAATCAAGAAACTGAAAGACGACATCAAGCATATGAAAGCTTTGGCTGAGCTAAAAAAGAATTTAAAATTACAGTATGAAACGGGGTATTACATTAGCAAGTCTAAAGGATATGTGGCTGGAACTCCAGATAGCAACCTCGCATTGACGGGAACAAGATATTCTGATAGTTATGGGATTATGCATGTACATGAAGACACCTTTACACATCAGGTCAATAATGGAGGAATTAGACCTGAGATTGTGAAACCTATCCATATGTTTTCGCCTAAGGATGTTAATACATTTTGTTCTTTGTTAATCACTGCAAATAAATACAAAACATCATCTTTAGACGAAATTTTTAATGAAATGGTTAGCGGTTCTGGCACCTATCAATTACGTTTCGAGGGAGATATTAATGATGTTAAAAATTTTGATTTTGATTCTTTAAGTAAGACTTATGTAGACTATATGAAGCCATATAAGGATGATTTAGAGTCAGGATTTCTTTCTTTTATGAAAGAATACATTGGGATTAACGGTATCACACTTTATAAAATAAATGAAGACGGGACATCCGAAAGTAAAACTTTGTCTGTAAATAATCAATTAACAACTAATCCTTGCTAAATAAAAAAAAATGAAAAAACTAATCTACTTAAGTGTCTTATTGCTATCTATATTAAATATCAACGCTCAAAAAATAGTGCCATTGGAAAATGAAGATGACTATAAAATTATCAATCGAAATGAACAAATTTATTTTAAAGATGTCAATAATGTTTTGGGAAAGTTTGTTGGAACTTGGAAAGGGACTTATGGGGATAAAAAATATGAGTTCAGAATCGTAAAATACACGAAAACATTTAAACTTATAAAATATGATAAATTATTGGTCCGTTATATTATAACTGATTTAAATGGGAATGTTATAGATAACACTACTTCATTACCAGATTCCAGTACGTATGTCGCTGAAGGACGTTATTATATTAATGAAGGTTATTATTTGACTCATAAGGCAAAAGGTGGGAATTGCGCACAAGGGGGTCAAATGCTTCTTTATGTAGACGAAAGCAATAAAAATGCAATAAAAATGGATGTAATTTATAGAAATGAGATGGGTTTTGTAGATTCCGCAGAATGCCCAAATATAATTAATGCATATTTCCCAACAGGAGTTATTTTTAATTTAATAAAACAGTAAGGTATAAAATGTAAATGCATAAATGTTCGTGATAGCTAAAAAAAGCCTCTATTCAGAGGTTTTTTTAGGTTTGTCATCTAAAGTGCTTAATGTTTTTTTTAATCAATTGAATTCGTCGAGGCTTTGCCTCGGGGTTAGAGAAGAAAGTTAGAAAACCTTAGGTTTTAGAAACTAAAAATTTATTTTTTCCCGATTGATACCTTTATGTCACTGTATCGGGGTAATTCATTAATTTAATAGCAGATGAAATCAAAAATAACAATCCTATCAATACTTAGTTTTTTACTTATTTATTTGTATTGTTCTGAATATTATTACATACTAAGTCTTGATGACTCCTATTATGTAATAAACTATTTTTGGATAGCACTTTTAATTATTTTGATAATTGGTCTCATATTAATAATAAAAAAATATTCAAAAAAAAACGTGATAGAAAACCCAAAATTTAAGTATTAATAAATACAATCATAAAAAAAGAATAGTGTGCAGTCTAAATAAACTGCACCTATCTTTTTCTTTATGCGTAAGGTTTTAAGAAAATACCTATGAAGTATATATCTATATTACGCATTATAATATTTGCTAATCAGTTATTTTTTCTAAAAGAGTACCTTTCTTTTGAAATTAAAATAAATAACCAAACGGGCAAAATTATATCAGGAACAAGGCTTTAATTAAAAAAAACAAACTATGAAAATAGATCAATTCGAATGGGCATTATTCTTTTGGCAACTTATTATATTAGCTTTTTATGTATTTTTGGGTTATTTACTATATTTACTTTTTAAATTTTTAAAAAAGAATTTAAACAAATAGTAAGTTGTTTAAAATTTTAAAAAAATTGGTTTTAGTTCTTTTGCTAAAACCAATTTTTTTTTTTTTGAATTTTATACGATAGTTTTAAAATGAAGACTCAAAATAAATAGCAACTTAATTAGAATTTCTCATATAAAACTATATTTAGGATTATATTATTTGCCAATAGAGTGTTATTTTCTTTTCAATATTATACCTTTTTTTCGTAAAATCCGACTAATTTATCTAATAAATTGAATCCAATAATCCCGAAAAACAAAGAATTACAATTAATGGGAACAAAATATTTTCGGGAAAAATTCGGGAAAAACCAAAGCAAAAAATCCATAAACATCAGTAAATAAGATGTTTATGGATTTTACATGTGGGCGATGAGGGGTTCGAACCCCCGACCCCCTCGGTGTAAACGAGGTGCTCTGAACCAGCTGAGCTAATCGCCCTATTTTACTAGGCTGCTATCGTTTTGTGATTGCGAGTGCAAATATAAGCTAGTTTTTCGTTTATGCAAAACATTTTTAAATAAATTTTGCTTTTTATTTTTTTAAAATATTCAGTTGGCTAATATTTAGTGATTTAAAAATTAAAAAATTTGCAATAAAAATAGTTTTATACTCCGCTCCAAACAAAAAACATCACTTTTTTAAGAATAACTAGGATAAAAATAAAGATAAAGAAGTTCTGATTTATACATATTGGGATCCAAAAAAAACAAAATGTCTATAGGGAACATTAAAAACTGTGACTGAGAACTTCGACTTACTCTTTTTTGCTATTTTTAGCTTCGATCCAACGGGACATGTATTTTGTACTGTTTAAAGTGTGATGCTGTAATAAAGTCCCCAAGAAATTATCCAAACGATGTTTGGTTAAGTTGGAACTCAAGAATTGAATTTTGGAAATAAAATCTTTTTCAAACAAATCCCTTGAATACCGCTGATTGATAATGGATATTCCGTTTTCTTGAGCTTTGTGCCATAATTTTTCATCTTGGTACAATTGAATCGAAGCTTTAATAAATTCGGGAATATCATTGGTTGCAAAACCGCTCCAAGGCAAATGTCCGTGCATGGATTCAGCTCCAATAAGGGTTGTTATACTTGGAGTGCCGCATTGCATGGCTTCGATTAATTTTCCTTTGATACCAGCGCCAAAACGCAACGGGGCCAAAACTATTCTTGCATTTTGAACTACTTCATTAGCGTCAGTCGCCCGGCCTTTGATGTAAAAACCTTCCTTTGGCTGATGCAATTGCATTACTTTTTGCGAAGGATAGGCACCATAAATATGAAGTTCAACTCCGGGTAGTTGTTTTCTCAGTTGCGGCCAAATGGTTTCTTTTAAATATTGAACAGCGTTCCAGTTGGGTTCGTGGAGGAAGTTGCCTATGAAAATAAAGTTATTTCTTTGGTTGAAAGAAGGAAGTTCATGAAAAGTGGTTTTTGAAATTGGTTCTAATAAAAAAGGCAAATAATACAATAGTTTTTCGTCAATTTTAAAAGTCGTTTTCAATAAATCCATTTCAAATTCGGATATCATTAAAGACAAATCACATCTCAAAATACTGGCGATTTCTCTTTTGGCAATATCCTCTTTGAGTAAATCCTCAAGTATAAAATTGCGTTTTTCCTTAAAGGCTTTTTGCCTAGCTAATCTTAGAGAATGCATATCTTCAGTATCTAATATTCGTAAGGCATCAGGGCAATTTTCGGCAACGCGCCATCCAAATTGCTCTTCCATCATGAATCGGTCAAAGAGTACAATTTTCGGATTTAGTTCTTTGACAAAAATATCAAAACTAGAACAATTCAAAACAATAGATTTTTTGGTTATATTTAATGTAGCTAAATCAACCATGTAATCACTATCCAAAGCAGGACTTGCAAATACGATTTCAAAACCTTGTTGTTGAAACAAAGTTATTAATTGAAGCATCCGTCCACCCGCTGCCGAAGAATCAGGTTCGGGCCATACAGTACCAATTATTAAAAGCTTTTGGATTTGAGACATATTACTTATCAAATTTTTAGATGCAAAATAATGCAATTTAGATGGTTAAAGCATTATTTTAAATAGAAATTTGCTAATAAAACACTAATTTTGCAGAAAGAAAAATCACCTGTTATGCTTGGATTAAAATTAGTTACAGACCCACGATGGGTAAATATAGTAGAAAGTAATATCGAAGAAATATTGACGGATCACGCATGGTGCGAACAAAAAGCGGCTTCCAATGCTATAAGTTTGATTACGTATAATTCAGAGTTGGAAGAGTTGGTAACAGAACTATTGGTTATTGCAAAAGAAGAATTGGACCATTTACAATTGGTTCATGATTTGATAAAAAGGAGAGGTTTGACTTTGGGAAGGGAACGCAAGGATCATTATGTAAATGAGCTTTTTAAATTCATGAAAAAAGACGGTAGCCGAAAAGATGCTTTAGTTGATCGATTATTATTTTCGGCAATGATCGAAGCCCGTAGTTGTGAACGATTCAAGTTACTTTCTGAAAATATAAAAGACCCGGAACTGGCTAAATTCTACCGTGATTTAATGATTTCTGAAGCAGGACATTATACTACTTTTCTTGGCTTTGCCAGAAAATATGTAGACAATTTTGATGTCGATAAACGTTGGCAAGAATGGATTGAGTATGAAACCTCGATTATTATCAATTATGGTAAAAAAGAAACTGTTCACGGTTAATGTTTTTGCTTTGCTGAAAATTTAATGGTAAGTCAAAAATTATAAACTCATAGAATTTTGTTTAGCACCTTTGTCAAAGTTTAAAACTTTGACAAAGGTTATAGGTCTAAAATAACTTTATATGTAGTTCCTTTTTTAGATTATAATTAAAATTTTAATAGTGTTCTATTTTTTAAAATTCAAGGCATAATTTCTCAACTAATTCATATCCAATATGGCTACAGTCAACTACAAATCAGTTTTTTTTAAATTTTTAAAATATACAGGAATTTCTCTTGTGACTATTTTAGCCTTAATGTTTATTGCGCCTTATTTGTTTGCAGATAAAATAAAGGAACAAGTAAAAAAAACAGCTAACGAAAAGTTGAATGGAGAATTGAATTACACAGATGCCAATGTTTCCTTTTTTAGTCATTTTCCTTCCTTGACTTTAACTTTAAATGATTTTACTCTCAATGGATCTGCCCCTTTTCAAAATGAGAAATTAGTGACGGCAAAAGAAGTTGCTTTTGGAATCAATGTGACCAGCCTTATTTTTGGTGAAACAATAAAAATTGATGAAATTTTCCTTTCTAATTCGTTGATTAATGTAAAAGTGAACCAAAACGGTGAAGCTAATTATAATGTCTACATATCCGAGAAAGAAACAATTCCAAAAGAAAAAACAGAAACAGGATTGAAATTAGAAGCAATTGAAATTAATAACAGTAAAATTGTTTATGATGATCAATCTACCAAAGTTCATATCGATGCTATAGGTTTTAATTATTTAGGGAATGGTGATTTGAGTCAAGCCATTTTTGCACTGCACTCGAAGGCTAAAATTGAAAAGCTGAATATTATTTATGAAAATGAACCCTACTTAATGAACAAAAAAGTGGATGGGGATTTGATTACCAAAATAAATACGAATTCGCTATCATTTGTTTTTGAACAAAATGATCTTTTTATCAATAAACTTCTAGTAGATTTTACAGGTAAATTTGATTTTTTAAAGGATGGTTATGACATTGATTTTAAAATAAAATCAAACAAAAGTAATTTATATGATCTCTTCACTGCATTTCCTCCAAAATACATTACTTGGCTCAAAGACACAGAATTAAAAGGGAATATCGATTTGCTTTTTACTCTTAAAGGTAAATATATTGCTTCGCAAAACATAGCTCCCGATTTGAGTTTGGATTTTAAGTTAAAAGATGGATTTGTAAATTATAAAAAAAGTGCTTTTCCGGTTTCCAATTTGAATATGGATATCAGTACCAAAGTGGCTTCATTAAATCCGGAACTTTTAGATTTGAATGCAAGGAACATTTCTTTAAACGTTGAAAAAAATCAATTAAAAACGCAATTAAAAATGAATGGGTTGACCACTCCTGTGGTTGATTTGGTTTTGAATTCCAACATTGATTTAGAGAAACTGAATCGTGCTTTAGGAATTTCTGATATTGAATTAAAAGGAATGCTAATTGCTGATGTAAAAGCCAAAGGGAAATACGACCAAAAGCATGGGCTTTTTCCAATTACAAATGGAAGATTGAATTTGAATAATGGTTTTGTAAAAACGCCATATTACCCAAATCCAATAACCAATATCAATGTCAATACCACGATTGCCGATAAAAATGGAACTTACAAGGATCTTTCGGTGGTGTTGAAACCAGCAACTTTTACTTTTGAAGGCGAACCTTTCTGGGTAGAAGCCGATTTGAAAAATTTTGATGATTTGAATTACGATATCAAAGCCAAAGGAACATTGAATATTAGTAAAATCTACAAGGTGTTTTCGCAAAAAGGTCTTGAAGTGGATGGTTTTATTAAAGCAGATTTGGCTTTAAAAGGAATTCAAAGTGATGCCGAAAAAGGAAATTACAGCCGTTTGCAAAATAAAGGAACGCTTGAACTTAGAAATATTAATGTGGCAACGGAGTACCTGCCAAAATCAATGTTGATTAAAGAAGGGATCTTTAGATTCAATCAGGATAAAATGGCTTTCAATACCTTTTTGGCGTCTTATGGGCAGTCCGATTTTAAATTGAATGGGTATTTGCAAAATGTTTTTAATTTTTTGTCTCCCAAAAAAGGAGTTTTGAGAGGGTCATTTACTTTAAATTCAAAATACATCAATGTAGATGAATTTATGTCGAGTACTGCTAAAGTTTCAACTCCTTCAACAACAACTGTTCCCAATAATGCACCACAAACAACAGCTCAAGAAACAGGCGTAATTCTTATCCCATCCAATTTTGATTTGCAATTTTATGCTACGGCACACAAAATCAATTACCAAGGATTGAATTTGCAAGATGGAAAAGGCGCTATAAAAATGAAGGGCGGTAAAATGCTAATGCAAAATACAGGGTTCAATTTAATTGGTTGTAATGTCGCTATGAATGCCGCTTATCAAGGAATTACTCCTAAAAAAGCCGTTTTTGAATACAGTATAAAAGCTACTGATTTTGATGTCAAAAGAGCCTACAAAGAAGTAAAAATGTTCAGGGAAATGGCTAGTGCTGCTGAAAATGCTGAGGGAATTATCTCTTTAGATTACAAAGTAAAAGGAAGGCTAAATCAAGATATGATGCCTGTTTACCCTTCTTTAATTGGCGGAGGTATTCTCTCTATAAAAGATGTAAAACTAAAAGGGATGAAAATGTTTAATGCTGTGAGTAAAACCACAGATCATGAAGCGATTAAAAATCCGGAGTTGTCTAAAGTAGATATCAAAACAACTTTAAAAAACAATGTTATTACTATAGAAAGGTTTAAATTTAAATTTGCAGGTTTCAGACCAAGAATAGAAGGAACGTCCAGTCTGGATGGAAAGTTGAATATAAAAATGAGATTAGGATTACCGCCATTGGGAATTATTGGAATTCCTTTAACAGTTACAGGAACTAAAGACAATCCAAAAGTGAAAGTGGGTAGAAAAGGCGATGAAATTGAGGAGACTCAAGATGTAGAATAAATCAGATTTCGATATAGTTTCCATTTTGTGATCATTATAAAAAAGGGGAATATATAAAGTCAATTTTTTAACATATGAAAAATTTGACTTTAATTGAAAGTACGTTTTAATAAGGTTTCTTCGGCTCTTATCAATATTACGGAGTTAGAAATATATGAAATTTCTAACTCCGTTTTTTTTATATTTATTTGTCAAAAAAGGCATTAGCTGTAATAGTGTTTCTCTTATTTGAGTAATTAAATTTTGGTTGAATCAGTACCTTTTTTATTATCAGTGAATTACATAAGAAACGCTCGAATTTATGCCGCTTTTTTTTGTAAATTTATAAATATTTCTGAGTCTTTTGTATTGGTAATCAATACGTTTGTTTTATGAATAAAGCGAAAAGTAAACTTTGAAATTAAATATAAAAACGAAAATATGAATACTGTAGAACGTAAAAAATATTTATTTTCAAAAGAAATTGATTCTTATTTTGAGGGTGTTTACAATGGTTACCGGTTTGTTGTCCGTTTTTTTAAAGAAGCTTTTACTTCGCCTTTTCATTTTCGAGAAATTATTAATCAATGCTTCGAGATTGGTTTAAAATCACTTTCATTAATAACACTGACTGGTTTTATCGTTGGAGTTGTTTTTACAAAACAATCGCGACCTTCTTTGGAAAGTTTTGGAGCGGTGTCTTGGCTTCCGTCATTGATGGGAATTGCAATAATGAGAGCTCTTGGACCATTGGTAACCTCATTGATTTGTGCTGGAAAAGTAGGCTCCAGTATTAGTGCTGAATTGGGATCTATGAAAGTAACCGAGCAAATTGATGCCATGGAAGTGTCGGCAATTAATCCTTTTAAATATCTTGTGGTTACCAGAGTTATGGCAACCACCATCTCTATTCCCATACTTTCTTTTTACTGTAGTTTTGTAGGCTTGGTCGGGTCGTATTATAATGTTTCAAACGAAGAAGCGACAAGCTTGCAGGTGTTTTATCATGATGCTTTTGCAAACATTTCTTTTCTAGATGTTTTTTCGTCGCTTACAAAAGCTTTGGTGTACGGATTTACGATTGGAATTGTTAGTAGTTACAAAGGTTTTTTTGCCACACACGGAACGAGAGGTGTTGGTAAAGCAACCAATCAAGCCGTAATACTTTCCATATTTTTAATCTTTCTGGAAGAGGTCATAATAGTACAAATTGTGAATTGGATTAGATACTTTTAATTATGGAAAAAGAGAAAATTCAATTAGCCAATCCAGAAGGAACGGTCATAAAAATAGAAGGATTGTATAAGTCTTTTGGAGAACTAGAGGTTTTGAAAGGAATTGATTTGACGGTACAAAAAGGTGAAAATTTAGCAATACTGGGCAAATCCGGTTCTGGAAAATCGGTTTTGATAAAAATTTTGGCAGGGCTATTAAAACCAGATAAGGGAAATATAACAATGTTGGGTAAACAATTGAATCAATTAAAACCGAAACAATTGGATGAATTGCGTTTGCGTATGGGTTTTTCATTCCAAAATAGTGCGTTATATGACGGGATGAGTGTATACGATAATTTATCGTTTCCATTGACTATGAATGTAAAACATCTTAGCCGAAAACAAGTGAGTGATGCTGTTGAAGAAGCGCTAGATGCGGTAGGGCTAATTGACAAAATTAAAAGTAACCCCGAAGAACTTTCTGGTGGGCAAAGAAAACGGGTGGGTATTGCTCGAACGTTAATTCTGAAACCCGAAATAATGTTATACGATGAGCCAACAGCTGGTCTAGATCCTGTCACTTGCGCTGAAATTAATGCCCTTATTGTTAATGTACAACAGCAGTATAAAACAAGTTCTATTATTATTACACATGATCTCACTTGTGCAAAAAATACTTGCGGACGCATTGCTATGTTAATTGACGGAACCTTTTTGAAAGTTGGAACATTTGCAGATGTTTTTAATACTAATGATGAACAAATAAAAAAATTTTACTCTTATAATTTTACACTTTAAACCATGAACGAATCATCAAATAAGCGTGGGCTGTATGTAGGTCTATTTATTTTTATAGGAATGCTTTTTTTATTTGGAGGTATTCTGATGGTGGGAAATCTTCACGAAACCTTCAAGAAAAAAATGCAATTGGTTTCTGTTTTTGATGAGGTAAATGGACTGCAAACTGGAGCCAATGTTTGGCTTTCAGGAGTAAAAATAGGAAAGGTAAAAAGTATTCGAATTAGTAAAAACAGAAATGTTTGGGTAACTTTAGATATTGAAAACACAGCACAACAGTTTATTGTGAAAGATGCTAAAGCCAAAATAGGAACGGATGGTCTTATTGGAAACAAAGTTGTGATAATTTACGGAGGAACAGAAAATTCCCAATCAGTGATGGATGGAGATACTTTGCGAGTAGGAAGCACTTATTCTACAGAGAATATGATGATTACTTTACAGAAAAATAATGAAAACCTTCTGGCGATAACAACCGATTTTAAAAAAATAAGTCACAAGTTGACAACAAATGAAGGGACTGTTGGTAAATTGCTAAATGACAATGTTTTGTATGATAATATTAATTCGGTAGCCTTGTCACTTAGCAATGCTTCTGTAAAAGCAGATAAATTAATCGCTTCACTTAATGAGTATGGCGCAAAATTAAACAGAAAAGGAACACTTGCAAATGATTTAGTTTCGGATACAATTGTTTTTAATTCGATTAAAAAATCGGTTTCGGAATTAGAAAAAATGACCAAAACGGCCAATGTTTTTGTTGAAAATCTCAAAGTAGCCAGTAGTAATACCAATTCAACAATAGGCGTTTTATTGCATGATGAAGAATCTGGGGCAAATTTGAAAAAAACGATAGAGAATTTAAAGACCAGTTCCGAAAAATTAGACGAAGATCTCAAAGCCGCCCAAGGCAGTTTTTTATTGAGAAGTTATTTTAAAGACAAAGAAAAAGAGGCTAAAAAAGCCGCTTCTCAAAAATAGGAAATACGTACAAGGAACTTTGTGTTTAATAAATAATTTAACCTTTACTGTTTAATGACAATTCAGCAACAACAAAGGTGCTTCCGCCTACATAGATAAAATCGTTTTTCGAAGCATTTTTTTGAGCTGTGTTGAATGCTTCATTTACCGATTCATATACATTCCCAACTAATGAAAATCGCAAAGCATTTTCTTGTAATGAAACAGCATCCAAACCGCGTGGAATATTAGGTTTGCAAAAATAATATGTTGCGTTTTTAGGGAAGAGTGGCAATACTTCGTCCAGTTCTTTATCATTGACAACTCCCAACACGATATGTAAATGGTCAAAAGCCTCCTTTTGTATCTGATTCAAAACAATTTCTAGACCGTTTTTGTTGTGAGCCGTATCGCAAATTACTTTTGGGTTTTTACCCAATTGTTGCCATCGTCCAAGTAATCCGGTGTTTCTGACCACATGCATTAAACCTGATTTTAGGTTTTCGGAACTCACTTTAAAATCGGTTTGCTCGTTTAAAATTGTGATGGTTTGAATAACAGTTTTTTTGTTGTGATCTTGATAATCACCCAGTAAATCGGAAGGAAAGGTCTCTGAAATCAAATCAGAAGCAAAATAGATTTGAGAATTATTTACTGAAGCTTTTTCTAAAAATACTGGTTGGGTTTCTGGAGTATATTCGCCAATAACAACAGGAATTCTGGGTTTGATAATTCCTGCTTTTTCAGTTGCAATAGATTCAAATGTATTCCCCAAAAATTGCACATGATCGATACCGATGTTTGTAATTACGGAAACCAAAGGCGTGATAATATTTGTAGCATCCAATCTTCCGCCCAATCCCACTTCGATAACGGCAATGTCCACTTTTTCTTTTGCAAAATAGTCAAAAGCCAATCCAACGGACATTTCAAAGAAACTCATGTCGTTTTCTTCAAAAAAGGATTTGTGTTTCTCAATGAATTCACAAACAAAATCTTCGGAAATTTCAGAGCCATTAATTTTGATGCGTTCCCTGAAATCTTTCAAATGCGGCGAAGTGTACAAACCCACTTTGTATCCCGCTTCTTGTAGTACGGAAGCCAGCATGTGCGAAGTAGAGCCTTTACCGTTCGTACCCGCAACATGAATGCATTTTAATTTTTTTTGAGGATTATCAAGATGTTCCGCCAGTATATTAACATTGGTCAAGTCTTTTTTATAAGCCGAAGCCCCTTGCAATTGATACATTGGAAGTTGATTAAACATCCAATTTGTGGTTTCTTGATAGTTCATTATTTTTTGATAAAATAGTTGAAGATTGAAATAATTTTCGCTTTTTTTAGTTTAATATTACAGTGAAAATAGATCAGTTCTTGTTTTTTAGTTTCTAACTGCAAAATTGAAATATTTTTTAGAATTAATGACCAGGAACTGTGAAAAAATAACTGATACATTTTGACTTGCTCTTTTGCCCTTTTTCTTCGTTACAAATTATTTTAATAGCCCAACTATTAAAATAATTTGTGCCTTGTAAAAGAACAAAATAACATCGCCAATTCTGTACCATTTATTTCTTCACCGTTCCTTTTAAACCCAGAATAATATATGTTTAGTTTTATACAATTACAAGCTGATACTCTTGCCAATGCTGCGTCTAATGTTGTTATCGAAAAAATAGCACCCAATACCGAAATCTCTGTTTTAGGTTTCATTCTAAAAGGAGGATTTTTTTTAATTCCCATTGCGATTTTATTATTTTATACTTTTTATGTCATTATAGAACGGTATTTGTTCATCAATAAAGTTTCCAAAGTCGACCCGCTTTTGATGCGTGACGTACGCGATCACCTAACGGCAGGTAATTTTGATTTGGCGCGTTCCATAACCGAAAGAACTAATACAGCTTCCGGAAATGTCATCAAAGAAGGAATTTTATTAATTGGACGTCCCATTGCCGAAATAGAATCGAATATGGATCGTGCTGCCGATATTGAAATTGCCCAAATGGAACAACATCTGGGACAACTCGGATTGATTGCTGGTATCGCACCAACGCTTGGTTTTATCGGTACGATTTCTGGGGTAATCAAGATTTTCTACAGCATCTCTGTAACTGAGAACATTAGTATTGGTAATATTTCAGGAGGATTGTACGAAAAAATGATCAGTAGTGGTTCAGGGTTAATCGTTGGAATTATTGCCTACAGTGCTTACCACTTGTTGAATGGGAAGATTGATAATTATGCGCTAAAAGTGCAAAAACAAATATTGGAATTCGTAAATATTATTCAAAAAGCATAAGTCATGTCAATCAAAAGAAAAAGAAGATTTCACGCCGAAGTGGCTACTTCCTCCTTGAGTGATATTATGTTTTTTTTGTTGCTGTTTTTCCTGATTATTTCTACGTTGTCCAATCCGAATGTGATTAAGATGACCTTACCAAAGTCAAAAACCAACGAGAAAACCAACAAACAATACATCAGTTTATCGGTCACTGAGGACAAAAAATTCTATATTGACAAACAACCTGTTGCTTTTGAGGAACTAGAAACGACTTTGATGTCCAAAATGAATTCACAAAAAGACCAAACGGTAATTGTTCGAATTCCGTTCAATTTACAAGTGCAGGATTTGGTCGATGTACTGCAAATAGGAGTGAAGAACAACTTAAAGTTCGTTATTGCCACGAGTCCAAAATAACATTAGTTGGGCGTGACCACAATAAAAAAAGGGGCTATTTAACGTTGTCGTTATTTGCCCCTTTTTTTATTGTGGTCGGGCTATTGCCATTACTTCGGTAATTTGGCGCTATCCCTCACGCGCAATACGTAAACACGAGATGTTTAATTCTCCTAACAGGTTTTTTTAATCTGTTAACCTGAGTTCGATTATTCAATAATTTATTTTTTATTGAATATCCTGCAAGGTTTTTTTCAACCTTGTAGGTATAAATACTGATGATAGAATTCCTATAAGGTCTCGAAAAAGACCTTGTAGGGACATTAACCGGCATAATTAATTTGTAAATAAGTATTGTATTAATCGAACTCAGGTTGTTGGGTATAATTTCGATTATTATTAAGTCGAGATTAAATACCTAACAGGTCTTTGGAGACCTGTTAGGATTCTTTTAGGAAATTCATGCCGCCTATCCATCACTATAAGTAATAATCTAAAAAAAAACAAAAGCGTAACATTTTTTAAAAGAGTATACTAATAAATTTAAGAATTAACTTAAAGGTATATTTTATGAAAAACATTTCAAGACGGTCTTTTGTCAATAAATTTGGTTTAGGGGTTGGGGCAACAGTTGTTATGACAACACTTCCTTCATACATAACTCAGTCAGAAAAGTTTCAGAAACCATATACGGGGAAGAAGTTGAATATAGCGCTTTGCGGGTTAGGAAATTACGCATCTATGTTAGCCGCAGGAATTGAAGTTTCCGAATATTGCAATTTAGCAGGAATAGTGACAGGCACGCCTGAAAAAGCTGTAAAATGGAAAAACCAATATAATATTCCCGAAAAGAACATTTATAATTATCAGAATTTTGACGAAATAATTAATAACAAAGATATAGATTTAGTGTACGTTGTTTTGCCAAATGGCTTGCACAAAGAGTTTGTAATTCGTGCTGCAAAAGCAGGCAAAAATGTAATTACAGAAAAACCAATGGCCATTTCTGTGGCTGATTGCGAAGAAATGATAAAAGCATGTAACGATAACAAGGTTCAATTGGCTATTGGTTACCGTTTGCATTACGAGCCAACACATTTGGAAATTAAAAGATTGGGACAAGAAAAAGTCTTTGGTCAAGTTCGCTTTATAGAAGCGTCACTGGGTTATAAAACGTATGATACTCTTGATAAAAAAACAATCGTTGACAAAAATGACCGTAACGAATGGAGACTAAACAAGAAATTATCAGGCGGTGGCCCTTTAATGGATTTAGGGATTTATTGCATACAAGCGAGCCGTTATGTTTTAGGTGAGGAACCAATTGCTATAACGGCACAATTTGGCACTGTGAATGATAAAAATAGATTTTCGGAGACTGAGGAAAGCATATCGTGGCAAATGGAATTTCCGAGTGGGGCAGTTGCAAACTGCAATACATCATGCGGTTACAATATTGACAGGTTTTACGCATCGGCCGATGAGGGTAGTTTTGAATTGAGTCCCGCTTTGAGTTATGGGCCATTTGAAGGTAAAACTTCAGAGAAAGAATTGAAATTTCCTTTGATAAACCAGCAACAAACACAAATAGATGAAATTTGTAAGGTGCTGTTAGAAAACAAAAAATTACCCAATCATATAACTGGAGAAGAAGGATTAAAGGATGTAAAAATCATTAATGCAATTTATAAGTCAGCCAATACTGGAAAGAAAATTTCCATACTGTAAAAATAACTTCTAAAAAATCAAACCTGTAAACTAGCCCCGATAGAAGGGAAAATCCTTTTTTGAGCCGATTTTTATTCGGCTCAAAAAAGATTGGAATGATAGCGGGAGAACTGCTGATGCAATACGCAAAAGTTCTGCTCCAAATTTTTGTTTTAGTTCAAATTGAAATTATAAACAATCTTACCTACTTGTTTTTCAGGGGCATCAGAGCTGGCATCCCATTTGGTGTTCATAGCCGCAATTCGGGCTTGATCCAGTAAGCATTTTGCAGTATTGGTTGTGCCTTTTATACCTGCAACAGCATTTATAGTATTCCCATTTCGATCCACCGAAACTTCTACAACTACTTTGCCGGATTCGTTGCAGGTGTATTTGGGAGCGGGTTTGGAGAGTGCTTTTCTATTGCCGAGCGAATAGCCGGATCCGCCTCCTGTTCCTCCGCCAGAGCCACCGCCACTTCCGGGACCGTAGCCGCTGCCATTGCCAATACCATTTCCGGTTCCGTTGCCACCGCCGGTACCGCCACCAGAACCGCCTGTGCCGTAATAGCCAGTTGCGGCCAGACTGCCGTTGGATTTTCCTTTGTTGCCAGCGGTTTTGTCGTCGCCGTCACCGCCTTTTTTGGAACCTTTTAGAATGCTGGACAAAGCATCGTTGGTAGAATTGGAAACTTTCGGTTTTACCACTTCGGGTTTGGGAGTTTCTTTGACAACAACTTCAGTTTTTTTAGGTTTTTCATTTTGCGGAATAACTACACTTTCTTCGGTGCTGTTTTCTTGAGATAAAATAGCTTCTTCAGAAATGCTTTTTGCAGGAGTTTGCTTGACTTGGTTTTGTACATTCAACACTTCGCTTTGCGTATTTTTTCCGGATCCCAAATCGCTATCACCAAAGTTTAGGGTAACGCCACCTCCACCACCTCCACTAGCAAGTGCTACATTGTTTTCTGGATTATAGGGTGGCCAAAAGCGAATGAAAAACAACAGCAACAATAAAGATGCATAAATGAGTATGGATAGAACTAATGATTTCTTTTGATCGTTTGAAAGTGTAGAACTCATTGTGGAATTTGAATTAAAAAAGTGTACTTGTAAAAACGTTGAAAAGTACTAAAAATTGTCAAGACTAAAAAACTACATGAGAGTTAAACCCAGAAAGGGCACAAAAAAAAAACACGGTTTAAACCGTTTTTAAGAGGTCTAATCCGTGTTGAATATTTTGAATTGATCTGCTATGTCAATTGCTTTAATGCAATTTCAAAAGCAGTAGCACTAATATTTTTCTTAGAACTATTCAAGTCATGGGCTTTTGCAATGGCTTTTTTGATCGTTTCAGAGGTATCTCTAAAGATTGCTTCATCCGTCATTTGTACTTTTTTCTCCATGAAATAAGCAAAAACTCGCGCCATTCCACAGTTAGAAATAAAATCTGGAATCAAACTCACTTTACTGTCCACTTGTTCCATTATTGGACCAAAGAAAATGGCAGTATCTGCAAATGGAACGTTTGCTCCGCAAGAGATTACTTCAAGGCCATTGGCAACTAAACTATCAATTTGAGATTGTGTTACCAAACGAGAAGCAGCACAAGGAGTGAATATTTCGGCACCAATTGTCCAGATTTTTTCGTTGATTTCTTCAAAAGGAATCATGTTTTTGGCAATTAGTTTGTTTCCGTATTTGTCTAAAAAGAGTTCTTTAATTTCCTCAAAAGTAAATCCTTCTTCGTTGATCAATCCGCCATCTCTGTCAATAATTCCAATAATTTTGGCTCCCATTTCGGCCAAATAAAAGGCTGCAGCTGAACCTACATTTCCAAAACCTTGAACAATAGCTTTTTTACCTACTACAGAACCACCATAAATATCATAATAATGACGAACGGCCTCTGCAACGCCATATCCAGTGATCATGTCTGCGATGGTGTATTTTCGAGTTACATCAGGTGAGAATTTAGGATTTTCAATTACTTTAATAACGCCTTGGCGTAATTGCCCAATTCTATTAATCTTGTCCGCTTCAGTAGGTTTGAAGTGGCCGTTAAAAACACCTTCTTGTGGATGCCAAACACCACATTCTTCAGTCATTGGAATTACTTCGTGTATTTCGTCTACATTCAAATCACCACCAGTTCCGTAATAACTTTTCAATAAAGGTGATACAGCTTTGTACCAACGTTGTAATACCCCTTGTTTACGTGGGTCGGTTGGATCAAAATTTATTCCAGATTTAGCTCCGCCAATTGCAGGACCAGAAACCGAAAATTTTACTTCCATAGTTTTTGCCAAAGACAAAACCTCATTCATATCAAGCCCTTTTCTCATGCGAGTTCCTCCGCCAGCAGCACCGCCACGAAGTGAGTTTATCACTGTCCAGCCTTCAGCTTCGGTTTCAGAGTCTTTCCAATTGAAAACGATTTCAGGAGCTTTGTTTTCGAATTTCTTCAATAAATCTTTCATATTGTTGTGATATGTTTATTTTTGACAAATATAAAAAAGGTTTTATGAGAAATATGTATTTGTCATATTTTTTTTTGCCTTTGAATATTAGGTATAAAAAATGCTTTTATATCTTAGTTAGATACAAAAGCATTTTTTGTTATGCAAGCCAATTTTATGGAGAAAAATTATTTTCCTAAAAGGCTATTTTTTAAATCTTCGTCTACTGGATTGTCACTAAGCCAAATCCCGAAAAATGCTTTCTTGAACTCAAGCCCAGGAATCTTACCCTCCAAAATATTGTTTTTGTATATCCAAATTGATTTGTCAGAAGGGGAATAAATTAGGTTAAAACCATCATTGACGTTTGTGTCTTCACGGCCCAAAAGTTTTTCTAATAATTCTAATTGCGATTGATATTTGGGTACATTTTCTTCTCCAACTGATTTTATAATTCCTTTTTGAAGCGATTTAGTTAATTTTTTTGAAGTAACTAGTGATGATGTGATTTGCAAACGAATGGCCATATCGGTATCACTGTTTATAATTTCTTTAGGATCTTCAGATAAAGTAGTCAGGTACAGTGCTTGTAAATAGACTTCAGTCCACATTTTTGTTCGTGTCCCAAATCCATTAAGTTGTAGATTTTTGCCTTCAAATTCAATAGTTCTAGGCAATGTTATTCCTTCAACTACAATTTGTTTTTGAGCATATACATTTGTCAATACTGCCGAAACGAAAAATAAATAAGTAAAAGTAATTTTTTTCATAATGTGTTTTTTAAGTTTTTAGTATTTAACTCGAATGCCTTCCAAAATAATAATATTGAAAGAATTTTAAATGTAGTTTATTTTTAGTTATAAATTACATTAGTCCCAATGGATGCGATTGTTGTTTTTATTCAAAAATTAGGAGGAAAAGCGAACTTTAAAACGGTGGGTTAAATACCTAATAAGCTATTTTTTAACTCTTCATCAACTGGTTCGTCTCCAAGCCAGATGCCGAAAAATACTTTTTTGAATTCAAAGCCTTCCACTTTTCCTTTGAATACTTTGTTTTTTACGACCCAAATAGATTTATCAGAAGGGTTATAGGTCAATTCAAAGACATCGCCATTTGTAATTTCCTCAGATAAAAAGCTTTTAAGTAATTCCATTTTAGGCTTTAACTCATTAAATTTTTCTTTAGCTGATTTTTCAAATCCTGTATTTATGGCTCTAGTTAATTTTCCAGAGGAAACTAATGGAGAGGTGATTTGAATTCGAATTGACATTTCTAAATTGTCATTTATAATTTCTTTTGGATTCTGTGATAATATAGACAAATACAATGCTTGAATGTAAACTTCTACCCACATCTTTGATCTTGATCCAGCACCATTAAGTTGCAATGTTTTATTTTCAAATGTCATAGTTCTTGGTATTGTTACTCCTTCAAACACGATTTGTTTTTGAGCATTTACCTCAGAAAATAGGGCAGAAATAACAATAGCAATTATTAATAATGTTTTTTTCATAAATTATGGAATTTTTATTTTTGGGCAAAAATAATATTATAATTTAGAGAAATTACAAGCAATATTGTTTTTTTTTAGATATATAACTAAAATACAATGAAATAGATAGTTTTTTGGATGAAACTTCAAAGTACTGGTAAATAATTACTTACCTTTAAAAGAGTTTGTTATCGCAAATTTGAATTTTAAGGACAATAATTTGAAAACACTAATGGTTCTTTTATGATTTTAGAAGCTAATTTTCTTATTTATTTAGAAAAAGAACTCCAGTACTATGATCTTGTTTGGCACCAGTTACACTTTTTAGTGCGTTAATTTCTCCACGAAGTTTCAAAACACCCAGTAAGGCAAAAATTAAAGCTTCTTTGAATTCCAGAATTTTTTTAGGAGGAATGATAATATTCATTTCAGGAAGTTTTGCTTGAATGCGTTCTATTAAGAAATCATTATAGGCACCACCTCCAGTTGTGAATAAGGATCCTTCTTTTTTGGGCAATGCTAAAGCTATTTGTATTGCTATATGCTCACTAAAGGTATTTAATTTGTCGGCTATAGAAATTTTATGTTTTTCAATTATTGGTAAAACGGTTTCTTTAACAAATTCAAACCCCAAGGATTTTGGGTATTTTTTTTGATAGAAATCTAATGCATTCAATTCGGCAAGTAAAATCGGATTGCATTTCCCTGTTCTTGATATTTCTCCTTTATTATCATATTCTAGCCCCAATTGATTGGCGTAAAAATTCAAAACAGTATTTACTGGTGAAATATCAAAAGCAATTCTTTGCTCATTTTCTTCAAATGATACATTCGAAAAACCTCCTAAATTCATGCAATAATCGTATTCTGAAAATAAAATACGATCACCTATTGGGACCAAGGGCGCTCCTTGACCTCCTAATTGAACATCTTGAACTCTAAAATCGCAAACAACGTTTTGATGAGTGCATTTTGCTATTTCGGTTAAATTACCAATTTGAAGTGTAAATCCGTTTTGGGGTTGGTGTAAAATAGTATGTCCATGCGAGCAAACAGCATCCAAATCTTTTAAAGAATGTTTGTCTATAAAATTTGAAATGATTGATGCTAAAAGTTGTGTATAGTTCTTGTTTAATTCATCTAATTGAATTTTTGTATAATCTACAGCTGTCTTTAAGACCGAAATCCAATTTATATCGTAAGAAATAGTTTCGCATTCTAGGATTTTAAATGCCCATTTATGATTTTTTATTTCAAATTGAATATGAGCCAAATCGACCCCATCAAGCGAAGTTCCTGACATCACTCCGATAACGTTATAGTAATCTTTTTTCATAGGCCAAATTTACGATTCAAAATTGAAAATTTCATAATTAAAAATTACCTTTGACAACATTTTTAAAACAAAAACCAATTTTTATTTTATATTATTATGGATTTTAATCTAACCGAAGAACAATTAATGATTCAGCAAGCAGCTCGAGATTTTGCTCAAACTGAATTATTGGAAGGTGTAATAGAGAGAGACGAGTTCTCTAAATTTCCTACAGAACAAGTCAAAAAAATGGCTGAACTTGGTTTTCTGGGAATGATGGTTGATCCAAAATATGGAGGTTCTGGATTGGATAGTGTGTCTTATGTTTTGGCCATGACCGAAATTGCAAAAGTTGACGCTTCGGCTGCAGTAATCATGTCCGTAAACAACTCTCTAGTATGTGCTGGAATGGAAAAATATTGTAGCGAAGAACAAAAAATGAAATATTTGGTACCATTGGCAAAAGGAGATGTTATTGGTGCTTTTTGTTTGTCTGAGCCAGAAGCAGGATCGGATGCTACTTCTCAAAAAACAACCGCTATTGATAAGGGAGATCATTATATATTGAATGGAACTAAAAACTGGATTACCAACGGAAGTACGGCTTCTACATATTTGGTGATTGCTCAAACAGATGTTGAAAAAGGACATAAAGGAATCAATGCTTTTATTGTAGAAAAAGGATGGGCGGGATTTGAGATTGGTCCAAAAGAAAAGAAAATGGGAATTCGTGGGAGCGATACACATTCTTTGATGTTTACAGATGTCAAAGTGCCCAAAGAAAATAGAATTGGTGCAGACGGTTTTGGATTTGCTTTTGCGATGAACGTATTGAATGGAGGTCGAATCGGTATTGCGTCACAAGCTTTAGGAATTGCTACAGGTGCTTATGAATTGGCATTGAAATATTCTCAAGCACGTAAAGCTTTTGGGAAAGAGATTTTCAAACATCAAGCCATTGCTTTTAAATTGGCAGATATGTATGTAAAAGTTACGGCTGCAAGGTTACTGGTAATGAAAGCAGCTTGTGAAAAAGATGCAGGACAAGATATTGCACACTCTGGAGCAATGGCCAAATTGTATGCTTCTGAAATTGCTTTGGAAGTGGCCAATGAAGCGGTTCAAATTCACGGCGGAAATGGTTATGTTGCCGAGTATCACGTAGAACGTATGATGCGAGATTCAAAAATAACTCAGATTTATGAAGGAACTTCAGAAATTCAACGTATTGTGATTTCAAGAGGTTTGGTTTCCTAGAAAGAAAATAAGAATAAAAATACACCATTAAGGGATAAGGCAAATTAAGGTATAAGATCTTAATGGAACTTATTTTCTTAATGGTGTTTTGTTTTGAAAAAATACTATATTTACTCCTATGTACGACGAATTAAAATATTGGTACCTTAGGGATCACAAGTTGTTTTGGACATTGAGTATGTCACAAATTAAGCAGTTGTGCATTATTACCGGTTTTAAAAAAGCCAAAAAAGGGGACATTATTTACTTTTCTTCTTCGGATGTACCTCGAGTTTTTTTGCTCAAAAAAGGAAATATCAAAATTGTTGCAGTCGATGAAGACGGAAATGAAACCATCAAAGACATTATTCAAAAAGGAGATTTGTTTGGCGAATTGACTTTAGAAAGTGATGCCAATTCCAATGAGTATGCAAAAGCACTGACTGACGAAATTATTATTTGTAGTTTCTTACTATCCGATTTTGAAGACTTATTACTCCAAAACCCAAGTTTGGCCTTGTCGTATACCAAGTTTGTAGGATTGAAAATGAAACGGATTAAAAACAGTTACTCCAATTTGATTTCTAAAGATGCCAAAACGAGGCTCTATCAATTCCTGAAAGATTGGGCCGATAAAGAAGGTAAACGCATCGGAAATAAAGTCGTTATTGAAAATTATCTTACCCAAAATGATATGGCTCAAGTGATTTGTACTTCCAGACAAACCGCCACTCAATTACTAAATGAAATGGAATCCAACGGCTTATTACATTACAATCGAAAAGAAATAATTATTGAAGATATTACTAAATTGTAGTTTATCTAACTTTTTCTTTTGTTGTTAAGTAGTGGGTTTTATTTTGAGGAAGGAAAATTGTCCATCACCTTGCGTTTTTTGTCCATTTTATAACTTTTAAAGCTGTCGCATCTTTGTAATGTCAATATCGACAAGCAATTTTAAAGAAAAATAAAATGACAACTACAACATTTTCAGTTCCAACAAGAGAACAAGTTTCAGAAAACAATCAAGTAATTTTTGATAATTTACAAAAAGCATTAGGATTTGTTCCAAATTTATATGCAACAATTGCCTATTCAAAAAATGGGTTGGAAAGATATTTAGCCTATCAAAATGCTAAAACTTCTTTATCCAATAAAGAAAAAGAAGCAGTAAATTTAATCGTAAGCCAAGTTAATAATTGTATTTATTGCCAAAGTGCTCATACGGTTATTGGGAAAATGAATGGTTTTACAGATGAACAATTATTAGACATCAGAAGAGGAAAAGCTACGGATGCCAAACTGAATTCTTTGGTACAATTGGCTGCTGAAATTACCAAAACAAGAGGAAATGCTAATCCAGAATTGGTCGCAGCTCTCTTTGCTCAAGGTTTTACGAATGAAAATTTGGTAGATTTAATTCTTCAGGTAAGTGATAAAACAGCGATGAACTATTTGCATAATTTAACTCAAGTGCCAGTTGATTTTCCTTTGGCACCAACTTTATAATTTATTTTTTAAAATTCAAAAAGTGCAAACTAATTCCATTGGAGTTGGTTTGCATTCTATTTAAACAAACTTAATTATCATGGAACAAAGACATCCACTTCCACCTTTTAACATGGAAACCGCTTTGCAAAAAGTGCAACTTGCCGAAGATGCTTGGAACAGCAAAGACCCAGAACGCATTGCTTTGGCCTACACCATTGACACCGAATGGCGGAACAGAACCGATTTTATCAATGGTCGCGAAGCCGTTAAAGAATTCCTGAAAGGAAAATGGGAGAAAGAGCTCGATTATAAACTCAAAAAAGAGTTATGGGGTTTCCGCGAAAACCGAATAGCAGTTCGTTTTGAATACGAATACCATAATGCCGAAGGTCAATGGTTCCGAGCCTACGGAAACGAAAACTGGGAATTTGACGAAAATGGTTTGATGCGTCAGCGTTTTGCCAGTATCAATGATTTGCCAATAGACGAGAATGACAGAAAATTTAAATAATTTCTCATGGCTAAAAATTTTGCAGCAATAGCATTTTCGGATGCTGTCAAAGCGCTACAAGAAAAGCATGGCAGTCGAAAAAGCTATGAACGAATGGAAAAATTCAATATCATTGACGGTTTATCCGAAAATGAAATGGGTTTTATTAGCAATCGAGATAGTTTCTATTTAGCATCAATTGGCGTAAAAAAGTTCCCTTACATTCAACATCGTGGTGGCCCCAAAGGCTTTGTAAAAGTCTTGGATGAAAATACAATTGGTTTTATCGATTTTTCAGGAAACAAACAATACATCTCCGTTGGGAATTTTGCAACCAATACCAATGTAGCCCTGATCATGATGGATTATCCCGCAAGAGCAAGATTGAAAATTTTTGCTAGAGCGGAGATTGTTGAATTAAAAGACAATCCAGAATTATTAAACAAACTCGATTTAGCAGAATATCAATACCGACCGGAACGCATGATTCTTTTTCATATTGAAGCGTACGATTGGAACTGTCCGCAACACATCACGCCGCGCTTTTCAGTAGAAGAAATTCAAATCGCTTTTAAACCACAACTCGATTTTATTTCAAAACTAGAAGCAGAAAATAAAATGCTGAAAGACAAACTAGAAAATGCTGGTTTAAGCTAAATTTGTTTAAAACTAAATAGTATGATTGATTCCTCCACTTTTACTTTAGTCAATCCTCAAAATGGAAATTTGGCTTTCAAACTTTTTTCTTTTCAAAATAATTCTTGTTTTGATCACATTCAGCGATTGAATTATTATTCTTTGATTTGGGTTCAAAAAGGGAGTGGCAAAGTAAAAGTTGATTTTTCAGAATATGATTTTTCAGAAAATCAATTATTGGCTTTTGCGCCTTATCAGCCTTTTATGCTGTCGTCTGATGGGTTTATAGAAGGTAAAGTGATTCATTTTCATCCTGACTTTTTCTGCATTATGAAACACCATGATGAAGTAGCTTGCAATGGGGTTTTGTTCAATAATATTTATGAACCACCGTATGTGTTGATTGATGAAGCGGCTAAAGCTACATTCAATATGGTTTTGGAACAAATGAAGATGGAAATACAAAATCCTGCTTTGGCACAATATGAATTATTAATATCCTATTTGAAAATTTTCCTCATTACTGCTTCTCGATTAAAAAAAGAACAACAGCCAAAAGAACTTGTACCAATAGAAGAAAATACGGCGCCATTTATTCTTCAAAACTTAAAAAATTTCATTGAACAAAATTTCAAAACCAAACATTCTGCCAGTGATTATGCTGATTTACTGAATATTTCACCAAAAGCTTTAGCCAAAATTACCAAAAATCACTTCAATAAAACATTGACCAATTTAATTGCAGAACGCATTATCATCGAAGCCAAAAGGGAGTTATATTTAACGAATAAACCGGTAAAAGAAATTGCCTATGAACTCGGCTATGACGATGAGCATTATTTTAGTCGTTTCTTTAAAACCAATGCGGATGTTTCTCCTCAGATGTATCGCGACAGGGTTGGTTTTGCCAAGGCAGTCAATTGATTTAGAAAAACTTTGCCTCCAATGTAAACTACCTGACATTTTGCTCTTTTTTACTGCTTTACATTTGTAATGTCAAAATAGATAAACAAAAAAAAGCTATAATGAAAAGAGTAATTATAATGTTGTTGATTGCCGTTACCTCTTCGCCATCATTTGCACAAAGTGTGAGCAAAAAATTATCCGAATATAATTTGGCGAATAAAGTCGCCATTCAAGGTTACGACCCCGTTTCTTATTTTAAACAAGGCAAAGCTATTAAAGGCAGAAAAGAAGTTTTAGCTTCATACGATGGAGTGGTATATCAATTTTCTTCGGCAACAAACAAAGAAATTTTCTTAAAAACCCCCTCTAACTTTGAGCCTCAATACGGGGGTTGGTGCGCTTATGCGATGGGTAGCGCAGCTGAAAAAGTTGAAATTAATCCCGAAACATTCAAAATTATTGACGGGAAATTGTATTTGTTTTATAATGCGTTTTTCAACAATACTTTAAAAAGCTGGAATAAAGACGAAGCTAGTCTGAAAGCAAAAGCAGATGCTAATTGGAAGAAAATAATTAAATAAAAACAGTATGAAAACATCAATCTTTATGTGGGTTTTGCGTTTAACTGCAGCCATAATTTTATTGCAAACACTGTATTTTAAATTTACAGGAGCCGAGGAAAGTGTTTATATTTTCTCGACCTTGGGAATAGAACCGTATGGAAGAATTGGCTCCGGAATAGCCGAGTTAATTGCTGCTATTTTAATCCTAATTCCCAGAACTACTTTGTTAGGTTCACTGATGGGAGCAGGAGTAATGCTTGGCGCTATTTTTTCGCATCTTTTTGTATTGGGAATCGAAGTGAAAAAGGATGGCGGGGAGTTATTTATTTTAGCAATAATTACCTTTCTTTGTTGTATTGCATTAATTTATTGGAATAAAAGTAAAATTGTCAACTACTTAAAATTGAAATTATAATATGCTAATTCCATCCATAAATAATAGTCTGGACGAATTGACTGAATTGCTTAGTCAATTGTCTGATGAGGAATATTCAGAAGTTTGTTTTGAATTGAGTGGCTCTAGTATTGGGGAACATACGCGGCATATTGTTGAAATGTTTCAGTGTTTGAACCGAAATTATGATTCAGGAATCGTGAATTATGATAAAAGAGATCGAAATAAACAGATTCAAACTGATACCCATTTTGCTATTCTAATGATTTTGGATGTCAAAAATAATATCTCGAAAGAAAACAAAAATATAGAATTACAACAGCTAATTGATGGCGAATCAATTCAAATACAAAGCAATTATTACCGAGAATTGCTATATAATTTGGAACATTGTATTCATCATCAGGCACTGATTAAAGTGGCAATTTTAAAATCTGAAAAAATAACCGTTGGTTCCAATTTTGGAGTGGCACGTTCTACAATTGAATATAGAAAACAATGTGTACAGTAAGTTTTGTTTGTGCCAATGATACAATTATCATAACCTCCAATCGTGATGAAAAAATAATCCGACCGAGTGCTATTCCTCCCAAAAATTACACATTGAACGAAAAAAACATCATTTATCCAAAAGACCCTAAAGCTGGGGGAAGTTGGTATGTGGTAGATGAAAACAGGACGGTTTTGGTTTTGCTTAATGGAGCAGATGAAAAGCACGAAGTACATTTACCCTATCGTAAAAGTCGAGGGTTGATTGTGCTTGAAATGATTAGTAGCATTTCGCCAAAGGAATTTTGGAATGAAATTGGTTTAGAAAACATCGAGCCTTTTACATTAGTTTTGTTTCAGGAAAAACACCTTTTTCAATTGCGTTGGAATGGAGTTGAAAAATCAACTATAGCTTTAGATGCGGATAAAAATTATGTTTGGTCATCATCAACTCTTTATTCAAAAGACATTCGAGAGCAACGTTCGAATTGGTTTTATTCTTTTTTAGATGCCAATCCTGAAATTACCGAAGAAAAAATGCTGTATTTTCATCGCTATACAGAAACGGATAACAACGAACATGGCTTGGTGATTAATCGAAACAATGAACTGAAAACCTTGAGTATTACACAAGCTGTAATCGAGAAAAACAAAGTGGTTCTAAAACATCTTGACTTGATTGCTAATAAGGAGTATTCCAAAACATTTATATCTATTTAATAGCTTTGTCAAAGTTTTAAACTTTGACAAAGCTCACAAACAAGCAGCAAATTGAAACTATTCATTCATAAATTGACCCACTGGGAATACTGGCCTTTCCAAATTGTTTATATCCCAATTTATTTTCTATGGGCCTATTATTCGATCAAGGCTAGATCTATTTTCTTTTTTAATGCTTCCAATCCAACCATCAAAAATGGTGGTTTTATGATGGAAAGCAAAAAACAGATTTATAATTTAATTCCACAAAATTATTACCCGAAAACTGAATTGGTAAAAGCTAGAACTTCTATTGATGCAATAAATAATGTAATAGAAAATGCTGGGATTCGATATCCTTTTATAGCCAAACCCGATATTGGATTACGCGGTTCAGCCGTAAAAAAAATTGAGACCGAAACAGATTTAAAACAGTATTCCGAAAAAGCCAATTTTGATTTTATTGTACAAGATTTGATTCCGTATGAGAAGGAAATAGGTGTTTTTTATGTACGCTATCCGCACGAAAAGGAAGGGAGAATTACAGGTATAGTCGCCAAAGAATTTCTAATCATTACTGGAAATGGAGTGGCAACAATTGAAGAATTAATAAAAGAAAATCCCAGATACGAATTGCAGTTAAAAGTACTCAAACAAGAATATGGAAGTAAATTGCAGACGGTTTTGCCTGTAGGCGAAAAAATAAATCTTGTGCCTTATGGGAATCATGCTCGTGGAGCCAAATTTATAGACGGAAGTCATTGGATAACACCAAAACTTACCGACACTTTTAACGAAATGTGTGTACAAATTCCTGGTTTTCATTTTGGAAGGTTGGATATAATGTACAACACTTTTGAGGAATTAGAACAAGGGAAAAATTTTTCGGTTGTCGAGTTAAATGGAGCAGCAAGCGAGCCAACTCATATTTATGATCCCAAACATTCCTTGATTTTTGCATGGAAAGAACTTGCACGTCATATCACGTTTATGTATGAAATAAGCGTCGCCAATTGTAAATTGGGTTTTCCGTATCTTGCACATAAAATCGGAATGAAAGAATTCAATTTACATCAAGAGCAGAACAAAAAAATCATCAATTTCTAATAAATGAAAGCCGTCAAAAATATAATAGTTGGATTTATCGTAAGCTTTGTGGGTTCACTTCCTCTTGGGTATTTGAATATTATTGGAGTTGAGGTTTTGTCAAAATTAGGGATAAACTCCTTAGTTTCTTATTTATTGGGCGTGATTGTTGTTGAAGCTGTTGTTGTTTATTTTACCGTTATTTTTTCAAACCAATTGGCAGAAAATAAAAAATTGATGAAAAGCATTGATTTCTTTGCGGTCTTTTTTCTATTATTGATTGCTTTTGCTTTTTATACTTATTCGAATCAAACGACTCAAGAACATAATTTTTTAGAAGATTATATTCAATATTCTCCCTTTTTGATAGGAATGGTTTTGTGCGGATTAAATTTTCTGCAAATTCCTTTTTGGATGGGCTGGAATTTATATTTGATGAATGCCAAATACATAACTTTATCCAAGAAACTTAAATTTCATTATATCTTAGGTACCTTGTTAGGAACCTTTTCGGGTATGCTGTCCGTAATCGTTTTGTTGGATTCGTTATCTCAAAAAATATTGGATTATTCCAAAATTATTATACCAATTGTAATTCCACTCTTTTTTATTGGTTTGGCTTGTTTTCAGGCTCGCAAAGTCTATAAAAAATATTTAAAGAAAACTATCCGATAGCCGGTTGACTCATATCATATCCCAAAATAAAATAGTTATTATTGTTGAATTCAAAATCGCCAATAACAGCCCATTTCAGTTTTTCAATATGTGCTTTTTGAGAAGGCATATTGGTTTTGTTAATGAAAGTTATACTTACTGGAAAACGTTTCATTAGGTGGATTCTCATAAAATCAAAGAAAGGATTGATCAAACCTTTTCCTCGGTATTTTTTGTCAATACAAATTGGGCCATACTGAAAAGTATTGCGGTCTGTCATCTTAAAATCCTTGAAAGAAAGACTAGGCAGCATTGGAGTCATGTGGTTAAAAATAGCCCACTGACTGAAATAATCCCAGCTTGCAGCAAAAATATAAGCAATAATTTTGTTGTTGTCTTTGGCAATAAACAAACCTTCTTGTCGGATAACTTCTTGCAATTGTTCTATCGAAAACGGAGTAGTTACAAACCCTGAAGCCTTTTCTTCTTCGGTCATATTCGAAACTAAATAAATACTTTGTAAGGCCAATACGCCTTCAATATCTGAGTTTTTTGCTACTTCAAATTGTATGTTTTCAATCATTTTAAGAATTCTAATTGGATTTGTTTTGCAAAAATATATAAAATTAAAGCGATATTTTTCAAACAAGGAATTAATATGGCAATTTGTTTTTTTGCATTTGTAAAAGTTTGTGAATATTTTTTCACTGTTTTGACTATTTTTGCCCTATGAAATCGGCGTGATTCCAAAAATAAATTAGAAGTAAAAAATAATGATAACTCTCGATAGCTATCGGGATCCATAAAAACATATATTATCCTCGAATGAAAAATATTATTATTACAGGAACTAGCAGGGGAATTGGTTTGGAGTTGGCTTTACAATTTGCCGATGCGGGACATCAGGTGCTTGCTTTGTCTAGAAAAATAAACCAACAATTACTTGCGAATAAAAATATCACCTGTCTTTCGGTTGATTTGTCCAATGAAGAAGAGTTGCAACAAGTTACTGATTTTTTGTCGGGAACTTGGAAGAACATTGATGCTATTGTTCATAATGCAGGAAGCTTATTATTAAGACCTTTTTCAGAAACAACCCAAGAGGATTTCGAAAATATTTATAGAGTTAATGTTTTTGGCGTGGCCAATCTGACGCGTATTTGTTTGCCTTTTTTACAAAAAGGGAGTCATGTTGTAACCATAAGTTCAATGGGAGGCGTGCAAGGAAGTCTTAAATTTGCAGGATTAGCTGCTTACAGTTCGAGCAAAGGAGCTGTAATTACCTTGTCTGAATTATTGGCTGAAGAGTATAAAGAACAAGGAATTTCATTTAATGTTTTGGCATTGGGTTCTGTCCAAACCGAAATGCTAAATGAAGCATTTCCAGGTTATCAAGCACCACTTTCTGCCAGTGAAATGGCCAATTATATTTTTGATTTTACGCTTACTGGAAATAAATATTTTAATGGTAAAGTATTGCCCGTTTCTTCTACGAATCCTTAATTCCTCACTACCTTAATTTTTTTTGTTTCATACAGCATATTATTTTTTATTTTTTTAAATCTAACCAAACCTACCATGAATGTAACAATGCGTGTATTTAAAATTGTATTATTTTGTTTTTTTGTATCAATACCCTTAAATGCTCAATCCTATAAAAGTGATTATCAGACTTTTTATAGTTTCGGTTTTCCTGAAAAGTATATTACAAATGAGTATCAATCTTTTTGCGTGAATTTAGATTTGTCAGCTCAGCCAACTAAAGTTATTATTGATGGTGAAGCTATGCAATCAAGATCTAGATTAGAATATAATACTTTTTTTAGAGAAGACCAGTTGATGAATGGATTATCTTCACTCGTCAATTTGCGTTATGAAAAAGATTGTAATAAAATAGAAGGTAAATTTATTGCTGAAGTAAAGATAAAAGATATTAGCTATTATGGAGAAATAAAACAAAGCAATGGTGCAGAAATGCCTTATTATTATGAAGTTTTTTATGGGTATAATGTAGTTTGCCAATTGAAAAACAGCTTGACAAATCAAATTTTTTTGGAGAAAACAATTAATGTGAAAAATGTGCATTCATCGCCTGGGGGTGATACAAATGCAGATGGAACGCGTAGAATTTATAATTTCAAAACTAAAGCTGAAGTAATAAGCTATCTAAATAAATACATAGAGGAAAATTTAATTGCTAATGAGTTAATTCATTCAATCCAAAATACAGTTGCCCCCGCATTATCTTCTTGGTTAGATGTTCAGTATTTTTCAAATACCTATTTCTTTTCTAGGATGTCTAAAGAAGATAAAAACCCATTTTATAAAAAAATTAATGAAGAGATTGATCTTTTTAAAAATTGGAAAAAAGCTAATTCAGAGAATCAAACCAATTTATTGACATTAGAAGAAAATTCAGAATTTGTAAAAAATCATAATTTGCAGATTAAAGGAGATAATGTTAATGCATTTGAAAGTAGTAAGGCTAAAGAAAGTTATAATTATGTTGTTGCAAGTAAAAATTTCTTAGGAAATTTTATTTTAAAGATGGAAGCATATTCGAAAGAATTTGATGTAAATGATAAAAAACAAAAAGAGGCGATATGGGTTTGTTATATGAATATAGCTTCTAGTTTTTTGTTTTTGAATGATTTTAAAAGTAGTTTGGAGTATGTAGAAAAATCCAAAGGATTAGATATTAGTAAGTCTAAAGTTAGAGAAATAGAAGAAAAAAATTTAAGACTTCAAAAAGATTACAATAATTTTTTTGATGCTGATGGAAATTTGAAAAAGGATTTAAATAATGGGTATTTAAAATATTTTAATATTTAAAAATTGGAATAAGTTTAAAATTCAAGCTTGCTCTAATAATTGTTGATCTATATTCAGTTTAAAAATTATCACTTGTCAAAATCTCATATAATTGTCTGATACACTTTTAAAATACCTTCCAGAACATGCCGTGAAACCAGTTTTTGAACTGATTGTTACACATCAAGTGCATCTCAAAATTGTCAATGAGAGGCAAACTCGGCATGGTGATTATCGAAAGGGTTTGAATGGTAAACATGAAATTACAGTAAATTCTAGCCTTAATAAATACAAGTTTTTGATAACGTTGATTCATGAAATTTCACATTTAGTGGCGTTTGAAAAATTTGGTAGAAATATAAAACCACACGGAGAGGAGTGGAAGCATTCTTTTCAAAGGTTGATGGTGCCTTATATTCGGCCAGAGATTTTTCCGAATCATTTATTGCCATTGTTGGCTAGGCATTTTCGCAATCCCACTGCGAGTAGTGATACAGATACTACATTGGCATTAGCCTTAAAACAGTATGATAAACCAAATGATAAAAGCTATATCTTTGACATTCCTTACGGTAGTGTTTTTAGAATATCAAATGGAAAGATATTTAAAAAGATTGCTGTACGTACCAAACGATATGAATGTTTGGAAATCAGTTCTGGACGGTTGTATTTATTTAACCCAAATGCTGAGGTGGAGTTGTTACCGGGGTAGTTAAATATAAATGAAGTTTTGCTTCAAAAGCAAACATAAAAAGCATAAAATGAATAAAAATTATTACGCAATATTAATGGCTGGTGGAATTGGTTCTCGATTTTGGCCAGTAAGTACAAGAGAATTTCCGAAGCAGTTTCATGATATGTTGGGTTCAGGAGAGACTTTAATTCAGAAAACATTTAGTAGGCTTTCTCAAATTATTCCAAAAGAGAATATTTTGATTCTAACCCACGAAAGCTACAATGATTTGATTTTGGAGCAGTTGCCAATGGTAACCCAAGAACAAATTGTATTGGAACCTGCCATGCGAAATACCGCTCCCTGTATTTTGTACGCTTCTTTGAAAATAAAAAAAATAAACCCAAATGCCGTAATGGTTGTGGCACCAAGCGACCACTGGATTGAAGATGAAATGCAGTTTGTGGCCAATTTGCAACGTTCTTTCGATTTATGCGAAAGAGAAGAATCATTGATGACTTTGGGAATTTTACCAACAGCTCCCAATACAGGTTATGGTTATATTGAATTTGATAAATTGGATAGTCGTTCGATAAAAAAAGTAATACAATTTAGAGAAAAACCAGATTCAAAAACAGCTAGACTATTTATTCAAAGCAGAAATTATTTGTGGAATGCAGGGATTTTTATTTGGAGTGTGCGTTCTATTTTGAAAGCTTTTGAAGAATTTCAACCTGAGATGTTTGCACTTTTTATGAAGGGGTATGAAGTTTACAATACCGAGAAAGAAAGTGCTTTTATACTAGAAAATTATCCTAATGCAGAAAATATTTCCATTGATTATGCAATTATGGAAAATGCGAAAAATGTATATGTACTTCCAGCTACTTTTGATTGGAATGACCTTGGTACTTGGGGTTCACTGCATGAAAAATTACCAAAAGATGACAATAACAATGCAGTAGTTAATGCCGTTGTTTTGTTGCAAAATGCTTCGAATAATATCATTAGAACTGCCGTAGGTAAACAAGTAATTGTGGATGGACTTGATGATTATATAATAGTAGATAAAGATTCTGTCTTGTTGATTTACCCTAAAAGCAAGGAACAGGAAATTAAAGGAATCGTTTCTCAGTTGAAATAGTTTAGCTTGTAAATAGAAAAGGCTAGAAATAATTTATACAATTTATTTCTAGCCTTTTTTTATTTTATTTAGTATGTTATCCTTTTAGATACGCTTCTCGTACTTTTTTGAATAATTCAGATGAATAAACAAATTCGACTATAGCCTCATTTTCGGTTAGGAAAATTTCTTCTTTGGTTCCTTCCCAAGCTTTTAAGCCATTTTTTAGGAATAAAATATGATCCCCAATTTCCATTACGGAATTCATATCATGCGTATTTACAACCGTTGTAATATTGTATTCTACTGTGATTTCCTTGATTAGATTATCAATCAAAATAGCAGTATTTGGATCTAGTCCGGAGTTGGGCTCATCACAAAACAAATATTTGGGATTGTTTACAATGGCTCTTGCAATAGCAACCCTTTTTTGCATTCCTCCCGAAATTTCAGAAGGTAGTTTTTTGTGGGCGCCTACGAGGTTTACCCTTTCTAATACAAAATCAACTCTTTTTTGAATTTTGGCATTGCTATCGTTTGTAAACATTTTTAAAGGGAACCCAACGTTTTCCGAAACAGTCATGCTGTCAAAAAGAGCACTTCCTTGAAAAAGCATGCCAATTTCGGTTCGGATTTCTCTTTTTTCATCCGAATTAAGGTTGGAATATATTCTCCCATCAAAAGAAATGGTTCCTACTTCTGGAGTATGAATTCCCAATAATGACTTTAATAAAACGGTTTTCCCAGATCCACTTTGTCCAATAATCAAATTCGTTTTTCCTGCCTCAAAAACACAAGAAATTCCTTTAAGAATTTTGACACCGCCAAATGATTTTTCTATATTTTTTATTTCTATCATTTTGTTAAAAGTAATTGGGTAATAATATAATTGAGCAAGATGATGGTAACCGATGTCCAAACAAACGAAACGGTACTTGCTTTTCCAACTTCTAGTGCTCCACCTTTCATATAATAACCGTGGAATGAAGGAATGGTTGCTAATAACATTCCAAAAATAAACGTTTTGGTGAAAGCATAAACTATGTGAAATGGAATAAAATCTCTTTGAATACCTTCGATAAAATCAATATTTGCTCCAAAACCACCATAAACCGTTGCTATATAACCACCAGTAATCCCTAGAAACATTCCAATGCCAATAAGGAAAGGGTATAAAAGTAATGCGATTATTTTGGGGAAAACCAAATAATTAAGGGAATTGACTCCCATAACTTCCAGTGCGTCGATTTGTTCGGTAACGCGCATCGATCCTATGCTTGATGTTATAAAAGAACCCATTTTTCCTGCCATAATGATAGACATGAATGTTGGAGCAAATTCTAAAATCACCGATTGACGCGTAGCATATCCGATAAGATATTTAGGTATAAATGAATTCGTTAGATTCAAAGCAGTTTGCATAGAAACCACTCCGCCAACGAAGAATGAAATAAAAGCAACTATTCCCAATGATCCAACAATTAAATCATCGACTTCCTTGAAAATAAGTCCTTTCATTACAGACCACTTTGTAGGTTTTTTAAAAATTTCAACCCACATCAATAAATATTTTCCAATCTGGGTGGTATAGCGAATGAGCATCATTTTTTAAGTATTCAGTTTACAGTTTACAGTATTCAGTAAAGAATACAAGAACGCAAAAATACTGTATTTTGTTGGAATTTCAGATTTTGTTTTTAATTTCAGAAGAGTAAAACATTAAAACAATTTATCTTTCATTTTTTGTAAACGATAATTTTGAATAAAGCGGGCTTGTTCTTTGGTTACTAATAATGGTGTTTTGGCCTTTTTAGCTTTCCAAAAACCTTTGATGTAATCTAAAAATAAAAGTGGTTTCTTTTTCATTACAGCCAATTTTATTGAGGCTATTGCTGTTATCCAGAAACCATATCCCAGTGTATAAAAAGCTTCTCCTTGCTTATAACGTGCTGTTTTACTGTAATTAGCTCCAGTTGGTTTGAGGTGTTTTACGTGTAAAGAAGCATCTGTGACTACTTTCCAATTGTAGTATTTGCAAAGCAATTCGTCAACGGTGTCCCAGCCCATTGCAGGTTTTAAACCTCCAATTTGTTGAAAGGTTTCTTTTCGATAGGCTTTTAATGCGCCTCGAATATGATCTTTGTCGGTTAGGTTTTCTAAAATCCAATCACCATTTTTTTCGATGTAACAAAATCCACCGGCCATTCCAATTGTTGAATCGGATTGAAAATGTTTAATTATGGTTTCAAAATAATTGGAAGGAAAAATTAAATCGGCATCAATTTTTACGATTAAATCGTAATCTTCGTCCAAAGTTTCGAATCCTTTCTGAAAAGCTTGAATCACTTTACTTCCGGGTAAATGAATTGCGCTGGAAGTTTTGTTTACCAAAGTAATGAACGGATTGTCTTTGGCGAAAGCTAGAACAATTTCGGCAGTTTTATCGGTAGAATTATCATTGACAACCACTACTTTTTTGGGCAAAACAGTTTGCGAAATCAAGGATTGCAAGGTCAATGCGATAAAAGCTTCTTCGTTGTAAGTCGGAATTACGATGTAATAAGCCCCCCAGCCCTCGATGGGGGAGTTTGTACTACTATTGGTGTTTTGTTGTAACTTCATAGAAATGATTCTTAATGCTGTATTTGCAGATTTGTCTATTAAAAACTAATACTAATTGTTTAGTCTTTAATTCCCCCTTCGGGGGTTAGGGGGCTTTTTTCTGCGTACACAATATAATATCTTGGAGTAAAAAATCGCAATAAAGGGCGAAAACCAATTTTTTTAACGGGATGTGTAAATTTTTGGCTGTCGATGATTTTCCATCCTGTTTTTTCCAATAACCAGTCCAATTGCCAGTCTTCAAATTCATGGTAATGTCTGTCCCACATGTCTGTTTTACTGCGATAGGCAGAAGAGAACCACAATCGCAATGGAATTGATATTACTAATTTATCCGATTTTATTTCGTTTAAAATAGTGTATGGATTGAGTAAGTGTTCGAAAATTTCAAAAGCGGTTACTACATCTTGTTTTCCTTCTGAAAAAACAGTTTGGTTTTTATCTAAATCTTCTCCAGTTGTATTTTTTACAGTGTAACCTTCTTCTTTCATGATTTTTGAAAAAGGATTTTCAACCCCTAAATCTAAAATGGTATGTGAAGTAGAGATGTGTTTTCTTAAAAATTCTAAAGTATGTTTGAATCTTTTATTGGGAAACGTTTTTTCGTACATGTTTTTACTATTTAACTATCGCTTTTGCTTTTGAGTTTGCAAATATAAAGATTCTGATTCGTATACCGTTTGTAATGGGGTTTGTAATTTAAAATTTGTTCAAACTTGTTTCATTGACTTTTCTTTAAGGCCAGTTTTGTCATTCCATCGAAGTAGGAATCGCACTCGTGTTTCGCATAATGTGATTTCTCCCTTTGGTCGAAATGACAAATGATGTGGTTTTTAGCAGTGTGAATTTTTAAGGAAAGGAGATTGAATTTTGTTTCTAAAAAGAAAGCCCACTGCACTAAATAGAAGTGAGTGGACTTGAAATAAATAAGCGTACAGCTTAGTTTAATAGCGATAGACAAAAGCATTGATGTTCATTCCAGCTCCTACAGAAGCAAAAATGACTACATCTCCTTTGTTGATTTCTTGGTCTTCGATTTGTCCTCTTATCAGTAAGTCAAAAAGGGTAGGGACAGTTGCAACACTGCTATTTCCTAGTTCATGTATGCTCATAGGCATAATGTTTTTTGGAGGCGTTTGACCATATAATTTGTAAAAACGGTGAATAATAGCTTCGTCCATTTTTTCGTTGGCTTGGTGGATGAGAATTTTTTTAACATCATCAATCCCTAAACCACTTTGATCCAGACAGCTTTTCATAGCAGCAGGAACCTTACTTAATGCAAATTCGTAAATTTTACGACCATACATTTTGATGTATTTGGTATCTGGGTCTAATTCTGGATTGTATGATTTCCCGAAGTACAGAAAGTTGGCTTCTTCAGCGGCATAAGTAGCGCTTTCATAGGATAACATTCCACTTTCATCGTCTGAGGCTTCAATAATCGAAGCTCCAGCGCCGTCAGAGTAGATCATGGAATCTCTGTCATGGGCATCGACAACTCTTGATAATGTTTCGCCGCCTATAACGAGGCATCTTTTTGCCATACCTGATTTTATGAATGCATTGGCTTGCAATACGCCTTCAATCCAACCTGGGCAACCAAAAAGAATGTCATAAGCGACACATTTAGGATTTTTTATTTGCAATTTATGTTTGACTCTAGTGGCCAAACTTGGAATAATATCCGATTGAGATGTTCCAAATTTTACATCTCCAAAATTATGAGCAAAAATAATATAGTCTAAAGTTTCTGGATCGATTCCAGCATTTTCAATGGCTTTTTCGGCTGCAAAAAACGCTAAGTCTGAAGCTGTATATTGATCCTCGGCATACCTTCTTTTTTCGATACCCGTAATGCCTTTGAATTTATTAATTACGACTTCGTTAGGATAAGCAAAAGGAGAACCATCCTCATTTAAGAAAACGTGTTCACTAAAGTCGGTGTTGCTAATCTTTTTCTCAGGAATATAGCTTCCTATACCAGTTATTTTTATTTTCATTTTGACAATTTCAAGATAAATTTTGGCTAAATTAATTATAATAAATATACAATGGGTAAATTATTTACTATGCACGCATATAATTATGAAATATTAGATATAATGCAAAATTATTGAATATTTTTTATTGATTTTTAAAAAACATTGCATTTAATTTTTGCAAATACGATAAATAACAAAGTGTTGTTTTTTTGTTATAAAGTTTTTTTATGAAATAACAAGGATAATTATCATTTGATTTTCAATATAAAGTTTGAATAATATTAGGTTTGGTTTTCATTGGAAATAGCAACATTTTTTTTTAAAATTTTCTACGAAAAACTAAATTGGTAAAATAGCCCTGATGGGAGCGGCATCTCCCGATTTAGAAAAACAAGGCTTTTCTGCCGTAGTTTTTGTTAATCGGGAATATAGCGGACAGCAGGAGTGATGGTGATGAAAAAAAGGAAGAGTTCTGCTCCTAATTTTGCTTTAGAATCTAATGAAAATGAAAAACCCTTTCAGTTGTAATACTGAAAGGGTTTTGTATAATCTAAAATCTGCGGTCTGCAACCTGCAATCTAACTCTCCATGTAAGCCTCAATTGGCGCACAGCTACACACTAGGTTTCTGTCTCCGTAAGCGTCATCGGCTCTACGAACGGTAGGCCAGAATTTGTTTTCGGCGATGTAATCCAGTGGGAAAGCCGCTTGTTCTCTGCTGTATGGGAAATCCCAAGTTTCGGCAGTAAGCATGGCCAATGTATGTGGTGAATTTTTAAGTACGTTGTTTTTGTTTTCCAATGTAGACGCTTCGATTTCTTTACGAATAGAGATCATGGCGTCACAAAAACGGTCTAATTCTTCTAGGTTTTCACTTTCGGTTGGCTCGATCATCAAGGTTCCTGCCACCGGGAAAGAAACGGTTGGTGCATGGAAACCGTAATCCATCAAACGTTTTGCGATATCGGTAACTTCGATTCCTTTTTGTTTGAAAGGACGACATTCCAAAATCATTTCGTGAGCCGCACGACCCATTTCGCCAGAATATAAAGTGTCGTAGTGACCGTTTAATTTTTCTTTGATGTAATTGGCATTCAAGATAGCGTGTTCTGTAGCTTCTTTTAATCCGTCAGCTCCTAACATTGTGATGTAACCGTAAGAGATCAAGCAAACTAGAGCCGATCCCCAAGGTGCTGCAGAAATACCAGTGATGGCGTTATCTCCACCTGTTGGAATAACTGGGTTAGAAGGTAAGAAAGGAACTAAATGTTTGGCTACACAAATTGGTCCAACTCCTGGTCCACCACCACCGTGAGGGATAGCGAATGTTTTGTGAAGGTTCAAGTGACAAACGTCAGCTCCAATAGTTGCTGGGTTGGTCAAACCAACTTGTGCATTCATATTGGCTCCGTCCATATAAACTTGACCTCCATTTTCGTGGATTAATTGTGTGATTTCGATAATAGCGCTTTCAAAAACCCCGTGAGTCGATGGATAGGTTACCATCAAACAAGAAAGGTTGTCTTTGTGAAGGATTGCTTTTTCGCGCAAATCATCTACGTCTATATTTCCGTTTTCTAATGTTTTGGTTACGACTACTTTCATACCTGCCATAGCTGCAGAAGCCGGATTGGTTCCGTGAGCCGATGATGGAATTAAAGCAATGTTTCTGTGGTGATCGCCACGAGATTGGTGGTATGCACGAATAACCATTAATCCTGCATATTCTCCTTGTGCACCTGAGTTAGGTTGCAAAGTGGTTCCTGCAAAACCAGTAATTACGTTTAATTGTTGTTCCAATTTAGATAACATTTCTTGGTATCCTTGTGCTTGGTCTAATGGCGCAAAAGGGTGAATGTTGTTCCAAAGTGCAGAGCTCAATGGCAACATCTCTGAAGCTGCATTCAGTTTCATTGTACAAGATCCTAGAGAAATCATTGAGTGATTCAATGATAAGTCTTTACGCTCCAACATTTTGATGTAACGCATCATTGCTGATTCTGAGTGGTATTGGTTGAAAACATCGTGTTGTAAGAAAGACGATGTTCTAACTAAATCTTCTGGAAAATGATTGGCTTCGGATAAAGTCTCGATAGTTGTCGCTTGAGTACCATTTGCGGAAGCGAAAATGTTAACGATTTTATTGATATCAGCAATGCTTGTCGTTTCATTCAAAGAAATAGAAACCGTATTGTTGTCGATGTAGTAAAAGTTTACTTCGTTTTGTTCTGCAATAGTGCGCACTTTTTGAGCATTGGCTTTGATAACGATAGTATCGAAGAAAGCGGTGTTGGTTTGTTGCAAACCTTGTTTTTCCAATTCGTTTGACAAAGTAGCTGTTAATGCGTGAACTTTGTTAGCGATATATTGCAAACCTTTTGGCCCGTGGTATACAGCATACATTCCAGCCATTACCGAAAGTAAAACTTGGGCGGTACAGATGTTTGAAGTTGCTTTGTCACGTTTGATATGTTGCTCGCGAGTTTGCAACGCCATACGTAGCGCACGATTCCCGTTAGTATCAACAGTTACCCCGATGATTCTTCCCGGCATAGAGCGTTTATACTCGTCTTTGGTAGCAAAGTAAGCAGCGTGTGGCCCACCATAACCCAACGGAATTCCGAAACGTTGTGTTGTTCCAACCACTACTGCAGCTCCCATTTCTCCTGGAGGCGTTAGTTTTGTTAAACTCAAAATATCGGCAGCTACGGCTACTTTTATTTCATTGGCGGCAGCTTTTGCAATAAAAGGAGTATAGTCGTTTACTTGACCGTATTTACCTGGATATTGAAGGATAGCTCCGAAAAAGTCTGATGAGAAATCAAAAGTTTCGTGGTTTCCAACAACCAATTCTATTCCGATTGGAGTAGAACGAGTTTGTAAAACCGATAAAGTTTGAGGTAATATTTCTTCGGAAACGAAGAATTTATTGGTGTTGTTTTTCTTTTGGTCACGTGATCTTACGTCGAAAAGCAAAGCCATAGCTTCGGCAGCGGCAGTCGCTTCGTCCAATAAAGAAGCATTGGCGATTTCCATTCCGGTCAATTCAACAACCATAGTTTGGAAATTCAAAATAGCTTCTAGACGACCTTGTGCAATTTCGGCTTGGTAAGGTGTGTAAGCAGTATACCATCCTGGGTTTTCAAAAATATTTCTTTGAATAACTGCTGGAACGATTGCTTGATTGTATCCTAAACCAATGTACGATTGAAACATTTTGTTTTTGCTTCCCAACTGTGCGATATGATTGGAATATTCATATTCGGTCATGGCTGGGTCTAAAGCAAGAGGCGCTTTTAGACGAATATCATCCGGAAGAGTTTCATATACCAATCGCTCGATGGAGTCAACTCCTATGGTTTTCAACATGTGTTGCAAGTCGGTTTCTCTCGGGCCAATGTGTCTTAAAGCAAAAGAATCTGTTTTCATATTATGTAGCTACTATTTATTTTTTTAAGTCTAAAGGAAAAGCGGGATTGTTCAACTATTCATTTATATTTGAAATTCAGTCGAATCCAGACTATTTAGTGTAGAAATAAAAGTGTTGTGTTTTTTTGTGGTGCAAAAATAAATATTAATCTCTTAATAAAGCCCTTTTTTAACTTGATTTTATAGGGATTTTTCAACTAATGGGCTGATTTATTAACAATTGATTAAATTTGTTTAATGAAGGTTTTAAAAAGTATTCTCCAATTTTATATAAACAGCAGCATACATGTTGGTTTGTCCTGTTTTGCATTGGTACAAATTACTCAATTGGTATTCCACATTTCACAACAAAATGAAATGGGCTATTTTGCTTTTTGGGGCACCGTTGTTGGGTATAATTTTGTGAAATATGAAGAATTGGCAAGAGCCAAGAAGATAAAAATGAGAAAGCAACTGCGATGGATTACGCTGTTTACTTTTGGGGCTTTTATAATGGTGGGTTATTACTTTTTTAAGTTGGAACGAATTACTCAAATAGTGGCTGTGGTTTTTCTAGGACTGACATTGCTGTATACGCTTCCATTTTTCCCAAATAAAAAAAACGCCCGAAATTGGGCAGGAGTAAAGATTTACATTGTATCATTTTGCTGGGTTGGAGCGACAGTGTTTTTACCTTTGTTGAATGCTGCAGTTGCGCCAACAATAAGCATCGGAATACTATCAATTCAGCGATTTATCTTGATTTTCGTTTTGATTCTTATATTCGAAATTATCGATTTGCGGCATGACAACTCCAATTTAAGAACCGTTCCTCAACAAATAGGAGTGAAGAATACCAAAATACTTGGATTTGTTTTGTTGGTTGTTTTTTGTGGATTGGAGCTTTTTAATATCAATATCAATATCAATTTCAATACAAGTATTCAATCTTTTTCATTACCATTGATTTTTGCTATTGCGATTGCCTTGGCTTTCGCCAATGAACAACGGTCTAAATACTATACTTCATTTTGGGTGGAAAGTATTCCGATAGTTTGGTGGTTGTTATTGCTTTTTATTCCATAAAAAAAACCGAAGCATTGCTACTTCGGTTTCTACTATTTCTAAAAACTAAAAGTCTATAATAACCCCGCTCTTTTCAACAAAGCATCTGGTTTTGGTTCTTGTCCTCTAAAACGTTTGTATAAAATCATCGGATGTTCTGTTCCTCCTTTTGAAAGTACATTTTCTTTGAACTTTTCGGCGACTTCTGTATTGAATATCCCTTCTTCTAAGAAATAATCAAAAGCATCTGCATCTAATACTTCGGCCCATTTGTAACTGTAATAACCTGAAGAATATCCTCCTTGAAAAATATGTGAAAAGGCAGTACTCATCGCATTTTCCTTAACATCAGGATACAATTGTGTCGAAGCAAATTGCTCGGTTTCAAACGCTTTGATATCTACAATATTGGTTGGGTCTTGTCCGTGCCAAGCCATATCCAACAATCCAAAACTCATTTGGCGCATCGTAGCTAAACCTTCTTGAAAACTAGCGCTTTCTTTGATTTTTTGAACATATTCTTGCGGTATTACTTCTCCAGTTTCATAATGGTGTGCAAACAAAGCCAAAGCTTCTGGCTCGTAACACCAGTTTTCCATAATCTGACTTGGTAGTTCCACAAAGTCCCAATATACAGATGTTCCTGAAAGATTTGGGTAGGTGGTATTGGCTAACATTCCGTGCAATCCGTGACCAAATTCGTGAAATAAAGTGGTCACTTCGTTAAATGTCAAAAGCGATGGTTTGGTTTCGGTAGGTTTTGTAAAGTTGCACACATTCGAAATGTGTGGTCTTTCGTTTATGCCATCTTTAATATATTGTGATTTGAAGGAAGTCATCCAAGCGCCATTTCGTTTTCCTTTTCTTGGGAAGAAATCGGCATAAAAAACAGCAACTAATTCGTTGTTTTTGTCTGTTACTTCATAGGTAGTTACTTCTTCATGGTATTTATCGATATCGAAAATTTCGGTAAAAGTTAATCCATATAGTTTTTCGGCAATGGTGAAAGCACCGTTCAATACTTTCTCTAATTGAAAATACGGTTTCAATTTCTCGTCATCTAAATTGAATAATTGCTGTTTCAATTTCTCTGAATAATAAGCACCGTCCCATTTTTCAAGCTGTTCGATACCATCTAATTCTTTAGCGAAAGCCGATAATTGATCAAATTCTTTTTGTGCAGCTGGTTTGGCTTTGGCCAATAAATCATTCGAAAAAGACAGCACTTTCTCAGGGCTTTCGGCCATGCGTTCTTCCAAAACAAAATGGGCGTGAGTTTTATAACCTAAAAGATTGGCTCTTTCAAAACGCAGTTTGGCAATTTTTAAAACAATTTCTTGATTGTCAAATTCGTTATTTTGAAAACATCTGGCACCAAAAGCAATAGCCATTTTTTTGCGCAATTCGCGATTATCTGCATACGTCACAAACGGAATGTAACTTGGATGATCTAAGGTAAAAATCCAGCCTTCCTTTTCTTGGGCTTTCGCCAAAGAACGAGCGGCTTCGATAGTGCCTTCCGGTAAACCCGCTAAATCATTTTCATCAGTAAGGTGCAATTCGAAAGCATTGGTTTCAGCCAAAACATTTTCACCAAACTGCAAGCTCAGTTTAGATAACTCTTTGTCAATTTCTCGTAACTGATTTTTTTTGTTTTCAGGTAAATTAGCACCATTTCTAGAAAAACTTTTATATTGTTTGTCCAAAAGCGTTATTTGCTCTGGATTTAAGTTTAAAGATTCTCTTTGGTCATAAACGGTTTTTACTTTGGCAAATAAAGCAGCGTTCAAACGAACGTCATTTCCAAACTCAGAAAGCAAAGGAGAAACGTCTTGCGCTATTTTTTGCATTTCGTCACTTGTTTCAGCAGAATTTAGATTAAAAAAAATACTTGAAATTCGATCCAAAGTATCTCCGCTAAAAGATAAAGCTTCAATTGTATTTTGAAAATTAGGGTTTTCAGGATTGTTAACAATGAAATCTATTTCGGCTTTTGCCAAAACGATACCTTCTTGAAAAGCAGGGAGGTAATCTTCGTTTCTTATTTTAGAAAATGGTGCAGTGTCTAGTTTTGTAATAAATTTTTGAAGTAATATATTCATGATTTTTATTTGTATTATTGTAAAGAACTAGCTATTAGTTAATTACGATTTTTAATTAAGAAAAAAACATTAATTTTTACGATTATAGTGCATTTAATCGATTTTTTATGTACTTTTGTCGAGTAATTAATTCACACAAAAATTAATTACTTCGAAATTAAAAGCTCTTTTTGATCCCAAATCGAAAGAAACTAAATATTAAAATTATATTGATAATACTAAATTTCCCCAGATTTAGAGTTTACAATATCAAAAAAGCTCCTTTTTTTAAGGAGCTTTTTTTATTTATTTAAGGTTGCAGAAGATTTGTAAACGGCTTCTTTTAAACTTTCTTTGTATAAAATAATTTTATCCAAAATAGTTGCGTTGGCACTTCCAATAATTTGAGCCGCTAGAATTCCAGCATTTTTGGCGCCATTTAAGGCTACAGTAGCAACGGGAACTCCTCCAGGCATTTGTAAAATAGATAACACGCTATCCCAACCATCGATAGAATTGCTAGATTTTACAGGAACTCCGATGACAGGTAGTGGAGACATCGAGGCTACCATACCTGGTAAATGCGCCGCACCTCCAGCTCCGGCAATAATTACCGAAATTCCGCGAGTATGTGCGTTTTTACTAAAATCAAATAATTTTTCAGGTGTTCTGTGTGCCGAAACAATATCGACTTCTACCGCTATATCAAATTCTTTTAAAATGTCTATGGCATCTTGCATTACAGGCATGTCCGAAATGCTTCCCATGATTATGGCTACTTTCATAATAAGCCCCCTAACCCCCGAAGGGGGAATTCCTACTAGGAGGTGGGTAGGTTTTTAGTTAAAGGTTTTTAATTTGTGAGAGTTTAAATTCCCCCTTCGGGGGTTGGGGGGCATATCACTCTTATCGTATTCTTTACATCTTCAGCTATTTTTCTAGCTATATTTATGTCTTCATTGACAATAGTTACGTGACCCATTTTTCTAAAGGGACGCGTTTGTTTCTTGCCATAAATATGTGGCGTAACACCATTCCAGCCTAATATTTTCTCTATGTTTTCGTAAACGACGTCTCCAGAAAATCCTTCTGCTCCAGAAAGATTAACCATAATTCCGGCTACTTTACTCTCTGTGTTTCCCAGGGGCAAATCCAGAATCGCACGCAAATGGTTTTCAAATTGCGAAGTATAACTGGCTTCAATCGAGTAATGACCAGAGTTATGAGGGCGAGGAGCCACTTCGTTTACTAAGATTTCATCATCTTCGGTTTGAAACATTTCTACTGCCAACAGACCAACATGATTGAATTGCTGCGAAACATTCAAAGCAATTGCTCTTGCTTTTTCGGCTACTTTATCATCAATTCGAGCAGGACAAATTACATATTCCACTTGGTTGGCCTCAGGATGAAACTCCATTTCAACAACCGGATACGTTTTTATTTCTCCTTGCGGATTGCGACAAACGATTACGGCCAATTCATTTTTGAAAGGCACCATCGTTTCTGCAATACACTCCACATTTGGTAAATTTTCTAAATCTGCTGTTTGTCTGATGACTTTTACACCATTCCCATCGTATCCAAATTCGGTACATTTCCATACAAAAGGAAGTTCAATATTCGAATCTACTAAATCAACAACCAAGTCTTTTAAAGTTGCATAACGTTTGAAAGGAGCTGTTGGTATATTATTTTGAATATAAAATTCTTTCTGAATTCCTTTGTTCTGAATCAGTTTCAGGGTTTTTGGCGAAGGATACACTTTTGTTCCTTCATTTTCCAATTTTTCTAAAGCTTCAAGATTGACCAATTCAATTTCAAAAGTCAAAACATCTACTTGCTTCCCGAAATTATAAACCGTTTCAAAATCCATCAAGTCCCCTTGAAAAAATTGATTGCACGCTATTTTGCAGGGCGCTTCATCACTAGGATCAAGGACATAAGTTTGGATATCGAATTTTCGGGTGTCAAACAAAAGCATTTTGCCTAATTGTCCGCCACCAAGGATGCCTAATTTAAAAGAAGATGAAAAATAATTCATTGTGATTGTAATTTTACTTTGTCTGTTGGGCATATTGCCTAGCGGGTACAAAGATACTTTTTCCTAATTGATTAGTAAAACGCTATTTTATTTTCTTCAAAACTTCTTTGGCGACTGCTTTATACGCCGCAGTATGATTAGAGAAATCTTTGGCGATAATGGTTTTTAATTCGGGATGAATCCAATCATAATGTTGTCCCAATAGATATAAAGTACGCATCGAATACGCTTTTGGAGCTACTTTTATGTCATTAATCAGCCAGTCAAAAGAACTTTCTATGATTTCTTCCAAATTTTTTTCAGAAAGCGGCATCTCCTTTTTTTTAAAATGAGAATTTACTAAAAGTTGACAAATTTTTGCTGCTGGTCGTATGGCACTTTCTTCTTTTATGTTTTTTAAATTGGAACAAAAAAAATCCAAATGAGTGGTAAGCCATTCCAGTTTTTGGTAACAAACAAATTCTAAAATCCAAAAGGCTTTTGATGCATTTTTGTCTGAAACTTGAAAACACAGTCGAATTAACTCAGGGAAAAGCTCGGGATTATGGAGTACTTCATCGGCATATTTTTGTCGGTTGGCCCGATGTCCTGTTACATTATTTAATTTTTTTTGGAATTCAGAGGTCATCGTAAGTGTTTTTGGTTTAAAAGTACAAATCAATTGACAATTGTCAAAAGTGAAATCCCTATCTTTGCGAAATATTTTAAAACTTAGAACTTTGATACAACTACACGATAAACAATTTGTTCCGTTTATTTCGGCCAAAGAGATAAACTTTGCTATTGAGAAAATGGTAGCGCAAATAGAAGATGATTTTTTTGATGAAACACCAATTTTTATAGGAGTCTTGAATGGTTCTTTTATGGTAGTTTCGGATTTTTTGAAATTATATAAGAAACCTTGCGAAGTTTCTTTTATTAAATTAGCTTCATACGAGGGGACATCATCCACCGAATCGGTAAAGCAGTTAATTGGATTGAACCAAGATCTAACAGGGCGTACTGTCGTAATTATTGAAGATATTGTCGACACAGGAAACACCTTGGAAGAATTAAAAAAATTATTTAAAAGCCAAAATGTAAAGCATTTTAAAATTGCAACATTGTTCTTTAAACCGGATGCTTTCAAAAAAGACTTAAAAATTGATTATATAGGCATTCGAATTCCAAATAAATTTATCGTTGGTTATGGTTTGGATTACGATGGTTTGGGCAGGAATTTACCAGAAGTATATCAATTAAAAGAGTAAAAAAGAGTAAAAATCATATATAAAAAAGAATGATCAATATAGTTTTATTTGGTAAGCCAGGAGCAGGAAAAGGAACTCAGGCAGAATTTTTAAAAGAAAAATACAAATTAACACACATTTCAACCGGAGATGTTTTTCGTTACAATTTGAAAAATGACACTCCATTAGGCAAAGAAGCAAGAGTATATATGAATGCTGGAGATTTAGTTCCAGACGAGTTGACTACCAAAATGCTTATTGATGAGGTAAACAAACATTTGGATTCTAATGGAATTTTATTTGATGGTTACCCACGAACAATTGCTCAAGCTGAAGCATTGGACGCATTTTTGCCAACAATTGGTTCAAGTGTAACAGCAACAGTAGCACTTGAAGCGGATGATAATATCTTGGTAGAAAGATTATTAGAAAGAGGGAAAACTAGCGGTAGAGTTGATGATCAAGACGAAGAAAAAATTAGAAATCGTTACCAAGAGTACAACGAAAAAACAGCTCCATTGATGGGGTATTATAAAGAACAAAATAAATTTCACGCTGTAAACGGAATCGGAACTATTCAAGAAATTACAGAAAGATTGACAGCAGTTATTGATAATTTATAAAGGATTATAATTAATTGTTTGAAAGTTTAAGGTTTAAAGTTAATGCGATGAAATGTCGTACTAACTTTAAACCTTAAACTTTAAACTTTTTAAACAAAAAATATAACATTGGAAATAGTAATAATATTTTTTCTAATACTCTTAAATGGGGTTTTCTCTATGTCTGAAATCGCATTGATTTCGGCCAGAAAAAACAGATTGGAAACCGCAGCAAAAAAAGGAAACAAAAGCGCGCAAATTGCTTTGGATTTGGCCAATTCGCCTAATAAGTTTCTTTCAACTGTACAAATTGGAATAACACTAATTGGAATACTTACCGGTATTTACAGTGGGGACAAAATTACAGCAGATGTAGAAGTATTTGTAAAAGGATTTGCCATATTAATTCCATTTGCACATTCCATTGCTGTCGGGATTGTTGTTGTTGTATTAACGTTTTTTTCCTTAGTTTTGGGAGAGTTATTGCCAAAAAGAATTGGTTTAAACCATCCAGAAGCAATTGCAAAATCAGTAGCGTTACCAATGAAAGTTGTTTCGATAATTACGGCTCCTTTTATATGGTTGCTAACTAACTCGACAGATTTTTTATTAGATATTTTGAGAATAAAACCTACTGCTGATGGAAAAGTAACCGAAGAAGAGATCAAAGCCATCATCAAAGAAGGAACCGAAGGGGGAGAAGTTCAAGAAATTGAACAAGATATAGTAGAACGTGTTTTTCATATTGGAGACCGAAAAATCAATTCATTGATGACCCATAGGAAATCCGTTATGCTTTTGCCTTTACACGCAGATAAAAATAAAGTAAAGGAATTTATGCTCAAAGAATTGCATTCTATTTATCCCGTTTATGGAGATAATCATGATGATATTGTTGGAGTTGTGAATCTAAAAAATATCTTCGCTCATTTTGAAAACGAAAGTTTTAATTTGGCCGAAATTATGACCGAAGCTCCTTTTATGATGGAGCAAACCACTGCCTATAAAGCATTGGAACAGTTTAAAAATACAGGAATTCATTATGCATTGGTTTCAGATGAATATGGCGTTTTTCAAGGAGTGATTACTTTGAATGATATTCTTGAGGCCCTTGTGGGTAATGCATCCGATTTTTATAAAGATGATTTTCAATTAATAGAAAGAGAAGATGGGACTTGGATGGTAGACGGGCATTATTCGTTACACGATTTCTTGACTTATTTCGAATTGGATGATTTGATAAATGATTACGAGGTAACCACCGTAAGCGGATTAATAATGACCGAATTATCTCGTATACCAAAAGAAGGAGAGATTTTGATTTGGCATAAATTTGAGTTAGAAGTCATCGACATGGATGGCGTGAAGATTGATAAAGTATTGGTTAAAGCCTTAAAAGGTTAAAAAAATTGGTTTAAAAGTTTGAGTGTTTAAAGTTTAATTGGAGGTCAACTAAACTTTAAACTTTTAAACTTTAAACTTTAAATAAAAAAAAATGACAGAAGGGAATTTTGTAGATTACGTAAAAATTTATGTTTCTTCAGGAAAAGGAGGAAAGGGATCTACGCATTTGCATAGAGAAAAATTTATTGAGAAAGGTGGACCAGACGGAGGTGATGGTGGACGAGGAGGACATGTTTATCTAGTAGGAAACAAAGGACTTTGGACTCTATTTCACTTGAAATTTGCACGTCATATCAAAGCGGGACACGGAGGAGATGGAGGAGGAGACCGAAGTACTGGTGCCGATGGAGAAGATAAATACATTGAAGTTCCGTTGGGGACTGTCGTGAAAGACAAAGAAACAGGTGAAACCCTTTTTGAAATTACCGAGGATGGTGAGAAACAAATTCTTTCTCGCGGAGGTAAAGGAGGATTAGGAAACTGGCACTTTAGAAGTTCCACCAATCAAACTCCAAGATACTCCCAACCGGGTTTGCCAGGGGTAGAAATGGATGTAATTTTGGAACTCAAAGTATTGGCCGATGTAGGATTGGTAGGTTTTCCTAATGCAGGGAAATCAACTTTATTGTCGGTACTAACTTCTGCAAAGCCAAAAATTGCCGATTATCCATTTACAACTTTAAAACCCAATCTAGGAATTGTAGCCTATAGAGATTTTCAATCATTTGTAATTGCCGATATTCCTGGAATTATCGAAGGTGCAGCCGAAGGAAAAGGATTAGGCCATTATTTCTTGCGTCATATTGAGCGTAATTCGACTTTGTTGTTTTTAGTTCCAGTAGATACTCCAAATATCAAAGAAGAATATGATATTTTGGTTAATGAATTGACAAAGTACAATCCAGAAATGCTTGATAAAGAACGTTTGTTGGTCATTTCAAAATGTGATATGCTCGATGATGAATTAAAAGCCGAATTAAAAACAGAATTAGACGTTGCTTTCAAAGACGTTCCTTATATGTTTATTTCATCGGTAGCCCAACAAGGTTTGACCGAATTGAAAGATAAATTATGGAAAATGTTGAACGACTAATAGTTATCATAATTAAAGATAAAAAGGTATTCTAGCAATGGAGTGCCTTTTTTTTTGTTTTGAACAATTCTTAAAATTTGGTTAATTAAGTAGTGCTTGATTGTGTTTATATTGGCAAAGTTTTAATAAGATTGTCAAAATGATTATATTCGCATTACTTAAAAAAATATTCAGATGTGAAGTGGTGTGACTCAAATTATTGAAAAAGTAATTGAAAAGACGCTACACATTTAATCAAAAAAATATATTTATGAAAAAAATTGTATTATTCTTAACCATGTGTCTAATGACTTTTCCTGTAAGAGCCGATGAAGGAATGTGGTTTTTGATGTTTATCGAAAGATTGAACCATAGAGATATGGAAAAAATGGGCTTGCAATTGACAGCCGAAGAAATTTACAGCATCAATCATCATAGTTTGAAAGATGCTGTAGTACAATTTAATGGAGGTTGTACTGCCGAAATTGTTTCAAAAGAAGGTTTAGTATTGACCAATCATCACTGCGGGTATGATGCTATTGCAGAGTTATCAACGGAAGAGCAAAATTACTTAAAAAATGGATTTTGGGCTAAAAGTAAAAGCGAAGAACTAAAACCAAAATCTTTATACGTTCGTTTCTTTGTCCGTATGGATGACGTTTCCAAAAGAATTTTATCTAAAGTAAATGATAAAATGACCGAAGCAGAACGTAATAAAACAATTCAACAAGAAATTGCTTTAATCGAAAAAGAAAATAATGAAGGAGGAAAATACACCGTTTCTGTTCGTCCTTTCTTTCAAGGAAATGAATATTACTATTTTGTATACCAAGATTATAAAGACGTTCGTTTAGTGGGGACACCAACAGAAAGTCTTGGGAAATTTGGTGGAGACACAGACAATTGGGAATGGCCTCGTCATACTGCCGATTTTTCTATGTTCAGAGTATATGCTGATAAAGATGGAAATCCAGCTGAATATTCTAAAGATAATGTGCCATTACAACCAAAACACTATTTACCTGTAAATATCAAAGGGCTAAAAGAAAATGATTATGCAATGATTCTAGGTTATCCAGGAAGAACTAATCGTTGGATGCCATCTGGAGGAATAGCTCAGAACATTGGTTATGCATATCCTGCGTGGGTTGAAGGAGCCAAAACAGGAATGGATAATATGAAAAAGTATATGAGCAAAGATGCGGGTGTAAACTTGAAATATGCTTCTAAATATGCTTCTACTGCCAATTATTGGAAAAATCGTCAAGGTATGATTGATGCTTTGACTAAAGCTCAAACTGTTGCCACAAAATCAAAAGAAGAAACCAAATTCAATACTTGGGCAAATAAGCCAGAGAATGCAGCAAAATATGGAAATGTTATTGCTACCATAAATGACTATTATGCCAAAACAAATTTGAAATCTCGCCATGATAATTATCTTTCTCAATTAATGAGAACTACTACTTATGGTGCTGGTCCAGCCGTTTTAGGAAATGCATTGATTGGGTATTATAATGAAAATGAAGCAAAAAGATCCGAATTGCTCCCAAAGATTAATAGTTTGATCGATAACTACTATGGTGAGTTTTATGCTCCTTTGGAAAAAGAAGTTTTAACGGCTCAGTTAAATTTATATGCAGCAAAAGCTTCAGAATATGGATTAGCTCCAGTTATTGAAAAAATGAAAACTACTAATAATGGTGATTTTACAATCGATGTAGATAAAGCAATCTCTGGAAGTATTTTTGCAACTAAAGAAACAGTTGAAGCCTTTATGAAAGATCCAAAACCAGGGATGATTGTTGTGGATCCTTTGTATGAGATTTCAAATGATTTGATTACAAAAATTAGAGCTAAAACAGCTGATCAATTAAAAGCGGATGATGATTTTGCTATCGCATACCGCAATTTAGTAGAAGGTTTAAGAGAATCTAAATTGAATACCATTCAATATCCTGATGCCAACTCAACATTACGATTGACATACGGAAAAGTGCGTTCTTTGCCTGCTGATAAACGCAATGATGCCAAAGTGAATAATTATACAACTATGACTGGTATGGTCAATAAGTATAAAGCAGGAGATGCTGAATTTGATTTGCCAGCACGTTTATTAGAACTGAACAAAGCCAAAGATTTTGGTCAATATGCAGACAAATCAGGATATATGCCAGTAAATTTCTTAACCGATAATGATATTACTGGTGGAAATTCAGGTTCTCCAGTATTGAATGGTAAAGGAGAATTAATCGGTGTAGCGTTTGATGGAAATATCGAAGCTATGGCGGGTGATGTTATTTTTGACAAAAAATTACAACGCACCATTAATCTTGATATTCGTTTTGTACTTTGGATTATTGACAAATATGCAGGTGCTCATAATATCATTGAAGAAATGACTATTATTAAATAATAGCAATTTTTTAGGGTTTTGGTGAAACTTTAATATTAAATCAAAAATCAAGAAAGCCATATAATTTTGTCTAGTACCTTTGTCAAAGTTTTAAACTTTGACAAAGGTTAGAGATTTAGAGAGCTTTAATAATATTTATTTTTTTTATTTAGAGCCGTCTCATTTTTGTAATGGGACGGCTCTTTATTTTTAGTTATTCGTGATACGTATCAAATAAAAACTGTAGTGTTTCATTTATGTTATTCGCTTTCATGGTTGGATATTTTATAGGTGAATCAAGCCAATTTTCGATTATTAAATCAAAATCATCGCCCACATCATACAGAACAGGAACACCTAGTTTCTTAAGTGCCGCCGCATTGCATTCTTGTTCATAATGTTTCCTGATTGGAATAGAGAGAATTTTTTTGCCAAGATATAAAGCTTCAGCAGGTGTTTCAAATCCTCCGCCAGTGATAATGCCTTCGCATTTTATAAGACTTTTATTGAAGTAGTCTTGATTTACTGGATAATACGTTACATTTTTTAGGGTATGTTTGGTTTTTACATCATTCAAAAACCAATGAAACTTTAAATTTGGGAGTTTGTTGAACGCTTTTTCGAGGCAATCCTTTTGAAAGGAGGGTAAATAAACAGTGATGTGTCCTGCATTCTTAGGTTCGGCATTTAGGATTTCATCTTTGATGATGGGAGGATAAATAAAATCATCGTATTTGTCAAAATGCAAACCAATGTTTTTTGGAGATGGTGCATAATGTTTGAGAATCATTTCGCCCATTATGCTTTTCTTGTCGGGTCTGGGTGTATTGGGAGATATAAAACTGGCTTGATGACCAAATTGTATCGAATGTACCTTTTGCAATTTGCAGGCCAATGAAGTAATTGAGTCAAAATCATTGATGACGACATCGTAGTTTTTTAGTGGCAAAGCATCGGCATCTTTATACATTTGCCTTGGTTTGATATTTTTGGCAATATCCCAATAATTCAATCCGCCACATTTACTGTAATGCAAACTGCATCCTTCACTTTTGAATTTTATAGGTAAATTAATATCTAAACTGGCATTGTTACCACTGAGAAAAAAATCAACTTCGCCAAATTTTTGCAGGTAAGGATATAATTGTACGGCTCTGCTGATGTGTCCATTACCGGTTGCTTGAATAGCATAGAATATTTTCATTTTTTCTGATTTGGTTTTTTAGGAAAGAATTTTGTTGACAATATCATTAACCACTTTTTCTTCTGGGCTATCAGTGTCTTTGTAATGTTCTTTTTTATAATGATAAAGGCTCCATTTTTGTTTTTTGTATTCTAAAGCAGTGAGATTTTCTATCCAGTCACCACTATTCAAGTATAATACTTTTCCGTGTTCATTTTCAATTTCTTTCATTTGGGGTTTGTGAATATGACCACAAACTACGTAACTGTATTTTTTTTGGATTGCAATTTCAGCAGCAGTAGTTTCAAAATTGGAGATAAAAGAAACAGCCTTCTTCACGCTGTCCTTAATCATTTTGGAGTAGCTTCTTTTTTCTTTGCCCAAAAGTTCCAAAAACCAATTAATTAGACTGTTGATTAAAATCAGTAAATCATAGCCTTTCCCTCCAAGTTTGGCTAAAATTTTGGCATAGCCTTGAGTAGAGGAATCAAAAACATCTCCGTGAAATATCCACGTTTTTTTTCCGTCTAAATCTAAAATAACTTTGTCAAGCAACTCGAAATTTCCCAATATAAAATCGGAGTATTTACGTAATGCTTCATCGTGGTTTCCTGTTATATATATGACGCGGGTACCTAGATTTGACATTTTTATGATTTGTCTCAATACATTCATGTGGGCAGCTGGGAAATAGCTTTTGGTGAAACTCCACATATCGACAATATCTCCATTTAAAACCAATGTTTGCGGATTGATTGATTTTAAATACTGCAGTAATTCTTTGGCATGGCATCCGTAAGTGCCTAAATGAACATCACTTATAACAACCAGTGGAATTTTTCTTCGTCTTTTCATTTTTAGTTTTTACGAAAGTAAGACCGTTATGTTATGTCAATGTGTTCTCAGTATTATTTATATATAAAAAAAACCGTCGACTTGTTGAGCTGTTAAAGTTGTTTTATTTTAATAAGATTGTTCATTTAGAATACTAATTTTTACTTAAAACGAAATGATACTTGCCACATTTTCTTATTTTTGGGGAATGAAAAAGGCATTGATTATATTTTTGTTATTTCCACTACTTATTTTAGGGCAAACCAATTTCGAAAAAGGCGAAAAATTGTTCCTTGATGGAAATTATAATCAAGCACAGCCCTTGTTTGAAACTTATTTAAAAAGCAATCCAAATCATCTGAAAACTATTGAGTATTTAGGAGATATTGCAGGTCAGGAAAAATCTTGGGACAAAAGTATTGGGTATTATAAAAAACTAAAAACATTAAAGCCTACAGAAGCCAATTATTATTACAAATATGGAGGCGCATTGGGAATGAAATCTTTGGAAGTTAGTAAATTTAAGGCATTGGGAATGATTAGCGAAGTTCGTTCTTCTTTTGAAAAAGCCATAATACTAAACCCAAAACATTTAGAAGCACGATGGGCATTAATTGAACTGAATCTGCAATTGCCAGGAATTGTTGGCGGAAGCGAATCCAAAGCCATAAAATATTCAACAGAGTTGCGCGAATTGTCTCCTGTTGATGGGTATTTATCCCGAGGCCATATTGAGGAATATTTTAAAAGATATGGACAAGCCGAACAACAATACAAAAGAGCTGTCTTAATTGGTGGGTCTAAATTGTGTTACCAAAAGTTGGCCGATTTGTATAAAAACAAAATGAAACAACCCGAAAAGTCCAATGCCCTTTGGGAAGAATATAAAAATAGAAAACAATAAATCAGTCTAGCCCCCCTAACCCCCGAAGGGGGAATTCTTAGCTTAATAAATAAAAAAACTATACAAAAATTTTATAAATCATATGGAATCTACAAATACAAAATCTACAAACTTAGGAGTTCCCCCTTCGGGGGCTAGGGGGCTAGTACATTTCATTGCCATAGGCGGAAGCGCAATGCACAACCTAGCATTGGCATTACACAACAAAGGATATCAAGTTACGGGAAGTGATGATGCTATATTCGAACCGTCAAAATCGAGATTGGATAAAAAGGGCATTCTACCAGCCGAGTTGGGATGGTTTCCTGGAAAAATAACTGCTGATATTGAAGCCGTTATCTTGGGGATGCACGCCAAAGCAGACAATCCAGAACTCTTAAAAGCGCAAGAATTGGGTCTTAAAATTTACTCCTATCCAGAGTTTTTATACGAACAATCAAAAAATAAAACGCGTGTGGTTATTGGTGGTTCTCACGGTAAAACGACCATAACTTCGATGATTTTGCACGTGATGCATTATCACAATATCGAAGTCGATTATATGGTAGGAGCACAGCTAGAAGGTTTTGATACAATGGTACATCTTACCGAAGAAAATGACTTTATGGTTCTAGAAGGTGATGAATATTTGTCTTCACCAATAGACAGAAGACCAAAATTTCATTTGTACCAACCTAATATCGCTTTGATCTCTGGTATTGCATGGGATCACATAAATGTTTTTCCAACCTATGATTTTTACGTAGAGCAGTTTGAAATTTTTATTGATAAAATTACAAACGGAGGGATTCTAGTTTACAATGAAGACGATGCTGAAGTAAAACGTGTGGCTGAAAAAGCGACTAATCCAATACGTAAATTAGCCTATCATACACCAAAATATTCAGTAAGTGATGGTGTAACATTACTGGAAACTCCAGAAGGCCCTATGCCTATTGAAGTATTTGGAGCTCATAACCTTAATAATTTGGCTGGAGCCAAATGGATTTGTCAAAATATGGGTGTCGATGAGGCCGAATTTTATGAAGCGATTGCCAGTTTCAAAGGGGCGTCCAAACGTTTGGAAAAAATTGCCGAAAGCAAAACCAAAGTAGCTTACAAAGATTTTGCCCATTCACCAAGTAAAGTGGCCGCGACTACCAAAGCGGTGAAAGAACAGTATCCAAATCGTACTGTTGTAGCTTGTTTGGAATTGCACACCTACAGCAGTTTGAATGCCGAGTTTTTAAAAGAATACGAAGGCGCATTGGAATACGCAGATGTTGCCGTTGTTTTCTATTCGCCAGATGCGGTTAAAATCAAACAATTGGAAGAAGTTACCTATGAGCAAATTTCAAAAGCATTCAATAGAGAAGATTTAATCATTTATACCAATCCCAAAGATTTCAAAGACTATTTGTTTAATCTAAATCTAGAAAATTCAGCTTTATTATTGATGAGTTCCGGTAATTATGGGGGATTGAATTTTGATGAGGTGAAAGGATTGATAGCATAAGGAATTGTTATATAGAATGTATAATGTGCCAATAACGAAATCGTAATTGGCACTTTTTTATTTTACATATTTAAAATGGCCAACAATTTTATACCTAAACAAACAATCTTCTAATACCTGCCCGTTTCCAATATTATGGACAATTAGGTTTCGCTTTCCATCGTTTGATTTTTTGTTAGTAATGATGCCAATGTGAGGTAGCTTTCCGTTAATTATCCAAGTCACTATTTCTCCACTTTTATAATCTTTTGCATTTTCTGAAATCGCTAATTTTATCCCTTTTCTTTCAAAGAAAACTTCTAAATTGGGAACTCTTCTATGGTCGATATTGGTGTCTGTTTTTGTCATTCCCCATTTTTTTAAATTTGGATATATAGAAAAATTTGCTTTCATATCTTCGTGGACGTCCTTTTGTAAATCAATTTCAAGTTTTCGATAGGCACGAATAATTACATCGGTACAAACCCCTTTGTTTTTTGGAATATCACCATTCGGGTACTTTATCGAAAAATAAGACGGATCATAATCTATTGTTGGATCAACTATTGAGATTGCTGCTGCAGCTAATTTGTCTTCAAAAGTTTTAGCTATTGTAGCGGTATTCTCTACTAGAATTGTATTTTTTTCTTTTTGGCTACAAGCCAAAAATGAAATTGCGATTAATATTATAGATATTGATTTCATCTTTTTTGATTTAAATTTAATCATTATCAAAATAAGAATTGAATTTTATTGTATGATTTTTCTCTTTTTTTAAATATATTAGCCTAACAAAGATTATAGATTATATGGATTCAAAAATAAAAATTGTAAAAACGACCAGTGAAAACCCTGATTTTTTATCGTTGATAAAGACATTTGATGCGTATTTGTGGGATCGTTACCCTGAATTGAAGACCAATTATTGGGGAAACAATATCATAGAGTTGAACAAGAATGTAGTAGTAATTTATTTGGACGAAAAACCGGTTGCTTGTGGTTGTTTCAAGAAATATGACCATAACACAATTGAAATAAAAAGGATGTTTGTTGCTTCCGAAGCTCGTGGATTGGGTTTAGCTCAAAAAGTATTGCAGAAATTAGAGCTCTGGGCAAAGCAATTAGACTTTTCAGTTTCAATTTTAGAAACCTTGTATAAACAGCAAGAAGCTATTAGTTTGTATCAAAAAGTTGGATACACAATTGTTGATAATTATGAACCTTATGTGGGTTTAGAGAATAGTATTTGCATGAGAAAACAAATTTAGAAAATAAGCCTATGTCCGAAACTTTATTTTTCCCGATTACTAACTGGTCAGAAGACGATAAACCTAGAGAAAAACTAATGCTCAAAGGCAAAAGTGTTTTGAGTGATGCTGAATTAATTGCAATATTAATTGGATCTGGCAGTCGGAACGAATCGGCTGTGGATTTGAGTAAACGTATTTTGGCAAGTGTTGATCATAATTTGAATGCTTTAGGCAAATTATCTATTGCACAGTTAATGAATTTTAAAGGTATTGGTGAGGCCAAAGCCATCTCGATAATTGCAGCAATGGAATTGGGAAGACGTAGAAGAAATGAAGATGTTATCGAGTTGACGAAAATAACGTCCAGTAAAACAGTTTTCGATCTCATGCAGCCCATAATAGGGGAGTTGCCTCATGAAGAATTTTGGGTTTTGTTTTTGAATAATTCTAATAAAATACTTTTTAAGACGCAATTGAGCAAAGGCGGAATGACTGGGACAATGGTTGATATTCGAATTGTTTTTAAATTGGCATTTGAACAAAATGCGACTGCGATCATTTTGGTACACAATCACCCTTCCGGAAAATTGCAAGCTAGTGATGCCGATATTCAAATAACCAAAAAGATTAAAACTGCCGGACAACAATTAGACATTCCTGTTTTAGACCATATAATCATTACAGAAACGGGTTATTATAGTTTTGTAGATGAAGGAATATTTTAAAGAATTTGTCTAATGCAGACATTTGTCTTATATTTGTAGACAAATGTATTTTTTATGGAAGCGATAAAGTTAAAACCAAGAGGAGCAATTGATAAAGCTGTTAGAGTGTTAGTCAATAGAGTAGAGCAGGAGAGAGGGTATAAGCTTCTGAATAAGAATATTACTTACGATGAATTTTTGAAGAATAGAATGTTAATTATTCATGCTATTCGCGAAGGAATTCCGTATGAACTTTTTAATTTAATTAAGGAAATAACTCCTTTTAACGAAGAGGATTGGGCTTCTTTTTTAGGAATTTCAACAAAATCACTTCAAAGAAATAAAATCAAAGAAGATTTTATTTTCAAACCGTTACAATCCGAAAAAATATTAGAATTGGCTGAAGTAACTTCTTTAGGAAATGCCGTTTTTGATACCGAAACACAGTTTTATTTATGGCTTAATACGCCGTCCTTCGCTCTTGGAAATCTACAACCTATAGAATTGCTCAGAGATTCTTATGGTAAAGAAATGGTGGTGAATGAATTGAATAAAATTGATCAAGGGATTTTTGTGTAATGGAAGTCTTTCGATTAGCACGCAAAAAATATCCTATTGAATTGTCCGGAAAGGGAGCTTCAATTTCGGGAGCACGCTGGAATTCAAAAGGGACAGAGATCATTTATTGTGCCCAAAATAGGGCTTTGGCTATGGCAGAAGTTTTAGTTCATCTTTCATTGGCAACTTTACCAAATGATTTTGTAATGTTGACAATTGATATTCCAGATGCTATTTTCATTGAAATTTTAGATCTTGATAAAGTAAATATAGATTGGAATGTTTTTCCTTGTACCTTTGAAACACCTCTTTTGGGTGATGATTTTATAAAGAGAAATGAGGCTTGTGTCCTGAAAGTACCTTCAGCAGTAGTCAAAGGAGATTTTAATTTTTTGATTAATCCCTATCATACAGATTTTTATAAAATTAAAATTACGGAACAAGCTGATTTTCCTTTTGATAAACGAATTTTTAAATAATTTAGATTACATGTTTTCTACTAAAATAACGGATATATTTTTTGACTTAGATCATACACTTTGGGATTTTGATGTCAATTCAGAATTAGCTTTTGAGACAATTTTCAAGAAAGACCATCCCACAATTCAAATAACCGATTTTATAGAGAAATACGTTCCTATCAACCAAGCCTGTTGGAAATTATACCAGTATGATAAAATAACTCATGCCGAATTAAGGTATAATCGTCTCAAACATACTTTTGACGCTTTGGAATATTTTGTTTCTGATGAACAAATAGAAAACATTGCTCATGATTATATTCAGTTATTGCCCGAGAATAATCGCTTGTTTGATGGTACAATTGAAGTGCTGGAATATCTTGAAAAAAAATATAAATTGCATATCATTACCAATGGTTTTGCCGATGTGCAATACAAAAAAATCAACAATTCAAATATTGCAGGTTTTTTCAAAACGATAACCAATTCAGAGATGGCTGGTGTTAAGAAACCAAATCCTATTATTTTTGAATATGCTCTTAATTTGGCTCAAGCCAAAAAAGAAAATAGTATTATGATTGGAGATTGTCTGGAAGCCGATGTTCAAGGAGCGCTAGATTCAGGATTGGACGCCATTTTTTTTAATGACAAAAAAATTAAAGTAGAAAAAAATATCAAACAAGTAACACATTTATTAGAACTAAAAAAATATTTATAAATTATGAAAACTAAAATCCTATTATTGTTAATATTCGTTTCAAGTTTTTCTTTTTCTCAATCGGTAAATGATTATGCAGCAGTTATTATTCCAGTAAGATATGATTTTCTTAAAATAGAAAATCAGTATCGACTCCAAACATTGACCAAATTCGATTTGCAAAAAGCTGGTTTTGTTGCTTTTTATTCCAATGAAGTTATTCCAGATCAGTATAACGACAGATGTAGTCTTTTGTATATTGATGTATCTAAAGATAGCGGATTTATGGTAACTAAGCTTTTTGTTACTTTTAAAGATTGTAGCGGAAAAGTTGTCTTCAAATCTGAAATGGGAAAAAGTAGAGAGAAAGATTTTGAATTAGCTTATAAAGAAGCTTTAAATCAAGCATTTGAATCTATTTATGCTTTGCAATATAAATATAATGAAGCAAGTGAAAAAAGCAAAAATGCTGTTATCGCTTCTCCTGCAATTGCACCAATTTCAACAATTCCTTTAACAACTGCTGTAGCTGTAAATGTGCCAAATACTAGTGCGGAACCAGACGGGACAGTATTATTTGCACAGCCTATCAAAAACGGATTTCAATTAGTGGATACTACTCCAAAAGTAGTTATGAAAGCCTATAAAACCACAAACCCATCGATTTATATAGCTTCCAAAGAAAATACACAAGGAGTTATGATTCTTAAAGATAATCAATGGTTTTTTGAATATTATGAAAAAGATACTTTAATGTCAGAGAAAATTACCGTGAAGTTTTAATTGATTTTGTAATTAATATTTTAAAATATAAAAGCTAGTACCCGTATTTATCTTTCCAACGATTTTTTAAGAATTCACGAGTTGTGTTTTCTCTAGAATTAGTCCCGGGAATATAAATAGGGGTATTGCTCAAAGCTTCTGGTAAAAATTCTTGCTCGGCAAAATTATTGGCATAATCATGAGAGTATTTATAGTCTTCGCCATATCCCAATTCCTTCATTAACTTGGTTGGAGCATTGCGCAAATGAATAGGTACAGGTAAATCTCCAGTTTGTTTTACTAATTGTTGAGCCATTCCAATCGCCAAATACGAAGCATTGCTTTTGGGAGATGTGGCAAGATAAATAGCGCACTGACTCAAAATAATTCGGCTTTCGGGATAACCAATAGTAGAAACGGCCTGAAAAGCATTATTGGCCATGATAAAAGCAGTTGGATTGGCATTCCCAATATCTTCACTAGATAAAATCAGCATTCTTCGGGCAATAAATTTTACATCCTCGCCACCTTCAATCATTCGTGCCAACCAATAAACTGCACCATTGGGATCACTTCCTCGAATCGATTTTATAAAAGCCGAAACAATGTCATAATGTTGTTCGCCACTTTTGTCATACAAAACGGTATTTTGTTGAACCAATTCAAAAACACGATCATTGGTAATCAAAACTTCGTCTTCAGCCGAAGCGTTTACGACTAGTTCAAAAATATTCAATAGCTTACGCCCATCACCTCCCGAAAGTCGCAATAATGCTTCCGTTTCTCGCAATTCAATCTTTTTTGAAGCCAAATGAGCATCTGTTTTTATCGCTCTTTGCAGTAAATGTTCGAGATCTGCTTTGGTAAATGCATTTAGAATATATACCTGACAGCGAGACAACAAAGCGGGGATCACTTCAAAACTGGGATTTTCGGTAGTAGCGCCTATAAGCGTAATCCAGCCTTTCTCGACAGCAGCCAACAATGAATCTTGTTGTGATTTGCTAAAACGATGAATTTCATCAATAAACAAAATAGGGTTTTTGGTTGTAAATAAGCCGCCACTTTGTTTTGCTTTTTCAATTACATCCCGAATGTCTTTAACCCCCGAATTAATAGCACTTAAGATATAAAAAGGACGTTTAGACTCCTGAGCAATAATCTGTGCCAAAGTAGTTTTGCCCGTTCCAGGAGGTCCCCAGAAAATTAACGACGGAATGATCCCTTTTGCTATTTGTTGTGTCAACGAGCCGTTGGGTCCTACTAAATGCGATTGACTGATATAATCTTCTAGTTTTTGTGGGCGTATGCGTTCTGCGAGTGGTGCTTCCATGTTGCAAAATTACACAATTTTCAGTTTTTATAAGTATATTTTTCAGGAGCTATTTCCAGCTGTACACTGTATCTTTTCTTAAGGTGAAGAAAAATCACCTTAAGAAAAGGATGCCGTTTCCATCTGGGCTAGGGCAGCCGTTTTCATAATAAATTTTATTTTATATGACAAAATAGCACTAAATTGCTTTTGGATACATTTTTGCTTTATTTTTTAAAAATCAATTGTTTAAGAGAATAGCAATCTGTAGGGTCTAATAATCCAAGAAATGCAACAATCCAAGAGGTCTAAATAATGGAAGAGAATCATTTTAAATTTACCAATGCTGTAATAGGAGTGCCACTTTTTTTTGTGTTATTCCTGTGGTTTATTTACTGGTTGGAAATTCGTTTTGGTTTTGATTTCGACGATAACGGAATTTTACCAAGGACTTTTTCGGGAATGCAAGGGATTGTTTTCAGTCCATTTATTCATTCCAATATTGAACACCTTTATAATAATTCGATTCCATTACTAGTGCTATTGGCTGCTTTGTTCTTTTTTTATAGTCAAGAAGCATTAGGAATAATAGTATATGGAATTTTAATTTCAGGAACACTGACTTGGATTATCGGAAGAGAAAATTACCATATTGGCGCCAGTAGTTTAATTTATGTATTGGTTTCTTTTATTTTTTTCAAAGGGATCCAAACCCAATATTATCGATTGGTAGCTTTGTCTCTCACTGTTGTAGTACTTTATGGTGGAACGGTTTGGTATGTTTTTCCTAAAGTTGATGAAACCATTTCTTGGGAAGGGCATTTGTCCGGTTTAATTGCAGGCTTTGTACTCACTTTTTTATACAAAAAGCCAGAATTCAAAAAAGTAATAAAATACGATTGGGAGCGCTCAGATTATGATCCGTCAGAAGATAAATTCATGCAGCGCTTTGATGAAAATGGCAATTTTGTCAATCCGCCAAAACCTGAGATTATTGATGAAACTCCCTCTGAAATCAATCCTTTTTTTCTGTCGAATTCAAATGTAGTTTATGATTTTATTGAAAACAAAGAAGATATAAACGAAAAAAATGAATCAAAACTGGAGTCTTGATTCATTTTTTTTAATCTAAAAATCTAAGAAGTCTATGATCTCTGACGAACTGCTTCGTATAAAAACGCGCCACAAGCCACTGAAACGTTTAGAGAGCCTATTGTTCCAAACATTGGTAATTTAGCCTTCTCGTCAACTATTTTTAGTACTGAGGGATTTACACCTCGATCTTCAGATCCCATAATAATTGCTACAGGTTCATTCAATGAAATGTCGTATATATTTTGATCTGTTTTTTCGGTAGCAGCAACAGTTTTGATTCCACTGGCTTGCAAAAGGAAAATAGCATCTTTTATGTGTTCTACTTTACAAATTGGAATATTAAATACCGCACCTGCCGAAGTCTTTACAGTATCTCCATTCACTGGAGCCGATCCTGCTTTCTGAACAATAATTCCATTTACACCCGTACATTCTGCTGTTCTGATAATAGCACCAAAATTACGCGCATCTGATATTTGATCTAAAATTAAAAACAACGGTTTCTTACCGTTATCAATAACAGTTTCAATTAAGCTTTCCAAATCAAAAAAGGAAATAGGAGAGATAGTCGCAACTGCGCCTTGGTGATTATTGGGAGTCAGTCGGTTTAGTTTTTCAACAGGAACATAAGAAAAATTGATATTACCACGTTTCATCACTTTCATCAAGTCTTTCATCAGTTCGCTACTCGCTTCCTTCTGAATATAGACTTTATCTACTGTTGCGCCCGCTTGTATGGCTTCAATTATTGCTCTAATCCCAAATATTTGATGTTCTTTTTCCATGGCGCAAAGTTAAGTAAAAGGTTTGTATAAAAAAAACCACCAGCTGGGCTGGTGGTTTTGAAATATAATTATAGTAATTATTAGTTTTTATCCCAAAATAATTTAGTTTTTAATTTGTCTCCACCAATAGCAGTTGCAGCTGTACTATAGTTTGCTTTGTTTAAAGTTTGTTCGTTTACAGGATATGTAAAACGTCTTGGAACTACTCCTTCAGCTGCAGTTGCAGCATTTGCAGGAGCATCCAATACAGGGAAATCTAATTTTCTGTATGAAGTCCATGCTTCAAACCCTCGATTATAGAACGCAATAGATGCTTGAGTTCCAATTTCTTTTTTCCAGTTAACACCACCCGTATAAGGAGCGTCATTTGTTAAGTAAGTTGTAGCATCAGATACGGTACCTCCCCAATAAACAATTGACGAAGTAACTGCATTGTCATAAAATGATTTAGCAGTTCCACCTGTTGTGTATCCTCTTTCAGTAGCTTCGGCCAAGTAAAATTGTACTTCAGTATAATCTAAAAGTATTCCTTCTAAAGTTGGTTCAAGTAGTCTTGTAGTTGGTCCGCCTGTTGGGTCTCCTGCTGATGAGAAATTCTCAAAATCACCTCCTTCTGCATAAGGACAACCAATATAAACTCCCTCAATATCAATATAGAAATATTGTCTCCTTGGATCGTTTAAAGTATTTAGTCTATCAACAAAAGTATCTGCAGCTACGAAATCGTATCTACCGCTGATAACTAAATCTTCATACAAAGGATTTGTATTTGGACTTGTTTCTAAATATTGTAATGTAGCATTGTCTGTACTTGCTGTAAATACACCTGCGGCAATAGCGGCTTCTGCTTTTGATTTTGGATTTAATTCAGCAACATCTGCAACTGTAATTGCCATTTTTAATTTAAGAGAATTAGCAAATTTTTCCCATTTGGCAACATTTCCTTGGTAAATAAAATCTTGATCGCCAAAACTTTTATTAGCAGAATCTAATTTAAGAAGAGCAGCGTCTAACCTAATGAATAAGTCGGCATAAATAGTTTGTGCATCATCATAAGTTGGTGATGGAAACTTATCTGATTGTAATGCTTGTGTATATGGAATGTTTCCAAAAGTATCAACTAAAACGCTATAAGTGTAAACGTTTAAAAGTTCAATTATAGCTAGTTTGTTGTTTTTTACTTTTAGTTCTATTGCCGCTTTCAAAGGGTCTGCGTTTAAAGGTTCTGCACTAACAATTGCTGAAGCTTCTTTAAGGTCTCTCAATACATCTCTGTAAAGTGTTCTCCAGTGATTGTCTGGTACATTTCTTTGTAATATGTCATATCTAGATTCGTCTAGGTAAGTTGTTTCGGTCCATTGTTGAACAAATAGTCTAAAGACGTTGCTGTTAACATTTGTATTTACCATTTGATCAATCAGGTTTTTTTCTGCATTACCAAGTAGTGCACCTGCGGGAACAGCGGTTGGATTTTTAGTGTCCACGTTCATGCTTGTAAGGTTGTCATCCGTACATCCAAAAGTGATAGACAATATTCCTATTAATATTAGTATCTTTTTCATTTGTTTTTTTTTAAAATTTAGCTTTTAAGTTGAAAGCAAAGTTACGAGTTGTAGGTAAAACCCCTGATTGGTAACCTTGCATGTTACCTGAGCTTAATCCAGCCTCTGGGTCAGCATCTGGTAAATTCTTGTCGATTATCCATAGGTTTGACCCTGAAAACCCAAAGTATAATTCTTGGAATACTTTTCCTATCATTTTTTTAGGAAAGTTGTAGCCTAAAGTTATCTCACGCAGTTTTACATAAGAAGCGTCATACACATAATCTTTGGTTGCAGAACCTAAATAACCAAAAGAACCATCTGTTCCATCATTTACACTCAAACGAGTAGTGTTTACTGTTCCGTCAGAGTAAACACCAGGAAGAATTAATCCACCACCATCAGCAATTGTATTTCTTACAGGATTTCCTAAGTCGTTTGTGAAAACAGTGTTCGAATATAATCCTGAACCTTCACCGTACCATCTGTCTAATGAGAATATACTTCCTCCATTTTGCACGTCAATTAAGAAGCTAAAAGTGAAGTTTTTATATGAAAATTTATTATTGATTCCACCATTCCAATCAGGAACGAATGAACCTAAAACATTATCATTAGTAGATGTAATTTGATATTTGCCGGTTGCTGCATCTACGATTCTTTGGCCATTTAAATAAACATAGTCTGTACCTTGTATTGTTCCATAGGTTTGTCCAACGGTTGCATTTATAGAAACACCACCTTGGAAGCTTCCCAATTGATAATTACTGATTCCTTCATCTAGTGCTATGACTTTATTTTTGTTTTTAGACCAGTTTACCGTTATGTCCCATTTGAAATCCTCGGTTTGAACGGGTAACAAGTCCAAAGTTAGTTCCATTCCTTTGTTCTCAATATTTCCAACATTTTTATAAAGTTTTGAATAACCAGTGGCCTCGGATACTGGTAAATCTACAATTTGGTCCAAAGTATTTGTTTTGTATAATGACAAATCAAATCCAACTCTTCTATTAAAAAATTGCATTTCTAGTCCTGCTTCCCAACTATTTGTTCTTTCGGGCTTAAGATTAGTATTGTTTTTAGTTGAATTAACTGAATATAGAGGTGTTCCAAAAGGTGATTCTGCTATGTAGTAATCCTGAGTTTTTGCAAAAGGGGCATCATTTCCTACTTCAGCATAACCAATTCTTATTTTTCCTGAATTAATCCAATCTACTTTCATCAAGTTAGAAAATAAGAAACTAGACGATACAGATGGGTAGTAATAAGAGTTATTTGTGTCTGGTAATGTAGATGACACGTCTCTTCTTAAAGTAGCATCCAAGAATAAATAATCATCATATCCTAATGAAGCACTAATATAGTACCCATTTACACCTCTGTTAATTTCTGTTTCTAAAGGTTTTTGAATGGTATTTACTGAATTTGTAAGCGCGAAAAGATTTGGAACATATAAACCTCCTGCAGTTGATGCTACAATAGTGTTTTCTTTTTGCTTTCTGATGTTAGTGCCAAGAACTCCTTTTAATACTAATTTTTCAGTTAGGTTTTTATTAAAATTTAACATTAAGTCATAATTGAATTCCGAAAAATCCTTATTAAATCTTTGGTATCCTGAACCTACACTTTCTTGTGTTACACCAAATTCATCACCTGCGTATGAACCGTTTGCTCTTTTTTCTTCTTGAATTTCAGAATATGTGTCTGCTGATACCCTAGCTGTTGCATCTAGCCAAGTTGTTAGTTTGTAGTTCAATCCAGCATTACCTAAAAATCTATTTCTGCTGTCATTTTGAGCATTCTCATATCTTTCAAAATATGGATTATTCCAATATGCAGGTGTTATATTTGTTGAGCTATTTGGATTCCAAGTATAATTCTTTCCAGTAGCTAGATAAATATCCTTTTGTTCTTTTAAGTCAGTACTTGTTGCCCACCATTGTCTGAATCCTGTAATAATGTTTGCTCCATAACCAGTGTTATTTCTTCCAATAGTTTTAGTGTTGATATAATTAGCTAAGAAGTTTACACTTAACTTATCATTTAGTTTGTAACTTGCATTCCCTAAGAAAGAGTTTTTGTTTTGATGGCTATTCGGTAAGATACCCGTCGCAGCTAAGTTTGTATACGAAATATTAAAATTACCATTGTCATTACCTCCGCTGAAAGAAAGTGTATTTGTATTTGCAATAGGGTTTTCAAAAAAAGTAATTGGTCCATTTTCTGCTTTTTTCCATACTTTTGCCGTTTTGTAATAAGGAGATTCAGGTACGAATGAGTCCCAACCATAAACTAATTTAGTTGAATCATAAGCAGGTCCATAAGATGCATCATGATTTGTTCTAACAATTGAACCAGCATCGCTAATTCCATCTCCATTTATGTCACCACCACCTCTAAAACTAGGGAAATATCCTTGTCCATATTGGTTTTGATATTTTACAAAAGTTGATTTGTCAATTGTTCCAATGCTTACACTCGAATCAAAAGATACTCCTAATCCTTTTTGGTTGTTTTTACCTTTTTTAGTTGTAATCATAATAGCACCATTGGCGGCTCTTGAGCCATATAATGCAGTAGCTGCAGCTCCTTTAAGTACGTTTATGGATTCAACGTCGGCAGGGTTTATATCTGCTGCAGCGTTACCATAATCATATCCGCCACGTGCAGTTTGTTGTGAACTACTATTTGTATTCGAATTGTCAACAGGAATTCCGTCGATAACGAATAAGGCTTGATTGTTCCCGTTGATAGATTTAAAACCTCTAATCACGACGTTTGTAGAACCTCCCATGTTTCCGCTAACTTTTACTTGTAAACCAGCCACTTTGCCTGAGAGACTGTTGGCAAAGTTTGTTGTAGGTGTTTTGATTAGTTCGCTTCCGTCAACTTTTTGAGTAGAGTATCCAAGAGATTTTTTTTCTCTTTTAATACCCATTGCTGTTACAACTACGCTTTCTAATTGTGTTGCATCACTAGAAAGTTTTGCATTTACTAATGAAGTACTTGCGCTTTTTTCTGTAGACCTCATACCTACATAGCTAAACACTAAGATATCACTTGGTGTTGCTTTGATAGAATATTTTCCATCAAAATCTGATTGTGTTCCGTTCTTTGTTCCTTTTACTAATACACTCACACCTGGTAATGGCATACCTGCATTGTCGGAAACAATTCCTGAAACAGATCTCTCTTGCGCAAAGGTTAGTTGCGTCACTAGTACTACTAAGAGTACTAAGAATCCATTGAATTTTAGTTTCATTTTAAAAAATTTTGAATTAGTTGTTTCAAAAATACTATTAATTTTTTATTAAATTTAACTTTTGATAGTTATTTTGTTTATTTTGGTGTTAAATAACGTGATATATAATAAAAACACTATTGTTAATCAATATTATTGTGCTAAAGCTTTTTTAGGCTAGCTGTTAAATATTAATTAATTCAAGTTGCTAGTTATCATGTTATAAAAACAAAACAGGGGTTTGGTAAATTTGTTTTCGTACAATTAAATAGAATCGATGCTTTGTAAAGACAAAATTATATCAGTTTTTTTTAATAGATGATATTTTACATAGAATTGAACATCAAGAAGATATTATAAGATAAATTAACGATAGTGAAATTATCCTAACAGCGATTGTTCCATCAACAAGTTTTTATGGTAATCATTGCTCGGTAATAAAATTCATGAAGCAATATGGATTTATTCCCAATATGTTTGACAAGAGATGATTCAATAGGTGTTTACATAAAGTCGGCAAGCTTTTATATAAGTTATTTGAGATAATAAGTTAGTGCTTCAAATATTTTTATTGTGAAATGCATTCTATCATAGATTTTTTTCCTGTTGCTATATGCAATAATAAGTGCATAGCAAATTACAAAATTGTTATCGAAAAAAATTGAGATGCTACACCGCCAATATGTGAAGTTGTTTTTATGGAGTTAAAGTGCTGTTATTGAAAGTAAAAGATGGAATTTCAATAGCTTTACATTTTACACCAGATAAAATGGATTATGCAAAAGCAATAGGGGAAATGATTGATAAATTACTTTTAGAAGCATCATTGTATGGGGATAGTGGCTATATAGATTATTGACTCGAATACATTGCATCAGAGAGAAAATGCATCTTATTAAAGATTCAGCGCTGGTCAAATGCATGAAAGGTTGATACTCTTGAACAAAAATAGTAGAAACAACAATAAGCTATTTAAAGAAAATGTACAAGTACAATAAATGTAGTTACATTAGAAGACTTTCTAATAAAACTACGCTATTTGTATTCCTATTACAATTAAATAAAGCGATTAACCAGTAACTTAAATTAATAATTATGTTCTTATGAAATATTCTAAGGTTCTATTTGTTTTGGAATATTGGTGATGTATATTGTTTATTAATAGTTAATTCAAAATAAGTTACTGATTATTAAATAATAGTAAATATTAAACAGATGAAATAACGTCTTTGTTATGTATGATTGCAAGTTGTAAAAAAAAACCATCACTATGTATAGTGATGGTTTTTTAAGTAATTTGTTGAAAATCTAGTATTCGTCTTCCGAAAATCCTGTTCTTTTAACTCCGTTAAAACTAATGATTGTTCCCGGATCATAACTGAACTCAGCTTTAAAGGCGATCGAGTCTACTACATGTCCTCCTTTTGATTTACCACCATTATGAATGATTTTACCTTCTGTAATAGTAACAAAAGTTCCCTTGTTATCAATAATGTTTGCGGCATCTTTAGAACTAAATGTTCCGTTTTCAAGGTTTGTTATGATTTTACTTTTTAACTCATAGTAGTTTGCTTTATCGTCAATCCACATAGTGTTGTCGTTGGCAGCTGTGTTATAAGTTGAATGTAAAACATGAGCTTTAAGTAAACCACTAGCATCGCTAACGTCAATATACCATTCGCCTGCATATTTTTGAGTAGTAGTACCTCCAGCATCCGGATTCCCACCTTCATCACATGAAGTAAATAAGGTTGAACTCAACACAACCATTAATAGGCTTATTTTTTTTATAATTTTCATTTTGTTTTTTTTTAAATTATCTAGCAAAATTTCTTTGAGAAGTACCAAATACGCCTGAAGCAAAAATTACCCAGTTCCATTTATCTTTAGAGATAATATTTCCAACATTACTTTCCGCATCTAGGCCAGAAGCTGAAGTTTTTTCTTGGAAAGGGGCGTATATTTTTTTATCGTCTAAGTTGTAGAAAGTTAATGTGATTTTATCTGCTGCTACATTGTAGCCAGTTGCATTGTCACACTTGTATACTCTATCACTAATTCTTGTCACATTGTTAGCGTTTCCATTTCTAAAAAATGTTCCAGAAATATCAATTGCACTAGGAGCTTTACTCATAACAACTACAGCTCTCGTTTTGATTGCGTCATAACCATCAGTATTCTTTGCAGAATAGCTTATTTTGTATACTCCAATAGTGTTAGTGTCAACATTACCTGTTATAGTAGTTGTCAAAACGTCTGAACCTGCCGTCGATACAGCTCCTTTTTCAGTATAGGTGTCGCCTTGAAATATAATTTCAGTACGTTCCCCATTTAACGTAATTGTTGGGTAATGTGTAACAGTTGACACATTTCCCGAGTCCTCAGATTCACAACTTACAAAAAGTAAACTTGTAAAAAAGAACATTGCTATAAATATTTTTTTCATTTTTTCTATTTTTAGTTCCACCAAACTGGAGTTGTTATTGGTAACAAAGCAGGTGTATTAGTATTTGTGTTTTTCTCACGTTGAGGGTATACTATTCTTTTAGGAAACAATCCACCGGTAGATCCGTTTATGGAGTAAGTTATTTGTCCAGGGATATATAGTGGATTGGACTGTTTAACTGCAGATGTTTTAGGATAACCTGTTCTGTTTTTTTCAAAAAATGCTTCAAAACCATTTCCAGGAAAACATGAGATCCACTTTTGAGTGATTATTGCTTCAATCTTCTCGTCAAGAGTTCCTGAAGTAGGATATTCATAAACGCCTCCTGTTGCTATAAAAGAACTTCCGTCTAATGTATATTTAGAGAAATTTTCTAATACTGCAGCATCATAAAGTGCTTTGTCGCCACTACCGTATCTTGCTTGCGCTTCAGCCTGTAAAAACAAGCTCTCTTCTCTGGACATTAAATAAGCAGGAGTTGTTGGGTGTAATTCTACAATTGCTATAGTAGTTGAAGGTATTGAGGCATTTGTAAAGTCTCCCTGATCTAATGGGCCTCCAGCTCCGTAATATTTAGCTTTTCTTGTGTCGGCTTTTAAATCAAAATACGACGACAAGGTTTTACTCATTCTTAAATTTGTTGCAGTATTTAATTGTCTTCTGTCAGATTCATATAAAGGGTTGCTTAAATTTGGATTGTCTTCAAAAGAGCTCATTGCTGCATCATCATCTAAAAATTTCGCACCGCTTGTAAGTAGTGATTTTATTCCTGCAATTGCAACTGCAGAGTTAGAGCTGTTAATTTGTCTCATGAAAATTTTAAGTTTCAAAGTATTAGCAAATTTAATCCAATTGTCCATGTCGCCTGCAAAAATCAAATCATCAGCTCCTGGTGCTTTACCTACAGAAGATGCTAATGGTTTTGATAATGCAAGATCTAAATCTTTTATCATTGCTGTATATACTTCCTCACCTTTATCAAATTTTGGATTTAATATGCTTCTGTTATTTGCTTCGCTGTAAGGGATTGATCCGTAGAAATCTGTTAAAACTTGAGATCCTTGCGCTTCTAAAACAGTTGCAACTAGAAAATAGTTCCAGTTTGATTCTTTTTCAGAATTTATTTTAACGGCTCTTACGTCGCCTAGGGCATCGTACATATCTCTCCAACCAGCATTATATGATTCGGTTCCTATTACATATCCATCAATATCTCTATACTGATTTGCCACATTGCTTTGTGTCCAATATTGTGACCAAAACCCTCCTATAAGTGCATAGTATGACCCTTCTGCTCCTATCAAACCTGCAATACCAGCAGGTAGTTGTGAAGATAATGGAACTGATGTTAGTGAATCTGGATCTCTATTTATATCTAAATTATTGTCACAAGCTGTAAGTAGCAGTGATAATGTTAAAAAACTTATTATTAATTTTTTCATTTTCATTTTATTTAAAAGGTTAATTTTATGGAAGTTCCATAAGATCTTTGTGAAGGTGATCCGTAAGATTCACCAAACTCACTCTTTACTCCATCTCCAAAGGTTGTGATTTCTGGATCTAAATAAGGATTGGCGTCAGGTGTCCATAAAAATAAATTTTTTCCGTAAACTGCTATGGAAGCATTTGTAAGACCAATTTGTTTCGCAATTTTCATCGGTACGTTAAAAGTTAAAGAAAGATCTCTCATTCTTACGAATGTTTTGTCAAATATAAAATCTTTAACTATTGTTTGATTTCCTACTGAGCTATAGAAAGGTGTTACTCGACCATTAGATGTCCCAGATGCAGGGAAAGCAGTGATTTCGGTGGTGTTTTCAACATAAGTTATAACACCTCCAGTGTTAACTTCATTTACTGAATTGGGTAATATAAACCCGTTTCTGTCATTGTATGTTGTTTCGATACCGTTTCCAGTAAAGTAAGCTAAATACTTGCTTTCAGAAAACATTTCGCCACCTTGTTTCCAATCAAATCCAAATGATAATGTGAAGTTTTTATAGTTGAATTTGTTTTGAATTCCTATAACAAAATCTCTTTGAGAAGTACCGATTTCTTGTTGTTCGGTTGAAGGTACATAATATCCTGTTGCAGGATTTACAATATATTTGTCTCCTACCATTTGTGGTGTTTTTGACATATATATTCCTAGTGGTCTTCCTTCAACGGCATTAAACGTAACGTTTCTTGAGTTTGTAAGTTCAATTGTGTTTGAATCACCGTACACTTTATCCACGTTGCTTAAATTTTTAGTAAATGTTCCGTTTAGATTCCAAGAAAAGTTTTCAGTTTGTAGAGGTGTAGTGTTTAAAGCTATTTCGATACCTTTATTAGTAACGTCTAATATGTTTCCGGTTTGTCGAGTAAAACCTGTACTTGGAGCGACATCTCTTAGATATAATAGATCAGTGGTTTTTTTATTGTACAATGCCAAATCTAGGTTTACTCTTTTTGAAAATAAACTTGTCTCAAAACCTAGTTCTATTTCAGTTGTTGTTTCAGGTTTTAGTTCGTTGTTACCTAAAGTAGTTGCAAATTCATATGCATTAACTCCTCCGATTGGGAAATTGATATTTCCGAAGTTCGCTCCAGCTATAGCTTGGATGTAACTTGATTCGGTTTGGTATGGATCCGTATCTTTTGCTACTTTTGCCCAACCTCCTCTAAGTTTTAAGAAAGTCTCGTTATTATCAATCACAATACCGCTTAAAGATGCGGAAGGGTAAAAATAGGAGTTATTCTTTACAGGTAAAGTAGAACTCCAGTCATTTCTTCCTGTAACGGTAAAAAATATTTTATCTAAGTAAGAAGTTTCTATGGAAGTGTAAACGCCATAATTTCTTCTTAAACTATTAGATTGAGTAAGGATGGGTTTTGACGCTGAATTTGATAGTTCGTAATAATTAGGTAAGTCAAGTTGGGTAATTTGACCTTCTAAGAAATCAGTTGCTCTTTCATTAGAAGCGGCACCTAGCATTACATTAATTTTAAAATCATCATTAATTTTTGATGCATAATTAAAGTTAAGATATTGATCTAATTCTGTTCTTTCTGTCGTGCTTTCAGTTACGCCACCTACTGTTGCAATGGTGTGGTTAATGTCTTGAGCTGAACCTGGTTCAAATCTCACGACTGCACCGTAGCTTTTTATCTTTTCATTTCTATAGTCTCCACCAATTTGATACAAAGCAGTCAATTTTGGAGTTATTTTGTATGTGAAGTTTGTGTTTCCAAAGATACGATTTCCTTTAATTTTTGTTGAATTTTCATTTAACAAGAAGTAAGGATTTGATGTATATGGTGAAAAGTAATTACTTGGCGTATTGAATGGATTGTTTTTGTAGTCTTTTAAGTCAATAACACTTATGTCTGAGGGGATTTGATATAGTTCTTGTACTAGGGTAGCACCTTCTCCAGAATCATCTCCTGAACCAGTATTTACTACTTTTTGATCTTTTTTAACATAATTAAAGTTGATTTTAACATCGAATTTATCGCCTTTAATTCCTCCGCTGAAATTTAAATTTCTTCTCAAATATGAGTCTGAATCTGTTGGTACAATACCATCTGAATCGACATTTGAAAAACCAAGTGAAAAAGTAGATGTTTCATTTCCTCCTGCTACTCTTATATTATTAGTAGTAGTGAAACCAGTATCGTAAAAGTCTTTAATGTTGTTGTTAAGTGCTTTATATGATTTCAATTGTTGAGAATTATCTACAATTGCTCCCCAAGGTCTTACTTCGTTATTAAATGCAGGTCCCCAAGACCCATTTTCAGCACTAGCAACTCCATGTGTAGCTAGTCCTGAATAGCCTAAACCATCCCAACCTTGTCCAAATTTATATTGTAAATGAGGAACTCTGGCTACTTCGGCTAGTTCAACTGAAGTTGAAAACTCTACTTTTATACCAGAGTTTAGTTTTGCTGTTTTTGTTGTGACAATAATTGCTCCTCCAGCTGCTCTAGAACCATAAAGTGCAGTTGCAGCTGCTCCTTTTAGTACAGTCATGCTTTCAATGTTATTAGGATCTAAATCACTTATTCCATTTCCAGCATCAAATGTTCTTCTACTCGAAGTTGTTCCATTCGTTCCGTTTCCACTATTGTTAATTGGGGTTCCGTCTATTACGTATAACGGACCGTTTCCAGTTAAGCTACTAAATCCACGAATTACAACTTTAGTTGAAGCACCTACTTGTGCAGGAGCGGAGACGTCAACTCCAGCCAGTTTTCCTGATAGAGAACCGAATACGTTAGTGTTTATAACCTCTGTTAGATCTTTTCCGCTAACCGTTACAGTTGCGTAACCTAACGATTTTTTTTGCTTTTTAATACCCAACGCTGTTACAACTACATTTTCTAACTGAGTTGCATCACTTGAAAGTTTTACATTTACATTTGTTGAACTTGCTGATTTCTCTGATGATCTCATCCCGACATAGCTAAATACCAATACATCACTTGGTGCTGCTTTAATGGTATACTTACCATCGAAATCTGATTGTGTTCCAGTTTTTGTTCCTTTTATTAATACACTTACACCTGGTAATGGCATTCCTGCATTGTCGGAAACAATTCCTGAAACAGATCTTTCTTGCGCAAAAGTTAGTTGCGCCATTAGTACTACTAGAAGTACTAAGAATCCATTGAACTTTAGTTTCATTTTTAAATATTTTGAATTAGTGAGGCAAAAATCATAATAAATTGTTAAGTATCCTAATAACTTAAACTCTTTTTTTTGTTAAAGCTAAAATTTAACATTATAACTTATGGTTATGTTTGTGTTATATAATTTTATTTCTTCTTTTTTTGTTTTGCCATTTGTTATGGAGAATTTCATTAAGCCATTATCGGTTAATATGCCAAAACCAAGCCCAATGCCTATAAGGTTCTTATTTTTGTTTTCTGTTTTTATGGTTGTTGGATCATTGTAAAAACAGTAATCTAGTACTGAATTAAGGTATATTTTGGGAGAAAGTAAATATCGATATTCTGTCATTAGTCCGGTCATAAAATTACTTTGCAGACTATTTTCTGTAAATCCTCTTATTGAATTTGTACCTCCAAAACGATACAATTCGTTTGTTAAATAAGTTTTGCTTTTTAATATGAAACTTTGAAAGTTAAAATATATAAAGTTATTCTTATTAAGATGCAAATTATTCATTATGTTAAAATTTACAAAATTTTGTTTTGTAGATGTGTTTTGTGTGTTTGTTCTTTTTCCGGTTCCTATAGTCAATTTTATATAATTTTTTATTGGAAATAAGTTGTTCTTAAAATCATTTTTATTCAATTCAAAGTTCGATGTTAAAAAAGTGCTGTTGTAATCATTTAAATTAATTGTATTTGAATTTTGTATATCGCTTGATTCGGTTGATTCAAATCCTAAGTATATTCGTTTGTTGTAGTTTATTAAATAACCAAGTTGAATTGTTGTTTTTGTGTTTTGAAAAATACTGTCTTGTTTAAATATGTTGATTTGTCCCTTAATTCCTAAACGACTATTAAGGATATATGGTATTTCGATCTTTAGGTTGAATATTTTTTGATTATTACCATTTTCTTTCCAGTATACTGATAATTCTTCTCCGTTTTTTATTGCATTAATTAGTGTTAGATCTAAAAACCCGTTAAATTTTATTTTTTTATTTTCGGAATTATTGAATCCTAAATATCCATCAAAATTATTAGCTTTTCTTTTTTCTAAATAGACAAATACTTTAGTGCTGTCTTTTGAAAAAAGAATTTCAGGGTATTTAGTTTGATTTATAAATCCAAATTTTTCAAAATCATTATGAATGTTTTCTACGATTTCATTATTGAATATTGTGTCTTTGTATTTTTTATTTATTTGAATTTCGGCGCCTTTTGGGAAAATATTTTTTTGGGTTTGTGTACTGTATTTTAGTTCAATTTTTTTTAATTTTCTTTTGCTTCCCGGTTTTATAATTAATGTGGTATATAATATTTGTTTTTTTTCTGTAAAGTTGATTAGTTTTACTTTTGCGAATGAATAACCTTTTTTTTCTAATTTTTGTGAAGTTTGTTTTAAAAACGATTCTATTTGAGAATATGGTAAAAAGATGGAGTCTTGTTTTAGATCTAATATTTCTAATATTTTTATTTCGTTTTTTATACCTATATATATATGTAATTCTTTTATTTTATTTTCAAGAGATATTTTCGCGATATAACTACTGTCTTTTTCTTTAATGATATGTGATATTTTGTTGTAGATATAGCCTGCTGTGGCTAGTTTTTGTGTTATTGTTTTGATTTCATCGTTTGCTTGTTTTGTGTTTAAGAGTTTGGATGTGTATCCAATAGAATCTATTGTTTTAGTTTCTGCAATAGAATTTCCGATAATTTTTATTTGTATCTCTTGACTTTTTATAGTTAAACTATAAAAAATGGCAATTAAACATAATATGATTTCGTGTTTCAATTTTGATTTATTTATATGAATGTCATTGTGCAAATATCTATTGTTTGTTTGAAATTTCATAATTTTTTAAAATTGTTAAATATTACCATTTTTAATTGAGTGTGTTTTTGTATTGTATTTAAAATAATAAAAGTGTATTGGTTTAATTGACAATAGTCTGCTTCTGTTGAAAATAAATCGAATATGGTTTGTAGAGTGAAAAATATTTTATACATTTGCAACCCCGTAAAAAGCGGGAATTTAATATAATAAGAAATTTTTAGTATTAATTATGCCAACAATTCAACAATTAGTAAGAACAGGAAGAACTCAGATAACTAAGAAGAGTAAATCGGTTGCTTTAGATTCTTGTCCTCAAAGAAGAGGGGTTTGTACGCGTGTTTACACTACAACACCAAAAAAACCAAACTCTGCAATGCGTAAAGTAGCGCGTGTACGTTTGACAAATGGTAATGAAGTGAATGCCTACATCCCTGGAGAAGGACACAATTTACAAGAGCACTCGATAGTATTAGTTAGGGGTGGAAGGGTAAAAGATTTGCCAGGAGTAAGATATCACATCGTTCGTGGTGCACTTGATACGTCAGGAGTAGCAGGAAGAACGCAAAGAAGATCTAAGTACGGAGCAAAACGCCCAAAAGAAGCAAAAAAGTAATTTAAAACGTTATTCTTGTAGAGACGCGATTTATCGTGCCTAGATGAGTATGAAATTTTAGTAAAAAAAAGACATGAGAAAAAGAGCGGCAAAGAAAAGACCACTTTTACCAGATCCAAGGTTTAATGACCAATTGGTAACACGTTTTGTGAATAACTTAATGTGGGATGGTAAGAAATCAACAGCTTTTAAAGTTTTTTATGATGCAATTGACATTATAGAGACTAAAAAGCAAGATGCAGAGAAACCTTCATTAGAAATTTGGAAAGATGCTTTAACAAATGTTATGCCTCACGTAGAAGTACGTAGTCGTAGAGTAGGTGGGGCTACATTTCAAATTCCAATGCAAATCAGACCAGATAGAAAAATTTCTATGGCTATGAAATGGTTGATTCTTTATTCAAGAAGAAGAAACGAAAAATCAATGGCACAAAGATTAGCTTCAGAATGTTTAGCTGCTGCTAAAGAAGAAGGGGCAGCTGTTAAGAAAAGAATGGATACTCACAAAATGGCAGAGGCTAACAAAGCATTCTCTCACTTTAGATTTTAATTCTTAAGAAATGGCTAGAGATCTTAAATATACAAGAAATATAGGAATTGCTGCTCACATTGATGCTGGTAAAACAACAACAACAGAGCGTATATTATTCTATACTGGAAAATCACACAAAATTGGTGAAGTACACGATGGTGCTGCAACAATGGACTGGATGGCACAAGAGCAAGAAAGAGGTATTACAATTACTTCTGCTGCTACTACTTGTGAATGGAATTTTCCAACTACACAAGGTAAAATTTTACCTGAAACATTACCTTATCACTTTAATATTATCGATACCCCGGGACACGTTGACTTTACAGTTGAAGTAAACCGTTCTTTGCGTGTACTTGATGGTTTGGTTTTCTTATTTAGCGCGGTTGATGGTGTTGAGCCACAATCAGAAACTAACTGGAGATTAGCAGATCAATACAGAGTACCGCGTATTGGATTTGTTAATAAAATGGATAGACAAGGATCTAACTTTTTGATGGTATGTCAACAAGTAAGAGATATGTTAAAATCAAATGCTGTTGCAATCACTTTGCCAATTGGTGAGGAAAATGATTTTAAAGGCGTTGTTGATTTGGTAAAGAATCAAGCTATAGTTTGGCATGAAGAAGGTTTAGGGGCTACTTATGATATTGTGCCTATTCCTGAAGATATGCTTGAAGAAGTAAAAGAATACAGATCAATTCTTATTGAAGCAGTTGCTGATTATGATGAGAATTTGCTTGAAAAATTCATGGAAGATGAAAACTCTATAACAGAGGAAGAAATCAACATTGCTTTAAGAGCTGCTGTAATGGATATGGCTATCATTCCTATGATTGCTGGTTCTTCTTTTAAAAACAAAGGGGTTCAATTCATGTTGGATGCAGTGTGTAAATACTTGCCGTCTCCAATGGATAAAGAAGGTATTACTGGTATTCATCCAGATGATGCTGAATTGCTTGAAGAAGATCAAACTAAAATATTGCGTAAGCCAGATGTTAAAGAGCCATTCGCTGCTTTAGCTTTTAAAATTGCTACTGACCCATTCGTAGGTCGTTTGGCTTTCTTCCGTGCTTACTCAGGACGTTTAGATGCAGGTTCTTATGTCTTGAACACTCGTTCTGGAAACAAAGAAAGAATTTCTCGTATCTACCAAATGCATGCTAACAAACAAAATCCAATCGAATATATCGAGGCGGGTGATATTGGGGCGGCTGTTGGATTTAAAGATATTAAAACTGGAGATACATTGTGTGATGAAAAACACCCTATTATTCTTGAGTCAATGAAATTTCCAGCGCCAGTAATTGGTATTGCTATTGAGCCTAAAACTAAGGCTGACGTAGATAAAATGGGTATGGCTTTGGCTAAATTAGCTGAAGAAGATCCAACATTTACAGTTAGAACTGATGAAGCTTCTGGTCAAACTATTATTTCTGGTATGGGTGAGCTTCACTTGGATATCTTGGTTGATAGGATGAGACGTGAATTTAAAGTTGAAGTAAACCAAGGTGAGCCTCAAGTTGAATACAAAGAAGCGTTTACTAAAAAAGCTCAACATAGAGAAACTTATAAGAAACAATCTGGAGGTCGTGGTAAATTCGGTGATATCGTATTTATTTTAGAGCCTGCTGATGAAGTTGATGGTAAAACTCCAGTTGGATTACAGTTTGTGAATTCTGTAAAAGGTGGTAACGTGCCAAAAGAGTATATTCCTTCTGTTGAAAAAGGTTTCCGTGAAGCTATGAAAACGGGTCCTTTAGCAGGATATCAAGTAGATAGTTTAAAAGTAACTTTATTAGACGGATCTTTTCACCCAGTCGATTCTGATGCTCTTTCGTTTGAATTAGCTGCTAGAATGGGTTATAGAGAAGTGGCTAAAGCTGCTGGAGCTGTAATACTTGAGCCAATCATGAAAATGGAAGTGATTACACCAGAAGAAAACATGGGAGATATCGTTGGTGATATTAACCGTCGTAGAGGTCAGGTGAATGATATGGGAGACAGAGCCGGTGCTAAAACTATTAAAGCTGATGTGCCTTTATCAGAAATGTTTGGATATGTTACTACATTAAGAACATTATCTTCTGGTAGAGCAACTTCAACAATGGAATTTTCACACTACGCTGAAACGCCTTCTAATATTTCGGAAGCAGTTATCAAAAAAGCAAAAGGAAACGCATAATCTTTAAGAAAATGAGTCAAAAAATCAGAATAAAATTAAAATCTTACGATCACATGTTGGTAGATAAGTCTGCTGAAAAGATTGTAAAAACGGTAAAAAGTACAGGTGCTGTTGTAACTGGTCCAATTCCATTACCTACACACAAAAAACTTTTTACAGTTCTACGTTCTCCACACGTTAACAAAAAAGCGAGAGAGCAATTTGAAGTAATGTCATATAAAAGATTAATTGACATTTATTCTTCTTCATCTAAAACTATTGATGCTTTAATGAAACTTGAATTGCCAAGTGGAGTTGAAGTTGAAATCAAAGTTTAAGTACTTTAAGAGTAAAAAGGAACGCTGTTTTTAAGCAAAAAATATTTTTTTGGTTTGTATGTAAATAAGTTATACATTTGCACCCATTAAAAAAATAGGATTTGCTTAAAAGCTGCGTTCTATATTTATATTTAATAATTAATAATTAATATTTATGTCTGGGTTAATTGGTAGAAAAATCGGCATGACTAGTATTTTCGACGAAAACGGGAAGAATATTCCTTGTACAGTAATCGAAGCTGGACCATGCGTTGTTACCCAAGTCAGAACCAAAGGTGTTGACGGGTACGAAGCGTTGCAACTTGGTTTCGATGACAAAAACGAGAAACATTCCACAAAAGCGGCTTTAGGTCACTTTAAAAAAGCGGGAACTGTAGCTAAGAAAAAAGTCGTTGAATTCCAAGATTTTGCAACAGAACAAAAATTAGGAGATCTTATTGATGTTTCTATTTTTTCTGAAGGAGAATTTGTAGATGTACAAGGTGTATCTAAAGGTAAAGGTTTTCAAGGGGTTGTAAAACGTCACGGTTTTGGTGGTGTTGGTCAAGCAACTCACGGTCAACATAACCGTTTAAGAGCGCCAGGTTCTGTAGGAGCTTCTTCTTATCCATCTAGAGTATTCAAAGGAATGCGTATGGCTGGAAGAATGGGAGGAGATAATGTAAAAGTTCAAAACCTTAGAGTTTTAAAAGTAGTTGCTGAAAAGAACCTACTTGTTATAAAAGGATGTGTTCCTGGATGTAACAACTCTTATGTAATCATTCAGAAGTAATGGAAGTAAAAGTATTAGATTTCAACGGAAAAGATACTGGAAGAAAAGTTCAACTTTCTGATTCAGTATATGCAATTGAGCCAAACAATCACGCAGTATATCTTGATGTTAAGCAATATCTTGCTAATCAAAGACAAGGAACGCACAAAGCGAAAGAAAGAGCTGAAGTAGCGGGAAGTACTCGTAAAATTAAAAAACAAAAAGGAACTGGTACTGCTCGTGCGGGTAGTGCAAAGAATCCATTGTTTAAAGGTGGTGGAACAGTTTTTGGACCAAGACCAAGAAGTTATTCATTCAAATTGAATAAAAGCTTAAAACGTCTTGCTAGAAAATCTGCTTTCTCTATTAAAGCAAAAGAGTCAAATATAATTGTACTTGAAGATTTTAATTTTGAAACGCCAAACACTAAAAATTTCATTAATGTTTTGAAAGCTTTAGAGTTAGAAAACAAAAAATCACTGTTCGTGTTGGGTGATACAAATAAAAATGTATATTTGTCCTCACGTAATTTAAAGGCGGCTAATGTTGTAAGTAGCTATGAATTAAGTACTTACGCTATTTTAAATGCTAATAATTTAGTGCTTTTAGAGAGTTCTTTGGAAGTAATTGAAGAAAATTTAAGTAAATAATAGGATATGAGCATCATAATTAAACCTATAGTAACGGAAAAAGTAACCAAAGAAAGTGAAGTTTTAAACCGTTTTGGATTCGTTGTTAACAAAAAAGCAAACAAAGTGCAAATTAAGAAAGCTATTGAAGCTGCTTATGGAGTTACTATTTTGAGTGTTAACACAATGAATGTAAGACCAGACAGAACTACAAAATACACTAAAAGTGGTTTAATCAGTGGAAAGACAAATGCTATTAAAAAAGCAATTGTACAAGTACAAGAAGGAGAAACAATTGATTTTTACAACAATATCTAAGATAAAATGTCAGTAAGAAAATTAAAACCTATTACCCCAGGTCAGCGATTTAGAGTTGTGAATGGTTATGACGCCATTACAACTGATAAGCCGGAACGCTCTTTGATAGCGCCGATAAAAAACTCTGGAGGTAGAAATAGTCAAGGAAAGATGACCATGCGTTATACGGGTGGTGGTCACAAGCAGAGATATCGTATTATTGATTTCAAACGTACAAAAGAAGGAATTCCAGCTACAGTGAAATCAATCGAATATGATCCAAATCGTACTGCCTTTATCGCTTTATTAGCTTATGCTGATGGTGAAAAAACTTATGTTATTGCTCAAAATGGATTGAAAGTTGGTCAGAAATTAGTTTCTGGTCCAGAATCTCAACCAGAAATTGGTAATACATTACCTTTAAGTAGAGTTCCACTTGGAACTGTTATTTCTTGTATCGAATTGAGACCAGGGCAAGGAGCTGTAATCGCTCGTTCTGCTGGAACATTTGCTCAATTAATGGCAAGAGATGGAAAATATGCAACAATTAAAATGCCTTCTGGAGAAACAAGATTAATCTTGTTAACTTGTTCGGCTACAATTGGAGCGGTTTCTAATTCAGATCACCAATTAGTTGTATCAGGAAAAGCTGGTAGAACAAGATGGTTAGGAAGAAGACCTAGAACAAGACCTGTTGCAATGAACCCTGTCGATCACCCAATGGGTGGTGGTGAAGGACGTTCTTCTGGTGGACATCCACGTTCAAGAAATGGAATACCAGCTAAAGGTTATAGAACTCGTTCTAAGAAAAACCCGAGTAACAAGTATATCGTAGAACGTAGAAAGAAATAATAAGATATGGCACGTTCATTAAAAAAAGGACCTTTCGTTCATTATAAGTTAGACAAGAAAGTTCAAGAAAACATTGCAGGTGGAAATAAAGGAGTTGTTAAGACATGGTCTAGAGCTTCTATGATTACTCCAGACTTTGTTGGACAAACTATCGCAGTTCATAACGGTCGTCAATTTGTACCAGTTTACGTAACAGAAAACATGGTAGGTCACAAATTAGGAGAATTTTCACCAACTAGATCTTTTAGAGGTCATGCTGGAGCAAAAAATAAAGGTAAAAAATAAGAAGCAATGGGAGTTCGTAAAAGAGAAACAGCAGATGCGAGAAAAGAGGCTAATAAGTCTTTAGCTTTCGCAAAATTGAATAACTGCCCTACTTCACCTAGAAAAATGCGCTTAGTAGCGGACTTGGTAAGAGGTCAGAAGGTAGAAAGAGCACTAAACATCTTGAGATTTAGTTCTAAAGAAGCTTCAAGAAAATTAGAGAAATTGGTTTTATCTGTTATTGCCAACTGGCAAGCAAAAAACCCTGAAGCTAATATGGAAGAAGCTGGTTTATTTGTTAAGGAAATCCGTGTAGATGGTGGAATGATGTTAAAAAGACTTCGTCCAGCTCCACAAGGAAGAGCACACAGAATAAGAAAACGTTCAAATCACGTAACAATCGTGTTAGGAGCTATCAATAACACACAAAGCAATTCTTAAGCAGCATGGGACAAAAGACAAATCCAATTGGAAATAGACTTGGTATCATCAGAGGATGGGACTCAAACTGGTATGGTGGAAATGATTATGGTGATAAACTTGCCGAAGATCATAAAATCAGAAAGTATATCCATGCTCGTTTATCAAAAGCAAGTGTATCAAAAGTGATTATTGAGAGAACTTTAAAACTTGTAACCGTTACTATCACTACTGCTAGACCTGGTATTATTATCGGAAAAGGTGGGCAAGAGGTAGACAAGTTGAAAGAAGAACTTAAAAAAATTACTGACAAAGAGGTTCAAATCAACATCTTTGAAATAAAAAGACCTGAACTTGACGCGTATCTAGTTGCTACAAGCATCTGTCGTCAAATCGAAAGCAGAATTTCTTACAGACGTGCAATCAAAATGGCTATTGCTGCTTCTATGCGTATGAATGCAGAAGGTATCAAAGTTTTGATTTCTGGACGTTTGAATGGTGCTGAGATGGCTCGTTCAGAAGGTTTCAAAGAAGGTAGAATTCCTCTATCAACTTTCAGAGCAGATATTGATTATGCGCTTGCAGAAGCTCACACTACTTATGGTAGAATGGGAATTAAAGTGTGGATCATGAAAGGTGAAGTTTATGGAAAGAGAGATCTTTCTCCGCTAGCAGGAATGGATAAAAAACAATCTGGTGGTGGTAAAGGTGGAGATTCTCCTAGAGGAGATAGAAAGCCTTTTAATAAAGGTGGTAAACCAGACGCTCGTAAACGAAAGTAAATTTTTAAACTAAAAAAAAATGTTACAGCCTAAAAGAACAAAATACCGTAAGGTACAAAAAGGTAAAATGAAAGGAAATTCTCAAAGAGGACATGAACTTTCTAATGGAATGTTTGGTATTAAATCTGTACATGAAGATGGAATGTTCTTAACCTCTCGTCAAATCGAAGCTGCGCGTATTGCTGCAACTCGTTTTATGAAAAGAGAAGGACAATTATGGATCAAAATATTTCCAGACAAACCTATCACTAAGAAGCCTCTTGAGGTACGTATGGGTAAAGGTAAAGGTGCAGTTGAGTATTGGGCTGCCGTTGTTAAACCCGGAAGAATAATGTTTGAAGTTGGAGGAGTACCTTTGTCAGTTGCAAAAGAGGCGTTACGTCTTGCGGCTCAAAAACTTCCAGTAAAAACTAAATTCGTTGTTGCTAGAGATTTCGAAGCATAATCTATATTATATTATGAAACAATCAGAAATAAAAGATCTTTCTGCAGCAGAGTTGCAAGAAAAACTTAGCCAGACTAAGAAGGCATATGCCGACCTAAAAATGGCTCACGCTATTTCACCAATTGAGAATCCGCTTCAAATTAGAGGTGTAAGAAGAACAGTTGCAAGATTAGCTACGGAACTTACTAAAAGAGAATTACAATAATTCTGCTGAAAGATGGAAGAAAAAAGAAATTTAAGAAAAGAAAGAGTTGGGGTTGTTACTTCAAACAAAATGGATAAATCCATTGTTGTTGCTCAAGTAACAAAAGTAAAACACCCATTATACGGTAAGTTTGTGTTGAAAACAAAGAAATTTGTAGCACATGACGAAACAAACGACTGTAACATTGGAGATACTGTAAGAATTAGCGAAACGCGTCCTTTGAGTAAATCAAAATGTTGGAGATTAGTTGAAATCCTAGAAAGAGCTAAATAATTATGGTACAACAAGAATCAAGACTAAAAGTAGCAGATAACACGGGAGCAAAAGAAGTTTTAACTATTCGTGTTTTAGGAGGTACCAAAAGAAGGTATGCCTCTGTTGGAGACAAGATTGTAGTATCTATAAAAGACGCAACACCTAACGGAAACGTTAAAAAAGGTGCTGTTTCAACTGCAGTTGTTGTACGTACCAAAAAAGAAGTGAGAAGAGCTGATGGTTCTTATATCCGTTTCGATGATAATGCATGTGTTCTTTTGAATGCTGCAGGTGAAATGAGAGGAACTCGTGTTTTTGGTCCGGTAGCAAGAGAACTTCGTGAAAAACAATTCATGAAAATTGTATCATTAGCACCAGAAGTGCTTTAATTCGTTTTAAGATGATAAAGCTAAAAATAAAATCAGGAGACATCGTAAGAGTAATTGCTGGAGACCATAAAGGAGCTGAAGGTAAAGTTTTACGTGTTTACCGTGAGAAAAACAAAGCAATTGTTGAAGGTGTAAACATGGTTTCTAAACATACGAAACCTAGTGCAAAAAGCCCTCAAGGTGGTATTGTAAAGAAAGAAGCTTCTATTCAAATCTCTAACATCTCTTTAATAGATCCTAAAACTAAGGAAACAACAAGAGTAGGTATTAGAGTTGAAGGAGATAAGAAAGTAAGATTTTCAAAAAAATCTAATCAAGTACTATAGTAATGGCATATATACCTAGACTAAAAGAAGAATATAAGAGTAGAGTTATCTCTGCTCTTAAAGAAGAATTCGGTTACACAAACGTAATGCAAGTTCCTAAATTGGAAAAAATCGTTTTGAGTAAGGGAGTTGGTGCAGCAGTATCTGATAAAAAATTGATTGACTATGCAGTTGATGAATTGACAAAGATAACTGGACAAAAAGCAGTATCTACAATCTCAAAGAAAGACGTTGCGTCATTCAAATTGAGAAAAGGAATGCCTATTGGAGCAAAAGTTACTTTGCGCGGTGAAAGAATGTATGAGTTTTTAGATAGACTTATAACTTCAGCGTTACCACGTGTTAGAGATTTCAGTGGTATTAAAGCAACTGGTTTTGATGGTAGAGGAAATTATAATTTAGGTGTTTTAGAGCAAATCATTTTCCCGGAAATTGATATTGACAAAGTAAATAAAATATCTGGAATGGATATTTCTTTTGTAACCACTGCAAAAACAGACAAAGAAGCAAAGTCATTGTTGGCTGAATTAGGTTTACCTTTTAAAAAGAATTAAGATATGGCTAAAGAATCAATGAAAGCCCGTGAGGTTAAGAGAGAAAAAACGGTTGTTAAGTATGCTGAGAAAAGAAAAGCTTTGTTAGAAGCTGGAGATTTCGTAGGTTTGCAGAAATTACCGAAAAATGCTTCACCAGTACGTTTGCACAATCGTTGCAAATTGACAGGTAGACCAAGAGGGTATATGCGTCAATTCGGTATTTCACGTGTAACATTTCGTGAAATGGCTAATAATGGACTAATACCAGGTGTTAAAAAAGCATCTTGGTAGAAAAATATTCAGACGTGAGTAATCACGTCTGTTTTTCACATTTATAAACTGGTTTCAGGTTCAATTACGTTTAATTGAAAACCGTTACCGCAAATCAATACATATGTATACAGATCCTATTGCAGATTATTTGACGAGAGTTAGAAACGCTGTGGCTGCAAACCACAAAGTTGTCGAAATTCCAGCATCTAATTTAAAAAAAGAAATAACAAAGATCTTATTTGATCAAGGTTATATCTTAAGTTACAAATTTGAAGACAACTCTGTACAGGGTTCAATCAAAATTGCTTTGAAGTATGATAAAGATACCAAAGAGCCTGTAATTAAAGATATCCAAAGAATTAGTAAACCAGGTTTACGTAAGTACGCAGGTGCTTCTAAAATACCAAGAATCCTTAATGGATTAGGAATTGCTATTGTTTCAACTTCAAAAGGGTTGATGACAGGAAAACAAGCCAAGCAATTAAATGTAGGAGGAGAAGTAATTTGTTACGTATACTAATTTTAAAGACTATATAAGATGTCAAGAATAGGTAAAAGCCCAGTAACAATACCTGCTGGAGTAACTGTTACAGTTGCAGATGGTATTATTACAGTAAAAGGAAAAAACGGTCAGCTTACACAGGAGTTCTCGGACGTAACTGTTACAGTTGAAGGAGATCAAGTTCAAGTTGAAAGATCTTCTGATCATAAAGACCAAAGAGCAAAACACGGATTGTATAGATCTTTGATTAATAACATGGTTATTGGTGTTACAGAAGGTTTTACAAAATCTTTAGAATTGGTAGGAGTTGGTTATAGAGCTTCAAATCAAGGTCAAAAGTTAGATTTGGCACTTGGGTTCTCTCACAATATTATTTTAGAAGTAGCTCCAGAGGTAACACTTGAAACTATTTCTGAAAAAGGAAAAAACCCAATTGTAAAATTAACATCATTAGATAAACAACTTTTAGGTCAAATTGCGGCTAAAATTAGAGGTTTCCGTAAACCAGAACCATATAAAGGAAAAGGTGTTAAATTTGTAGGTGAAGTATTAAGAAGAAAAGCAGGTAAATCAGCTTAAAAAATAAGATTATGTCATTAACAAAACCTGAAAGAAGACAACGAATTAGATTCAGAATTAGAAAAACGATTAGTGGTACTGCTACTAATCCAAGACTATCTGTATTTAGAAGTAACAAGGAAATTTACGCTCAATTAATTGATGATGTAAACGGAGTTACTTTATTGGCTGCTTCTTCAAGAGAAAAAGAAATAGGAAAAGGTACGAATATTGAAGTAGCAACTGCAGTTGGGAAACTAGTAGCAGAAAAAGCTTTAAAAGCTGGTATAGATGTAGTAACATTCGATAGAGGAGGTTATTTATATCACGGTCGTATTAAATCATTAGCGGAAGGCGCGAGAGCGGCTGGACTTAAATTCTAATATAGTATGTCTAATAGTAAATACAAGAATGTAGAGCTAGTAAAACCAAGTGGTCTTGAATTAAAAGATCGTTTGGTAAGTGTAAATCGTGTTACTAAAGTTACAAAAGGTGGTAGAGCTTTCGGTTTTTCTGCAATTGTAGTCGTAGGTGATGAAAATGGAGTAGTTGGACATGGATTAGGAAAATCTAAAGATGTTTCTGAAGCAATTGCGAAAGCAGTGGAAGATGCAAAGAAAAATTTAGTAAAAATTCCTTTGAATGGACAATCTGTTCCTCACGAACAAAAAGGTAAATTTGGTGGTGCACGTGTATTCTTAATTCCTGCTTCTCATGGTACAGGAGTTATTGCTGGTGGAGCTGTTCGTTCAGTTCTTGAATCAGTTGGGATTCATGATGTATTATCTAAATCACAAGGATCTTCAAATCCTCACAACGTGGTAAAAGCAACTTTTGATGCTTTATTACAAATGAGAAGTGCTTATACAGTTGCAAAACAAAGAGGCGTTTCTTTAGAAAAAGTTTTTAAAGGTTAATTCAAGGAAATTATGGCTAAATTATTAGTAAAACAAGTTAGAAGCAAAATTAACTGTCCTCTTACTCAAAAAAGAGGTTTGGAAGCTTTAGGTCTACGTAAAATGGGACAAGTTGTAGAGCATGATTCAAATCCTACAATCCTTGGGATGATAAATAAAGTTAAACACTTAGTTTCTGTTGAAGAAGCTAAATAACAAATACTGTTATGAATTTAAGTAACTTACAACCTGCTGAGGGTTCTACACACAATCAAAATAAAAGATTAGGTAGAGGTGAAGGTTCTGGTAAAGGTGGTACTTCTGCAAGAGGTCACAAAGGAGCAAAATCTCGTTCTGGTTATTCTAAAAAGATTGGTTTTGAAGGTGGTCAAATGCCACTTCAAAGACGTGTACCTAAGTTTGGTTTCACTAACATCAATCGTAAAGAATACGAAGGTGTTAATCTTGATACTCTTCAATTATTAGTTGATAATGGAGTAATTACAGATACTGTTGATATGACAGTTTATGTAGCTAATCGTCTTGCTACCAAAAATGAAATCGTTAAGATTTTAGGTAGAGGAGAATTGACAGCAAAATTAAAAGTAACTGCTCACAAATTTACTGCTACTGCAAAAGCTGCTATTGAAGCTGCTGGTGGAGAGGCTGTAATCATGTAATTTTTCAATTAAGATGAAGAAATTTATTGAATCAATAAGTAATGTTTGGAAAATAGAAGAACTAAAAAATAGAATTCTTATTACTTTAGGTCTACTTCTTGTTTATCGTTTTGGTGCCCATGTTACACTTCCTGGAATTGACGCAACTCAATTGACTGGATTAGCTGGACAGACAAAAAATGGATTAGGATCTATTCTAGACATGTTTACCGGAGGTGCATTTTCTAAAGCTTCAGTTTTTGCTTTGGGTATTATGCCTTATATTTCTGCATCTATTGTTGTGCAACTTATGGGAATTGCTATTCCTTATTTGCAAAAACTTCAAAGCGATGGAGAGAGTGGTAGAAAAAAAATCAATCAAATTACCCGTTGGTTAACTATTGTTATTACTTTAGTACAAGGACCAACTTATATCTACAATCTTTATAGAACTTTACCTAGTTCAGCATTTTTATTAGGGTTTAATTCTTTTGAATTTTTGTTTTCTTCAGTTGTTATTCTAGTTACTGGTACAATTTTTGCCATGTGGTTAGGAGAAAAAATTACTGATAAGGGAATTGGAAATGGTATCTCCCTTTTAATTATGGTTGGTATTTTAGCTAGATTGCCACAAGCTTTTATGCAAGAGTTTACAACAAGAGTTACTAATAACAACGGAGGGCCAATGTTATTGGTTATCGAAATTATTATTTGGTTACTTGTTATTATTTCTTGTGTGTTATTAGTAATGGCAATAAGAAAGATCCCAGTACAGTATGCGCGTCGTACAACATCTGGTGATTTTGAGCAAGATATGATGGGTGGTAACAGACAATGGATACCATTAAAGCTTAATGCATCTGGTGTAATGCCAATTATATTTGCACAAGCTATTATGTTTATACCTGCAGCTGTTGCTGGTTTGTCTAAATCAGATGCATCTCAAACTATTGTTGGTGCTTTTAGTAATATGTTTGGATTTTGGTATAATTTAGTTTTTGCGACTTTAATTGTTGTTTTTACTTTCTTTTATACTGCAATTACAGTACCTACTAACAAAATGTCTGATGATTTAAAGAGAAGCGGTGGTTTTATTCCTGGTGTTAGACCTGGGGCTGAAACTTCTGATTATCTTGATAAAGTGATGTCTTTGATAACTTTTCCAGGATCTTTATTTCTTGCTTTGATAGCTGTGTTCCCAGCAATTGTTGTAAGTCTTATGGATGTTCAACAATCTTGGGCTATGTTTTTTGGAGGGACTTCATTGATAATTATGGTTGGAGTTGCAATTGATACAATTCAACAAATCAATTCATACTTGTTGAATAAACATTATGATGGTTTGATGAAAAGTGGTAAAAATAGAAAAGCAGTAGCTTAACTTATGGCAAAACAATCAGCAATAGAACAAGACGGATCTATCATCGAAGCATTATCAAATGCGATGTTCCGTGTAGAGTTAGAAAATGGACATATTGTAATTGCTCATATTTCTGGAAAAATGCGAATGCATTATATCAAGTTATTACCTGGTGATAAAGTGAAACTAGAAATGAGTCCTTATGATTTGTCAAAAGCAAGAATTACTTATAGATATTAAAGGATATTCACTATGAAAGTTAGAGCATCAGTAAAAAAGAGAAGTCCCGAGTGCAAAATTGTACGTAGAAAAGGGAGATTGTACGTAATAAACAAAAAGAATCCTAGATTTAAACAAAGACAAGGATAATTATGGCAAGAATAGCAGGGGTAGATATCCCAAAAAATAAGAGAGGTGTTATAGCACTTACCTACATCTTTGGATTAGGAAAAAGTAGAGCTATTGAGATTTTAGAAAAAGCTCAAGTTAGCCAAGACAAAAAAGTTCAAGATTGGAATGATGACGAAATCGGAGCAATTCGTGAAGCGGTATCAACTTTCAAAATTGAAGGAGAATTACGTTCAGAAGTTTCTTTAAACATCAAACGTTTAATGGATATTGGTTGTTATAGAGGTATCCGTCATAGATCTGGTCTACCATTAAGAGGACAAAGAACTAAAAACAACTCTAGAACAAGAAAAGGTAAAAGAAAAACTGTTGCGAACAAGAAAAAAGCAACTAAATAATAAGTAATATGGCTAAAGCAACTGCAAAAAAACGTAAAGTTATCGTTGAATCAACGGGAGAAGCTCATATTTCTGCTACCTTCAATAACATCATTATTTCTTTGACAAACAAAAAAGGTGAAGTTATTTCTTGGTCTTCAGCTGGTAAAATGGGTTTTAGAGGTTCTAAAAAGAATACTCCATACGCAGCTCAAATGGCAGCAGAAGATTGTAGTAAAGTAGCTCTTGAGGCTGGACTTAAAAAAGTAAAAGTATATGTAAAAGGACCAGGAAATGGACGTGAGTCTGCAATCCGTTCTTTGCATAATGGTGGGATTGAAGTGACTGAGATTATCGATGTTACTCCTATGCCGCATAATGGTTGTCGTCCTCCAAAAAGACGTAGAGTTTAATACTCAAATTTAATAATAGTATAACCTAGATTGAAAATAGATTATCGAAGGATAAGACCTGAATTCATAATCTCAATCTTAAACAATTTAAAATGGCAAGATATACTGGTCCTAGTACAAGAATCGCTCGTAAATTTGGCGAAGCGATTTTCGGAGACGATAAAGCTTTCGAAAAAAGAAATTATCCACCTGGTCAACACGGGATGGCTAAAAAAAGAGGAAAAAAATCTGAATATGCTGTTCAATTAATGGAAAAGCAAAAAGCTAAATATTCTTATGGAATTTTAGAAAAACAATTCAGAAATTTATTCGAAAAAGCATCAGCTACAAAAGGTGTAACTGGTGAAGTTTTGTTACAATTGTGTGAAGCAAGATTAGACAATGTGGTTTTTAGAATGGGAATTGCTCCAACTAGAAGAGGTGCTCGTCAAATCGTTTCTCACCGTCACATTACTGTAAACGGAGAAAATGTAAATATTCCTTCTTATCACTTGAAACCAGGTGATGTAGTAGGTGTTCGTGAAAAATCTAAATCTATAGAGGCTATCGAACGTTCTTTATCAAATTCTAGTCATGTTTATGAGTGGATTACTTGGAATAATGAAACTAAATCAGGTACTTTTGTAACTGTTCCTGCAAGACTTCAAATTCCAGAAAACATCAAAGAACAATTAATCGTAGAGTTGTACAACAAATAATAATTGACTTAGTCGAAATTTATGGCAATATTTAATTTTCAGAAGCCCGATAAAGTTATCATGATCGATTCAACCGATTTTGAAGGTAAGTTTGAATTCAGACCTTTAGAACCAGGTTACGGATTGACCGTTGGTAATGCACTTAGAAGAGTTTTGCTTTCAGCATTAGAAGGTTATGCAATTACATCTGTTCGTATAGAAGGTGTAGATCATGAGTTTTCTACTATTTCAGGAGTTGTTGAAGACGTTACCGAAATTATCCTTAATCTTAAACAAGTGCGTTTCAAACGTCAAATTGAAGATATCGATAATGAAGCAGTTACAATATCTGTTTCCGGTAAAGATCAATTAACAGCTGGTGATTTTCAAAAATTTATTTCCGGTTTCCAAGTTTTGAATCCAGAACTTGTTATCTGTAATTTAGATAGTAAAATTAAACTGAATTTCGATTTAACAATCGAAAAAGGTAGAGGATATGTTCCTGCTGAAGAGAACAAAAAACAGAATGCTGCAATAGGAACTATTTTTACTGACTCAATTTTTACTCCTGTGAAAAATGTGAAGTATGCAATTGAAAACTTCCGTGTAGAGCAAAAAACAGATTATGAAAAATTGGTTTTTGAAATAAAAACTGATGGTTCAATTAATCCAAAGGATGCTCTTACTGAAGCTGCAAAAGTTTTAATTCATCATTTCATGTTGTTTTCTGATGAAAGAATTACACTAGAGGCTGACGAAATTGCACAAACAGAATCTTATGACGAAGAGTCATTGCATATGAGACAACTGCTTAAAACTAAGCTTGTTGATATGGATCTTTCTGTTAGAGCATTAAATTGTTTGAAAGCGGCTGAAGTTGATACACTTGGTGATTTAGTATCGTTCAATAAAAATGACCTAATGAAATTTCGTAATTTCGGAAAAAAATCTTTAACGGAGCTAGATGAATTAGTTGCGATTAAGAATTTGACCTTCGGAATGGATTTAGCAAAATACAAACTAGATAAAGAATAATCTAATCCCGCTTGCGGGGTTAAATTTCATAAAGCAATGAGACACGGAAAAAAATTCAATCACTTAAGCAGACAGACAGCTCATAGAAGTTCTATGTTAGCTAATATGGCTTGTTCTCTTATTGAGCACAAACGTATTAATACTACTGTTGCTAAAGCTAAAGCGCTTAAACAATTTGTTGAGCCGCTTATAACAAAATCAAAATCAGATACTACTCACAATCGTCGTATCGTTTTTGCTTACTTACGTAGTAAATATGCAGTAACTGACTTGTTCAGAGATGTAGCAGCTAAAGTAGGTGACCGCCCAGGAGGATACACTCGTATCATTAAAGTTGGAAATCGTTTAGGAGATAATGCTGATATGGCAATGATCGAATTAGTTGATTTCAATGAACTTTATAATGGAGGTAAAAAAGAAGTTAAAAAAGCAAAAAGCCGTCGTGGTGGAAAAGCTAAAAAAGCAGATGAGGCTACTGAGGCTCCTGCTGCTGAGGCTGAATCAACTGATACTGCTGAATAATTATGAGAATAATTATTTGATAATAATTAAGGATAAACTATTTATAGTTTATCCTTTTTTTTTGATTTTATTTTTAGTTAAAATTGTAGATTCTCTTTTTTTTTGTTTTACTGTTTAAAATGGTTTTTTCTTTTTTTAAACATTTTATTAATTTTTTGTTAAGCTACTCTGTAGAGTATTAATTTGTATTAATTATTACTAAAAAACGTTGCATCCACTGTTTTAAACAATTAAATTTGCACAATATTTAAAATACACATGAAATATACAACACGAAAACGCGCTATTCTTCTATTAAGTGACGGAACCATATTCCACGGTAAATCTATCGGAATTAATGGAAAAACATTTGGTGAAGTTTGTTTTAATACTGGTATGACAGGATATCAAGAGATTTTTACAGATCCTTCTTATTTTGGTCAATTGATGGTAGCTACAAATGCCCATATAGGAAATTATGGTGTTAATGATAAGGAAGTTGAATCTAGTAGTATAAAAATTGCTGGTTTAGTTTGTAAAAATTTTAGTTTTAGTTATTCTAGGGTAGATTCCTCAGGAAGTTTAGAAGATTATTTTATAAAACAAAATTTAATTTGCATTTCAGATGTTGATACACGAGCATTAGTTAGTTACATTCGTGAGCATGGAGCTATGAATGCTGTTATCTGTACTGATGAGACGCCTGTTAATGAGTTGAAAGAGTTGTTATCTAAAGTGCCAGATATGAAGGGTTTGGAGTTGGCATCAAAGGTGTCTACATTAGAGCCTTATTATTATGGTGATGAAAAATCTACCTATAAAATTGCAGCTTTAGATTTAGGAATTAAAGAGAATATACTTCGTAATTTTGCTAAAAGAGATTGTTACATTAAAGTTTTCCCTTACAATTCTTCTTATCGAGAATTAGCAGCTTTTAATCCAGATGGTTTTTTCTTGTCTAACGGGCCTGGTGATCCTGATCCTTTGGATAGTGCAATACAGGTAGCAAAGGAAATTCTTCAAAATAATAAGCCATTATTTGGTATTTGTTTAGGGCATCAAGTAATAGCTTTAGCTAATGGAGTTTCTACATTCAAAATGTTTAACGGTCATAGAGGAATAAATCATCCTGTACAGAATATTATTACAGGAAAAGGAGAGATTACTTCTCAAAATCATGGTTTTGCAGTAAATAAAGAAGAGTTAATTAATCATCCAGATTTAGAAATAACACATTTACATTTAAATGATGGAACTGTAGCAGGGATGAAAATGAAAAATATGAATTGTTTTTCAGTGCAATATCACCCAGAAGCGAGTCCAGGTCCGCACGATTCTTCTTATCTTTTTGATCAGTTTATCGAAAACATGAAAACAGTATAAGACTAAAACGTTATCGTTAATAAAAAAATATATATTAACGTTTTCAGAATAAAGACTTGTGAATTATTTTGCTTAATTTTGAGTAAAATACAAATTAATAACATAAAAAATAAGAATAATGAGTATTATTATTAAAATTCACGCAAGACAAATTTTTGATTCTAGAGGTAATCCTACAGTAGAAGTTGATGTAATTACTGAAAATGGTGTCTTAGGACGTGCTGCTGTTCCTTCAGGGGCTTCTACGGGAGAACACGAAGCACATGAACTTCGTGATGGAGGGAAAGCTTTTCTAGGAAAAGGAGTTTTGAAAGCGGTTGAAAATGTAAATACTAAAATTGCTGAAGAATTAGTTGGAACTTCTGTTTTCGAACAAAATCTTATAGATCAAATGATGATTGACTTGGATGGTACTGCAACTAAATCTAATTTGGGAGCAAATGCTATCTTAGGAGTTTCTTTGGCAGTTGCTAAAGCAGCAGCAGAAGAGTTAGGATTGCCTTTGTATAGATATGTAGGTGGTGTTTCTGCTAATACATTGCCTTTACCGATGATGAATATCATCAATGGAGGATCTCATTCTGATGCCCCTATCGCTTTTCAAGAATTTATGATTATGCCAGTAAAAGCGACTTCTTTTGCACAGGCTTTACAAATGGGTACTGAAATTTTCCATAACCTTAAAAAAGTGTTACACGATAGAAATCTTTCTACTGCTGTAGGTGATGAAGGTGGATTTGCTCCAACTTTGGCTGGAGGAACAGAGGATGCTTTAGATACTATAAAAAAAGCTGTTGAAATGGCAGGATATACTTTCGGAGACGAAATTATGATTGCTTTAGATTGTGCTTCTGCGGAATTCTATGTAAATGGTAAATATGATTATTCTAAGTTTGAAGGGCCAACTGGTAAAGTTAGAACATCTGCTGAACAAGTTGAGTATTTGTCAGAACTAGTTTCTAAATATCCAATTATTTCTATCGAAGATGGAATGGATGAAAATGACTGGGATGGTTGGAAAATGTTGACTGATAAAATCGGTCACAAAGTACAATTAGTAGGTGATGATTTGTTTGTTACTAATGTAAATCGTTTGTCAACAGGTATAGAAAAAGGTATTGCTAATTCTATTTTAGTAAAAGTAAACCAAATTGGTACTTTGTCTGAAACAATTGCAGCAGTAAATATGGCTAAAAATGCTGGTTATACATCTGTAATGTCTCACCGTTCAGGAGAAACTGAAGATTATACTATTGCTGATTTAGCAGTTGCTTTAAACTGTGGGCAAATTAAAACAGGTTCTGCTTCTCGTTCTGATCGTATGGCAAAATACAATCAATTACTAAGAATTGAAGAAGAATTAGGTAATTCAGCTTATTTTCCTGGAAAAAAAGCTTTTAAAATAAAGTAATTTTAATAGTTTTATAATAATTAAGCCATTCGTCTTTGATGAATGGCTTTTTTTTTAATATTTAACAAATTCGATGATCAATTAGTTTTTAAATTAATGGGAATTCCTTAGATTTGATAAATTATAAATTAAATTTTATTTCATTAAAAAATATGTCAAAAATAGCAATATTAGAAATAGATGGTAATAAGTTTGAGCTTCCAGTAATAATTGGAAGTGAAAATGAAGCTGCCGTTGATATTAGTAAATTACGGGATATGTCTGGTGTGATTACTCTTGATCCTGGTTATAAGAATTCTGGTGCATGTAAAAGTGAAATTACCTTTTTGGATGGAGAACTTGGGATTTTACGTTACAGAGGGTATTCAATTGAGGAATTAGCCGAAAAATCACATTTTTTAGAAGTTTCTTATTTAATTATTTTTGGAGAATTACCTTCTGCTGAACGATTGGAACAGTTTGAAAATGATATTAGAAAATTCACATTGGTTAGTGAAGAGATGAAGATTATTTTAGACGGTTTTCCAAGAACTGCTCACCCAATGGGAGTTTTGTCTGCTTTGACTAGTGCATTGACAGCTTTTAATCCTAAATCTGTAGATGCAGATAATGCAAAAGACATGTATGATGCAGTTTGTAAAACGATTGCCAAATTCTTAGTTATTGCTACTTGGACATATAGAAAAAGCATGGGGTATCCATTGAATTATTATGATAATACAATAGGATATGTTGAAAACTTTATGAATTTAATGTTTAAATTGCCTACGGGGCCTTACACAGCAAATCCTGTTGTTATTGATGCATTAGATAAATTATTTATTCTTCATGCTGATCATGAACAAAACTGTTCGACTTCGACGGTAAGGATGGTAGGTTCTTCACACGCTGGACTTTTTGCTTCTATTTCTGCTGGAGTATCTGCATTATGGGGACCACTTCATGGTGGTGCAAATCAAGCTGTACTTGAGATGTTGGAAGAAATTCATGCTAATGGAGGAGATGCTGATAAGTATTTGGCAAAAGCAAAAGATAAAAATGATCCTTTTAGATTGATGGGATTTGGTCATAGAGTTTACAAAAACTTTGACCCAAGAGCAAAAATAATCAAAAAAGCGGCAGATGAAGTGCTTTCAACTTTGGGAGTAAACGATCCTATTTTAGACATTGCAAAAAAATTAGAAGTTGCAGCATTAGAAGATGAGTATTTCAAATCAAGAAATTTATATCCAAATGTAGATTTTTATTCTGGAATTATTTATAGAGCTTTAGGAATTCCAACAGATATGTTTACTGTATTGTTTGCAATTGGTAGATTGCCAGGTTGGATTGCACAATGGAAAGAGATGAGAGAAAATAAAGAACCAATAGGAAGACCAAGACAGATATATACTGGTTATCCTTTAAGAGAATATGTTAAATCATAAAACTTAAATAGTTTATCAAAGCTTCACTTTACGGTGGAGCTTTTTTTTTTATCTTTGGCAAAAGTTTAAAAAAAATGCTAGAATTAAACATAAAAAATGAAACTTCAAGATTGAAGGCAGTAGTGTTGGGTTCTGCTATAAATAATGGGCCAACACCGAAAGCTGAAGAAGCTTACGACCCTAAATCTTTAGAGCATATTTTAGCCAATACATATCCTATTGAAGCAGATATGGTTGTTGAAATGGAGGCTTTTAACTCGGTATTTCAAAAATATGGTGTAACAGTTTTACGTCCAGAGATGATTGAAAATTACAATCAAATTTTCACAAGGGATATTGGCTTTGTCATAGATGATATTTTTATTAAATCAAATATTTTACCGGATCGAGAACGAGAATTAGATGCCATTCAATATGTAATTGATCAAATTGATCCTTCAAAAGTAGTTCGTCCACCGGATGAAGTTCATATTGAAGGTGGAGATGTTATGCTTTGGAATGATTATATTTTTGTAGGAACATACAAAGGCAGTGATTATGCGAGTTATGTTACTGCAAGAACCAATTGGCAAGGAGTTGATTTTTTAAAAGAGCTATTCCCAAATAAAATTGTCAAAGAATTTGATTTGGTGAAATCAAAAATAGAAGCTCGTGATAATGCTTTGCATCTGGATTGCTGTTTTCAACCAGTTGGAAAAGATAAAGGTATTATTTATAAAAGTGGATTTAGAGAAGAAGCAGATTATATGTTTTTGGTAGATCTTTTTGGAAAAGAAAATTTATTCCATATTACACGAGACGAAATGTATAATATGAACTCGAATGTGTTTTCTATTGATGCAAATGTTGTTGTTTCTGAAAAGAATTTTACAAGATTAAATAATTGGCTGCGATCAAATGGTTTTGTAGTAGAAGAGATTCCATATTCTGAAATTGCTAAGCAAGAAGGTTTGCTCCGTTGTTCTACTTTGCCATTAATAAGAGATTAAAATTTTTGTTTTAGGTTTAAAGTCTTAATTCTTGAGCTTTAAACTTTAAATCTGAAGCTTTTAACTTAAAAAAAATAACATGAAACAAACAACAAACTCCATTTTGATGATTCGGCCAGTAGCATTCCGTATGAATGAGCAAACGGCAGTAAATAATTATTATCAAAAAGTTTTAGATGGTCTTATGCCAGCCACTGTAAATGCAAAAGCGCAACAGGAATTTGATGTTTTTGTTGAAAAGCTTCGAGCAGTTGGTGTTGATGTAACTGTAGTTGATGATCGAGAAAATTCGGATACACCAGACAGTATTTTTCCTAATAATTGGATTTCATTTCATGAGAATGGAGACGTAGCTCTATATCCTATGTTTGCAGAGAATCGCCGACTAGAGCGACGTGAAGATATTTTAGACATTTTGGAAGAGAAAGGGTTTGTGATCGAAAATATTATGGATTATACTTCTGCGGAAGAAGATGGTTTTTTCTTAGAAGGAACAGGAAGTGTTGTACTAGATAGAGAAAATGGTAAAGCTTATTGTGCGCTATCCCCTCGAGCCGATGAAGAATTGTTTATTGAATTTTGTGAAGACTTTGAATTTACTCCTGTAATTTTTGAGGCTTTTCAAACGGTTGATAAGGAACGAAAACTGATTTACCATACTAATGTGATGATGTGTTTGGGAGAAACATTTGCTGTTATTTGTGCTGATTGTATTGACGACAAAAAAGAACGAAAAATGGTTTTGGACAGTCTAAAAGGAGATGAAAAAGAAGTGATTCTTATTACCGAAGACCAAGTAAATAATTTTGCTGGAAATATGCTTGAAGTCAAAGGAACTGACGAAAGAAGGTATCTAGTAATGAGTGCATCTGCTCATCAAAGTTTGACTAAAAAACAAATCGCTCAATTAGAAGAGCATGTAACAATTTTAAGTTCAAGTCTTGATACTATTGAGGCATGTGGTGGAGGAAGTGCTCGCTGTATGATGGCAGAGATTTTCTTACCGAGAGAATAAAAAATTGATTCTAAAGAATAATCCAAATTCCAAATGTTATATAACCTGGAATTTGGATTTTTTTGTTTTTTAATAACATCAAAAATTTCCTTTGATAATATTGATAAGTGCACTAACGATGTATTGAATTCCAATTGCAATTACTATAAAACCAACAATTCTAGATATGGCTACGATACCAGAAGCCCCTAGTATTTGCGCCAAAAAGTTTGCACTCCTAAGAATAATAAAAATAGCAATTGCAATAGCTAATATTGCACACGAAGCAATAATGAGCTCATTGGTTTCATGGTGTTCTTGATAAAATGCAATTAATAAAGATATTGATCCTGGTCCAGCAAGCATTGGCATTGCCAAAGGTGTTAATGCAATGTCATTTCGTTGTTGGGCATCTGATTCTATTTTTTTGTTGATACCTCGTTTTTTGTTGAACTTTCCAGACAATAGGGAGAATCCAGAACTGACAATAATCAATCCACCTGCAATTCGAAGTGAATCTATATTAATCCCAAAAAAACTAAGTACATATTTACCGGCAAAAAAAGAGATTATGAGGATAAGAAATACATTTATGGCAGTCCATAATGAAATTCTAGAACACTCTTTTTTGGAATCACTACTAGTTAATCCAACAAAAATTGGAACTGTTCCGATGGGATTTAGTACAGAAAATAATGCAGCAAATAGGTAAATAAACAAATCCATTAATTTTTATTTTTACTGTAAAAGTAAACATTTTACAAGAATTTAAATTACCTATTTGTTAGGATTTCGTTCACTTATTGTCATTTTATTCGCAAATCCATAAAAATATTTATTTTGAGGTGGAATTATAATCAAAAATGCAAAGGGTATGTTCTAATAAATAGCAAGTGCTAAATCCATTTTGATTACTTTTGTAACTTATATTGATTTAAAATGATAAAAAATAAAAAAACATTAGTTATTGGAGCGACTACAAAACCAGAAAGAGCTGCTTTTAAAGCTATTGAAATGCTTGTAGCAAAAGGAAATTCCGTTCTTGCTTTGGGTCAAAATACTGGAGAAATTGCAGGAATTAAGATAAATACTAAAGCAATTCCGGTAAAAAACATTGATACCATCTCTTTGTATATCAATCCTTCACGTCAAAAAGAGTACTACAATTATATAATTGAAGCTAAACCTAAACGAGTCTTGTTTAATCCAGGAACCGAAAATCCTCAGTTTTACCAATTGTTAGAATTGAATAATATCAAGTATGAAGTAGCGTGTACTTTGGTTTTACTCACTTTAAATAAGTATTAATTTTTTTAGGATCTATTTCCAGCTGTACACTATATCTTTTTTGGCCTCTAAAAAAAAGAGCCCAAAAAAGGATGCCGTTTCCATCTGGGATAAGCTACTTGGAAGTGATGTTTTTTAGATTGAAATAATAATGATTTTTTGGCAACTTTTAGAATTGGCATAAACTCAAAATAGATTTTGAAAAAAAAACAGGTTGTCTTGTAAGTTAAAATAGATTTAATTTTCTAAAAAGCAGTTTGTCGAATTGCTTACTTTTGTAAATATGGAATTTTCTTCAAAATTAATTGAAAAAGCAGTTAATGAAATGGCTCAATTACCAGGAATTGGTAAAAGAACCGCTTTGAGATTGGTCTTGCATTTATTAAAACAACCCAAAGATCAAGCTGTTTTTTTAGCACAAGCTTTGGTTACCATGCGAGAAGAAATAAAGTATTGTAAAAGTTGTCATAATATTTCGGATAGTGAAATTTGTGAAATTTGTGCCAATGCTAATAGGAATCATCATATTATCTGTGTTGTAGAGGATATTCGTGATGTAATGGCAATTGAAAATACAGGACAATTTAAAGGAATTTACCATGTTTTGGGGGGCAAAATTTCTCCAATAGATGGCGTAGGTCCCAGTCAACTGACTATTTCTACATTGGTAGAAAAAGCTAAGTTAGGTCAAATAAGTGAAATTATATTTGCTTTAAGCTCTACAATGGAAGGGGATACCACCAATTTTTATATTTACAAACAAATATCCGATTTGAAAATAATTGTTTCAACAATTGCAAGAGGTATTGCTGTTGGAGACGAATTGGAGTATGCAGACGAAGTTACACTTGGGAGAAGTATACTACAAAGAGTTCCATTTGAGAAATCATTGAAAATCAATTGATCAGCTAGTTGAGAATCTAGCTTTTTAAATCGTAAGCGAAAAACTATCTTTGCTATCAAAATTATACTAATGAACAAACGTTTAGCCTTTATATTTTTAATTTTCAGTGTTGTATTTACATCTTGTATTCCTGTAAAAGATTTGGTTTATCTTCAAAAAAAAGGTAATTCGTCTAGCGAGGATCCAATTGCAATGGTAGAATCTAAACCTTATCGTTTGCAAACCCATGATGTGTTAAGCGTCACTATCAAAGCATCGGATCCCAAATTGGTCACTATATTTAATCCAACGGTCAGTGGAACTGAATCGGAACAATCTGAATCAGGTTTGTATTTTAATGGCTTTACCGTTGATGATCATGGCAATATACGAATTCCAGTATTGGGAGAAATGAATGTAATGGGATTTACGCTAGAGGAAGTTCGTGTTAGTATCGAAAAACAATTATTAGCTGAATATTTTAAGGATAACGCAAGTATTTTTGTTGTGGTAAAATTAGCGGGCTTTCGATATACAATCAATGGAGAAGTAGGAAGTACAGGAACAAAGACTTTATTTCAAGAAAAAGTAAATGTTATGGAGGCTATTGCCAATGCAGGTGATATAACAACTACTGGAGATAGAAAGGCAGTAACTATCATTAGACAAACACCAAATGGGACCGAGATGAAAGACTTAGATCTTACCAATATTAATGTGATGAATTCGCCTTATTATTTCTTGCAACCCAATGATTACATTTATGTCAAACCACTGAAGCAAAAAACGTGGGGAACTGGAAGTACCGGAATTCAATCATTGACAACCATAATTACATTGTTGTCCTTATTTACAACAACTTATTTGTTGCTTAAAAATTAAAACTATTTCAAAAGATGTTAGATATTAAAGATTTTACGGTTTTTGAAAATCATCCTAGTTTTGATTTTAAAGGTTTTTTAATAAAGATATTGAGTTATTGGAAATGGTTTTTGCTATCTGTTTTTGTAGCATTAATGATAGCGTATCAAGTCAATATACGAAAGGAAAAGATTTATGGAGTCGAAACCTTGATTTCGGTAAAAGAAGAAACCAATCCACTCTTTACCTCAAGCACTAACTTAGTGTTTAATTGGGGTGGTGCATCCGATCAAATTCAGACTATTTCAACTACTTTACAATCCCGTTCCCATAATGAATTGGTGGTTGATAAATTGCAGTTTTATATTGATTATTTGGTACAAGGGGAATACAATATTTTAGACGCTTATGGAGCAGTCCCTTTTTATGTGGATATAGATAAAAAACAAGGGCAGTTAGTTGGAAATCTTATTGGAGTTAAATTTATTACCGAAAATGTGTATGAATTGAGAATTCCATTTGAAGGAACTAGCGCATCATTGATTCATTATTTGGATAATAGTTATACCAATACTTCCGTTGTAGAAGGAGAATTTGTAAAGAAATATAAAGTAGGCGAACTGGTTTCATTGCCTTTTTTGAATTGGAAATTGAGGATAAAAGACAGTCCTGGTTTGTATAAAGGCAATGAATATTTTGTCAGATTTAATGATTTTGACGGAACAGTTTCTAACTACCGTAATGTTAATGTCAAATCGGATGATAAAGGTGGATCAATAATTACTTTAGGAATGCAAGGGGCCAATAAAGCACGTATGGTTGAATATTTGAATTCGACTGTAAAAATGTTGATAAAAAGACAGTTGGATGGTAAAAATCAATTTGCTACCAATACAATTAATTTTATAGACAGTACGCTTATTGCCATGGAATCCCAATTAAAAGAAACGGGAGATGAGTTGAAATCTTTTAGAAAAGATAAAAACATTTATGATGTTGAAGAAGGTGGTGGTGCTAAGTTCTCGGATAAAGTGTTGAATTTTGATGTTGAAAAAGATGCAATTAATCGTAAAATTCAGTATTACAACTCCCTGAAAGCCTATTTGAAAAACAGCGTCGATTACTCTAAGTTACCAGCACCTTCAGTAGCAGGTATCGAGGATCCTAATATTGTTGTGAATGTTTCCAAACTAATTGCACTTTCTACTCAAAGATCAGAAATGGCTTACGCTGTAAAGAGTGAGAAAATTTTTAGAGATTTTGATAATCAAATGGAAGCAGTAAAGAATGTATTATTAGAAAATATAACTACAGCAAAATCTTCCTTGCAATATGATTTGGCAACTGTTGAAAGTAAAATCAATCAGACGGAAAGCAAGATTAAGAGACTTCCAGATGACCAACAGGAATTGATAAAGATCAAAAGAAAATATGATTTAAGTGATAATATTTACAATACTTTTTTGCAAAAGCGTAGTGAGGCAGATATTGTTAAAGCCGCTAATTTGTCAGATATTCATTTTATTGATCCTGCAAAAGATATAGGAGGAGGTCTAATCGGGCCAAAAACAGGAGTAAATTATGTTTTAGCCTTATTTCTTGGTTTGTTACTTCCTTTACTTGTTATTGTTGTTATGTTTTTCATCAATAATACGATTCATAATCCAGAAGACATCCAGAAACTAACAAGCATACCATTAATAGGAGTGGTTGGAATCAATATGGATAATATAAATTTAGCGGTTTTTGAAAAACCAAAATCTGCATTATCTGAATCATTTAGAGCAATCCGATCATCTCTTCAATTTTTGTATAAAAAAAATAACGTAGCGGGAGCCAAAACCTTAATGATTACTTCATCGGTAAGTGGCGAAGGAAAAACATTTTGTTCGATTAACATTGCTACAGTATTTGCTTTGAGCGAAAAAAAGACAGTGATTGTTGGTTTGGATTTGAGAAAACCAAAACTATTTGAAGAATTTAATTTACAAAATACGGTAGGGGTAGTCAATTATTTAATCGATCAAAAAAGTTTGGATGAGATTGTAAATCCTACTTCTATTCCTTTTTTGGATGTGATACTTTCTGGGCCAATTCCTCCGAATCCTTCTGAATTGATTATGAGTGATGGAATGAAAGAATTGATAGAAGAGCTAAAAACAAAATACGATTATATTATTTTGGATACACCTCCAGTTGGTCTGGTTGCTGATTCACTTGAATTGTCCCAATATTGCGATGTAACTTTATATATGGTGCGACAAAATTTCACTAAAAAAGAGATGATTACATTATTGAACAATAGGGTTAATCGAGGGGAGTTACACAATACTAGTATTATTCTAAATGGTTTTGAAAACAAAGCTAAGTATGGTGGTGGGTATGGTTATGGATATGGGTATGGAAATGGTAATTATTCTAGCGGTTATCATGAAGAGGAAAAGAAGAAAACTATATTGGATAAATTTAAAAGAAAGAATTAAAAATGTAATTCATTTAAAAAATGATTGAAAACAGTAACAAAAAAATATTAATTACAGGCGGAGCAGGATTTATCGGTTCCAATTTGTGTGACTATTTTTTGTCTAAAAATTACAAAGTAGTTTGTTTGGATAATTTTGCAACTGGGCATCGACATAATTTGAAAGATTTTTTGAATAATAAAAATTTTAAATTAATTGAAGGTGATATTCGGAATTTAGAAACCTGTCAACAAGCCGTTATAGGAGTTGATTATATCTTGCATCAGGCAGCTTTGGGTTCTGTTCCAAGATCTATTAACGACCCTATCACTTCAAATGATGTCAATGTTTCCGGCTTTTTGAATATGTTAGTAGCGGCGAGAGATGCTAAGGTAAAACGTTTTGTATATGCTGCTAGTTCTTCAACTTATGGAGATTCAATTGGATTGCCAAAAGTAGAAGATGTAATTGGTAAACCTTTGTCACCATATGCTATAACCAAATATGTAAATGAGTTGTATGCTGAAATTTTTAGTAGAACCTATGGATTGGAGACTATTGGATTGCGTTATTTTAATGTATTTGGCAGAAAACAAGATCCCAATGGAGCTTATGCAGCAGTTATTCCAAAATTTGTGATGCAATTGATGCAACATGAAAGTCCTAAAATAAATGGTGACGGAAATTATTCGCGTGATTTTACATATATTGACAATGTGATTCAGATGAATGAATTGGCAATGACTACGGAAAATCCAGAGGCTGTTAATACGGTTTATAATACTGCTTATGGGGATCGGAATACATTAAATGACTTGGTGGGTTATTTAAAAAACTATTTATCTGTATACGATCCCAAAATTGCTCAAGTTGCAATTGAATATGGTCCCAATAGAGCAGGAGATATTCCGCATTCATTAGCCAGTATTGATAAAGCAAAATCGATTTTGGGTTATGATCCTAAATTTTCTTTGCAAGAAGGATTGAAGGAAGCTGTGGGTTGGTATTGGGAGAATTTGAGCAGCTAGTAGATTTTAGACTACAGATTTCAGGTTTTAGAATTTAGAGAATAGAATATTGAGAAAAATGAATAGTGATATGAAAATTACAAAAATTTGTTGCATCGGAGCAGGATATGTCGGAGGACCAACCATGGCTGTTATTGCACAAAAATGCCCAGACATTCAAGTTACCGTTGTCGATTTGAATGTAGAAAGAATTGCCGCATGGAATGATGAAAATACAGATAATATTCCAATTTATGAACCAGGTTTAGCCACCATTGTAGTAGAAGCCAGAGGAAGAAACTTGTTTTTTTCTACCGAAGTAGACAAAGCAATTGACGAAGCCCAAATCATTTTTATTTCGGTAAATACTCCAACAAAAACCTATGGAAAAGGTAAGGGAATGGCTGCTGATTTGAAATACATTGAATTGTGTGCAAGACAGATAGCAAGAGTTGCTAAAAGTAATAAAATAGTTGTCGAGAAATCTACTTTGCCAGTACGAACCGCAGAGGCTATCAAAAGCATTCTTGACACTACTGGAAACGGTGTTCAGTTTCAAATTTTGTCGAACCCTGAGTTTTTAGCTGAAGGTACTGCTGTGCAAGATTTATTGAATCCAGATCGAATTTTGATTGGAGGAGACACTTCAATAGAGGGACAAAAAGCAATTCAGTCATTGGTTGATGTTTATTCGAATTGGGTAAGTTCAGAGAAAATATTGACGACGAATGTTTGGTCTTCTGAATTGTCAAAGTTAACAGCGAATGCTTTTTTGGCTCAAAGAATATCGTCTATCAATGCGATGTCAGAACTTTGTGAAAAAACAGGTGCTGATGTCAATGAAGTTGCCAGAGCTATTGGAATGGATAGCCGTATAGGTCCAAAATTTTTAAAGGCATCGGTTGGGTTTGGAGGCTCTTGTTTTCAAAAAGACATTTTAAACTTAGTTTATATTGCAAAATCATACGGACTGAATGAAGTAGCAGATTATTGGGAACAAGTTATTATTATGAATGACCATCAAAAGCGTCGTTTCTCTAATACAATAGTACAAACACTTTATAATACAGTTGCAGATAAAAAAATCACATTTTTGGGTTGGGCGTTCAAGAAAGATACTAATGATACTAGAGAGTCTGCTGCGATTTATGTAGCAAACGATTTGATTAATGAACAAGCCAAAATTGCAGTTTATGATCCCAAAGTTTCTCGCAAAAAGATGTTAGCCGACTTGGATTATTTGGAAAGCAGAACAGCTGAAGAAAACGCAAAAGGGATTGATACTTTTGATGATCCCTATTTATGCTGTAAAAATGCCCATGCTATCGCTATACTCACAGAATGGGATGAATTTGCAACTTATGATTGGAAAAAGATATATGAAGGAATGCAAAAACCCGCTTTTGTATTTGATGGTAGAAATATATTGAGTAAATCAGAATTAGAAGCGATTGGCTTTATATATCAGGCTATTGGTTCTTGATTTTTTAATACTATAAAAAAGGTTTAGAGGCAGTGTCTTACTGATGGCTTAAAATCTTCAAAATCAAAAGGGCTATTTTTTGAATTTAGCTCTTTTTTTTATGTTTTGTTTTTATTGTTTCATCAAAGTAAAAAATAATATCTTTTGTATTGGCTTCTCTACTTATTGTAGTTTATGATCCCAACGTTTCTCGTAAAAAGATGTTAGCCGACTTGGATTATTTGGAAAGCAGAACAGCTGAAGAAAACGCAAAAGGTCTTGATATTTTTATTTCACCACCACTATTTAGTACTAGTGGTACAAAGAAAGGGATTTTTAATACTTGATGCGCATTGTTTATTCCTCTGCAATTATGGTTTTTTATGAACTTCTCGATGAATTAGTGTTGCTTTATTATATAAGAGTGATAGACCTTTAATTCTTATTAATCTTATCCGATTATACAACGTAAAACAAGTTCGATCTGAAGACCTGAATATGCACAAAATTCATCAATTGAAATTAATTGATGTGGTTCTTTATTTCAGTTGTCTTTAATTTTATTTAAATACAATCTTGCCTTTCTGTATGTTTTACCGGTAATGCATTATTCCACTTTTGGTTAAATACATACCCTGATGTTCCCTGCTATCAAACTACTAGTTTTAATACATTATCCATACTTAGGCTACGCCTTTGAGTAGCTCTATCCGTATGTAGCAAAACACTACAATTATTTTGTTTTTAAGTGATCAAAAGAGGTTGTTATAGCCTTTTTACTACCTTTTTTGACCATTGCCTTTTGAAATGTGAATTAAATGATGAAATATTTGCTTCAATCATTCCAGATTTAGTTGCAACGAATATTCAGGATGAAAGAGTAGATCAATCATTATTAAATTTAAATTTTAAACTATTATGGCAAAACAGAGAGGCATAATTAAATTGAAAGGTACTATCGGGGATATTACTTTTTACAAATCAAAAGATGGATATATTGCTCGTGAGAAAGGTGGTATAGATGGTAATCGAATTGCCAACGATCCTGCGTTTCAGCGCACCCGTGAGAATGGGTCTGAATTTGGGAGGGCAGGCAAAGCAGGTAAAACATTGCGTTTGGCCTTGCGTACTTTGCTCCTTAATTCGTCGGATAGCAGAATGGTTAGCCGACTTACCCAAGTGATGGTTAAAGTAATTCAAGCCGATATGACCAATGAGCGAGGGCTTAGAAACGTAATTGATGGTGAGGCCGAGTTGCTAAGCGGATTTGATTTTAACATTAGCGGGAAATTGGGAACTACATTGTTTGCTCCATTTGTTGGGGGTATTGACCGAGTTACTGGTGCTATTACTGTTGATTTAGAGCCTTTTGTACCTATTAATATGATTGCAGCTCCAGGTGGTACAACCCATTATAAAATCATTTCAGCAGGCGCTGCTATTGATTTTGAAGCAGAAACTTTTGTTGTTTCAAGTTCAGAAACTGCTGTCTTGCCATGGGATTCTTCGACTACCGTTGCTATTAATCATACGAATACGGTAACGCCAAACAGCACTAAACCTTTGTTTTTGGCTTTGGGGGTTGAGTTTTATCAGGGAGTAAACGGTAAGATGTATCCTTTGAAAAATGGTTCTTATAATCCATTGGCATTGGTGCAAGTAAGCGGACTTTAAGATGGTACTCTTATTGATCAGAACTTATTTCCCTGATGGAACTAATGGAAAACTCGAAAGCGAAGGCAGATTCATTTGTTATACCATTGAATTGCCATGGCATGATAATGGCAAAGGGGTTTCTTGTATTCCAGAAGGGGAATATTTATTAAGAAGGCGATACAGTGTTAAATTTCAATGGCACATTGAGGTGGTTGATGTGGAAAACAGAAGTTCTATTTTGTTTCATCCTGCTAATAATGCCCAAAAGGAATTGAGAGGTTGTATTGCTCCTGTGACGAAAGTTTCCGGTGCTGGTTTGGGTTTCCAATCCAGACAGGCTTTTTTTAAAGTTAAACATTTGGTTTATAAAGCTTTGGAAAGAAAGGAAACGGTTTCATTAATTATTCAATCTAATCCTTCGACTCCGCTCAATGACGACAAGGTTGAAAAATAAGTAAATAAATTATGAATATAGTAAAAAGAGCAAAAGCTCCCACTCCGAAATTTTTCAAAGTGCTTCGAAATATTGGATTGGCATTGGCCGCTGTTGGTGGAACTATTTTGGCGGCACCAGTTGCTTTGCCTATAGTTGTCAGTACTGTTGGAGGTTATCTGACTGTTGCTGGCGGTGTACTGTCGGCAGTGAGTCAGCTTACGACCATCAGCAAAGGAGACTTTCACAATGTTGATGATGACGAGCAGTAATCCAACATTAATTGGTACTGCTGGCGGTACTTTTTTGAGTGTGTTACCGAATTTGCATTCGGAGGATATTTTGAAAACTGTTTTATTGGCTGCGATTGGAGCGATAGTCAGTTTTGTATTGTCCTTGACACTTAAGTTTATCGTTAAGAAGCACAAGAAGTAGTTTTATTTGGGTTATAATGACTCAATGTTGTAATAGATCAAGCCCAAACCGAAAGGAATGGGCTTTTTTGTTGAAGAGTATTTCACTTAATTTTTGTTATAAGTGGTGTTTTCTGAATCTTCGATTTGCCTTGATGCAAAAAAAAACAAAAAAATATTCATGGTTTATCATTGTTTTTGTTATTCATGAATCTTTGATTTCAAGCCTGAATAGTTGCATAACAAAAATCATCGGATGGATTTATCTCACTAATCCCTTAATGTATTGGTGTTCGATGAGCCTCACTTCGTTTCGGTTTTCCCTATCGTGACCCCAGCCACTCGTGCAATGTAATTAAGTTAAGAGAAAAAGGCCGATTTTATTATGACTGTCGAGCTAATTATGTGATCTTTCTCTTGTCCCAAAAGTCGAGACGAGATGACAAACTTGCGTGATATTGCATATCTAAATTTACTTTGATTGTGGAGCTACTTGCGGAGATTGCTTTGCCAATTCGCTGTCGCTCGTGTCTTCGTGCCTCGAGAAGACAAACTGCCTTGGATTATTTATAACTAAAATGTATTGACAAAGAATGAGATTATCGTTTGTCACCGCTATAGGTAGTAGGCCTATTTAAACTACCTACTGAAGAGGTATTGTTACATTATGGAAGAGTGGCAGCTCTTTTAATCATTGAAGCCTATCCTATTATACAACGTAAGACATGTTCTAACTGGAGACCTGAATAACTACAAAATTCCTCGATGGAAATTAATTGATGTGGTTCTTTATTCAAGTTGGTTTTAATTTTATTTAAATACAACCTTGCCTGTCTATATGTTTTACCGGTAATACGTTGTATATCTTTTGGATAAATACATGCTCTGATGTTTCCTGTTATCATACTTTTGTTTTTAATACAAACACCAGATCTTCTGTAGTGATAATTGTGGCTACCATTTGATTGTGTTTTTTAGTGAGATACAAAATTGATTGCTTTTATTTGTTTTCTATCCCTATGCGAACCGGACTACCGAAGAAATTTAACATTTTACCCCAACCCTAAAGGGAGCCGAAAAGTGGAGAGGTGGGTTTTCGTTTTGCCCCAACCCTAAAGGGAGCCGAAAATGGAGAGGTGGATTTTCGTAGTTCGGATTGGGTTCCGATTTTTTATCATTCGTCTTCTTTATGAATTTTTTGCTGTAGATTGAGCATCAGTTCTTCAAGAAATTTTGTCTTGCTGCTCTTTCTGTCTTTAATTTCAGTGTAGGTTTTGTAGATGTTGTCTATTTTGATATTGAAGAAATCTTCAAAGGATGACGCTATTGTATTTATGTCGGCTGCACCATGGTTTAATGCACCATTGGAGTAAAGGGCATAGATTAATTCGGTAAGTGCTGTTTTTGGCGCTGTCCATAGTAATACTTTGTGTTTTTTTTCTTCAAATAGTGTGTTGTTTCCAGCATTGAGTTTTTGCATTGCTTCCCGGATATAATGTATGAAACGGTGCATTGCTTTAACTTTTGCCCAAAGCATGTCGTGTGAGGAAGAGAATTCGGGATATTGGTAATAATCTGTCATCGGAGTGAAAGGAAAACTATTGCCAGGGTTTCTTGTAAAAAATTGATGATCGATATAAGTGTATCCTTGCTCCATGTAATTGACAAAATCTAAATTACGAGAAAAGAACTTATTGATTTTTCGCATTTCTTTTTCCAAAAACTCTATTTGATAAGATGTTCCTGCTTTAGGTTTGCGGAGTTCACAAGAACGCAGTTCCGTAAAATAGATCAGATAACTCATCGGGATCGGTTTGGTGTTTTTGAAAAAATCAATTTCGTTTGATGTCGTTTCGAAATCGTTTTGCTCCACCTTCTCTTTCAGGTATGCTAAGGTTTTGTTGCATAAATTAATACCATCAGTTGCTTTTTTGAGATGGTTATCTTCGGAATTAATAATCGAGTTGATTTTGGCATTAAAATCTTCAATAGTGTTTTTGAACATAGTTTTTTGGTTTAGACCTCATGCCCAACCCCTCTCCAAAAGGAGAGGGGGAGCTAAGAGTGGATTGATTTATACTTTCTGTTTAATTAGTTTTTCGGCAACGTTGCTGGGTAAAATTCTGTATAAAAACAATTAGTCTTGTATCTAATTGTACGAAAATCCCAATATGATAACTGATACTCCCGATTTGACAACTTTCATATGTAGCTAATATTTGTTTTTTTAATGGAATATGGTATCGCCATTCTTCATTCAGTTTGTGATTTGGAATCATGGCGATTTCATATGTAGCTAATATTTGTTTTTTAATGGAATATGAAATTGCTTCGCCTGTTTGCTATCGCTCGAGGCGCATATCATCATGGATGTTTACTTCACTAAACTTTTATTTTTATAGGTGTTCAGTGATTGCAGTTGCAACCCAATTTCAATCATGCTCATTTCATTTTATTTTATGAAAATTGTTTTATTTTGACATTATTTGTAATACTTTTGTTATTTTATTTGTTTAAAAAGTACTATTTTATATAAAATACTATGGAATTCACCACTAATTACTATGAGAATGAGTATGCCCAATTCTGGATTACCGATGGTATTCTTTATTTTAAATACCGACCAAATGTTGTTATTGATTTGACCGTAGCCCATCGAATTGTAGCCGATCGAATACAAATGCAAAATGAGAAATCGTATCCTATATTATGTGATATTAGAGGTGTTGTAGATTCAGATAAAGCTGCCAGAGATTATTTAGCGCAATCCGGTTCTGTTTTGGCCAAAGCGGTTGGCATTGTTACGAATCAGAGTGTTTCCTTCATTATGACTTCTTTTTATCTGAAAATTTGTAAGCCCAGTGTTCCCACAATCATTTTCACGGATGAATCATTGGCCTTAGCTTTTTTGGAAACCTATAAATAATAAAACTAACTTTTTTAAGACTAGACAGTGTATCAATTATGAAAGAAGAAATCGATCAACAGCGTATACAAAGAATGTATCAAATGCTTCTTGAAATGGCGGGCGGTAATTTTACAAATCGGATTCAACGATCCGAAAAGGATGATGAACTGGAAGCCTTGGTTGTATTGATTAACATGGTAGCGGAAGAAATGAAGGAATCTGTTTTTCATACGGGTCTTATCAATCCGCATTACACGTACAGCAATCTTGTTCAAACCACTTTTATTTTGGATGACCACTTTATTGTTCGAAGTTATAATTCAACTGTTCCTACCGTACTAGGGTTTATGCCTAACAATCTCTATGGTATTCCTTTCCGTAATTTACTGACAAAGGAATCTGTAGCCGTATGGAATTCTATTGCAGCAGCATTACTTGATGATACCAACTATAATAGTACTACGCCACTTTTTTATATTAGCCAAGATCAATTACTAGTCCCTTGTTTATGTACTATTTCTCGTCTGATGCACAGTACGAACATTTTAATTAGTTCGGTTATTACTGTCATTACGGAACCGATAAAAACTGTAGTTTCAGCTGAAAACACTACTTTGCCAATTGGAGCTACTAGCTATTCTGATGTGCAATTGATACAACAGGTCTATGATTATATTTTGGGTAATTTGAATTCTCCCTTACCTTCTACAAAAGAACTTTCTCGAATTTTTGGATCTAATGATTACAAATTAAAATCTGGATTTAAACATTTATTTAAAACGAGTATCTACCAGTTTTACACTAATGAACGGATGAAAAGAGCCCAACTTTTAATTCAGCAAACAAGGATTCCTTTAAAAACGGTAGCCCATATGGGTGGATTTTCTACCTACCCCAATTTTTCAAAGAGTTTCAAAAAGCATTTTGGTTATACACCAAAGGATATTGTGAGGGTGTGAGTTATCGGTTATCTGTTTTGGGTTGTCTGTTATTAGTTGTCTGTTTTGGGTTGTCGGTTATACCCCTCGACTACGCTCAGGGTGACAGTTTTTGAAAGTTCGTTTTTTGGACAATGTTATTTCGAGGTACCTTAAACCCAGATTCCGCATTAGAAATCTACTGCATCTAAATTACTTCACAAAAAAATATTTTTATAAGATTTCAGTGAATATATTTCTTCTTCAAAACCAAGAGCTTACTCCTGTTTTTAAAATCGAAAGACAATGTATTAACTCATTGGTTTTTATTTGTTTTGGTATTCGTTGAACTTCGTTTCCTTCTTTAAAAATAGTCCGTGAGCTCTTGCTTTTATTGAATGATTCATCTTCGTTACGAAGTCTAATGCGGATTCTGGGTTAAAAAAATCCCGAATTGATAAGTTTTAATCCTGAATTGATAAGTTTAATCCTAGTTGATTTTTTATTATTGCGTTTTCCATTATTAAGCATGCATTATTCAAAAATATTGGAAATTTTAGTCTGAAAATAAAAAATTAATTCTTTAATTATCAAACGATGAATCAGGAAATGAATAAACAGCGAATAAAAAATATTGGGCAAATGCTTATGGAGATGGCGGCAGGAAATTTTGGGTACCGTATCCCCAGAACCGGTATTGACGATGAACTGGAAGGGTTGACTGTTCTCGTGAATTGGGTGGCCGAAGAAATGCAGGAATCCATTTTTCACGAAGGTTATGTCAATCCTCATTATAGTTACCGCTATGTCGTTCAAAGCACCTATATTTTAGATTCTAATTTTACAATATCAGACTTTAGTGCAGATGTTCCCGGCCTTCTTGGATTTGAACCCGACGATCTTTTGGGAAAAGACTTTACTGGAATCCTTACAAAAAAATCAGCACATATATGGGAGACTGTGCAGCGAGAAATTGTGCAGCATGAAACCTATCAAATTACTGTACCTCTCGAGTTCTTTACTTTTGAGAAATTGCTTATTCCGGTCTATTGCAACCTTTCAAGTCTTTGGCCAAGAAAAGATATTATAATTAGTTCGTTTTCGGTCGTTGTAGATGACTTAATTGGAATAAAACCCATATTGAAGGAGACGGTTACTGCCGAGGAACAGAAAATTCCTAATTATTTGGATGTAAAATCAACACAGGCTGTGTATGATTATGTATTGGCAAATATGGATTCAGCTATGCCCACTTTAAAAGAACTCTCGCAGATTTTTGGCACTAATGAGTACAAATTAAAAAATGGTTTTAGGCAATTGTTTAAAATAACCATTCAGCAATTTTATAATAATGAAAGGCTTAAGCGGTCTCAACTTCTGATAAAGGAGACAAAAATTCCATTAAAAACCATTGCGGACATGGCAGGATTCTCTACCTATCCCAATTTTTCAAGGGCTTTCAAGATTAAATTTGGTTATTCTCCAACTGAGATGGCTAGGCGGTGATCTTTATTTTTTATTGGAAATGCAATGTAAAACCACCCCGCCCTGCGGAGAGGGCACTGAAAAAGTCTCTCGAATAAGGAAAATGAAAATAACTGAAAAGGAGCGAAAACACTATGGTTTCGCTCCTTTTAGTTATTATAAGCCCCTTGTAATCTAAGAAGATTAAATTTGACTAAAAAAAGACGATTAAATAAAATCAAAGCCTTATTTAATCGCTTTTTTTAATGATTTTTGAAAATTGGGACTTTTTCAGTGCCCTCCCCTGCGAGCACCTCCCGTTTTTAGAACCTATCGTGTGGACAAAAGTCTAAAATTTGAATATTGATTAAATCAAATTTAGTTAGTTAATCCCCATTGAGCTCGTTTTGATTATACCATAGCCTACGGTTTCAACCGTTGGAGACAATATAAGCGAAATTCAATGTCGAAAAAAAATGTTTATCGATACGTTACCCACGGTTAAAACCTCGGGCTATGGTAGAAATACTGATAAAACTGGATCCTAATCATATTTATTTATTAAAAATACCTAAAAAAAGAGCTAATATTTGTGTTCACACGATAGGTTTTTAGAATGGGACAGGCCCTCCAGAGGAGGGGAATAAGCTTGGATTTAAAATAATCCTGATTTGATAAGCTATTATCCTGATTTGATAACACTTATGTTGTGCTGTTTTTGGAATTTTACACCAACAAATATAAACAACTAAGAGAAATGAAACGTAATTTCCAAATAAGAAACCATATTGTAAGCATCATTTGCTGTCTTTATGCATTACTATTTGCGTATGCAGCCACAAGCAAAGTTCTAGATTTTGAAAACTTCCAGATTCAATTGGGTCAATCTCCCTTATTGAGCTCTTTTGCCAGTTTGATCTTGTTTGCGGTTCCCGCCGCTGAAATAATCATTGCTATACTATTACTGATTGAAAAGTATAGATTGATAGGCCTTTTTTCTGCCTATACACTGATGGTTTTGTTTACGGCTTATATCTACATCCTATTACACTACAGTGCTTTTGTCCCCTGTTCTTGTGGCGGAATAATCCAAAAATTGTCTTGGAGTCAACATATCATCTTCAATATTTGTTTTATTGTAATGGCTGGAATTGCTGTAGTACTCTTACCCGGTAGCATTACTTTACATAATCCTGAAACCTCTAAGTCATGGCATTAAAAGCAAAAATAATAGTCCTCATAATCTGTGGAATCTTCGGTGTCGGTATAATGGTTTTGCTGTTTGCGATTTCCGAAAATATCACCCATTATCACAACCGTTTTATTCGTCGTTTCCCACAGCATGTTGCCGAGGAAGTACACCAAATGGATTTAACTTATAACTCTTATTATTTTGCGGGAAGTGGAAACGGGAAAATTTATTTAGGCAATTACACAGCCCCTTTACAGGTAATGGTTTTGGATACCGCATTGCAAACCAAAACAATTTATCATATTAAGTTGAAGCAAATAAATTTACCATTCCGTGGACCTCAAATCAGAGTGAATGGGAAAGACTTTTATGTATTTGAGGGAATGGTTCCTTATGTGTTCAAAGGTGCTATATCCGATTGGAGCGCTTCTTTACGGATAAACAGCGGTAATCATTTTTCGCAGCTTACGCCAATCGATTCTGTAAATATGTCAGTTCGTTTTTTGTCACCCAAAAATGGTGAAAACAGGATAGGTATCTTAAACCTTACTGATACCTCAAAAGCAAAATACAACGCATCCTTATTGCAAAGACAATTTGACGGGAAGTTCGATACCGACGGTAACCTCTTATATAATAGTAGTCTCAACCGAATTGTTTATGTTTATCTGTATCGAAACCAATATATCGTTGCGCAGCCTAATTTGAAATTAGACTATCGCGGTAAAACAATTGATACGGTCAGTCATGCTGATATACAGTTAATTCAACTTAAGAACAGTAATCAAAAAACGTTTGCCGTTCCGCCGCTGGTTGTCAATAAACTGAGTGCTGTTGCCGGAAAGTTATTGTTTGTCAATTCAGAATTACCAGGGATGTATGAATCTGAGGATATTTGGAAAAGAGCCAGTATAATAGATGTATATGATCTGACGGACCAAACCTACCGTTCCAGTTTTCCAGTCTATAAAATTACAGGTAAGAAGATGAAAGCGATGTTCGTGTATGAAAATAAATTGTATGCGCTGATTGACCAGAAAATAGTTTGCTATAAGTTAAGGAAATATATCACGCAAAGTTATCCTGTAAGAGATTAAAAAAATAAAGATTGTGGCTGAAAGGTTGTAATATTTATTTGCCACAAATTACACAAATTAATTTGTAAAAAATCTTGTAATTACTTCGTCAGTTTGAGTGATTCGTGAAAAACGGGTATCTAATAGTCACGGTTAGTAGATGAGGCACATTGGATTTAGTATTAAAAACTGGTTCTCGATGCAATTTTCTGAAAAAGCTATTCGCATTTTCTGAAAATTTACTCGAACAGACGGGAGATCATAATGTCATATTATATTGCTTTTTTTGAATAAAAATTATACCTGGAACTGACGTTTTTAAAAATTTTATATAACGAGTTAAAAGTATATCGGCCGATGTCAGGGATACGATCGAAAACCTGTATCAGAGTAGATCATAAACATTAAATTTTGATATTATGAAAACAAATTTTTTCAGAAGACTAATGATGCCGTTGGCAGTCATGGTCTTGGGTATTGCCGGTGCTTTTGTCACTACTGCCATGAGCAGTACCAAAACACTTGCCAATGTACAAGGATACAGATTTGTATCACAAGCCGATCCGTGTCACGCTGATGCTATGTGTAGCAATGTATTTAATGCGAATATTTGTACCTCTAGCGGCACACAGCTAAAGGGTAAAGTGTCGCAAAATGCTCCATGTGATGTCACTTTGTATAAAATACAAAACTAAATAGTGGCCGTATTTTAAAAGGCAATGCAGTTCGGCGAAAGCTGGAACTGCATTGTTTTTTGTTTTATACGCAATACTTTATTGCGGTTCAAGCCACTCCGGTTTCTTTTCCCCTTTCAAATAATATCCAAACCACTCTGAAAATTTATTTGTTAAATCTATTTGATTTTCTCGTCCCAGTATTGTGTGATTTTCTTTGGGATAAAGCACCATAACATGTTCTTTTTTGAGCCTTCTAAGTGCGAGATAAAACTCCATGGTTTGATACGGATTGACATTTGTGTCTTCTGCTCCTGTATAGGTTAATAATGGGGTAATAACATTAGATACAAAATTGACAGGCGAATTTCTTTGATAGCCTTCATAATCTTCAAAAAGTGTTTTACCCATACGCATTTGCTGAAATTCATAACGCCAACCGTTAGTGTTTTTGGCGCCCCAATTCACTGACAAATAGCCACTGGTAAAATCCGACAAACCAGAACCGGCTATCGCAGCCGCAAACAAATCCGTTTGAGTAATGATAAAATTAGTTTCGTAACCTCCAAACGAATGCCCAGTCAATCCAATTTTGCTTTTATCTATTGGTGCCATTGCCATTGCCGCTGTAGTTGCCGCCATTACACAATCAGTGGCTGAAAAACCCGGACTTCCTATGGTATAGACAATATCGGGATACAACACAAAATAGCCTTGACTTGCGAAAAGACTGGCATTCGGTATTGATTCGTTCAATAAAGTAGGGTTGCTAAAACGATGCCGTATTGCCGTTTGTTTTTCATAAATGCAAACGATCATTGGGTAATGTTTTGCTGGATTGTAATCAAACGGATAGACCAATACCCCTTTTAAGGCAACTCCTTTGGCATTTTTGTAATCGACATATTTTGAAGTGCTCCAACCGTACTGATCGTATTGCGGATTACTTTGAAAAATATTTTTTTGGGGACTGTTCTTGTACTTTACATTTAATGATGGTGGTGCATTAAAATCTTCGCTCAAATACATATAGCAATCATTCCCCTTTGCTTTATGAATGGCACTGATGTACTTGTCGGTATAAACAATGGGTTGAACTTTTTGTCTATTTTCTAATGTGTAATATCCCGAAAAACTATGGTCAAGGGCATTTGATCTTAGGATTAATAGTGAATCATCAATTTCATTTGCTTTTGAAACAATGCCATCAGCAAATCCATTAGCATTTTCAATAATGCGGAACATTTGATTTTGTTCCCGACCAGTAGTGCATCGGGCTGCATTGCCGTTGTCGGGGTTTATTTGCCAAAGGTCAAAGTGGTCATAAAGCAGTACTGTTCCATCATTGGCCGACCAACCTGCTACACCGTAAGGCTGTATTTCGGCCATGTCCACGGAATCATCATAAAATGCAATTCCCGTTTTTTTGGTAATGTTTGTATGCGTCTGCTTCGCAATAGAATAAACCCACCAGTCCCGATCTCTAAAATAAGCAATATATTTTCCATCGGGAGACAGGCTTAGATTGACAAAGCAGCCCGATTGTTGTTTTAGAAATACTATTTTGCTACCCGTATTTAAATCTACCAGAAAATAATCCCGATCAGCGTCTTGTTTCCATGATGGTTTATTATCGTTCGAATCATAAACTATTGCATAGCGTTGATTGCCATTGAGTATTGCAGTTGAGTATACGCTGTCTCCAACAGCCCTAAACTGACCGTTTTTGGGAGACCATGAGGCGAGACGAGGCAGACTTTCTTTGTTTACTATATTGCGTAAAGGAAACAAATCTTTATCGGCTGCATTCCATACCTGGATTCCTGAATGATTTTGTACTGTAGCTTCATCGTTTTTCTTCATCATAAAAAATACCCGTTCCCCATCATCCGAAATTCCAAGGGTCGAAATAAAACTAGCATTTAAAACCATATCCTTTGGCCAGTTTGTCGCTGTTGTTGTATCATATTGGAATAATTTTTGGTCGTCAATTTCATAGTACATAACAGTATCGGCGGTAAAGGGTTTGGCCGAATCGGGACGTCCAACAAAAGCAATGGATGGACCGTCTCTTTTCCAGACTATATTTTCAAACTGGTTTGTCGAACTCTGGGTAACAATGGTTTTGCCAACCTTTTTACCAAAGTGGAGCAATCCAACGACATTCTCCGTTTGTTCAGCTACGCAATACCCAAGCGCATCACCTTTAGGACTCATGGTAAACGAAGTCACATTATCAATTTTTTCAATGGTATCTCCTTTTAAGTTCTGGATGATAATGTTGGTTTTGTCGTCTATTCCATTGCAATACAGCATCAGGTAATCGCTATCGCCTACAAATGCAAAGTCTTGCACATTTTCAATATACTGTACTTTCCCGTTGACCAGATTCATCAATTGGAATTTATTCTCCCGTAGCAAACATCCAAACCAGCAATCACCAACAAATTTTCCGCTATGTCCTTTGTCAAAGGCTATCGTTTTGGTAGTAGCGGTATTTTTGACAAATAAAGTATCCAGACCCGATTCATACGATAGCGTATAACTCACCCATTTGCCTTGATCCGAAATGTTGTTGGGGGTAAGTGTACTCCATAAATGATAGTCCTTTTGAGTAAGAGGCCGTATTTTTTTGACCTGTCCGTTTACCAGACAGGTCATCAAAAACAAAATAAAACTAATCCAAATTATTTTGCAGTTGTATGTTATTGTATTCATTAGTATCCAGGATTTTGAGGTTTTAAATTTGGGTTGAGGTTCAATTCTGCTTCGGGAATCGGAAATAGATCGTCATGCACATCCCATCCTAGTTTTACGGCAGACAAAACAGGCTGTATTTTGTTGAACCGTTTCAGGTCAAAAAAGCGATGACCAAATTCGGTGAACAATTCCAGTCGGCGTTCTTGCAGTATCGCATCAAGGATTTCTTCCTGCGTAACAGCTAAAGTGTCTGCCAATCCAGCGTTATGCCGAATGGTATTCAAATCTTCTTTGGCACCAATTAGATCACCCGAATGCGCCCGTGCTTCGGCGCGTATGAGATACATTTCGCCAAGGCGCAGTATGATGGAATATTCCAAGGAAGTTCCGCTATCTCCAAATTTGTATTTAAAAGGATGATACCAAGTCGAAGTTCCATCGGTAATCGCTTGTGTCCAATGCGCTTTGCGCTGGTCATCTGGCGTAAAAGCGGACATAAAATCATTGGTTAAGGCTGAAATAGGGGGTGGCCCTTCATTAAAATTAAATGTGGGCGCTTCTAGCGCATTGCTGTTTGAAAATCCGGGAGCGAGTTGCCAGATGGTCGAAGTAGATTCTTTTAGAAAAATTTTATCAAGATCTTGCTCGTACACATATATCCCCGTATTGTCTAGTACCGCCGAAGCTTCATTTGAAGCTTCATTCCAAGAACCGGCATACAAATTTACCCGTGCCAGCAGTGCATGAGCGGCATATTTATTAGGACGTACCCGATCTGAGGTAAGATACTCTACGGGTAAAAAAATTATTGCCTGTTCTAAATCAGCCCTCGCATTGTCATAAACCTCCGCCACAGGAATTCTAACTGCCACACGATTTGCAGCATAATCCGTCGTAGTGATATAAGGCACATCACCATATATATTAGCCAGATAAAAATGAAGCAGTGCACGAACAAATAGCGCTTCGCCAGTGAGTTGATTGCAGTCTGCGGCAGAAAGTTTGGACGAATGAGCTACGCCTTCAATTACAGCATTGGCGGCATAAATTTGGTTGTAGGTGTTGTTCCATAATTCTTTCACATCTGGATTGGAAGCAATTAATGAATTGTTGTAAAATGCGGGACCACTTGGTAACACACCATAAAAATCCAGTTCATCACCATAAATTCCCAGTAGATGTGAGAGTCCACTTGGCGAACCCGTCAGTAATCCAGTATCTCGGATTTTTGAATAAATGTCTGTCATCGCTGCGTTTGCCGTTGCTTTTTCTTCAAAAGCGGTATTCGCAGTCAATTGTGAGTTCGGTAGATCCACATCCACAAAATTATCACAGGCACTCATAACTGTTGCAAGTGCCAGTATCCACAAAGCGTCGAATGCCATTCCCCAGAGCGAATTTTTAGCATTCCAGAAGTATATGTTTGTATTGAAATTTTTCATAATGAATATATTATTTGTTTTTTTTACTATCGATCAGTGTGGCGGTTTTATTAAAATGCGTATTAACCACCCCGCCCTACGGGCACTCCTCCAAAGGAGGGGAATTCTTGACCTGTTGCTATTTAATCTTTAATTGTTTTTTAAGTAAATAGATTTTTAAATTAAAAACTAAACTGCACTCCAGCGGAAAGAATGCGCAAAGGCGGAAGATAACCCGCGGATTTAAACTCGGGGTCTGCACCATTGTAATGGGTGAGCGTCCATACATTTTGTCCTTCAAAGAACAGTTTGCATTGGAGGTCTTTTAAGGGTACATCGTAGTAGAGTGAAATGTTTTTCAATCGCAAATACGAGGCATCACTGATGGTACCATCACTTTCATAATACTTATAAGAAGCTTCAACTGCAGCGCTGTTGGCGCCCGTTGTATAGATTTGATACGATGCACTATCACCGGGCTGTTGCCAATGGTTCAGCACCGTGGTGGGCTGATTGCTTGATGAACCCGGATAACTAAAGTACGTTGATGCGTTATAATTGATTTGCTTGACAAACTGAAATAGAAAATCCAGTTGCCAGTGTTTGTATTTCAAAGTGTTTTGAAAACCACCGTAATATTTAGGGTTAAAATCTTTGATTGTGGTTTTGTCTTCCTTGCTTGTCAACATGCCATCGCCGTTTACATCTTGAAAAGTATACAAACCTGTTTGCGGGTCAACACCCGTAAAATGGTATACTTTTTGGATGTTGAGCGGTTGGCCGATTACAAATTGATTGGCGTAGCTTGAACTTTCCAAATTGGGGAATTCCAAAAGCTTATTCTTTGCCAAAGTCAGATTGATATTGGTTGTCCAAGAGAAATCTTTGGACTGAATGTTCACGGTACGCAAGGTAAATTCTACACCACGGTTTTGCACTGTTGCTTCAAGGTTGGCTTGCAAAGAAGTAAATCCTGTAGTTCCGGGTAGCGGTATTCCTGTCAATTGATTGGAAGATCGATTGTCGTACCAAGCTGCGGTAAAAAAGATACGGTCTTCCAGAAAACCTGTTTCCAGTGCCACTTCAAACTTTTTATTGGTTTCCCATCCAAATTCGGGGTTGAACAAACGAGAGGGTTGCAGCCCGACAATGCCACTATAATTAACTCCCGAAGAACTGTAGGCATCGAGGTATTGGTAATCGCCAATTTGGTCGTTACCCGTAAGACCGTAACTGGTTCTGAGTTTACCAAAACTTAAAACGCTACTGTCTTTGAAAATTCCTTCTTTGGAAAATAACCAAGCAAGTCCAACGGCTCCAAAAGTCGCAAATTGCTTGCCTGGGCCAAAACGACTGGATCCATCACGGCGAGCCGTTGCGTTCACAATGTATTTGTCGTTCCAATTGTAATTGACACGCCCAAAAAAAGCTTGGTACTTGTACTGGGATTCGTCACTTACCAACGTAAAGATATTGGAAGCTGAGGCCAGATTATAAATAAGACTGTTGTTGGAAAAACCAAAGGCGTATTGTGCCAGTTGGCTGCTGTTTTGTGTTTGAAAAGTGCTTCCCACCAGCGCATCCAGTTTTCCTTGACCGATGATTTTATTCCAGTTTACTTGCGGTTCGACAATCCACGATTTACGGTCGGCATTGCTTGCTATTAAAGTGGATAGTTCTGGGCCTAAACCGTAAGCGGGATTGTATCGAGTTGATGGGTTTGCCGTAATTTCGGCATTGTTAAGGGCGGTATATCCCAAATTGGCTTTCAGTTGGAAGGCATCGCTCAACTGATACGACATCATGGCATTTGCAATTAGATCATTGGTGTTGGCGGTGTATTCCCCTTCGAGATTTGCCAAAGGATTGTTGAACGTATTATTTTCCCAATTCAATGAACCGTCAGGGTTATGGAGTGCTGGAGCATTAGGGGCTATGGTTACTGCTTCTCGCATCAAGTCTCCACGGGCTTGGTTGTTGTCCTGTATCGTATAGCCAATTGATGAGCTAATCTTGAATTTTTTATTATCCGATTCATGGTTTATATTCAGACGTACATTTCCTTTTTTATAGACAAAATCAGACGGTAAAACGGAGGTTTGTTTATTGAAATTCCCGCTTAGTAAAAATTGCGTTTGGGAAGAACCTCCCGAAAGCGAGGCTTGAATATCGGTGATTAAAGATGTACCACCCATTAATTCTTTCTGCCAATCGGTATAGCGGGTTTGATCCCATGTTCCGTTTACATCGTATGCATAATCGGGAATTGGATTGATGCCGTCATTTGCAAAGGTCTCTTTTCGCATCGCAACATATTGCTCGGTATTCATCAAGTCCATGAATCGGGTTACCGTTCCTGTACCTGTTAAAAGTTTAGCTGTGAACTGTGTTTTTCCTGCCTTGCCTTTTTTGGTGGTAATCAATACCACACCATTGGCAGCGCGGGAGCCATAAATTGCCGTGGCATCGGCATCTTTTAATACTTCGATGCTTTCGATCTGGTCGGGATTGATGCTGTTGAGTGGACTGGGTTGCGTTGGCAATACGGCAGAATTGATTCCGGTTCCAATAGGATCCGTGGAATAGGGAACTCCGTCAATAATATAGAGCGGATTATTTCCATTGACCCGCAGACTGTTTTGCCCACGTATCTGAACATCAAATCCACCGCCTGGCGTTCCTGTTGTTTGTGTGATATTGACACCCGCCATTCGACCCTGGATCGTGGCCAATACATTTGTGACGGGTTGTTTATCAATATTTTTTGATGTGATTTTAGCAATACTTCCAGTATTTAAGCTATTTTTTACCGAATAATAGCCTGCATTGATTTTGACTTCTTGAAGCGCAGTTGCGTCTTCCTGTAATTGTATGTTTATGACTGACCGACCATCAATGGGGATACTTCTGGTTTTGTAGCCCATGAAGGAATACAGCAGTATATCTTCTGGGTCAGCCAACAAAGAGTATTTGCCGTCAAAATCAGTAATTGTTCTGGTAGTTGTTCCTTTTATGGTGATTGTGACTCCTGGTAATGGGGCTTTTCCATCTGAAACGGTGCCACTTACTTTTACTTGTTTGAAGTGGTTTTGGTTAGCCTGAAAAATCCGGATAGGATTTCTTGCTTGTACGGCGGGACTGTATTGGTAGATACCGAAAATAAATAGATACCAAAGTACAGGCCAACCCTTGTAGAATGAAAAATTTTTCATAATATTGGATTAGTTAAATGAAACAATAGTTTTATTGGCTTTGGTCCTCTAGTATAGCTTGCCGGCGTCTTAGGGGACCTTTTTTTTTATACATCAAGTCAAGAGGCTAGATGTTTAAAAGGAGGTGTTTTTGATTTCGTTTTTTTTTATAGCATAGGCAGACGGGTTTTAAAGGATTAAACCATTGCGAGACTATGAAAAATGAAGAAGCGATGCTAAGAATGTAAGCGGAGAATATGACCAAAAGTTTAAAAAAAATGGCATGGAACTCATCTTACTGCCCTAGAGGTACTGGTATACCGTGCAACAATAAGTGAGCCCACGCCATGGGACGTGAGCATCTAACTTATTATCTCGTTGCAAAATTACCAGTTTCCTAAGGCGAGATTCTAAGCGAATGCTTCAAATATTTTATATGAAGAAACGCAAATGTATGTAATTGAAAACAAATATAGTAAAATATCTTATAACGCGCCTCTTCGACCGCATTTATTTTTTGTTAATCATTTTACTTTGTTTAAATGGAGGATATAGACGACATAATATGTGATTACATATATATTAATTGGGTTAAACCTTATAAGTCCCAACGCTCTTTTGGTTTGGATCATAATATTGACGAAAGCACAGTAAGAAAAATAAAAGAAAAGAATTATAATATTCCCGTTAAAACTCTCCATAAAATTTGTGAGGCTAGAAATATAAAGATTGCGGAGTTTTTTAAGTTATTGGATTTATAAAGTGAAACTAAATTATATAGAAAAAGATGCTGAGATGCATCTTTTTTTTATTTTCAAGCAATACAGAAGTCTTATCAATTCGGGATTAAAACTTATCAATTCAGGATTATTTGACTTTATGATAAAAGAGTAGCTCTCTATGCGTTCTATATTTGAGTTATGGAATGGTATAAAATTATAGGACTAGTTGTTATATGGTTTGTGGGGCTTTACCTGAGAGGGAAGTTTTATGAGTGGTTGAGGAATAGGGTTTATAATGGGAGTTGGAGGGATAGGAGGAAATAAGGCACTGATGAGGTGTCTTTTTTTTGTTTTTTAAGAAATACAGACGACTGGTTTTCGATACAATTTTCAGTAAAAGCTAAACGCATTTCCTAAAAATTTACTCGAACTGACGTGGAAGTTATAACGTCATTTTATATTGCGTTTTTTATTGCAGTAAAATCAAAAATTTGGTAGTACTAGTTGCAATTTCAGTTCGAAATAATGAACTATTTTCATATATGTAAAAGTTATTTGTTATTGGTCATATATGTTATCGCCTTTTATTTATGGTTGTTTGCTTGAGCAAACTTGTTAATAATGGCGATTTCATATTTAGATAAGATTTGTTTTTTGTAGGAATATGTAATTGCTTCGCCTGTTCACTATCAATAGAGTTGCATATCTTAAATGGTGTTTATCTCATTGGTTACTATTTTGTTTTGGTATTCGATGATTTTCAATTGCGACAACTGTTGCCATGGCGATTTCTTACTGTATCGGCATTATAATACTTGCCATTGGACTATTTAATTAATTATGGATGTTATAAAATAATAATTTTTTATCGTTTTTGGTATCACCAAAAACAGTGATTTTTTATATAACCCTAACATTTTGAATTAAAGATTTTTATTGACTATGAGTTGTTTACAATTGTAGTTTATAAAAATCTTTTTTTTGCTTTTTGGAGGCCCTTTTTTGATCCCATTGGATTCTTATTTTTTGTACATTTGTGAGCTTAATTCAGAGTAGATTTGTAACCAATTATAGAAGTGTATCTCTAATTGCTCTGTTTTTTACGAAAACACTTTTAAAACCAACAATAGTTTAAGAAATTGAATAAAGACATAAAAATTGCAGTAATAGGTTTGGGATATGTTGGTTTGCCTTTGGCTCGATTGTTTGCTACCCAATTTTCGGTTGTAGGATTTGATATTAATGTATCGAGAGTTGAAGCTTTGCAATCAGGCACAGATAGTACTCTAGAGGTGGATGATGCAACATTGCAAAAGGTATTGGTTTCAAAACCAAGTAATGAAAAAGGTTTGTATTGTACCTCCCAAAAATCAGATATAGCCAACTGTACTTATTTTATTGTAACGGTTCCTACTCCGGTTGACAAAAATAACCGTCCTGATTTGACTCCTTTGTTTAAATCCAGTGAAACTGTTGGTTCCGTTTTGAAAAAAGGAGATATCGTTATTTACGAGTCTACCGTATATCCAGGAGTTACAGAAGAAGAATGTGTGCCTGTTTTAGAAAAAATATCCGGATTAAAATTCAACATCGATTTTTTTGCAGGCTATTCCCCAGAACGAATCAATCCAGGAGATAAAGAACATACTGTTGAAAAAATATTAAAAATAACCTCAGGATCCACTCCTGAAATTGGTCATAAAGTAAATGAATTGTATCAATCGGTTATTACTGCAGGAACGCATTTAGCCCCCTCTATAAAAGTGGCTGAAGCTGCAAAAGTCATCGAGAATTCCCAACGCGATATCAATATTGCTTTTGTAAACGAATTGGCCAAAATTTTTAATCTTTTGGATATTGATACTGCTGCTGTACTTAAAGCCGCGGGAACCAAATGGAATTTTTTGCCTTTCAAACCGGGCTTGGTTGGCGGGCATTGTATAGGGGTTGATCCCTATTATTTGGCGCAAAAAGCGCAAGAGAAAGGCTATCATCCTGAAATTATATTGGCCGGTCGTCGATTGAATGACAGTATGGGCGATTATGTAGCCTCACAAGTAGTGAAGTTAATGATTAAAAAAGGGGTGACTATCAATGGTGCCCGCTTGTTAATGCTCGGTATTACTTTTAAAGAAAATTGTCCTGATGTTCGCAATACCAAAATTGTAGATGTGATCCAAGCACTGGAAGATTACGGAATCGAAGTGACTATTTTTGATCCTTGGGCTAATCCTTCTGAGGTGCAACACGAATATGGTTTAACAATGGTGAATGAGGTGCCAAAAGCTACTTATGATGCGATAGTTCTTGGTGTGGCGCATACTGAATTTTTGAATTTGGATATTAATTCGTTAAGAGAAACATGCAGTATATTGTATGATGTTAAGGGCGTTTTGACGGACGGGGTTGATGGGAAATTGTGAGTAGTGAATTGTGAGTAGTGAATGGTGAGGAGTGAATAGTTAGAGGTTAGAAGTGAGTGGTGAGAAGTGAAAAGTGAGTTGTGGGTTTTTGAGTTGTGGGTTGTGGGTTGTTGGTTGTGGGTTTTGGGTTGCCAGAGAATAGAAACACATAAAACGTAGAACATAGAACATAGAACAGATAACTGAAAACAGAAAGTCAACATATCGAATTAAAATCGAGCTTCAATGATGAGGTAATTATTACTTTGGTGGCTTTTGCCAATGCCGAAGGAGGAAGTGTTTATGTAGGAGTGGATGATAATGGTGTGGCAATTTCTTCTTTTAAAATAGGAAAAGAAAGTGTTCAACAATGGACAAACGAAATAAAAAATAAAACCATTCCGTCCATTATACCGGATGTTGCTGTTGAGGAAATGGATGGTTTATCAGTGTTAGTTTTCAGTATTCAAGAATTTCCGATTAAGCCTGTGGCTTTCAAAGGACGCTATTACAAAAGGGTAAAAAATGCCAATTATCAAATGAATTTACAAGAGATATCCGATTTGCATTTGAAGACTTTCAATAGCAGTTGGGATTATTATCCTTCTCCACATTATGATTTGGGGTCTATTGACTTAGATAAAGTAAATCGTTTTATTGAATCGTCTAATGGAATTCGGGAGACTCAAATACAAGATGATCCGCTTACGGTACTTCGGAAGTTTGAAATGTTGAAAGAAAATGGACAAATTGCCAATGCCTGTCATTTGTTGTTTTCCAAAAATGAAGTTTTTGATGCCACAATTTCAATTGGCCGGTTTTCTACAGAGACGAGCATCAAAGACAGTATTGTTTTGCGATCGGATTTGTTTACAGAAGTAGAAGCTACACTAGCATTTGTTCGGAAACACATGAATAAAAATTATATTATAACGGGAGATCCCAAAAGGGAAGAACGTTGGGAATACCCTTTGGACGCTTTGCGCGAAATTGTTGTCAATATGATTGTACATCGCGATTATCAAAATACAGGGGATTCCATTATTAAAATTTTTGACCATAAAATTGAGTTTTACAATCCCGGAGGATTAGGAAACGGGATGACTTTTGATGAATTGTGTGCTGGGACATATACCTCTTATGCTCGAAACAGAAAAATTGCCGACCTGTTTAGGGAAGCAGGGATTATAGAAAAATACGGATCGGGTATCAAGCGCATCACCAATGCATTTGTGCATTACGGTTTGACAGCTCCAACTTTCGAAGCTTTTCAAAATGGTTTTCGTGTAACGGTTTATGCCAATGGAACTGAAACAAACGATGGCGGTGTAAATGGCGGTGTACGTGGCGGTGTAAATGGCGGTGTAAATTTAGAAAAAGTAGATGCAGCAATTTTAGATTCAAATTCAAATTCAATTTTTAGTTTTATTGCAAAAAATCCTGGAGTAAATATTTTGTCATTGATAAATCATTTCAGTGTTCCGAAACGTACCGTAGAACGTTGGGTAAAGCAATTAAAGGATGATCGTAAAATTGAATTCAGAGGTGCTCCAAAAACGGGAGGGTATTGGGTGATTGGAAGTTAGAAGTCAGATTTTAGAGGGTAGAATAGAGAAAATAGAAAACATAAAGAAATAGTTAAGTCAAAATAAAAATATTAAAATGAAAAAAATACTTATTACAGGAGGAGCGGGGTTTATTGGTTCACATGTCGTAAGACGATTTGTGCAAAATTATCCAGATTATCAAATTTTTAATTTGGATGCGTTGACCTATGCTGGGAATTTAGAAAATATCAAGGATATTGAAAAAGAACCGAATTATACTTTTGTAAAAGGAGATATAACTGATGAAAATTTCATAGATGCTTTGTTTCAAAACCAACAGTTTGATGGAGTGATTCACTTAGCTGCCGAATCACATGTGGATCGTTCGATTGAAGATCCTTTGGCTTTTGTGAAAACCAATGTGATTGGAACGATGAATTTATTGAATGCGGCCAAAAAACAATGGTTGGGGAACTTTGAAGGCAAACGTTTTTATCACGTGAGTACCGATGAGGTTTATGGTTCTCTAGGGGCCGAGGGTTTATTTACAGAGACTACTGCCTATGACCCGAATTCTCCGTATTCCGCTTCCAAAGCCAGTTCGGATCATTTTGTTCGGGCTTATGGCGAAACGTACGGATTACCTTATGTGATAACCAATTGCTCTAATAATTACGGGCCTTTTCATTTTCCAGAGAAATTGATTCCGTTGTTTATTAATAATATTATCAATAATAAACCATTGCCGGTTTATGGGGACGGAAATTATACCAGAGATTGGCTTTTTGTAAAAGACCATGCTGTGGCTATTGATTTGGTTTTTCATGATGGAAAAAATCATGAAACCTATAATCTTGGAGGTTTTAATGAGTGGAAAAATATCGATTTGGTCAAAGTGTTGTGCCAAATTATGGATCAAAAACTAGGAAGAACTACTGGAGAATCAGCTCAATTGATCACTTACGTGAAAGACAGACCGGGACATGATTTGCGTTATGCTATTGATGCCTCCAAAATTAATACGCAGTTGGGTTGGAAACCATCTGTTACTTTTGAACAAGGATTAGAAATCACTATCGATTGGTATTTGAATAACCAAGATTGGTTGAACAATGTGACTTCGGGAGCGTATGCTTCGTATTATGAAAAACAGTATTCGTAGGATGTAGTGAATGGTGAATAGTTTTAAGTGAGAAGTGGATAGTGAGAAGTGCCTCTCGACTGCGCTCGAGGTGACAAGTGAGGTGTGAGAATATTGATTTGAATAAAGCTTGATTACGTATAAAGGAATTAATAAGATAAGAAAACATGAACTGGTACGTAGTTTACACCAAACCCAAGTGGGAAAAGAAAGTTGCGGAGCGGCTAAGTGAGATAGGAGTAATTTCCTATTGTCCTTTGATAACCAAAATCAGTCAATGGTCGGATCGTAAAAAGAAAATAGAAGTTCCACTTTTTAATTCCTATATTTTTGTTCAAGTGAATGAAAAGGAACGGAATGTTATTTTTGAAATTCCTGGTGCGATTCGCTATTTATTTTGGCTAGGAAAACCTGCTATTGTAAAGGAAAATGAGATTCAAGCTATACAAGATTGGCTGAATGTACCCGACACTTTTGAAGTGATGGTGGATACTTGGCAAAAAGGGGATAAAATCGTTTTGGAATCTGGGCCATTTGTCTCACAATCGGCCATAGTTCAAGAGGTAAAACTGAATCATTATGTACTCGTCTTGGAGTCTTTGGGATGTATTCTTAAAGTAGAAAAGAAAATAAAATAATTTTTTGTTTTTTTAAAAAGTTGAAATAAAGAGTATTAGTATTTTATGTAATTGCTTACAAATATAATTGTAAAAATATAGCTTAAAAAGTACAGGAAAATCTTTATTTTTAGTTTAATTTCGCAAATTCTTAGAAATAGTGAACCATTATGGGACTCACAGTGGCGAAGCCGTGGAGTGATTTTATCGGTTTTCTGTTTTGAGTTGTGGGTTTTGAGTTAAGAGTTTTGCCACACTGCAGTATTTTAACTTGGCACAGCCTAAACGGCTTTACTTGAAAAAATTACTTGAATAACAATATTAGATAAAAGTAACCTCTAGGGTTTCATCGTTTTTTACCAGTTATAAGTATAGAATTTTATAACTATGTCAATGTCATTTCCTTAAGGAACTGTCAGGCCAAATTCGTTTAGTTTGTCATTTCGACCAGCGGGAGAAATCACATTACAAGAACACCTAATGTGATTCCTCCTTCGTCGGAAGTACAAAACCCACAATTAAGGAAACGACATTGATTACTGTGCGGTAAAAAATGTTTTAATGGTCAAAAAAAAAATAATAATATGAGAAAAATAATTACAGCAATTGTCCTTTTTATAGCCCTTTTTCAGTCTTCCTCTTTGATGGCTCAAGATATTTTGAAGGGCAGTGATCTGAGTACCGTAAGAGTAGATTATTTATCGGATGGAGATATATCCAAGATAAAATCGCAACTGCAAAGTAATAATGTTTCGATAGATCAAGCGGAGTCTTTGGCGCTTTCTAAAGGTATGAGTGCTACGGAATTTGCTAAATTGAAAAAGAGGTTAGCTGTACCAACCAAAACGATATCCAAACAAAAGAAAAATGATTTGGATGCGGACCAAAATAATAGTGAAGAAAGTGAGCGTAAGCAAGAAAAAATAGAAAACATTAAAGTAAAAGACAGTTTAAATTCACTTGTTTTTGGCTCTGAGTTGTTTGACAATCCCACTTTGAATTTTCAACCTAACTTAAAATTGGCTACTCCTGTAAATTATGTTTTAGGCCCTGGTGATGAATTGCAAGTAAGTGTAAATGGCGTGCAAGAATTTGATGATACCGTACCTGTAACTGTTGAAGGAAAAGTCAATATTCAATATGTTGGACAGATCGCAGTGTCTGGAATGACCATTGAAGCTGCCACTCAAAAAATTAAAGGAGCTATTTCTAGAATTTACAGTACCGTTCGTTCGGGGCAATCACAAGTTAGCATAAGTTTGAGTCGTATTCGTACTATTAAGGTGACTATTATCGGTAGTAAACAACCAGGGAATTATTCTATTTCATCCCTTGCAACTGTTTATAATGCCTTGTTTTTGGGAGGAGGTCCGAGCAAAAACGGAAGTTACCGAAACATAGAATTGATTCGTAATAATAAGGTGTTTAAAAATATTGACATCTATCGCTTTTTAGTCAGTGGAAACCAGTCGGATAATGTGGGTTTAAAAGACAATGACGTTATACGGATTCCAGCTTACACCAATAGGGTGACTGTTGAAGGAGAAGTAAAACGTCCGGGAATTTTTGAGATGAAAAAAGGAGAGAATTTCTCTAATTTATTGAATTTTGCTTCCGGATTCAATGAGTTTGCTTATACCGCTTCAGTGAATGTTTTACAAAAAACAGGAAAAGAGTTTAAGGTTGCGGATATCCAAGCTTCACAGTATGGTAGTTATATTCCTTTGAATGGAGATGTGTATCGTGTTTCAAAAATTCTGAACCGTTTTGAGAATCGTATTATCATTCAAGGAGCAGTATTTAGACCCGATACTTATTCCTTCTATCAAGGAATGCGTGTTACAGATTTGATCCGTCAAGCCGAAGGATTAAAAGAAGACGCCTATTTAAAAAGAGCTCGTATCATTCGTTTAAAGTCAGATTTGACTTACGAGAATGTAACTATTGATTTGTCCAAAGCAATGTCGGGTGATTTTGAAGCGAATTTAGCTTTAAAAAAGGAAGATGTTCTAACGGTATATTCTGTTTTAGATTTCAAAGAAGAATATAAAGTTACCATTGATGGTGAAGTAAACAAACCAAATGTATATGACTATCAGGATAATTTAAGTCTTAACGATTTGATTATTGCGGCTGGTGGGTTAACAGGTTCAGCCTCCAAACGTGTTGAAATTGCGAGAATGATCAAAGCTGAAAATATTGATGATACCAATCCTAAGAAAGTTGAATTGTTTACTATAGAAATTACACCCGATTCGAATGAACAAATTACTAATTTTGAATTGAAACCATTTGATGTTGTTAATATTAGGCGAATGGCTGTTACCGATAAACCAGAAATGGTCCTTATAAAAGGGGCAGTTGCTTACCCAGGAAAATATGTATTGGCCAATAAAAAAGAAAAAATCTATGATGTTATTGTAAGAGCAGGAGGATTAACATCGATGGCGAGTTTGAATGGAGTGAAAATAAAAAGACCTATAAAAGCCGCTCAAATTGAAGATTTAGAAAATGTGAATTTGAATTTGGGTAAAAAAGACAGTATTCAAAACAAATTAGAAAAGAAACTCAAAGAAGATTTAAAATACGCCACCATACCTGTAGATTGGACTAAAGTAGCCAAAAATCAAACCGGGAATGCGAATGTTACGTTATTGCCTGGAGACGAAATTGAAGTTTCTACTTACAATGAAACCGTAAAAGTGGCCGGGAATGTACTATTGACTTCTGAGATTCCATACGTAAAAGGCAGGGGCTTTAATTATTATCTGGATGCCGTTGGCGGACTTGATGCCAAAGGATGGAGAAAGAATGCCTATATTATCTATCCTAACGGTCAAGCTGCAGTATCTCATAGTGTTTTATTGTTTTTTAGGTCGACTCCAACCGTTCTGCCTGGTTCCCAAATTATAGTCCCAGAAAAACCAGAAGTCAAAAAAATGAGTGCTGGAGAATGGGTGAGTATTGCTTCTGTGTTAGTGAGTATGGGGGTTTTGTTGGTGACAGCTATTAAATGAATCAGATATGGGTTATATGTTGTGGGTTATGAGTTGTCGGTTTAAAAGTTTAAAAGTTGTTTAATGAGTTTAGACAACAGCAAACAGACAACAGCAAACAGACAACAGAGAACAGAGAACAGACAACAGACAACAGAGAACAGACAACTTACAACAGATAACCAATAACGGTTAACCAAAAACCGATAACAGAAAACATAAAACCGACAACGGAAATATGGAAGAACAAATACCCAACGACGAGATTTCGTTAAAAGAATTGATAGAAAAGGCTAAGGAATGGTATAGCTATTTACTTTCCCAATGGAAAATCATTGTATTGGCAGGGATTGTAGGAGCTGCTTTGGGGTTAACGTATTCATTTGTTAAAAAACCAATTTATACCGCTACATTGTCTTTTGCTTTGGAAGATGAAAAAGGTGGAGGCGGATTAGGAGGAGCTCTTGGCTTGGCTAGTTCTTTTGGTATTGATCTTGGCGGCGGTGGAGGAAGTATATTTACGGGTTCTAATTTGACCGAGTTATTCAAATCCCGCTCCATGGTAGAAGAAACCTTAATGACTCCTGTTACGGTTAATGGAAAAGTAATTTCTTTGGCTGAAATGTACATTCAAAATAACGAATGGAGAGACAGCTGGAAGGAGAATCCTAAATTCAAGAACATACAATTTTTACCCAATACCAAACGCAAGTATTTTACTCGTGTGCATGATAGTATTTTGGGTGAAATTTATCAGAATTTATCTAAGTCTTCTTTAGCTGTGGCTCAAAAAGACAAGAAAATAGCTATTATTTCTATGGATGTAGCTTCAACCAATGAAATGTTTTCGAAGTATTTCTGTGAAGCGCTTGCTAAACAAGTAGGGCAGTTTTATGTGACGACCAAAAGCAAAAAAGCCCGTGCCAATATGGAAATTTTGGAACGTCAAACCGATTCCATTCGTGCCGAGCTCAATGGCGCCATTACGGGAGTAGCGGTGGCTAATGATAATACTTTTATGCTAAATCCTGCACTCAATGTGCGTCGTACACCATCAGCACGAAGACAGGTTGATGTACAAGCAAATACTGCTATCTTAACAGAATTAGTAAAACAAACGGAACTGGCTAAAGTTACTTTACGTAAAGAAACGCCTTTGATACAGGTAATTGACCGCCCTATTTTGCCATTACCAAAGGAGCGTTTTGGCAAAGCCAAAGGGTTAGTGATGGGGGGATTTTTGGCTGGTTTTTTGATGGTGTTGGGGTTGATTGTTAGGAGGTTGTTGAAGGAGTTGGCAGTTTAAGGGTTTAAATTGTTTAAAGTTTAAAGTTGTTTAAAAGTTTAAAGTTTAAAGTTGATGAGGCTTAACCGCAAAGTTCACAAAGGAGTTGCAAAGAACGCTAAAATAGCATTTATAATTATTCTTATGGCCCGACCCTAAAGGGTGTTGAAAAAAGAGAGATGGATTTTCGTTTTGCCCCAGCCCTAAAGGAGCAGAAAATAGGGGATATAGTAATTAATAATAGAATAGATTTATTGTTTAAAGGTTTATATCCTGTAAACATAAATGTAGAATAGCTGTATATAAATGAAAACAGGAATAACTTTTAGTGCCTTTGATTTGTTTCATGCGGGCCATGTAAAAATGCTAGAGGAAGCCAAACGGCATTGTGACTATTTAATCGTAGGATTGCAAACGGACCCTACACTGGATCGTCCGGATAAAAACCAACCAGCACAAACTGTGGTGGAGCGTTACATTCAATTGAAGGGTTGTAAGTTTGTGGATGAGATTGTTCCTTATGCGACCGAACAGGATTTAGAGGATATTTTGCGTTCTTTTAAAATTGATGTTCGAATTGTAGGAGATGAATATCGAGAGCAAGATTTTACAGGAAGGATGTATTGTGAAGCCAAAGGGATTGAATTGTATTTTAATACAAGAGATCATCGTTTTTCGAGTTCTGGGTTGAGGAGAGAGGTGCATCAGAAGGAGATGAATAAAAAATGATAATTAAATATATATAATTAGGAAGATATGTTAGATAATAAAACAATTTTAATAACAGGAGGAACGGGTTCTTTAGGTAAAGCACTTACGTCTCATATTTTTAAAAATCACCCAAATATAAAGAAACTTATCATTTTGTCCAGAGATGAACAAAAACAGTTTCAAATGGCTCAAGAGTTTCCTGAAAGCCAATTCCCGCAGATTCGTTTTTTGTTGGGGGATGTAAGAGATGAACAAAGATTGGTGAGAGCTTTTCAAGGTGTAGATGTTGTAATACATGCTGCTGCCATGAAACATGTGCATTTGGCTGAATATAACCCGGATGAATGTATAAAAACTAATATCGGAGGAGCTCAAAATGTAATTCATGCGGCTTTGCAAACAAGTGTTAGTAATGTTGTGGCATTGTCAACGGATAAAGCCTGTGCACCGATTAATTTGTACGGTGCTACTAAACTAACATCGGATAAATTATTTGTAGCTGCAAATAATATTAAAGGAGCTAATCCAATTAAATTCTCGGTTGTTCGATACGGAAACGTAATGGGATCCAATGGTTCTGTTATTCCTTTTTTTATGAAAAAGAGAGATGAAGGCAAGTTGCCTATTACTGATGCGACTATGACTCGTTTTAATATATCCTTGCAAGGAGGTGTTGATATGGTAATGCATGCTATGGAACACGCTTGGGGTGGTGAAATATTCATACCAAAAATACCTTCTTATAATATTACCGATGTTGCCGAAGCGGTTGCTCCTGAATGTACGCTAGATATTATTGGAATTAGACCAGGCGAAAAAATTCATGAAGAAATGATTACTTCTTCAGATTCTTATAATACATACGATTTAGGTAAATATTTTACCATATTGCCATCTGTACCTCATTTTAATCTTAACGATTTTATTGCTACTTTTAGTGCGGTAAAAGTTGATGAAGGATTTAACTATAATTCAGGCACTAATACCGAATGGGAAACTGTAGCTAGTTTGAGAGCATTGATAAAAGAACATGTAGATTCAAATTTTTAAAAATGATTGATAAAGCAATAGCCTACGGTCGTCAAAATATTACAGAAGAGGATATTAATGTTGTTATAGCAGCGTTGCAATCCGATTATTTGACTCAAGGGCCTAAAATTTTGGAGTTCGAAAAAGCTTTTGCAGAATATGTTGGAAGCACTTTTGCAGTTGCGGTTTCAAATGGTACAGCCGCTTTACATTTATGTGCATTGGCATTAGATGTAAAAAAAGGAGATAAAGTGATTACTACACCCATCACCTTTGCTGCTTCGGCTAATTGTGTTCGTTACTGCGGAGGGGAAGTTGTTTTTTCGGATATTGATCCCGAAACCTATCTTTTGGATATTGAAAAAGTAAAAGTATTATTAGAAGCCTCTCCAAAAGGGACTTATAAAGGAATAATTCCCGTTGATTTTGCAGGAAGAGCAGTTGACTTAGAAGCCTATAGAAAGTTAGCAGACCAATATGGTTTGTGGATTATTGAAGATGCTTGCCATGCTCCGGGAGGATTTTCTACGGATTTTAATGCTGAAGTTCAAAAATGTGGGAATAGCAAGTTTGCTGATTTAGCTATTTTTTCTTTTCATCCAGTCAAACATATAGCATGTGGTGAGGGCGGAATGATAACTACTAATGACGAAATCTTGTATAAAAAACTTTTGTCATTGCGGACTCACGGGATTACTAAAAACGAATCCGATTATACAAATTCTATAGACTTTGCGAACGGTACAGCTATCGAAAGTAGTGCTTACCCTGCTTGGTATATGGAAATGCAAACGCTTGGGTTCAATTATAGATTGACCGATTTTCAAGCCGCTTTAGGGATTAGTCAATTGCAAAGAGCAGATGAAGGTATTATAAAAAGAAGAGAAATTGCTGCTACTTATGAAATTGCTTTTAAAGGAAAGTCTTTTGTAAAAGGACAATCTGGAGTTGTAGCCGGTCATGCGTATCATCTTTATGTTGTTGAAGTTGAAGACCGTTTAGGTTTGTATAATTATTTAAGAGAAAATAAAATTTTCGCTCAAATTCATTACATTCCTTGTCATTTGATGCCATATTATAGACAATTTGGATGGAAAGAAGGTGATATGCCAAATGCAGAAGCTTATTACAAAAACTGTTTGAGTTTGCCTATGTATCCGACTTTGACCTTTGAAGAGCAAAAGTTTGTTATTGATAAAATTGAAGAATATTATAAAAAATAATATATGAAAATCCGATACTGTACAAAATGTTTGTTTCCTGAAACAAAACCAGATTTGTTTTTTAATAAAGAGGGTGTTTGCTCTGCTTGCGTTGCAGCTGATCAAAAAGATAATTCAATTGATTGGAAACAAAGAGAAATTGATTTCAATACGATTATTGATAAATATAAAAAAGGGCCGAATGAAATTGGTTACGATTGTTTAATTCCAGTAAGTGGAGGTAAAGACAGTACGTATCAAGCCTATTTTATGAAAGAAGTTTGCGGACTAAATCCTTTGTGCGTTTGTTTTGAAACTACTAATCTGACGGAAGTAGGTCAAGCAAATATTGACAATATTTCAAAAATGGGGATTGATGTAATTTATTTCAAAAAGAATTACAAAGCCTATAAAAGTATGGTTGTTGAAGGATTTAAAAGAGTGGGAGACGAGATGTGGCCAAATCATTTAGGCATTTTTACTATTCCAATTCATATTGCTGTTAGATTTAATATCCCTTTAGTTATTTGGGGAGAAAATCCACAACAAGAGTATGGAGGTCCTGTTGAGTCTATTGAAAACAAACATCTAAACAGAAAATGGTTGGAAGAGTTTGGAGGTTTATTAGGGAATAGAATCCAAGATATGGTGGGCGTAGATGGTCTTACAGAAAAAGATTTAACACCTTATTTCTATCCTTCGGATGAAGATATTGACAGAGTAGGTGTGGTTGGTTTGTTTTTAGGACACTATTTCTTTTGGGATGCTCAAAAGCAACTAGAAATTGTGAAAAAACACGGTTTCGCTGTAAAAGAAGATGGACCTGTTGAAGGAACATATACTAATTATGAGAATCTGGACGAAAAAATGCACGGTTTACATGATTATTTAAAATATGTAAAATATGGTTTTGGACGCGCAACGGATCATGCATGTATTGATGTTAGAAATAACAGATTGACAAGAGAAGAGGGGTTGAAACTTGTTAAACAATATGATGGGAAGTATCCTAATTATGGAGTTGATGAATTTGTGAAATACTCCGGTATGACAAAAGAAGAAATAGATATGATTTTAGACTCTTTCACAAATTCTATTTTATTTGCTCAAGACGAAGAAGGTAATTTCTTGAAAGATGCCCAAGGAAATTTAGTAAGAAACTTTGATTTTGAATAAATAATGGTAGCAATAATTGATTACGGAATGGGTAATGTAGCTTCTGTCCAAAAGGCCTTGAATTTTTTAAAAATTGAGAGTGTCATTACTGATGACCATGAATTAATTAAAAAGGCTAAGACTATTTTATTGCCTGGTGTTGGTTCTTTTGTTCAAGGAATGAAAAATTTGAACGATAGAGGCTTAGTTGAATTGCTTACAGATGAGGTTGTTGTGAAAAAGAAAAATTTCATAGGAATTTGCCTTGGGATGCAGCTGATTATGGAAAAAGGTACGGAGCCTTTCGAAAGTATAGGGCTAGGTTGGGTAAAAGGAAGCGTCGTTAAATTTGAATTGCAAGATTTGAATGTCCCTCATATGGGTTGGAATAATATTCAGGTTTTGAATGAAACCTATTATAAAGAATGTCAAACAGACGATTTTTACTTTATTCATAGTTATCATGTCGTTCCCGAAAATAAGGAAGATATTGCTACAACTGTAAACTATGGTTTTGATGTGGTTTCCAGTATTCAGAAAGGGAATATTTTTGCTACACAATTTCATCCTGAGAAAAGTCAAAATGCAGGATTATCACTTTTAAAAACTTTTTTCGAAATAAATGCTTAAAGTACGAATAATACCTATTTTAACCTTTAATGGTTTTGGGTTAGTCAAAACTAAAAAATTTTCTAATCCTAGAATGGTTGGAAATCCTGTACAAGCCGCTCGAGTTTATAATAGTCGTGGTGTTGATGAATTAGTTTTTGTAGATATTTTTGCTAGTTCACAAAAGCGAAAAGTCAATTTAAAACTTGTTGCTGACGTGATAAAAGAATGCTATATGCCTGTAGCTATAGGTGGTGGTATTGAAACTATTGAGGACATAAACAATTTATTAAAAATTGGTGCAGATAAGGTTATTATCAAAACTAAAGCCTTGTTAGATGCTAAATTTATTGAGAAAGCGGTTGCTTTTTTCGGAAGTCAATGTATTTCTATTTCTATTGATGCTTATGCTACTCCTGATGGATACAAGATTTTTAATAAGTTAGATATTGAGATTTCTCTTGAAGATTTTGTAAGCTTAATGATTTCTTGTAAAGTGGGGGAATTTGTTGTTACGAGCGTTGATAATGATGGTATGATGGATGGTTTTGACATTGATTTAATCAATCGAGTTACAGAGTTGACCAATATTCCGATTATTGCTGCTGGCGGTGGTGGGTCGATGAAACATTACAATGCGTTGTTCTCTCAAACAAAAGTGCAAGCGGTAGGTTCTGCAAGTATTTTTCATTTTACTCAGTTTACTCCTCTGGATATAAAAAATGAATTGAAAAGTATTAATGTTCCGGTTCGAATATAAAAGTATAAAAATTGAAGAAAATTGCTATTATTCCTGCCCGTGGTGGAAGCAAACGTATTCCGCACAAGAATATAAAATATTTTTTTGGAAAACCTATTATCGCTTATGCCATTGAAGCTGCCCTAAAAAGTGGTTTGTATGACGAGGTAATGGTTTCGACGGATAGTGAAGAAATTGCGGAGGTCGCTAGAGAATATGGAGCGAAAGTTCCGTTTATCCGTAGTGCTGATAATAGTAATGACTTTGCCACTACAGTCGATGTATTAATCGAAGTTTTAGATTGGTATAAGGATATGGATTTGCAATTTGATTTTGCAACTTGCATTTATGCCTGTGCTCCTTTTGTAAATGCAAAAGTGTTACATGATTCTTTTGAGATGTTGATTAAAGAAAATTGTGATTGTGTATTCCCAATTCTAGCTTATTCACATCCAATTCAAAGAGCTTTAAAGCTTTCGGATATTGGGAAAATAGCCACTTTTGACGATTCTAATTCCAATGCAAGGACGCAGGATTTAGACAAAGCATTTCACGATGCAGGTATGTTTTATACTTTTGATGTCAAGAAATTAAAGGTAAATAAAAGTTTACGAACACAAGACACTTTTGCCATTGAAATTGACGAGCTTCACGCCCACGACATTGACACAGAAAATGACTGGGTTTTAGCAGAATTAAAATATAAATTGTTTTCGAATGAAATCATATAAGTGTTTGTCAATCCAGATAATTGAATTTGATAATTTTAAAATTGTTCCGCTCCGTTACGAAGATCGTTTGGATATTTTGAAATGGCGTAATGAACAAATTTATCATTTACGACAAAATAAACTGCTTACGGTTGAAGACCAAGAAAATTATTTTAATATTATTGTTGATAAACTCTTTAATCAAGAACAACCCAACCAAATTTTGTTTTCTTACTTAGAAAAAGATGTTTGTATAGGTTATGGCGGTTTGGTACATATTAACTGGATTGATAAAAATGCTGAGATTTCATTTATAATGGATACAGCATTAGAAAAGGATAATTTTCATGCCAATTGGACTAAATATTTATCGCTTATCGAAAAAGTAGCTTTTGAGGATTTAAAATTACATAAAATATTTACTTACGCTTTTGACTTAAGACCACATTTGTATTTTGCGTTGCAAGATGCCAATTTTATTGAAGAAACCCGATTGAAAGAACATTGTCTTTTTGACGGTAAGTTTATAGATGTAGTGATTCATTCTAAAATAAATAATAGATGTTAACTTTTCGAAAAGCGACTTTAGCCGATACTAAACTCTATTTTGATTGGGCAAATGATTCGAGCGTTAGAGAACAATCCTATAACACCAATACAATTGATTTTGAAAGTCATAAAAAATGGTTCGAAAGTAAAGTAGAAGACCACTCCTGTATGTTGTTACTTTTTCAAAATGAGGAAAAGTTAAATGTAGGTCAAATTCGCATTCAGAAAGAAAATGAAAAGGAAGCTTTGATTGGGATTTCTATAGCAGCGGAGCACAGGGGAAAAGGATTAGCAAAGGAAATGTTATTTTTGGCATCCGATTATTTCTTAGAAAATAATAAAGGCTATTTGATAAATGCCTATATAAAAGAACAAAATAGAAGTTCGAAGCAAGCTTTTGAGAAAGCAGGATTTGAGTTTGATAATATAATAAATTATGAAAACTGTATTAGTTTTCATTTTACAAAAAAAGGTTAAAAATGCTAATAGGTACATTTGAAATAAACAAAGGAAGCAAGGTTTTTATCATTGCTGAGCTTTCGGCAAACCATAATGGTAGTATAGACACTGCGGTAGAAACTATTCGCGCGGCAAAACGTGCAGGGGCAGATTGCATTAAACTGCAAACCTATACTGCCGATACTATTACAATTGATTGCGATAAAGATGATTTTTTGATAAAAGGAACCATTTGGGAGGGTAAAAACCTTTACAAATTATATCAAGAAGCCTTTACCCCTTGGGAATGGCACGAAGAAATTTTTAGAGTTGCTAAAGAAGAGGGAATCATCTGTTTCTCTTCTCCATTTGATAAAACAGCGGTTGATTTCTTGGAAACTCTAAATGTCCCGGCTTATAAGATAGCTTCTTTTGAGATTACGGATATTCCTTTGATTGAGTATGTGGCTTCTAAAGGGAAGCCAATCATTTTATCTACAGGCATTGCAGAGCAAGCAGATATTGAATTGGCTTTAGACGCTTGCAGAAGAATGGGCAATACTGATATTGCCTTGTTAAAATGTACTTCTAGTTATCCTGCGCCGATAGAAGAAGCCAATATGTGTATGGTTAAAGATTTGGCCGAGCGTTATAATGTGATCAGCGGTCTTTCGGATCACACTATGGGAGCAACTGTTCCTGTAGTTGCGACTTGTTTTGGAGCTAAAATCATCGAGAAGCATTTTATTTTGGATCGCTCAATAGGTGGTCCAGATGCTTCTTTCTCCATGAATGAAGAAGAGTTTACCGCTATGGTCAAAGCAGTGCGAGAAGCCGAAAGTGCTATTGGTGTTGTTGATTATACACTTACCGAAAAACAGGCGAAAGGAAAAGATTTTTCTCGTTCTCTTTATGTAGTTGAAGATATGAAAGCAGGTGATGTGATTACTGATAAAAATGTACGTTCTATTCGACCAGGGTTTGGGTTGCATCCTAAATATTATAATGAAATATTGGGGAAGATGGTTAAAGAGGATTTGGAGAAGGGGGAACGATTTGAAATTGAATATTGCAAATAGTACAAGTGTTTTTATGATTGATAAGCAAGAAGTTGTATTTCCTTATAAAGCAATTGATTATTATTATTTTTATATAATAGGAATAATGAGTTTAGGAATGTTTATTCCTGATATTAGAATAGGTGTTATTGCTTCTATAATAATATTGTTCCTTATGATTAAGTATTTAAGGAAAGTTTCATTATTCAAGAATTATATTGACGTTTTGGTATTGGTTTATATTGTTTACAATACAATTTCTTTTTTATGGTTTATATTTTCAGGTCTCCCAATTTCAGTTTTTATAAGGGAATATTCGAATTCAATACTCCCAATGTTTTTTTATTATTTTGCTAAGATTGATGATAAAAAAAATAAAAATTTTTATACAGTTACTCTAAAAGCTATTCTTTTATGTTTTGTAATCGGTATTATTTTGTTTCTCCAACAGCCTTATTATTATAGAGCTTATTTAGATTCTCTTGACGGTGTTGGGACTAATATAATTTCAACTACAGATAGTTTTAGGTCGTTAGTAGGACTAACTATGACAGGTTCTTTAGGCGTTGTTGGGGTGGTAATAAGTTTCAGTGAAATTATTGAGAGCAATGGTCGTAAAGGTAAACTTGCATTAACAATATGTATGATTGCCGTGGCTCTAACATTTAGGAGGTCTGCTTTATTTGTAGCTTTAGTTACTTTTTTTGTTTTTCATTATTTCGGTTATATTAAGTATAATCTGTTGCGAAAAAGATATCTACTAGTTGAAATAGTGGTTCTTTTCTTGATAATATTGTATTTAAATGAAAATTTTGGGGATTTGTTATTAATGCTTAATGAACGTATAAAGATGCTATCTGAAGCGGTAGATGAAAGGAGTGGTTCTTGGGTTGATGGATTAATGTATGGAAATCTAATTATAGGAAGCGGTTTGGGAGTATTTGGACATAAAGCAGTAGAATTCAGTAATAAATATGTGCCAGATGGAAATTATGTAAGAATGTTAGCGGAACTTGGTGTTATTGGAACCTCTATTTTTATGAGTATAATGATTGGTACATTTGTAAAAGGCTTAAAAAATCTTAGGATTCATGTTTTAGAATTAGGAATCATATTTGGATTGTGTCTTCAGGCTGTTGGTTCAGATATATTTTCTTTTCAATTAATTGTTCCGGTTTTATGGTATTCAGTAGGAAGAGTAAATAGTAATTAACGGACTGTTTTAAAAAGGATATTTAATCTTTTGATTTAATGTATTTAGCTTATGTGGTCGTTTGATTGTTTAAGTTTGTGTGTTTTGGAGGTTTAGGTTGAAATGTGTGATATAAAATTTGTTTTCAAAAGTAAAATATAGATGATTTATGAATAGTGCAGGGCATTTAATAAGTATTGTAGTTCCAGTTTACAATGTAGAGAAATACTTATGCAGATGTATAGAAAGTATTCTTTCACAAACGTATAAATATTACGAACTAATACTTGTAGATGACGGATCTCCAGATGGTTGTCCTAGTATTTGCGATAGTTATGAAAAAAAACATGAAAACATAATAGTTATTCATAAAAAAAATTCAGGTCTTTCTGCCGCTAGAAATTCGGGGATTGAAATAGCAAAAGGGAAATATATAGCTTTTATTGATAGTGACGATTATGTGCATGAGAGTTTTTTAGAGGTTTTGAAAAATTCTATGATTGAAAATAATGTTTTAATGTCTATGTGTTACTATAGAAAAGTTTATGATTCATTAAGAGTAGAGATATCTGACAGCAAAAATATTATAGTTGCAAATGATTTAGAAGCCATGGATATGCTTTTAAATGATCAGTCAAGATGTTCTGCTTGGGGTAAATTATACGACATTGATTTATTTAAAAATGTGAGGTTTCCCGTTGGAAAAATAATGGAAGATATGTTTGTTATGCCTACCATATTTGAAAAGGCTAAATTCGTGGCTATAACTTCACAAGATTTATATTTTTACAACCAAGAAGGGGAAAGCATAACAAGGTCGGTTTTTAATTATAAAAAACTTGATATGGTAGAAGCTGCATCTTTTTGGAGAAAACATACCAGTTTGCATTATCCTGAACTATTAGAGAAGGCTTCGATTCATTTTTTTACTGTTGTTATTAATAATTGTACGTATTTGACAAAAATGAATGATAGTTATGGGAAATCAAAATACCAAGAGTATAAAAATGAAGTGTTAAATAATTACGAATACATTCTTAATTCAAAATACGCAACGCGGAATACTAAGATCAAAGTAATTCTTTTGAAATTTCAATTATTTAGGTTATTGGTTAAAATAGTAAATAATGGTTGATGTTTTCTAGTGTGTGAATTATAAAAATATAAAAGATGTCAATGAAATCAATTTTTAAGAAATTATTTTTAAAATACAGAAAGAGTATTATTCTTGATCGCTCATCCGAAGTGAATTATGGTTTAGTAAATAATAGTATTAATCCTAAATATCCATGTAGGGTAATTGATTCTAAATGCAATTTTGAAATTGTTAATGAAGGTTGTGTAATATCAGAGTCAAGGTGTTATGGGGATATAATCTTAGGACGGTTTGTTACTATAACGGGGCCTGGTACTGTTATTAAGTCTTTAAAAGAGAAGATTTATATAGGAAGCTTTTCTTCAATTGGGCAGAATGTATGTATAGTAGATTTTAACCATTTATTTGAAAGGATGAGCAGTAGTTTCGTACACCATTTAATTTTTGAAGAAGATTTTAGAAACGATTTAATTTCAAAAGGTCCTGTTGTTATTGAGGAAGATGTTTGGATAGGTTCTAATACGGTTATATTGCCGGGTATTACGATAGGAAGAGGGGCAGTAATTGGTGCTGGAAGTATTGTCACAAAAGATATTCCTAGATATTCAATTGCATTTGGAAATCCAGCTGTTGTTCATTCTAAAAGATTTGATGGAGACATGATCAATTATTTAGAAGAATTGAAGTGGTGGGAGTGGGATATTAATAGAATTGTACGAAATAAAAATCTTTTTATTAATGATCTTAAAAATAGTAATATGGATAAATTAGATCTTTTGATGCTTAAAATTAAATAAAATACGAATATGATTAAGAATAAGAAAGTTTTATTGATTTGTAAGGAAAGTTTTTCTTTTCCTCTTTTTTTTATTGCTAAAAAATTATTGTCAGAAGGGAATGAGGTTGGAGCTTTCTTTATATATCCAGAAGAGAGTTATTTTAATAAGTGTATGTATAATGAAAATACATTTTATAAATACAAAGAAGAACTAAAAGATGTAAAATTGTATGGTTTGTCAGATTTATGTTTTAAATTCAATGAAGTATATAATAATAAATCAGTTGATTTGAGTTATTTGTCAAAGATTGAAAATGAATATTCCCATTTCAAGAATTTTAATCTTCAGCTGACATCTTCTCAATTGACTACGCGGCATTATCATTTTAGAAACTATTTTAAGTACTCATCATTTGCTCAAAATTTGAATTTTCTTGAATTAGGGTATAAGAAAGTAATTGAAGTAGTTGAGGATTTTAAGCCAGATCTTATATTAGATAATGATAATGCAGAACTTTTAAGGACCATTTTAAATGAGGTCGCGTTTAATAAAGAAATTCCATATATTACGGTTAATCATCCTCGATACGAACTTTATAAGATACCAACGTATTGTTTAGGGGTTAGAAATGAAGATTCTTTTATAGAAGAATATTATAAATGTCTAAAATTAACACCAAAAGATTTATCTGAGGATTATGAATATATATTTGAAATGAGGAAAAATTCAAATATAATGTCTCAAGAGTACAAAGGAACTATTACATCTACCTACACACCAAATAGTTTAATTTATGCAACCAAGTATTTGGTGGGAATACTAATGTATTTATATAATGTTTATTTAAAGAATAAAAATTTTAAATTATTAAAGAAAAATAGTATTCTTTATTCCAATCCTATAAAATTGTTTATATACTTTTTAAAGATTGAAATGAAGAGTCAGTATTTATTTAAAAAAAATAAATATTTTGAGAATCCAGTTAAAGATGAGGATTATGTTTATATGCCATTGCATTTAATTCCTGAATCAACAACTTTTGTTTTATCTCCTTTTTTTATTAATGAACTAAATATAATAGAGCAGGTTTCTAAATCACTACCAATAGGTTGGAAGTTATACGTAAAAGAGCATCGGGCAATGATTGGTGAACGAAGTTTATCTTTTTACGAGGATGTGAAAAAAATTCCAAATGTTAAGTTGGTTCATTTTAATTATTATAACGACCCGAAACCTTGGATTGAAAACGCTAAGGGAGTTGTAACAATTACTGGAACTGCGGCTTATGAAGCAGCTATGTTAGGCAAAAAGGCAATTGTATTTGGGGATGTTCCTTTCTCTTTGTTAAAAGGGGTGTTTAAGGTTCGTTCATGCGATGAATTACCGTCACTCATTGCTTCTTTTAAAGAGATTGATAATATACATTCATGTGCCGCATATATTGCAGCAGTAAAAAATTTAGGAGTTGAAGTGAATTTAACATATCTTATTCCTGAAGCAGAAGCTATCTTGAATAGTAATAAAAAATATAATAAAAGTTATTCTGAAAAATTCAAGAATGAAGTTGATAAGTTGTATCTTTTTTATGAAAAATCATACACGAAGTATATTGAGAATAAGTACATAGAAAATGATTCACAGTTGTTTTAGAAGGCTTAACTGTTTTTTTTTATATGAGATAATAAATTTCATTTGTTGTTTTCATTTAAGCTGTATAAAGGGAATTTGTAATTAATAAAAATTTAGGTGAATAAAGAAAATTCTATTGGATTAAACAAGAATGCTGTTAAGTCGGGATCAAGTTATATGTTTTCTGAAATCTTGGTAAAATCAAGTGCAATTATTACAACACCGATATTTACACGGTTGTTAACAACTTCGGATTATGGAATAGCTAGTAATTTTGCAGCTTGGCTTCAAATAGGCTCAGTTATTTTAGGATTAGGCTTGACTTATAGCATAGGTAATGCATATATAGATTTTCCTAATAGACTAAACAGGTATCTTGCTTCAATTCAAACATTAGGAAGCATTGTTTCAGTTTTATTTCTATTACTTGCGATTGTTTTTAGAACACAATTGGGTGAGATTATGGAATTGGATCAAGATCTTGTATTATTAATGTTTGTTTATCTATTGATTTTCCCATCTTTTGTATTTGCTCAGGAGAATTTTAAATTTACTTTAGCATATAAACAAAATATTTTTATTTCTATTTTCAACACGCTCGGGTCTATATTGTTTTGTTTTTTATTTATTTACATATTTAGTAATCAAAAATATTATGGTAGGATTATAGGGTTGATTTTTCCCGTATTTATAATGGGGTCTTTCTTTTTTATTAAAATAATTCGAAATGGTTGGAGTAAGCAGATCAACAAGTATTGGAAATATGCTTTAAAAATTTCATTACCAATGATTCCACACGCATTGGCAATGGTAGTGCTCACGCAATTAGATCGAATAATGATTATTAATATATGTGGAAATTCAGCTGGTGGACTTTATAGTTTTGGATTGACATACGCCTCATTAGCTTTAATTTTTTCGAATGCAGTTATGCAGGCTTTTATTCCATGGTTGTATGTGAGTTACCAAGGTGGGGATTATAAAGGCATTAGAATTTCTAATAACATTATAACATTTGTTATGTGTTTTTTGACCTTTAGTTTAATTTCAGTTGCTCCAGAAATGTTGAAATTGTTAGGTTCTAAAGAATTTTTGGAAGCAAAATATGTTGTTATGCCTTTAGCTATTGGAAGTTTATTTCAATATGTGTATAATACTTATTCAAGTCTCGAATTATATCATAAAAAAACAATTGTCATTTCGATAGGAACAGTTCTAGCGGGAGTGCTAAATTATATTTTGAATCTACTATTTATTCCTAAATTTGGATATATTGCGGCTGGCTATACAACTTTAGTTAGTTATTTTGTTCTTGCATTATTTCACATGTATGCTTGTAATAAAATCTGTAAAAAACGTGTTTACGATGACATATATATTTGGCTTGTTACAATTCTTACAACTATAGCAAGTTTTTTTATTGTTTATTTGTACGAATATTTTATTGCAAGATACTTAGTGTTATTTTTTGTACTATTAATAATAGGCTTTTTTCAAAAAGCTAAAGTTAGAATTGTATACGATTTAATAGCTAATCAATTATTAAAAAATTAGAATATTTTATATTAAACTAGTAAAGGCAACTTTAAGTAGTTGCAAAATGATTATATTATATGGAAATAATAGCATATTACCTGCCACAGTATTACCCGTTTAAAGAAAATAATGAATGGTGGGGTGAGGGTTTTACTGAGTGGACTAATGTTGGTAAAGCAAAACCTTTATTTAAGTCTCATTACCAACCTAAGGTGCCAGCAGACCTTGGGTATTATGATTTGAGAATTGCTAAGGTGAGGGAAAAGCAGGTAGAGTTAGCAATAGAAGCAGGAGTAACAGGTTTTTGCTATTGGCATTATTGGTTTGGTGATGGAAGACGATTATTAGATATGCCATTTCGAGAGGTTCTAAATTCTGGTAAGCCTGATTTTCCATTCTGTTTAGGGTGGGCTAATGAATCTTGGAAATCTAAGGTGTGGAATTCTCAAGACTCTAAAAAGGATGTGTTGTTGATGGAGCAAAGTTATCCAGGGAAAATAGATATTGAAAATCATTTTTTTGAAATTTTACCAGCAATTCAAAATTCTCGATACATGAGAATTGAAAATAGACCAATATTTGTTGTCTATAAGCCTTTTTTAGTACCTGATGTATCTGAATTTATAGATATATGGAATAATCTTGCTAAAACGCATGGTTTTGATGATGGGTTCTTCTTTATAGGTCATACTCTTGATAATAAGGAAAAAGATCCTATTTTAAAAATGGGTTTTGATGCTGTAAATATAGTAAGAACAGGTGAGTATCGATTTAATATGGATGTTATTCGGAAAATTCCACTAAAGCTATTTAGATTTAAGGTTTTAAAAAGACCTCTTAGACTGAGTTATTCATTTATCTCTAAATATTTTATTCAAGAAATTGATAAAACAGAGGATGTATTTCCAACTATTATTCCAAATTGGGATCATACTCCACGTAGTGGAAATTACGGGGTGGTTTTTCATAAGTCATCTCCTGTTTTGTTTAAAAAGCATGTTGTAAAAGCTTTAGAATCAATTAAGAACAAGTCAAATAGTCGTCAAGTTTTATTCCTTAAATCTTGGAACGAATGGGGTGAAGGTAATTATATGGAGCCAGATTTGAAATTTGGAAAAAAATATATAAAAGCATTAAGAAGCGCAATTGAAGAAAATTTTTGTAAGTAATATAATAGTTTATTTATATGAATAAATACATTTTTTTTAATGAGGTATATTATTTAACATCATTTTTTATGCTTTTTTCTTTATTATTAGTTTATTCTATATTTTACAAATGAAAATACTATTAGATAATATAATTTTCTCATTGCAAAAAACAGGAGGTGTTTCTGTTTATTGGTATGAAATGATTAATAGAATTTTAGATGAATCAGATATTAAGACTTCATTTATAGAAGAAGAAGGCTTTAATAAGAATATTTTTAGAAAGGAATTGAAAATTGAATTAAATGATACTATAAAAATTCGAAATAGATTAATTAATTTTTTGTCAAGATATCGAAAGATTAATTTAAAAATGAAGAATGAAAACTTTATTTTTCATTCAACTTATTATAGAACATTAAGTAATGTTGTAAAAAGGAGAAATAATATAAAAGAGATTGTTACGGTTCATGATTTTACGTATGAATATTTCAGTAATGGTTTGAAAAAATGGGTGCATTCTTGGCAAAAGCGAAAAGCTATAGCCGCAGCTGATGTGGTGATTTGTATTTCTGAAAACACCAAAAAAGATTTATTGCATTTTTTACCTCAATTTTCTTCTAAGGATATTAGGGTTATTTACAATGGTGTATCCACGGATTATTATAAAATTCCGCAAGTAAGTAGCGATAGTATTAATCCCTTTTTTTTATTTGTTGGTTCTAGAACCTCCTACAAGAATTTTGACTTTGCCGTCAAAGCAGTTGTTTCTATGGATAACTATCATCTTAAAATTGTTGGGGGGGAGTTATCTCCTAAAGAAAAACAATTATTAGATTACCAGTTAAATGGAAGGTGGACCCATTTGGGTATAATAAATAATAATGAACTGAATGCATGTTATAATGCTGCTTTTGCTTTGCTATATCCATCTTCTTATGAAGGATTTGGTATTCCACTTGTAGAAGCGATGAAGGCGGGTTGTCCATTTATTGCGTTACGATGCTCTTCAATTACAGAAGTTGCTGGCAATGCTGGTTTTTTGATGAATACTTTAAGTATTGATCAATTTAAAGAGGGTGTTGCATTTATTCAAACTGAAAGAGATGAAATTATTGAGAAAGGTATGAAACGATCTCTTCTGTATTCTTGGGATAAATGTTATACTGAGGTTGTATCAGTTTATAACGAATTGTATAAAGAATTAACTATTAATAAAGAAAATAAGTAAGCATGAAAAAAGTAATTGTTTTAGGAGGTGGCGGTTTCATAGGAGGTCATTTGGCAAAAAGATTAAAGAATGAAGGATGTTATGTTCGAATTGCAGATATTAAGAATCATGAGTATTTTGATCATCAAGAAATTTGTCATGAATTTATCTTAGCGGATCTGCGTGATCCTAAGGCAGTTGAATTGGTAATTGGAGAAGGGTATGATGAAGTCTATCAATTGGCTGCTGATATGGGGGGAGCAGGTTATATTTTTACGGGAGACAACGATGCTAATGTAATGCATAATTCAGCGCTTATCAATTTGAATGTGGTTCATGAGTGTGTCAAAAAAAATATTAAAAAGGTGTTTTATTCGTCTTCTGCCTGCATGTATCCTGAGCATAATCAATTAGATCCAGAGAATCCAAATTGTGAGGAGTCATCAGCCTATCCTGCCAACCCCGATTCAGAGTATGGTTGGGAAAAATTATTTAGTGAACGTTTGTATTTTGCGTTTAACAGAAATTATAAATTAGACGTTAGAGTGGCTAGATTTCATAATATTTTTGGTCCTCAAGGTACTTGGATGGGCGGAAAAGAAAAAGCACCTGCCGCTATGTCTAGAAAAGCTGCTGAAACTCCAGAAGGTGGTTCTTTTGAAGTTTGGGGTGATGGTTTACAAACTAGAAGTTTTCTCTATGTTGATGAGTGTGTTGAGGCGGTATTAAGAATGATGGAAAGTGACTTCTTAGGGCCTGTAAATATTGGTTCTGATGAGATGGTAACCATCAATCAATTAGCTGAAATGGCTATCAGAATTAGTGATAAAAATATTGCGATTAAAAATATTACTGGAGATGAGTTTATTCAGAAATACGGCTTTAAATGCCCTGAGGGTGTTAGAGGCAGAAATTCAGATAATAAACTTTATGAGAATAAAATTGGATGGAGAGTATCAGAGCCTCTAGAAAAAGGAATGATCAAAACATTTACTTGGATTAATGAACAAGTGAATAAATAGCTTAATAATAATATTTTAAAGGGTGAAATTTAAGCAAATAGTTAGTGCTTTAATTTCGCCCTTTTCTGCACAATACCTAAGCAATTAGGAGCTAATTTTATAATATGAGTAATAAAATTTTAGTTTTCAATCATATATTTTGGCCTGATAAAATAAATACCGCGAGACATATATCGGAATTAACTGAAGAATTAGTGGCGAGAGGTTGGGATGTTTCAGCAGTTGTAGGTAATCGATTTTATGGGAACCATAAAAAAATAATTACACCTAAAAATGGTGTTTGGAATGGCGTAAAATATAGTAGAACTTACATTCCTCCATTTAATCAAAAAAAAAATTTGCAAAGATTACTGACCTCATTTTGGTTGGTTTTATCATGGATTGTAAAATTGCCTTTTATCGGTAAATATGATGCAATTATTATTGGAACAAACCCTCCATTTGTTTATCTGCTAGTACCCTTCATTAAACTATTCAAAAGAAATACCAAAATTTTGATGTGGGGTTTTGATTTATATCCGGAGGCAATTATTGTGTCAAAAGAGAAATCATTTAGTTTTTTGGGGAAAGTATTAAAAAGTCTTGCTAAATTTTGTTACGGAAAGATTGATGTAATTGTAGATATTGGACCTTGTATGAGAGAAATCTATAGACAGTATAATCACTCTGCAAAAGAAGAAACATTGCCGCCTTGGTCTTTCGTGGAACCAATTGAAATGTTACTACCCCACTTTGAAACTCGTCAAAAGTTGTTTAAAAATGCAAATTTAACTTTGTTGTATACCGGAACAATTGGTAATGCTCATGAATTTGATAATTTTTTGCAACTTGCTAGAGAATTAAACAAAAGGAATGCTTCAGTAGGATTTTGTTTTGCTGGATTTGGGAATCGATTTGATGATTTAAAGTTGCAAATTGTTGATAATGATACAAATATAAGTTTTGGAGGTTTTGTTGAAACAGATCAAGAGCTAGAAGAAAGATTATCGTCTGCAGATATAATGTTAATAAGTTTAAAAGAGGAGTGGACGGGTATTTCAGTACCATCCAAATATTTTTCTGCAATTGCAATTGGAAAGGCTGTTCTTTTTTCAGGAGCGCAAAATTCTGCTCTTAGTGTTTGGACTAGAGAATATGATTTAGGATTTCAAGTACAAAAAGAAACAATTGATAAAGTTGCAAATGTTTTATGTGAAATAGCAAATAATCCAGAATTGATTTCAAAAATGAAAGAAAACTCATTTAAAATATATCAAGAGAATTTTTCTAAAAAAGTGATATGTGACAAATGGTCTTTACTTTTAGAAAGGACTATTAATTATCCTATGAAATAGGTTTTTAACAGTTTATTATGGGGAGAGTATTAGTTACTGGTGCAAATGGTTTTTTAGGGAAATATATTTATAAAAGTTTATTGGAAAGTAATGCACTTTTTAGTTTATCAAAAACAACTGGAGATTACAAAGTTATACTAGAAAATGAAACTCCAATTTTTAATGAAAATTACGAATTAGTTGTACATTCAGCAGGTAAAGCTCATTCCGTGCCTAAAACTGATGCTGAAAGAAAACAGTTTTACGAAGTGAATGTTAAAGGTACTGAGAATTTATTAAAAGGGCTAGAAAGCATAGGTGTACCAAAACAGTTTGTTTTTATTAGTTCAGTTTCGGTTTATGGTCAGGAGTTTGGTAAAGAAATAAATGAAGATTACAAGCTTGAAGCAAAAGATCCTTATGGTTTGAGTAAAATTGAAGGTGAAGTATTGGTGGCAAAATGGTGTGAAAAACATAGTGTAGTTTGCACTATTTTGCGGTTGCCATTATTGGTAGGAAAAAATCCTCCTGGAAACCTAGGAGCAATGATAAGAGCAATAGAAAAAGGCTATTATTTTAACATAGGTGGTGGAAAAGCTAGAAAAAGTATGGTGCTGGCACAAGATGTTGCCTTCTTTATACCAAAAGTCGCAATGATAGGAGGGACTTATAATTTAACAGATGGTTTTCATCCTAATTTTAAGGAGTTGAGCTCGGCTATTGCAAAGAATAAAAACAAAAAAGTACCTTTTAATTTGCCCCTATTTATTGTGAAGTTAATGGGATATGCTGGTGACTTGTTGGGGAATAAAGCCCCAATTAATTCCTCTAAAATTAAAAAAATCACTTCTGATTTGACCTTTGATGACACTAAGGCCAGAGAAGTTGCGGGATGGAAGTCTCAAAGAGTTTTAGATTGGTTTAGAGTTTAAAATTGTTTAATTTTTAACAGGAACTGGAAATGTATAAATGAATATAAAAGTATATTCTAATTAAAAACAAGAATGATAGAAAACAATAAAAACAACTATGTCCTCATTATGGCAGGTGGTGTGGGAAGTCGGTTTTGGCCTAAGAGCCGTAATCACTTTCCGAAACAGTTTATAGACATATTGGGAATTGGGAAATCGTTGTTGCAACTTACTTACGAGCGATTTGAGAAAATTTGTCCAAGAGAAAATATTTATATACTGAGCAATCAACAGTATTTGGGATTGATACAAGAACAACTGAACGGTATAGCGGTAAACAATGTTTTATTGGAACCAAGCAGGAACAATACAGCTCCTTGTATAGCCTATGCTTCCTATAAAATATTGAAACAGAATCCAGATGCCAATATAGTGGTGGCACCCTCGGATCATTTGATATTGAAGGAAACGGAATTTTTGAATAAAATTGAGCAAGCCCTTGGTTATACCGCAGCAAACGATGCTTTAGTTACCCTTGGTATTAGTCCAACACGACCGGATACTGGTTATGGGTATATTAATTTCCAAAAAGAGGGGATTGATGGTGTTCATAAAGTTGCCAAATTTATGGAAAAACCTGTTTTAGAAAAAGCTCAAGAATATTTGATCATTGGTGATTATTTATGGAATGCAGGGATTTTTATTTGGAGTGCCCAAAGCATCCAAACTGCTTTTCAAAAATATGCCTCGGAAATAGATGTTTTGTTTGCGAAAGGAAATGAAGTTTATAATACAAGTACTGAAATTGATTTTATAAATAAAAATTACCCTAACAGTCCGAATATCTCTATTGATTATGCGATACTGGAAAAAGCGGATAATGTCTATACCATTCCTGCCGACATTGGTTGGTCTGATTTGGGTACCTGGGCTTCGTTGCATGAGGTAGTGGAGAAAGATAAAGATAACAATGCTTTGAGTGTGGATCACTTTTATCTGGAAGATACTACCAATTGTATTATTCAATTGCCTAAAGGGAAAGCGGCTGTAATTAAAGGGTTGGATGATTTTATTGTGGTTGATGATGGTAAAGTGTTATTGATTTACCCGAAAGGGAATGAGCAGGAGATAAAGGCTGTTGCAGGGGATATGGTAGTTGAGTTTGGGGAGGAGTATTTGTAGAAGTGAATAGTGAATGGTGAATAGTGAGTTGTGAATGGTGAATAGTGAATAGTGAATAGTGAATAGTGAATGGTGAATAGTGAATAGTGAATAGTGAATAGTGAATGGTGAATAGTGAGTTGTGAATGGTGAATAGTGAATGGTGAATTAGCTTTTGGTGATGTTCCCTTTGGCAGTATAACAAGATTTTGGCTCTCGACAGTACTTCGACTTCGCTCCGTACAAATTTTTCTGGATCAATACCATTAAGATTAAGGATTTCTTGCTAGAATTATTCTAAATGCAGCTCTCGCAAAGGCGCAGAGACGCAAAGAAAACGGTTTTAGACTTTGCAGCTTAATGGCTCTGCCAGAAAAATCAAAGTTTAACTTAATGAGTTTGCGCTCGAGGAGACAGGTGAGTTGTGAGATGAGAGAAGTGAGTTCTCGGTTGTCAGTTTAAAGGTTTAAAACTGTTTAATGGATTCAGAGTTTAAAGTTGTTTAAGTTCCAGTATGGGATTGAATTATTTATATATTGAAGGTATTTCAATTCAAATGTTGTATTGCGGGATTTGATTATTGGAGCGGAGTTCGTTGTGAGGACGCTTCCTTTTTCAGTAGGACAAGATTCTGGAATGTTATATTTTATTAAATAAAAAACATGTATGTCAGAAAATAATAAAATTCCTCGATTAATCAAAGGCGGAATTCATACCGACCAAAGAGGGCAGATTTCCTTTGTTAACGATATGAAATTTGATGCTATTGAGCGGTTTTATATCATTAGTAATTCGGCTGAGAATCCTTTGCGGGCTTGGCAGGGGCATAAAATAGACAATAAATATTTTTATTGTATTCAAGGTGCTGTAAGAGTGCATTATGTAAAAATAGACCACTGGGAATTGCCTTCGAAAGATTTGAAAGTTGAAAGTGTGATACTTAGTGCTGATCAAAGCAATGTTCTTCATGTTCCAGAGGGTTATGCCAATGCCATTGAATCGCTGGAAGTGGGGTCTAAATTGATTTCGTTTTCTACTTTACTGCTTGATCGGACTTCGGAAGATGATGTGCGGTTTGATAGTGATATGTGGGAGTTAGTGAGTGGTGAATAGTGAATGGTGAATAGTGAATGGTGAATAGTGAATAGTGAATAGTGAATAGTTAGAAGTGAATGGTGAATAGTGAATGGTGAATGGTGAGAAGTGAGAAGTGAGTGGTGAGTGGTGAGTGGTGAGTGGTGAATAGTGAATAGTGAATAGTGAATAGTGAGAAGTGAGTGGTGAGAAGTGAATAGTGAATAGAGAATAGTGAGAAGTGAGTGGAGAATAGTGAATGGTGAATGGTGAATAGTGAGAAGTGAGTGGTGAATAGTGAATAGTGAGTGTGAATAGTTAGAAGTTACTTTTAAAAAGATAAAAAATTATAATATGAACATAGAGCAAACTTATATTAAGGATTTAGTTATACTGACTCCTGATGTATTTGAGGACGAAAGGGGTTATTTTTTTGAGGCCTACAACAAAAATAAATTGAGTGGGTTGGGAATTGATATTGAATTTGTGCAGGACAATCAATCCTTTTCACAAAGGGGAACTTTGCGGGGTTTGCATTACCAGAATCCGCCTTTTGCTCAAACTAAATTAGTTCGAGTATTACAGGGAGAGATAATGGATGTTGCTGTCGATCTAAGGAAAGACTCCCCTACTTACGGGAAACATTTTGGAATCAAATTAACAGCCGAAAACAAAAAACAATTGTTAGTTCCACAAGGTTTTGCCCATGGATTTTCGGTATTGAGTGAAACCGCTGTAGTGCTTTATAAGTGCGATCAGTTTTATAATAAAGCCAGCGAAGGGGGTATCCGTTTTGATGATACAACTTTAAACATCGATTGGGGAATGGATTTAAAAGATGCTATTGTATCCGGAAAGGATTTGGTTTTACCTGATTTTGCAGGGTGTAATAGTGAGTTTTAAGTTGGTAGTGAATAGTTAGTAGTTAGTAGTTAGTCGTGAATAGTTAGTGGTGAATAGTTAGTCGTGAATAGATAGTCGTGAATAGATAGTCGTGAATAGTTAGTGGTGAATAGTTAGTGGTGAATAGTTAGTAGTTAGTCGTGAATAGTTAGTAGTTAGTCGTGAATAGTTAGTGGTGAATAATGAAGAGTGAATATTGACTGTCTATTTGCTAAAATAAATTTTCTGTATATAAATTATGAAAAAAATATTAATTACCGGTGCCAATGGGCAATTGGGTTCTGAATTGAATGTTCTGTCAAAAATATATAACCAATTTGAATGGGTTTTTACGGATCGAGAAGAGTTGGATTTGTGTAATTTGGAGAATTTAGCTGCCGAATTAACAAATATCAAACCGGACTATATCGTTAATTGCGCAGCTCACACTGCTGTGGATCGAGCCGAATCAGAATATGAATTGTCTGATGTTTTGAATCATAAATCCGTTGCTGTAATGGCAAATTGGAGTGAAAACAACACTTGTAAATTGATTCATATTTCCACCGATTATGTTTTTGATGGTACTGCAGCAACTGCTTTAACCGAAACTGCAGCAACTGCTCCGATAAATGTATATGGTGTGACTAAATTGGCTGGAGAACAAGCGTGTATGCGTGAAAATCCATCGGCTATTATTATCAGAACCTCATGGGTGTATTCTAGCTTTGGAGCCAATTTTGTAAAAACGATGTCTCGTTTGATGCAAGAAAGAGATTCTTTGAGTGTAGTCAATGATCAAATTGGAAGCCCTACCTACGCGGCCGATTTGGCTCAGGCTATAATGACCATTATTATGCATCCAAATTGGGAATCTGGCATTTATCATTTTTCGAATGAGGGAGCAATTAGTTGGTATGAGTTTGCTTTGGCCATTCAGGAAATTGGTGGTTTTGATTGTGCTGTCAGCGGTATTCCATCTTCGGCTTATCCAACACCAGCAAAACGCCCTCAATATTCATTATTGGACAAAACCAAAATTAAAGCTACTTTTGGGGTAGTTGTTCCGGGATATAGGGAGAGTTTGGTGAAGTGTATGGAGCAACTAATTAGTACGAATTAAAAACGAATTTAACGAATTCTACTAATGGATAAAATACTTTTTAAGGAAGAGAGTTTTAAAATCATTGGTGCTTGTATGAAAGTACATCGTTCATTAGGAGTAGGATTCTTGGAGGCGGTTTATGAAGAAGCATTAGAGAAAGAATTTTTGATTCAAAATATTCCTTTTAAAAGACAGCTGAAATTGGAATTATATTACGAAAATGTGAAATTGAGTAAGTATTATAGAGCAGATTTTGTTTGCTATGATGGAATTGTTTTAGAAATTAAAGCTGTAGTCCATATTCCAGATATATTCTACGAGCAGTTGAGAAATTATTTAAAATGTACCAATATGGAATTGGGTATGCTAATTAATTTTGGTATGCTATCATTGAATTATAAAAGAATAATTAATTTGAAAAATTCGGATTAATTCGTAAAATTAGAAGAACTATGAAAGGAATAATATTAGCTGGAGGATCTGGTACCCGTTTGCATCCGTTAACGCTTGCGATGAGTAAGCAAATGATGCCTGTTTATGATAAACCGATGATTTATTATCCATTGTCGACATTGATGATGGCAGGGATCAATGAAATATTGATTATTTCGACACCGCATGATTTGCCTAATTTTAAAAAATTATTGGGAGATGGATCGGCTATAGGTTGTCAATTTAGTTATGCGGAACAAGCAATTCCAAATGGTTTGGCGCAAGCATTTGTGATTGGAGAAGACTTCATTGGTTCGGATTCTGTTGCTTTGGTATTAGGAGATAATATTTTCTTTGGAGCCAATATGCATGAATTATTGCAATCGAATACCAATCCTGAAGGGGGAGTTGTTTTTGCTTACCATGTTTCGGATCCAGAGCGATATGGTGTTGTAGAATTTGATAAAAATCTGAAAGCGCTATCTATCGAGGAAAAACCTTTAGTCCCAAAATCAAATTATGCGGTTCCAGGGTTGTATTTTTATGACAATTCAGTAGTGGAAATAGCAAAAAATATTCAACCTAGTGCCAGAGGAGAATATGAAATTACCGATGTGAATAAAGTGTATTTGGAACAAGGTAAATTGAAAGTTGGAATTTTGAGCCGTGGTACCGCTTGGTTGGATACCGGAACTTTTAACAGTTTGATGCAAGCAGGACAATTTGTACAGGTTTTGGAAGAACGTCAAGGATTGAAAGTAGGTTGTATTGAAGAAATTGCTTGGAGGCAAGGTTTTATAACTGAGGATCAACTAAGAGAATTGGCCGAGCCATTGAAAAAGTCGGGGTATGGAGAGTATCTTTTAGGACTTTTGAAATATAAAATTTAGTTCAGGGAATAGCAGCAGAAGGCAGAATTTAGATTGCAGTATTTAATTCTATAAATAACAGTATTTGTTAAAATAAATTTTCAAACCATATTAGTCATGTAAGTTTTTAGGCTGAATAATGCTAAGTAAAAACTAAGTCCATTTAAGTAAATACAAAACTTTTTTTACTTTAACTAATATTTGGAAAGCTAGTTTTCTTTTTCTTTTATGACTTATATGTTTCAAAATTAATTGCTTTTTAAAATAGAATTTAGCGGAATGCAGAAAACGGATAACCGATAACCTCCTATAATGAATTACATTACCTTACTTTTTTTATTTATTGATGTTGAATTGCTTTATTTCAAGATTGCCGATTTTTATAATATTATTGACAAACCCAATAGCCGTTCTTCGCATACATCAATAACATTGCGCGGCGGAGGAGTTATTTTTCCTATAGCGATTTTAACAGCTTGCATCCTGGGATATGTTTCTTGGGCATTAACAGTTGCGGTACTTTTGGTGGCAATTGTTAGCTTTATTGACGATATAAAACCTTTATCTCAATTGCCCAGATTTGCTTCTCATGCTATAGCTATTGGCTTGGTTTTTTATGATTTGAATTTGTTTACTCAAGCACTTTGGCTTTTGCCTATTGTTTTTATCTTATTAATCGGATGGGTGAATGCGTTTAATTTTATGGATGGCATCAACGGGATAACTGTAATGTATGCCTTTGTGGTTATTGTTAGTTTTTCTTTTTTAGAAATAAATAAAGAGAGTCTTCCGTTATTATGGACTATGGAATTGTCTTGTTGTGCTTTTGGAATTTTTAATGTTCGGAAAAAAGCCAAAACATTTGCCGGTGATGTTGGAAGTATTAGTATGGCTTTGTTCTTGGGCTTTTTTATGATAAAAACGATTTTGGTTTCGGGTCAAGTTGGTTATCTCCTTTTTTTATCCGTGTATGGAATTGATGCCGTTATTACCATTTTTACACGAATAAAAAAGAAAGAAAATATTTTGGAACCCCACCGTTCTCATTTGTACCAATATTTGGCGAATGAATTAGGCTATTCCCATATTCTAGTTTCTTTTATGTATGCCTTTATCCAGCTACTGATTAATGTACTGTTGATTTTTTTAGATTCAAAAGGCAGTTTGTCTCTACCTATTGTGATTTGCTTATTGTTGTTTCAAATTACAATTTATGTATGGATTAGAAGCCGAGTGGTTCAGAAAATTAATTTGACATAGATTTACTGATTGTGGGACAAAAAGATCATTTTCTTATTTCTAGATTAAATTTTAAGTCAATGTTAAAGCGTGTTTTTGATATTGGATTTTCTATTCTAATGCTTTTTGTGTTTTCGTGGTTGCTTTTGACTGCTTGGTTCTTGGCTGTTATCGATACTCAAACAAATGGGATTTTTACACATGATCGTATTGGCCAATTTGGGAAAAAGTTTAAAATTTACAAATTGAGAACAATACAAATTAATTCAGATGGTGAAGGGAAAGGTATAAAAATTTCAAAAATTGGTCAACTACTTCGAAATTACAAATTAGATGAGTTGCCTCAGTTTTTTAATGTTTTGAAAGGAGAAATGAGTGTTGTAGGTCCAAGACCTGATATTGCGGGTTATTATGATTTGTTAGAAGGTGAGAATCGGAAAATTTTGGAATTAAAACCAGGATTAACCAGTTTGGCTTCTTTAAAATATTACAATGAAGACAAGCTTTTGGACAATCAAGAAAATCCTTTGCGATATAATGACGAAGTGCTATTTCCAGATAAATTGAAACTGAATTTGGCTTATTACCATCACCAGAGTTTGTATGAAGATTTAAAGATTATTGTCGCAACTGGAAGATTTGTAGTTGTAAAAATTATAAGTTAAATCTTAATTTTGTAATTCTTTATTTTTTTATTGTTTAAAATAGGTCTAAAATTGATTTAATTAAGGTGTTGCATTTTTGTTAAATGGTTGTAGATAGTCATTTTATGTATTTCGTCAGAAATGTAATATTCTATAGTGTAATTTTACTTCTAGATGTATTTTAATTTGTAATTTTGTATTCTTCCTTTGTTTCTTTTAAGAAAATAAAAAACGCTAAAAAATGAATGAAAATTCCCTTTATTCTGGATTTTTGTCAAGAGCCAATTTGAGATTAAGCATTCGTAATTTGAGTTACCTGCCAAGGTGGATTATTGTTATGATTGATTTTTCGGTATTGATAATTACCTTTTTCTTTACCCTTCTTATTTTTAGAGGAACAGGATTAAAATACATTAATACAACTCATGATGTCTTTTTTATTACTTGCTTTTTTGGAACCAATATTTTCTTTTTTTGGTTGTTTAGAACCTATTCGGGTATAATACGACATTCGTCCTATATAGATGCAGTGAAACTTTTGTTTTCGCAAATGTCGGTATTGGTTGTTTTTTTGGTGTTTAACTTTGCTTATGAGTTGCTAAATGATGAACGAATATTCTTGACTACAGCACTTTTTATCAATGTGGTGTTGTCGTTTTGTGGTTTGTTTTTGTATCGTGTCGTGGTCAAGCAAACTTTCGAAATGTATTTGTCTGAGAAAAGCGCTACCAAATTAATACGAACTATAATTTACGGAACAGACGCCAACGCGATTTCGGTTGCGAATGCTTTGAAATTTGAAACGCCAACTCGTTTTAAGATTGTGGGTTTTGTGGATCGAAACAACCAAAATGCTTCAAAGCGTATGTTGGATTTACCCATTTTGGTTCAAAAGAAAAAACTACCTTCATTAATGCGTTCTGTTGGAGCTGAAGCGGTTATTATGGCCGATAAAAGTTTAGGGAAAGAAGAGCAATTGGTAATTGTAGATCAGTGTTTGGAATTTAATTACAGAGTTTATACAGTGCCTTTGATTACGGACTGGGAAAATCAGAAAGAAATTTCACAAAAGGTAAAAAACATACAGATTGAAGATTTATTAGAGCGAAAACCAATTGTATTGGACAATAAATCCATTTCGAAGCAACTCAAAGATAAAACGGTTTTAATTTCGGGAGCAGCAGGTTCTATTGGAAGTGAAATTGTAAGACAGGTTTTAACTTTTAATCCTAAAAGAGTAATTATATTAGATCAAGCTGAAACCCCTTTGCATCATTTGAGTCTTGAATTGGAAAAATTGCATTCGAAATCAAAGATTCATCATGTTATTGCCGATGTTCGAAATAAGGAGGCGATGAACAGGGTTTTTAAAACGTTTAAACCACAAGTTGTTTATCATGCTGCCGCTTATAAACACGTGCCATTGATGGAAGAAAATCCTTCACAAGCGATTTTGACCAATATAGAAGGAACCAAGAATCTAGCTGATTTATCCTGTGAATATGAAGTGATAAAGTTTGTTATGGTTTCTACAGATAAAGCGGTTAATCCGAGCAATGTTATGGGAGCCAGCAAACGAATTGCTGAAAAATACGTGCAATCTTTGCAGATTAAAAATATAAAAGAGAACAAACTCAATGCTACAAAATTCATTACCACTCGTTTTGGAAATGTTTTGGGATCAAATGGCTCCGTAGTTCCTTTGTTTACGAAACAAATTGCAAATGGAGGTCCAGTAACGATTACTCATCCTGATATTATTCGTTATTTTATGACCATCCCAGAAGCTTGTCAACTGGTATTGGAAGCTGGTGCCATGGGGAATGGAGGAGAGATTTATATTTTTGATATGGGGAAACCAGTTAAAATTTTGGATTTGGCCAAAAAAATGATCAAACTGGCCGGATTTATTCCTGATAGAGATATAAAAATTGATATTGTGGGATTGCGACCCGGAGAAAAATTATATGAAGAGTTGTTAAACGATACAGCAAAAACAATTCCTACTTATCATGAAAAAATAATGATTGCTGAAGAAATTCAAGATGAGTTTGAGAATTTGCATGTTGACATAAATGAACTGATAGGAATTGCTAATTACTTTGACAATGATGATATTGTTGCTAAAATGAAAGTTATCGTTCCAGAGTTTAAAAGCATGAATTCCACTTTTGAAATTTTAGATAAATAAAATTTTAAAATTAAGATATAGAAAAGGTTTACAAGGGATGTCCTTGTAAACCTTTTTTGATTATGAAAGTTTTTTTGTCTGGTGGGAGGTTTTGAGTTTTGGGGTGTTAGTTGTTAAAGGTTTAATGATTCTTCACTAATTGGGAGGGTCTGAATAGTTAAAAAAAGCAAACACTATTCTTTAATGATTACATTTGCGGTTTTATTTAAATCAGTGACAATTACCAATTTTAGTTCCAAAATAATGAGCAGTAGTAATACCCCAAATACGGAATGGCTGTTTGAGATAACACCCAAGAATAAATTTTTCTCTTTGAACCTTAAGGAAGTTTGGCAATATCGCGATTTGCTTTTTCTTTTTGTAAAAAGGGATATTGTTACCGTATACAAACAAACGGTTTTGGGGCCATTATGGTACTTGATACAGCCGTTGTTTACTTCGATTACCTTTACCATAATTTTCAATACCGTTGCCGGAATTAATACGGGAACTGTGCCTCCATTTTTATTTAATTTGGCCGGGATTACGGTTTGGAATTATTTCACAGCCTGTATCAACGGGACATCAGATACGTTTAGAAGCAATGCCAGCATCTTTGGTAAAGTTTATTTTCCTCGAATTATAGTTCCAATTTCTATTGTAATTTCCAATTTGCTGAAATTTGGAATTCAGTGTGGCATATTTATTGTTTTTTATCTTTTTTATTATTTTAAAGGAGCCGATATCAGTTTGAATGCTACGGTTGTGTTTTTCCCTTTATTAATTCTATTAATGGGAGTTCTAGGGTTAGGATTAGGTATGTTGATTTCGTCTTTGGTTACCAAATACAGGGATTTTAATTATTTGATAGGTTTTGGGGTACAATTGTTGATGTACCTCTCGGCTGTAATGTATCCTATGGCTTTATTACAGGAAAAAATGCCAAAATACAGTTGGTTAATTCAATATAATCCGTTGGCTTATATTATAGAAACAGCGCGGTATATGTTACTCAATGTAGGGCAAATCTCGATTTTAGGATTGGTATATACTTTTTTGGTAACGGTTGGTGTATTTTTTGTAGGATTGTTAATTTTTAATAAGACCGAAAAGAGTTTTATTGATACGGTGTAGGTGAATGGTGAATGGTGAGTGGTGAATGGTGAGAAGTGAATGGTGAATGGTGAATGGTGAATTGTGAATGGTGAGTGGTGAGTGGTGAGAAGTGAATGGTGAATGGTGAGTGGTGAGAAGTGAATGGTGAATGGTGAATTGTGAGTGGTGAGAAGTGAATGGTGAGTGGTGAATGGTGAGAAGTGAATAGTTAGAAGTGAATAGTTAGAAGTGAATGGTGAATAGTGAGTGGTGAGAAGTGAGTGGTGAGAAGTGAATGGTGAATGGTGAGAAGTGAATGGTGAATGGTGAGAAGTGAATGGTGAATGGTGAGAAGTGAGAAGTGAGAAGTGAGAAGTGAGTGGTGAGAAGTGAGAAGTGAGAAGTGAGAAGTGAGAAGTGAGAAGTGAGAAGTGAGAAGTGAGAAGTGAGAAGTGAGAAGTGAGAAGTGAGAAGTGAGAAGTGAGAAGTGAGAAGTGAGAAGTGAATGGTGAATGGTGAATAGTGAGTGGTGAATAGTGAGTGGTGAGTGGTGAGAAGTGAGTGGTGAGAAGTGAGTGGTGAGAAGTGAATAGTTAGAAGTTAGAAGTTAGAAGTGAATGGTGAGTAGTGGGAGGTGTATAGAAAATTATTAAGGTTAAAATAACTTGAATGGATCATAAAGAATTAGATGTTTGGAAAAAAAGTATGGACTTGGTTGAGTCAATTTATACTCTTACTCAGCGATTTCCAGATGTTGAAAAATATGGTTTAACGAGTCAAATGAGAAGGGCTGCGGTTTCGATTCCATCAAACATAGCTGAAGGTGCTGCTCGAAAAGGGAATAAAGAATTATTACAGTTTCTGTATATTGCTATTGGTTCGCTTTCTGAATTGGAGACGCAATATCTTATTGCAATACGATTGACTTTTATAGAAAAAGAGGAGGTTTTGGAAAAACAAATGATTGAAGTGAAAAAGCTTTTATTAGGATTTAAGAATTATATAAGTAAAGTGTAGTTAGAAGTGAGTAGTTAGAAGTGAATAGTGAGAGGTGAATAGTGAGGGGTGAATAGTGAGGGGTGAATAGTGAGGGGTGAATAGCGAGAGGTGAATAGTGAGAGGTGAATAGTGAGAGGTGAGTAGTTAGAAGTGAGTAGTTAGAAGTGAGTAGTTAGAAGTGAGTAGTTAGAAGTGAGTAGTTAGAAGTGAGTAGCGAGAGGTGAATAGTGAGAAGAGAGAAGTAATCGCGGCTCTTACGGAGTATTAATGAAACGAGAATTATATTGTATATAAAAAAGAGTAAGGTGAAGCGTAATTGTGAATAGTATGAAGGCAATCTCTATTCACTATTCACGGCTCACGAATTATGAAAGATATTATATTAAAAGCTGAAAACATCTCCAAACAATACCGCTTGGGTCAAGTAGGTACGGGAACTTTAAGCCACGATTTGAATCGTTGGTGGCATCAAGTACGTGGAAAGGAAAATCCCTACTTGAAAATTGGTGATACCAATGACCGCTCAACAAAAGGAACCAGCGAGTATGTTTGGGCACTTCAAGATATCAATTTTGAAGTAGAACGAGGTGAAGTTCTGGGAATCATTGGGAAAAATGGAGCTGGGAAGAGAAACTTTTTGATGAAAAATGTAGAATGAAAAATGAATTGAAAAACACTGAAGACATAATTTTATCTGATATTCGGTTAATCATCTATCAGACAAAAGAAGTAGTGAGCAAAATTATTACTTCTAATGTTGCTAGTATGTACTGGAAAATTGGTAATAGAATAAATTCTGAAATGCTTGACAATCAGAGAGCCGAATACGGGAAGCAAATTGTCGCTACACTGTCGCGACAATTGACAATCGAGTATGGTCGTTCCTACGAAGAGAAAAACTTGCGCAGAATGATACAATTTGCTAATCAATTTTCAGATATTGAAAATGTCGCTACATTGTGGCGACAATTGAGTTGGTCCCATTTTAAGATATTGATACCAATAAAAGATGAGTTGGAAAGAGATTTTTATACTCAAATGTGTCGCATAGAAAATTGGAGTGTCGATACGCTCCGTAAAAAAATAAATAGTTTACTGTTTCAGAGAACAGCCATTTCTAAAAAACCAGAAGAATTAGCTAAATTAGAAATACAGCAACTCAAAAGTGAAGATATTCTAACGCCCGATTTGGTTTTTAGAGACCCTTATTTATTAGATTTTCTAGGATTAAAAGATGTTTATCAAGAGAAGGATTTAGAAAAAGCGATTTTGAGAGAAATTGAACAATTTATTTTAGAGTTAGGCAATGGTTTTGCTTTTTTAGAGCGACAAAAAAGAATGCAAATTGATAACGAAGATTATTATTTAGATTTGCTTTTTTACCATCGTAAACTAAAAAGATTAGTTGCAATTGAATTGAAAATTGGAAAGTTTGAAGCGAGTTATAAGGGGCAAATGGAACTTTACTTGAGATGGTTGGAAAAACACGAAAAGCAAGAAGATGAAGAAGCACCTATTGGACTTATTTTATGTGCAGAAGGGAATAAAGAACAAATAGAACTATTACAACTGGATGCCACAAATATAAAAGTTGGGGAATTCATAACTCAGTTTATCCCAAATGAATTGCTAAAACAGAAATTGCATAAAGCAATACAATTTTCGAAAAGTAAAATAGATAGAAAATAAAATTAGTGTTTTTGTGATTACCTATGGTATGAAAAATCAATACAAAGACGATAACCGATAACAGTGAAAGATATTATATTAAAAGCTGAAAACATCTCCAAACAATACCGCTTGGGTCAAGTAGGTACGGGAACATTGAGCCACGATTTGAATCGTTGGTGGCATCAAGTACGTGGAAAGGAAAATCCCTACTTGAAAATTGGAGATACCAATGATCGCTCTACTAAGGGAATCAGTGAGTATGTTTGGGCTTTGCAGGACATTAATTTTGAAGTAGAACGAGGTGAAGTTCTGGGGATCATTGGTAAGAATGGAGCAGGAAAATCTACCCTATTAAAAATATTATCTAAGGTTACGGCGCCTACAACAGGATGCATAAAGTCTCGCGGGCGAATCGCTTCCTTGCTTGAGGTGGGAACTGGTTTTAACCCTGAATTGACGGGTAAAGAAAACATATTCCTGAACGGAGCGATTCTTGGAATGACCAAAAAAGAAATAGCCTCCAAGCTTGACGAAATTGTTGAATTCTCCGGTTGCGAGCGCTATATAGACACACCCGTAAAACGCTACAGCAGTGGTATGACCGTACGTTTGGCTTTTGCTGTAGCCGCATTTCTAGAGCCTGAAATTTTGGTGATAGATGAGGTACTTGCCGTAGGTGATGCCGAGTTCCAGAAAAAAGCCATTGGCAAAATGCAGGATATCTCCCGTGAAGGAGGCAGAACGGTTTTGTTTGTGAGTCATAATATGGCGGCGGTGAAAAGTTTGTGTACGAGGGGGATTGTGATGGAGAATGGGAAGGTGGTTTTTGAGGGGGGGATTAATGATAGTGTTAAAAGGTATTTACAGGGAGATATTATTAATATTAAATTAGCAGATATTAAAAATCGTATTGGAAATAAAAAAGTTTTATTTGACAATGTTCAAGTTTATGGAGCTGAAAAAGGTATAAAACCAATGACTGGTGAGCCAATGAACATAGTATTTAATATCGTAAACAGAGATTTAATTAATTCTAGTGAAATTAGATTTGATTTAAGAATTGATGATGATTTTGGGCAAAGATTAGTTTGGGTTAGTTCAATTTTAAAAGATTTAGAAACTTTAGATAATCCTGATAAAATTATAATAAGCTTCAAAAAGACTCCTTTTGAATTTGGGATGTACTTTGCCACAATATATTTAGGTGTACATAATGAAGATGCGGATTGGATTGATAATGCTTTTACATTCAATATAGAAGCTGGCAATTATTTTTCATCAAAGAAGAAGCAACCAAATGGGCAAAGTAAAATTAATGTTGATTTTGATATTTCTTATAAATAAATTATGAAAAAAATAATATATAAACTTATCAATAAGTTTGGATTTAGAATAGAAAATAAAAAGAAAGCTATTGAAAGAGAAACGAAGCTTTTAAACAAATACAATATTAACGAAAATTTTGAATTAATTTTTAAATCAAGAAAATTCATTCATAGTTTAAGTCAGAAATATAAAGATCTTTATATAATCAATCATAATAAAGGATTTATAGTAAGTTTTTTAAATTTGAAAATCTATGTAGAAAGCGCTGAAGAATTTTTTATTTTAAGTGAAGTCTTTATAGAGAATGATTATAATTTTAATTCTAGTACAAAAACTGTTATAATTGACATTGGGGCTAATATTGGTATTTCATCTTTGTTTTTTTCAAATTTAGATTATGTAGAAAAAATATATTCTTTTGAGCCTGTAAAAGATACTTATAATCAGGCAGTATATAATTTTTCATTAAATAATTCATTTTGTAAAGTTTGCAATATTCAAAATATTGGTTTAGGGGGTAATACAAGAAAAGAAGTTTTTGCATTTAATAAACTTATTAAAGGAAACACAGGTGTTCGTGGAGAGTTAAGTCCTAGTTATTTAAATAATCAAGATGTTGATAAAGTTGAGGTTCAGATTATCAATGCTAGTGAGGAATTTTGCAAAATAATAAAAGGGAATCCGAATAGAAAAATCGTTGTTAAAATGGATTGTGAAGGGGCAGAATACGAAATATTTGAAAATATTCGAGATTCTGGAATTTTATCGTCTATAGATGTTTTTATGCTTGAATGGCATGATAAAGGAGCCGAACAAATTGAAAATATTTTAAAAAATGCTGGATTTGAATATTTTTCAAAATCTTTATCACCTATTTCAGGATTAATTTATGCATATAAAAAATGAGTTCCTTAGTTTCTGTCATAATACCTGTTTATAATCGAGCTCATTTGATAGAAGAAACTTTATTAAGTGTTTTGCACCAGACTTATGAAAATTGGGAATGTATTGTTGTCGATGATTGGAGCACGGATAATATTAAAGAATTAATTGCTTCCGATGTGTTCCGCGATTCCAGATTTAAGTTTTATGAGAGGCCATTTAATAAAAGAAAAGGAGCAAATAGTTGCAGAAACTACGGTGTAGAGAAAAGTATTGGTGATTTTCTATTGTTTCTTGATTCAGATGACATATTAAAAAATAATTGTTTAAGAACCAGATTAGATGTTTTTGTAAAGTTTCCATTTCTTGATTTCGCAATCTTTTCAATGGGATTGATTAAAGATAACAAAATGGAAAATTATAAATATCCAGATTTAACTAATGCAAATAGGGAAGAATTAATTAGTTTATTTATTACAGGTCCATTACCATGGAATATGACAAGGCCATTGTGGAAGATAAGTTTTTTTTTAAATCAAATAGGATTTAATGAAGAGTTAGATATGTTCGATGATGATGAGTTTAATCTGAGAGTGATATATAGTTCTGAGATTAGGTTTAAATTTATAGATAATACAGACTGTTATTATCGACTATATGATGACAATCTCTCAAAATATAAGAATAGTATATTTCTAGAAAAATTATTTCGAAGTCATCTTTTGTTTTTAAAAACAATAAATCAGAAATTTGATTTAGATGATAAAATTAAATTTAAAAAAGAATTACAGCAAAACGTCTATGGAATAATGGAAGGTTATCTTAGATTGAAGAATGTTGATAAAAGAATTTTTAAATATAATATTATATACTTTTTCAGCAACTTTAAGGCGTCATTTAGTTTTAAATTTTTTATTTTTTTTAAGTATATTTTGTCTAGTTATTCTGAAGAAAAAAAAGGCAGTTACAAAATCAATAAATTTTTAGATTCTAAAATCAAGCAAATTATCAATAAATGTTAATTTCCATAATAATTCCAACTTATAATCGTGCCTATTTAATCGGTGAAACCTTAGACAGTATTTTGGCACAAACCTATACCAATTGGGAATGTATTGTTGTCGATGATGGGAGCACAGATAATACCGCAAAAGTTGTTAGAAAATATATAAAAGAGGATAAAAGATTTCAATATTATTCGAGACTAAATGATAGAACTAAAGGCGCCAATACTTGTCGTAATTATGGGTTTGAATTATCTAAAGGTGAGTATATTAAGTGGTTTGACAGTGATGATATAATGCATCCAAGTTTACTCGAAAAACAATTGAATTCAATTGACAAGAATATTGATTGTAGTGTTTGTAAAGTGGCTTATTATGATTTTGAAAATGATGATATTTTAAAGGAGAATACTATTTCTTCGGATCATTTAATTGAAGATTATTTAGTAGGTGAGGTTACTTTTTATATCTCAGGCCCATTATGGAGTAGACTTTTTTTAAATAATCAAAAAGAATTATTTGATGAAAAGATATCTAACCTAGATGATTGGGATTTTAATTTGAGAATGTTGTATCAAGAACCTTTTATTGTTTGCATTGACGAGCCATTAATTCAATATAGGATACATGAAACCTCATTGTCACAAGAAATAGACAAACTTAATTTTAGGGAATTAGAATCTGAATTTAGAGCAATTAAGAAGCATATATTCTTATTAAAAAAAAATAAAAAAGTTGATCAAAAAATATTAAAAAGACATTTGAAGAATCGTTATCAGTTTATTTTAAGAAAAGCTTTAATTGAAAATAATAAATATAAATTTTATTATTTTAAGAAACTTTTAATTATCCAATGCCAATTATTAGATTTTTTAGAAATGATTAAAATTACAATAGGATTTACAGTTTATATTTTTTTAAAAAAAGGATATAAACTCCTATAATAGCACTTCTAAGCAAAATAAAACACATGACTAACTCATTTATAAATCCGATATTATCCAAAGAAACGCTTGAAAGCCATATTATTCGGAGTGAAATTTTTAAGGCAGTTTCTAATACAGTTCCGTTTTTTTATGGAAAAATTTTAGATTCGGGTTGTGGCAGTATGCCCTATAAAGAATTTATTTTAAAGAATGATAAGGTTAGAGATTATATTGGTTTAGATATAGATTCGGGGCTTAACTATGAGGATGTAATAGCGGATGTTTTGTGGGATGGTTCTGCGATGCCATTTGAGAATAATACTTTTGATATTGTAATTTCTACAGAAGTTTTGGAGCATGTGCCAAATCCTGATGCTTATTTATTGGAAGTGAAAAGGGTTTTAAAGCCAGGTGGTATGTTTTTTTTTACAGTGCCTTTTTTAATGTCTTTACATGAAGTGCCGAATGATTATTATAGGTATACTCCATTTGCTTTAGAAATGATTTTTAAAAGAAATGGTTTTACTGATGTTGAAATAAAGCCTATGGGAGGTTACAATGCAGCCATTGCACAAATGTTGGGTTTGTGGGTGAATATGTATTTGTGGGGTAAGAAAAAGAAATTAATGCGAGTAATTGCAAAACCCATCATTAATTTTTTGTATAAAAAAGATAAGGCGCCGTTAAATTTTAAAAAATCAACTATGATAGTAGGCCTATCTGGAACAGTTATAAAACCAATATTATAAAATGAAAATCCTTTTTGTTTCGATGCCATCTGTTCATGTCATTCGCTGGATAGAAAATCTAAAAGACACTTCCTATGAACTGTATTGGTTTGATGTTTTGGGAAGAGGCAGACTAGAAACTTTAGATTCGGTTCATCAATTTACTGATTGGAAAAGAAGAAAAATAGCAATTATAAAAGGAGAATATTTTTTAAGAAAAAAAGTTCCGTTTATTTATGAAAAAATTATTTCATTTCTTGAAGTAACCGCAAATGAAGCTTTAGAAAAAATAATTTTAGAAATTCAGCCCGATATAATTCACAGCTTTGAAATGCAAGGATGTTCCTATCCCGTTTTAAAAACAATAAATAGATATCCTGCAATAAAATGGCTGTATTCCTGTTGGGGAAATGATATTTTTTATTACCAGCCATTTCCGGAACATTCAAAAAAAATAAGACAGGTTTTACAGCGGGTTAATTACTTGCATACGGACTGTCAGCGTGATTATATATTGGCACAACAATTAGGTTTTGCTGGAAAACATATAGGGGTTATTCCTGGGGGTACGGGGTATCAATTGCAGGAATTAGAATCTTATAAATTACCAATAACGGAACGAAAAATAATTCTAGTAAAAGGGTACGAACACCATTTGGGTAGGGGATTGAATATTGTTAAGGCTTTGCAAGCTATACAAAATGAAATAGATGATTATGAAGTGGTGGTTTTTGGAGCACATCCTAAAGTAATTGATTACATAGAATCCAATCAGCTTGATTTTACAGTGTATGACAGGCATGGGCTTTCACATCAAGAATTGATGGAGGTAATGGGGAAATCATTGCTGTATATTGGTAATAGTATTTCTGATGGGATGCCGAATACGCTTTTGGAGGCGATAGTTATGGGGGCTTTCCCTATCCAGTCTAATCCTGGACGAGTGACGGAAGAGATTATTAAAGATGGGGAAAATGGCTTTTTAATTAACAATCCGGAAAGTATATTTGAGATTCAGTGGCATATCGTAGAGGCATTGAAAGATACTGCCCGATTAATAAATGCCCAAAATATAAATGCTGCTATTGCTAGAAGACAATTAGATTATTATTCAAACCAGAATAAAGTGGTGAAATTATATGAAAGATTAAGATAGATGCTCGCCATAATAATCCCATACTACAAACTTACTTTCTTTGAAGCTGCATTGCAATCGTTGGCTAGTCAAACCAATCAACAATTTAAGGTTTATATTGGAGATGATGCGAGTCCAGAGAATCCATTACTGTTATTGGAAAAGTTCAGGGGAAAATTTGATTTTACCTATCATCGATTTGAAGAAAATTTAGGAGGGATTTCACTTCCTGAACAATGGAAGCGCTGTATCGCCTTGTCAAGTAATGAGGAATGGATTATGATTTTGGGAGATGATGATGTATTGAGTGCTAAAGTTGTAGAATCTTTTTATGATAATTTGCCAGAAATACAAACAGAAAGAATAAATACTGTGCGGTTTGCTACACAAATTATTGATGAAAACGGTACAGAAATAACGGAGGTTTTCCATCATCCGATTAGAGAAAAAACAACAGAATTTTTGATAAAGAAATTCTCCAAAGAGACTAGGAGTTCTTTGAGCGAATATATTTTTAATAAAAAGGTTTTAGTTGAAAAATCATTCCGAAATTTTCCTTTAGCTTGGCATTCTGATGATATGGCTTTTCTAGAATTTTCTAATTTTGGCAATTGTTATTCTATCAAAGATAGCATTATGTTTGTAAGGACTTCAGCTATTAATATTACTGGAGATACGTCCTTTAATAATTTAAAAAATAAAGCTACATTTGAATTTTGCGCCATACTGTTTGATGAATATTCGAATATGTTTTCAAACGAACAAAAAAGAGTGATTCTCAAAAAGTTGGAAATGGCTTTTTTTAACATCCCATCAATAGCGAATTACCGAATTTTATTTTTTTATTATTGGAATCAATTAGGAACGAAAGCGACGGTTGGTTTTCAAATTCACATGCTGCGAATTGTAATTATTCTGGCATTGAAAAAAGTAAAATTATTTGATTTTGTGCAATCAATTCATTCAAAAATATATCAGAAATGAATAATTTCTTTCTAGTCATTCCTACTCGGGATCGTTTGGAACATCTGTCCAATTTGTTATTGGATTTGAATGCTTTTTCAAGTCGTATTTCACAAGTTATCATTGTCGATCAAAGTCAAATCTCAATAAAAAAAGAAATCGAAGAGTTGTCATTGCTGTATCCTTATGTATTGGTTGAAAACGAGAGGATTAATTCTGTAAATAACTCTAGAAATAAGGCATTAGCATTTTACAAAGAGGAAGAATGGCTGTTTTTTTTGGATGATGATTTGAGAATTTCCAGTATTGCTTTTGAGCAAATCATCAAAAGGTTGGAACCTAATATTATTGATGTGCTTATTCCGGGAATTCAGTTTGAAAGAATGAAAGATACTGAATTTGTATATCATACTGTTTTGGATACGATTGCTAAACCTCATAATTTTTCGAAAGGCAGATTTCGCCTCCAAGTGTGTTCTGGTATGAATATTGTCAAAAAATCAGTTTTTAAGGAAGCGGGATTTTATTTCGATGAGCATTTTACAATTTGGGGAGATGATTGGGACTATGGGATGCGGTTGTTGAAAGCTGGTGCTAATATTTATTATCAGCCAGAAATATTAGTTGAACATTTGCATGCTCCTTCGGGCGGTCAGAGGGATAAAGGAAAATCATTGAATTTAGCTTTAGAAAAACAAAAATTGTATTTTTATTTCTATAGGAAGCATTTTTCCAAAACTGTATTAAAACAACAATTGTATTTGGGAATCATAGAAGGGGTTAAAATTCTGTTGCGTTCAGGAAATAGCAGCTATCTAAAGAATGTGATAAGAGGATATAGAATGTCAAATTTAAAAGAGAAGTAATAATGCGAATAGGCTTCAATCCCCAAAAAGATAAAGAACAGGAACCTAGTGGTTTTTTTCATCAGGTGGTCATTCCTGTGTATATACCTAGTCAGGATGGGTATTTTAAGGATGGTTTTGATATTTTAAAACTTTGTTTAAATTCTCTTTTTAAAACCTGTCACGATAAAACGTATTTTACAGTTGTAAATAATGGGAGCTGTGATGCAGTAAAGATTTATTTGGATGAACTTTTCAACATGAAGAATGTTCATGAAGTTATTCATACTAGCAACATAGGAAAATTAAATGCTGTTTTAAAAGGGCTTGCGGGTAATCAATTTACGTTAATAACTATTACAGATGCAGATGTACTTTTTTTAAACAATTGGCAAGAAGAAGCATATGCAGTTTTTGAAGCTTTCCCCAAAGCAGGTTCGGTTTCACCTTGTCCTAACTCAAAAGCACTTAAATATTATACTGCCAATATTTTGCTTGAAAAAGTGGTTTCAGAATCATTGAGATTTAGTAATGTAAAGAATCCTAAGGCAATGCAGTCTTTTGCTGATAGTATTGGTAATTTCAAGCTTTTTAATATTTATAATCTGAAAAAATATTTGACAGTTACAAATAATGGTATTGAAGCTGTCGTTGGAGGGGGGCATTTTGTAATGACTTATCGCTCTGCAATTTTTCATAAATTATCACAATTATATTCAAATTTCAAGTTAGGAGGCGAAAGTGAGAGGGAATTTTTGGATAAGCCCGTTTCTTTTAAAGGCTATTGGCGTTTATCAACGGCCGATAATTATGCCTATCACATGGGGAATACTCTTGAAGATTGGATGCCAAAACAAGTGGAAAACTTGAAAGAAAATAATTTTGTGCATGATAAAGCACCTCAATTAGCAAAAGTCAAATCGTATACTATTGTTAATTGGTTTAGAATCAAAGTTTTTTCCAAGATATTATTCAGAAAATCCATCTGGAGATTATTTCTAAGGTACAAAGGATTGACAAAAGAAGAAGCTACCGCGTATTAGCATTGAGGTAAATATTTTCGTTAAAATCATGTAATTTTCAAATTACTTGATTTAGGTTAAAATTTAATACGAGTTTCTGATTTTTAATTAAATATATGTTGATGAAAAACATAGTTATAATTCCTGCCCGTGGCGGATCGAAGCGCATCCCAGAAAAGAACATTCAATTGTTTGGGGGATTGCCTTTATTGGTGCATTCCATTCAATATGCTTTGGCTAATAGTACTATTATAGATGATATTTATGTTTCTACAGATGATTCTACCATCAAAAGAGTAGCTTTGGCTAATGGAGCTAAAGTTATTGATAGGCCAGAAGCGCTCTCGGGTGATTTGGAGCCTACAATTACTGCAGTGAAACATGTTTTAGAATCTATTGAATCTGATGTTGAAAATGTGATTTTACTACAACCGACAAATCCTCTTCGACCACAAAATTTGTTAAAGGAAGCTTTTGATATTTATAAAAAAGGGAAATACGACAGTCTTTTTACCGTTACCAGAAACCATCAAAAATTCGGAAAAATAACTGAAAATAAATTTCAACCCTTTAATTATACTATTGGGCAACGCAGTCAGGATCTGGAACCTTTGTTTTTCGAAAATGGACTGTTATATATATCTAAAGCATCTTTGATTTTGCCTCCCGACTGTACTCTAGCCGATAGCAAAATTATTTCTGAAAACGCTTTTCCATTCGAAGTAAATCATATTTTTGCCAATATAGACATTGATACGCCAGAGGACTTGGAATATTCGGAGTATTTACTTAAGAAACACACTCTCTTCCGATAGGAGTTGGTAGTGAAAAAAAACGAATTAAACTTTAGATAAAATGGTAGCAGAATCGTATTCCCTTCTTGAGAGGGGCTAATGGTGATTTTTTTCAAAGTAAATTGAACTTCAAAGCAAAAAATAAAAAATGAATCCATTTATAGAAATAGCCGGTAGAAAAATCGGTCCCGATTATCCTCCTTTAGTTATTGCCGAAATTGGTATCAATCACGAAGGGTCATTAGAAGTAGCCAAAGAAATGGTTGATGCGGCCCAACGAGCAGGAGCTGAGGTAGTAAAACATCAAACTCATATTGTGGAAGATGAAATGTCTGGAGCTGCCAAAAAAGTTATTCCAGGAAATGCAGATGTTTCCATATATGAAATCATGGAGCGCTGTTCGTTGAATGAAGCAGATGAATTGGAATTGAAAATGTACGTGGAGCGTAAAGGGATGATTTTTATTTCTACCCCCTTTTCCCGTGCCGCTGCGGAACGATTGAAAAAGTTTGATATTCCCGCTTATAAAATTGGATCTGGCGAATGCAATAACTATCCATTATTGGAGCATATCGCCTCCTTTGGTAAGCCCGTTATTTTGAGTACCGGAATGAATACCATAGAAAGTATCCGAAAAGCGGTTGCTATTTTTGACCGTCATGAAGTGCCGGTGGCTTTGTTGCATACGACTAATTTATATCCAACCCCAATACATTTGGTTCGGTTTGGGGCGATGATGGAAATGCACCATGCTTTCCCCGATAAAGTATTTGGATTGAGTGACCATACGTTGAATAACAATGCCTGTTTGGGAGCAGTGGCTTTGGGCGCCAGTATTTTGGAACGTCATTTTACGGATCACATGCAACGCACAGGTCCGGATATTGTATGTAGTATGGATGAGCGAGCCACAAATGAGTTAATTGTAAATTCTAATGAGATTTGGCAAATGCGCGGGGGAGTCAAGGAACCTGCAAAAGAAGAACAAGTAACTATTGATTTTGCTTTTGCCACAGTTTGTGCTATCGCTGATATAAAAAAAGGAGAAGTATTTACCAAAGAAAATATTTGGGTGAAACGTCCTGGAACAGGGAAAATACTAGCGGAGCATTTTGATGCTATTTTGGGTAAAAAAGCAACTCGAGAAATTGATAATGATGTTCAGTTGACTTGGGAAGATATTGAATAATTCATGTCTAGTTAACCCTTTCAGAGTTCAAAACTCTGAAAGGGTTGGTTGATTATAAAAAAAATAAATGAAAAAAATCGTATTTCTAACGGGTACTCGTGCCGATTTTGGTAAAATAAAATCATTGATTTCAATTCTGGAACAACAACCCGAATTTGAAGTTTTTGTGGCGGTAACGGGTATGCATTTACAGGAAGAATATGGTTATACTTTGTTGGAAATTCAGCGTTGTGGGTATAAAAATATACACACTTTTCAGAATCACACTCATGAGACCACTATGGATTTGACCTTGGCCAAAACCATCGAAGGACTTTCTAGTTATGTAAAAACGGTGAAGCCAGATTTAATTCTCGTGCATGGGGATCGTGTAGAGACTTTGGCAGGAGCCATAGTTGGGTCTTTGAATAATATTTTGGTAGCGCATATTGAAGGTGGCGAAGTATCGGGAACGGTTGATGAATTGATTCGGCATAGTGTGAGTAAACTGAGTCATATCCATTTTGTTTCAAACTCGGAAGCAGCCAAAAGGCTGAAACAAATGGGAGAAATCGCAGCATCTATTTTTACAATTGGTTCACCAGATATAGATGTAATGTTTTCAGATCAACTTCCTGACTTAAAGGTTGCAAAGAAATATTATCAAATTGATTTTGATTTGTTTGGAATTGTAATGTTTCATCCTGTTACCACTGAAATAAAGGAAATGGAACAGTATGCAACTCATTTTGTCAATGCTTTATTGGCGGACAGACATAATTATATTGTTGTTTTTCCCAATAATGATTTAGGAAGCAAAACGATCTTGGCAGCTTATGAGCGATTAAAAGGCAATTCGAGATTCCGAATTTTTCCTTCCCTGAGATTCGAATATTTTTTAACATTATTAAAAAACAGTCAATTCATTTTAGGGAACAGTAGTGCCGGAATTCGCGAAGCACCTTATTACGGAATTCCGATTATCAATATTGGCACTCGGCAACAAAACAGAGCCGTTCATGCGGATATTATTAATGTCGATTATAATGAAAGGAATATTTCTGAAGCCTTAAGAATAATCGATTCCCATAAAGTAATACAATCAGATGATGATTTTGGGCAAGGCAATAGTGCCGAACTATTTCTAGAATCCCTCCAAAAAGAGGCCTTTTGGCAAATGAATCATCAAAAACAATTTAGAGATCGATAATTTTTTCAACCCTTTCAGAGTTTTGAACTCTGAAAGGGTTGAGTTTTGAACTCCGAAAGGGTTAGGAAGATAGGGTTGAAATAAAGCAGAAAAATTTAAAAGTAGTTTATGCAAAACGAAAAATACAAAAAAGAGCCTTTAGTTCCAGGGAATTATTACCACATTTATAATCGGGGTAATAATGGAATTGATATTTTTTTTGAAAATAGCAACTATGAATATTTTTTAAAGCTATATCATCAGTATGTACATCCTTTTGCCGAGACTTTTGCTTGGTGCTTAATGAAAAATCATTTTCATTTTTTGGTGTATATTCGGGATGAAAATGAAGTTTTGCTTGATTCACTGGAATATTCAACCGTAGAAAAGCCAAAAGTTTTAGATGCTTCAAAACAATTCGGACATTTGTTTAATGCCTATACACAAGCCATCAATAAACGATATTCTAGGACAGGAAGCTTATTCGAAAAACCCTTTGAACGAAAGAAAGTGAGTTCCGAAAAGTATTTGCAAAATTTAATTTACTACATTCATAATAATCCTGTTCATCACGGTTTTACTAAAACAGCCAATGAGTATCCTTGGTCTTCTTATGAGAGTATTCTTTCAGAGATGCCGACTAAACTAAGAAGAGAGGATGTTATTAGGATTTATGGATCTAAAGAAAATTTTATTGTCTACCATAATGAAGAACAAGATTTGAAAAATATTTTCGATATAAGTATTGATAAACGATAATAAGTACCCTTTTGGAGTTTCAACCCTTTCAGAGTTCAAAACTCTGAAAGGGTTCTGAAAGGGTTAGGGAAAAAAACATAAATAAAATTAAAATTGACACCAAATAATAAAATAGTCATTCTTTTACCTGACGGAATTGGTCTTCGCAATTTTGCGTATTCCGATTTTCAGGCTATTGGAGTACAAGAAAATTTCGAAGTAGTTTTTTGGAACAATACTCCTTTTGATTTAACCCAATTGGGTTTTAAAGAGATTAAAATTCAAAACTCCAAATCACACCCACTTACGGAGACCTATAAAAATGCCCGTAAACAAATTGAATTAAACCTTAATATTAGGAGAACAAAAGATTCTGTTTACAATACGTATCGATTCCCTTTTTCGTATGCCACCACTCTAAAAGCACTAAAAAGTGGAGTAACGCAATTTTTGTCAATTACCCATTCTTCGACTTTTGGATTAAAACGCATTCGACATAAAATTAAGCAAGAGGAACGCAAAACCTTGTATTACCATCAATGTTTGGAAACTTTGCAAAAGGAACAGCCAGCGATGGTTTTTTGTACCAATCAGCGACCAATGACGGCAATTGCACCATTGTTGGCTGCACAAGAATTAGGTATTCCTACGGCAACCTTCATTTTTTCCTGGGATAATTTGCCCAAGGCGACTATGGTTGTAGAAACTGATTATTATTTTGTTTGGAGTGATTTAATGAAAAAAGAATTACTGTTTTATTATCCATATATAAAAGAAGAACAAATTTTTGTTACTGGGACTCCACAATTTGAATCTCATTTTGACACGAATAAGTTGCTCTCAAAAGAAGTTTTTTTTGAGCAGAACGATTTAGATTTGAATAAAAAATACATTTGTTATTCGGGTGACGATGTAACGACTTGTCCGGATGATCCGAAATATCTCGAAGATGTTGCAAAGGCTATTCGTGAATTAAACCAAAAAGGGCATTCATTGGGTATTGTTTTTCGACGCTGTCCTGTTGATTTTTCAAATCGATATGATGAGGTTTTAGAAAACTATAAAGATGTAATCACGCCAATTGCTCCACTTTGGAAAAAAATAGGTGATGGTTGGAATACTGTTTTACCTACTCAAGCTGATATTGATATACAAATGAATACCATAGCACATACTGAGTTAGTGGTTAATTTAGGTTCTTCGATGGTCTTTGACTATGTAGCTCATAATAAGTCTTGTGCTTTTATTAATTACGATGTTGCTACTAAAAAAATATCGGATTGGTCGGTAAAAAAGATATACAATTACGTTCACTTTCGCTCTATGCCCAATAAAGATACTGTTTTATGGATAGACAGTCCAGAAGCGATTGCTGGAATAATAGAAAAAGCAATTGCATCAAATTCTTTGGTTATAGAAAACGCGCAAAAATGGTTCGAAATTATCAATCAACATCCTCCACAAGAAGCTTCGAAACGTATTTGGGAAGGAATTAAAACCATCATTTCTAAAGAATAATCCTTTTCTTTGCATCTAAATTAGAATACAATTTTTTACAATCAATTATGTTTTTCAATTCCCTGGCTTTTGCCATTTTTTTGCCCATAGTGTTTTTCTTGTATTGGTTTGTTTTTAATAAAACGAAGAATACCCAAAATGCACTCCTTATCGTCGCCAGTTATTATTTTTATTCCTGTTGGGATTGGCGGTTTTTGTTTCTGTTGGTTTTCTCTACATTTCTAGATTATTATACTGGGATTCAAATTGAGAAAAGTACCAAAGATAAAGGGCGTAAATTTTGGTTTTGGTTGAGTATTGGTGTCAATTTGGGATTCTTAGGAATTTTTAAATATTATAACTTTTTCTCCGCTTCGTTTGCACAAATGCTGACCTCAGTAGGATTCAAAGCGAGTCCTATTTTACTGGATGTCATCTTACCGGTTGGGATTTCATTTTATACGTTTCACGGATTATCCTACGTGATCGATATTTATTACAAACGCATCAAAGCCGAATATAATTTTGTCGATTACTCTTTGTTTGTGAGTTATTTTCCGCTTTTGGTGGCGGGTCCTATTGAAAGAGCCACTCATTTATTACCTCAGGTTAAAGTTAAAAGAGAATTTAATTTGGCTCAAGCCAAAGAAGGAATCTGTCAAATCATTTGGGGATTGGTCAAAAAAGTGGTTATTGCCGATACTTGTGCTACGTATGCTAATGCTATTTTTGATAATTACACCTCTATGAATTCATTGTCGTTGATTTTGGGAGGGGTTTATTTTGCGTTCCAAATTTATGGTGATTTTTCAGGATATTCGGACATGGCCTTGGGAATGTCAAAATTGTTTGGGTTGGATTTATTGCGAAATTTTAATTACCCTTATTTTTCAAGGGATATAGCTGAGTTTTGGCGTCGTTGGCACATTTCACTATCCTCTTGGTTTCGGGATTATCTCTACATACCGCTAGGCGGAAGCAAAGGGTCGAAAGCTATGCAAGTCCGCAATGTCTTCATCATATTTGTAGTGAGTGGTTTTTGGCATGGTGCCAATTGGACCTATCTGGCTTGGGGATTCATCAATGCGGTTTATTTTTTGCCTCTTTTACTATTGAATAGAAATCGAAGTAATGTTGATGAAATTCAATTGAAATGGAATTGGGATTCGGTTAGAACAGTAGTAAGTATTGTCACTACCTTTATTTTGAGTACTATCGCTTGGGTGTTTTTTAGAGCCAAAACCATAACTGATGCCTGTTTGTATCTGAAACGAATAGTAATAAACAGAGAGTTTACTAGTCAGTATCTTGTAAATGAGCGTTACAACTATGAATTAGTATTGATGGTCGGTTTGTTTGTTCTAGTCGAATGGAACAATAGAACCAAAGTCGAGCCTCTATCAGGGAAATACAATACGGTAAAGTTGGTTTTGGCGATAGCTGCCATTCTCGCTTTTGGAACCTATTCGGATTACAAAGAATTTATATATTTTCAATTCTAATGCAAAAGTTTTTACTATTCACTTTAAAAATACTTATCTTGACAATAGCTGTGGCCGTTGTTTTAGATTTTGTATACACCGCTATTTACCTTCAGTCGAGTAATCGCGGTAAAATAGATCATGTTTACAACTCCAAAAATGAAAATTTTGATGTTGTTATTTTAGGATCTTCCAGAGCTAACAACCATTTTGTTGCCCAAATGTTTGAAGACAAAGGATTAAAAACCTTTAATTATGGGATGAGCGGAGGTCATTTGTTTGAAGCAGATTTGTTATTGAAATTAATGGTAGAGCGACATTATAAAATTAAAAACGTAATCCTAGAAGCCGATTTGAATTTGTCTAATGAACATAGAGATTTTGGTATTTCAAGTAAATTTTTGCCCTATTTACATCAATCGGAATTGATTAAAGAACATTTTTTTAATGAATTAGATTTTAAAGAGTTGTATTATATTCCTTTTTATCGATATATAAAATTTGATGAACGTATTGGTTTTCGGGAATTTCACGAAGTTGCTTTAAAAAAACCTACGAACACTTTGGATAATAAAGGATATTACCCTTTGGGCAAGAAACCAAATGCCAATATGAAAAACAATATTGCCAATTTGAAGCCTTTGAAACATAATAAATACTACGATCAAATCAAGCAAATTTGTAAAGAAAACAATATCAATTTCATAGCAGTAATGACGCCAATGTGTGAAAATGTTAAGGGAATTAATTATTTTGATAAAGTGCAACAACTCTATCCTGAAATTCATAATTATGAGGATGTTGTTATCGGGGATCAATACTTTTCGTCTTGCGGACATATGAATGATACTGGTGCGAGAATGTTTACAGCCCGAATTTTAAAAGACTTTTTTTAATTGCTCGATAATTTTATAGAATTATTTAATTTTTACTGATGAAGGATTTTTTGTTTTTTGTATTCAAAATACTGATTGTAACTTTTATAATAGCTGTTGTATTAGATTTGGTTTATTCAAATGCTTTTTCATCTTCAAATAATAGAGGGAAAATTGGGTATATATTCAATTCAAATCCCAAAAAATATGATGTTGTGATATTAGGTTCATCAAGGGCCAATAATCATTTTGTTTCTCAAATGTTTGAAGATAAAGGATTGAAAACTTTTAATTTTGGTATGCAAGGCTCTAAATTATTTGAGTCGGATTTGGTTTTAAAGTTATTATTGGAAAATAAAAATAAAATAAAAAATGTAATTATTGATGTGGATGTAACCTTAAGATCAGGAAAGAATTCGGAAGCTACAATTTTAAAGTTTTATCCTTTTTTAAAATCTTCATCAGTAATAAAGACACACTTCAGACACTTACCCGATTTTAATTTAAATTACTATATCCCGTTTTATAGATATCTAAAATATGAAACTAAAATTGGTTTTAGGGAAATGTTTTTTTGTAGTATTAATAAAAAAAGCAAGGAACTAAATTATGGAGGATATTCCGCTTTGGAAAAAAATAAAAACAAATTAGAAGAAAATTTATTAGGTGCAAACCCCGAAAGGAGTCAGTATTACGAAGAAATAAAGCAAATTTGCAAGAACAATAAAATTAATCTGATAGCAGTAATGACACCGATGTGTGAAAATACCAAAGGAATTAATTATTTTGATAAAGTACAAAAGTTATATCCCGAAATTCATAATTATGAAAATGCAGTAAAGGAGGATAAATATTTTTCGTCTTGCGGGCACATGAATGACACAGGTGCAAGATTATTTACTACCCAAATTATAAAAGATTTTTTTAATAAATAAAATATGCACATCGCCTTTTTAACCCCCGAATATCCTCATGAACATGTCAAGCATGCGGCTGGAATTGGCACGAGTATTAAGAACTTGGTCTTGGCTTTGGTTAAAGAAGGTGTAACAGTCTCCGTTTTTGTTTACGGGCAAAAAGAGTATGCAGTCTTTCAAGAAGAAGGCATAACAATACATGTGATAAAATCTCAAAAATATAAAATGCTGGGTTGGTATTTGCATCGAAAATACATTCAAAACTATATTAACACCTATATTGTTTCCGAAGGAATCGATTTGATTGAAGTAGCAGATTGGACGGGAATTACGGCTTTTATGAATTTAAAAGCACGAGTGGTAATCCGATTTCACGGAAGCGATACTTATTTTTGTCATTTGGAGCACAGAAAACAAAGGCTTAAAAATTTTTGGTTTGAAAAATTAGCGGTAAATAATGCTCATGCTTTTATTACACCTACTCGTTTTGCTGGAGAACTGTCAAAAAAGCTTTTTGGTATTAAAAATAAAAAAATTGAAACCATTCATCATGGATTGGATTTGAATCAATTTCAAAATCACAATCCTTTGGTTTATGAGAAAGGCTTGATTTTATATATTGGTACTATAATCCGGAAAAAAGGGGTGCTGGAGTTACCGGATATTTTTAATAAAGTTCGAAACAAGTACCCAGAAGCTAAATTGGTTTTAATAGGAAGTGATTCTTTTGATATTAAAACCAAATCGAAATCGACTTGGGGATTATTCCAAGGAAAGTGTCCTACAGATGATGATTTAGAACATATTACTTATTTAGGAAAAGTTCCATACAAAGATGTTCAGGATTACATAAAAAAAGCTCATGTTTGTGTGTTTCCTACTTTTGCAGAAACTTTAGGAATGGTTACAATTGAGGCTATGGCTTTGCAAAAGCCAGTGGTCAATAGCAATATAGGTTGGTCACAAGAATTAATTGTTGATGGCGAAAGCGGTTATTTGGTACATCCTAAAGATCACGATAAGTTTGCCAATAAAATAGTTAGTTTGTTAAAAGATGAGGATTTATGCAGTATTATTGGAAGCGCTGCAACAGCAAGAGTGGTAACTATTTTTGATGTAGAAAAAACAGTTGAGCAAAACATGGTTTTTTATAAATCGATAATAAGTTAATTTGATTAAACTAAGGATTTATTGAGTAAGTGTGCATAAAATTATATACTATTTTTACCCAATTTTGTTTCAAATGAAATTGTATTGGAAAACCTAATTTTGGAAAATGATTAAAATTTATACAGACAAAACTTTTATTAATCAAGATTATAGGAAAATAATATTCCCGTTGTTGTTTGATTTGTGTTATGCAATGAATAAAACACTGCTAAAAAAATATACTATAGTGGATACCATTCATGAATCGGATGTCGTAATAGTTCCTGTTGAAATAGGTTATTTTTATACTGTCAGGAAGCAAAAATGGCTTTATGATTTTATTGATGATGCTAATAAATTAAGGAAAAATGTTTGGGTGTATACCGCTGGAGATTTTGGCATTACTTTAATCAAGGATGTATACACATTTAGGCTAGGCGGTTTTGAGAGTAAATTTGATGCCAAAACATTCATTTTGCCCGCTTTTATCAGTGACCCTTATTTAGAAATGGAGAAAAAATTTATTCCTGTAATCAAATCAAAACACCCAAAAATTGGTTTTGTGGGTCATGCTAATGGTTCTTTTTTTAAATGGGGAAAAGAATTTTTAATTTATGGCTATTATAATTTACAAAGGATCAGCAGAAAGATTTTTTCAGATTATCAATCATTTTATCCTTCCAGCATTAGACGGTTTAATTTTCTAATGGCCCTGAAAAAAAATAGTTTGATTGAGACAGATTTTATATTAAGAGATAAATACAGAGCAGGTGTTTCCAATGAATTAGAAAGAAAACAAACAACGAAAGCCTTTTTTGATAACATATATGATAACCCTTATACTTTTTGTTTAAGAGGTGCCGGTAACTTTTCAGTTCGGTTATATGAAACTTTGGCAATGGGAAGAATTCCTCTTGTAATAGATACTGATTTCAGATTGCCATTGAACCATAAAATTATTTGGAATAATCATTGTGTAATTGTTTCAGAAAACAATTACATGGCAGAATTAATTGATTTTCATAAAACTATAACTGATGATGAATTTATACAAATGCAAATAAATAATAGGAGTTTATGGCTGAATCATTTAAACAGGGAAGCCTATTTTGCTGAAATTCACTCTGTTTTCAAAGAATTAGTCTAATATGAAATTCGCACTAATTATCTGCACCTATATGCGTCCCAAACCTTTGCTTCAATTGTTGCAGTCGGTAAGGGAACAATCGCTATATCCATATGAAATTTTAATCGTTGACGGTTCTATTAATAGTGAAACTCAACAAATAATAGCAGATAATCCTTTTCAAAATCTAAAGTATTATCTAGTTCCAAATGAGCATCGTGGTTTGACCAAACAGCGTAATTTTGGAATAAGCCATGTTGGAAATGATATGGAAGTGGTTTGTTTTTTAGACGATGACACCATTTTAGAAAAAGATTATTTTGAGCAATTGCTCAACTCCTACAAATTGCATCCACATGCATTAGGAGTAGGGGGTTATATTTGCAATGAGACAAAATGGGAGTTTGTCGGACTAAATTATCAACCAAAAATAAATGAGTTTTATTATGATGAATGGAAAAGAAAAGATGGAAGCCGATTTGTTTTAAGGAAAAAATTAGGATTAGACAGTGATTGTCCCCCAGGATTTTCATCTCTGTTTTCACACGGAAGAAGTGTTGGTTTTCTACCTCCAAGTGACAAAATCTATGAAGTCGAACAGTTAATGGGTGGGGTTTCTTCTTTTAAGAAAAAGGTTTTTGATACTTTTCAATTTTCCACCTATTTTGAAGGGTATGGTTTGTATGAAGACGCCGATTTTTGCTTGAGAGTTGCCAAAACTGGTAAATTGTATCTCAATACTAAAGCAAAATTGCATCATTATCATGAAGCTTCAGGTCGCCCCAATCAATACCAATACGGTAAAATGGTGGTTCGAAATGGATGGTATGTGTGGAGGGTTAAAAATCCAAGTCCCAATGCAGCGGATTTCTTAAAATGGCATGCTATTACTTTACTTTTGACATTGATTCGTTATTCTAATGTAATTACAACGAACCAAAAAAAGGAAGCTTTAACCGAAGCGCTTGGGAGGACGATTGGCTGGTGGAGCTTGTTTTTTAGTAAACCAAAAGAATAAAAAATATTTATGAATTTATTCCAACTTATATATTCTGATTACAAGAAACATCAAAAATACGGTGGACATTTCTTTGTAATTGTATTTTTTACTCAAGGATTTTGGGCGGTTTTACAATATAGGATTGCTCATTTTATTTATTCGAAATTGAAATGGCAACCTTTTCGATTTCTTGGTTTGTTGTTAATGCTTTTTTGGCAGAAATTAATTGAAATTACCACTGGAATATCAATCCCCGCATCATCAAGGATAGGGCATTCTTTTTATATTGGTCATTTTGGAGGTATTATTATCAATGCAAATGCTGTTATAGGTAACAATTGTAATATTTCGCAGGGAGTGACAATTGGAGTTTCTGGGCGTGGTGAAAAACGAGGAACACCAGTTTTAGGAGATGAAGTATATATTGGTGCAAATTCTGTAGTTTCTGGCAATATTACTATTGGGAATGAAGTTTTAATAGGAGCTTGTTCTTTGGTAAATGATTCTTTTCCTAATAGAACAGTAGTTTTGGGTGTCCCAGCAATAATCATTTCTCAAAACGGTTCTAAAGGATATATTTAATGAAATTACTAATCGTTTCAGCGGCCCCATTTATTTTTAAGGATGAAAAATGTTTTGCCTACAGTCCTTATGTAAAAGAGTTGGTTATTTGGGAGAAATATGCAAATGAAATATCGTTTTGTTGTCCAGTTTGGAAGAATCAAAACGGATTACTAGTTGAAGAAATTACATTTGATATAAAAAAGCATTTTAAATTAATTGATTTTAATTTAAATAATTTCACTAATCTAGTTAAGGCTTTTTTTTATGCTTTTTGGAATAGTATAATTATTTTCAAAGCCATGCAACAAGCCGATCATATTCATTTGCGTTGTCCTGGCAATATTGGTTTATTGGGTTGTATTATACAAATTTTATTTCCTAAAAAACCCAAAACTGCAAAATACGCTGGTAATTGGGATCCGAAAGCAAAACAACCTTGGAGTTACCGTTTGCAGAAATGGATTTTGAGCAACACTTTTTTGACCAAAAACATGCAGGTATTGGTATATGGCGAATGGGATGGTAGTAAGAAGAATATCAAACCTTTTTTTACCGCTACCTATTCGGAAGTAGATAAAGAGCCGTTAAAAGAATTGGATTTAAAAGAAACCATACATTTTGTTTTTGTGGGAGCATTGGTTCCAGGGAAAAATCCTTTATATGCGATACAATTAGTTGAAGGATTATACAGAAAAGGGTATGATGTGTCTTTGGATTTGTTTGGAGAAGGGATGGAACGTAAAATTTTGGAAAAGTATATTGCTTCAAATCGTTTGGATAATTTTATAAAACTGAACGGAAATCACAATCAAGAAACCTTAAAAAAAGCGTACCAAGAGAGTCATTTTGTGCTATTAGCATCCAAAAGTGAAGGTTGGCCAAAAGCACTGGCAGAGGGTATGTTTTGGGGTTGTGTTCCTGTGGCTACTCCAGTTTCTTGCGTTCCTTATATGCTTGATTATGGAGAAAGAGGTTTGTTGTTGCGCGTGAACTTGGAACAAGATATTCAACAATTGGAAGCACTATTTACGAATGAAAGTGATTTTAAATCTAAAAGAGAAAAAGCATCCAATTGGTCACGCCACTATACCTTGGATGTTTTTGAAGGAGAAATAAAAAAAATATTAAAATAGTATAAATGAAGAAGTATTTAGTTGGGATTTTGGTTTTTGGAATTTTAGTAGTGTTATTGATAAACTACAGGACACCATTTTTTCAACAAGATGGAGGAGGTTGGTCCATAGGATATGGACAGTCTACTGTTTATCCCAAAGAAATAAATGTGAAAGAAAATGCTATTTATTCTATCGAGAAATTAAAAAAACAAAATGACAGTACCGTTTTTCTTGCGGATCCTTTTTTTGTAAAAGAAAAAGGAGTTTTTTATTTGTTTTTTGAACATAAAAAAACAAAATCAAATGGCGATGTAGGTGTATTGACTTCAATTGATGGTAAAAATTACAAGTATAGTGGCACGGTTCTGACACAAAAGTTCCATTTATCCTATCCACAGGTTTTTAAATATCGAAATGATTTTTATATGGTGCCAGAATCCAAGCAGGCCAATGCAGTTTTGTTATACAAAGCCTATCGATTCCCTTATGATTGGAGGGTTTGTGACACTTTGATTGCTAATGTTCAATTTAAAGATCCATCAATTTATGTGTCTGATTCTTTGAATATAATGGTGGCATCTGACGGTAAATTAAATATGTATGTATATCAAGCCGATTCCCTTTTTGGAAAATGGAAGTTGCATAAAAAACCAATTGCTTTAATGGGAACTGAGGCTCGAGCAGGAGGACGATTTTTTGCGGATAAAGAAGGATTAATTTTGCCTATACAAAATTGCACCAATGGGTATGGATTTGGCTTGTCTTTGTATCGATTTTCTTTCAAAAATGGATCGTATACCACTAAAAGAGTTTCTCCCTATTTCTTAAAAGGCAACACGGAAATAAAAGAATTTAATGCTGGAATGCATCAGTTGGATATACAACAATTAGGACCAAATGAGTTTTATTATGTATATGATGGGAACCGATTGAATAGTGATTCTAAAAAAATAAATATTTGGGGTCCGTTAAAATGGACTTATATCGATTTTAAAAATTGGATTATAAATCAATGAGAATTCTCCAAATCATAGATTCCCTGGAAGCTGGTGGTGCTGAACGTATGGCAGTAAATTATGCCAATACACTAGCTGCTGAAGTTGAGTTTTCGGGTTTGATTGCCACTAGAAAAGAAGGTGCTTTACTAAATCAGATTCATCCAAGTGTTTCCTATTTGTTTTTGAACAAAAAAAGGCAGCTTGATTTTGGAGCACTTTATAGATTACATTATTTTGTTAAAAAAAATAAAGTAACTCATGTTCATGCGCATAGTACTTCCTTTTTTATAGCTTTTTTATTAAAAATGATTCGTCCGTCTATTAGCATTATTCGACATGATCATTATGGGAATAATGAATTTTTAGCCGTTAGACCTCATTTTGTATTGAAGCTGACAGCTTCTTTTTTTTGTGGAATTATCGCAGTTAATCAAAAATTAAAATCGTGGTCTGAGTTAAAACTTAAAGCTCGAAATGTTATTTATTTGCCAAACTTTCCAGTGAACGAAGCAGGTATCGTTGCAGAAACAAAACTAAAAGGAATTGAAGGAAAACGAGTTGTATCTTTGGCCAATTTAAGGGAACAAAAAAATCATTTTTTAGTATTGGAAGTAGCCAAAAAACTCAAAAAATCTCGTCCAGATTGGACTTTTCATTTGGTTGGAAAAGATTTTGAAGATGAATATTCCTTTCAAATTAAAAATCAAATTATTGAGTTTGATTTAGTAAATAATGTATTTCTGTATGGTTCCAAATTAGATGTAGAAAACATACTTAATCAAGCTTCAATAGCCATTTTGACCTCTCAATCAGAAGGTTTGCCTGTAGCGCTATTGGAATATGGATTGAATAAAAAAGCGGTCGTGGTAACGAATGTAGGCGAAATTGGTTCTATTGTAGAAAACAACAAAAATGGATTTATAGTAGATTCCAATAATTCAGATTTGTTTTATAACGCTATTCTAAAACTTGTGGAGGATAAAAAGTTAAGACTTGAATTTGGTAATGCACTTTATAATACGATACAAGGTAATTATACTGCTGAAAGTGTATTAAAAAAATATTTAAATTGGTTGCAAACTATTTAAAATGAAGAAAGAAGAATTATCCTATGTTTATTTGGTGCTATTTCATGCTTTTATGGGAGTATTGATTTTTGCATTGCCTTTTCTTTCAAAAATATACACTTTAGGAATATTGGTGTTTGGTGTTTTTTATATTGTTAAAACGAAGAACAAGAATAATGAAGTTCTAATGCTATCAGCTTATATAGTTAGTGTTGAGGTGCTTTTAAGAATGACTGATGGAATGATTCTAAATGAGTTTGGGAAATATTCTGTTATGTTTTTTATGTTTTTGGGTCTGATTTATTCTGGATTTTCAAAGAATGCATTGATGTATTGGATCTTTTTAGTATTACTGGTTCCAAGTATTGTTTTGTCAACAGTTTCCTTAAATTTTGATACGGATATTAGAAAAGCAATTGCTTTTAATATTTCAGGTCCCGTATGTTTGGGAATTAGTGCTATATATTGTTTTCAAAGAAAAATAACTTTTGATCGATTAAAAGGAGTTATTTCAGCTTTTTCGTTGCCCTTAATTAGTATTGTGGTGTATCTGTATTTATACACACCTAGTGTAAAAGATGTAGTTACGGGAACGCAATCCAATTTTGAGACCTCAGGAGGATTTGGACCCAATCAAGTATCAACAATATTGGGATTGGGTATATTTGTGTTTTTTGTACAATTACTATTGAATTCTAAAAACACATTGCTGCAACTTTTAAATGGTGGTTTGGTACTCGTTTTTGCTTTTAGAGGAATCGTAACTTTTTCAAGAGGTGGAGTGTTTACTGCAATAGTTATGATTATTTTATTTATGGCAGTGCTCTATTTTCAAGCTAATTTCAATACGAAACCCAAGATAGGTTTGATTATTATACTCGCTTTAGTGGCTGGATTGGGAGTTTGGGGATACAGTTCCATACAAACTGGTGGTTTAATCGATAAGCGATATGCTAATGAAGATGCTTTAGGTCGAAAAAAACAAAGTCAACTGAGCGGTAGAGAAGTGCTTATTGCATCTGAATTTCAAATGTTTCTGGATAATCCTTTTTTAGGAGTTGGAGTGGGTAAAAATAAGGAATTGCGAAAACAACAAACAGGAATTGATTTGGCGACACACAATGAAATTACCAGAATGTTAGCAGAGCATGGTTCTCTTGGTTTAATAGATTTGATGATTCTTTTTTTTACACCATTATTTTTATTTGTAAATAATCGCCAAAATTTATTGGCGTTATCTTTTTTGGCTTTTTGGTTATTTACAATTAATCATGCTGCTATGCGTCTTGCTGCCCCTGCATTTGTTTATGCATTATCATTATTAAAAGTTTATACTATTGAAGAACCTACTCTACATAGGGAATAAATTGTCCAAACATGGAGTTACTCCAACGACTATTGAAACTCTTGGCCCACTTTTGGAGCAAGAAGGGTTCAATATATGCTACAGTTCTTCAAAAAAAAATAAATCATTACGCTTAGTCGCCATGTTGTACACTGTGTTTCGATTTAGAAAAGCAGATGCAGTATTGATTGACACCTATAGTACGACCAATTTTTGGTATGCTTTTGGCACTTCTCAGTTGTGTAGGGTTTTAAGAATAAAATATATTCCTATTTTGCATGGAGGCAATTTAGCTTTTAGGTTGCATCAGAATCCTAGAATTTGTAAAATGATATTCAAAAATTCTTATCATAATGTATCTCCTTCTCTTTTTTTAAAGGAACAATTCAATACTTTGGGGTATAAAAATGTAATTTATATTCCAAATGCAATTGAGCTTCATAATTATCCTTTTTTGGCACGAATAAAAGCCTCGCCAAATTTATTATGGGTGCGTTCCTTCTCAAGAATATATAATCCTATGATGGCGGTTCAGGTATATTACGAATTAAAAAAGACATATCCATTAGCAACCTTGCGAATGGTTGGGCCTGAAAAGGATGGGAGTTTAGTAGAAGCCAAACAAAAAGCCAAGGATTTGGATTTAGATATTCATTTTACAGGAAAATTATCTAAACTTGATTGGATCAAAATTTCAAAAGAATCTGATATTTTTATAAATACAACCCATTTTGACAATATGCCAGTCAGTATAATTGAAGCGATGTCATTGGGATTGGCAGTGGTTTCAACTAATGTTGGTGGAATCCCCTATATGTTAGAGGAGCAAAAAGAAGCATTATTAATTCCAGATAATGATGTAGAAAAAATGGTTGATGCTCTAAAAAGTTTGATAGAAAGCCAGGTTTTGTTTACTGAACTGGTTTTGAATTCTAGGCAAAAAGCGGAACAGTTTGAATGGGTAAAGGTTAAACTCAGTTGGATGAATATTTTAAAATAAAAGTTTAATTTTTTATAGATTATGATTAATATACAATCTTTAATTAAAGAGTATGAGTAAAAAGAAAAAAATGCACTTCGAAATTTCAGAACGTAAAATACTTTTACGGTTTTTTGATGTGGTTTTTGTTTTGTTAAGTTTGTATGGAATTGGACTTTTTTTTGAATTTAATTACTTTGAATTTTCAACTTCAAATTTCTATTGGACAATTGTGTTAGCATTTTATTTAAATGCTTTTGGCGCTATTTTTGAAATGTATAATTTGCAAGTGGCAAGCAATCATTTTCAAGTATTGAGAAGTGCTATTTTGACAACTTCTACAACCGTAATATTCTATTTATTAACGCCTGTTTTTTCTCCTCAATTGCCCAAAAATAGGTGGCAATTGCTTGTTTTTTATGGTACAATTTTTATAGCATTGTATGCTTGGAGAATGATTTATGTTCAGTTTTTAGCTTCACATCGTTTTGTTCAAAAAGCGATTTTAATATGTGATAGAGAGCAAGTACAGGAATTGGTATTGGGATTGGAACAAGTGGATCCACATTATAAAATAATTGGATATGTGAATTCCGATTTTTATTCTAAAACTGAGTTTGAGTATCAATATGTAAAACATATTAGAAGAGATGATTTGAAGTCGTTTGTTTCTGAAAATGGAATTTCGGAAATAGTGGTGGCTTGTCAAAAAACCGATGGAATTACTCCTGAATTATACCAACAATTACTTCATTTTTTAGAATCAGGAAAGAGTATTCGGGAATATACACAAGTATATGAAAGCAAAACACAGCGTATTCCTGTTCAGTATATTTCTCGGGACTTTTATCGATTTTTTCCTTTCAGTCGCTCCAATCAAAATAAATTATACATTTATTTAATACGATTATTTGAAGTTGTTTTTTCAATAATTGGATTGGGTGTTGGATTGTTATTGTTGCCTTTACTGTTGGTTGGGAACCTGTTTTGGAATAAAGGGAAATTATTATATACTCAAAAAAGAGTAGGTAAAGATGGTGTAGTGTTTAAAATCATAAAGTTTCGTACCATGGTTAAAAATGCCGAAAAATCAGGAGCTGTTTTTACGAAAACAAATGATACCAGAATTACTAAATTTGGAAAATTTTTGAGAAAAACCAGAATTGATGAAATTCCACAATTTATAAATATTTTAAAAGGAGAAATGGCTGTAATTGGACCAAGGCCTGAGAGACCAGTATTTGTTAGGGAAATTGCTCAAATTATGCCATTTTATGAAACACGCCATATCATAAAACCGGGTCTTACGGGATGGGCTCAAGTCAATTATTCCTATGGGGAAAAATTAGAAGACAGCTTGGTAAAACTACAATACGACTTGTATTATATTAAGCATCGAAGCATTTACTTGGATTTAAGTATAGCTTTTAAAACTATTTCTACCGTTTTGTTTTATAGAGGACAATAATAAGTTATTGTTTTAATTGTCGGGAATATACAATCTAAAGATAAGGCATTAAAGTTCATTGGAAATAGAAATGAATTTTAATGCCTTGTCTGTTTTTAATAGGTTGTAGAATACTATACCATTAGCACATATAAAATAGCCCAATCTATTCGTTCTTTTTCTCCAATACGTCCTCAGAAAATAATTCCACAGCGAAGGCTATGCAATGATTTTTATCGTTGTCTTGAAAAAAAATAACTTCGCATCTTTGTGGACTATTTTACATCCACTAATGGTATTATATGATAATTGGAATTCGCTTTTTATGTTTTATAGCTACGCGAATTAAGATTGTAAAATTGGTAATCAATATTGGTAAAACAATCATTAAATGTACTTTAGGAATGATTATAAAGAAATATAAAAGCATCATTATTATATTTATTATACAAAGTTTGTAAGTCCATTTGGGATTTTTAGTACTCCAAAAATAGAGCAATACAAATAGTGCTGGATTAAACAACAAAATATTATAGTTATATTCCAGTTCGTGATGAAAAGAATAAAAACCTAAAAAGGTAAATAGCAAACCCAATAAAGCGATGCTAAATAAATACACAAAATCGATGCTTTTTTTGTTAATCAAAATGACAAACCCTAAGAATAATAAATAGGTGTAAGCATTATTCCACCAAGAAGTTGGGATTTCTTTTTCAAAAGTAAGTATGGTTATGGGTTCTTTGGAAAAGGGTTGATTGTTATATTTAATTTGTTTTAAACTTTCCAGTAATTCAAATGGTAAAAATATTTTAGTTCCCATTTGGTCTACTTTTGTTCCAAAAACAATACTAGTTCCTAGTTTTTCATAAAAATGATTGTCAAAATAAGGGTATAAAATTGTTCGATATGTTTTATCGGTGTCTACTTTCTTTTTGATTACCGTTGATTGCAGCGTTTTGTTGATTACATCTACTACTTTTGAAGTGCAATTGTTATCTATGAATTTATATTTGTACAATCGCTCATCAGAAAGCATAGATTGAGCTAAATTGTCAAATAATTTTTGTTTTAGTTCAAACGGAATGTTTAATTCTTGCTCAAAAACATCTCTTTTCTCATAGTTGTATTGATTAATAAAATCGATATACCTGTCGTTGACAATGAAATAGTCTAAATCTCCTTTAGCAAATTTTGGAACAAAATTGGGCGTTTGAAAATCAAAAGCACCATAATTATAAACGATGTCTATATTGTTTTCTGAATCACTTACTCGTATCGCTGTGTGGCCAAATAAGGAATACGATTCATTCCCAGTTCCACATGTTAAAACACTAATTTTGGCATTTTTTGACAAAGAAACACTTTGGGCAAGTGTGCTATATACTGAACTCAATACAATAATGCTAATTAAAATTTTTCTAAAAAGGAGCGATTTCATAATCATGAGATTTTTTCTTCGAGTTTTATTTAAAGTGGTATAAAAAATAGCTATTTAGTTGGTGAATAACGATAAGTCAATTTTTAGAGAAAAAACATTCGAATACAGAGCAGTGCTTTGGTTGCCCAATGCCGTCAATGCATAATCAACAGCAATACCTTTGTATTTGAAACCCAAACCAATATTGGGTTGAAAGCCTATTTTTTTTGAATTGTCTAATTGGGTTACCTGTTGGAAATTTCCGACTCCTGCTCTCAAAAACGCTAAATCGGAATACCCAAATTCCAAACCAATGGCAGGGTCAATACTTACAAAAGAGGTAGAAATTAAATCATTGGTTTGTGTGAATTGCATGTTCATGTTGGCGGTCGTCAATAGACTATAATCATCATGAAATTCAAATTTTTTAGCTACACCCAGTTGTGCTTTTGGTGGAGTGATTTCGGTACTTTCTGGAATTTCTTGGTTTTCACCAGGAATAGCATCGGCTATTTTTTGATAGGCTTCTTCATTAATATTCCAAATGTTGTAGGTAGTGGTAATGTCGCGAAGCATGAAACCAAATTGCCAGTTATTTTTTTCAAATTGCAGTCCAAGATCAAAACCGAAACCCCAAGAAGTTGCAAAATCTCCAATTATTCGGCGAATAATTTTGGCATTTACGCCATATTGAAACCCTTCAACAGGTAATTTTACAGCGTATGAAAAAGTGAATCCATAGTCGGCAGTTGAAAACAGTTTAATTCGGTTGTAATCGATATTGCCTTCATTGTCTATTAAATCAGTTGTATTCAAAATATCATCAACTCCAAAACGAATTAATGATAACCCCCATGCACTTCTGTCATCAATAGGACTGGCATAAGCAGCATAATCGTATTTGGCAATATTGGCGAAGTAATTGGAATGCATTAACGAAATTTGATTCTCTTTCAAATGAATTAGTCCTGCTGGATTCCAATAGCAGGAATTGACATCTGCTGAGGATGCTACAACTGCATTTGACATTCCCAAAGCTGCAGCATCTACACCTATATTCATAAACTCATTCGAGTATTTTCGAACAGTTTGACTGTAGGTAGCGTTTACAACGAAAAGAAGTAAGAAAAGGATTTTTTTTTTCAAAGGTTTTTGTTTGTAGACTTGATGCGTTTTAAATTTTTGTCAAAAATAAAGTTTTTTAATGATGTAGCTACTTCAATTCAATTAATTAATGCTTTTTGATGGTTCAAAATAAAAATCTCTCATATAAAACGAGCATCGCTTTCACATATTGTATTAAATTTGTCACGTATATCAAACAAATTATAACTTATGAACATTAAAAAACACATTCCGAATACCATTACATTGCTTAATCTTTTCTGTGGCTGTATTGCAGTAGTATTTGTAAGTAAAAATCAATTTGAAATGGCTTTCTTTTTTGTTTCACTTGGAATATTTTTTGATTTCTTTGATGGGTTTTTTGCTCGCTTGTTTAAAGTTACCGGTGAATTGGGGCTGCAATTGGATTCTTTGGCAGATATGGTTACCAGTGGCGTAGTTCCAGGTTTTGTAATGTTCAAAATGATGCAAAGCAGTTCAGTTGCAATGAGTGAAGGTTACCTGCAATTTTTTCCATATTTAGGATTTATTATTACTTTGGGATCATGTTATCGCTTGGCTAAGTTCAATATAGATACTCGTCAAACCGATTCGTTTATCGGTTTGCCCACTCCTGCCAATGCTCTTTTTATATTGAGTCTTCCATTGGTGTTGCAGTATTATTCAAACGACTCATTAGCAGTACTTGAAATCTTTACAGAGAAATGGGTTTTATTGGTAATAACGTTGTTTAGTGCTTATATTTTAAATGCCGAAATTCCTTTATTTTCTTTAAAAATCAAAAAATTTAATTTCAAGGATAATGCGCTTCAAATTATTTTTTTAGCAATCTCTGTTTTGTTGTTGTTTTTTCTACAGTATTTAGGAGTTGCATTGGTTATTATTTTCTATGTGTTGCTTTCGGTAATCAATAATATGTTGAAAAAAAAGTAATTTTTTTGAATGAAAAGAAAGAATACACGAACGACCTACAGTAGGAAGGTCAAAAAGAAAAACTCCATTTTGCCTGCTCAATTAATAAGGTATTTTGTGTTTGGATTTTTACTTTTTGTTGTTCTGTCTTTAGGGTATCATTACCGTTCTAGTTTTGCTTATTATTTAGGTTTTAAATCTCATTTTAATAAGGAAACCAATGTTTTTTCTGAAGCCCGTAATTTAAAAGTTATGGAGAAAAGCGAGGGAAAAGTTATAGGTTTGGATGTTTCCGAATATCAAGGAAAAATTCGATGGTCCTATGTAGATACTATAGAAGAAAAATATCCATTGCATTATGTTTTTGTTAGAGCAACAGTAGGAAAAGATAGGGTTGATCATCAATTTAAGAGAAATTGGCTTGGCGCCAAAGAAAATAAAATGATTCGTGGCGCTTATCATTATTATCGTCCAAATGAGAATTCCCTCGAGCAAGCCGAACTTTTTATAAAAACAGTAAAGCTTAAAAAAGGGGATTTACCACCCGTTTTGGATATTGAAAAGCTACCAAAAGAACAATCTTTAGAACGTTTAAAAATTGGTTTACGCCGTTGGTTGAAAGCAGTTGAATTGCATTATGGAGTGCGGCCAATAATTTATACAGGAGAGAAATATTATGACGATTTCTTGAAAGAAGAGTTTAGTGATTATCTTTTTTGGATCGCTAATTATAATTTTTACAGGGAAGAAATTCAGGACGATTGGCTCTTTTGGCAATTTACTGAAAAAGCAAAAGTACCCGGAATCGATTATAAAGTAGATGTCAATATTTACAATGGAGATTTACAACAATTGCAATATATTACAGTAGAGTAGTGTTCAGGTTTCAGGTTTCAGAAAACAGATTTCAGAAAACAGATTTCGGGTTTGAGATTTCAGATTTCAGGTTTTGACTATTAAATAGCTCTTATTGATGTTGTTTCTTTTTCTCTGAATCTGAAATCGGCTAACTGTTTTTCTAAAATTCTAACTTCTTTTTTCTTAATTCAAAATTCTGACCTAGGTATACACGACGCACCATCTCGTCTTCAACCAATTCTTCAGGGACACCAGCTTTTAGAATTCCACCTTCAAACATAAGATATGTTTTATCCGTGATGGCTAATGTTTCCTGTACGTTGTGATCAGTGATTAGAATTCCAATATTCTTATTTTTCAATTGAGCAACAATTCTTTGAATGTCTTCAACGGCTACTGGGTCAACACCGGCAAAAGGTTCGTCAAGCAAAATGAATTTAGGGTCAGTGGCTAAGCAACGGGCAATTTCAGTACGACGACGTTCCCCTCCTGAAAGCAAATCACCTCTGTTGGTTCGAATGTGTTCCAAACTAAATTCCGCAATTAGGCTTTCCATTTTGGCAATTTGATCTTCTTTGGATAATTTGGTCAATTGCAATACACTTAAGATGTTGTCTTCAATGCTTAGTTTTCTAAAAACAGAAGCTTCTTGCGCCAAATACCCAATTCCTTGTTGGGCTCTTTTGTACATTGGGTAATCTGTGATATTCAAATCTTCCAGATAAATATTTCCGGAATTTGGTTTTACCAATCCCACAATCATATAAAAAGAGGTCGTTTTTCCAGCACCATTTGGTCCCAAAAGCCCCACAATTTCACCTTGGTTTACTTCTACCGAAATGCCTTTTACAACAGAACGCCCTTTGTATGTTTTTATTAAATTCTCTGCTCTTAATTTCATGTTTTAAAGTTGCTAAGTAGCATAGTTACTGAGTAACTAAGTTTATATTGTTGCAAAGAAACGAATTTCGTTTATTTGGTTTTAGGTTTTAACTTCAATTTTAGTTTTTTAATCGTGTAACTAGAATTTGAAAAAGGATGAACTCTTATCTGATTTCTGACTCCTGCTACCTATTTTTGCTCCTCCAATGCTTCCCAGAATTCATAAGCTCTTCGCAAATGAGGTACTACAATTGTACCACCTACAAGGGTTGCAATTCCCATGGCTTCCATCATTTCTTCTTTGGTAACGCCTTCTTTATGGCTGGTTTCCAAATGGTATTTTACGCAATCATCACAACGTAATACCGCCGATGCCACTAATCCCAGTAATTCTTTGGTTTTTACATCCAAAGCTCCTGCCGCATAAGCATTCGTATCTAGATTGAAAATGCGTTTTACAATTTTATTATTGTCCGCCAATAATTTTTCGTTCATTTTAGAACGGTAATCGTTAAATTCTTGAATGATATCAGACATTTTCTTTCTTTTTGTTATACACTACAATTTTTGAAATCAAGATACTTACTTCGTAAATAAGTAACATTGGGATCGCTACAATGGTTTGACTCACCACATCGGGAGGCGTAACAATTGCTGCCACAATTAAAATTATTACTACTGCATATTTCCAATATTTTCTTAAAAAAACAGGCGTGACTAAGCCTAATTTTGTTAAAAAATAAATAATTATAGGTAACTCAAAAAATAATCCACTGGCCAAAATACTTGTTTTTACCATACCTATATATGATTCTAGTGTAAATTGGTTTTTTACAACATCACTAACGGTAAAGGTAGCCACAAAATTAACAGACATTGGAATAACCACATAATATCCAAAAAGGACACCCATAAAAAAAAGTAACGAAGAGGTGGATATAAAGACTTTGGCATTTTTTTTCTCTTTTTCATAAAGAGCTGGGCCAATGAATTTCCATACTTCCCACAAAATATATGGAAAACTTAGTATAAAACCAGCCAAGATGCACATCCAAACAAAGATGTTTACCTGTCCTTCCATTTCAGTGTTTTGAATGATAAAAGGCATTTCAGTGATACAAATACTATCTGCAAAACCCAATTGATGCGATAAATCACAAAAAAAAGTGTAAGTGAAAAAAGAGGGTCTTGTTGGGCCGAAAATAATCACGTCAAATAAATAATCACTAATAAAATAAGTGACACATGCCATAATAATAACAGCTGTGGTACTTCGAACTAGAAGCCATCTTAATTCTTCAAGATGGTCTAAAAAGGACATTTCGCCTAGGTTTTTCTTTGCCATTATACGATTCCTTCTTTTAAAATATCATGTAAATGCAATACACCTTTATATTCACCATTATCGACAACTACTAATTGAGTTATAGAGAAGTCTTCCATGATATTAAAAGCATCAATTACCATTTCATTTGAGTTTGTCATTTTTGGGCTTTTTGTCATAATATCTTTTGCCGTCAATTCCGTAAAAGTATCTCTGTCGTTTAGCATTCTACGAATATCACCATCAGTAATTATCCCGATCACTTTGTTGTTTTCTACTACAGCTGTAACTCCAAGTCTTTTTTCTGAAATTTCAAAAATAACTTTTTTAATAGGTGTGTCTGGTCCTACTTCAGGTTTTAGTGAGTTCTCAAGCATATCTTTTACACGAAGTAATAATTTTTTCCCTAAAGCTCCTCCAGGATGATATTTAGCAAAATCTTCAGCTTTAAAATCACGCATTTCCATCAAGCAAACCACCAATGCATCTCCCATAACTAATTGAGCAGTAGTGCTATTTGTTGGAGCCAAATTTAATGGACAGGATTCTGTGTCTACTGTTGTATTTAATACAAAATGAGAACCTTTGGCCAAAAAGGATGTCATATTTCCAGTCATTCCAATTAAGGTATTGCCAAAACGAGTCAATAGAGGGACCAAGGATTTAATTTCGGGACTATTGCCGCTTTTAGAAATACAAATGATAACATCTTCATTTTGGATCATTCCTAAATCTCCATGAATAGCTTCCGAGGCATGTAAAAATAATGAAGGAGTGCCGGTAGAATTGAATGAAGCTACCATTTTTTGAGCAATAATAGCACTTTTTCCAATGCCGGTCACAACTAATCTTCCTTTGGAATTATAAATGCATTGTACCGCTTCCGCAAAAGTATCGTCAATGAAATCAATTAGTTTAGCAATTGATTTGCTTTCCGATTCAATTGTTTTCTTGGCATTTGCCAATATATTTTCTTTTGTAATCAAAACAGATAATTTTAAATTTGTATGTGTAAAAGAAAGTTGTATCTTTATGTGCCGCAAATTTATACAAAATACCACATATTAAAGAATGAATTCAAACGAAATTGACATACATAAAGAATTAAAGAAATATTTTGGCTTTAGCCAATTTAAAGGCTTGCAAGAAAAAGTCATAACAAGTTTACTCAATAAACAGAATACGTTTGTTATAATGCCAACTGGCGGGGGGAAATCTCTTTGTTACCAACTGCCTGCTTTAATTCAGGAAGGGACAGCAATAGTTGTATCTCCTTTAATTGCATTAATGAAAAACCAAGTAGATGCCATTCGAAGTCTATCTTCCGAAAATGGAATTGCCCATGTTTTAAATTCTTCTCTGAATAAAACTGAAATTACTCAAGTTAAATCGGATATTACCGCAGGTATAACGAAATTGTTATATGTAGCACCAGAATCCTTAACTAAAGAAGAATATGTAGCTTTTCTTCAAACGGTACCTATTTCATTTGTTGCAATAGATGAAGCCCATTGTATCTCAGAATGGGGTCATGATTTCAGACCGGAGTATCGTAATTTAAAAAATATTATTAAGCAATTGGGCGAAGTTCCCATAATAGGTCTTACTGCAACTGCTACTCCAAAAGTACAAGAAGATATCTTGAAAAATTTGGATATGGCAAATGCTACCACATTTAAAGCATCCTTTAACAGGCCTAATTTATATTACGAAGTTCGTACCAAAACCAAAAATATTGAATCGGATATTATTCGGTTTATCAAACAACATAAAGGAAAATCGGGAATTATTTACTGTTTAAGTCGCAAAAAAGTAGAGGCAATTGCCGAAGTTTTACAAGTAAACGGTATAAGTGCCGTGCCCTATCATGCTGGATTAGATGCTAAAACAAGAGCCAAACATCAAGATATGTTTTTGATGGAAGATGTAGAAGTTGTTGTAGCGACTATTGCCTTTGGTATGGGAATTGATAAACCCGATGTTCGTTTTGTAATTCATCATGACATTCCAAAATCTTTAGAAAGTTACTACCAAGAAACTGGACGTGCAGGTAGAGATGGCGGGGAAGGACATTGTTTGGCGTATTATTCATACAAAGATGTTGAAAAATTAGAAAAATTTCTATCTGGAAAACCTATTGCAGAGCAAGAAATTGGTTTTGCATTATTGCAAGAAGTTGTAGCTTATGCTGAAACATCAATGTCTAGGCGTAAATTTTTATTGCATTATTTTGGTGAAGAATTTGATAGTGAAACAGGAGAAGGAGCGGATATGGATGATAATGTTCGCAATCCAAAATCAAAAGTGGAAGCCAAAGACGAAGTGCTGAAATTATTAGAAGTAGTCAAGAAAACCAAACATATTTATAAATCCAAAGAAATTGTTTTCACCTTAATTGGGCGTGTGAATGCAGTTATAAATGCTCATAAAACAGATTCCCAATCTTTTTTTGGTTCAGGATCTGATCATGACGAGAAATATTGGATGGCCTTATTGCGACAAGTTCTTGTGTCTGGTTTATTGTCTAAGGATATAGAAACTTATGGTATTATAGAAATCACAAAAGAAGGATTGGCATTTTTAAAAAGCCCACAATCTTTTATGATGTCCGAAGACCATGAATATAATGAATCCGAAGATGAAGCTATTGTGACTGCGGCAAAATCATCAGGAACTTCTGATGAATTGTTGATGTCAATGTTGCGTGAATTGCGAAAAAAAGTAGCCAAAAAATTAGGTGTTCCTCCTTTTGTGGTTTTTCAAGATCCTTCTCTGGAAGATATGGCTTTGAAATACCCAATTTCTCAAGCTGAATTGATTAATATTCACGGTGTTGGAGAAGGAAAAGCTAAAAAATATGGTAAAGAATTTATTGAATTAATTAACCGTTACGTAGAAGAGAACGATATAATTCGTCCCGATGATTTGGTAGTAAAATCAACGGGTGTCAATTCCATTAACAAGTTATATATCATTCAAAATATAGACAGAAAGTTGGCACTGACTGATATCGCTTCCGCAAAAGGGTTGAAAATGGATGATTTGATCAAAGAAATGGAGCAAATTGTATATTCTGGAACCAAATTAAATATAAAATACTGGATTGACGAAATGTTGGATGATGACCAACAAGAAGAAATTCATGAATATTTTATGGAATCAGAATCTGATAGTATTGAAAAAGCACTCAAAGAATTTGATGGAGACTATGATCTAGATGAATTGCGCTTAATGCGAATAAAATTCATTAGTGAAGTTGCGAATTAGTTTACAGAATATAGAACTCAGATTTCAGGAAAAAAGTCTCAAAGTAAAAAATTTTCTCATAAATCAAAAAGCCGATTTTCATTTGAAAATCGGCTTTTTGATTTATAGACCGATAAAGTGCAGACTGAAAAATGCTTTCTGCTACCTAATTACTGATATACTTCCCCGCGATGTGGTTTCAAAGCATCGCGTACCTGAATCATATTTTCTTCAGTCACTACCATATAAGCTATCGCATACATTTCATCCAAGATTTGGAAACCAGTACTATTTATTGATAGTTTTTCAATGAGTATGTATTCTTTCAAATGAATCTCGTGGTGTTCGGCTGTTTTTGCCGAAGCGGGGCCTCTAAAATCCCATATTAGTTTTATTTTTCTGGACATTATATTTTTATAAATTTCATTTGATTTTAAAAATGTAAAGTTACAAAGTTTAGTATAATTAATTTTTTGTATATATCGTATATATCGTATATATTTGTGTAAAATTTATTCCCAATGAGAAAATTAATAGACATAGATGAAGCTACTTTGACGAAATTGAAAGTAATTTCGATATTTGAAAAAACAAGTGTCAAGGGATTGATAGAAAATGCAGTGCAAACGTACGTTAAAAATAAGCAATCTGATCAATTTAATAACTTATCTGATGAAGAAAAAGAGGATATGGGAATGCTTCTTTTAATGCAAGAAGCCGATAGAAATGAAAAAGTTAGTGAGGAAGAAATCTTCAAAATGTTAGGTAAATGAAAGTTGAATACTTAAAGCAATTTTCTAAAGATGTATCCAAAATTAATGATGAATCGTTGAAAACTAATTTATTTGATGTTATTATAGTTTTAAAAAACACAGAAAATTCTAATCTGATATCTAATCTAAGAAAGATGAAAGGTCATTCAGAAGCTTACAGAATAAGAATTGGAAAATATAGATTAGGATTTTACTTTGATGGAGAAGTGATAGAATTAGCTAGATTTGCCAAAAGAGAAGATATTTACAAGCTTTTTCCATAAATTCAGAATATAAAAACATGCCACAAGAACTCCTATTACAGGTTTCACCAGAAATCGCTTCCAATGAGTCGTTACTCAAAGATTATTTGTCCAAACAAATTAAAGTTTCGGCTAATGATATTCAGCAAGTAATTATTTTGAAACGATCCATTGATGCCCGTCAAAAGGCAATCAAAATCAATTTGAAGGTTTTGATTTATTTAAAAGGAGAGCCTTTTCAGGAACATAAAATAGAACTTCCCGATTATAAGAATGTATCATCTGCACAAGAAGTTATTGTTGTTGGAGCAGGGCCAGCAGGGCTTTTTGCTGCTTTACAATTGATCGAATTGGGGTTGAAACCAATAGTTATCGAACGCGGGAAAGACGTTCGTGGTCGTCGTCGCGATTTGAAAGCGATCAATAGAGACCATATTGTTGATGAAGATTCCAATTATTGTTTTGGTGAAGGAGGTGCAGGAACTTATTCAGACGGAAAATTATATACAAGATCTAAAAAACGTGGAGATGTTACCAGAATTTTAGAATTATTGGTTGCTTTTGGAGCTTCGGGAGACATTTTAGTTGATGCACATCCGCATATTGGAACCAATAAATTACCTCAAATTATTCAAGATATTCGAGAAAAAATTATCGAATGTGGTGGGAAAGTTTTATTCGAAACGCGGGTTACCGATATTTTGATAAAGAATAATGAAGTAGAAGGAATTGTAACTCAAAAAGGAGATACTATTTTAGCGAATAAATTAATTCTAGCTACGGGACATTCTGCTCGTGATATTTTTGAATTATTAGATAGAAAAAAAGTACTTATAGAAGCCAAGCCTTTTGCCTTGGGCGTAAGAGCCGAACATCCACAATCACTAATTGACAGCATTCAATACAGTTGCGATTACCGAGGTGAACATTTGCCGCCAGCTCCTTATTCGATAGTGAAGCAGGTTAATGGTCGCGGTATGTACTCGTTTTGTATGTGTCCAGGAGGTGTAATTGCACCATGCGCCACTAGTCCTGGAGAAGTGGTTACCAATGGTTGGTCTCCATCCAAACGGGATCAAGCCACCGCTAATTCTGGAATTGTTATTGAATTAAAGCTTGAAGATTTCAAGCCTTTTGAAAAGTTTGGCGCTCTTGCTGGAATGGAATTTCAAAAAAGTATCGAGCAAAAAGCATGGCATTTAGCAGGTCAGACTCAAAAAGTACCCGCACAGCGCATGGTTGATTTTACACAAAATAAAGTTTCATCAAGTATCCCAAAAACATCTTATGTTCCTGGGACTACTTCGGTAGAAATGGGACAAGTCTTTCCTGGATTTTTATCTCAAATATTAAGAGAAGGATTTACAGAATTTGGAAAATCTATGAAAGGCTATCTAACAAATGAAGCCATTTTACATGCGCCAGAATCGAGAACTTCTTCACCTGTTCGTATTCCTAGGGATGCTATTTCTTATGAGCATTTGCAAATAAAAGGATTGTATCCATGCGGAGAAGGTGCTGGTTATGCAGGCGGAATTATTTCGGCAGCGATTGATGGCGAAAAATGTGCTTTGAAAATAGCGGAGGTACTGAAATAGCTTTAAAAATGTTTTGATTTATCGCTCTTTGTTATAATCAATTTGTTGTTTAATTAACGAATTTATTCATCTTCTATAGTTATAATTTTACCTACCCTATTATGCATTATAAAGCCCCTAGATTTGACACATTTCGTTTTCTTTTGTTTTCATTTTTCATTTTTCTAGTTAATACTACTTTATATAGTCAAAATTTAAATGATAATCAAACTGAAATTGAAGCTATATTAAATTACATAAAAAAGAGTGAAAGGAATAATGAAAAAATAGATTTATACTTTAGTTTGTGTAAACTATATCAAAAGAGTGATATTGTTAAATCCAATTATTATGCCGAGGAATTACTCGATTTTGCTAAAAAGGTTAATAATAAAAAAGGAATTGCCTATTATAATTTGATAAAATCATATAATTATATTTATGAGGGGAACTATAATAAAGCCATAAGTGTATCTTTAGAAGCTGCTTATATTTTAAAAGAAAAAAAATATTTTGATTTATATCTTGATGCAATATATTTTCAAGTTGTTGCCAATTATTTTTTGGGTAATTATCAAGATTCAAATAGAATAGCTTTTGCTGCCATTTCTAAATATAAAAATGGACAAAACTATAAACAAATAGGATTACTCTTTAATTTGATAGGAGCTAATTATTCAAGTTTAGATAAGTCTCATTTAGCTTTACAAAATTTTGAACGAGCATCTTATTTTTTTCTAAAAGCAAAAGATAATTTTGGTTTGTTAAAGTGTTATAATCAAATTGCTGATATTTATTTTAAGTTAAATCAAGATATACATGCATTAAATTATTCAAAAAAAGCAATTCAAATTGCAAACGAAATCAAAAATATTGACATTCAAAGTTATACCATTTTGTTGTTGTTTAATACCGAAATTAACCTTAAACTAAAGAAAGTAGCACCTGTTTCAAGCAACTTAAATAAAATCAATGTTTTATTACAAAAGATAGATAACAAAGGGTTAAAGGCATTTTATTATTTGTTACATGCAGATTTGTGTTATTTAAAAAAAAATTACGATTTAAGTATTATTTATTGTAATAAAGCGAAAGAGTTGAATGTTGATTACGAAAACTCAAAAACACGTATTGATTATCAATTAGCAAAATCTTACCATCAAATTAATCAAACTGCAGAAGCTAGTATTTATTTTAAAAAAATAGAGCAAGAGTTGATAAAGAATAATTCACAATACATTGGTATCAATACTGCTGCTTTTTATTTTGATTACGCAGATAATGAAAAATCCATAGGGAATTATAAGAAAGCGTATGATTTATTAAAAAAATATTCTGAATGGCAAAAAAATAAAACGGAAAATGAAAATAAGGAGCGAATTCTGTATTTGTTGACTAAATATGATTTGAATCAAAAAGAGATTGAAATCAAAAATAATTTCATTGACAAGCAAAAAATGATTTTGGAATTGCAGAAAAGTAATTATAAAATGTATTTTTTTATTACAATATTGTTATTTGCTGTTTTGTTATTTTTATTTTTCTTTTATAAGTTTAAAAAAGAAAAGATTTTTAATCAGTTAGTATCTGAAAAAAGTAAAACAATTGAAGAAAAAAACTTGCTAATAGAAAATTCATTAGCCAAACTCGAACAATTACTCAAAACAAAAGAAGTTTTGTTAAAAGAAATACATCATAGGGTTAAAAATAATTTGCAATTGGTAATGAGTTTGTTACGAAGTCAAGCTAGAAATGGAGCCGATAATGATATTCATGATTTTATCGAGAAAAGTCAGTCCAGAATTGGAGCAATAGCATTGATCCATCAAAATTTATATCAAAGTCCCCAAGTAGAAAAAGTCGATATACAAGAATATATTAGCTGTTTGTGTGAAACAATTATTGAATCATCCTCAAAGGATACAACAAAAATAGTTGCAAAAGTTAATGCAAATAATGTGTTTTTAGATATCTCAATAGCGATTCCAATTGGCTTAATAATTAATGAATTAATAACAAATGTGATTAAATATGCTTATCCCAATGTTTCTACTGGTTTGATTAGCATTGATATAAAAAACGTGAACGATACTGTATATCAACTTGTTGTAACAGATTATGGGATTGGTATTGATTATCAATATAAAAAGAAAAATTCATTTGGGATGGAGTTAGTGTCTTTGTTGGTAGAACAAATAGGGGGTAGTCTATCGCTTATTAATGAGGAAGGATTACAATACAATATAATTTTTGATAGTAATAATCATGAGTAAACCGCTGATACTTGTAGTCGAAGATGAATTTTTGATAGCCAATGATATAAAAAACATATTGACTGATAATGGATATGAAGTCATTGCTAATGTTTCTAATGTAGCAAAGGCCAAGGAAATTATCAATTTGAATAAACCACAATTAATACTTTTGGATATCAATCTAATAGGAGAGGAAGATGGGATAGACTTAGGAAATTATCTGTTGCATTTAGACACCATTCCTTTTTTGTATTTAACCTCTTTTGCCGATACTGTTACATTGGATAGAGCGAAAAAAACAAGGCCTTATGGTTTTTTGGTAAAGCCTTTTAAATCAATTGATTTGTTGACTACTGTTTCGATTGTTTTAAATAATTATATCCATAAAAAAATTGATATAGTACGATCTGATGAAGTAATAACTGATGATTCGCCTTTGAGAATAAAACAGGTTGTGAGTTATATTAACGAACATATTAATGATAAAATTGAAATTGATGATTTGGCGGCTATAACCCGTTGGAAAAATCATCATTTTATACGAATGTTTTCAAAATATATTGGCATGACCCCTTATCAATATATACTTAAAATTAAAATAGAAAGAGCCAAATCCTTATTAATAGAAACAACAGAGCCTATTGCAAATATAGCTACCGACCTAGGTTTTAGTGGCTATAGTAATTTTTGTGTCGCTTTTAAAAAGTTGAATAATAATGAACCTCCTGACTCTTTTAGAAAAAGAAATACTGCTTTTAATTCCAGCTTGATTTGATCGTATACTGTTTTTGAAATACGATTATTGAATCTTTATTTTAGAGGTATGTGATTGATTTTTAAATTCTTAAAAATTAGTTGGTATTGCCTTAGCTTAAATAGGTAATAGTGTGTATAATTTGAATTTTTAATACCCAACAAATATATATTAGTCCAACAAGATTGTCTTTTGTAGAAACTTATATATTAATAAGTTTCAGAAATTCTCTCACATATTTATAAATTATGATTCTCGCAAAGACGCAAAGGCGCAAAGTGATTCGTCCGATCTTAGCGCCTTTTGCGTCTTTGCGAGAAAAAAAGCTTAACCCTATTACTCTTGGTAAAGAAACATCGAGATAGAAATGTATTTGGTTTAATTTTTATTTGGTATAAATCCAAAATCTTGACTGCTTAATCAAACTGGATAGTTTTATAAAAGCGAGAACTCGAGATTTATTTTTAAATGAAGAATGCTATTGTATTTTTAAATTAAAAATTTGGTTTTGAAGAAGAATTTAGAAGAAATAGCTTTCAAATATATAATCTGGTTTGAATATGATTACAACTATAGGTGTACTTCTTTGTAGACACTGTATTATAAAATGTTGTATATCAAAATTATATCCATAATCAATAGGTGATGGCAATTTTCAATCATCTTAATGATTCTGTGTTATTTACTTTTGCTCCAAAATAAGTTTTCAACAAAAAAGCTTGTTTTAATTATTAGTTGTTAATGCTAGTTTTTTAGCGTAAGCAAAAATACCACCTTTTTGCCAGTTGTTTTTATTAATAGAAACATCCAAATTGAATTTTTAAAACCTTTTTATGAAAAAAAAATACTTTAATTGCAATAGTAGATCTATTGTGTTTTTGTCTTCTCTTGCCCAATTCTTTTTTAGTTGCCTTTTTTTACTAATTTTTCTTTTTAGTGAGTGTCTTACTGCGCAAACCGCCGCAACAAGAATTTATACGGACTGGAATGGGTATTGGTCTTCTAATGGTGCTACTGCTGCTGGAAATCAGCCAGATTCTGAAAATAATTTATTGGCTTTTCGAGTTGGGACTACGGTGTTTTCTACTGGGGTCAATGATGCAGCTTTAACTGCCAATGGGGTAACTTTTACCCCTTCTAATTTTAGGAGTTTGCCAATTTATACGATTAACGGAACTAATTCTGTTTTTCTTCAAGGCTCCATGATTGATGGTAGTTTAGCAGTAGCAGCAATGGTTCCTCCATTAAATGGCGCATCAGGTACTCAGGCTGAATTTGCTTCTAAACTCACAGATGGATTAAATGGTTTGAGCTTAGGAGTTGGAGTTGCTAATATAGTTGCCGGTTCCGAGGAGTTTACAGTTGGGTCTGGAGCTATTTTTACTTCTTCAATAGGTGACGGTAAACCTGATATTTTGGTCACTCAAGTAGCGCAACCTAGTAATTCAAAATTTGATGTGATAAAGTTTGTAAATTCATCCGGCGTTACTATAGGTAACCCAATTTCAATAAATTTTATATCAGTTCCTGTTTTAGGTACTTATAGTTTAGATTTAATTAATCAAAATGGAACCTTATTTGCTAAAGCTTCTACAAGGGAGATAAGACTGTTGTCATTAGAACTTTCGGATTTAGGTATTACTTCAGCTAATGCCTCACAAGTTGCTAAACTTGTTGTAACTTTTTCAGGAGAGTCAGATTGTGCATTTATAGCAGTAAATTCTGCTTCATTGCAAGTACCAGAACCTTCTTTGGCATTAGTTAAGACCGCTGTAGTAGGAGGTTCTGGTGCCGTAGGCGATGTGATTACGTATACTTTTGCAGTAACCAATACTGGAAATGTTCCCTTAACCAATGTTTCGGCAACCGATGCCTTGCCAGGAATTGTTTTAACAGGAAATCCAATTGCTACTTTGGCAGTTGGCGCAACAAATAGTACAATTAAAGGAACCTATACCATCAAACAATCTGACGTAGATGCAGGTGATGTGACTAACAGTGCATCTGCAAGCGGTACGGACCCAGATGGGAATACTGGCATTTCAGATATTTCGGGATCAACTATCTTACTTGATGATCCTTTAGTTACTACTTTACCTCAAACGTCCTCATTGGCTTTGGTAAAAACAGCAGTAGTATGCGGAACAGTAGCAGTAGGCGATGAGATTACGTACACTTTTGCGGTAACCAATACTGGAAATGTTACGTTAAGCAATATCGCTGTAACCGATGCGATGGTTGGAGTAACGATAACGAATAGCCCAATAGCAAGTTTAGCACCAGGCGCTACTAATTCAACAGTAACAGGAACATACGCCATCAAACAATCGGATATCGATGCTGGAAAAGTAGTCAATACGGCAACAGCCACAGGAAAGAATCCGCAAGGAGTTGATGTAAGCGATGTTTCAGGAACAGCCAACACTAATAATACGCCAACCGATACGCCATTACCGGCAAGTGCAGGAACAAGCGGCAGTTTGGTAATCTGCGCAGGAAGTACAGTAACAGAAGCGCAATTATATGCATCCATTACAGGAGAAGCAGTGGGAGGAACTTGGACGCCAGCGTTAGCAGGAGCCGGGACTTACATGTACACACAAGCCGCGACTTCACCTTGTACAGTTGACAATACATCCACTGTAACAGTAACCGAACAAGCATTACCGGCAAGTGCAGGAACAAGCGGAAGTTTGGTAATCTGCGCAGGAAGTACGGTAACAGAAGCGCAATTATATGCATCCATTACAGGAGAAGCAGTGGGAGGAACTTGGACGCCAGCGTTAGCAGGAGCCGGAACTTACACGTACACACAAGCCGCGACTTCACCTTGTACAGTTGACAATACATCCACTGTAACAGTAACCGAACAAGCATTACCGGCAAGTGCAGGAACAAGCGGAAGTTTGGTAATCTGCGCAGGAAGTACAGTAACAGAAGCGCAATTATATGCATCCATTACAGGAGAAGCAGTGGGAGGAACTTGGACGCCAGCATTAGCAGGAGCCGGGACTTACACGTACACGCAAGCTGCGACTTCACCTTGTACAGTTGACAATACATCCACCGTAACAGTAACCGAACAAGCATTACCGGCAAGTGCAGGAACAAGCGGCAGTTTGGTAATCTGCGCAGGAAGTACAGTAACAGAAGCGCAATTATATGCATCCATTACAGGAGAAGCAGTGGGAGGAACTTGGACGCCAGCATTAGCAGGAGCCGGAACTTACACGTACACGCAAGCCGCGACTTCACCTTGTACAGTTGACAATACATCCACCGTAACAGTAACCGAACAAGCATTACCGGCAAGTGCAGGAACAAGCGGAAGTTTGGTAATCTGCGCAGGAAGTACAGTAACAGAAGCGCAATTATATGCATCCATTACAGGAGAAGCAGTGGGAGGAACTTGGACGCCAGCGTTAGCAGGAGCCGGGACTTACACGTACACGCAAGCCGCGACTTCACCTTGTACAGTTGACAATACATCCACCGTAACAGTAACCGAACAAGCATTACCGGCAAGTGCAGGAACAAGCGGAAGTTTGGTAATCTGCGCAGGAAGTACAGTAACAGAAGCGCAATTATATGCATCCATTACAGGAGAAGCAGTGGGAGGAACTTGGACGCCAGCGTTAGCAGGAGCCGGGACTTACACGTACACACAAGCCGCGACTTCACCTTGTACAGTTGACAATACATCCACCGTAACAGTAACCGAACAAGCATTACCGGCAAGTGCAGGAACAAGCGGAAGTTTGGTAATCTGCGCAGGAAGTACAGTAACAGAAGCGCAATTATATGCATCCATTACAGGAGAAGCAGTGGGAGGAACTTGGACGCCAGCATTAGCAGGAGCCGGGACTTACACGTACACGCAAGCCGCGACTTCACCTTGTACAGTTGACAATACATCCACCGTAACAGTAACCGAACAAGCATTACCGCAAGTGCAGGAACAAGCGGAAGTTTGGTAATCTGCGCAGGAAGTACAGTAACAGAAGCGCAATTATATGCATCCATTACAGGAGAAGCAGTGGGAGGAACTTGGACGCCAGCGTTAGCAGGAGCCGGGACTTACACGTACACGCAAGCTGCGACTTCACCTTGTACAGTTGACAATACATCCACCGTAACAGTAACCGAACAAGCATTACCAGCAAGTGCAGGAACAAGCGGAAGTTTGGTAATCTGCGCAGGAAGTACAGTAACAGAAGCGCAATTATATGCATCCATTACAGGAGAAGCAGTGGGAGGAACTTGGACGCCAGCGTTAGCAGGAGCCGGAACTTACACGTACACACAAGCCGCGACTTCACCTTGTACAGTTGACAATACATCCACCGTAACAGTAACCGAGCAGCCTCAATACCAACCTACAATAGGAACGGTAACACAACCTAACTGTAGTTCCGCTAATGGTAGTTTCCAAATTATAGATTTTAATTCGGCTAATATTTATGAATTCACACCGAGTGATGTGAGTATTTCATCATCTGGATTGGTAAACGCTAATGCTGGAAGCTATACTTTCACAGTAACCAACACAGCAGGTTGCATATCTTTACAATCAGCAGATATTGTTATCTCAAATGTTATATGTGCCGTAACCGAAACGACTCCAAGTATTAATGGATTACCAGGTGGAACAACAGCGACATTAGTAGCCAATGACACCTTAAACGGAAGTCCAGTAGTGATCGGAACCAACCCAGGAGAAGTAACCTTGGCAGGAGTAAGTGTCCCAACAGGATTAACCTTGAATGCAGATGGAACAGTAAGCATTGGAGCAAATACCCCAGCAGGTAATTATAGTGTAGAATATAGAATCTGTGAAGTAACGAATCCAGCCAATTGCGAAACAGTAATTTCAGTGGTAGTAGTTGGAGTTCCAGTAATAGATGCCGTAACCGAAACGACTCCAAGTATCAATGGATTACCAGGCGGAACAACAGCGACATTAGTAGCCAACGACACCTTAAACGGAAGTCCAGTAGTGATCGGAACTAACCCAGGAGAAGTAACCTTGACAGGAGTAAGTGTCCCAACAGGATTAACCTTGAATGCAGATGGAACAGTAAGCGTTGGAGCAAATACCCCAGCAGGTAATTATAATGTAGAATATAGAATCTGTGAAGTAACGAATCCATCCAATTGCGAAACAGTAATTTCAGTGGTAGTAGTTGGAGTTCCAGTAATAGATGCCGTAACCGAAACGACTCCAAGTATCAATGGATTACCAGGCGGAACAACAGCGACATTAGTAGCCAACGACACCTTAAACGGAAGTCCAGTAGTGATCGGAACCAACCCAGGAGAAGTAACCTTGACAGGAGTAAGTGTCCCAACAGGATTAACCTTGAATGCAGATGGAACAGTAAGCATTGGAGCAAATACCCCAGCAGGTAATTATAGTATAGAATATAGAATCTGTGAAGTAACGAATCCAGCCAATTGCGAAACAGTAATTTCAGTGGTAGTGGTGAATACAATCGATGCTCAAGATGATGCATTATTACCCATATACGGTACATTTGGTGGCACAACCGATAACATACTGTTGAACGACACCGTAAATGGAGTGTTATTAACAACATCTACAGTAAATACAGTAACCGTATCCGAAGTAGGAAGCTACCCAGCAGGCATAACAATCAATACCGATGGTACTTTGAATGTTGCCGCTGGTACAGTAATAGGATCTTACGTATTGCAGTATCAAATATGTTCTGTGGTAGTGCCATTAGTATGTGATACCGCTAGCATCACTATAGACATAGAAAAAGTACCCGATCCGGCACCACCAGTAATTTTTGCAGATATTGATTTGGCAGGTCCAATATCGAGTAGCACAACAACGCAAACAGTTTTGAATGTTTTATCGAATGATTTTGTAGCATTGGATCCAGCTACTATAAGCAATGTAGCAGTAACTACTGTTACAGCGGATCCAAGTGGTTATATGACATTAAGCGCTGATGGTAGTATTGCATTAGCGGCTAATACCCCAGCAGGAACGTATACATTAACCTATTCTATTTGTGAACTAGTACGCCCAGCTAATTGCACTACAGCCGTTGTAACAGTAACAGTTACTTGTAATTCATCTACAGCAATTTCAGGAAAAGTATTTAATGCTTCAAATAATGCGCCATTGGCCAATGTACCAATTACTTTAAAACCAATAAATACTACTACAGGTCCAGTTTTATTGCGTCTAACCAAAGCAGATGGCTCCTATTCATTTACAGGAATGATACCAGGGGATTATGTAATACAAGTACAAGATGCTAATTTGAATGCAGCCCAAGGATTGTTTAATACAACTCCAAGTTTTTTAATACTCCAAGTAGAAGATTGTAATTTTCAGCAATTGGATTTCGGATACGATACGACCGATGTAATAGTGCTTGGTGATTTTGTATGGTACGATTTGAACAATAATGGGCTACAAGACGAGTGGTATGATGCCAATAATGATGGTCTTGTAACCCAAAACATACCAGATGCAAATGGCGTAATTGATTTCAGTAAATGGGAATGGATTGATTTTAATGGCGATGGAAGTTATAAAGGGATCCAAAATGCGGGAGAATTGAACGCAGCCGGATTTGGTAATGGAACCACAAATGTTCCTAATATATTTGTAACGGGTCCTAATGGATTCTCCAGAAGCGTAACGATGGGAGTTGAAGGCTATTGGAGAACAAGAGCGCCACAAGGAGCTTATGGAGAATATAAAATTGAGTTTATAAAAGAAGCTAATTTCGAACAAGCTTCTGAGGCGATGTCAGCTTCTGGATTGGTTAAAGTATTGCCAAGCGGGATACTAAAACAAGCGCGTACAGAAAAATCAAAAAGTTATGTTGACTGTGGTTTAACCACCAATACTATTTTGTACGCTCAGTTTACAGAATCAGTAAAAGTTAATTTGAATTTAGATTTTGGAATCAGTTGTAAAACCTATGCCGATATTCTAGCGGTCAATGACGATGCAGGAACAGTAGATGGAACTCAAGCACTAACAGGAGTTCTCAATGTATTGTCAAATGACACAATCAATGGATTGCCGGCTAAGGCTTCAGATGTAAGTATCACATTGACACCAAGTCCAAATTTCACAATAGGAACAGATGGGCTGTTGAATGTGTTGGGCAATACACCAGGGGGTAGCTATAGCTTAAATTACAGCATTTGTGAGAAAGCCAATCCTAGCAATTGCAGTCAAGCCACGATCACTATTGTAGTAGAAAGGCCTAGTATTGCTTTAGTGAAAACGGCAAAATTCAGGGATGAGAACAACGATGGATATGCACAGCCAGGGGAAACCATTACCTACAGTTTTGAAATTACCAATACAGGTAATACACCATTGAGTAATGTAACTATTAGTGATCCATTACCAGGAGTTATCATGTCAGGATCTCCATTAACATTGGCCATAGGAGAAGTCAGTACGACACATTTCTCGGGCTTGTATTTTATTAAGCAATCAGATATTAATTTAGGAAGTATTTCAAATCAAGCTACTGTTTATGGTACAGCACCAAGCGGAAAAGTAGTAGAAGATAAATCGGACGAGTTGAATTTGGTGGATGATAATCCAACGGTACTGAGTGTTTCGGGCTGTGCAATAGAAGTCTTCAATGCAGTGTCACCTGATGGTTCGGCAGGGATCAATGACAAGTTTTATGTAAAAGGCTTAGAATGTTATCCGGAGAATTCGATAGAGATCTTCAACCGTTGGGGTGTTTTAGTATTCGAACGCGAGCATTACAATAATGAAGATAGGGCTTTTAAAGGAGTTTCCGAAGGTCGAGTAACCATAGAGAAATCATCAGAATTACCCGTAGGAACCTATTTTTATATACTGAAATACAGAGACAGTGCCAATAATGCATTTGAGAAATCAGGATATTTGTATTTGAACAGAAAATAGTTGGATAAGTCCCTAAGCTTAAAAAAAACACACACATGAAAACGAAAATAATAGGGTTGGTATTAATGCTTTTATCCTTTGTAGGCTTTGCCCAACAAGATGCACAATACACCCAATACATGTACAATACAATAGTCGTGAATCCAGGTTATGCAGGATCTCGACAAGCCATGAGTATTTTTGCATTACACCGCAATCAATGGGTAGGAATAGATGGCGCACCGGTGACGAACACCTTTTCGATCAATACACCAATAAATGATAGTAAAGTAGGCTTGGGATTGTCATTTGTAAACGATCAAATAGGGCCATCGGATGAGAACAATATAGCCGTTGATTTCTCATACACTATCCCTGTAAATTATAAATATAAAATGTCATTTGGAATAAAAGGTAGCGCAAATTTATTAAACGTTGATTTTACAAAACTGAAACAAAATCCAGGCGATGCTATTTTTGAAGAGAATATCGACAATAAATTTTCGCCCAATATTGGAGTTGGATTTTACTTGCATTCGGATAATGGTTATTTAGGATTGTCAGCGCCCAATTTAATCGAAACGGTACATTTTGATGGGACGGCCACCTCGAGTTCAAGCAGCCATATTGCCACCGAGAAAATCAATTATTACCTGATAGCAGGATACGTATTTGATTTAAATCCAAGTCTAAAATTCAAACCCTCGTTGCAAAGCAAATACGTACAAGGAGCACCACTTCAGGTGGACGTGAGCGCCAATTTCATGATGAACGAAAAATTCGTAGCGGGATTAGCCTACAGATGGAGTGCTGCGATGAGCGCCATGGTGGGCTTCCAAGCCAGCGATTCATGGTTTATAGGATACAGTTATGATTTTGACACAACAGAATTGGCACAATACAATTCGGGTTCCCACGAAATCTTTTTGCGATACGAATTGTTTAACAAGTTTGACAAAATTATCTCCCCAAGATTCTTTTAAAACCACACCTATGAAAATTAAAACTACACTATATAGCCTTTTTATATTGCTTTTGTTGACCTCAGGGTACGCCCAAAAAAAAACAGTTGCCAAAGCGGATGTCAATTACGATCGTTATGCTTATGTCGATGCCATAGTCAATTATGAGAAAGTGGCAGCCAAAGGATACCAAGACGAAAAGATGTTTCAAAAGTTAGGGAATGCCTATTATTTTAAAGCCGAATTGCCACAAGCATCAAAATGGTATGAGCAACTATTTACATTGTATCCCAATCAAGAGGCCGAATATTATTACCGCTACTCACAGACCTTAAAATCAACAGGAGATTACAAAAAGTCGGATCAAATGTTGGAACAGTTTAATTTAAAAAGTGGTAACGATAAAAGAGGGATATTATTCAAAGAGAATAAAAATTATCTAGAGGAAATCAAGGCCAATTCGGGACGTTTTCAAGTAGTGGATGCAGGAGTTAATTCGGCATTTTCAGATTATGGGAGTTCCTTTTTAGGCGATAAATTAGTATTTGCTTCCGCAAGAGATACTGGAGGCGTTTCCAAGAAAGTATTCAAATGGACCAACAAATCCTTTACCAATTTGTATGCATCAGAGATGAAACCCGATGGAGAGATGGGAATTCCGGAACGATTTGTACGTACTATCAATTCGAAGTTCAATGAATCAACTCCGATATTTACCCAAGACGGCAAAACCATGTATTTTACACGAAACAACTACCTAGAGGGCAAAAGAGGAAGAGATTCGAGTAAAAACACTTTATTAAAACTCTACAAAGCCACATTGGATACAGAAGGCGAGTGGAGCAATGTAACAGAATTGCCATTTAACAGCAATGAATACAGCGTGGCTCACCCAGCATTAAGCCAAGACGAAAAAACCCTGTATTTTGCCTCGGATATGCCTGGGACATTAGGGCAGTCGGATTTGTTTAGGGTTAAAATCAATCAAGATGGTACGTATGGAACTCCAGAGAATCTAGGGCCGGAAATCAATACCGAAGGCCGAGAAACCTTTCCGTTTGTATCGGAAGAAAATGAATTGTTTTTTGCCAGCGATGGCCGCCCAGGTTTAGGAGGATTGGATATTTTTGTTTCTAAAATTGAGATAGAAGAAAATTTATGGTGTGTTCAAAACGTTGGGGAGCCAATAAATAGTAATCAAGATGATTTTGCGTTTTTAATCAATAAAAAGCGCAATGGATTTTTCACATCCAATAGAGAAGGCGGAAAAGGATACGATGATATTTACCGATTTGTGGAGTACAAAAAATTGATTTGTGATCAAGTGCTTTCAGGCTTGATAACAGATCAAGAAACCAAAGAAGTAGTATCAAATGCAAAGATGAGTTTATTTGATTCCAATTTCAAACCGTTGCAAGTTGCCCAGACCGATGCTCAGGGCAGGTATAGTTTTCCCGTAGATTGCAGCAAAAAATATTATGTAAGAGCCGAGAAAGAGGACTATGAAACCAAAGAAGGATTAGTTAGATCAAAAAGTTTCAGTGGAAGCAAAGACTACTCGATGGAGTTGGAGCGAAGAATCAAGCCAATAACCGTAGGAACAGATTTGGCTAAAACCTTGGACATTCCGATGATTTATTTTGATTTGGACAAGTCATACATTCGTAAGGATGCCAGTTATGAGTTGGCCAAAGTATTGACCGTTATGCAGCAATACCCAGCGATGAAAATCGAAGTGCGTTCGCATACCGATAGCCGCCAAACCGCTGCTTACAACGAGAAATTATCCGATAGAAGAGCCAAAGCTACAGTGGCTTGGTTGGTTAAAAACGGTATTAATTCAGCACGATTAATCGGGAAAGGGTATGGAGAATCTCAATTGGTTAATCCATGTTCCGATGGTGTAAAATGTTCCGAAGAAGAACACCAAGCCAACAGACGAAGCGAATTTATAATTGTTTCGATGCAGTAAATACCATTTGTTTTACACAGATGCTGCATTGGAAAGTTACTGTTTCAATTGGTATATAAATTAAAATAGTTAAGGCTCCGATTTTTTAATCGGAGCCTTTTTTTTAAATAGCTCCCTCTTATTTTTAAAACAAAAGAGAATAATCTTTCTTCTTTTTTAAAGTTGTTCGTTTTCATTGTATATTCCAGCTACACAAAATCTAATATAGAATTTGGTTATTATTTTTTTTGACTTAATACACAACCAAACATTAAATATTATAGAAACGAATTTCATTCTTAAGAGGTTTTAGGAATGTGTTTTTCTATAAATTGCAATATTTCATTATGATAATGTTGGTCAATAGTATTCACAGCCATTAAAAACAGCTGAAAAGATTAATGTCATTCGACTTAATATTTGGTGTTTAAGTATGTAACTCGATTGATTTTAATGTATTGTCAAAAAAGTAATTTCAGTGCTCTCCTGTATTGAAAACCCCTTTTTTATTGGTCTCAAAAATAGTTAAAACGATGTGCTTTAGTGTGTTTTCCTTTCAGGTTCTAAAAATATCCACCGCAAATTCGTAAATTATTTTTTTTCCAAGTCTTTAAATATCCGAATTTGCGATGGATTTTACTTTTCAACATCGCAGACTTTCAGTCTGCCAAACCAATCTATGGACTTTAAGTCCATAGTGGTTTAATTGTTTATCTCTTCTAAATTTAAAAGAAAAGCAAAATTTAAGGCTACATCTTTTAAATAATCAAAACGACCACTTGCTCCACCATGCCCAAAATTCATATTAGTGTGAAGCAATAACAAGTTATTGTCGGTTTTCATATCTCTTAATTTGGCTACCCATTTAGATGGTTCAAAGTATTGTACTTGACTGTCGTGTAGGCCAGTTGTAACAAGCATATTAGGGTAGTTTTTCTTTTCTACATTTTCATAAGGGCTATAACTTTTCATGTATAAATAAGCATCTTTATTTTTTGGGTTCCCCCATTCGTCAAATTCATTCGTAGTAAGCGGAATACTTTCATCAAGCATAGTGTTTACTACATCAACAAACGGAACCGCGGCAATGACACCATTATAAAGTTCTGGTGCTAAGTTTACAACAGCTCCCATCAAAAGGCCACCTGCACTTCCTCCCAATGCATACAAATGTTCTTTGCTGGTGAATTTTTCTTGAATTAAAAATTGGGAACAATCAATAAAATCAGTAAATGTGTTTTTCTTTTTCATCAGTTTACCATCTTCATACCATTGACGTCCCATTTCTTGGCCCCCTCGAATGTGTGCAATAGCAAATGCAAAACCTCTATTTAATAAACTCAAGCGGTCACTTGAAAATCTCGCGTCTGTACTGTTTCCATAACTTCCATACGCATAAAGTAGCAAAGGTGCTTTTCCGTTTTTTTGAAATTCTTTTTTGTAAACAATTGAAATGGGAATTTTAGTGCCGTCTTTTGCGGTTGCATACAAACGTTCTGTTTTATAATCTTTTGAATTGTAACCACCCAAAACGGTTTGTTGCTTCATCAATTTTTTGTCTTTTGAAATCATATTATAATCAAAAGTAGAATTTGGAGTAGTCAATGAAGTGTACTCAAAACGGAAGGTTTTGCTGTTGTATTCCGGATTTGGTCCAAAATCTGCGGTGTAAGTTGGCTCGCCGAAATTGATATAATGCTCCGAATTGTCCTTTGCGTTTCGAACTCTCATACTTGCTAAACCATTTTTGCGTTCATTGATTACTATGAAATCTTTAAATTCTTCAACTCCTTGTAGTAAAACATCAGATCGATTAGGAATAACTTCTTTCCAATTGTCAGATTCTGTTTTGTCTAAAGGACATTCCATTAATTTGAAATTATTGGCACCATCTTTATTGGTTCGAATTAAAAATTTATTGTCTAAAGTAACAACATCATAAAGTACGTCTTTTAATCGAGGTTGAAAAACAGTGAAAGAATCCGTTGGATTTTCGGCTTTTATCATTCTGATTTCAGAAGACATTGTGGCAACCGAATAAATCATAATGTATTTGTTGTTCTTGGTTTTTGCAACACCGATGTAATTGCTAGGATCCTTTTCCTGAAAGACTTCTACATCATTCGTGCTTTCGGTACCAAGTGTGTGACGGAATATTTTTTCGGACAATAGCGTAACCGGATTTTTTGAAGCATAAAAAAAAGTTTTGTTGTCACTTGCCCATACCGCCTGTCCTTCGGTATTAATAACGGCATCCTTGAGAATTTTTCCAGTTTCTAGGTTTTTGATGTAAATAGTATATTGTCTTCGGCTGACTTCGTCTACTCCAAAAGCCAATAATTTATTGTCATCACTTATTTCAAAACCAGTTACACCATAGTAGGAATGTTCTTTCGCCATCTCATCGACGTCTAATAGTACTTCTTCTTTAGCCTTTAGAGTTCCTTTTTTTCGGCAATACTTATAATATTCTTTCCCGTTTTCTGTTCGAGTATAATAAAAATAGCCGTTTTTGAATAAAGGAACACTTTCGTCTTTTTCTTTTATTCGAAGTTTCATTTCTGTAAATAAATCAGCTTGTAATTTTTGGGTAGCGCTCATTACTGTTTCTAGATAAGCATTCTCTGCTTTTAGATAATCAACGGCTTTTGTGCTATCAGGTCCTTTTCCAAAATAATCATACATCCAATAATAAGGATCGTTGACGCTCTCTCCATGAATGGTTCGAATATGCTCTTTTTTATCGGCTATTGGGGCGGTTGCTTTTTGGAATTGTGCCATTACAGGATAGGAAAATAAAAATAAAATTAAAACTGATTTTTTCATTTTATAAGGTTTGATTAGAATTTTGACTTATAAAGCCAAATGTAAAAATCAAATTTAATTATAATTTCGGTTTTTTAACATTAAAACATATTGTAATTTGGAGTTTTAACAATTGTTTGATTTTTATTTAGCTTTTTTATTAATCGTTTAAAAATAAAAAACCTCGAGTCAATCGAGGTTTTTAAAGTGTTTATGGAGTTTAATGTATTATGGAATCAAGATAATTTTTCCAGTGCTTTTTCGGCTTTCCAGATAATCATGTGCCAATTTCCCTTCGGATAGTTTGAAAGTAGTCGGTGCTGCAATGGTAATATCTCCATTTGCAATCCAATCAAATAAATGATGTGCTCTTTTAATTCGTTCTTCTTTCGATTTTAAATAACTCCACAAATCGCCACCCGTTAATGTTTTGGATGTATCCATCAACATTCTTGGGTTTACCAATTCGGGATCACCACCGGCCATACCGAAGAATACAACTTGGCCACATTCTTTAGTGATTTCAAAACTATCTGTCAAAGTACTGCCAATACTATCGTAAACAACATCAACACCATTTTGGCAAAAATCGAATACCTGTGTTTTCCAATTTTCAGAATATAGAAAAACAGCGTCGGCTCCATTTTGTTTTGAAACGGATGCTTTTTCAGCAGATGATGTTAGTCCGATAACTCTCGCGCCCAAAAGTTTACTGATTTGTGTTAAGAATTGCCCAACTCCTCCAGCAGAAGCATGAACCAAAACGGTTTCTCCTTTTTGTGTTTTGTGACTGTCAGTTGCCAAATAATGAGCGGTTAAACCTTGTAATAGAATTGTAGCTGCAATTTCAAAAGAAATATTTTCAGGAATCGGAATTACATGCTCAAGAGGAACGGCAACGAACTCGGCATTGGCAAAAGGAACGTCGGCAAAAGCTACTCGGTCTCCAATTTTAAAATCAGCATTTCCATTGGTATCGACTACAATACCAGCACCTTCGTAACCCGCTATAAAAGGTGGATTTCCTTTGAGGTGATAATTCCCTTTTCGTCTGTACACATCGGCAAAGTTGAGGCCAATAGCTTTCATTTCGACCAAAATCTCATCGGTTTTTAAAATTGGTGCAGGTATTTCTTTATATTCAAGAACATTGGAGTCTCCAAACTTGGAGAAGGTAAGTGCTTTCATATGTTGATATGTATTGTTTTTTATCGGTCATATGTAATTTGCATGCCTAATTGGTGCTACTTGCCAATTTAAAGTTATGCTCATTTCATATTTCATTTTTTTGAGGATGCAAAGAAAGCTAAATTTTACGGGTTAATAAAAGATTGATTCTCCTTTTTTGATATCCAATTGTTATGGGTCATTTCAAATTTTATTTCGTTTTTACCGTGAGTGCCAATTTCTGCCCAGCCTGCTTTTCTATAAAAATATTCCGCTCTAGTCATTGGTGAAGTGCCTAGCCAAAGAGTGTTTTTTGTCTGCTCAAAATACCAATCAAGCATGTTATCATGAAGCTGTTTGCCAATTCCTTTTTTCTCAAATTTAGGATTTAAAAACAATGCCCAAATATTATTTTCTTTTAAATCTACAATTGCAAAACCAACAATTTCATTATCAATTTCACAAACCCAACCTTTTCCTCTTATTGTTAAGAATTCTTTGCAATCTTCGTCTGTTACCAAGTTAGGGTCTGACAAAGTATTTTCTGTTACCGAATTTCGCACTGCTTGAATCTGTTTAATATCTTCAATTAAAGCTTTTCTAATGATCATTTTTTTAATTTATTGAATTCTTTTTTTGATGTATAAAAGTAAATAAATCAGCCAGATTTTGGTTTTTAAATTTTATTTAAATTAATGATCATAGCTTATCACCCTTGATAGTTTCCATTGATTGTTTACTTTTTTCCAAATCATTACAAATTTAAAAGTGCCAATTTCTTCTTTTCCGTTTTCCATATGTCGGAATTGATGAACACCAATTTCAATTGCTCCAAAATCTTTTATGGGATGCACCTCAAGGCTTCCTTTTACCAGTTGTCTAGTGAGTTTGTTTTCGTTTTTAAACATTTTTTCAAAATTGGTAAAAACGGTTTCGTAAGAAAGTAATCCGCCATTGTCTTGATACCATTCAAGATCTTCGGTAAAAAGTGGTTTGAATTTGGCCATATCTTTTGCATTAAATGCATCGAAAAGGACAGTATCCATTGCTGCAATTTCGTTGTATAATTCTTGAGAAGTTGGCGCTACTTTTTTTTCTTGCGCCTGAGTTAAATTTAAACCTATGATTAATAGGAATAAGAGGAAAAATACTTGGTTTTGTACAATTTTTTCTTTCATTTTCTTTTAAATTAGTAAGGTGTTGAAATTAAGCTTTATTTTTGAAATTGTAGTTTTTTAGTATTTTGTAGGGAGGAGTAATTTTGCACGTTTTAGGTCTATTTTTTCATCTTGGGTAACTTCCAAGAAATAATCCGATTGCCATTTCTGTGTTTTTTGGGCTTGTTTACTAGTAGTGCGATCCCAAGGAGGATAAACTCGGATAGCCCGTTTTCCTTCTTTTGTATCTGAAACAATTTGGTTATTAATAAGAACAGATTTTGGAAAAATAAATAATCCGAAGTGATCTCCTTTTCGGGCGCTAATGATAAATACATCAATAGCATCGGTACTATCAAAAGGTTGGATAGGTCCTTGGTTTACTCTTTTCCAAAGTGTCACAAATTGTCCAATTTTGGTTGGTGTAGTTTTTGCAGTTCGAAATAGAATATTTACATTATTTATCATGAAAGCACAGGCACCATATTCAGTACTTTCGGGTTCAAGAACAAATTGCGATATTTCGAAAGTACCATTTTTACTCAATATTTTTTTGGTATAAATGAAATCTTGGGGTAATTCTTCAATTGATATTCTTGGTTTTTTGAGGTTCATTTATGGAGAATTTTAATTATTGTCAAAGGCATAAAAAAAGGCGAAAATACTATCTCGCCTTTTAAATGATATAATTATTTTTTACTTTTCAGCTTATCTTTAAATACTTTTTCAAATTTTTCTAATTTGGGTTGAATAACCATTTGACAATAAGGCTGATTTTTATTATTGGCATAATAGTTTTGATGATAGTCTTCGGCTTTGTAAAATTTAGTAAAAGGTTCCAGTGTTGTTACAATTGGGTTGTCATATACCTTTGCGTTTTTTAATTCAGCAATAATTGACTGCGCTTCTTGTTTTTGTTCTTCATTGTTATAAAAAATTACAGAGCGGTATTGTGTACCTCTGTCTCCTCCTTGTCTATTCAGGGTTGTAGGATCGTGTACGGTAAAAAACACCTTGAAAATTTCATCCAAAGTAGTTACGTTTTTGTCAAAAGTAATTTGTACAACTTCGGCATGTCCAGTGGTGCCAGAGCAAACTTCTTCATAACTTGGATTCAATGTTTTGCCTCCCGAAAAACCCGAAACAACCGATTTTACTCCTTTCAAGTTTTCATAAACAGCCTCCACACACCAGTAGCAGCCACCGCCTAAGGTTATGGTTTCAAAATTAGATTGTGTCATTTTTTTTGTAGTATTATTGTTTTGAGAATAAAAAGTTCCAGTAATAAGTAAGCAAGCTAATAGGATTAATATCGTTTTCATTGTTTGTTTATTTAGCATCAGGTTCAAAATCAAGGGCTATAGAATTCATACAGTATCTTTTGCCGGTGGGAGCAGGGCCATCATCAAATAAGTGTCCCAAATGACCGCCACATCTACCACATAAGGCTTCAATTCTTTCCATTCCGATTGAATTATCGTTTTTGAATACCACACTTTTTTTATTTTCCTGTTCAAAAAAACTGGGCCATCCACAACTGCTGGCAAATTTGGCTCCAGAACGAAAAAGCAGATTGCCACAAGCAGCACAGTAATAGGTTCCTTTGACATCGGTGTTCCAGTATTTACCTGTAAAGGCTCTTTCGGTATCGGCTTTTCTAGAAACCAAATAAACATCTTCTGGTAAGATTTTTTTCCATTCGGCATCAGTCAAATTTAGTTTTGTAGTGTCGGTATGAGAATAATATGGGTTGCCAGGTTTGCTCTGATTGTTTTCGATTGGTGTCATAGCGTTATTTTTTGTTTCTTTATTCTGCCCACAAGCTTGAAAAAAAAAGAAAGGGAGAAATAGTAAAATGCAAAAAAATGAGGTTCTTGTTTTCATAAGGTTTGTTTTTTTATACTCCAAAAGTAGAGAGCAAATAACAATCAAAATGTCGGTTATTTTACAAATCAATTTCTATTTATAAAATCTTTAACAGTTGTTAGCTAATTAAAATTGGTTTCAGTTTTTTAAAAAGAGTAATAGTGCTTTTTATATACCTAATCGCATGTTGATTAAATGCTTTTTGAATCCTACCTTTTCATATGCTTTTATTGCCGAAGGGTTGTCATTATATACATCCAATCGCATCTCAAATATGCCTTGTGAACGAATCCAGTTGCTTAATGCTTCAATAATTTGTTTATTTACTCCTTTTCCGCGATGGTCTGGATGGGTGTACATAAAACCCAAATACGCAAATAATTCATGGTTCAAATAGGATTTTGCATTCTCAATTCGAGCATATCCAGAACCAATAATTTGATCGTTCAATACGGCAACAACGACTTCAACATCATGAGCAGTAATCATTTTTTTTAGATCGTAATAGCTTATTTCTCCCTCTTTCAGTGTTGGATCAAAAGGGCGTTCAGCTGCAATAATTCCTTGTTCAAATTCCAATAATATTGATAGGTCTTCGGGGATTGCTTTTCGAATATAAATCATATAATTGATTTCAAATTTAGAGTATCAAATATACAAAAAAGAGTAGTCGTAATTTCTAAGGTTAAGTATTTAAAGGTTTCTCAAAAAAATAGCTTCCACAAAAAGCAAAAGAATGTTAAAGCCTTTACAAAGGATATCTTTTTTGTACTTTTGTTTCATCAATACGTACTATGGAAGAAGAAAAAGTAATATTAGTAAATGAGTTAGATGAACAAATTGGTTTAATGCCAAAATTAGAAGCACATGAAAAAGCTATTTTGCATCGTGCTTTTTCTGTTTTTGTTTTAAATGAGAAAAAGGAAATTATGCTCCAACAACGAGCCCATCAAAAATATCACTCTCCTTTATTATGGACAAATACTTGTTGCAGTCACCAACGCGAAGGGGAAACAAATATTCAAGCAGGCAGTCGAAGATTGTTTGAAGAAATGGGTTTTAATACCGAGTTGAAAGAACTTTTTCATTTTATATATAAAGCCCCTTTTGATAATGGTTTGACAGAACATGAACTCGATCACGTTATGATTGGTTATTATAATGGAGAACCAATGATTAACACAGAAGAAGTTGAAGACTGGAAATGGATGAAAATTGAAGATGTAAAAAGTGATATGCTTTTGAATCCATCAAAATATACTGTTTGGTTTAAAATTATTTTTGATGAGTTTTATCATTTTCTAGAAGAACATACACTATAACAAGATTGCAGATTTCAGTTTCCAGAATTCAGGAAGTCAATAAATTACAGAAAATAATCTACAATCAAAAAACTATATGAGAGTAACCATATCCAGAAAAGCCCATTTTAATGCAGCGCATCGCCTGTATCGAAAAGACTGGACATTCGAACAAAATGATTCCGTTTTTGGCAAATGCAACAACCCTAATTTTCACGGGCATAACTATGAATTAATAGTAAGTGTCACTGGCGAAATAGATCAGGAAACAGGCTATGTCATGGATGTAAAATTCCTTACTGATATTATCAAAGAAGAAGTAGAGAATCAAATGGATCACAAAAATTTGAATCTCGATGTTCCGGAATTTCAGGATTTAAATCCTACAGCAGAAAATATTGTAGTCGTAATTTGGAATAAAATACGAAAAAGAATAAAATTAGACTTGGATTTAGAAGTGGTTCTTTATGAGACACCTCGCAATTTTGTAACTTATAAAGGAGAATGATGGAACTAAAAGTAGGAGATAAAATTCCAAAGTTTACTGCAAAAGATACTTATGGAAATGATTTTGATAGTCAAGAAATAATAGGTAAAAAGCCATTGGTTATTTATTTTTATCCAAAAGACAATACTCCAGGATGTACCGCGCAAGCCTGTAGTTTTAGGGATCAGTATGAAGATTTTAAAGATTTGGGAGCAGAGGTAATTGGGATTAGTAGTGATAGTGTTGTGTCACATCAAAAATTTACTCAACGTTTCAAATTGCCTTTTATACTTTTGTCCGATTCAGAAAAAAAAATAAGAAAACTATTTGGTGTTCCAGCAGGATTATTTGGGTTATTGCCTGGCAGAGTAACTTATGTTGCTGATAAAACAGGAACAATCATTATGACATTTGACAGTATGATGGCTACGCGTCATATTCCAAAAGCACTTGAAGCCATTAAAAAATTACAGCAATAGATTGACAAAATAGTATTATTGTTTGATCGCAAAAGTGTTGAAATTTGTATTAAAAAAAACAAGATGAAATCAAAAATATATCCATTACGTTTCGAAGCTATTCTTAAAGAAAGAATTTGGGGGGGCGAAAAATTAAAAACAATTCTAAACAAACCAATTACTTCAAATATTACTGGAGAAAGTTGGGAATTGTCTACTGTTGAAGGTGATGTTAGTGTTATTGCAAATGGCGAGTATAAAGGAAAAGCATTGAGCGAATTAATCAATGAATTTCCAAATGAAATTTTGGGAACGGTAGTTTATAAAAGATTTGGGAGTCAATTCCCATTACTTTTTAAATACTTAGATGCTCGTGAAGATTTATCGATTCAAGTACATCCTAATGATGAATTGGCCAAAAAGCGACACAATTCATTTGGAAAAACTGAAATGTGGTATATTATGCAAGCTGATGATGATGCTAGAATTATCGTTGGATTCAAAGACAATTCTAATCCTGAAGAGTATTTAAAACATCTAAAAGACAATACTTTGGTGTCTATTCTTGATGATGTAAAGGTAAAACCCGGTGATGTTTTTTTTCTGGAAACAGGAACTGTTCATGCCATAGGAGCTGGATTATTAGTGGCCGAAATTCAACAAACGTCTGATATTACCTATCGTTTGTATGATTTTGATCGAAAAGATGCCAATGGAAATACCAGAGAATTACATGTGGATTTAGCATTAGACGCAATTAATTATAAAAAAGTCAATACTAATAAGGAATATTTCAAGGAAGTTAATCAATCGAATAATATTGTAGCATGTCCTTATTTTACAACCAATTTTATTCCTTTAGAGAATGATAAAAAAGTTGAAAATACAGGATTAACTTTTACAGTATATATGTGTATTGAAGGTGCTTTTGAAATAGAATATGATGCAGTAACCTATTCATATAGAAAAGGAGATACTGTTCTTGTTCCCGCAGCTATGAAGTCTTATGATCTTAGGGGAAAAGCTTCTATTTTAGAAATTTACATTTCATAGTTGGGATTAGAAAGATTATGTGTACTTTTGCAAACGCAAATTAAATAAAAAATAAAATGGCAAACGTTAAGAATTTAAAGAAAGACATCAACTACGTTTTAGGAGATATTATTGAAGCAGTTTACTTGTTTGAAATCGCTACAACAGGAAAACCAACTGACGAAACGAATGCATTAATTGATGAAGCTATTGCTGCTTTTGACGTTTTGATCACTAAAGTGAATGCGAAAAATGTTGAAAATAAGAAAGCACATTTCAAACAAATAAATGTAGAATTAGAACAAACTGCTAATCAATTGATTACTAAAATCAACGATTTACAGTAAAAAAAAAGGCAAAAAAAGTCTGGATTTATTTTGGAAAAACGAAATACAGACTTATATTTGCACCCGTAATGAGTCGCCAGCGTAGCTCAGTTGGCTAGAGCAGCTGATTTGTAATCAGCAGGTCGTGGGTTCGAGTCCCTCCGCCGGCTCAAAAAAACCATCTATTCATTTAGATGGTTTTTTATTTGAAAAGGCAGATTTATTACACAAACATATTGAGTCCGCCAGCGTAGCTCAGTTGGCTAGAGCAGCTGATTTGTAATCAGCAGGTCGTGGGTTCGAGTCCCTCCGCCGGCTCTTTAAGAAAACCATCTAACTTTTGTTAGGTGGTTTTTTCGTTTATAGCTGTTTTAGGATCAAGCCAAAAAAGGATTGATCCATAATTAAGTCAATAATCGGTTTTTTTAGACATTCATCGAAAATAGTATTAATAAAGTAAATTCTGATGTATATTTAATAACCACGTTTATAGGAGGTTAAGTTTGTGGTAGATTTAGGGCAAAAAGGAAGTACTTATGATTATCTAATGAAAACTCACTAATTTAAAGTAAGTATTTTATCTATTAAAACAACAAATAGATGTATTTAAACGATTATATTTGCATTTAAACAGTATATGATGTAACTTTAAGTAATGATATTTGTTGGCATAAAAGATTTTGTTTTATTATAAACAACTTTTATATTTTTTAATTTAACTTTTTTTATAGTGTTTTTTATTGAAAATAAGATACTATAAAATCATTTGAAATTAAGGGAATTAGAAAAATAGTAAACTTGATTTTTTTTACTAATAATTAGAATAACCATTCAATTAATTTTTAAAACAATCGTTATTATGAGACTAATTTTTATTTGCTTACTTCTTTTCAGTATGATTGGAGTATCAGCACAAGGATTAAGATTTGGGGATAGTGAATATTTTACTTTCTCAGCATTTGGAAGCCCTTCAATTTCGGTAAACGAAAGTGATCTTAATTTTGGTGTAGACATTGAATTGGTGTCCTATGCAAAGTACATTAGATTTGGTGTAAATAGATTTCAAAATTTAGAGGGATCCTATACACAATTCATGGGTTCGGCTGGTTTAAATTTAACTAGTGGTTATTTTGAAAATTTAAGATATTATGGAGGATTGCGATTGGGTTTAATATACCGAACCAACGTTTATCCTACAGGTGGTGTCGAATGCGGAGTAGATGTTGATTTGTCAAAAGACTTATATGTAGGGTTAAAAGCAGCTTATGGCTATAGATCGGATTTAATGGCCATTTCACTTCCAACTAAATGGGAAGAAAGTACTTCTATTAGGATTGGATATGCGTTTGAATAAAAAAGGACTATTATAAATGGAAAGTATTATGGTTGTTAGAAGTTGTTTTTTTAAATTTCATTACTAGTGATTCAATACCTATGTAAATAATTTATATCCAAAAAAAAACCGCCTTTTGATGGAGGGCACTGAAAAAGTCCCTATTTTCAAAAATCATTAAAAAAACCGATTAAATAAGGCTTTGATTTTGTTTAATCGTCTTTTTTTAGTCAAATTTAATCTTCTTAGATTACAAGGGGCTTATAATAACTAAAAGGAGCGAAACCATAGTGTTTTCGCTCCTTTTCAGTTATTTTCATTTTCCTTATTCGAGAGACTTTTTCAGTGCCCTCTTTTGATGAGGCGGTTTTTGGTGTTTTAAGAAGTACTTAGATTAATTTCCTTCACTTTTTTTGATAGTATTCACATATTTAGTCAATTTCTCACCATACAAAGATTTTGCTACTTTAGGAGTCATTGATTTTTGAATAGTATCCAAATATTTGATGTTAATATCATAAATTTCAGCCAATGCAATATAAGGTGAAACTTCATGGTCTTTATTGTTTACCGCAAAATTTGTAGCATATAAGTATTTACGTTTGACATTATTGTCTTGTAAAATAGATATGCTATCTATTGCTTTGGTATTCTTCCTTTTTATGGCTTTGAATTTTTGTTCGATCAAGGTTAGATTTTCATCTGTGAAGCGAGCGTTTATTTTGCGATATTCTTCGAATAATTCATGGTTTTTTGAACCTGTTATTTTAGCACTTGAAAGATAGGTATCTAAGTTAGTATCGATATTTATAGTTCCTGGTTCTGCAAAAAACATAATGTTGTTGTCAAGGGAATTGGTAACTCCTCGGTCAAGAAATAAATACAGCATTTCGGGTGATTTTAAATCAATGTTACATTCAAAATTTGAGTTTCCATCAATTTTTATGCTATCTATAGCAACAAGAGATGGTTCAACATATCGCTGTATATATAAAGTACCTTCTTTAAGTCCTTTTATATTTCCTGTGATGTGTAAATTGGTTTTAGATTCATTTTTGTTACAAGAAACCAACAGGAATAGGGTAACAAAAGCAATAATAGAATTTTTCATGTGTAATTAATATTTGTGTTGTAAACTTAAAACGCTGTTTTCATTTTTGAATTAAAACGATTTTAAGTTTGTTTATTTTTGACGCAAAATAAAGAAAATTGTTGGAATGAATCTATTTAACGGGAATGATTTTCAAAAAAAATCCCAATCTAAACTAGATTGGGATTAAATAAAGAGTTATTAGGATTATCCTTTCAGCCATGTGTTTCTCAAATTTGCTTTAGAAGCATCTGTTGCATCCATACCTTCGGTATCTATGTAAGGGAATTTTACAACTCCTTTTAATATTTGTTCTTTACCGTCACGTTTTATTTTTAGGGTAATTGGGTCGTTTTCTTTCCATTTCATACTCTCTGTAATCATATCGTATATGTTATCCAAAGAATATGGAATGTCATTAATGCTAACAATGATATCTCCACCTTTTAGATCAAGTGTGCTATAAAATATGTTTAATTCTTTATTTGGGGCAACATATATTTCTTTGGTTGCTTGATTTACGCCAATATAGGGTACTTGACCTTTTAGAAAGATTCCTTCAGGAGTTTTTTGTGTTATTTTTGTCACTCCTACTTTTGATAGAAAATCATAATAAGGAATAGGAGTTGGTCCTGAAACGTATTTTGAGAAAAATTCCCCAACTTCAGGATAGGTTAGTGAAGTTATTTTTGCAAACAATTCTTCATCGTTAAAGGGTTTTGATACGCCGTATTCGTTTGATAATTCGTGCATTAGATCTAATATACCTCTTTTACCTTCGCTTTTTTCTCTAATTATAATGTCTAAGCACATTCCGATTAAGGCTCCTTTTTCATATACATTTAGGTATTGATCTTTGTATGGTTCTGTTAGAACATTTGCACTCATAACCGTAAATGGCATTGTATCATTCATGGTATTGGCATGCTCTATTTTTCCTGCCATACGGGTATAAAATTCAGTTTCTGGAATTAATCCTTGGTTTATTTGGAATAAATTGGCAAAATATTCCGTTACGCCTTCATACATCCATAAGTGTTGAGACATTTTTGGGTCATTGTAATCAAAATATTGAATTTCTTTGGAATGTACTGTTAATGGAGTAAGTATATGAAAGAATTCATGTGAAACTACATCTTTCATTTGTTTTACCAATTCTTCTTTTGGCATCATTTCTGGCATGACAACTGTAGTAGCTGTAGGGTGTTCTAACGCTCCAAAGCCTTTAGCATCTGTTGGAGTCATTGAAGATAGATATAAAATAACAGTATATTTTTTAGTAGAATTGACTTTTCCTAAAAATGTTTTTTGTGCAGTCATCATTACTTTCATCTCTGGAGTAATATTTTCTGCAGTAAATTTTCCTGATGGCGAATAAACAGCAATTTGAATATCCATACCGTCTACCATGAAAGTGGTGTAATCTGGTTTAGAATACATGATGGGATTTTCTAATAATTCTGAATAAAGTGGCATTTCAAAAAGATCTACAGTTTTAGAACCGTCTTTATCAATCATTGAAGTGGCTCCCCAAAGTGTTTCTGGGTGAGTAATGGTAACTTTGTAGGGTATTTCTTTTTTGTCTTGAAAATATCCTATAAAGCCATGTAAGTTTAACATGAAGTTTTTGCCTGCATCAATATTAGTTCCTGATGGAGAAAATACATCATCTTTCCCAAAACCTCTTCCTTTTTCGATATCGAAAGTATCGTTTACTAAATAGGTAATCTTCACCAATGCCTTTGCGTTTTTTATTACCCAAGTATTATCATCGGTTTTAGTTACCGTCAATAAATTTCCTTTACTGTCGATTGCCTTAAAGTCGGCAATATATTTACCATAATTATCAGTTGAATATGTTCCAGGTACCGTTTTAGGTAGACTGAATGTGATGTCATTCGTTTTTATTTTTGGGGCTTTTACCGTAACCAATACTTGGTCATCTTTTACATCAATCAGATTAATGCTTACTTCTATCTCTTCTTTTTTTGAATCTGTTGTGGTTGTAGTGCTTGCTTTACTTGTCCATATAAGACATGAAAAAGCAAGTGCAAAAAATAATTTTTTCATATTGTAAGTGTTTGTTTTCAAATTAGTGTTTCAGAACTTTAAATTGTTACAAAAATGCTTTGAAAAATTTAAAAAAGAATAAAAAATATTTCTTCTAATTTTAATAGGGCTTATTTTAGAGTCTATTCTTTAAAAAAAAAGCAAAAAAAAACTCCTGAAATACAGGAGTTTAAAAGGTTAGGTTAGTCTAGTTTGTTTTTTATGTAATATTTACCATCTAAATCTTCGTCAAAGTCGTCAATCTTTAGAGGTTTTGGTTTCGGTTTACTTGCGATCGCTTTCTTTTTCCACATTTCGTATTTCTCTGTTGGCATTTTCTTTTTCATAATCTCAAGAACTTCTTTTTCGTCTAAACCGAATTCTTTCTTAATAATCTCAAAAGGATTTCTTTCTTCTTGGGCCAATGTAACAAGTTTTTCTGTTTGTTCCCAGTTCAATTCTTTGCGGTTACTCTTTTTCATCACGTGAAAATTAATTCTATTTTTTGTTAATGATTAATAAATCTGATTTTAAATCTTATTCAATATTAATAAAAAATTGTATTACTTTTTATTTTAATTAAAAAAATTTTCATTTTTTTTTATTGGTTATAGCTGAAGTAGAAAACAATGTCATTTAAGGTGTTTTACTTTTACTTCTAATAAATATTTGGACACCGATTAATTGGATTATTATTGAATAATCTGTGCGGATCTTTTTATGCTGTCGCTAATTAGTTACATTAACTTTGCAGGTTTTAATTTTGCCAAACAATTCAATGGGATTTTTAGTGTAAATTGAAGTTTATTTAATGAATCGAAAGGTGAGATTTATTCTAGGTCCAATTGGTTTTGTTGTCTTTGGTACTTGGTGTTTCCAAAAATGCTGTGTTGCTCCTTTCATTAACAACAAGCTCCCATGCTCTAATATGATATTCATTTTTAGATCAGAATTGATCTTGTGTTTTAATTTAAAAACGCGTTCCGTACCAATACTTAGGGAGGCAATTATAGGGTTAATTCCAAGTTCTTTTTCATCATCAGCATGCCAACCATTACTGTCGTTTCCATCTCTATAATGGTTTAATAGAACCGTGGTGAATTTATTTTCGGTGATATTTTCTACAAGAACTTTTATCTTTTGCAAAGGTAAAGTCCAATTTAGAGGTTGCATCACGAAATTGGAATAGGAGTAAGGCTTACCTTCATTTCCATATAATGCAGTTAGTCGTGGTTGTAAATGTTTTTTGCCATAAACCGTAATATAGTCATGTTGCCAAGGAGTATTATTCATTAGTTCCTGAAAAAGCACATCGGCTTCTGTTTTCGATAGAAAATTTGGGAAATAGGTAATATCGGCATCTGGAAGATTAAGATGTATAGGGTCGGAATTAAATAGTGAATTCATAAAACAAAAATAAAGAGAAAAACAAAATATTCAATTTCGTTTTTCTCTTTAGTATAATAATCTTTTTAAATATGCTATCCTTCTGAATGGTCTTGCAGTAAATTTTTATAAATAAAACCAGCTACGATTGCTCCTAATATAGGTGCTACCCAAAATAACCAAAGTTGAGATAATGGTTCTCCACCCACAAATAAGGCTTGCGAAAGTGATCTCGCTGGATTTACTGATGTATTTGTAATTGGAATACTAATTAAATGGATAAGTGTCAATCCCAATCCTATAGCGATTCCTGCAAATTTTCCATTTGCAAATTTATCCGTTGCTCCAAGAATTATTAAAAGGAAAAACAATGTAAGTACAAATTCAGCAATGAATGCCGCTTGCATGGAATAACCGTCGGGAGAAAATGCACCAAAGCCATTTGAAGCAAAAGCACCTGCTTTTGTATTGTCTATCATGAAACCTGCTTTTCCTGAAGCTATTGTATAAAGAGTTCCTGCCGCAGCTATTGCACCAACACATTGAGCAATAATATAAGGAAGTAATTCTTTAGCCGAAAATCTTCCACCAGCCCATAGTCCAAAAGAAACTGCGGGATTAAAATGTCCTCCTGATATGTGTCCAACAGCATAAGCCATTGTTAATACGGTTAAACCAAAAGCCAGTGAAACTCCTATAAATCCAATTCCTAGATCTGGTATCCCTGCGGCAAACAGCGCACTACCACAACCTCCAAAAACCAACCAATACGTTCCGAAAAATTCTGCAAAAAGTTTTTTCATAATAAAAAAATTAAGTTAATAGTTACTATCATAAAATGTATAAAATTGCTACAATACAGACTCATTACAAATGAAAACCGATTGTATGAGTAACGAATTTATAAAATTTTTAACACATAATACCTATAACTTTATTTTTTTTACTGCTGATAATCAGTATGGTTGCTGTTTTTTAAATTTTACATTCATTATTATTATAGCAACTAGTATAAGGAGAATTCCTATCCATTGAATGAATACCACTTCTTCATTTAACAGAAAGTAAGCCATCATAACAGATACAGGTAATTCTATAGCCGAAACAATACTGCCGAGTCCAATTCCTGTTAACGGAAAACCTGCATTCATAAGCATTGGCGGAATAATAGTCCCAAACAGTGATACTGTTATTCCCCATTTAAGGAATATGGCAAAATTAAAGGGAGTGGTTTGTGTGGCAATTGCAAATCCAATTACAATAGTGAGACCACCTAAAAGCATGAATAAACTGCGTTTTGCATTCGAAATTCCAAGTCCAACGCGATTGGCTGTAAACATTGTAGTAGTAAATGAAGAAGCGGCTAACAGTCCTAAGATAATTCCACGCCAATCCAATTGGATTTCATTTTTCAAAATGTTTGTCGCCAGAAGGGTACCCATTAAGACAATTAAAGCGGCAATTATTTTTTGTGTGGATGGAATTTTTCTTTCTAATATCATTTCTAATAATAGGCCAATCCAAACAGTTTGCATTAACAAAACAATGGCAATAGAAACAGGAATGTATTTAACGGCCATGTAATAAAAAACACTGGTCAATCCCAGTGAAGTACCAGCTATCATTAATTGAAAAATGTTCTTTGGAGTAGGTTTTACAACTTCATCAGTGTTTTTAGATTTTTGGAATGCATTTATGATTAATATACCAATGATTCCTAATATAAATTGAGCAATTGTTACTTCTGCTGTGGTATAACCTTCGGCATAAGCCATTTTTACAAAAGTTGCCAGCATGCCATAGCTTGTAGCGCCTAATCCTACCAAAAAAGTTCCTTTTAATACTTGATTCTTTATCATTTCTATATTTTTAAAAAGCGGCCAAAGATATAGTATTTTAAATTGGAAAAAATAATGAATTGTATTTTAAAAACTATCTTCTTCCATGAGAGAGTTTTAAATTGTGCTAAAATGCATTCCCCAATCATAATTTTTCAATATGATTCGTCTTTACTTTTTTAAAAAATTAAATTCCAAATGGTCTGTATTGGTAATATTTGAATAGTGGTGATCTGAAGATTACTGTTTTTTAAATCGTTTTTTATTTCAATTAGTGGCATAACCGAACAGCCTCAACCGGCAATGATAGCTTGTTTTACAGCTTCATTTCAGGTAAGTTCTAATTTCGTTCGGACATTTAATTTATGAAGTAAAATAAATTGTTTCATAACTTGTCTTGTTCCCGAACCTTATTTTATTTGAATTATTGGCAATTTTATTTCCAAAATCGGTTACATATAGTTTTCAGTCAATCATTTCTGTAAGTGGAATGTCAAATTGATCTTGAAAATTTTTTAGCTGAATCGAAAGTGTTGGTTGAGTTAAATGTAATTCTTGTGCAATTTTGGTAATGTTTTGATATTGTGTTGCTAGAAGGAATACGTTTAATTAATGCAAAGTATGGTCCATAAAAATATTTTATATTCATCATTACAATTATAAATAAAAATTTATGATTGATTCGTTTCACCTTTGCAGCAAATAATGTGTTTCACTTTAATATCTAAAATAAATATGCAAAATAAGTTTGAATTTCAATTGATTGAAGGTTTATTTTTACCACAGGAAGCAGGTAAAGTGGTCTTGACTCTTATTAATGATAAAATAAAATATCATGCTTTGGAAAATTTTAGTGATAAAATCCGATTTGATTCGGATAATAATCATTCAAAAGAACGAATTAAAGACTTGAATCAAGCGAGTGATTCACTAAAAGAGTTGATCGAATTTGCGAAACAAAACAATAGGCAGCTCAGAATTAACAGTAGAATTGAAATTGTCTTAGAATAATAATCAAAACAAAAATCATAAAATATGAACTTAGATTTACTTGTAGAAAACCTAACAAATCCTGCCTTATTGTTTTTTTTGCTTGGCATAATAGCCGTATATCTCAAAAGTGATTTGGAAATACCAAACAATACTTCCAAGTTTATTTCTTTATATCTCCTCTTTTCAATTGGATTTAAGGGAGGTCAAGAACTCGCTCACAGTGTTTTTACTTTAGATATTATGTGGTCAGTGATTTTTGGAATAACAATTTCGATTTTAATACCCTTATATACTTTTTTTATTCTAAAAAGAAAGTTTAGTATTGATAATGCTGGAGCAATTGCAGCTGCTTATGGCTCAGTTAGTGCAGTAACATTTGTGACTGCAGTTTCATTTTTAGAAATGCAAGATTACGCTTTTAGCGGTCACATGGTAGCAGTAATGGCTCTTATGGAAGCTCCAGCCATTATCGTTGGTGTCATATTAATACGTATGTTTAATAAAAAAAATGATTCTCCTTCCAAAATAAGTTCAATAATAAAACATTCTTTTACAAACGGAAGTGTACTATTAATTATAGGCAGTTTAATCATCGGAATGTTAGCAAGTGATAAACAAGCATTAGGAATAAAACCATTTACCACTGATATTTTTAAAGGTTTTTTGGCAATTTTTCTTCTAGATATGGGAATTGTGAGCGGAAGAAAATTAGGGGATTTTTTTAAAAGTGGTTGGTTTAGTTTTGTTTTCGCAATTGTAATACCTCTAATAAATGGATCTGTTGTTGCATACTTTAGTCAATTGGTCACAAATGATATCGGTAACCGATTCATATTTGCCGTGCTCGCAGCTAGTGCATCGTATATTGCAGTGCCTGCAGCTATGAAAATTGCTGTTCCAAAAGCCAATCCTGGTTTGTTTTTGCCCATGGCATTGGCCGTAACTTTTCCCTTTAATATTACATTTGGAATGCCAATTTACTTGTCAATAATAGTTGGGTGATGTGTTTTTTCAAGTTCTTTGTGTGTCAAATCACTCAAATGAAGACGTAAAGCATCAACTGATATGTTGATTTCCCAAAAACATAATGCTAATGAAGTCAATAATGACAATAAGCTAGCAGCAAACAAATAAATTCCGGCTACCTGATGGTCCAAAAATAAAACCAACATAGTGAAAACCGATAGAAAAAGACTCATTACACCAGCCATTTGCATGTAACGTATAAGGGTAAGTCTAATGTTAAGGTTCTTTATTTCAAGTAATATCATGCTATTTTCTTTTTCTTTATATGCTTTTTTCAAGCCTCTGATAATAGTAGCAACCGTCAAAAAACGATTAGTATAAGCCAATAGAATCAATGATGTTGCTGAAAATAATAAAGCAGGAGTTTCAATGTGAAGTGTCATTTGTGGTGTTTAATTTGAAGTTGCAAAGTTCGGTATTTTTATGCACATTCAAATGGCATTCTTTATAAAATAGGATAGAAAGATCGAAGTGTATATTGAATTCATATCTATTTCTATATTATTTGATTTGAAATATAGTTTAGGTAAGGAGCTTAAACCTGCTATCCGTTACAATCTTATGAGCCGAACACCGGCTCATAAGGATTTCCACTACTATCAGGGCTAGAACACCCGTTTTCAAGAGAACATATTCGTAAAATTAAAGAACCTTATATATAGGTAAAGAATAAACAAAGAAAATCCGCGTCTTACCGCGCCCAATTATATTAAGTTAAGCTTTGTTTTTTCTCACCAAGACGCCAAGGCGCCAAGTTTAGAACAGTTTTCTTTGCGCCTTCGCGCCTTTGCGAGAACTGTGTTTGTTAATAGGACACAGCTATACAGAGCTAGAAAAACCACATTATATTAAGGAAGGGAATTAAAATCCGCGCTCCTCCGCGGTTTCGCATTAGCGAATCCGTCAAATCCGCATCCCACCGCGCCTAATTATATTGAGTTAAGCTTTGTTTTTCTAGCCAAGAGGCAAAGGCGCCAAGTTTAGAACAGTTTTCTGTGCGCCTTCGCGCCTTTGCGAGAACTGTGTTTGTTAATAGGACACAGCTATATAGAGCTAGAAAAACCACCTTATATTAAGGAAGGGAATAAAAATCCGTGATCCTCCGTGCTTTCGCATTAGCGAATCCGTCAAATCCGCGTCCCACCGCGCCGAATTAGATTAAGTTAAGCTTTGTTTTTCTCGCCAAGATGCCAAGGCGCCAAGTTTAGAACAATTTTCTTTGCGCCTTCGCGCCTTTGCGAGAACTGTGTTTTTTAATAGGACACAGCAATACAGAGCTAGAAAAACCACCTTATATTAAGGAAGGGAATTAAAATCCGCGATCCTCCGTGCCTTTGCATTAGCGAATCAATAAAAACCGCATCCTACCGCGCCGAATTAGATTGAGTTAAGCTTTGTTTTTCTCGCCAAGATGCCAAGGCGCCAAGTTTAGAACTGTTTTCTTTGCTCCTTCGCGCCTTTGCGAGACCTATATTTTATAATAAGATACAGCTATTAAAGCCCCACTATATAAAGGAAGGGAATAAAAATACGCGCTCCTCCGCGCCTTCGCATTAGCGAATCCGTCAAATCCGCGTCCCACCGCGCCGAATTAGATTGAGTTAAGCTTTGTTTTTCTCGCCAAGAAGCAAAGGCGCCAAGTTTAGAACTGTTTTCTTTGCTCCTTCGCGCCTTTGCGAGACCTATATTTTTAATAGGACACAGCTATAAAAGCCCCACTATATAAAGGAGGGAATAAAAATCCGCGCTCCTCCGCGCCTTCGCATTAGCGAATCCGTCAAATCCGCGTCCCACCGCGCCGAATTAGATTAAGTTAAGCTTTGTTTTTCTCGCCAAGATGCCAAGGCACCAAGTTTAGAACAATTTTCTTTGCGCCTTCGCGCCTTTGCGAGAACTGTATTTTTTAATAGGACACAGCTATAGAGAGGTACAAAGACCACTTTATATTAAGGAAGGGAATATAAATCCGCGATCCTCCGTGCCTTCGCATTAGCGAATCCGTTAAATCCGCGTCCCAAAGAGTGATAAAAGTCTATTAGTAAAACCCAGGCGAATACAACCAGGAACAAAGAGTAGTACTAACAAGCCGTAAAAAGGGCAATACATCTGGTATTAATCCCTTCTGAAAAGGCACAAAAAGTAATAAAACCGTAAAAAGGGCCTAAAATTTTCAGTAAGAACGATGGATTTGATAAAAAAGGGGTTGTATAAAGCACAATATACCAATAGATTAAAAAATAAATCAAAAAAACCTCAAAAAAGTCATTGTTTAAAGGGATAAAGGGTCTACTTTTGCACCCGCAACAGCGACTAAGTTCTTTAAAACACTGACAAGTAATAAAAATCACAAAGAAGATTTATTTTCAAAAAAGATTAAAAAAAGCTTGTGGGAATTAAAAGAGTATGTTACTTTTGCACCCCGCTAAACGCGCAACGTTCCTTGAGAGGCTGATAAGAAAAGAGAAGAAACTGAGAAAAATATTTTTCAAAAAAACTTCAAAAAGTTCTTGCCAGTTACAAAAAGAATTGTTAGTTTTGCACCCGCTTTGAGAGACAACGAAAAGCGGATTAAACTATAAGAATACGTTCCTAGACATATTGAATTGACAGCCGTTTTAACAGAGATGTTAAAACAAAAGAATAAGAGTAATAGAATCGAAAGATTTGAGAATAGACCACTAGAATTGGAGTCGCATAATAATAGCTTAATTAATTAAGCGCACAATATACGATGAAGAGTTTGATCCTGGCTCAGGATGAACGCTAGCGGCAGGCTTAACACATGCAAGTCGAGGGGTATTGTTCTTCGGAATGAGAGACCGGCGCACGGGTGCGTAACGCGTATGCAATCTACCTTTCACAGAGGGATAGCCCAGAGAAATTTGGATTAATACCTCATAGTATAGTACAACCGCATGGTTGAACTATTAAAGTCACAACGGTGAAAGATGAGCATGCGTCCCATTAGCTAGATGGTAAGGTAACGGCTTACCATGGCTACGATGGGTAGGGGTCCTGAGAGGGAGATCCCCCACACTGGTACTGAGACACGGACCAGACTCCTACGGGAGGCAGCAGTGAGGAATATTGGACAATGGGCGCAAGCCTGATCCAGCCATGCCGCGTGCAGGATGACGGTCCTATGGATTGTAAACTGCTTTTGCACAGGAAGAAACAACATTACGTGTAATGTCTTGACGGTACTGTGAGAATAAGGATCGGCTAACTCCGTGCCAGCAGCCGCGGTAATACGGAGGATCCAAGCGTTATCCGGAATCATTGGGTTTAAAGGGTCCGTAGGCGGTTTAGTAAGTCAGTGGTGAAAGCCCATCGCTCAACGGTGGAACGGCCATTGATACTGCTAGACTTGAATTATTAGGAAGTAACTAGAATATGTAGTGTAGCGGTGAAATGCTTAGAGATTACATGGAATACCAATTGCGAAGGCAGGTTACTACTAATGGATTGACGCTGATGGACGAAAGCGTGGGTAGCGAACAGGATTAGATACCCTGGTAGTCCACGCCGTAAACGATGGATACTAGCTGTTGGGAGCGATCTCAGTGGCTAAGCGAAAGTGATAAGTATCCCACCTGGGGAGTACGTTCGCAAGAATGAAACTCAAAGGAATTGACGGGGGCCCGCACAAGCGGTGGAGCATGTGGTTTAATTCGATGATACGCGAGGAACCTTACCAAGGCTTAAATGTAGATTGACCGGACTGGAAACAGTTTTTTCGCAAGACAATTTACAAGGTGCTGCATGGTTGTCGTCAGCTCGTGCCGTGAGGTGTCAGGTTAAGTCCTATAACGAGCGCAACCCCTGTTGTTAGTTGCCAGCGAGTCATGTCGGGAACTCTAACGAGACTGCCAGTGCAAACTGTGAGGAAGGTGGGGATGACGTCAAATCATCACGGCCCTTACGCCTTGGGCTACACACGTGCTACAATGGCCGGTACAGAGAGCAGCCACTGGGTGACCAGGAGCGAATCTACAAAACCGGTCACAGTTCGGATCGGAGTCTGCAACTCGACTCCGTGAAGCTGGAATCGCTAGTAATCGGATATCAGCCATGATCCGGTGAATACGTTCCCGGGCCTTGTACACACCGCCCGTCAAGCCATGGAAGCTGGGGGTGCCTGAAGTCGGTGACCGCAAGGAGCTGCCTAGGGTAAAACTGGTAACTAGGGCTAAGTCGTAACAAGGTAGCCGTACCGGAAGGTGCGGCTGGAACACCTCCTTTCTAGAGCTTTAGTGTTAGTTGAAAGACACGCTAAAGAAAGAAGACGAAGAGACTATTGGTTACAGATTTAAGGTTATATTACTCTTGCTGTTAATTTAAAAAAATAATTGAAAGATTTAAAAATTTAAAAATTTAAAGATTAAAAAATTCGCAAGAATGGTTCAATCTTTAAATCATTTAATCTTTAAATCAAAGAAAAAAGAG
>NZ_CP114284.2:522500-810000 GCF_027111095.2 Flavobacterium sp. IMCC34518 | reverse complement strand
GTCGCTTTTTCTTCAAAATACAAATGCAGATTTTCTTCTGAATTCTTGAATGAGGTTAGATTAAAATTCTCAATCAAAAACTCAGGTAATATTAATTTCAATAGTTCTATATACGATTCCAATTCTCTACTAGTTTTTTGCAAATATCAGACTTTTTAATTATTTCTCCCCAGGTTTTGTTCTTGATCCTGATATTCTATAAAATCGTGAAATTACTAATTTTGTTTTCACTTAGATTTTGCATATTTACGCAGAAAAAGGAGTGCGAAACGTTAAGATTTTGTGATACTTTTTTTTCTTATTTTTAAAAAATAAAAAAATATAGTGTGTTCTAAATTACCTTAGAATAATACTCAATTATCTTAAGTGGTTAGATATCGTTTTCGTAAGGTTAATATAACAACTGTATTGGAAAATGGAGTTGTGTTTTGAACTGAATTATCCTGCTACTTTAGCAGTGGAAATAATTACTAATTTAAAACAACAGTATTATGAAAACGATTTTAAAATTAAGTCTAGTAGTATTAGTAGCAATGACTACCATGAATACTTACGCAATTGATGGTGATTTTTTACTAAATGTAAAAAAAGGAACAGGAAAAGAAATTAGTTTTTCGGTAAATGAGATTCAGCAAGCAAATGTAACTATATATGATAAATTGCATAACGAAATTTATTCTGAGGTTGCTACCGGTAAAGCTGGTATTATGAAAACCTATAGTCTTGAGGAATTTCCTGATGGTGTTTATTTTTTGGAAGTGGAAACAAACTTAAAAAAAGTAACACACGAAATTGTGATCTCAAAAGATGTGCCTTCATTATCTAGAAAAGCTATTGCAGAAGTGTATAAAGGTAATCTAAAAATGAAAAATCAAAATGTAGTAACTTTGAATTAATAAAGTCATGCGTTAAGAAATATACTTACTTCGAATTTATGAAAAACAGCTCTTATATGGAGCTGTTTTTTGTTTTAGTATATTTCCTTTAAAACCAATAAAAAGGTTGTTTTTTGAATTTTAGATTTTGTATTTGATATGAATAAAACTGAATCTGATTTTTTTTAAATTTCATTTCTGATGTCTTATAATATCTTCTTAATGTTCAATTCCCTGTAAAATATTTTATATTAATAAAAATGAAATAATTTTGTCTTTACGAAGTATCGGTTCTGTTTATGGGTTCGCAAAACAAATTTACTAGCCCTCGCTTTGTTTTTATAACAAGGAACTTGAAATAATTACTTATAAAAAAAACGGTAGTAAACTTTTGTTTACTACCGTTTGGAATTTATAACGTATTTACATTACAGTTTAATCAGTTTTAGAATATATAATTTTATTATTTATTACTTCTCATTTGACGAGCTAAAAGTGTGTTTTTTAATAACATCGCAATGGTCATTGGGCCCACTCCTCCAGGAACTGGAGTAATAAAAGAAGCTTTCTTACTTACTTCTTCAAAATCTACATCACCTGTAATTTTGTACCCTTTTGAGTTTGAATTATCTTCAACACGTGTAATACCAACATCTATTACAACTACCCCATCTTTTACCATATTTGCTTTTAAGTAATTTGGAACTCCAAGAGCAGTAATAATTATATCAGCATTTTTAGTATATTCTTCGATATTTTTGGTTCTACTATGTGTAAGTGTTACTGTAGAATCTCCCGGATATCCTTTTCGACTCATTAAAATACTCATAGGGCGACCCACAATATGGCTGCGTCCAATAACTACGGTATGTTTTCCAGCAGTTTCTACGTTGTAACGTTTCAATAATTCCATGATTCCATAAGGAGTTGCTGGCAAAAATGTTTCCATATCCAAAGCCATTTTACCAAAATTGGCAGGATGAAAACCATCTACATCTTTGTCTGGATCAATAGCCATCAAAATTTTTTGCTCGTCAATGTGTTTTGGCAAAGGCAATTGAACAATATAACCATCGAGGTCATTGTCTTCATTTAAATCTTTTATCTTCGCTAATAGTTCTGTTTCGGTAATTTCTTCCGGTAAAGCTACTAATGTAGATTCAAAACCTATTTGCTGGCATGAGCGAACTTTGCTTCCTACATAAGTTAGACTGGCTCCATTACTACCAACTATAACAGCGGCCAAATGAGGTACTTTTTGACCGTCTGCTTTCATTCTTTGAACTTCGGCAGCGATTTCGTTTTTAATATCTTCTGATGTTTTTTTTCCGTCTAATAGTTGCATCTTAAAAAGGTTTCAGGTTTAAAGTTTCAAAAAATCAGAAACTCCAATTTATTATTTTAAACATATATTTTATCTCATTCCAGGCATTCCACCTTTCATATTTCCCATCATTTTCATTAGGTTTTTACCACCAGGACCCTGCATCATCTTCATCATTTTGCTCATTTGCTCAAACTGTTTCATTAATTGATTCACTTGTTCGATTTTTGTCCCTGAACCTTTTGCAATTCTAGCTTTTCTTTTGACATCTATTACTGCTGGTTTTGATCTTTCAATTGGAGTCATTGAATGAATAATAGCTTCTATATGTTTGAAAGCATCGTCTTCGATTTCGATATCCTTCATTGCTTTGGAGGCTCCTGGTATCATTCCTACCAAGTCTTTCATGTTACCCATTTTTTTGACTTGCTGAATTTGTGACAAGAAATCATCGAAACCAAACTCATTTTTAGCAATTTTCTTTTGGATTTTTCTGGCTTCATCTTCATCATATTGTTCTTGGGCTCTTTCCACCAAAGACACAACATCCCCCATACCAAGGATACGCTCAGCCATACGATTTGGATAGAAAACATCAATTGCATCCATTTTTTCACCTGTACCCACAAACTTAATCGGTTTGTTGACTACTGATTTAATAGAAATTGCAGCTCCACCACGAGTATCACCATCTAATTTGGTTAAAATAACCCCATCAAAATTTAAAATATCATTGAATGCTTTAGCCGTATTTACGGCATCTTGGCCAGTCATGGCGTCGACAACAAATAAGGTTTCTTGTGGCTGAATAGCTTTATGCACTTTGGCAATTTCATCCATCATTTCTTTATCCACAGCCAAACGACCTGCTGTATCGACAATTACTACGTTGAATCCATTAGCTTTGGCGTGTTTAATTGCATTTTGTGCAATTTCAACTGGATTTTTATTTTCAGGTTCAGAATAAACTTCTACCCCAATTGAATCTCCTACCACATACAATTGCTGAATTGCTGCAGGACGATAAATGTCACAGGCCACCAAAAGTGGTTTTTTGTTCTTTTTTGTTTGAAGATAATTGGCTAATTTACCAGAAAAAGTAGTTTTTCCAGATCCTTGTAAGCCCGACATTAATATAATGGATGGATTACCAGAAAGATTAATACCTGCCACATCTCCACCCATCAATTCGGTAAGCTCATCTTTGACTAGTTTCACTAATAATTGTCCTGGCTGAAGAGTTGTCAATACATCTTGGCCTATTGCTTTTTCTTTTACTTTAGTGGTAAAATCTTTTGCAATCTTAAAATTGACATCGGCATCAAGTAAAGCACGACGAACTTCTTTCAAAGTTTCGGCTACGTTTACTTCGGTGATTTTTCCGTGTCCTTTTAATATATGAAAGGCTTTGTCTAGTTTATCGCTTAAATTATCGAACATAATTGTTTTATCTTTTATTGAGGTGCAAATATAAGGTAAAGTTGCAAAGTCTCAAAGTTACAAACTTCTAAAATTTAGTTTTTATGCAATAAAAAACCAGTCAAAATGACTGGTTTATAGGATAAAATATTGTTTTTAATTAATCTTTATCATCTAAATGTGTTTCATTTTCGAGTAAATCTTTTATTTCATGTCCAATAGTAGAATGACTGTCTTCAATACCAGTACTAATTTCAATAATTCCATCTCCATCAGTATCCAATAATAAACCTTGATTGGCTAATGTTACTAGTTTTGCCATCAAAGCATCCAATTGTATTTTTATATTAAGAGCAACACCGCTTCCATTAACCGAAAAATCTTTGGTTGGATCCATAAAATCCATTTCAAGTTCTGCATCTTGGTCGCTCCATATCAAGAGTGGCTTATCATTTATTGTTCCTTTGATTACAAATGTTTTACCATTCATGTCTCCCGCAACAAGACTTTTGGTAAACATAAATTTTATTTCTTCGTATTTCGCATTGGGAACATCTACAGAAGTAATAAATTGACTCAAAGGTTTGTTTGGGTCTAATAAATCTAATAAAAAAGGACCAACTAGTTTTACATCTTCGTGTAAAGGGTCTTTGTCATGCATAGCATCTTCGGCATCTGTCTCTAATTTAATTTTTCCGATATTGATCTGAAAATCGGTAATGACAACGGTTGATGCTGCCGCACGTCCTGTTAATGAAGTTTTTCCTGTTGTAGAAAGTGCTGTAGCTTTTAAGCTAACATTACCACTTGTTGAATTTGACGAATCGTTTGAGCAAGAAATTGCGGTAACAACTGCTAGAGCTAAAAATACAATTTTTTTCATAGTATATTAATTTTGAGAGTTAGTATTTATTTATAATTATTTTTTTTCGAAATACAAGTAATCATTATCTGTATTGTCATCACTTTGTCTAAAACGCAATTGGGAATTATTAAATTCAAACACTTTCCAGCCTTCATCTAATTCTTTCAAAAGAGTTGATTCAAATTTCATTTCAAATTCTCGAACTCCATTGTTTATTTTAGAAGACCAAGTCCCGTTATAGGAGATTCCAGATTTTATAGCAACAACTGTATAATTAGTATTGAAAGTAAAGGTAAAGGCATTATAATTTAACGTTTTATCACTATCCTGAAAGAAATATGAAACCTTCCAAGGATTACTGGTTATTGTTTGTACAAAATCAAGTGATGTATTACTATTATTGGGACAATTATCAATCGCGAATTTTATAGCATTTTCAAACTGAGAATTATTTTCAATTATTGTTGTTGAATTATTAGAACCAACAATAGAAATAGGATAACTTAAGGCTATAAATTGACTATCATTTAAATTATTTATGAATTCAAAAAATAATTTATCATTTGTTACAGGTACAGAACTTGCTATTTGGTTCAAATTGTTATAAATATTGATAGTAATTGGATAATTAATATTTAAGCAATTGATCTTTGATAAAAGGTCTGGTTCAGCATTCCAATAAGCCAGAAGAGAATCAAATTCAGATTGATTTTCGATAATTTTTTCTGTATAGTTATAATAAATCATTGTTGCAGGAAAACCTATTTTTACCACATCATTATCATTTGAATTTGCGTTTATATTATCGAACACTTTTTGATAATCTGCGGCAGAATTTATTGCTATAATTACGTCATTTACAGTAATATTGTATGGGAATTTTATGGTACAATAACTAGATTGATCAATTACATTATCTTCTACTGTTTTAACCATAGCTGCTCTTTGCAGATACGAAGTCAGTGGTGAAGATTTTGTAATTGTTTCCTGTGTACTGTATTGTTGTTCATTTATTTCACTTTGACAAGAGTAAAAAAGGGAAAAACATACAATAATCAAAAATCGCAAATAATTTTCAAAATGTTTCATATTTTCTTTTTGATCAAATGTAATAAAATTTAAAATTATACGATTTTATCAATTATAATGACTTTACATTAAAACCCATTTGAAGTGAAAAATCATATTTATAATAACAAATTTAATTCTACTATAAAAAGCTAAATACAATTTTTCTGTATCCTAAGTAAAAATTAAGCTGCTTTTTATCATATAAACCTAAATTGCACGTTAATGAATTGGTAGTATTTTTGTTAATAGCTATTTTCTAACGCGCAACTAATCATAAAACAATTTAGTTTACTTTTACCCTACCAAAATTTAAAATAAACGTATTAAAAAAGTAAAAAATCGAAAGACACAAATGCTAAAAGATTACAATTCAAATACTTGTGATGAAATTATTTTTTCATCTTTTTTTAAAAATCAAGCAAAATCACTTCGGAATTTTCTTTTCTACAAGTTTGGAAATATGGAACAAGCTGAAGATTTGACTCAAGAAGCCTTCATTAAACTATGGCAAAATTGTGCTTCAGTGCCTATTGAAAAAGCAAAATCATACCTTTATACGATAGCGAATAATAGTTCTCTTAATGAAATTAAACATCAAAAAGTAGTCTTAGCCTATGAAAAACAAAATACAGGACTTGATAAAACAAACGAAAATCCTGAATATATTCTAGAGGAAAAACAATTTAAATCTAAATTATTAAAAGCTATTGAAGAATTGAATGAAACACAGCGAGTTGCGTTCTTAATGCATCGCATAGATGGGAAAAAGTATACTGAAATTGCTCAAGAATTAAATATAAGTGTTAAAGCTGTAGAAAAAAGAATTCATTTGGCTTTAGTAGCCTTAAAAAAAACAATAGATTTAAAGTAGGGTGAATCAAACTTTACTTGTTTTATAATTATAATCACAAATACCATGAAAAAAAACTACCTTTTATCAAAATGGTTAAATAACGATTTAACAGCTTCTGAATTGGCTGATTTTAAAACTGATCCAGATTTTGAAAATTATGAAAAAATTAAAAAATATTCGGCTGAATTAAAAGTAGCTGATTTTGACGAAGATGCTGTTTTAAAAAATATTATTAGCCATAAAAAAACAGAACCAAAAGTTATACCATTGTATAAAAACTGGATGTTTAAAGTTGCTTCTATAGTATTGATTGCCTTAAGTATAACAATCGTGGTGCAAAATTTTAGAACACAATCGCAACTAGCTCTAAATGGAAAAAGAACCACATTCTCCTTGCCAGATGACTCGGAAGTAGTTTTGAATGCAGGTTCCGAAATTGAATTTAGAAAATGGAATTGGAGTCATAACAGAAAACTGGAACTTCAAGGAGAAGCCTACTTTAAAGTAGCGAAAGGCAAAAAATTTGAAGTGGTGACCCACTTAGGAAAAGTAACCGTTCTAGGTACGCAATTTAATGTAAAAGCAAGAAATAATCGTTTTGATATAACTTGCTATGAAGGAAGAGTAAAAATAAACTACAAAAACTTAGAAACCATTATAACCCCTGGAAAAAGGGTGACTTTCGAAAACGGAAAACAGATCAATAGCACTCTAAATACGACAAAACCAGAATGGCTTGAAAATCAGGTTTCCTTTGAGCATGAAAATTTGCGCAATATCTTAGAAGAAGTTCAAAGGCAATATAATATTACAATAATCGTAAAAGACAAACTACCGAATGAATTGTTTACGGGTAAATTGCCAACAGATAATCTCGATGTTGCTATTAAAATCATAGCAACGACTTATCATTTGGAACCAAATAGGATTACAGCAAACAAGATAATACTTGAATGAAAATAAATGCTTTCTAGAAAACATTTTCACATTTTATTTTTCTGCTTTTTTTTTGTCACGGCTATACATGCCCAAGACAAAAACAAAGCTATTGCATTAAAGACAATCCTCGAGTCAATTGAGAAACAACATCATGTGTCTATCAATTATCTAGAGAATGATATTACTGGAATTAGAATAGTGCCTCCAAAAAAGTCATTGTCTTTGGATATGAAGATCAATTATCTTCAAAAAAAAACGAATCTCCAATTTGATAAATTAGACAAACTTTTCTATACCATTTCAAGCAAAAAAGAAACAGCTATTATATGTGGGACCATTTATAATAAATCTGATAATTCACCAATTGCGGGTGTAAACATACAATCCTCAATAGGAACCCATGCCGTAACCAATAACAATGGATACTTTGAAATAAATGGAGAAACTTCAACTTTTATTACTATAAGTTACATTGGATATACCACACAAAAAATTGCTCTTCAAGAACAAACGAATGCAAAAAAATCCAATAAGGATTGCTTTAAAATAAATCTTGAGGTCGAAATTTTAAATTTAGAAAGTGTAATTGCAAATCATTATTTGGCCTCAGGTATTTCAAAAACAAACGATGGAAAATTCGAAATAAAACCCAAAAAACTTGGAATTTTACCTGGCTTAATTGAGCCCGATGTATTGCAAACCATGCTGCAAATCCCAGGAGTTTATAGCACCGATGAAAGTCTTGCTAGTATAAATGTAAGAGGCGGAACAAACGATCAAAATTTATTTTTATGGAATGGAATTAAAATGTACCAAACTGGGCATTTTTTTGGATTAATTTCGGCCTTCAATCCTTATTTACCACATACAATTTCTATTTCAAAAAACGGAAGTTCCCCTTTTTACGGAGAAAGCGTTTCAAGTGTAGTTGATATCTCTTCGGACCAACAGCAACTAAAAAAACCTAGTTTTAGTGCGGGAATAAACATGATAAACGCAGATGTTTATTTTAAATTTAATCTAAATAAAAAAGGTTTTATAGAAATGGCTTCGAGACGTTCGATCACAGATTTGGCGCATACTCCAACTTATGATTCCTATTACAACAAAGCATTTCAGAACACAACGATCACTAATTATACAACAAAACAAAATGTAGATTTCAATAGCGAGGAAAAATTTAAATTTTATGATATTTCATTAAAATATTTACAAAATATTGGAGAAAAAGACCAACTCAATATTGATCTTATCACAATAAATGATCAACTTAATGTATTTCAAAAGTCAACCACTGACAATGTTTATCAATCGGAGAATAACCTATTAATTCAAAAAAACCACGGAGCAAATCTTTCTTGGACCAGAAACTGGAGTCCTAAAAATAGTACTAAAATTAACGCATTCATCTCCTCCTACGAACTTGATGCTGAAACTAGTAAAATACAAAGTTCTCAAACGGTTAAACAAGAAAATTTGATGCTAGATGATGGTTTAAAAATAGAAAATAACCATCAAATTAGTTCAAAATTTAGTATCAATGAGGGATACCAATTTGAGGAGATGGGAGCAACAAATTTAGATGCAGTAAACAATCCTCTCTATTATAGAAAAAGGAAACAAGTACTTCGAACGCATGCTGTAATTGCCGAAGGAAAATACAATGACCCAATAAAGAAAATAACATTAAACACAGGAATTCGAGCTAATTATATAGAAGAATTTAAAAAAACACTAATTGAGCCCCGATTACAGTTCAATTATGAGATGGCTCCAAATTTAAATTTAGAAGTTCTTGGTGAATTCAAAAGTCAAAATACCTTTCAAGTAATTGATCTTCAACAAGATTATTTTGGAATAGAAAAAAGACGTTGGATCTTATCTAATAACAACAGCATTCCGATTCAAAAAAGCAAACAAGCCTCAATAGGACTGTCTTTTGCAAAGAATAATTGGTTGTTGAGTTTAGACAATTTTTATAAAACAGTAAATGGGATTAACAGTTCAAGCCAAGGTTTTCAAAACCAGTTGGAACTTGTAAAAATCAATGGAGACTACATTGTATGGGGGGGGGAAATGCTTATTCAAAAGAAGATTAATCATTTTACAACTTGGTTAAGCTACACTTACAATGAAAATAACTATCACTTTTTGGATATAAACCAAAATGAATTTCCTAATAATTTTGAACTTAGCCATTTTGTATCATGGGCTGGAACTTATGAAATTAAAAAATTAAAAATAGCGTTAGGTTCAAAGTGGCATTCCGGAAAACCAGAAACAACTCCCTTGACGAATGTAATAGACAATAGCAATACATCAAATCCAAAGATTAACTATAACTTTCCTAACAATAAAAATTTGAATGACTTTTTTCAGATTAACTTTTCGGCTACCTACAAATGGGAAACATTTAATGAAACAATATATAATTTAGGTTTTTCTGTTATAAATGTGACCAATCGAAAAAATGAAATCAACGAATTTTACCGAATAAATTCGACTACAAATACCATCGAAGACGTAAAAAATTATTCCTTAGATCGCACTTTTAATGTCAGTTTTAGAGTTTCATTTTAATGTTTCTTTACTTTAAAACAAGAAAACACTTTGCAATATCAAAAATATTTTTATCCTTTTTAAACAACTTTAAACATTTGTAAAGCAAATTATTAAGCTTTTTTCTGCACCCTCATTTGACTTCATTTTTATCTCAATTCAAAATTATTTTAAAAAAACACACAACTTAGGGTAGGGTAAATCTCTCTGAAATGGTTTTATCTGTGTAATCAAAATAGTAACGTTACGTTGAGTACAAATCAAATGAACCGATGTGTTCTATTTATTTTCAAAAAAATTAATTTAATAAAAAAGAGCAAAATGAAAAACAGTAAAAAAATAATACTCCTCTCATTACTTGCACTTGTTCTATTGGGATTTACAAGTTATAATTATGTAATGCATGGCGGTGCAAGAGATTTAGCTTCCGAAGATACTGCCTATTCTGTTAGCTCAAAAAGTATAATTGAAGAATTTGTATCTAATATAGAAACTTCCAATACAAAATACCTTGAGAAACCAATTGCCATTTCGGGAACCATAACGGCAATTACAGGTCGTGAAGTCATCATTGACAATTCAATTATTTGCAATTTAAAAAACCCTGATATTAGTATTACAAAAAATCAAAATGTGACTATAAAAGGAAGAGTAATAGGTTATGATGACTTAATGCTAGAATTAAAATTAGATCAATGTTTTATCATTAACAACTAAACTAAATGAATCTTAAAACCTTTTTGCTTCCCGTTCTACTATTTCTATTTTTTCAAAACGTAAATGCTCAAGATGATTTACTCGGTCAATTAGATGTAAAATCAGATCAGAAAGAATTAGCGACAGCTGCATTCAAAGCATTACAAATATGCAATATGCAATCGACAAAATTACCCGTAAAAGGAGAGTTTTACTTCCTAGTTTCGCATCGCTTTGGTGATTTAACAGAGGGACTTCAAAACTTTTTTGGATTGGATGAAGCCAATACTAAAATAGGGGGAATCTATGGAATTGCCAATTGGCTTTCTATAGGTGCCTCAAGACACACTGATAAAAAAATATATGAAGTAGGCTTAAAATACAAACTTGCGAATCAAATGATTGGAGGGTTTCCGGTTACAATTGTAGGGTATAATACAGTTGATGTTAATAGTGAACTTGACAAAGCTAATTATCCTCAATTGCAGTTTAATAATCGATTGGCTTTCTCTTCACAATTATTAATTTCCAGAAAATTTACCGAATCCTTATCGTTTGAAATAGCGCCAATTTACATTCATAAAAATCTGTATGACAATAAGAATGAATATGCAGACTTAATCCTATTGAGCTACGGTGCAAGATACAAATTAACAAAAAGATTAAGTGCAAACGTAGAATATGGATCTCGTATAAGTGCTATGGATGGCTTTTTGGATACAAAATACCACAATCCAATAAGTGCAGGTTTAGATATCGAAACTGGCGGTCATGTTTTTCAATTGGTTTTTTCAAACAGTCAAGCAATGAACGATGTTTCCTTTTTTTCTAATGCAAGTGGAGCCTGGAAAGGAAAAGGAATTTACTTTGGATTTAATATGTATCGCGTTTTTTAATTAATTGGAATACTAAAAAATAAATAATAACCTATAAATAAAATAATTATGAAAAAAGTAGCACTGTTTTTATTAGCCATTGGTAGTGTACTGGTACTATCTTGTGAGCCGAACACTTACGACGAAATCGAGCAACCAGTATCAACTCCTGATCCGACGCCAACGCCGACGCCGACGCCAACGCCGACGCCGACGCCAACGCCGACGCCGACGCCAACGCCAACGCCAACGCCGACACCAACACCGACACCAACGCCAGCAAACGTAACTTACACCAAAGATGTACAACCTATTATTGCTACAAACTGTACTTCATGTCACAGTTCTGGTGGACAATCACCTGCTTTAGGAACGTATACTCAAGTAAGTAACGCTACAAAAACAGGTAGATTATTATGTACGATTCAAGCCCAAAACTGTGTTACGATGCCACCAAGCGGAAAAATGTCACAAGCAAATATTGATTTAATTCTTCAATGGAAAACCCAAGGGTATTTACAATAAAAAAGATGAAATCGCTATCGCAACAGTTATAACAATTGAAAATCATCGAATACCAAAACAAAAATAGTAATCGATGAGATAAACACCAATGAAGATCTGGCGATACTATATTCCATTAAAAAAATATTATCTACATATGAAAAGAACAGCCCTCATACTACTAATTTTAATGCTTGGAAATACTATTTTCTCTCAAAAAATGATTACCCGAACAGGCTTGGTCACATTTGAAGCCTCAATGCCAAGCTTTGAAGAAATTGCAGCAAAAAACAATACTGCTTCTTGTATACTGGACAAAGGAACGAGTGATTTTGTGGCGCTGGTTTTGATCAAAGGATTTCAATTTAAATCCCCTTTGATGGAAGAACATTTTAATGAAAATTATATGGAATCCTCTATTTATCCAAAAGCCACTTTTAAAGGAAAAATTTTAAATTTTGATTCCAAAAAATTAACCACGACTAAAAGTGTTTATGATTTAGAAGGTGATCTGACTATTCACGGTGTTAGCACAAAAATTAAAACAAAAATAAACTTAAGTTTGGTATCCGGAAAAATCAACGCAACTTCTAGTTTTGATGTAAAACCTCAAGATTATAAAATTGAAATTCCAAATCTTGTAAAAGATAAAATTGCAAAAAATATCACTATTAATTTTAATTTCTCATTAGTAGATCAATAATTAAAAAAAGACTCCAAAGTAACAATTGGAGTCTTTTTTCAAACAACAATAATTGAAAAAATGGCTACATTCGCTAAGTCAAATATAAAAAAGGCATTTTAATTGAATGAATATATCCATTATAACTACTATGAGCTACAATGACATTATTGAATCTTTTGGAGTTGGAATTATTTTGGTTGCCTACTTCTTGAATGTTTTTTCATTTAAACCAAAAAAAGGTAAATTCTATTTCACGCTAAATATCATTGGAACTAGTATTACTTGTTTTTCTTCTGTTTTAATCAATTACTTTACTTTCATTATTTTTGAAGGAACGTTAGTAATATTGTGTTTGTTTGGACTTTTTTGAATATTAAAAAATAAAATACCTTAAACTTAAAAAAGAGACTGCCAAAAAAAGAGGGCACTGAAAAAGTCCCCATTACCAAAAAACAGCTAAAAAAGTGATGAAATAAGGCTTTAATTTTATTTATTCCCCTTTTTTTAGTCGGGTTTTATTTTGTTAGACTACAAGTCTTTATAATAATCAAAAAAGAGCGAAACTGTAATGGTTTCGCTCTTTTCTATGAAATTTCATTTTCTGTATTATAGGGGCTTTTTCAGTGCCCTCCCAAAAAAATGGCCAGCCTCTTTTAACAAAAACTATAAAAACTAACTAATAATTAGTTAGACGCATCTTCTTATTTCAAAAAGGCACCTTATAAAGTTGGACAAACACAAATTTCTACTCTATGTAGCTCAGTTATGAATCAGTTTTTACAATAGTTTGCAATTTCTTTATTTTTTTAGTTAAAAACTAGCGGAACTATTCCCCTGATAAACAAATTTAAAAGTAAAATATCTTCCTACTGATGTTGCGTCTGGTGTTGCTGGAGCATCTTTGTAATAGCTTAAAATTTCAAATTTTGCATATTTCCCATCATGTGTTTTTACTATGAATATTTTTCCAGCAATTGGCGAAATAATATTGGTTGTTTGATTGTATGAGTACCAACCATTTCCGCTTCCAGTAGGAATAGCATAAGTTAAAGCAGCATCTTGAGCAAATGTTGCCACCGCAGGAATTGTAGTTATGGCATTTAATGTGCCCGAAACAATACTTACTGCGCCCGTTCCTGTTCTAGCTGGCTCATCTGCAATACCAATTAAAGTTCCGCCATTTACAATTATTGTCGTTCCTCTAAAAGCAATATCCCAATTATCATTTGTAACTACAGCATTTTCTGAAAAACTAAATTTAGTAAAGGGACCACCTACTGTTTGCCCTTGCCCACCAGTTTGCGGAGCTGTTAAATTGGAAACCGTTTTTGTTTCTAATACTATCGCTACTGGAGTATCTTCATCGCTACTGCAAGATGCTGTAAATAGTACTACTGCCAAAAGAGATAGTTTTAAAAATTTTGTTGTAAATCTGTTTTTCATAATAAAAGTGTTTAAAATAATTAATAATTGAATTGTAATTTTCCAAAAATCTGCCTTCCAGAAACGGTGCTGATTTCTTGTGGATTTGTAAAATCAAAAAGATTGTTAACACCTAATTGGAGGGATAATTTTTTAATTTGTTTTAAAAATGAAAGATTTGCTGTAGTATAACCATCTACAAAATCATCATATTTATCTAAGATTTGATTGCTGTTAGTATCCCATAAACCATATTTACTTTTATAAAAAATTTGTAAATTGAGATCGGTTTTTATTTTGGGAATGATATAATAAAACTTGACATTTGCCGTATTCGTGGAACGGTTAAATAGCCCAAAATAATCAGTAGTTTTTATTTTGAAAGACTCTAATGTAACAGGATCTCTGGCATAGACAGTTCCATTTTCGATAGCTTTTACAACAGATTTATCTTTTGCAACTAGGTATTGATATCCTACAGAAAAATTAAATTGCTTCGAAAAATTATAAGTTGAATTGAATTCTAATCCATAAGTAAAAATTTGGTTAATATTAAAGTAGCTAAATACGTTTTGGCCATTTGTTTTTTGTGCTACAACACGAGTATCAATTAAATTTGAAATAGAATTGTAAAATAAATTAGCTTCTATTTTTAATTTATCTTTTTGATAAAAACTTCCAAAATTGACATTTATAGAACTTTCTGGTTTCAACGAATTTTCAAAACTAATCTCTGAAATTCTATACAACAATTGTCCTTGACTCTCTAAAACATTCAATTGTGATTCTGCGACATTGTATCCCAAAACGGTATAGCCTACAGAAGAATTGGTAAAATCAAAATACAATTGACGAAAATCGGGTGCTTTAAAACCATATCCAATAGATGACTTAAGTGATAAATTAGTGTTTATTTTAAAATTTACAGCTAATTTTGGGCTTAATTGCGACTCATATTGTTTGTTGTCGTCATATCTCAAGCCAGCCAAAATATTCCATTTATTTGTTGGATTATAATCATATTGTATAAAAGCATATTGCGAATTGAAAACTACTTTTCCTTCAAAATAAGTCCTATCTAAAGTTTCATAATTCATACCGATTCCTGTGGTTAATTTATTTTTGCCTATCAAGAAAGTGGCTCTAATTTCTGGTCGAAATAGCCATTGATTATAAAAGCTTTCTTCAAAAAGTACATTGTCTGGATTATTCAAAAAGGATTCATTTATATAATTGGTGGTGTACAATTCGTAGTCCATATTTATATTTGAATTCCATCTTTGCTGCAATTTTGTTTGAATATCCCATTCATTTATACTTGCATCTCCATTATAGTTTTCATTTTCAATTACAGTTTTATAATCTTGTTTCTGATGGTAATACCTTGTCCCCATGGTTAATTTTAAACCATCCGAAAAATCAAAATAGAATCTCGGCTGAATAGTTATATTCTGATAAGGTTCTACTGTTTTCAACACAGTAGTTTCGTCCAAATCATAGCCATCAGACTTAAAATAATCTGTAAAAACTGTCCCCGAAAATTTTTTCTTTTTCCAATTTAAGCTAGCATTAGCATCGATAGTATTAAAGGTCGCATACCGATATGAAAAACTGCCTGAAAGCAAATCTTCTTTAGGCTTTTTGGTAATGATATTTATTACTCCGGCAAGAGCCTCCGATCCATACAGTGAAGATGAAGCTCCTTTCACAATTTCAATTCGCTCTATATTACCGACACTTACTCTTGATAAGTCTAAAGTTCCAGCACTCCTGCCTACTAGCGGAACACCATCCATCAGAATCAAAGTATAAGCTGCGTCCAATCCTTGCATTTGAATCCCTTCAACTCCACCAAAATCGGCAGTCGTGATAAGTCCTGTTTGTTGTGACAAAATCTCGTTTAATTTAGTCACTCCTGCTCTTTCAATATTAGCTGCTGTTATTACATAAGTCGGTAATGGCAAAGTCGAAAGCAGTCTTTCGGTTCGGGTAGCTGTTACAACTACTTCGCTTAATTGCTCCATTTTTAAACTAGTTACATTTTTATCTTCTTGAGCAAAAACAAATGTTGGTAACAAAATTAAACCTATAAATTGTAGTTTATTTAGAAACATTCTTGATAATTTTTGACAAATATATATTTTATTTTTATTCATTCTAAATAAAAATAGTATTTTTGACAAATAATAATATTAATTAAAAACTAACCCTATGAGAATCAAAGCAATTATTTTTTCAATTGTACTATTAACAAGTCTAACAGGCAAAAGTCAAGATTTAAAACAACAACAAGACATTAACTCTATAAAAGCAATGTGTGGTTGTTATGAAGTGAAATTTAACTTCACTGAAACTTTTAAATATTCAAAAGACAGCATCAATTACAAACCATCAGAAACCAAACATGATAGTGGATTAGAATGGGTTGAATTAGTAGAAAATCTACCTAACAAAATTGTTTTACAACATTTATTGATTGTTGGAACTGGAGAAAATGATATTGTAAAACACTGGAGACAAGATTGGCTATATGAAAACACTGATTTGTATTCTTTTTTTAAAGACCAAACCTGGAAATTCAACAAATTACCAACCAAAAGCGTAAAAGGGCAATGGACACAAAAAGTATATCAGGTAGATGACAGTCCAAGATATGAAGGAACTGCAAGCTGGGTTCATGTAGACGGAAAAGATTATTGGATGAACACAACTGATGCACCATTACCGAGAAGAGAGCATACTAAAAGAAACGATTATAATGTGTTAAAAAGAAGAAACATTCAGGAAATCACATCGTCTGGCTGGATTCATGAACAAGACAATGACAAAATAGTTAGAGATACTGACGAAAAAGACGTCTTACTGGCACAGGAAAAAGGGATGGATATTTATACCAAAGTTGACGACAGCAAATGTCTATTGGCTCAAAACTGGTGGAAAAAAAACCATGAAGTTTGGATAAAAGTTAGAAGCAAGTGGGGAAAAGTCTATGCTAATAACAAAGATTTATCGTTGCTTAATAAAGTAAACAAAAAATCACTTTTCTCTATTTTATTTGATTTAAAGCCATCCGCAACCCAAGTCGAAGTTGATACTATAATTGATTCTTTTATTGTCAAATAATTAAAACTTTACAATTATGTGCAATCTAAAAATATTAAATCGAACCTCTAATGGAATTTTGTTGTATTGTCAACATCGAGACATGTATCAATTATTGTTCAATAATTTGACCTTTGATCTGAGCAGCATCGAAATGACAAGTTTTTCTAACTATTTGGATCACATAGATATTGATTATTGGGAAACTGAATATCAACATTCTATTTATGAAAAGAAGATTCCAATCCCGACTTTACAAACCAACTTTATTATTTTATTGAACAGAAAGGAAGTGGAGGAATTACGGTATTTGGTAGATTGTATTAATGAATATAAAATCCTAAAACCATTTGAAATTAATTATATGATAATTTCAAATTGATCTAATCTTTCTTTTAGAATTAGCACATAAAAAAAAACCGTCTCGTTCAATAAAAAACGGGACGGTTTTTTTGTTTTAGGCAGTATCTGATAAAATTTGATTTGTGATGAAAAGCTGAATTTAAGGAATTCAAAATTACTGCAAAAGCAGCATATAAAAAGATATATTTTGATATGTCATCTTTTATACAATTTAAGACTAGTTTTTCATGTCTTCTGATTGATAATTAAGTTGGATTTTACACTTTTAGCATTAATTTCTATCAAACGTTTTCGTTTGTTTTACAGTTTGCCAAAAGAAGCTTTTTTAATAATGTCTTAATGTTAAAAAATAAAGAATAATTTAATTTAAAATTAAAATAAACACATAAAATTATTGTATTTGTAAAAAATGTTTGTTTTTTTGAAAAATTAATAAAAAAATATTTTTGCTGTTTCAAAAATAAATGTACTTTTATACTATAAAATAAAAACATAAAAATCTTTAAAAAACAATATAAAAAAATACAAGATCATGAGAACAATTATCACCTTTGCCCTTTGCTTAATCTTCTTTTCTGCGACGTATTCACAAGACCAAAAAACAGCTGATAGAAAAGCAGAAACTTTAAAAATGGAAGTATTACCAGAAGTATTAGTTTCACACACTAAAAATGTTTCAAAATACATTCCAGACAACAATCCTGATGCAGTTATCAGAAACATTCAAAACAAATTCATTTCGTACAATGTAGATAATGAAGAGTGCAGAAATTTCGACGAGTATTTAGTGACTTTAGAAAATGAAAAAGGCTTCATGGTGGCAACTTACAATCAACACGGAGTATTAGTAAGGGTTAACGAAAAATATACAAATGCAGAATTACCAAGAGAAATAATGCGTTTTGTCTTTATGTGGTATCCTGAATGGACAATTACAAAAAGTAAGTTTGAATATTCTCAACAAAAAGGAGCAATATTAAAAAAAACATACCATTTGAAACTTAAAAAAGATAATCAAACTCAAAATATACAAATTAGTTTAACAGACGAAATTGTTAAAACAAACAATGAATTAGCAATGAATTAAAATTGCAATGATTCTCAATCAAACCAAAATTCCCCGTCCCTAACAAATAAAAAAGAGGCTGTCTAAAAACATAGACAGCCTCTCCTTAAAATTTATTTATAAAATTACATTCTCTCTGGAACATTTATTCCTAGTAAACTAAAGGAATCAGCAATAACATCTGCCACTTTTTTAGACAATTGCACTCTGAATATCTTCTTGTTCAAGTCTGTTTCTCCAAGTATCGAAACCGCTTGGTAAAAAGAATTATACTCACGTACCAATTCATAGGTATAATTGGCAATCAAAGCTGGACTATGATTGTGAGCGGCATTCTGAATCACTTCTGGAAACAATTCAAGTTGTTTTACCAATTCTTTTTCTTTCTCATGCAATTCTAAAATGCTTGATATTACATTAAGATCAAAATCTGCTTTTCGTAAAATCGATTGAATTCTAGCATAAGTATATTGAATAAAAGGCCCTGTATTCCCAGCAAAATCAACAGATTCTTCTGGATTAAACAGAATTCGTTTTTTTGGATCTACTTTCAAAATATAATATTTAAGAGCACCCAAACCTATTGTATTGTATAATTTTGATTTCTCTTGAGTCGAGTAAGATTCTAATTTTCCTAAATCTTCAGCAATTTTTTGAGCCGTATCGGTCATTTCTTGCATCAAATCATCGGCATCAACAACGGTTCCTTCACGGCTTTTCATTTTTCCAGAAGGTAAATCTACCATTCCGTACGATAAATGAAAAAGATTGGAAGCCCATTCAAAACCTAATTTTTTCAAGATAAGAAACAATACTTTGAAGTGATAATCTTGTTCATTTCCTACCGTATACACCATTCCGCCAACGTCTGGCATATCTTTTACACGCTGAATTGCAGTTCCAATATCCTGTGTCATATATACCGCTGTTCCATCAGAACGCAATACAATTTTACGATCCAATCCTTCATCGGTCAAATCAATCCAAACCGAGCCATCAGGATCTTTTTCGAAAATTCCTTTTTCAAGACCTATTTGAACTACATCTTTTCCTAATAAATACGTATTACTTTCATAATAAAAGCTATCAAAGTTTACGCCTAGATTTTTATAACTTATGGCAAAACCATCATAAACCCATTGGTTCATCGTTTTCCAAAGCGAAATTACTTCAGGTTTTCCGTTTTCCCAATCCAAAAGCATTTGCTGAGCTTCGAGAATAATTGGCGCTTGTTTTTTGGCTTCATCTTCTGTTTTTCCAGCATTCATCAACTCATTGATTTCAGCTTTGTACGCTTTATCAAAAGCAACATAATAATTACCAACCAGTTTATCACCTTTTAAACCAGTAGATTCTGGAGTTTCTCCGTTTCCGAACTTTTGCCAAGCCAACATGGATTTGCAAATATGAATTCCTCTATCGTTGATGATTTGAGTTTTGTATACTTTTTTACCGGAAGCTTTGATAATTTCGGCAACAGAATATCCTAGTAAATTATTACGAACGTGCCCTAAGTGCAATGGTTTGTTGGTGTTTGGCGAAGAATATTCGACCATTACCGCTTTATCATTTACCGAAGGTGTTACAAATCCGAACTTCTCTACATTTTTGATTTCGTTGAAGAAATTCAAATAATATTGATCTGCAATCACAATATTTAAAAATCCAGAAACCACATTAAAACGGGCAACTTCTGGAAGATTTTCAACCAAATAATTTCCTATTTTATTTCCTAATTCAACTGGATTACTTTTTACCAATTTAAGTAATGGGAAAATAACCATCGTAATATCTCCTTCAAACTCTTTTCGGGTGGCTTGAAACTCAACTTTTTCAATGGTTACATCAAACAAAGTTTGAATGGCTTTCTCTATAGATGGGGTAAGAATATTGGATAATGACATGGATACTTGATTTTTTTAAGTGTGCAAATATAAGGCTTATTCGCCAAATATGGAAAGTGAAAAAGCATTCTGTAGTGTAATGTTTTTAAAAACAGATTATCGTATAAAAATACAAGACTCAATTGAATGCAAACCGTTTCCATTTATACTTAATCGCTCGAAGAACAGTTCAATTTGATAATGAAATCCCTTTTTTAGTTAGAAAAAAACAAACATCGAATCTCCTAAAAATCAAAGCACTCAATTAAAACCACCAAATATTTGCAAATTTTTTTTTAAAAATGTGTTACAAATAGAAGACAAAACAGTCTTATGGGAAATCATCAGTCAAAATCATCAATCAAAAATCAAATTATGAAGACTAAACTATTAGTAGTATTCCTATTGAGTTTTATAGGAATAGCTCAAGCTGAAAACCCTGGAACAATATCCGGAAAAGTAACAAACAAAACCACAAAAACTCCTGTTCTCTATGCGTCAATTGTGATAAAAGAAGCAGGCAAAATAATTACTGGAATTGTTGCTGACGATAAAGGAACCTTTTTAATTAAAAATTTAGAATTAAAAAAATACACTTTAGAAGTAGAGTTTATTGGGTACAAAAAATTCACTACTTCTTTTGAATTGAGTCCTGCAAAAAAAACATCAACAATAGAGATCCTTTTGGAAGAGGAGGCTACTGAACTCAAATCGGTTGATATTATCAAAGAACATTCCTTAATCGAACAAAAAACGGATCGAAAAGTCATCAATGTAGGTAAAGATTTACTGAGCGCAGGAGCAACTGCTTCTGAAATTTTGAATAATATTCCTTCGGTTAGTGTCGATCCTCAAACCAATGCAGTGAGCCTTAGAGGAAACTCGAATGTAAGAGTTTTTGTAGACGGCAAACCATCTACTTTAGACGCAGCCCAATTGTTGCAACAAATACCGTCAACTTCCATCAAGCAAGTTGAATTAATTACCAACCCATCGGCCAAATACAATCCTGAGGGAATGAGCGGAATTATCAATATCGTATTAAATAAAAATGCTAAAATCGGTTTTAACGGAAGTATAAATAGCGGTGTAACCTTTGGTAAAACACCAAAAACTAATTCTTCTTTTGATATGAATTATCGTAGTGGAAAAATCAACATGTATGCTAATTATGGATTGACTACTGGTCAATACCATAACAATGGACATATTGACACTACTGAACCAAATGAAGAAAATTCACAAGACTTTAATTTCAAAAATGAAAACCTTTCGCATTTAGCCAAAATAGGATTAGACTTTTATTTAAATGACAGTAATACTATTTCTATTTATACCACTCAAAACATTGGAGATGAAAACGGCAGTTCAAAAGTAATTGTTGATTTTCCAAATGCGCAAAAGCCAGGAGAAATTGACCTATCTAAACGTATTACTCAGTTATTCGATAGTAAAAATGACAATTACACTCAGACTTATAATTTTGATTACAAGAAAAAATTCAAAAAAGAAGGGCATACTTTAGAATTTGAAAGCAACTACAATAATAACGATAATAGAGAGAATAGTGTTTTTAGCGATCCTAGAACAAATGACATCTCCAACAAAGGGGAAAATGTTTTACTCAATTTAGATTACACCATTCCTTTAACGGAAACAATTAAACTAGAAGCAGGATTGGAAACTCGAATCGAAAACACAAAAAATAATTTTCTGGAGAATGGCGCTTATAATTCCAATTTCAATTACGAAAGAAATATTTATTCTGCCTACACAACAATCTCGAAACAGTGGAAAAAATGGAATGCACAAGTTGGCGCTCGTTTTGAAAAGTACACTGCCGATGCGTTATTCAAAAAAATAAATGAAGCTGATGGAACTTTTAATGACAAACTATTCACGGTATATCCATCTGGTTTTTTAAATTACACTCCAAATGACAATGATTCATACAACCTTAGTGTTTCAAAACGTGTGGACAGACCAAGTATCGATCAAGTAAACCCAATTCGTGAATGGAGTACACCACAAATCGATTCTCAAGGAAATCCAAATTTATTTCCTCAATTTACCAATTCGGTTGAATTAAACTATACTCGAAAAACAAAGATTGGTTCAATCACTTCTGGAGTATTTTATCGTCAAATTAATGATGAAATAACAAGAACACTTTTTGAAAACCCTAATGATTCAGAACGATTAATTTTATCGTATGCAAACCTTAATGACAACAATGCATTTGGACTTGAATTGTCAGGGAATTTAGATTTTACAAAATGGTATTCTGCCAATATTAGTTTTGATATGTACAACAAAAAAACAAAAGGCTATATTGGGACTGATTATGTTGAAGTTGATGTAACTACCTTCAATTCTCGCATTAGCAATACATTCAAAGCTTCCAAAAATTTGCGTTTTCAATTGACAGGAATGTACAGAGGTGAAGATTTAGGTTTGCAATTTTTAAGAAAACCAATGTGGAAAATTGATGCAGGCTCAAGTCTTACTATACTTAAAGGCAGTGGAACCATTACCGCTCGTGTAAGCGATATATTTGATAGTATGCATTTTGCATTTGATGCTACTAAACCAAAAGCACAAACTGGAGAATTTCATTGGGAGAGTCAAACCGCCTTTGTAGGATTCAATTACCGTTTTGGAACAGGGAAAAACAAAGCCATTCAAAGAAAAGAAAGAGATAAAAATGAAACCCAAGGAAGTGGTGGATTTTAAGACCGTTAACGCTTATAAAATAGTCTAAAGATGCGAAGTTGTTGTTTTTCAAGACAACGAAAAAAATCATTGCATAGCCTTTGCTACGGAATTATTTTTTGAGAAAGTATTGGAGAAAAAGAACGAGTAGATTGGGCTATTTTGTAAACTGTAATGGTATAAAGATTAGTTTTAATAATAGGTTGCCCAAAAAGAAACCCCAGAGTATGCCAACTCTGGGGTTTCTTGTATAATGAACTATTCTCTGGTGATAATTATTTTTATGTTTATAAATTTTACCATTTTATAATAGCACTTGCCCAAGTAAATCCACTTCCAAAAGCAGCCAAAACAACTGTGTCGCCTGATTTTATTTTTCCTTGCTCCCAAGCTTCGGTCAAGGCAATAGGGATAGAAGCGGCCGTGGTGTTTCCGTATTTCTGGATATTATTAAAAACTTGATCATCACTTAATCCAAATTTCTTTTGTATAAACTGTGAAATTCTCAAATTGGCTTGATGCGGAATCAGCATATCAATATCCGAAACCTGCAAATTATTAGCTTCCAAACCTTCATTGATTACTTCGGCAAAACGAACCACCGCATTCTTGAATACGAATTGTCCGTTCATATAAGGATAATAACTTTCGTCATCTGGATTGTTATCTGCCAAAATATCGGTTACCCAGCGACCACCCATTCCTGGAGCCGTCACTACCAATTCTTCGGCATGAACTCCTTCGGAATGCAAATGAGTTGACAAAATTCCTTTGGTCAAATCTTCTTCTCTACTGATAATTGCAGCTCCAGCCCCATCTCCAAAAATTACCGAAACCCCACGTCCTCGAGTTGTCATATCCAATCCTGTTGATTGAACTTCGGAACCAATAACAAGAATATTTTTATACATTCCGGTCTTGATATATTGATCGGCTACAGATAGCGCATAGACAAAACCCGAACATTGATTTCGAACATCCAAGGCTCCAACGGTTCTCAAACCCAAATCACGTTGTACTAAAACTCCTGGTCCTGGAAAATAGTAATCTGGACTTAATGTTGCAAAAACTACAAAATCAATATCCTCTGCAGCAATTCCAGAACGTTCCATTGCAATTCTGGCAGCTTTTACTCCCATTGTGGTGGTGGTATCTTCTCCTCGGATAATATGTCTTCTTTCTTGAATACCAGTTCTCTCCTGAATCCATTCGTCATTGGTGTCAATGATTTTAGACAAATCATCATTAGTCACTACATTATTTGGGACATAATATCCCAATCCCGTTATTTTTGAATGGTACATATTTTATTGTTTTGTTAAAATCAAGGTTGTAAATTTATATATCTTTTAAAAAAGAAGCACACAATATAGTAATTTTTTAGACATCAGTAATTCTAACGTTAAAAAATTTTAAGTTGTTTTACTAATTAGGGATCAAAATGTCAGATAATTTTCAAGATCACTTCTTGATTTACTTCTATAGCAGATTCATGCTCAAAGAAAATCACTTTCCTGTCAAAAACAGCTTTGATTAAAAAACGACTTCCTTTAAAAAAAGATTCTTTTACTATTACTTGTAATGAACCATTAGGATCTACTTTTAGTTGATGTGGATACAATAAAATGATTTCATCTTCTCCTTCTATTGGCATTAATTGGGATAATTTTAATTCATTTACTTCGCCAAAAAGAGAGGCAACATATTTATTCAAAGGATAATTATACACTTCTGCTGAAGGTCCTTTTTCCATAATTCTTCCTTGATACAAAACAATTGTTTCATCAGAGAAGGAAAGGGCATCGGTACTATCGTGAGTGGCTATAAAACAAGTAATTTTTTTTTTCTTTAAATAAGCAAAAAGATTTCTACGTAATGCATTTTTTCTAAAATTATCAATATGGCTAAAAGGTTCGTCTAGTAATAATACTTCGGGTTCGAGAGCTAAAACTCTAGCCAAAGCCACTCGTTGTTGTTGACCACCACTGAGTAATTTTGCTTTTACATTAGCAAATTCAGTCATTTCGACCATTTCTAATAATTCTTGAATACGCAGTTTTTTTAAAGGCAAAAAACCATTGGAGAGAAATTTACCTACATTTTCGGCTACTGTTTCATAAGGCATCAAATCAAAATCCTGTGCCAAATATTTCATAAATGGCATTCCTGGAATTAAATTATATTTTGGTCCACGAATCTCGGTTTCATTATAAAAAATATGCCCTTGATTTAAGTCATACATGCCATAAATCAGTTTTAAAAGAGTGCTTTTTCCACAACCGCTTTCTCCAAGAACAGCTATATTCTGTCCTTTTGCAACTGTGAAATCTACATTTTGAATAATGATTTTTTCGGTATACCCGAATGAAATATTTTGAACTTGAAGCATTCTTTGACATTAAAATTTGAGAGAACAAATATAGTTCCTTTACTAAAAAAAAATTGTTGATAATTCATTTATATCCAAAAAAAAACTGCTTCATAAATAAAGCAGTTTTTTTGAACAAATAGGGATTAAAAAACTATTGTTTCTTTTTGGCATCTTCAACCATTTTTGCATTTGCTGTAATGGCAAATTCGACTCTACGGTTTTGACTTTGACCTTCTTTGGTGTCATTACTTGCAATTGGATCTGCAATTCCATAACCAGATGTTTTGAAACGGCTTTCCGCTAATCCTTTTGATACTAAATAAGTCTTTACTGATTCGGCTCTTTTTTGTGAAAGAGTCAAATTGTATTCTGGTTTTCCCGTATTATCTGTGTAACCAAAAATTTCGATATTGGTATCCGCATATGAATTAAAAACAGGTACTAATTTGTCTAAGTTTGCTTGTGCTTGAGTTGTCAATGTAGATTTATTAACATCAAAACGAACTGCATTTTCATTCAAAACCAAATGAATTCCTTCGCCAACTCTTTCTACATCGGCACCAGGCAAGGCTTGATCAATTTCTCTTGCTTGTTTATCCATACTATTACCTATCAAAGCTCCTGTTCCGCCACCAACAGCAGCTCCAATTGCAGCTCCTAATGCGGCGTTACCACCTTTTCCTAAATTATTTCCCAGTACAGCTCCAAGAATTCCTCCCGCAACGGCACCTATTCCTACTCCTTTTTGAGTATTATTAGCATTTTTTACAGAATCACAACTTGTAAAAAACATACTTAATACTAATAAACTACTTAACCCTAAAATTGCTATTCTTCTCATAATTACTTTACTTTAAATTAATTAATTCTCTGAAATTGATATACAACATCGGTAGGATTGCTGCCAACATTTATTTTGTCAATCAACTCAAAAGAATTCTCCGTTTGATTTTTAACTCCCAATACAAAACCTGTTTTAACCTTTTTTGACTTTAATCCTTCATCCAAAATTTTAAGAACAAATTGACCTTCTTTGTTGATGTACCAAGTAATGGCAGAAGTGAAACCAGTACAATTTGGATTGTTCAAAGTCATTGTGCCTTTATTGTTATTCGAAATAAAATTCCAAGTACTTCCAATAAAGCATTTGGAATCGGCTAGATTAAAGGAATTTACCTTAATGTAATCTGAACCTGGATAAATAACATTGGTAATTTGCCAATTTCCTTTTATTCCAACTTGAGAAGCTTTATCTAATTTGGTCATAGGAGCATTTGATACTGGCTCTGTGGTAGCTGGGGCTGTTGACGCAGATTTACATGCAAATACCATGACAGTAATTACACATAGTAATAGAATTTTCTTCATTTTTTTTAATTTTTAAATTAATACACCTACAAAGATACATATCAATTTGATTGAAATATTTTTTTTGTTTTATATAATTTACTTGCGACAATTTGTCACTTCAATTGCAATTGGTACTCTATTTGAAAGTAAATTAACAGATTGTAAAACCTTTAAAAATTTAAAATATGACAACAGGTAAAATTAATGTTTCGGTTGAAAACATCTTTCCCTTAATCAAAAAATTCTTATACAGTGATCACGAGATTTTCTTGCGTGAATTGATTTCAAATGGAACCGATGCGACTTTAAAATTAAAACACCTAACCAGTATTGGTGAAGCCAAAGTTGAATATGGGACTCCGATTATTGAAGTTAAAATTGATAAAGAAGGAAAAAAAATCCACATCATTGACCAAGGGCTTGGTATGACAGCCGATGAAGTTGAAAAATACATCAATCAGGTTGCGTTTTCTGGTGCCGAAGAATTCTTGGACAAGTATAAAGATTCTGCTAAAGATTCAGGAATTATAGGTCATTTTGGCCTTGGTTTTTATTCTGCTTTTATGGTTTCAGAGAAAGTAGAAATCATCACCAAATCATACAAAGACGAACCGGCAGCACACTGGACTTGCGATGGAAGCCCAGAATTTACATTGGAACCAGCAGACAAAACTACAAGAGGAACTGAAATCATCTTGCACATTGCTGAAGATTCTCTTGAATTCTTAGAAGAATTTAAAATTTCAGGCTTGTTGAACAAATACAATAAGTTCATGCCTATTCCAATTAAATTTGGAACAAAAAAGGAAAAAATCGAACAAAAGAAAGGTGAATTTGTTGAGTCTGAAGACAAAGAAAATACTTTTACAGAAGTAGAAGTCGACAATATCATCAATAATCCTAATCCTGCTTGGACCAAACAACCAACAGAATTGACTGATGAAGATTACAAGAATTTCTACCGTGAAATGTATCCAATGCAGTTTGAAGAACCATTGTTTCATATCCACCTAAATGTTGATTATCCTTTTAACTTAACGGGTATTTTATATTTTCCAAAATTGGGTTCTGACTTACAAATTCAGAAAGATAAAATTCAATTGTACCAAAATCAAGTATATGTTACGGATAATGTAGAAGGAATTGTACCTGAATTTTTGATGATGCTTCGCGGTGTTGTTGACTCTCCAGACATTCCTTTGAATGTTTCTCGTTCAGGGTTACAGGCAGATGGTGCTGTGAAGAAAATATCCAACTATATCACTCGTAAAGTTGCTGACAAATTGAAGTCTTTATTCAATGAAAATAGAGAAGATTTTGAACAAAAGTGGAATGACATCAAAATCGTTCTGGAATACGGAATGCTTTCTGAGGATAAATTTTATGAAAAAGCAGGGGCTTTTGTTTTATACCCAACAGTAGACGACAAATATTATACTCTTGAAGAATTAAAAGAAGCTTTAAAAGAAAAACAAACGGATAAAGACGGAAAACTAGTTGTGCTTTATGCTGGAAATAAAGAAGCACAACACTCTTATATTGAAATTGCAAAAGACAAAGGATATGAAGTGTTACTTCTGGATTCTCCTATTATTTCACATTTAATTCAAAAAATTGAAGGTGATAATAGTGGTTTGCATTTCGTTCGTGTCGATTCTGACCATATTGACAATTTAATTAAGAAAGAAGACGCTGCCATTTCTAAATTATCAGACGAAGAAAAAGAAAGTTTGAAAACAGTTCTTGAAACCATCGTTCCAAAACAAACTTATACGGTACAACTTGAAGCATTGGATAGTGATGCAGCTCCATTCATCATTACGCAACCTGAATTTATGCGTAGAATGAAAGAAATGAGTCAATCTGGTGGTGGCGGAATGTTCGGAATGGGGAATATGCCTGAAATGTACAATTTAGTGGTTAACACTAACTCTGATTTGGCAACAAATATTTTGAACAACAAAGACAAGTCAGCACAAGAGAACTTAGTAAAACAAGCTTTGGATTTGGCCAAATTATCTCAAAACCTTTTAAAAGGAGAAGCTTTAACTGCTTTTGTTAAAAGAAGTTTTGAACTGATAAAATAATTTTAATTTTTTATAAAAATAAAAACTTAGGCAATTATCAATATTCATAAGCCTGCTAGTGAAAACTGGCAGGCTTTTTTTTTAGGTTATTGCATTTTGTAATATTATGAAGTATTAAAAATCTAAAATACAGGTGTTTATCTCCGTGAGTCGTGTTGATATTTTTTATAACTTTAAGGAATTATACCATTTTGTAGTATTCCCTTTAAAAATAACTAAAACATCTAGACTTATGAGCTTAGCTGAAAACAAAAGTCAAATAGAATTGGAAGAAAAGAAAGATAAAAAGGCAATAAAAGAAGCTGAAGCATCTGTTTTATTCACCTTGTATATTGGTTTTTTTACAGGATTAGTTCCAGTTATTGGGTTTCCAATCACTATTCCTGAAATGGGTGGCAGAATTTTATTTATCGGATTAATTATAGGGATAGCCGCATTTATAAGTTCGTTTTTTACGGGTACTTTATTTGGTATGCCCAAAAGGAATAATATCAAAGAAAGCGATTATTCCCTAAATAATAGTCTTGTAGAAATATCAGATTGGTTAACAAAGATAATTGTGGGACTTGGGTTGGTCAATTTAAAAGAAATTCCAGATTTCTTAATATCATTAGGGGAGTATGTGAGAGCCTCTTCAAAATATGATAATCAATTAGTAAATATTTATTCAATAGGAATAGTTGTCTATTTTAGTTTTCTAGGATTATATATTGGTTATAATTATATGCGATTGGTGCTTTCTAATAAATATAAGTATGCTGACGATAATTTGTTAGAGAAAAAATTAGAAATGGCTAGAAGTGAAGCTTTAGAAGCCAAAAATGAAAATGAACAAAAAGAGAAAGAAATAGTAAAAATTAAAAGTGATATACAGGATAAGGTTCAGTTGACAAAAACATTGCTTAAAAAAGTTAATGACCCTATAATTTCAGAAACAGATGTTCAAAGTGTCATTAATTTAATGGGCTCTAGAAAAAACATAAAAGACAAAGGAAATCTTGAGCATAACATTGAAAAAATGCTTAACGAAGCAAATTTAAAACTAAAGAAAGGGCTAATAACAAATAACAGTGATCCTCAAAAAGGACAATGGAAATCCAATCCTATTAACAATGAACGAGAGTTAAAAGCAAATGTTACCGAAGAAGCCAAAGGATTGTTCAAAATAAAAATACAAGTAGTATCAACAGATCCAGAAAACAATCCATTGAAAAATGATGATTTGATTCTTTTTGCACTTCATAATACTTTTGGAGAACCTCCTTTTCGAATAGTAAAAGTAGCGAATCAAACAGCCGAACTTAATTTTTATTCCTATGGCTCGTTTACAGTTGGTGCATTCGTCGATTATGGCACAACAGAATTGGAACTTGACTTAGCGGAATTACCAAACGTTTCAAATTATTTCAAATCGCATTAAACTTAAGTTTAATACTCAATAGCAGGGATGATATTTTTATTTTGTTATAAGATGATTATTTTTAAAATAAGGATTTAGGAATGATTCCTATTATATTTAACATTGTTTTCAATCAAGTATTCATGAATTTTAATATGTTTGCAATCCCAAACTATCAACCTAACTAAATTAAAATTTATGAAAAAAAGCTTTCTTTTATTAACGGTATTTACTTTTTCTAGTTCACTTTTTCTTTCTTGTTCAAAAGAAGATACATTAGGGGCGACAGACAATAGTCCTGTTGTGGCATCCGCTTCAATTGATGTAATAAACGAATTAGATATTCAAACCGGAAATCAAGTGTCTTTTGAAAACTTAACGGCAAAAAGAACAGGAAAATCTTTAGTAGGTACATGTGCAATAGTAACAATGGATCCACAAACAGCTACTTTTCCTAAAATATTTTATGTGGATTTTGGAACAGGTTGCACGACAAATAACATTACAAGAAAAGGAAAATTAAAAATAACTTTCTCGAATTTTATCACAGAAACGGGTAGTACAATGACTGTAGAAAGAGTGAATTATTTTGTAAATGGTAATAAAGTTGAAGGGAAAATAGAATACAAGAATACAACTATGACTACTATTCCTCAATGGACCAGAACTGTTATTGGAGGAAAATTCACAGATACTAACGGCAATTCATATCTTAACTCTGGAAATCATACTGTTAAACAAACTGAAGGGGTATCAACACCAATTCTTGATGATAATAGTTTTGAAATGATTGAAGGAACTCAAACTGTAACGAAACAAAATGGAGCTACTTTGACTTTAACAGTTATCGAGCCATTAGTGAAAAATTTCTCCTGTCAATATATTTCCAAAGGAAAGATAAAAGTTCAAAGTACATTATTAAACGGTACAATTGATTATGGCAATGGAGAATGTAATACTAATGGAACTTATACTCAAAACGGAATTGTTTTTCCTTTTACTATGTAGTTTAAATACTTGTAAATAGCTAAGAGACTGTTAATAGCAGTCTCTTTTTTTTTGCTATTGCTGTAAAATATTATTCTGTAAATAAAGTGAATGGACGCTTTTATGAAAAAATAACAACAAATGACTGTAATAATTTTACAACTTATTGATTTTTTTAAAATATAAAGAATACTTTTGCGAAACTTACAATAAACAACCCCATGGACGATTATTATTCGGAAAAATTGAAAGAATAAAGCACTTGAAAAACATTCAAGATGCTATAACTTAACCTATAGAATTTTGAAATGAAAGCTTTTTACAAAAACAATAACGGATTAATCGAGTCTCAGGAGTGGACTCCAAACTGCTGGATCAATGTTGAATGTCCAACAGAAGAAGAGAAAAAATACCTCCTAGAAGAACTGAACGTTCCAGAAGAATTCTACAATGACATAGAGGATATTGATGAAAGACCCCGAATAGAAGTAGAGAACGGTTGGACATTAATTATTATTAGAATCCCAATAAGTACCGATAATGTTAAATTACCTTTTAATACAATTCCCGTTGGAGTTGTTTTTAAGGGAGAAGTTTGTGTTACGATCAGTTTTCATAAAACAGAAATGTTAACAGATTTTGTGATTTACACGCAACGCAAAAATAATGATATTAAAGATTATTTTGATTTGGTTTTGAAATTGCTCTTGTCATCAAGTGTTTGGTATTTGAAATATTTAAAGCAAGTCAATCAAAAAATAAAATTAGCCGAAGATAACTTAGAGGAATCCATCAAGAATGAAGAATTACAAGCGCTGCTTCAAATAGAAAAATGTTTGGTGTTCTTTATGACATCCTTGAAAGGAAATGATATATTACTCCATAGAATCAAGAATGTTAAATCCCAAAGAGATTCTTATGATCTTGATCTATTAGAAGATGTTGAGATTGAGTTGCGTCAAGCCCAGGAAACAACGAATATTTATAGTGATATCTTGACAGGAATGATGGATGCTTATGCTTCCGTTATTTCTAATAATTTGAATTCCATAATGAAGCAGATGACTTCTATTTCTATTATCTTGATGATTCCTACGGTAATTGCCAGTTTGTATGGAATGAATGTTCCTAATAATCTTGAAGATAATAAGTTTGGCATGCCAATTGTCATACTTGTATCGGTATTACTTTCTATGTTTGGAGTTTTTCTATTCAAAAGAAAAAGATGGTTTTGATAAAAGAAAAGCCGTTTCATTTTAATGAAACGGCTTTTTTTTAGGGTTTAATAATCTCCTCTTTTCTTAAATCGAGGATCATCTCTTTTTATAAATTCAGTTCTTCGTTTTGGAGTTTCTGTTTTAGGCAAACTGGCTTCTTCGGTTTTGCTAGAAGGTTCAATCAATTCATTGAGCTCTTTTATTTCGGCATCGGTTAAATCACGATAACGGCCTACTGGCACATCAAGTGAAATATTAATGATTCGGATGCGTTTCAAGGCGGTAACTTCATAGCCTAAATATTCGCACATTCTACGAATTTGACGATTTAATCCTTGAGTCAAAATAATTTTGAAAATGTATTTGCTGATTTGTTCTACTTTGCATTTTCGGGTTACGGTGTCTAGAATTGGTACACCATTGCCCATTCGTTCTATAAAACGATCGGTTATGGGTTTGTTTACTGTTACGGTATATTCTTTTTCGTGATTGTTTCTGGCACGCAATATTTTGTTGACAATATCACCATCATTGGTCATGAAAATTAAACCTTCACTGGCTTTGTCCAATCTTCCTATGGGGAAAATTCGTTTTGGGTAATTGATATAATCTACAATGTTGTTGCGAACTTCGAGATTGGTGGTACACTCTATTCCTACGGGTTTGTAGAATGCCAAATAAACGGGTTTTTCGTTTTTCTCACGGATTAATTTTCCGTCTATGCGCACTTCGTCATCTGGTGAAACTTTAGTTCCCAGTTCTGGCACGATGCCATTGATGGTTACACGACCTTCTTCGATAATTTTATCGGCCTCACGACGGGAGCAATAGCCCGTTTCTCCTATGAATTTGTTGAGGCGTTTTAGATTTTCTTCCATAGTGCAAAATTAGTCTTTTTTTAGACTTCTTGGATTGTTAGATTATTAGACTTTTTAGAATATTTCCTGAAACTAAAATAGTATCACCTTTTAGCCCCGATAGAAACGGCATCCTTTTTTTTAAGTCAGGGTTTTTTTTACCCTGGCTTAAAAAAAAGATATAGGGGATAGCGGGAACCCATACTAACAAATAAGCCTATTTTTCTGCTTCAAACAAAAATTGATATATTTCTTGATATAATGTATCGTCGTGCATGGAATGCCCTAAATTTTTGGTGGTTATGAATTTTCCTTTTTTCCAACCATTGGCTATTTTTTCACCTTCTTTGTAATTGACTATGGTGTCGGTAGTGTCATGAGCAATGATTCCTTCAATTTGTATGTGTTTGGCAAATTTTCCTCCAGAGAAATCCTCTAATTTGATTTTAAAATTTTCTAAATAACGTTTTTCCAAAAGTGAGAACATCTTTTTGTTTAAACTCAACATGTTGATGTAATTTTGGATAAGTGTTTTTAAATCCGAAGGTGCGCCGAGAATAACCATTTTTTGAATACTGGTTTCTGGATGTAAATATTGATGATAGACACAAGCAGCTCCACCAATGGAATGACCAATGATAATGCTGGGTTTGTATTTTTCGACAGCTTTGTTGATGAATTCGGTATACCGAGGAACGTTGAATTCCTTGCCACTACTTTGTCCGTGTGCTGGAGCATCTATGGCTATGATGGTACTTCCTGATTTTTGAAGATGAGGCAGGGTTTTCTCCCAACGAGCCGAATTGCTTTCCCAGCCGTGAACCAAAAGGATTTTGGTGTCGTTTCCTTTCCAAGTATAGGTTTGAAAACGGTCTTCGTTATGATGAAATGTTTCTTTGATTGTATTTTGCAGAATCTCTGGAAGTTTGTCTTCAGAAAGTTGCCCAATTCTAGGGTTTGTGAAAAGGGTATAGGATAAATGTAAAGCCTTTTTTGGATATACAAAACTGAGCAGATTGATGTATTGACCAACGGATTTGACGAGAAGAAATCGGAAGCTTTTTTTTAGATTCAAAATAGGGGATATAAAAAAAGCCTCGAAATTCGAGGCTTAGTTATTTTTAGAATTTAGAAAACAGTTGTTCCATTTTCTCTCTTTCTTCTTCAGCCAGTACACTGTCTACTAGAATTCTTCCAGAGTGCTCATCAATTAAGATTTTCTTTCTAGATGCGATTTCTACTTGTGTTTGTGGTGGAATAGTGAAGAATGATCCTGCAGATGCACCTCTTTCGATAGAAACAACTGCTAGTCCATTACGAACACTGCTTCTGATTCTTTTGTAAGCTACCAATAAACGTTCTTCAATTAATGCTTGAAATTCAGCAGATTTCTCAGTTAAGAAGATTTCTTCTTTTTGAGTTTCAGCCATGATAGCATCAAGTTCTGATTTTTTGTGTTTCAAGTGAGATGATTTAGACTCTAATCTCTCTTTTGAAGTAGCAATTACTTCTTTTTTATGCTCGATTGTAGCTTTCATTTCTTTGATTTGCTTTTCAGCCAGTTGAATTTCTAATTCTTGAAATTCGACTTCTTTGGTCAAAGAGTTGAATTCGCGGTTGTTGCGAACGCTTTCTTGTTGTTTTGTGTATTTTTTGACTGCTTCTTTGTGCTCGTCAATAGCATTCTTTTTCTCTTTGATGAGATTTTCGATTACTTCGAGGTCGCTTTTCAATTTCTCTGAACGAGTGCTTAAACCAGCAACTTCATCTTCTAAATCTTCAACCTCTAAAGGAAGTTCTCCTCTAACGTTTCTGATTTCGTCAATTCTAGAGTCAATTAGCTGTAAATCGTAAATTGCTCTTAACTTGTCCTCAACACTTAATTCTTTCGTATTCGCCATATTCTATAAGTACTTAACTGGATTTGTATTTTCTTCCGATAAAATGATTGCAAAATTAGGGATTTTTTTTCTAAGATAATCAACAATATACTCTTTTGTATAGCGTTCGCTTTCAAAATGACCAATATCGGCCAATAAAAGTTGATTTTCGGCTTCATAATACTGATGATATTTCAAATCAGCAGTCAAAAAAGCATCGGCACCTGCTTGAATTGCATTTTTTATGGCAAAACTACCAGATCCTCCCAATACGGCTACTTTTTTTATTTTTTTTCCTATAAAAGCTGAATGGCGAATACCGTTGGCTTTCATTTTGTCTTTGGCATAAATAAGAAAATCTTTTTCAGTCATTGGCTCTTCAAGTTCTCCAATCATTCCTAAACCAATATGATTAAAAGTGTTTTTCATATTGTATATTTCGGTAGCTACTTCTTCATAAATGTGATTTTCTCTTAATGCTTTTATGATTTTAGCTTCCAAGTGTTTGGCGTAAACCACTTCTATTTTGGTTTCAGTCCCTCTAGACATAACCCCTCTTTCACCAATGGTGGGTTCGCTTTTTTCGTTTCCTTGGTAGGTAAAAATTCCTTCAGAATTGAAACTGCATTTATCATAATTCCCAATACTACCTGCACCAGCTTCAAACAAAGCATTACGAACTTTCTCGGAATTGTCTCTAATGGTATAGGTTACTAATTTTCGGATATGATTTTGTTTAGGAATTAAAACTTGGGTATTTATCAGTCCTAGAGTATCACAGAATATTTTATTTACTCCTTCCGGGTGATTGTCCAATGCAGTATGAACGGCATAAATAGCAATGTCGTTTTTTATGGCTTTGAGCAAGGCGCGTTCTACATAATTTTTCCCTGTAATTTTCTTTAATCCATTAAATACTATTGGATGGAACGAAACTACCAAATTGCATTTTTTGGCAATGGCTTCATCGATTACATTTTCAAGTGCATCATGACAAACCAAAACTCCAGTTGCTTTGGCCTCTTCATCTCCTATTATTAAACCTACATTATCAAAATCTTCGGCATAAGCCAATGGAGCCATTTCTTCAAGTGTAGACAGAATTTCTTTTATTGTACTCATTATTTTAATCTTTTTGGGGTATTTATTTATCAGTACTCAAATTTATAGCCCAAATTTATGGACGAATTTAGAATACGTGTGTTTTTAAAAATTTCCGTTCAAAGATAAAATATTATATTTTCGAAAAATGAGTTTCGATCGAAAAATATTGTTTCTAGATGTTGTTTTTTAATGATTTTCGACTTGTGTTTAAGGGGTTCGATTTTTTGGTTCATTATATTGAGAAGCATCTCAAATTGAAACAGCTCATTTCATATTGATTTTTCTGTTTTTCTAAAACTTATTTTGAGTCAAAAATATGTTTAGAATTTATTTATTGGATTGAGATGCTGCTAACTATTACGAAAGTTTTGCTTTTAATTCGTTGTATTCGGTAGTCATTTCCAATGCATTGTACACACTAAGAAGGCTTTGAGAAGTTTCAATATCATTAGGGTCTATTTCAATTACTTTTTTGAGATATGGAATGGTGCTTTTATAGATTTCTTCTTTTTTTGATTTTAACAAATCGTATTTTTTCATTTCTACAGGAGAGGTTCCTAATTTATCCATATCCTCGTTTATTGGTTTTACACTTTCCAGTTTCAGAATAGATAAATTTACATAAGATTTTGTGTCTTTTGGGGCAATAGCAATGGCTTTTAAATAGAAATTTTCGGCCTCAATTGTGTTATTTGCTTTGGTGCTTAGGATTCCAAGATTAAATAATAAATCGAGATCATTTGGGTTGTTTTTTGATATGGTTCCAACTAATTTTTTATAGGTAACATAGTCTTTTGATTCAAGGCAAAGTTCGGCTTCGGCTAAAGCCAAAGAGTTGTCTTCAGGATTTTTATTTCGTGCATCTAAAATCGCATTTTTGGCTTTCAATTTGTCTCCATTTTGAAAATAGATTAAAGCTATATTTTTATAAATTTCACCTCTTTTGGATACTCCTATTACGTTTCTTGGTTTTTCATGTGTTCCTGAACTAACAGAATTGTCTCTGTCATACATTTTTAGAAACCGTTCTTCAATATTTGTTGCTTTGTTTACGGCATAGTAATAATTCCCTATTCCGGAAAAATTAAGCGATTTGAGCGTTTCATAATGTTTGAGAGCAGATATAAAATCTTTTCCATTTACAAAGGCGCATGCAGTATTGTATAAATTAATTGTATCTTTTTGGTCTAGTAGATAAGCTTCATAGAACATAGTAGCACTTTCGATATGTTTTTTTTGTAGGGAATTAGAAACTGCATTTTTTATTAATTTCTCTTTTAAACTCTTGAAAGTACTTTTTGCTTGACCATAAAAATTGGTTTTCCCCGACTCTGATTCCACTTTATTTATTTCTTGGAATGACTGCGCTGCTAAAGTTAAATTTTTGCCTTCATCAACATTTTTATTTGCCAATCCTAACAAAGCATTTCCTTGAACGTAATAGAAAAGTGCTTTTTCTTCATCTTTTGAATTGTAAACTTGATATTCAATGCTCTTGAGTATGATTAGTGCATCCTGGGGATTTCCGCTATTAACTTCTTTTTCGGCTGATTTTATTTGACTTTTTTGGGCTTGAATAGTTCCTGCAAACAATAATAGCATACCAATAATAGTGTAGTTTTTTTTCATAATAAGAAGATTGTTGGTTAAACTGATTTGAGGTTTTTTATTGCATTTTGTAGTTTTAAATTATATTTATCTTATTGTTTTATTTGCTTTAAATAATATTGTTTTTTAACAAAAATAAGGTTAAATATCAATGAATTGAATGATTTTGTTAAAAAAATGATCGTTGATAAATCGATTTATTAATATGATAAAATGAGGTATGTTTATTTGTTTAAATCCTAATTGAAGGTATCTTTTTTTGTTAAAAAGATATAGCGTAAAAAGGATTCGGTTTGATATTTTTAAAAAATGGAATAGCTTTTTTTAAAATCTAATTTCTTATGTTTTTTGGCTTTGTGAAATCTTTGGTTTGTAATTACTTTTTAGTATTAGCTTAAAATGTTTTACTTTCGTAAAATGAATTTACTACGAAAAGTACTGTTCCCTTTTGCTGTTTTATATGGCTTAATTACGAGTATTCGAAATTTTCTTTTTGATGTTGGGATTCTAAAATCTTATTCCTTTGATTTACCTGTTATTGCCGTGGGGAATCTTAGTGTGGGTGGTACGGGAAAGACACCTCAAATCGAATATTTGATTCGGTTGATTACTGAAAAATATAAAGTAGCTACTTTGAGTCGAGGTTATAAAAGAAAATCAGAAGGTTTTGTATTGGCAAATTCATCTTCGGATGCATTGCAATTGGGGGACGAACCTTTTCAGTATCATCAAAAATTTGCGACTATTCAAGTGGCTGTAGATGCCAATAGAAAGAATGGAATCGAACAATTATTAACTCAATCAAATCCTCCCGAAGTTATTTTATTGGATGATGCTTTTCAACATCGAAAAGTAAAAGCTGGTTTCTATATTCTATTGACTTCATACGGTGATTTGTATTGTGATGATTATATGTTGCCTACCGGTAATTTAAGAGAGAGTCGAATTGGAGTGCAAAGGGCAGATATTGTTATTGTTACAAAATGCCCGTCAAATCTTTCCTTGAGTGAGCAAAATAAAATTAAAAAACAGCTTAATCTTTCTTCTAATCAAAGTTTGTTCTTTACCTTTATTGAGTATGAAGATGTTGTTTTTTCTGGGGATAAAGAACTAAAAGTAGCTGATATTATAGGTCTTGAAAAAATACTTTTAGCAGGAATAGCAAAGCCTCAATCCTTTTTTAGGCATTTGAAACAAGAAAATGATGTATGTTTAACATATTCAGATCATCACCATTTTAGCGAAAGCGAATTACAAGAAATTAAAATAAAAGCAAACCATAAAATTATAGTAACAACCGAAAAGGATTATGTGCGTTTACAAGGAAGTATTTTGAGCGAACAGCTTTATTATTTACCTATAAAAAGTTCATTTCTTTCGGAGGGAGATAATTTTGATAAAATCATTTTAAATTATGTGGGACAAAGTACAAGAAACCGTTAGTTTTATTTCTAAAAAAATAAATTTCACTCCAGAATATGGTGTGATTTTAGGTTCTGGATTAGGCGGATTTACAAAAGATATTGCAATTGAATTTACCTTACCGTATGAGGAAATTCCAAATTTTCCGGTTTCGACAGTTCAAGGACACAAAGGAGCATTGGTTTTTGGTACTATTGGTAACAAGAAAGTAGTAGCAATGCAAGGGCGTTTTCATTTTTACGAAGGGTATTCTATGAAAGAAGTGACTTTTCCGGTGCGGGTGATGAAATATTTAGGAGTCAAAAAATTATTAGTCTCTAATGCTTCGGGCGGAGTAAATCCAAATTATAAAGTTGGTTCGATTGTGATTATCAAGGATCATATCAATTTTATGCCAGAGCATCCATTGAGAGGTAAAAATGATGAACGTTTTGGTCCAAGATTTGTTAATATGAGTCAGCCTTACTCTGTTGAAATGATAGAAAAGGTTAAAAATATTGCTTTAGAATTAAATATAGAAGTACATGATGGGGTGTATTTAGGGCTTCAGGGGCCTACTTTTGAAACCTTATCAGAATACAGAATGGTGAAGATTTTAGGGGCAGATTGTGTAGGGATGTCTACTGTTCCAGAAGTAATTGTTGCTCGCCATATGGAATTAGAAACCTTTGGGGTTTCAATCATTACTGACATGGGGGATGAAGAAAGTATACTTACTATATCACACGATGAGGTTTTGGAAGCTGCAAAAGGGGCTGAGCCTCATTTACGCAGCCTTATCAAAGAATTGATTAGTAGGGACTAGTTGGTGTTGCTAATGTTTTTGGCGAGTATAGTATAAAAATCTTCGGGTACAAATGGTTTAGTAATTACATCGGTCATTCCAAAAGAGAGTAACATTTCTCGGTTTTCATTTAAAGATATTGCTGTTAATGCAACTATTGGAGTTTTGGTATCAAATTCTCTAATGCGTTGGGTAGCAATAGTACCATTGATGCCTAATAAATGAACGTCCATTAGTACCATGTCAAATGAATTTGTTTTAAGCAATTCTATTGCATCCTCTCCATTGTCTAGAATGGTGCAAAATATTTCTTTATTCAACAACATTTTTTGAGTGATCATTTGGTTGATTTTGTTGTCTTCTACCACCAATATTTTTTTGTTTTTAAATATTTCTGGATTGTAATTTTTAGTTAAAACGGTATTAGGTAGCGGTTTGTTATCAACTTTAAAATTCAATTCAAAAGAAAAAGCAGAACCTTTTCCGACGGCACTTTTTAGTCTTATCCGACCACCTAATATTCGAACTAGTTTTTTTACAATAGTAAGTCCCAATCCTGTCCCTCCAAATTTTCTGTTGATTTCTACTGATCCTTGAGAAAAACTTTCAAAAACAGTTTTTAGTTTGTCTGCAGGAATTCCAATTCCTGTATCAATGATTTGAAAATGTATTGTTGCAGTTTCATTTTGAAAACTTCTCAATCTTGCAATAACGCTAACTGTTCCGTTATTGGTGAATTTTAATGCATTGTTAATTAAATTCATGAAAATTTGAGACAATTTTGTAGGGTCTCCAATTAAGTTTTCAGGAACGGCTGTGTCAATTTTCAGAATAAATTTATTGTTATTTACTATTGCTATTTCTTTGAGTGAGTTTTGGATGTCTCCTAATAACTGCTTGAGGTTAAAATTAATATGCTCCAGCTCTAATTTATTAGAGTCAATTTTGTTTATTTCTAATATATCATTGATAAAGTTCGTTAGGTAATTACCTGAAAATTTCAAGGACGATAAATAATGCATTTGGGTTTTCTTTGGATTTTCTTCCAGCAGTAAATGTGTAATTCCATTAATTGCATTCAATGGAGTTCGCAACTCGTGACTTACTGTTGATAGAAACTCCGATCGTGCTTTGGATGCTTCTTCGGCTCTATTTTTTGCGGCAATCAATTCATTGTTTTTTTCTTTTAATAATGAATTGGTTTGATTACGTATGATATTATTTTTGTACAGAGACAAACTCAAAAGTGACAAAATTGAAATGATTGCAATAGCTAGAATGCTAATAAGCTTAGAAAATTTATCTGCTTTTTCTTTTTCGCTATTTTCTCTTTCTAATAATAATTTTTCTTGTTTTCGTTGGGATTCTTTAAATATTTCATAATCATTAATGCCCAACTTTTCATCATTAGCAAGTAAAATGCTTTCTTTTAGATTTAGATGTTTTTTTAAGTATTTGTAAGCAGAGGATTTGTCAAGTAATTTATCATAAACAGTACTTAAAGCAAGTAAAATATTTGATTTTTGATTAAGATTTTTAGTGGTATTGTTTAATTCAGCCGCTTTATTAAAGTAATTTAAAGCCAGATTATATCTTTTTCCTGAGGCTTCTATTGTTCCTATTTGATAGAGGGCTTCTGCTTTTGTATTTGTTGAATTATTGTTTTCGATCTTAGCAATAATAGCGTTAAATAGGGATAGTGCCAATGTAATATTTCCTGTAGATTTTGCAATTATTCCTTTTTGAAGATTAATTTTATCACCAGGATCATTGATTTTTAACTTCTTTTGTATTTCTTCAGTTTTGAGGATGCAGATTTCTGCTAAATTGTATTTCTTTTTTTCGATATAAGATAAACCCATAAAATAGTAGGCATTGGCTACTTTTTCGTTAGGTTTTGTTGAAATGCTATTGAATAAAATAATGCTTTTGTTGAATACTTCAATCGCATCATTGTAAAGGTTTAGATCGAAATAAATTTTACCTAAGTTGAAAGTTTGGAAGAATTCAGCTTCTTTTTTGTGGTTCTTTTTACAAAAATTTATTGATTTTTGGGTGTAAAATAAAACATCTTTATAATTATTGTTTTTTGTATTTTCATTAACTAATTTCGAGTAATATGAAACACTGTCTACTTTAATGCTATTTTGAGAAAAGAGTAGTGAGTGAAAAAAAACAAAACATAATAAAAAGTATTTCATGATTGATGCTATTTTTTATTATTGTTTAGCAATAAAATAAGATCAATAATTCTTGACGAATATCCTATTTCATTATCATACCAACCTACGACTTTTACCATTTTGTCTATTACCGATGTTAGCAGGGAATCAAATATACATGAATTTTTGTTACCTATTACGTCAACAGATACAATTGGGTCTTCAGTATATTCTAAAATTCCTTTTAAATTGGTTTGAGATGCAATTTTAAAGGCTTCGTTTATTTGTTCTATTGTAACGGAACGTTTTACATTAAAGGTTATATCAGTCAAGGAACCATCAGGAACTGGAACTCGAATGCCACAACCTCCCATTTTTCCTTCAAGTGAAGTAAAGATTTTGGTTAAAGCTTTTGCTGCTCCAGTTGTCGTTGGGACAATTGATTGGCTTGCTCCTCTGGCTCTGCGCAAGTCTTTATGAGGCTGATCGTGTAAACTTTGATCTGTTGTATAGGAGTGAATGGTAGTGATGTAAGCTTGTCCGATACCGCATAGTTCTTCGATCACTTTGATCATTGGAGCTGCATTATTTGTGGTGCAACTGGCATTGGATATAATAGTTTCCGTTCCGTCAAGAATTGATTCATTAACACCTAATACTACTGTTTTTATGGTATCAACTTCAGATGGTGCCGATAATATAACTCTTTTGGCTCCTGCGATAATATGAGCATTAATCTCTTCAAAAGTTTTGTATTTGCCAGTAGATTCTACAACAAAATCAATATTTATACTTTTCCAATCCAGATTAGAAATGTTTTTTTCATGAAAAAACAAAAAATGTTTCCCATCGATTAGTATTCCTTTTTCATCATTGCTTACTGCAAAAGGCAAAACCCCATGAATACTGTCGTATTTCACTAAATGAGCCATAGTTTTTTTGTCGGCAATATCATTTATGGCTACTACTTCTATTGAGGGATGGTTTAGAAGTAAACGAAATAAATTTCGTCCAATTCTTCCAAAGCCATTAATCGCAATTCTTGTTTTTGTCATTTTAAACGAGTCGTTTTTTTTATTTTTTATAAGGGTTAGAAGCTATAATATATGTTTTTGCGCTTTGTAGGAGGAGCGTACTAATGGTCCGCTTTCTACATGACGGAAGCCTAGTTCCAATCCGTATTTTTCATATTTTGCAAATTGTTCTGGAGTTATAAACTCTTTGACTGGAAGGTGTTTTTTGCTGGGTTGTAAATATTGACCAATAGTTACAATGTCTACATTTGCATTTCGTAAGTCACGCATCGTTTGAAAAACTTCCTCTTCTTGTTCTCCTAATCCCAACATAATTCCTGACTTAGTTCTATTGATTCCTTTTTCTTTTAGGTATCTCAAAACCTCTAAGCTTCTATCGTATTTGGCTTGAATTCGTACTTCGCGAGTTAGTCTACGTACTGTTTCTACATTATGCGAGACTACTTCGGGATTGGCTTCAATAATACGATCGATATTTCTTTCTATGCCTTGAAAATCAGGAATTAAAGTTTCAAGTGTTGTGTTTGGGTTCATCCTTCGAATGGCTTTTACAGTTTCAATCCATATAATAGAACCGCCATCTTTTAAATCATCTCTATCAACACTAGTGATTACGGCGTGTTTGATATTCATGATTTTTATAGAACGGGCTACTTTTTCTGGTTCATCCCAGTCTACAGTTTCTGGCCTTCCAGTTTTTACACCACAAAATCCGCATGAACGTGTACATACGTTTCCTAAAATCATAAAAGTTGCAGTTCCTTCTCCCCAACATTCCCCCATATTTGGGCAACTTCCAGAGGTGCAAATAGTATTCAGGCTATATTTGTCTACCAAACCACGAAGTTCGGTGTATTTTTGACCAATTGGGAGTTTTACCTTAAGCCATTTTGGCTTTCCTACTGGTAAAGTATTATCTAAAACAGTTTCCATATCTTAATTTTGTAACTGCAAAGATAATGAATGTACTTTTAGAATTAGAGCTCTCGATTTGTGAATTTTGATAAAAATGGATTGTTTATAAAAGCAATTTTAAGCTTTTTATATTAAAAAGAGGTTTTGTATATTAATTTTGAAAAAGAGGTTTGTTATATCTAATTTTAAAATAAAACTTGATTCCGATGTTTTTAAACTTGTAGTATATTTGCAAATTCAAATAAATAAAACAAAAGTATGAATACAAAATCGATACAATTAAGTGCTTTGGCAATTGTGTTTGGGTTTTTTACTGCTCAAGCGCAAATTAATTTTGGGGAAAGAGCATTGGGCGCTGTTCAAAAGGGAATGACAGGATTTACTTTTAGTGATGCCGATGCTGCGGCTTTATCTAAACCTGCGGTAGATAAAATGGATGCAGAGAATAAAGTGGCTATACCAACAGATCCTTATGCGATTCGTTTAGCTAGCGTTTTTGGAAAATACACCAAAGGAGAATTTTACACCTTAAATTACAAAGTGTATCTAACAAAAGATATAAATGCTTTTGCAACTGCAGACGGAAGTGTGCGTGTTTTTTCAGGTTTGATGGATGTTATGGATGATAACGAATTAATTGCAGTAATTGGTCATGAAATTGGCCATGTAAATAATCACGACTCTAGAGATGCTATGAAAGCTTTGTATCAAAAAGAAGCTTTGATTGATGCTGCTGCTTCGCAGTCTACTAAAGTGGCTGCAGTAACGGATAGTCAATTGGCTAAAATTGGTAGTGCGATGATAGATAGTAAATACAGTCGTAAACAAGAATCAGAAGCCGATTTGTTTGCTTATGATTTTATGAAAAAAAATGGTTATGATGTGAATGCAGAAGAATCTGCGTTTCGAATATTGGCCAAAATGAGCCAAGGCGCGCAAAGTTCTTTCATAGATCAAATGATGAGCTCTCATCCTGATTCAAGTTTACGAGCGGATGAAGCCAAAGCAAGAGCAGAAAAAGATGGTTTGTATAAGCCTTATGTACAAAAAATGCCAGTAGTTAAGAAAACAACGACTACTAAAAAGACTGCTACTAAAAAGAAAAAATAATTTTGTCTTAGTACTTTAGTTAAATAAAAAAATGAGAAAGCGGAACTTTTTAAAGTTCCACTTTCTCATTTTTTTATTTAATATTCAAATTAATTGGGTTGAATTGTAATCGGTAAATTATAAGAAGTTCTAACTGCTTTTCCTTCATACATACCTGGAGACCATTTGGTTTTTAAGGATTTTAAAACACGAATGGCTTCAGCTCCGAGTCCATAACCAGGGTCTTTTAGTACTTTTATGTCTGTCATACTTCCATCTTTTTCAATTACAAATGAGACACTTACGCGAATGGCATTTTCACTATCTAATTCTGGTTTTTCAAAATTATTGCCAACATAGGTGTAGAACTTTTTGATTCCGCCTGGGAATTCTGGCATTTTATCTACTACGTTGCTTGATAGAATGGTAGTGTCGGTAATGCCAGGGTTACTGGTTACTGCTGTTCCGGTTGACGGAGTTGTGCTTGTTCCAGTTCCGCCTGTATTGTTATCTGGAGTGCTTTTTAGTTCAGTATTAGAAGCAATTTTTTCAGGACTGGCTAATGCCGCTTGAACGATTTCTGGATTTATGAGTTGTGTATTGGTATTAATGTTTGCTGTAACTGGGTTTTTAGTTTTAGGTAAAGGTGCTTCTTCAGCTTTTGTTTCAGGTAGTACATAAGGGTCAATATCAACAACAACTACCGGCGGTAGATCAGGGACCAATGACGGAATTCTATGTTCTGGATTTAGATAATTGTAAACCGCTGGAATACTAATGGCTGCTGTCAAAAGTAATACCCCTATGAAGAGTGCGAAAAAGGACGTTTTGGTATTTTCCTGACGTAAATGATAAGCACCGTATTCTTTGTTTCTGTTTTCGAATACAAGATCAATCCAACTGGTTTCGTAGAGGTTTAATTTAGACATAATTTACGGATTTAATGGTTAAGTAGAAATTAAATCATAAGCTAAAGTATTTTTAGTTTTTAACGCAAATAACAGGAATTTTAGTGTGTATGGATCTGATTATTTTTCAACAAATTTGTTAAATAGATATTATTATACGTAAATATAGAAATAGTTATCGAAAATAAATATAGTTATTTAACAAAATAAGTTTACTTAATGTGATTGGGTTTTAGCGGTTCTAGAGTAGTGGTGTAATGCCTTTTTCTAAGTAAATACTAGACTTTAGACGAAATTATCGTCTGTTTTGGATAATCTCCGAAAGTAATTTTTTGGCACGAAGGAGTTTAATCTTTACATTGCTCAGCGGTTCGTCAATTTTATTGGCGATTTCTTGGTAACTCATTTCCTGAAAATAACGCAATTGAATTACTTCCTGATAATGTGGTTTCAATTCTTTTATGAATTGTAATAACTGGGAAAGATTTTGTTCGGTAATTAAAACGTCTTCTGCCGAAGGAGTAGTGTCGGCAATATTATAGGCAGTTTGGTCTTCTTCGTCTGTTATTTCGATAAAAAGACTCGATTTTTTTTTGCGAATTAAATCGATATGTACATTTTTGGCAATAGAAATCAGCCAAGTGTTGAATTGAAATTCGGGATTGTATGTGGCTATTTTGTCAAATGCCTTGGAGAATGTTTCAATGGTAATGTCTTCTGCAGTGGTTTCGTTTTCGGTACGTTTTAGCATAAAACCGTAAACCTCATTCCAGTAGTAATCTAATAGAAAAGTAAAGGCAACTTGATTTCCTTTTTTTGCTTTTTCTATTTGTTTGCTTATTTCCAATGGGCAGGTTTTGAAAAAATGTTAGTTACAAAGACATTAATTTGAGTGAATATAAGTATAATTTCTATAATAGGATACCAATACATCACATCTTTTTCTTTTAATTTACCCGCTGCAAATCCAGTAACAATCCAAGTAACTAAATATCGGAATCCGATAAGGCTTACGACTAATATCCATTGAAATTGAAATGCTAATAATACAATTGGCATTATTAGAAACAATAATTGAGAACTAAAGAATATTGCTAATTGTATTTTGTCAAATGCTTTATAATGTGTTGCAGTGGCGACATGTCTTCTTTTTTGAATAAACCAATCCTTAAATGTGGTTTTTGGTGCCGAATATGTAAAGCTTTCAGGTGAATAACTTATTGTGATGTTATCTGAATTTGCTGCTTGATTGATAAATAAATCATCATCTCCTGAACGAATTTGAATATGGTCAATAAAACCGTTGACATTGAAAAATTCTTCTTTTTTGTATGCCAAATTACGGCCTACACCCATATAAGGTTTACCCATTTTTGCCCACGAAAAATATTGAATTGCAGTAAGTAAAGTTTCGAATCGGATTATTTTATTGAGTAATGAATTGGCTATTTTTTCATAACCACTATAACCCAAAACTATAGTTTTTTCTTTGGTGAACTGAGAACTCATTGCAGTTATCCAATCTTTGGAGGTTGGGTAACAATCAGCATCTGTAAAAAGTAAATGTTCTTTTTTGGCTGCTTTTATTCCCAGTGTTAATGCATATTTTTTATTTCCCCAAAAAGCTTCGTTGTTTTTAACTTTAACAAGTTTTATATTGGAATATGTTTTTTCAAATTCTTCAAATACATCCAAGGTGTTATCGCTTGATGCATCGTCAATCAAAACGATTTCATAATCAGGATAATTTTGATCGGCCAATAAAGGAATGTATTTGATCACATTCTCTTCTTCGTTTTTGGCACAAACAATTACTGAGATTGGTATATTTTTGGATTCGAATTCTTGTTTTTTTGCAAATGAAAACTTCCCAAAAACAATTAGATAATAAAAAAGTTGAATAACAACTATAGCAATAAAAAAGTATAAAATAATTGTAAGCATCTTTTATTTTTTGGCTTTTAAAAACGATTGCAAATGTAATTAGCAATTGTCAATTATCAATATAAAATCGGAAATTACTTTTTATTTTTAGTCATTTCTTTTGCCACAGCAATAGATTGAGGGTTTTCTGTTTTTTCTAACTCTAAAATAATATTCGAATAATTTTTGGCATCTCTGTTTTGTGACATTTTATTTTGGGCTTGTATTTCTTCAATTTTTATTTCAAAAGCTACAATGCCACGGGTTTGTAGCATTGTTTTCTTCGAGAAATCGGCTACGCGAACGGGACATTTGGAATTTTGCTCGTATTTGTCGACTAATTTGGTTAATGAATCAATTACGGCATCTCCTTTGATGATTTTTATTTTTCCATATACATGTACAGCTGAGTAATTCCAAGTAGGTACATTTTCGTGATCGTACCAAGAAGAAGAAATATAGGAGTGAGGCCCCGTAAATACAGCCAAAACTTGATCATTCGTTTGAAAAGCTGTCCATTGTGGGTTTTCTTTTGCGATATGACCGTGTAAAACCTCTTCGCCTTCTTTATTGATTTCGAGTTCCAATGGAATGTGGGTTGCCCATAATTTTCCATTGGTTTGATTTATAAGAATTCCAAAAGCATTTTCTTTTAGAAATTTCTGAATCGACTCTTTGTCTTCGTTCTTGTATAAATCAGGAATGTACATGTTAAGCTATTTAAGATTTTAGATTTAGGATTACTTTAATCTGAATTCTAAAATTTGCATTTAGATGATATTCACTTCGGCTTCAATATGAATGCCAAATGTGTTGAAGACAGTATCCTGAACGGTTTTGGAAACCTCCAAAATTTCTTGCCCAGTTGCTCCTCCGTAATTTACTAAAACCAATGCTTGATTTTTATGAATTCCAGCTTCTCCAAAACGTTTTCCTTTTAACCCAGCTTGTTCAATTAGCCAACCTGCGGGTACTTTAACTTCGGTTTCTGAAATTTCAAAGTGTCTCATTTCTGGGAATTTTTGGTGAATTGGCTCAAAATCTGTTTTTAAAAGAATTGGATTTTTGAAAAAACTACCGCTGTTTCCCAATTCGGCAGGATCGGGTAATTTACTTTTACGAATAGCAATTACGGCATTACTCACGTCTTTAAGCGTTGGATTTGTAATGTTATTTTTAGCTAATTCGGCTGTTATGTCTCCGTACGAAGTATTTATTTTGTGGTTATGTTTGGTTAGTTTATAAACAACTGAAACAATAATGTATTGATCTTTTACTTCATTTTTAAAAACACTTTCTCTGTACCCAAAGTGGCAATCTTCTTTGGTAAATGTTCTCATTTCTTGAGTTGCAATATTAATCGCTTCACAGTAAACAAAAGTGTCTTTGATTTCGGTTCCATAAGCGCCAATGTTTTGAACGGGAGTTGTACCCACATTACCAGGAATGAGCGACATATTTTCGAGTCCCCCTAAGTTTTGATTTATGGTCCAAAGCACAAATTGATGCCAGTTTTCGCCTGCTTGGCTTTCGACCCAAACATAATCGGCATCTTCTTGGAGTATTTTTTTTCCTTTTAAATCAATATGGATGACCAAAGCTTCAATATTTTTGGTCAAAAGCATATTGCTTCCACCACCTAAAATGAATTTTTTTTGGTTTTTATTTTGTTCTAAAATGGATTTCAATTCGGGAATACTGTGAACAGCAACAAATTGTTCTGCTTTGGCTTCAATGCCAAATGTATTGTAGTTTTTTAAAGAAAAATGATGCGAAATTTCCATAAAGAATTGTATTTAAGTTGTTGTCTTTTGAGTTTATTCTGAATATAAAGCTCTGTCGATAAAATGATTGAAAGGTTTTAAGGCAATCATTTTTTCTACCATTGTCGTTACAAAATCTTTTTGAGTAACCAATTTGGTGTCAAATTGTTGAGTAGCGGTAAAGCTTTTTAATTTCAGGTATTCAATGGCTGGATCTTCTTTGTCATACCCTTTTGGAAGGTTTTTTAAAGTCGAATTTTCGTCTCTATTCAAATTTTGATAAATAGATTGGAATTTTTTTTCGTTTAAAATTTCTTGTAAATCATCATAGAAAAAGTGAATTTCTTTTCTGATTTTTTGAAGTTGATCGGGTTGTGGGCAATACAATCCGCCGCCTACAAAGCATTTTCCGTTTTCTATATGAAGGTAATAACCCGAAGCTTCAGCATTTTTGGCTCCTGCGGATATCCAAATCCCTAAATTCGTTTTGTAAGGTGATTTGTCTTTGGCAAACCGAACGTCACGGTTGATTCTAAACGTACAGTTTTTGACTTCTAGCATTTCTAAGGAAGAGTCAAGAGGCTTTAGAGCGTCAAGAAATGCAGCAACCAATTGATGGTAGTCTTTCTTTACGGCTTCGTAGCGTTTTTTATTTTCCAGAAACCAATCACGATTGTTGTTAGCCTTTAAATCTTCGAGGAATTGTAACGTATCTTTTGAGAGCATAATTGCTTATTGTAATTGAGTTTTTATTTCTTCTTCGCTAATGAATCCTGATTTTTGCCATTTTATTATTTTGTTTTCATATAATAATAAAGTAGGAAGTTCGCTTATTTTTAACTCTTTCATAATGGTTTTATTTTCGTCTGCATTCAATCGAATGATAACTACTTTGTCGGCCATTTCTTTTTGCATTTTTAGAATATAAGGTTCCATTTTTTTGCAAGGAGCGCACCAAGGCGCATAAAAATTGACTAATACTTTCTTGTCTGATTTTATCAACTCGGCATATTCTTGAGGGCAAACACCAATGATTTTGGTATCTGGTTTTGCTAAGCCTGCAGCTTCCCATTTGAGCATTCCACCGTCAAGATTGTAAACAGTTGTGAAACCTAATTCGGCTAATTTGTTGGATGCTTTGGCACTTCTTCCGCCACTTTTGCAGTATACAAAAACCGGTTTGGTTTTGTCATATTTGTCCGTTTTTAAAACAAAACTATCACTGAGCCAATTCACATTATCGGAATTTTCGATATTTCCTGAGGCATATTCTTCGGGTGTGCGAACATCTAGAATTTGTGCATTTGGGGTATTCTTTATCTTTTCTGAAAAGGTTGTAACATCAACGGTTTTTACAGCTGGTGATGTTTGTCCGTTACAGGAAAGTATAATAAAAGATATAATAATTAAAAAAAAGTGATTTGTTTTCATTGTAAAATAAATGATTTAGTGTTGGTGTAAAATTAAGCAATTTGGAACTATTCAGCACATTTCCTGCAAGGTCTTTTTTGGACCTTGTAGGTATAAAATGAACATGCTAGTAAATTTGTTAGAATTAAAATACTTTGTCAGTTCGTCAATAGGTTCGTTTAATCGAATGTCAAAGTTAAATAGTAATAGATGAAATACCTACAAGGTCCAAAAAAGACCTTGCAGGATTGTAGTTAGTCTTTTAAAGTTACAAATTAAAAATCGTATAACTCTGGAGTGTCGATTTTACGATTACTTCTGTGCGTTCTGGATGTGTGTCGGATATAAAAAGTTGTCCAAAAGTGTCGTTGTTGACCATTTCTATGATTTTGGATACGCGACTTTCGTCTAATTTATCGAAGATATCGTCAAAAAGCAGAATAGGTTTTACACCGCTTTGCTTTTTTAGGAATTCGAACTGTGCGAGTTTGAGAGCGATTAAAAAGGATTTTTGTTGCCCTTGAGATCCGAATTTTTTGATGGGATAGTTATCGATTTCAAAAGAAAGATCATCTTTATGAATTCCGACGCTGGTGTATTGCAACATTCGGTCTTTGTTGATGTTTTGTTGTAATAATGTCAATAAATCATTTTCGAATAAATGGCTTTCGTAAATCAATTGAACCGATTCTTGTGAACCCGTAATATTGTGATGATGAAAGTTAAAAATTGGAATGAACTCGGCGATGAATGCTTTTCTTTTTTCGAAAATGGATTGACCAAATTGGGTTAGCTGTTCATTATATATGGATAAGGTATCATTGTCATACGTATGATTCAAGGCAAAATACTTTAATAAAGCATTGCGTTGGCTCATTACTTTTTGATATTGAATGAGCTGTTGGAGGTATTGCGAATCCAATTGAGAAATCACGCTGTCCATAAACTTTCTGCGGGTATCGCTTCCTTCTACGATTAAATCCCTGTCGGCTGGGGAAATAATGACCAAGGGAATGAATCCGATGTGGTCTGAGAATTTATCGTAGGCTTTTCCGTTGCGTTTCAGGATTTTTTTTTGGCCTTTTTTGAGACTGATGACAATTTGTTCGGTTCTGTCGTTCTTTTCAAATTCGGCATCAATGACGAAAAACTCTTCGCCGTGTTTGATGTTTTGAACGGCTAGTGGATTGAAATAACTTTTCCCGTACGACAAATGATAAATGGCATCCAATACATTGGTTTTTCCGATGCCGTTTTTGCCTACAAAACAATTGATTTTGCTGTCAAAGTCGAAATTGGCTTCGGCAAAGTTTTTGTAATTGAATAGGGATATTTTCTTTAAATACATTTGAAGTTCTTGCTGTAATGATTGACTTTGAAGTCTTTTTTTTGACTTTTGAAAAGAGGGTGCAAATTATTGAAAAATATCGATATAAAGGATGGGAATTTGTGTTTTCGTTTTTTTACTGCGTTAGTGGGCTCGCGTGAGGGACAGGAGCAAGCTACCGAAGTAGCGCATTCTATGATAAAAAACAAATAATTTTAAAATATTAACAGGCAAATTTATATGTATTTATATATGGTGTTTGTCTGTTAATTACAGAGAAAACACGTCCTATTATTTTGCATTTTACATTGTTTAAGACTAACATAGCATTTTTGCCTTCTCCTTTTTTTCTTTCATAATATTCTTTGAGTTGCGGATCGTGTTTTACCGCTGTTAAAGCACACATTTGTAATATTGATTTCATTTTTTTATCTGCCATATGATTGACTTTGGTTCGTCCTTTTATACTCGAACCCGATGTATGTTCAAAAGGTGCGGTTCCAGCGTAACAAGCCAATTTTCTGGCATTATCAAATGCTGTAAAGCCTCTTGTAACAATTAGCATATAGATAGCCGTTTTATCTCCAATGCCAGGAACACTTTTAATCAACTCAAATTGTTTTTTCAATTCAAAATGATTACATATTATTGCTTTCATTTCCTTCTCAATAGATTTTAATGTTGCTTTTAAAAACTTCACTGTTTTATTATTTATTCCTTTAATTGATTGATAAACTTGTTTTGGTGTAAAATCAGCATTCTCTTTTGTCCCTTCAAAAATTTTAAATGATTTCATTACTTTTTCTCTTTCAGTGAAAAGCAATTTTAATTGTTGAATTACTGTTTCTGGTAAAGTAGACAGTTTTAGTTTGTCAATATTTCGAATACTGTACAAAGCAATGTCTTTGGCATCTGCTTTGTCATTTTTACCTCTCGAGATCCCTTTAGATCGTTTGATTTCAATGGCCGGCACAACCCAGAAATCAAGATTGTTTTCAGATAGACAGCTGCTTAAAGGGAAAGTATAAACCCCAGTGTTTTCACAGCAAAATAAAACAGCACTTAAATCTATCTTCTGTTTTATTAAGTTTTTAAAAATTTCCTTAACGCCTTTTAAATTGTTTTCGACAATGAAATGATTAGTTACATTAGGTTCTTCTTTTTTTAAAAGAACCACATCCAATTTTGATTTTGAAATGTCAACGCCTACATAAAATAAATAGTTTTTCATAACTTTGAATTTAGGATAAACAAAAATGTTGAACTTCTTTAGAGCCTTTATTAGACCTTGATGTCTATCATTCTATTTGAAGCAATTCAACGGGATTCAAGGAGAAGACAGAGGACTAATGCGCTACATAAGTCACAAGCTTGGCGGATAGCATAGTTCACCTCTGTTTTCCTTTGAATAAATTTAGTGTTATATTAAATACAAAGTAAAGGCGTATGGCCCGACAGCAGCTAGGAAAAAGGGCGCTGACGACAAAGGGAATAGCCCTTTTTTCTAGCTGGTGGCACGCCCTAATTATTCGGATAGTAGGGGGTATTTTTTCTGGGAAAATAAGGGATTAGAAATATTTTTCTAAATTTTAATATAAAATCGAATTTTTTTACGTGCATTAGAATAAAAATTTTATTTTTGCCGTTCACTAAATTAAATTTTAAATGGCTACTTACAGTAAAAGAGGATATAAAACACCAAAAGAAAAGGAAGTAAAAGACGATGCAGTTGAAAATGTAACGATTGATGTAAAAGACAGTGCTACGGCTGAGGTTTTTTCAAAATTAGACGAAACAGCTTCTAAAACAGAAGACTGGGTTGCAAAGAATCAAAAAATCATAATTGGGGTTGTAAGCGCTATTACATTGGTAACTGTTGGCTATTTTGCATATCAAAAATTTATTGCAAATCCTAAAGAAGACGATGCTGCAAATGAGATGTTTGTTGCTCAATCTAATTTTGAAAAAGCAACTAATGGTGTAGCAAGTGATTCATTATACAAATTATCATTGAACGGTTCAGAAGGTAAATTTGGATTTGTAAAAATCGCAGATCAATATTCTGGAACTGCTGCTGGGAATTTGGCTAACTATTATGCAGGTATCGCTTACTTGAATACGGGTAAATATGATGAAGCAATTAGTTATTTAGGTAAATTTAGCTCTGATGATATGATCTTGAGTGCCTTGGCTAAAGGAGCTATTGGTGATGCTTATTCTCAAAAAAATCAACCGAAAGAAGCTTTGGAGAATTATAGTAAAGCGGTTGAAGCTAGTAAAAATGATTTTACAACGCCACGTTTCTTGATGAAAGCCGGTAAAGTAGCTTTGGCATTAGGAAATAAAGCCGATGCTTTGAAATATTTTACAGATATTAAAGAAAATTACGAAAATGCTCCAGAAGCTGCAACAGTGGATGGATTGATTGGTTTGTCACAGGAATAAAAAGATTTAAAATTGTTGATTTAAGAGTAGTGATTTTTGATTTCAAAACGCTATCTTTAATAGCTACAATTTAAAATTTAAAATCTGCAATCTTAAATAATATGGCTACCATAAATAAAAATTTATCTGATTACGATAAAAACACAGTCCCAAACGCGAAAGATTTTCGCTTTGGGATTGTTGTTTCAGAATGGAATGATACTATCACCGAAGGACTTTTTAAAGGAGCAATTACTGCTTTGTTGGAAAATGAAGTGCCGTCTCATCACATTATTCGTTGGAATGTTCCGGGGAGTTTTGAACTAATTTATGGTTCAAAAAAAATGTTGCAAACTCAAAATGTTGATGCTGTAATTGCTATTGGATGTGTGATTCAAGGGCAAACCAAGCATTTTGATTTTGTATGCGAAGGGGTGACTCAGGGCATTAAGGATTTGAATGTTCAAACGGATGTTCCTGTTATTTTTTGTGTATTGACAGATGATACCATGCAACAATCGATAGACCGAAGTGGAGGTATTCACGGAAATAAAGGTACTGAAGCAGCAATTGCCGCCATAAAAATGGCCTATATTCGTCAACAAGCTTCGTTGTCTCACCAAATTGACAATCAACATTTATTGTCTCCAGGTGCTTTGCGAATCGAGAATTTGCCTTTGCAAATAGAAGAGTAATTATTTCAAGTAATAAGTTAATTACTGAGCACTATTCATAAATTACTATAAAAAGAGCCTATACTTTTCATTGAATTGTATGGGTTTTTTTATGTTTTTATTGTGATAAACAGAATGTACCAAAGGTTCTTTAATTGTTTATATTTGAGGTTAAACATTTTAAAAATTAACGATGGTAATAAGTTGTATGCAAAAATATGCATTTATTATGTTGTTGTTTGTGTATGGATTAGCTAAAGCACAAGAAACAATTAATGAAGACTTGAAAAAGGAATTGGATGGTATTTATAAAATAGACCAAATTCTTCGAGAATATATTGATAATGAGACTTCTGATAGTCGAAAATTACAAATACTTAATGAAACAGGTTACTCGAAAGAGGATTTTGCTAATGGTAATGTGTATAAAATATTGAAAATTCGAGATTCTATTAATCTTAAAAGAATTGAGGAAATTATTGCAAAACAGGGTTATCCTGGTAAAACTTTGGTTGGCGAACCAACCAATGAAGTAGCTTGGATTGTGATTCAACATAGCAATAAAATAGCAAATTATTTTCCGGTGATTCAAGAAGCAGGAGCTAGTAATGAAATACCCTTTACGAAAGTCGCTATGATGCAAGACAGAATGCTAATGTATGAAGGGAAAGAGCAACTTTATGGGACTCAAGTTTCGGGACAATACATTCTTAACGTTACGACTGGAAAAAAGGAGTTCTGGTACTGTGTATGGCCAATTCTTAATGCAGAATCTGTAAATGATCTGAGGAAAGAAGCTGGATTTTCGACGACCATTGAAGAGTATGCCCAAAGTATGGGAGTCACATATAAAAAGTTTACACTAGAAGAAATAAAGAAATTAACTGTCAAAGATTAATAGCATTGTTGTTGGTTTTAAAAGGGTTAGCATTCTGTTTAAATTTGGTTTTTTTTATGAGAGGCAAAGCACTAAAACCCAATAGAAATTACTTAAATTTGTCATCTTTGATTTTAATTTTTATTTAAAATCAAAAACCTAAAATCTGAAATCTAAAATATTCTTAATGTCGAGTATAATTCAATTACTTCCTGATCATGTTGCCAACCAAATTGCTGCTGGAGAAGTAGTGCAAAGACCTGCTTCAGTAGTAAAAGAACTATTGGAAAATGCAGTTGATGCAAAAGCAACCGATATTAAATTGATCATTAAAGATGCTGGGAAGTCATTGGTGCAGGTAATCGATAATGGTTCAGGAATGAATGTTACCGATGCTCGTATGTGTTTTGAGCGTCATGCTACGTCTAAGATTCGTCAAGCTGAAGATTTATTCTCCTTACATACCAAAGGGTTTCGTGGAGAAGCCTTAGCCTCTATCGCGGCGATTGCTCACATGGAAATGAAGACCAAGCAAGAGCAGGAAGAATTAGGGACTCATATTGTTATTGAAGGAAGTAAATTTATCTCTCAAGATGTGGCGGTTTTGCCAAAAGGGACATCTTTTGCCGTTAAAAATTTATTTTTCAATATTCCCGCTCGCCGTAATTTCTTGAAATCGGATACGGTGGAATACCGTCATGTGATTGATGAATTTCAACGAGTAGCTTTGGCACATCCTAAAATTCATTTTACTTTTTATCATAATGGCAGCGATATGTATAATTTGCCACCATCAAGTTTAAGACAGCGAATCGTAAATTTTTTTGGCGGAAAAACAAATGAAAAATTGGTGCCTGTTGTTGAAGATACAGAAATGATGAATATACAAGGTTTTGTAAGCAAACCTGAATTTGCTAAAAAAAATAGGGGAGAGCAGTTTTTCTTTGTTAATGACCGTTTCATAAAAAGTCCTTATTTGCATCATGCGGTTATGGCTGCTTACGAAGGAATTTTAAAAGATGGTTCTCAGCCTAGTTATTACTTGTACTTAACCGTGCCGCCGAATACCATCGATATCAATATTCATCCTACAAAAACCGAAATCAAGTTTGATAACGAAAGTGCTATGTATGCTATTTTGAGAGCATCCATAAAACACAGTTTGGGACAGTTTAATGTAGCTCCTGTTTTAGATTTTGAAAGGGATGCTAATTTAGATACTCCTTATCATTATAAAAACTTAGACGCGGAAGTGCCAACGATACAAGTGGATGGGAATTACAATCCTTTTGCCGATGATAAGCCCAATAAGCTTTTTCCAACCTATAAAAAATCAGAATCAACTGCTAGCTGGGAAAACCTGTATGTTGATGTAAAACATGATACAGAAGTCATTTCTAGCGGTGATTCATTCGCTTCGAGTAACAATGAATTTACTTTCGAAAATAACGAATTTACTTTTGAAAATGAAGAGGTAACTTCTTCTTTATTTAATGATGGAGAAGTGGAGCAAACGGTGCATAAAACGTATCAAATTCATAAAAAATATATTGTATCCCCAATAAAATCAGGAATGGTTATTGTAGATCAAAGCAGAGCACATCAACGTGTTTTGTATGAACAGTTCCTTGTCAATATGACGGTACAACATGCTTCTAGTCAGCAATTATTGTTTCCTATTAATTTGTTTTATTCGGCTAGCGAAATGGAGCTTATTGGCGAGTTACAACAATCATTGATAAATACTGGTTTTGTTTTTGAAGAGTCGAATTCGGACCATATTGTGATTTCGGGTATTCCTGTAAATAGTACCGAAAGCGATGTTGCAGCAGTTTTAGATCAATTGTTAAGCGATTTACATAACGGAATTCCAGAAAATAGTTTCAGCCAAAACGATACCATTGCCAAATCAATGGCTAAAAGTTTGGCAGTAAAAACAGGTACTTATTTGACCGAAAAAGAACAGGAAAATTTAGTAAACGGTCTTTTTGCCTGTAAAGATCCAAATGTTTCTCCCTTTCAAAAACCCACTTTCATCACCATGCGTGTGGAAGACTTAGATAAAAAATTTGCATTATGATGAATATCACACCTACAGTAAAACAGTTATTGATAATCAACGTGTTGTTTTATGTTTGCTCCATGGTTGTTGGAGAACCTGCTTATAAATTACTTTCGATGTATTTTTTTGAAAGTCCGGATTTTCATTTTTGGCAACTTTTTACGCACATGTTTATGCATGCGCCGTTGCCGAATATTATGCATATCGCATTTAATATGTTTGCATTATATTCTTTTGGATCTGCTTTGGAGCATTTTTGGGGAGGTAAAAAGTTTTTGTTTTTCTATATTTCCTGTGGTTTAGGTGCTGCTTTATTGCATACTGGAGTAAATTATTATTTCTTTGAAAATGGAATTGATACTTTGGTTGCCAATGGATATCAAAAAGTGGAAATTCTAAAAGTTTTAAGTGAGGGAAAATTTGATACCAAATGGCAGGAATTATTAACTCCTTCCGATTTTCAGTCTTTTATGGGGGCGTATTTGGGTAATGTTGTAGGGGCTTCGGGAGCTATTTATGGATTGTTGGTAGCTTTTGCTTTCATGTTTCCAAATGCAGAATTGGCATTAATGTTTATTCCAATTCCTATTAAAGCAAAATATTTTGTTCCTGGATTGTTATTAATTGATTTATATTTGGGAGTTTCAGGAGGGTCGTTGTTTGGCGGTTCGAGCGGAATTGCTCATTTCGCCCATCTTGGAGGTGCATTGGTTGGTTTTGTGATGATGTGGTATTGGAAAAAAAATCAATTTAACAATCATCGTTGGAATTAGCCCTTAACCCCCAAAGGGGGAATTGTTAAGAAGACTGACAACTCATAACTCATAACTCATAACTTTAATTATGAACATCCTAGACGATTTGAAAATGCAATATAAATTGGGTGGAATCGCAATGAAAATGATCTATTGGAATATAGGTTGTTTTCTAGTTTCCTTGATTTTTTTCTATCAATATAAAGAAGGTGTTTTTGTCTTTCCCAATTGGATTGCCTTGTCATCAAGTCCAATCGATTTTGTGTTAAAGCCCTGGACTTTTCTAACCTATGCTTTTTTTCACAATGATTTTTGGCATTTGTTTTTTAATATGATGGTGCTGAATTTCGCCAGTTATCTGTTTCTTACTTTTTTCTCTTCCAAGCAGTATTTGGGATTGTATATTTTAAGTGCCATTTTTTCGGGTATTATCTTTGTTATTGGTTTTAATTTGATGCAATTAAGTGGGGCTGTAATTGGAGCTTCAGCAGCAATTATGGCGATTTTGGTTGCGGTAACCACGTATAGTCCTTTGATGAATGTTAGATTATTACTTTTAGGAAATGTAAAATTATGGCATATTACAGCAGTGATACTGATATTGGATCTGATGCAAATTCGGTTAGAAAATTCAGGCGGGCACATTTCGCATTTGGCAGGTGCTTTCTTTGGTTTTATTTATATTAAATTGCTTCAAAATGGTACCGATTTGAGTAAGTCAGTAAGTGTAGTTTTCGATTTTTTTGTTAATCTATTTAAAAAACCAACTACGCCTTTTAAGAAAGTCCATAAAAATTATAAAAAAGTAGTCGATAAACCAATTTCTAAAATAGTAATAAAAGATAAAAAGCAACAACAAATTGACGAAATTTTAGACAAAATTAGTAAGTCAGGTTATGACAGCTTGAGTAAAGAAGAAAAAGAATTCTTGTTTCAAGCCGGAAAATAACTTATTTTTATCTAAATATTGAAGTGTAAATCAGGAGTTTTTTGATCTTGAAGTTTAAAACGCATTAAAATGAAGAACCTTTCATGGTTTAATAAAGGAATGTTTTTTTTGAATTTAGTGCTTATAGTACTAACATTCATAGCTTATTTACTCCCGTTTTTGGCTCCAAAAATCTTTCCGCTTTTATCGGTTTTTACCTTGTTTATGCCTTTGTTTTTTTTAACAAATGGATTGTTTTTTGTCTATTGGGCGATGCAATTCAAAAAACGCATGATTTTATCGGGTATTGTTCTTTTGGTTGGTATTACTTTTTTTAATAAGTTCTATAAGTTCTCTGCTAAAGAATTTCAAGAAAGTGATAAAGATTTCACGGTTATGAGTTATAATGTGAGATTGTTTAATGTTTTTAAATGGTTGGATCGTGATGATATTCCGGATGTAATACTAGAATTTATCAACTCAGAAAACCCAGATATACTGTGTATTCAAGAGTTTTCCAATTCAGCAAATATTGATTTAAAGGTATATCCCTATAAATATGTTTTGATGGAAGGAAAGCAAATTAAAACAGGTCAAGCCATATTTTCAAAATTTCCAATTATTGATCAAGGGAATATTGTTTTTCCTAATTCGAACAATAACGTGGTTTTTGCTGATATAAAGAAAGGAAAAGATATTATTCGAGTGTATAACATGCATTTGCAGTCTATAAAAATTTCTCCAGATGTTAATGAAATTTCAGAAAATATAGATGTGATTGATCAACAAAAATCCAAGTTCCTTTTTATTCGGATTAGTAAAGCATTTAAACAGCAACAAGAACAAGCTGCTATTTTTAAGGAACATGAGAAAGATTGCAAATATCCTATTATCATCTGTGGTGATATGAATAACAGCGCTTTTTCCTATGTGTATCGAAATATAAAAGGAAAATTGAAAGATAGTTTTGAAGAAGCAGGAGAAGGATTTGGTGCTACTTATAAATTTAAGTACTACCCAGCTCGAATTGATTATATTTTTGCCGATGAAACTATGGATGTTAAAAAATTTGAAAGCTTTCCAGATTTTCAAAATTCAGATCATTTTCCTATTATGGCAAAACTTTCTATGAAATAGATTTTGTTTTTTACAGTCATTAAAAATAAAAAAAAACGTTAAAAAAATAAGATTCAATAGTGTGTAAATCTTAATTTTTTAAAGTTTTTCAAAGTTTTTTAATCCTGATTTATCGAATAAGTACTTGATTTTTTAAATAGTCCATAGCATATCTTCCTTCATTAAATAATAAGTCAAGAACACTTAGATTATTCAAAAAGCCGAATTTATCATCGAATACCTGTGTGTATTTTTCAAATACGGAAGGATCTTTTTTACCGTTTACCAAATAGCGAAAATCATTTATTTCTGGATTGTCTATTTCATGAAAATATTCTGTTGTGGTATCAAACTCTAATTTCATACGTAGACATTTGCATACAATATCAAAAGCTTCGAGATTAAGATCCATTAAAAAATTATATTTTTTTTGAAAAATAGGCATTAAATCATCTTCAAAATATTCAAAGAATGGGGAGCTTCTGTAAGCAGCTTCCAATGATTTGAAATGCTGTTTTTGCCAATCAAACTCCGATTCTATTTTAATTTCTTTTGTTTTCTGATGTGCTAAATTAGAATGTTTTATAGGGATGTTTAATAACTGAATCCCATTTGGGCTGTAAATATAGGTTCTGTTGCGATTGGTTTGTTTCTGAAAATTATCCTCTATTTCAAACGTAACAGTGTCAGATTGTGCTATAGCAACAAAATGACTTATGGATGGAAAATAGGACGGATGAAGTAACGTTTTCATATTCTAAAGGTATAAATAAAAAAGTCATAAAGCCATTTTATTGACAGTATGACTTTTAAATTCTTAATTGTTATCCAGAAAATTTTTTATAATTCTTTTTTCGCTTTTCTTTTCTTCCAAAAATATTCACCTACAAAAAAGGCTGCTAGTGCAATCAAGAAGTATTTAAAATACGATTGTGGTTGTCCTTCACCATTTACTGTTGTGAATACTCTGTCCCAACGAATTTTGTTTAAACCCTTACCATTAGTGTCCCAACTCATCCAAATAAATATTGGTTTTCCAACAATATGATTTTCTGGTACAAATCCCCAATAGCGGCTGTCTTCAGAGTTATGACGGTTGTCACCCATCATCCAGTAATAATTTTGGTCAAAAGTGTAAGTTGTTACTACTTTGCCGTCGATTCTGATTTCATTACCATTTACTTTTAGGTCTTTTTTCTCATAATCAGTAATGATAGTTTTGTAAAAAGGCAAAGTTTCTAAATTTAAAGCAACCGTTTTTGCTTGCTGTGGAATGTAGATTGGTCCAAAATTATCACGATTCCATTTGTTAATATGTGGAAAAATACCATCTTCAACATTTTTGGATATAATTCTTTTTACGGATGTTATTCCTGGTACATTCTTTAATCTTTCGGCACCTGCGGCTGTTAATGCGCTTATAAAAAGTGTGTCTCTTGATTCATTAATAAAACCAGCACCATCAGTTACATCCATATTTTTTAAAAGGTATTCAAAATCAATAGGCGTTTTTCCATCTATGGCTACATTATATGAGAATTGTGGTTTTGCGCGATCACCTAAATACAATTCTTTTCCATTGATATAGACTAATCCATCTTTTATAGACAAACTATCGCCTGGAATTCCTACACAACGCTTCACATAATTAGATTTTTTGTCAATAGGCTTATCGACTCTAAGTCCAGATCGGTCTCTAAATTTAAAAACAGTATCTGCAGGCCAATTAAAAACAACTATATCTGTACGATTGATGGTTTGTATGCCTGGGAGTCTGAAATAAGGCAATTGAGGCCAATTTAAATATGACTTTTGTTTGGTTAATGGTATTGTGTCATGAACCATTGGCATTGCGACTGTAGTCATGGGAACTCTCGCACCATAATTCATTTTACTTACAAATAGAAAATCTCCTACTAGTAATGATTTCTCTAAAGAAGAAGTTGGAATAGTATAAGGTTGAATTAAGTACGTATGAACAATGGTAGCCACAATCACTGCAAATAATAAGGAACTAATGGTGTCTTGTGCTTTATGATCAGGACTTAGATGCCTATCTGCTTCGTAGTTTAAAGGTTGTGTGTAATTGATATAAAAGATGTAAAAACCTAATGTACCGATAACAAGAAGTGTGTCTAAGAATGATTTTTTACCAAAACTGCGTATAGTTTCTACCCAAACAACTGGAAACATAATCAGATTTATAATTGGAATGAAAAGTAAAAGTGTCCACCATGTAGGTCTTCCGATTATTTTCATTAAAACAATTGCATTGTAAACAGGAATTGCTGCTTCCCAACGTTTTCTTCCAGCACTTTCATATAATTTCCAAGTGCCTAAGAAATGAATTACTTGAACAGCTAAGAAAAATACAAACCAAAGATATAAAGTCATAATTTGAAGATTTGAAATTAGATTTTGAAATCCATTTTCTGTTTAGAATTTGGAGTTTATTATTTAGAATTTAAATTTAATACATCTTTCATAGTATAGATACCATGTTTTCCGGCCAGCCATTCGGCAGCAATTACAGCGCCTAGAGCAAAACCTTCTCTATTATGAGCCGTGTGTTTTATTTCGATAGAATCAACATCAGAGTTATAAGTTACAGTATGAGTTCCTGGAACGGTTCCTACTCGTATTGCTTCGATATGAATTTGATCCTCTTTTGGAGTGTCTAATGTCCAATTCGTATAATTACTATTCTCGATTATTCCTTTGGCTAATGAAATGGCAGTTCCGCTTGGAGCATCTAGTTTTTGATCGTGGTGAATTTCTTCCATGTTTACTTTGTAATGGTCAAATTTCGACATGATTTTGGCTAAATATTCATTAAATTCAAAAAACAAATTGACACCTAGACTAAAGTTGGAACTAGAGATAAAACCACCGTTTTTTGCTTTGCAAAGCGCTATCATTTCATCATAATGTTCTAGCCAACCCGTTGTGCCTGAAACTACAGGGACATTTGCATTGAAACAACTTGAAATATTACTAACTGCTGCTGAAGGAACACTAAAATCGATGGCAACATCGGCAGTAGAAAGTCCATCATAAGTGTTGAATTCGTCTTTTTTTAAAACAATTTCGTGTCCTCTTTCTAAAGCAATTCTTTCGATTACTTGCCCCATTTTTCCGTATCCTAAAAGTGCAATTTTCATTTATGATCTGTTTTTTTTATTTTAAATAGAAACGAAAAGAATTCGAATCTAAAAACGATAATTAATAGTTAGTCCTAAATTTGATTTTAATGTTACAGCATCAGGAGTAATTTGTGGTTGTAATGATAAACTTTGATTCACATTAAATTGAATTAAGGCTGCATCAACGTTGGCGTCTATAATATTAAGCACATAGAAACCTATTACAAAAAGCCCTGAAAGTGATGCGTTTCTTTGGTAAAACTCTTGAGCTGATATTAATTGTTTATCTGAAAGATAGTTGTAATTAGGGTCTGGATTTCCTGCTAATCGACTTTTGTAAGCATCACGATACTCATGGTATTTTTGTTTGCTGTCTGTGTAAAAATATAAACTGGTTCCAATAGCGCCGTATACTATTGGAATTTTCCAGTATTTTTTATTGTAAGCTTGACCTAAGCCTGGCAAAATTGCGGAGTAAAATGCGGCTTTTGCAGGTGTCAAAGGGTCTATTTCTATTGACTTTAAAGTATCTTTTGGTTTTAAAACAGCATTGGTTTTTGCTTGTGCAAAAACAGCTGCGTTTCCTAAAAGAAAAAGCAATAGGCCTATGGAAATGATTTTATTCACTACCCTTCTATTAATTTTATTATTCTATTGAAGTCTTCTTCTGAATGAAAAGGAATGGTGATTTTTCCTTTGCCATTTCCAGCTACTTTCACATCAATTTTTGCTCCAAAATACTTATTAAAAGTACTTACGTCTTCGTCATTTATTTCAAAAGAAGATGTTTTTGTTGGAGTTAAAGGTTTTGGTTTTAAACTTTCGTGGTAGTTTTTTACCAAAGTCTCTGTTTCTCTAACCGAAAGATTCTGACTTACAATTTTTTGATAAATATCCGTTTGGACATCATGATCATCAATGTTAATGATGGCACGACCGTGGCCCATGCTTATAAAACCGTCACGAATTCCAGTCTGAATGATAGGGTCTAATTTTAAAAGTCTTAAATAATTAGCAATGGTTGAACGTTTTTTACCCACTCTTTCACTCATTTGCTCTTGTGTCAATTGAATTTCGTCAATTAAGCGTTGGTAAGAAAGTGCAATCTCGATTGGGTCTAAGTCGTGACGTTGAATATTTTCAACTAAGGCCATTATAAGAGACTCATTATCGTTTGCAATACGAATGTAAGCTGGGACAGTAGTAAGTCCAATTAAAGTTGAAGCACGCAAACGACGCTCTCCAGAAATTAATTGGTATTTATTAAAGTCTAATTTACGAACCGTAATAGGTTGTATAACACCTAATTCCTTGATAGAAGTGGCTAATTCGCGTAATGAATCTTCGTTAAAATTACTTCGGGGCTGAAATGGATTTATTTCTATAGCATCAATTTCAAGCTCTATAATATTCCCCACCACTTTATCTGCATTTTTATCTTCTACCGATTGAATATCGTTTTCAGGGTCTTTTAATAATGCAGATAAACCTCTACCTAAGGCTTGTTTTTTTATTGCTTTTGACATACAACTATTTACTATTTTTCTTTATAATTTCTTGAGCTAAATGAATATAATTTACTGCTCCTTTGCTGGTGGCATCATAGTTGATAATGCTCTCTCCGAAACTTGGGGCTTCACTCAATTTTACATTTCTTTGAATTACTGTTTCAAAAACCATATCATTAAAATGTTTTTGAACTTCTTCCACCACTTGGTTTGATAAACGCAATCTGGAATCAAACATTGTCAATAATAATCCTTCAATGTCTAAATCTGGATTGTGAATTTTTTGAATACTTTTTATGGTATTTAATAATTTACCCAAACCTTCTAATGCAAAATATTCACATTGAATAGGAATTACTACTGAATCGGCAGCTGTTAAAGCATTTAACGTTAAAAGTCCAAGAGATGGTGCGCAATCAATCAAGATATAATCGTATTGATCTTTGATGCTCTCTAATGCTTTTTTAAGCATATATTCTCTGTTTTCTTTGTCGACCAATTCGATTTCTATCGCAACAAGATCAATATGTGCAGGAATTACATCAACATTTGGAGAAGAACATTTTACAATAGCCTCCAATGGAGTATGGCTATGCTCGAGAATTTGATAGGTTCCAATTTCAACTGTTTCAACATCAATTCCCAATCCTGAAGTTGCATTTGCTTGAGGATCAGCGTCTATTAGTAATACCTTTTTTTCTAAAACACCTAATGAAGCCGCTAGGTTAATAGAAGTAGTAGTCTTTCCAACTCCACCTTTCTGATTCGCAATCGCTATGATTTTGCCCATTTATTTTCTAAATTTTGAACGGTAAAAATACAATTATTTATGGGTTTTGAAAATCTATTTTGTTAACAAAAACAAATAGTTTTCACAGTCCCCAATTTATCTTGATAATACCATATATTATTTGTTTTTTTGGTAGTTATTATATCAAAAAAAAGAGAACCTTATAAAAAGTTCTCTTTTTTTGATATATTTTTTTGCTGTTATTTCTGGCTATTTTTAATAGTTGTTGATGTTAATCGGTGAATATCGCAAATGGTTAACCTTTTTTCTTTGCTTTAATCATCATTTCTAATTGATCCCAAAGTTCTTCTGGAATGGCTTCTAGTAAATTAAATTGTCCCGCTCCCTTCAGCCATTCGCCTCCATCGATGACAATTACCTCGCCATTTACATAGGCCGAAAAGTCTGAAACTAAATATGCCGCTAAATTGGCTAGTTCTTGATGATCACCTACACGTTTTAAAGGTACTTTTTTGGCCATATCAAATTTTTCGGCTAGATCGCCAGGCAGTAATCTATCCCATGCGCCTTTGGTAGGGAAAGGCCCTGGTGCAATGGCATTGGTACGAATGCCGTATTTTGCCCATTCTACAGCTAGGCTTCTTGTCATGGCAAGAACACCTGCTTTGGCGGTTGCACTTGGAACCACATAAGCTGAACCTGTCCAAGCATACGTGGTGACAATATTCAAAACGGATGCTGATGTTTGCTTGGTATCTATCCAATGTTTGCCAAAAGCAAGGGTACAGTTTTTGGATCCTTTTAAAACAATATCAATTACAGTGTCAAAAGCATTTGCTGATAAGCGCTCTGTTGGTGAAATAAAATTTCCTGCAGCATTATTCAATAAAACATCAACCTTACCAAAGGCTTTTAGCACTTCTTGTAGCATGTTTTCTACTTCTGTATAATGACGAACATCACACTGAAGTGGAAGGCAAGTTCCTCCTGTTTCGGCTTCTAATTCTTGCGCAGTGCTTTTTAGTTTCTCTAAATCTCGAGAGGTTATAGCAACTTGTGCTCCTAACTCTAAGAAATATTTGGTCATCGCTTTTCCTAATCCACTTCCGCCTCCTGTAACTACAATTACTTTGCCTTTTAACGCATCGTCTCTTAACATTTTGTCCGTATAACTCATAATTTATTTTTTTTTGGATTGTAAATATATTTAAAAAATAATATGCATGCATAATAAAATAAATTTTTATTCCATTCGTTTAGAGTATTTCTGTTGTCGCTTTTCTGTTTAAAAGGTAATCGATGAATGTAGTTGTACTCGTTCTCGATATTTTGTAATAATTTTTATCGTAAATCTTTGTTCAATTCGGATAGATGAAAGCTTAACGTGATGATCTTTTGCGTGAGGGGTAGGAGCTAGTTACCTTGTAACGTGGATGACCCGACCGCATAAGAGAAAGGGGCTGAATGAGCGGTATGAAAAGTTAGCCCCTTTTTTTTATGTGGTCACGCTCAAATGAAAGTGGTTTAAGAAACAAATCCTGTAAAAATAATTATTTACAGGATTTAGAGTGTATTATTTAGTTTTTGCGTAAGGAACTGAATTCCATCCTTCTTTAAAGTCTTTTGTGAAATCTTTCCAGTTGTAAATACCATCAATGATTAAAAATGTAAAAAAGCCTAAGGCTATCATTTTGAAATCTCTTTTCGTAAAATTCATTTTATTTGTTTTTGGTTGAATAGCGAAACAAATATAAGAAAAATACATTGGTATATTTGTTTGCTTTACATTTTATGAATGATAAAAATTGTAGGGCGTTTGTGTAAATCGACAGTTTCTTTTTTCCAGGCTGAAATTTTCTTTGTTTTGATGTATTCAGTTGGTAAAGTAATATCGGTAGCAATACATAAATAGGTGTCGGGGTGCAATGTCAAAATTAAATCTTCGAGCAGTTTGTTATTGCGGTACGGTGTTTCGATGAAAATCTGAGACTGGTTTTTTTCAAAAGATATGCGTTCTAGGCTTTTGAAACTGGCTTTTTTTTCGTCTTTTTCAATGGGTAAATAACCATGAAAAGTAAAACTTTGACCGTTCATACCAGAAGCCATCATTGCCAAAAGAATAGAGGATGGGCCAACAAGAGGTACAACCTGAATGCCTTTGTCGTGGGCCAATTTTACGATTACAGCACCAGGATCGGCTACTCCAGGGCAACCGGCTTCGCTCATAAGTCCCATATTTTTGCCTTCCAAAAGTGGTTTGATGAACTCTTGGTGGTCTTTGGTTTCGGTGTATTTATTGAGAACGAATAGCTTTAATTCGGATTGTTTTTTGTCGGGATTGGTTAGTTTGATAGACTTTCGAGCTGTTTTGTCATTTTCAACTACGTAATAATCAATTAATTCAACACATCTTTTAATGGTTTGAGGTAATACATCCATAGGGTCGCAATCGCCCATAGTGGTTGGAATTAAGTATAGTTTGCCAAGAAGCGGTGCTGATTTCATTTGGATTGTTTTCGCTTTTTAAGAATAAGTTGCTTTATTTGACTTCTGTCAATGGTCTTGGAGGGGAAAGTTCTAGTTTGAAACAAAGTTATAAAAAACTTTTTTAGTTTTCTCCTGAATGTTTGGTAATCAACCTTTGGGCAATTACTTCGCAAGCCTCATCGAGCATTTCATAAACCATGTCAAAACCGTTTGCTAAACCATAGTAAGGGTCTGGAACATCTACGTTTTCATTTGGAAAAATAGCGTCCAAGATGAGTTTTACTTTATGTTTTTGGATTTCATTCTGAGCGAGGTGAATTACATCATTGTAATTGTTATTGTCCATTACAAAAATATAGTCAAAAGCTTCAAAATCTGTTTTTTGGAATTGTCTTCCTCTTTGATTAGAAATGTTTAAGCCGTTTTTTTTGGCGGTGGCTACAGAACGATTGTCTGGAGCACGACCAACATGCCAAGAACCTGTTCCTGCTGAATCTACAAGGAATTTATCAATAGGAAGTTTGGAGGCTAATATGCCTTCGGCCAATGGCGAACGGCAGATATTGCCCAGGCAAACCATTAAAATTTTAACAGGCATACTGCTTTTATAGCGTTAATTTTGAATTGATATCTTCGACGTATTTTTTGAATTGTTTGTCGGTTGCCACTAAATTGTCAACAGTTTTACAAGCGTGAAGTACCGTAGCGTGATCTCGATCTCCTATTTGGGATCCGATATTTGCTAGTGAAGCTTTGGTGAATTTTTTAGCAAAAAACATAGCCAATTGTCTGGCTTGTACTACGTGTCTTTTTCTTGTTTTGGATTGTAAAGTTTCTAGATCCAATTGAAAATAATCGGAGACAATCTTTTGAATGTAATCGATAGAGATTTCTCTCTTTACATTTTTAACAAATTTTTCTACGACACTTTTGGCTAGTTCAATAGTAACTTCTTTTTTGTTGAAAGAAGATTGTGCAATCAAGGAGATAATTGCTCCTTCTAGTTCGCGAACATTTGATTTGATGTTGCGTGCTACGTATTCGATTATTTCGTTTGGAATTTCAACTCCATCACGATACAATATGTTTTTTAATATAGAAATTCTCGTTTCATAATCCGGTTGGTGTAACTCAGCAGATAATCCCCATTTGAAACGGGACAATAAACGTTGTTCGATGTCTTGCATGTCTACAGGTGCCTTGTCCGAAGTCAAGATAACTTGTTTTCCGTTTTGGTGTAAATAATTGAAAATATGGAAAAATACATCTTGTGTTCCTGATTTTCCAGAAAGAAATTGAACGTCATCAATGATTAAAACATCGATTAATTGGTAGAAATGAATAAAATCATTTCTGTTATTTTTCTTAACGGAATCAATATATTGTTGGGTAAATATTTCGGCTGAAATATATAAAACGGTTTTCTCTGGGTATTTGTCTTTGATTTCAACACCAATAGCGTGTGCTAAGTGTGTTTTTCCTAATCCAACACCACCAAAAATCAATAATGGATTGAAAGAGGTTCCTCCAGGCTTATTAGCGACAGCCATACCTGCAGAACGCGCCAATCTATTAGAATCTCCTTCTAAAAAATTGTCAAAACTATAATTAGGGTTTAGTTGAGATTCGATTTTTAAATTACGAATTCCAGGGATTACAAACGGGTTTTTTAATTCTGGGTTTAAATTTTTGAAAGGAGCATCTACTTCTTGCGCTTTCATAGGAGCTCTATTGGCACTTGGCAACTGTTCTGTAAATGGTTGTTTGTTGCCATAAGTGTTCTCCATTTTGATTTTATAGAGTAACTTTGCATTTTTACCAAGTTCTTTGGTTAGGGCAACTTTTAATAATTTCACATAGTGTTCTTCTAACCATTCGTAGAAAAATTTGCTAGGTACTTGTATATATAATGCATTATCGGTAAGTTCAACTGATTTAATTGGTTCAAACCAAGTTTTATAAGCTTGATCTTGAATGTTGTCCTTTATGAAGGACAAACAGTTTTCCCATACTGATTGTGCAGTCTTGTTCATATATCTAGTTAAATTATTTTATTGTAGTGCTTTTTTTCTTGCAAAAAGAATGTGAAAATTATTCTTTTTTCGGGATAACAAATATGTGAACAATTATCTGTAAAAAAAAATAAAATAGGCTATAATTTTCAAAAATTTTGTTGTAAGGCACTTTTTGAAATTTAAATTTTTAATTCATAATTAATGAAAGATCATCAAATTCAAGTTCGTGTTCGCTATTCAGAAACAGACCAAATGGGCGTTGTTTATCACGGAAATTACATTCCCTATTTTGAGATAGGAAGAGTCGAATGGCTTAGAAACAAAGGGATTTCATATAAAAAAATGGAAGAAAGTGGTATTGCATTGCCTATTGTTAATATGAATATCAATTATAAAAAATCAGCTAGGTATGATGAATTATTAACGGTGCATACTGTTTTCAAAAGTCAGACGTCCGTAAAGATTGAATTTGATTGTGCAATTTACAATGAAGCAAAGGAGTTATTAACAACTGCTCAATTTTTGTTGGTTTTTGTATCCTTAAAAACAGGTAAACCGATTGCTCCTCCAGATTACATTTTAGAACTACTAAAAACTTTTGAATAATTATCAAAAGGAGCTCTTTTTAGTGAGAATTTATAGTTTTATTATGTCAATTTCAAACAATGAATTAAAAGTGTCGAATACCATTTCGGCATTTTTTTTTCTGGTTTTTATTACAAATTTGCCTATTGGTAAATTGGTTTCTTCATTTATTTCCATTTCTTGAGATACAATGTCCAATTTTTTTTCTTTGATCACTCGCATCACTTTATTCATATTTTTATAATCAAATGAAATTTGAAAAGGAATGTCAATTGTTTTTTCGATTATTTTACAAGATTCTAAAGTGAGTTGTGCAGAAGTTTTGTAAGCCGAGATTAATCCGCCTACTCCCAGTTTTATGCCACCATAAATTCGAACCACCACGACAAGGACATTGGTTACGCCAAAGGATTGTATTTGACCGTAAATTGGGGTTCCTGCTGTATTATTGGGTTCTCCATCATCATTAGCTCTGTATTGGATGCTTTCTGTTCCTATTTGATAGGCATAACAGTAATGAACAGCGTGTGGATGTTGTTTTCTTAAAACTTCGATAATAGGTTTTACTTCTTCCTCCGATTCAATAGGAAAGGCGTAACCGAAGAATTTGCTGCTTTTTTCCTTGAGTAAAGATTCTTCTGAGGGTAGGGCTATGGTTTTGTAGGTGTCTTTAATTTCCAAAGGTATTCTTCTAAATTATTTTTTTATCAAACAAATCAACTACATCCTCTTTACCTACTTGTAAGTTCCAAACTGGAAGGCCAAGTTCTAATGCGGCATCGGTGTTTTCTTTTTTGTCATCTATAAATAAAGTTTGTTTGGCTTGCAATCCGTTTTGGTTCAATACGAAAGTGTAAACTTCTGGATTGGGTTTTCTCATGCCAATTTCGAATGAAAAATATACTTTTTCAAAACATTGGTAAAAATCACTATAAAATGAAGTGCCCGATTTTTGTTCGAAAGTTTCAATATGAATGGCATCGGTGTTGCTCAATAGAAATAAACGATACTTTTTGGCAAGCATTTGAAGGAATTCTAATCGATACAATGGAAAGTCCAGTAATATTGCGTTCCATGCTTTTGAGATGTCCTCAATAGATGCGTTATTGGTATGTTTTTGAATTCCAAATAAAAAATCTTCTTCGGATATGGATCCAATTTCATATTGTAAGTTCAATTGGTTTAAATCTTCATTCCACTGGGATATGCCAAGATTTTTTAAACCATCCATAGTTGCTTGTTTATCTAAGTTGATAAAGACATCTCCAAAATCAAATATTATTGCATTAATCATGGTTTCTGATTATTAAAAATTCATCGGTGTCCATTGGGTGTTTTTCAGAATTTGTTTTTGATAAAAATGGGGCTCTGATTCCTTTCTCAAAAGTTGTATTTCCATAAAAAATTCGTGCTTCATCCCAAAGATTGGCATCGATAAAGGTCTGCAACGTTTGAAGTCCTCCTTCAATAATAACCGATTGTATTTGATGTTGAAACAAAACAGCAATAATTTGTGGAGCAATATTTTGTTTAAAATCGATTACCTCAAAGATAGTGTTTTCTTTGTTGATCCTATTTTTTGTCTTTGTAAATACTATAGTTTTGATTTGATTGTCAAAAACAGCATTCTCATTTGGAATACGATTATTTTGGTCCAATACCAATCGAATGGGATTGCTTCCAAACCAATCTCTAGCATTTAGTTTGGGATTGTCATCAATAGCGGTTTGTGTACCTACTAGAATGGCTTGTTCTTCGGTACGCCATTTATGAACCAATTGTCTCGAAAATTCATTGGTAATCCAAACGGGTTTTTTTTCGGTTTTTTCGAGAGGAGCTATAAATCCATCTTGACTCTCTGCCCATTTTAAAATAATGTAAGGTCGCTTCTTTTGATGAAATGTAAAAAAGCGCTTGTTGAGTTCGTTGCATTCGTCTTCGAGTATTCCAATAGTGACATGAACGCCTGCTTCTATTAATTTTTTGATGCCGTTTCCTGCTACTTTGATGTTGGGGTCTACAGTTCCAATAACCACATTTGGGATTTTGTTTTGAATAATCAAATCGCAGCAAGGAGGTGTTTTTCCAAAATGGCTACAGGGTTCCAAACTCACATAGATAGTAGCTTTTTTAAGCAACGATTTATCTTGGACCGAATTTACGGCATTGACTTCGGCGTGAGGCTCTCCTGATTTTTTGTGCCAGCCTTCGCCTATGATTTTGCCTTCATGTATAATGACACTTCCAACCATAGGATTGGGGTAGGTAGTTCCTAGTCCGTTTTTTGCCAGTTGTATGCAACGGCTCATGTATTTTTCATGTATCTTCACTGTGCAAAAGTACTAATTTTGGAAATAGGAATTAGTTTCAAAACTTAGGATGTTTTCCCGTTTACAATGGCTATTTTTGTGACGTTGAATAAATAATATAGTATTTTATGAATAATTGGGTTATTAGAAAAATACAAAAAGAAGACAATCAATCCGTTGCGCAATTGATTCGTGATGTTTTTGATGAGCTGAATATACCGAAAGTAGGAACAGCATATGAAGATCCTTATCTTGATTTGATGTTTGAAGAATACAGTAAGTCAAAATCGGTTTATTATGTAGTCGAAAGCGACGGTAGAATTGTTGGTGGAGCAGGAGTGGCACCGCTAGCAAACGAAGCCGATATTTATTGTGAATTGCAAAAAATGTATTTTTTGCCTGAAACCCGCGGTAAAGGAATTGGCAGTCAAATGATGGAGCAATGTTTGCAAAGTGCGAGAGATTTTGGGTTCGAAAAATGTTATCTAGAAACGATGCCTTTTATGTTAGAGGCACAAAAATTGTATAGAAAAACTGGTTTCGAAAACATTTGCTCTCCAATGGGAAGCACAGGACATACAAGTTGCCCGGTTTGGATGCTTTGCCCCCTAACCCCCGAAGGGGGAATAAAATAATCATTGAATATGAAAATAAAAGAATACAGAACTCAGTTTATACAAGCGCTTACTTATCTTTATGGTGAAGGCGAAGCGGAGAGTTTTTTCTATTTAATATTAGAAGAGAAACAAAAACGGAAAAGAATCGATTTGGCTTTGCAACCCGATTTGGTTTTTTCTGAAAGTGAAATTGCGATTTGGAACTCGATTTTGGAACAATTAAAATTGGAAATTCCGATTCAATATTTATTAGGGAATACGAGTTTTTATGGGTTGGATTTTGAGGTCAATGAAAATGTTTTGATTCCAAGACCCGAGACAGAGGAATTGGTGGATTGGATTTTAGAAAGCCAAAAGTCAAAAGCCAAAAGTCAAACTTTAAAAATTCTGGATATAGGAACAGGAAGCGGATGCATTGCTATTTCGTTAGCCAAAAATCTACCAAATGCTCAGGTTTTTGCGATTGATGTTTCGGAAAAAGCTTTGGCAACAGCCCAAAAAAATGCAATTCGGAATGAAGTTAGTGTTACATTTATTCAGCAAAATATTCTTGAAACGCTGGATTTAGGTCAAAAATTTGATATTATTGTTTCGAACCCGCCTTATGTTAGGAATTTGGAAAAAGAGGAAATTAAGAAAAATGTTTTAGACCATGAACCGCATTTGGCTCTTTTTGTAGAAGACAATGACGCTTTGATTTTTTATAGAAAAATAACCGAATTGGCACAAAAAAACCTATCAAATTCGGGACAATTGTATTTTGAAATCAACCAATATTTAGGAAAAGAAATGATTGAGTTGTTTGAAGAAATGAATTTTAAGAACATTGAATTAAGGAAAGATATCTATGGAAATGATAGAATGATGCTGGGTTTTTGTTAATAGTGTTCAGTGCTCGTTATACGTGATTTGCGTGAGGGATAGAAGCTAGCTACCGAAGTAGCGCGTATAGCCCGACCACATTAAGAAAAGGGGCAACTAGCACATTGCTAAGTTAGCCCCTTTTTTTAATGTGGTCACGCCCAAATTATTGTTTTTGAACGGATTTATTGCTGAAAATTAAAAACCTACTCGTATCGCAAAGCTTCAATTGGATCTAGTTTTGCCGATTTTATGGCAGGATACAAGCCAGAAACAAGTGCCACGATAAAACTAACAATAAATGCCGCCATCATCGCTCCCCAGGGAATTACAAAATCAAAATCTATAGCAGTCGATATTCCGTAGCCAATTAAAATTCCAAAAATAATTCCAACAAAACCACCTATTTGTCCAATCAGTAAGGTTTCTATAAAAAATTGAAAAGCGATAGTCGTTTTTTTGGCTCCCAAGGCTTTTCGAACCCCAATTTCTCGGGTGCGTTCCGTTACCGACACGATCATAATATTCATCAAGGCAATGGATGAGCCCAAAATAGTAATAATTCCGATCAGCCATGATGCAAAACCTAGATATTTGGTGATTCCAAGGATTCTGTTTATCAAATCATCACTTCGGACCACAGCAAAATTATTGTCTTTTACTGGGCTTAATTTTCGTATTCTACGCATGACGCTATTTGCATTGTCGATGGCCTGATCCAACAACTCTTTTTTGGCAACCATAATGCTCATTGTGTAGTTGATGTTGGGTGCCGTAAATAGGGAACGCGCCACTTGAATCGGAATCAATACTCTTAAATCCTGACTGTTCCCAAAGGTGGAACCTTTCTCTTTTAACACACCAATAACCTTGAATTTGGCACCCCGAATCGAAATGGTTTTGCCTATAGGATTGACATCTTTTAAAAGACCTTTTTCAAAATCCGAGCCTACAATACAAGCATAAGCATTGTTGTTTATGTCAAAATTAGTAAAGTTTCTACCCGAACTGGTTTCGAGTCCTGAGTTGGTCAAAAAATGCTCGTCTACACCCAAAACACTTATTTGCGGATCTGTTTTTTCGGCTTCATATTTTACCTCGGCAATAGATGTCGCTGTAAATGAAAGCGATGTTTCTGTAAAAGGATAATTGTATTTATTCTTGAAAGCAACCGCTTCGGGGTAGGAAATAATAGGGTTTATGATTTCTCGCTCCTCTCCGCCACGTCTTCGAGAAGTATTCTCGTATTGATTAATATTGAAAGTATTGGCTCCCATCGAAGCAAAATCGGTGGATAATGTATTCTCAAGCGCCGATACAACGGTCAGAATCCCAACCAAAGCGGTTATACCAATGGCAATAATCATTACCGTCAAAATAGTTCGCAACAATTGAGTTCGGATCGAACCAAATGCGATTCTTATATTTTCTTTGAATAGTTTTAGCATCATGTTTTATTTGACTCGAAATTACAATTTTTGTTACAATTTCCTTTTGAGAAATTCCTCTAAATATTTTTTTAGGAGCTAATTCCAGCTATTCGTTTCAATCTCCTGAGCCGAACCCCGGCTCAGGAGGATTTTCACTACTATCTGGGCTAGGGTATTTCGGTATTGAAGAGCTTTGAATTATTAGGATAACCAGTTGCTAGTATAATTTCTTGCAATAAATCAATTAGAATATTTTTTTACAAATTCTATCTTTTCTATTCTTTGCGTCTCAGCGCCTTTGCGTGGAATTGAGCTCGCAAAGGCGCAGAGACGCAAAGTCTATTTTCAATATTTAGACTCTTAATATGAAATACAGACAGTCATATGCAATTAAATCACAAATTTTTCAAAAGGAATTATTTTAAAAGTAAGATATTTGCAATTGGAAATTTAAAATATAACAATTTAGTTTTTCATAATGAAATATGATTTTGGATATCTAATCTAAAATCGGCACACGAGCCCAAAGGGCGAACTGGCGAAGCAATCTAAAAATCTGCAATCTAAAAACAATGGCATCAAAACCTAGCATTCCAAAAGGAACCCGAGATTTTTCACCTGCTGAGGTGGCAAAAAGACAATACATTATCCAAATTATAAAAAGCAATTTCGAAAAATTTGGATTCCAACCTATAGAAACTCCCTCCTTTGAAAACTCCGAAACCCTTATGGGAAAATATGGAGAAGAAGGCGATCGATTGATTTTCAAAATATTGAATTCGGGCGATTATTTAGCCAAAGCCAATGCAACGCACTTAGAGGCAAAAGACAGCACACGATTGACGTCTAGTATTTCCGAAAAAGCTTTGCGTTATGACTTAACCGTTCCGTTTGCGCGTTACGTAGTGCAACACCAAAATGAAATCGAATTTCCATTCAAAAGATACCAAATCCAACCGGTTTGGCGTGCCGACCGTCCTCAAAAGGGGCGTTTCAGAGAGTTTTTTCAATGCGATGCCGATGTGGTTGGCTCAAAATCGTTGTGGCAAGAAGTAGAGTTGGTACAATTGTACGATTCGGTTTTTACCGCTTTGGGCCTTGCTGGAGTCACCATTAAAATCAATAACCGAAAAATTCTTTCCGGAATTGCCGAAGTAATCGGTGCATCTGATAAATTGATTGACTTTACGGTAGCTCTTGACAAACTAGACAAAATAGGCGAAGACGGTGTAAAGAAAGAAATGATCGAAAAAGGAATTGCCGAAGAAGCGATTGCCAAAGTGCAACCGTTATTCAATTTTACGGGAACCATTTCTGAGAAAATCGAGAAACTTTCGGCTTTACTTTCATCCTCAGCCGAAGGAATGAAAGGAGTAGAAGAGCTTCGTTTTATTTGTAACAATGTTACCAATTTAGGATTGTCAACCGCTAGTTTGGATTTGGATGTAACACTAGCCCGAGGATTGAATTATTATACAGGCGCTATTTTTGAAGTCGCTGCTCCCAAAACGGTTGCCATGGGTTCCATAGGTGGCGGTGGTCGTTATGATGATTTGACCGGTATTTTTGGATTAAAAAACATGAGCGGAGTAGGAATCTCTTTTGGACTCGACCGAATCTATTTGGTGGTCGAAGAGTTAGGATTGTTCCCAGAAGCAGTAACTTCTACGTCCAAAGCGTTGTTCATCAATTATGGGGAGGCAGCAGCGTTCTATTCAATGAAAGCGATTAAAGAATTGCGTGCTGTTGGAATCAAAGTAGAATTGTATCCTGATAATGCCAAAGTAGCCAAGCAATTCCAACACGCCGACAAGCGATTTATTCGGTATGCGGTAATCGTAGGCGAGGAAGAAATGAATGGGAATCAATATAGTTTGAAAGATTTGGTTTCTGGAGAACAGAAAAAAGTAAGCCTAGAGGAGCTGAAACAAATTTTAAAATAAAAAAAAGGCAACCAGATTTAATGGTTGCCTTTTTTTATGGAATAAAATTCATGTTTACTCATCATCTGGTTGTGAATTTTTTAATCTATAAAATTGCCTTCAAGACAGTGTGATTCCTTTCTTTTACATTGGTAAAAAATTAATTGGTATTGGGTTTATAAGTTTGTATTGCTTTGGATATTTTTTTTGGAATCCAGATACGGAACAATATGATCTTTATTTCCACCTCCACCTTCGCAAATGACACTGTTACTTGGGGTATTTGCCAGCAAAATCAAAGGCGCCAAATACACCTAAACTCATTCCGAATGCATAAACCATTGAAAAATAAGTATTGTAATTGTTTTGTGCACATACTAATAGTTTCATGGGGTTGTCCAGATATCAAGAGCAGAAACTACTTGAGGGGAAACTATACGTCAGGAATTTATTTTCCTTTTTCGATTGCTTTAAATACTTTTTGTGATTTTTCACCCGATTCAAATTTGAATTTCAAAGACTCCTTTCTAAACAAAAAATAAATTAATCCAAAAAGGGTAGTTAGTTTGATCGGTAATTGCTTTTAATGTAATTAGAGCAGAAGGAATAATACAAGTTAGAGCAGGAAGGTACATTAATTTGAGGCTTTTTAGGATAGCTGTTATAAATTAATAACGCCAATTTTTCTGGTTTTTATGATCAAAAATGACTTATCAATATCTTTTTATTTCTTATTCTCTAAAAATAAATTTAACTGATTTAAAAAATAAGACCCCCTTTTTTATAGTAATCAAACGTAAGTAGAAGATGCTACTAAAACAGATTTGTCCTTAAGTTATTGGTTATAAATTTATTATTTGATTTTTAAAATCGAAATAATGTAAATAATGCAACTTTTATTGAGAATTGTATAATATTTCTAAAGCAAAGTGAAACCACCTTTGTTGGATGAAATAATTTAATTCTTAAAACAAAATAAAATGAAAGCTAAAATTTTACTTTTCACTTTTGCGATACTGTGTGTTGCATTAATAACTGGCTGTGCAAGCGATGATTTCCAAGAAGTCGTTGGTGTATGTCCTATAGTGGAGTCGACAACACCCTTGTCAAATGCATTGAATGTTCCTTTGGACCAAATCATTACAGCAACATTCAATGAGGAAATGGATCCAAGTTCGATAACATCAACTACGTTTACGGTTGTAGGTGTTGCACCTATTGCAGGAACAGTTACTTATTCGGGTAGAACTGCCTCTTTTACACCAACACTTCCGCTATCTGAAAATACTACTTATACAGCTAGGATTACTACAAAAGCAAAAGACTTAATGGGTAATTTTTTGCAAGCTGAATATGTTTGGGCATTTTCAACAGGAACGCTTTTAAGACCGGTAGTAATTACAACAGATCCTATTAATAACGCCATTGCTGTAAAATTTGATAAAACAATTTCGGCGACATTTAATATGGTTATGAATCCTTCTACATTAAATGCTACAACATTTAAAGTAAATCAAGGGACAAATGCTGTGGCGGGAGCAATTACCTATACAGGATCAACAGTTTCTTTTGTCCCAACAAATCCTTTATTAGCGAATACAATTTATACCGTAACGATTACTAATGGCGCTAAAAATTCATTGAATACTGCTATGGTAGCCGATTATACTTGGATTTTTACAACCGATATTGTGCCAACAGTAACTGCAACAGATCCTGTTAATAATGCTATTGATGTCGCTTTGAATCAAACGGTAACTGCTAATTTTAGTACTATAATGGATGCTGCTACAATTAATACGACCACATTTACTTTGAAACAAGGAGCTACAGTAATTCCAGGTACGGTTTCTTATTCAGGGACTACAGCTTCATTTAACCCAACAAATTCACTTGTCATTGGTGCTATTTATACAGCAACAATCACCAATGGCGCCAAAAATGTAGTTGGAACCCCATTGGCCAATAACTATGTTTGGAATTTTACCACCATACTAGCACCACCAGTTGTAATTGTTGTAGATCTTGGTACAGCCTCAATATTTGGAGCGTTTGGCGGTAACGCAGGTATAACAAATCAAGGATTAAATACCGTAATCAATAATGGAAGTATAGGTACAACTGCAGCTTCAAGTCTTATCACAGGATTTCATGATGGTGTTGCTGTTTATACAGAGACGCCGCTAAATGTTGGAAATGTGACTGGTGATATATTCGCCGCACCTCCAGCTCCCGGAACTGCTACTTCATTTGCAATAGCCCAACAAGGATTGCTGGATGCAAATGCAGCGTATTTAAGTATATCACCAGCTTCAAAACCAGGAGGTTCAGATCCAAACGCAGGAGAATTAGGAGGATTGACATTGGCGCCAGGTGTTTACAAATCGGCTAGTGGTACTTTCAAAATCAGTAATGGAGATCTTACGCTTGACGCACAAGGGGATCCAAATGCGACTTGGATTTTTCAAACCGCAGCAGGGCTAACGGTCGGAATCGCAGGTCCAACTGGAGCTAAAAGTATTATAATGAAAAACGGTGCATTAGCCAAAAATGTATTTTGGTATGTAGGTAGTGCTGCAACTATTAATGGTGCTGGTGGAGGAACAATGGTTGGAACTATTATTGCTAATTCGGGTGTTACGTTTTCTACACCTGGAAATGCAGTTCAAACCGTACTCAACGGAAGAGCAATATCTTTAATCTCGTCTGTGACCATGGTAAATACAACTATTAATGTCCCATAAGACCAATAGATTGGTAAATGAATATCCCGTTTTCGGACGGGATTTTAGCACTAAAAAATTAACAACAAAATATACATAAAATGAAAGCTATAATTAATTTCAAAAAGGAGTTCTGCATGACATGCGCTCCCAATATTATTTCCTTAAAAAGTCTTTTGCTTTTGAGTTTGTTCTGGTTAAGTATACAGTCACCAGTTCAGGCACAAGAAATTAAGTACACAAGACCTTCTTGGTTCTTTGGTGTAGCGGGTGGAGCCAACTTTAATTTTTATCGTGGTTCAACGCATCAACTCAATTCAAGTCTAACACCTCCAGTTACTTTTCATAATGGAGATGGAGTGGGACTTTATCTGGCTCCACTTATTGAGTTTCATAAACCTGATACAAGATTGGGGTTTATGTTTCAGGCTGGTTATGATAGTAGAAAAGGAACTTTTGATCAGAAAATTAGTCCCTGTAATTGTCCCTCTGACTTGTCTACAGATTTAAATTATATTACAGTAGAACCTAGCATTCGTTTTGCACCTTTTAAATCAAACTTGTATTTGTATGGTGGACCACGTTTGGCTTTCAATATGGATAAATCGTTTACGTATAAATTCGGAATCAATCCTGCTTACCCAAATCAAGTGCCAACTCCTGATGTGAAAGATGATTTTGATGCAATTGATAAAACTATTATTTCGATGCAAGTAGGAGCGGGTTATGATATTTATTTATCCTCACAAAGTCATAAAACACAATTTGTTTTGTCTCCTTTTGTTTCTTTTCATCCTTATTTTGGACAAAATCCACGTACCGTTGAAACATGGAATATAACGACAGTTAGAGCAGGTGTAGCACTTAAATTTGGACAAGGAAGTGAAATTATTATTCCAGAAGTTGCAGCTCCTCAGGTACAATTTTTTGTAAATTCACCTATGAATTCACCAGGTGAACGGAACGTGAGAGAAGTTTTTCCGTTAAGAAATTATGTTTTTTATGATCTAGGATCGAATGAAATACCAAGTCGTTACAAATTATTGAGAAAAGAAGATGTGAAAGATTTTGATGAAGATCGAATTGGAGCTACAGCATCTGTAAATCCAACGGGTCGTTCTGCGCGTCAAATGACTGTCTATTATAATGTAATTAACATTCTAGGAAATAGAATGGTAAAGAATCCTTCAACGAATATAACACTAGTAGGATCTTCAGAAAAAGGGCCAGAAGAGGGGGTTTTAATGGCAGAATCAATTAAAACCTACTTGGTTACTGTGTTTGAAATAAATCCGATTAGAATAACTACCAAAGGACAGTTTAAACCAAATATTCCTTCGGAACAGCCTGGAGGTAAAAGAGAATTAGAGTTGCTTCGAGAAGGAGATCGCAGAGTTTCAATAGAAAGTAATTCACCAGAATTATTGATGGAATTTCAAAGTGGTCCAGATGCTCCATTAAGACCATTAGAATTTGTAGCTATTCAAGAAGCTCCTTCAAGTAGTTATGTTACTATAGATGCAACAGGAGCAAAAGAAGCATTCTCCTCTTGGTCATTAGAAATAACAGATCCAGACAAACAAGTGAAAACTTTTGGTCCTTATACTCAAGAACAAGTAAAATTATCGGGTAAAGATATCATGGGTACTCGTCCAGAAGGTGATTATAAAGTAAAGTTGATAGGACAAACAAAAAGTGGTCAAATTACAGTAAAAGAAACAACAACACATATGGTTCTTTGGACACCTTCTAAAACGGAGGAAGCGCTTAGATACAGTATCATTTTTGAATTTAATAAATCAAAAGCGATTGCTATGTATGAGAAATATTTAACAGAGGTTGTTACACCCAAAATACCCAAAAATGGAGTAGTTATTATTCATGGACATACTGATATTATTGGGGAAGAACCTTATAATTTAAATTTATCTTTGGATAGAGCCAACGAAGTCAAAAGTATTATTGAAAAAGCATTGTCTCAAACGGGACGAAAAGATGTCACATTTGAAGTGCATGGATATGGTGAGGATGAAAGTGTATCTCCTTTTGAAAATAAATTTCCTGAAGAGCGTTTTTATAACCGTACCGTGATAATTGATATTATTCCTGCAACAAAATAGGAAATTGTAATTTGTCGAGAATTTTCTTTTGAGTAAGAAAGAAACTGTTCTTATGCTTTGACTCAAAGTGTTTAAGCTAGATTAGGGGTTAGACTCTCTTTTGAAGAAAAAACCGGATAAGGTAGATTTCAAAATTTGTATCTGGATTTAAGTTATTTTTTGATTAATTTAATAGTAATGAGCTCGATATTGTATCGGGCTCATTTTGTTTATATTTGATTTAGCTATTTTTTTTAAACGTATTATAACAAAAGTTTTAACTTCTAATGATTGCTTATGCTACACTAATTTTAGAGATCTAAATCTTTTAGAAATTTCATTTTCTTAAAAAGTATTTTTATGTAAAATGCTTATTAAAAAAAAATATAGATTAATTTTTTAAATCAACACAGAATTTAGGTTGTTAAATTTTTATTTGATTTCCCCCAACGGTTAAAAAAAATAGAGAATAAATTAATTAAGTTTTCAAAAGAAACCAGTTATCTGAAACCAGATTTAGTTTAAAAAACTTTTTTCTATCGTCATTTTAAGTTTAAAAAATAAAATACATTTTTTACTAGTAAGCTAATAATTTGAATGCTTTTTGTTAGATAATAATGTTGCAATGTATTGATTTCAAAACTTTAATTAGACTTAAAGGGAAATGATTTAGCTACTCTCAAATTTTCATCAGTAAATCGGTAGTATTGCCGGAACCTAAATTTAAGAATCGTTCATACTCTCTTAAAACATCAGATATAATTTCATCTTTACTTAGGTATTGAATATCATATCCTTTTCTGTTGTCATCAAAATAAGTTATAGGTATAAAAACAGTTTCATTGTCAATAAGAGGCGCATTTTCTTCCCTGATTAATGTTTTAGACACGTTTAAAACTTGTGCTTTTACACCGTATTTAAAATTCTTTAATTTTTGATACTCTATCTCTAATTCAATCGAGTGTATTGGAGATTTTACTTCAGTTACAGTTGCTTCGATGTCATTCTTTTTTAGTTCAATGATAATTTCTTCAAATGCATCCCGTACTGTTTGACTCAAAAATGCTTTAATGTCTTTTTTCTGAGAATAACTAAGTATTTTACTTAATCGGAGTTTCCAGTGATAATCATTCCAATTGTTGCTAGCATGCGAATATTTAGTGGATGAATATTTATCGTCGGCAATTAAGGCTTTCCACAAATTAACACATAGTAAAAGCATTATTATACCAAAAGGCAATGCCATAATAAGAGTCATGGTTTGCAAAGAAACAAGTCCTCCAGATTGTAGTAAACTTAGCGAAACAATTACGAGTAAAATTCCCCAAAAAACATTTTGCCATTTAGGTGCCGTTCCTTCTCCACGTGAGGCTATGCTATTCATGATGTAAATTCCAGAATCGGCAGATGTGATAAAAAAGACACAAATAATAACAATTGCCAAAACGTTTAAGAAACCACTAAGAGGAAAATAAGTAAAGAAATTAAATAGAAGGGTATTTGGATCTTTTGCAAAATCACTTATTGCACCGTTGGCCACAAATTCATCAATCCAAACTGCACTACTACCAAAAACGGTCATCCATATAAAATTAAAAAGAGACGGAATAATTAGAACTGCAATAATAAATTCGCGAATGGTTCTCCCTTTTGAAATTTTTGCAATAAAGAGTCCTACATAAGGCGCCCAAGAAATCCACCAAGCCCAGTATAAAATGGTCCAGTTTGTAAACCAAGCTTGACTTTCTTTTTCGTAAGCATACGTATTGAATGTAAGGGAAGTAAAATGGCTTACATAATGCCCTAAACCTTCTGTGAAGGTGCTTAGTATGTATATTGTTGGTCCAAAAATCAAAATAAACAACATCAATAAAGTGGCGAGTATAATATTAATTTCACTCATTAATTTCACTCCTTTTCCTAAACCAGAAAGGGCAGAAAGAACGGCAATACTCATTACTAAAATTACAATTATCGCTTGGTATTCAAAAGTTGTATTGGGAATCACTCCTAAGCTATGTAATCCTGCGCAGAGTTGTACCACTCCAAAACCAAGCGTTGTTGTAATTCCAAAAAAAGTACTGCAAAGTCCAAATACATCAACGATATTGCCTAATCTGCCATTTATTCTGTCTTTTAGCATAGGGTAAAACCCACTTCTAATTGCCAAAGGAAGGTTGTATCTGTATGTAAAATAAGCCAAAGACAAGCCTACAACTCCATAGATAGACCACGCATGGATACCCCAGTGGAAAAATGTGTATAGTTGTGCTTCTTTAGCCCGAAGATTTTCATCTAAATTGCTTATTGCCGGATTTGCAAAATGTGCCATGGTTTCAGATACCCCAAAATACATTAATCCAATTCCCATTCCAGCAGCAAAAAGCATTGCTATCCACGAAAAAGACGAATATTCGGGTTCTGAGTCATCTGCTCCGAGTTTTATTTTTCCAAATTTACTTATTGCGGCAAAAAGGAGAAATAACACAAAAAGAGTTACCAATAGTACATAAAACCAACTTAGATTTTTAAAAATAATTCCCTTAGAAAAATCTAAAACGGCTGCAGCATCATTTGAGAATAGCCCACAAAAAAGGGATAGTAAAAGAATCAATACTATACTTGGCAGTGCCACTGTGGGAGTAAAATTTGTATTGATTTTTTTTAGATTCCGAAAAATACTATTCATAGTTATATGGTTTTGACTTTTATAAATTATAACAAACGATACTAAATTCAGATTCAACTTAAAGTTGACACTTTGGCTAGTTTCGGGAAGATTTTTTTTAAGGAAAAGAAAATAAAACATTATTCTTTTCGGTAAAGGTATTTTTATTGTTGTTTTTTATTCAAAATGAGTTGGTTGCGAATTCAACAACTAAAAACAAAGATAAGCAATTGAAGTGTATTTTAATTTTGAATATGTTTTTTTGGATTGTCTGCGATTTTTTTTAATAGTAAACAAACAGTGAAATTTATACTTTTTTGAGTTTAATAAAGAAGGGCATGCCGCTTTAAAAAAGTAATTATTACATTAATCACTCCATTTTTTTTATAACTGAATCCAGCTTTTTTTAATTTGGTTTTCAATAAGGGAGGAGACTTTTTTATAATTCAGCAATATTTATTTGAATAAGATAAGTAATAAATGAGTTAAGAATTAGGTAAAATGATTACGCTAAAAAGTATTAAAATGTAGTTTTATTAAGCTAAGAAAAAATCGGAATCACAAAATAGTACATTTCACACTCCTTTTTCTGCATAGATCTGGAAAATCTGCGTGAAAACAAAACAAGCAATTTCATGATCCTATAGAATAACTCTTAATCCCCAACTTTTTAAATTGATCCAAACTTGATCCGTTTTATAGTGTGATGTAATATTGATTCTTCAAAAAGTCGGGAATTATTCGGGAATAAAAAACCCTTAAACAATTGCTGTTTAAGGGTTTGTTTTTTGTAGCGAAGACGGGAGTTGAACCCGTGACCTCAGGGTTATGAATTTGAGGTCTGTATTTTTGTTCCAGTGTTTACTGGGGTTCGCAAGGCATAAATATGTTAAAAATGATGTAAATTGTGTGCGCTTGAGTGTTCTGTTTATAATTGATTTTTTACTTATGGAATCAAAGGTAAGCTAAAATTTTGAATTGTTTTTATTTCTATTTTTTGCTAAACTTTCTAATTTTAAATTAACATGTTGATTTTAACGTATTAATTTTTTTCCGGATTTTCCTTTGATTCTTTTTTTAACATGAGGTTTTTGAGAAAATTAAAAAAAGAAAAGCCTCACTTACGCAAGGCTTTAAATTTTTTATTTTAAGGAGTAAGACTGTCCAAACTAAATCCTGCTGTTAAGCTGTCCAGATATCGTTCTGTCTCATTCGTTAAACAAAAGTATAAAATATTATTTTATAAACAATATTTTTTGTACTACTTAACGTAAAAATTAACATTTCAATTTATAAATCAAAGTTATCAAATGTTTCAATATTTTTGGACTTACACTGAATTAATTTAGAACAATTACCTTCAAATTCTATACCAAACTGACCTTCACTCATTTTAAAATTTTCAACTAATAAAGCTGTAACTATAGTTACTTCAATAGTTTTTAAATCTACAAAATGATATTCTACAACTACGTTTAAAAAAAGGTCTGTGTAAACTAACTCTTTTAATACTAAACGAATATTGCCAACCTTGTTGGGAGGATGATTAATGAAAATAAAGTTTTTATGTTTAAGAGAATAATAAAGTAGATGCTTAAATGATTTAATCAATAAAGGTTCAATATTTTTATATTCAATACCGTTTCGTTTAGTGCCATCATCAGAACCATGATATACTCTATCTTGGTAATGTTTATCAATCCAAATTTCAATATTTAATGTTTCATCAAAAACGTGAATTTTTTTTGCATTTTCTGTAGCAGAATTTGCAATATAAGCCTTGTCATCAAAAGGAACTTCCTTTGTAACAATGCCGTTGTTTACTTGGCTAATAATACGTTTCCTTTTAGGTCTGTCCATAAAAAAATTGCTGTTTTATAAAATACACAAAACTAACTTTACAAATTAATTTTATTGCTACATTCTCTTTGCTTATTTCTTTATTCATAAATAATTAATACTAAATAGTAATTTTAGGATTTGTCTGCTAATAGGTAGGATAATTAATTATTATCATCATCATCATCATCTTCATTTCTAATTAATTCATTTAACTTAATATTTTCAATGTCAATTTCCTTTGTGTAAAGAATATTGATTCGTTTAAGAATTATAAATAAAATGAGAAATATATCAATTGTATATTTATACAAGAATAAACCTAAAATAAACTGAATGAAATAATTAAAATCGAGGTAAGTTAAAACACAAAAAAAGTCATTTAGAGTTTCGTTAGTTAGAACTAAAATAGTAGATAAAAACAATGCAATTAAAGCCTTTATCGAGATATATACTGAAAATGACACATTGTATAATGTTTCTTTAAGTAATTCTAATCTGATTTTCTTTTGTTTATGTGTTATTTTTAAATTCTCTGATGAAATACTGGAAATAAGTAATACAAGAATATTTAAATAAAGTCCAATTAAAATGGAAAAACAAATTCCAAAAATATTTTTCACATCATTATCTGGAACTTTAATAAAAATCAAAGCAATTGCTGCAACTATTGGCAGGAAAATAAATTCTATTTTATAATTTGAATTTGTCTTTCCGTCTGCCAAAGAGGACTTATGACCAAGTATTATATTTTTTATATTTAGCTTTGAATACATTATAATATATTTAGTCCAAAACTTCTAATTAATTTCTTTGCTTCTTTATTTATGTCTTTAAACTCGGAAAAACCTTTACTATTATCTGAAACTTCGATGTTGTAATAAGGTCTTATTTTAAAAGTATCATCTAAATCAATAGTCCTTGTATTTCCATCTTTAGTAGCGATTACCTTTACATTAGTATTGTCATCGAACCCTATATTTTTAAAATCAGTACCTTCAAAAAAGCCTTCGTTATTTTCTAAATTTTTCAGAATTCTCTTTTTGGTACTAACTGGTATAATTGAATTTTCTAATGGTACAATTCGCATTTCTACTTTATATTTTGAACCATCTATATAAGTTCCTAAGTATTGTTCCGCTTTATCACTAGAAACAATTTTTTGACTTAATATAATACTATTATATTGACCATTTTCAAGATATTCTTTAATAATTTCAGATTCAACAAAGTTGGTTAATTTAGTATTTAATTCTGATAAGTTTTCGTGTATAAAATTTTTAAATAATCTTTCAAAAACACTTTTAGCAGAATGCTTACCCTCCCTTTCTAAAACAATATAACCATATTTTAAACCCAAAGGAATTATTACCATAAAATAATAAGGACGCTCGACTGATTGCCCTTTCTTTTTTGTATATAATACAGTTTTGTCTTTGTTGTTTTGAACAACATCCTGTTCTTTACCATCATCATCACCAATCATAATTTTACCAGATATGTATCGTAAAGAATCATTAAACTTGAAAATGCTTTTTATTTGTCCATCAACTTCTTTTTTTTCAATTTTTGAAGTTTTACCATCTATTTGTTGTGGTGGAAAAGTGTCTACAAAATTGGCGAATTTATTTTTCAATTGAATATATAAATCGTTACCAAAAACATCTTCTAAAATCAAATTCTCTGTAGGCTTTCTGTTGGGATGAGCTATAAAAGTATAAACTTCTAATTTTCTGTTTTCCATATTATTTATCTAATTTAAAACTTAAAAAAAATTATATTAACTCTAATTCCGAAAAATCCACTCTCTCAAAATTCGGGGATGAAAAATAAGTTTCTCTCAAATGTTTTCCTTTATCATAACTATCCGTAAAATATTCCTTTAACTCAATATCAGAACCATTTACAGCAAGTATTAAACGCTTGTCATTTGATTTTGATATATAAGCTCTACCAGTTAAATTTCTGAATTCTTTATCTACAAATTGTTTCAATAGCTCTTTGCTTTCAAATTCAGTATCATAAAATTTAAACAGGCTTTGCTTCTTTAAATAGGAAACAAAATTGGTTCTAAATTTCTTATGAATTTCAACTCTATATTTCTCTAATTCAAAAGAACTTTTATTGGTATATGATTTTAAAACAAAAAGGAAATTAATTGAATAGTGATTTACGAACAAAGAGTCTCTATCAAAAATTCTTTCTTTAAAATGATAGGAATGCTTAATACCTTTGTCAAAATCAATTGTAAGTTTGTCATTATCAAAATCAAAAATATCAGTTACTACGCCTTGAATAAAAAAGTTTGGAGTTATGTTATATCCTTCTGTTATTTTATCCCTATATCGAATGTTATTGTTGATTTTTTTGCCCTCATTCAATAAATCTATATTGAATTGAATTACATTCTTGGCATAAGTAAATTGCTTATAAATAGAGTTTTCTTGAACTTCATTATTAGTTTTATAATACTTTGAATCTCCAATGTAAAAAATACTTTCGTCACGATCTATTAAAGAATCGTACTCAAATAAATGGTCAATAATTTTACCATCTTTATTTTCTTTCAGTTTTTTAAGCGAAACCCCTTTACTTGTTTCTTTGGTATCGATTTTAGAAGTTATCAGCTTATCAATCATATCTTCAAATATCAAATGATAATATTTGACCATAATAAAATCTTCATTCTTGTTTTGAATTGAAACTTTATTTGATTTTGAAAAATATAATTCCAATAATTTATACATTTTCACTAACGTATCTGAAAAGTATTTGTAGCGTATCTTTTTTAATAGTTGCGGAGCATTGGCTACTAATTTTTGATAAGCACTTCCTTTGGCAATTGTATAAGATTCATCAATTTGAATGCTGAAATTATATTCTGTCTTTAAATGATTTAAAACCGAATAAAACATACACAATAATTCTTCCTCTGTATCGATATATTTTTTCTTTACATTGAGTTCCGAATAAATTGGTATTCCTTCATTGGTAACAAAAGGATTTGATTTCCTAACAGTTTTACCCCAATTAACCTTTTTATGCTTCGCTGAAGTTTGCTTTTTGTGAATGAATAGAATTGTGTTTTTATTCTTCTTGAGGAAGTTTACAAAACTCAAAACAATATCCAAAAATGAGTATTCATTTTCACCTAAAGAAGAGCTTAATTGTAATACGTCGCCTTTTGATTGAATGGCGTTTTTATATCTTACTCTGTATTCAATTAATCCTTTATAGAAAATTATCAGAAACCGCTTTAACCAGTTTAATTCATCTTGTGATTCTATTACATCATCAATACTATTTTTAGCAAATAAATCTTTAGGGTATTTATTTAAGATTAAACCTTTTGTATCAATAAACACTTTTGGCAGTAAATAAATTACTTCATTATCGATACTATGGTAATATCCCACATTATCAATAATACCATTAACACCATTTGGCATATAAAATTTATCGCCAAAAATGGGTTTTAGAATGTCTAAAGAATAAGGTTCTCCTTCAATAAATATTCTCATTATTCTTCGTCTGTTTGAATTGGATTAGGTTCATTTGAAATTTTCAATCCTAAATTTTCTTCTAAAATTGAACTTATCAAATTAACTTTCTTTTCAGTTTCAAAAAAATCACCATAATTAAGTTTTGGATATTCTTTTGTTTTGAAAATAGTATTTTCTTCATCTTTAAAAACATCATTCCACAAATAGAAAATCACTTTGTTTTTAAATGTGTCTTCAGAAATTATCTTGCTAGTATTTTGAGCATCAATAAACCAATTTCCAATTTGTTTATCTTGACTATTAGTAGTATCAAATATTTGTTTATTGATTTTTTCTAAAAAAGCTAGCCAACTGTATTCTTTTTTATTCTCCAATTTTATAGTGAAATCTGAAAACTTACATTTTAAATCGATTGGAACATATATCCAATCCCATCTTCTTTTGAATGCACTATCCATAGGAAATAATGATTGGTCGGAAGTATTCATTGTTGCAATTATTTTTAAATTGCTTGGGAAACGAAGTTTACCATCTTTAATACCTTCGTGGTCACCACCAAAACCATAAGCACTTACAAGATATTTATATAATTCTTCTTCAGCAGTAACTTCATACTTACTAAATCCATCTTTGTCTCTATCTAATAATTGAAATAAGTCTCCGAATATTTCAGCACAATTTCCTCTGTTGATTTCTTCTATTTGCAAGTAGAAAGGTTTCGTTTCATCAGCAGAAACTAAATTTTTCCAAGCATCAACATAAATTTTAGTGAAGATTTGAGGTACAAATTTGTAAGCAATTTTATCTCCCTCCATTGTTGGCTTATAACCTCCTACAAATGAGTGGTAATCATAATCAGGATGAAAAGTTACTTTTTGTACATCTTTACCATTAGTTTCAATGTTTGCTCGATGAGATTTTCCTGTTCCGGGTGAACCGTAATATATAACATTGTTTACATCTTGCGAGCTTGTTGATACTGTTGGAATTATTTCTTTTTCTTCATATATAACTGTTCTTTTAGGAATTAAATTCAATGAAGTTTTTACCATTTCATTATAACCACCAAGGGCATCAATAGTTCTATCAGCTTTAAGTCCTATACCATTATTGCCATCTTCTTTAATATAACTATGTAAGTCCGATTTAATAAATGATTTTAAAATTCTGAAAGGACCAACTGGCTCTACATTATCTTTGTCGATTACATTATTTCCCGCGACAACTTGTTCGTAAATACCCTCTTGTTGGAAAAACAATTCTGAACCATCGTCCTTGCGTATTTTAAATTGTGTTTCTTCAGAAAAAATAGTTAAAGTGGTTTGTATTTTTTTAAATAAGAAGAGATCTGGAGTAAAAACAGCAGACTTCATTATCCAATTATATAGAATGTTTTTTAATGAATCTGAAACACTACCGTCATTTTCAAGTAAACAATTTTCAAGTAAAAGAGTATTACAAGTAAAGGTTATTTTTTTGTCATATCTTTTTCCTCCTGTTCTTTCTTGACTCGAAGGATAATTTTGAATAAAATCTACTTTACAGAGTTTCCAAAATAATTCTAAACTAACTTGCAAAGATTCCATTTGTGCAGTTAATAAAGGGTTCTCATTAACTTTATTTTTAAAATCAGCTTTATCAGTTATCAAACCATTAAAGAATAATTCTAACTTCGATAATAAATCATCTTTTATCTCAATTTTTGTATTAGGAGCATTAACTTCTTTAGAATAAGTTAATAAGACTTCTTTATTTGTTGCTAAATACAAAGTAAATGTTAACGCAAAAAGTTCTTTAATTTCAGCTAATGAGGACTTAATACCGTTTCTTAAATTGAGCTCGCTTCTTTCTACTATTTGATTAGGATAAATTTTCATATTTATTTATTGTCGTTTAAAATTAATTTAGCTATTTCAAATGCAAGCAATGGAGGAACTGCATTCCCAACTTGTTTTAATTGTGAAGATTTTGTGCCATAAAAAATAAATTTATCTGGAAATGACTGTAATCTTGCGCCCTCACGAACAGTGATACATCTGTCTAAAATAGGATGAGTAAACATGCCAGAGGATGGTGTATCGAATCTTGTTGTTATTGTTGGTGCAAATTCATCTTCTTTTAATCTTGACCAAGTTCCTGAAAATATAGACTTTGTCCTATGCTCTTCTGGTAAAACTTCTTTGCCTTTTCCTTTAGGGATTAACGATAGCCTTTCTAAAGCTAATTTAGTGTGCTTTGTAGCTTGATGATTGTAAAATCCTTTAGAACCTTTTCTAATAAATTTTTGAAAATCTGACAAAGGCTGAATCTCATAATCAAAAAACTCAACACCTTCTCCTGATTTAATTTGTGGTAAATCATAAATGGCATCTTTGATTGTAGTTTTTTTATTATTCGACTTAGGTAATTCTAATTTTACTTCTCCTTTTTTTCCTAAAAAAAATGCTCTCTTTCTATTTTGAGGTACTCCAAAATTAGATGCGTTTAAAACATCAACATCAACAGAGTAGCCTAACTCATTAAAAGCAATTAATATTTCTTGTTTAAAAAAACCATTTGAAGTAGTTATTAAGTTGGGTACATTTTCTAACAAAAAATATTTAGGCTGAAAAACTTTTACAAATTCAATAAAGTGTTTAAAAAGGTAATTTCTATCATCATTCAAACTTAATCTTTTGCCTTTTTGAGAAAATCCTTGACAAGGCGGTCCACCAATTACAACGTCAATATTTTTATATCTTTCAGATAGTTTATTAACGTCTAATGTTTCAATATCGTCAGAAAAGACGTCTGTGTCTGGATGATTTTTTTTAAATGTATTGGCTATTTCTTTGTCGTGTTCTACTGCAAATACAATATCAAAATTCGACATAGAAAAACCATAAGATAAACCACCAACACCAGCAAATAAATCTATAACTCTCATACTGTTGTAATATTTTGCATTCTATTTTTTGCTATGTTGTAATATTCTTCATTAAGTTCAATACCAATAAATTTCCTATTCAACATCTCACAACTAACACCCGTTGAGCCACTTCCCATAAATGGGTCGCAAATCACTTCATTCTCATTTGATAAAATTTCAGTAAAATGATTAAGTATTTTAATTGGTTTTTGTGTTGGATGCTTTCCAAATCTCTTTTCATTTTGTGTTGTAAGTGACGATTCTACAAAATCGTGCAATGCTTTCGAATCATTATTAAAAGTTCCAGTATTACCTTCATTTATAAAATATATCCAAGCTTCTGTAGAATTAATAAATTGTAAATTCATATTTCTTGGCATTGGATTAGTTTTATGCCATATACCCACAGTTTTATAATAAAAATTATTTTTTTCAGCAAGTTGGATAATTGTTTCTATTTTCATCAAAGACATAAATAAAACTAAAGTCCCTTTTTTTCTTAAAACTCTATTACTGTGCTTAAAGAAAGCATCCATTTTAGAAACCCATTCATCATATTCTAAATCGTCCCAACCAGCATAAGAGAATTGATTTTCTCTCATCTTTACTAAATTAGTACCTCGTTTCCTCATAAACGAACCTAAATTAAATGGTGGATCAGTTAGTATTAAATCAACACTTTTATCTTCAATAGTTCCCATTAGTTTTTCACAATCTCCCATTCCAATTAATGAACTTTTAGTTATTGGCTCAAACAAAGGATTTATATTGTTGTTTTCTACAAATTTTTCTGATTCAAAACTTGAATTAAAATGATTAAATCTTGGAGTAATTTTTAAACTTGGCTCTTCTAATGAATCAGTGTCCAATGTGTTAAAATTTTTAGCTTCTATTTCGTAATTATCTGTCTTATTCATTTTTCTTTTTTGAAAATTTAACGCTCTCTTCCGCTACCATCATTGCTTTTAATGCTGTGTTTTCATCTTTTACCACATCATAAATTTGGTCAGCTAACCAAAGTGTTACCAATTCATCTGTTGCAACCTTTAGGATTTTAGCCAATTTTAATACTGTTTCTTTTTTTGCGTTTCTTTCTCCTCTTTCAATTTTACTTAATTGAGCTGTGTCCATATCGAGCAATGGTGCTAATTGCCGTAATAGCATCTTTTGCTCTTCTCTTAATAGTCTAATTTTATTTCCGAATTGACTGTTCATTATTTGATTTTTGACTTGTCACTTATTGGCAAATATAAATGATTTGTATTGTTAAAGCTAAATTATTTTAATGCTTGGATTTGAGGTGATTATAATAAAATAGGTGTAATATAATGTAGTAAATTAATTACTTGAGATATAGATAATTAAAACAAACAGTATTTTTGGATTAAGAATTAGTTATCTGTCTCGTCATTATTTCAATAGCTTCCTCTTTACTAAGTATATTTCCAAATTCAGCAATAGATTCTTCGTCTTTATAGACACCATTTCTATCATTCCAACTTAGCCATTCAATTAAATCATATCGAGACCATTTACTTAATTCATTTGAAAGGTCTTCGTCTCTTAACTCCATTATTGTATAGTATGGATGTCTCGCTTTTTCGTCTTCGCTTATGTAAATTGCCATATTATTTTTTTATGTTTTGAAAACCTATATGAATAGTTTAGGGTTGTTTTTATTAAAAAAAGTTAGTCTTAATTAATTGATTTTTTTTTTCAAATATCTACTTAGGTTTTCATTTCGCTTTTTATTAAAAAAACTTATACTTCTTTTTTCCAAACCACTCGCATATCACTATGCGGGTTGACTTTTATCGTGGTCATTCGGTTTTAAGAGTGATTGTAAAAAGGCTTTGTCTTTTCTTAATTCTGCATTCTCTTTTTTTAGCGCTTCATTTTCAAATTGCAATTTTGTCAATAAGCTATTTTGGCTCATTTCGGCCAAGGTTTCATTGTAGCCTTCAAACAATTCAAACAGGTTTACTTTTAAGGCATTTGCTATATTTTGCAATTTAGAGAGCGGAATGTCTGATTTTCCGTTCTCGTAATCTACATAAGTTCGCTTTTTTATACCTGAAAGTTCGACGATTTCGTCTTGAGTTAGTTTTTTACTCTCTCTTACTTCTTTGATAATCAGTTGCATGAAATTTGTTTTTGGAAATTTGTGGTATTTTTTTATAAAAATTGCAAAATATTGCAATAGTTGCATATATTTGCAATAGTTGAATTTGCTATTTGTACGCCTTTGTAGCGTAATTGTAGCCGCAAATGTAACAAATATATATTGCAGTTTATTGCTATATGGTATAAAATGTTGCAGATAATTGAATTATAATTCGTCACAAAGTATAAATAGTACACTGGCAATATGATACGAACTTCAAAAAGGAATAGACGATACCGATTGCATCAAAAATTAAGAAAAGCTGGATTACGCTATAGTGCAACCCTCCGAACCATTTATGTGCCGTGGAATTTTGAAATTGAGAATGCTGAATTGAAAGAATTACAAAACGATTTTAGTTACCAAATACAATTTGAAATATGATTAACAACCAAGAAAGAACCAGTATTATTAAAACTTTAGGAAAGCAGTACTCTGCCACAATTTCCTTGTATTTGAAAAAAAAGAAAATCAAAAACGCTATTGGTGAAGACTACACGAGACAAAGCATCCGCACTTTTGTCAATGGAATGCGTGAAAATGAACAAGTAGAATTGGCTATTATGCAATTGGTCAACAAAACCGTAAAAGCCAAAAAAGCACTACAACTCAAACGTCAACGATTATTTAAAGTGTAAGGGCAATGAACAATCCCAAAGTCTTATCCATACTTAACAATGCAAAAATCTTTCTTTCCCCCGAGGAATTGAAAGAACTCGCCTTGTGTATCGATAAAGAAGTGGGAAGACCTGAACCTCGAAAAATTAGAAAATCAAAACCCTTACAGAATTGGACTTTAGAAAGTGTAACTGAAAATTTATTGGCTACCCAATTCAAGAGCAAACGTAGATCCTAAAAATACCTCCAGCAAATGCTGAAAATTCTTTGTTGTAATCGGGTCTATTGGCCCGATACAGCAAGGATAAATGCTGACAATATGAAAAATAACTCTTTAGATAGCAATGTTTTTTCATTAGCTTCTCATCTTTTTGGTTTTGTAAACACAGACCACAAATACAAAACCCTTGAAAGCATTGCAACGACCGTTGTAACTTCTTTGCAACTCGAAAATAGAATTATGGCAGTTTATCCTGCAATATCCATGGAAGCCTTTTCCATTACTATGGATAACTACAGAAAGTACATTTCAGGCTATAATTTTCAAACGAATGCCGAGAATGAATTGATAGATAAGCATAACGAAAATGTTAGATTGTTTTTGAAAAACAATGAATTAAATGAGGTTCAAAAAACATTTTCTATCCTTTTTGCAAAGAAAAATCAATCCTTAAAACCAAGAGCATTTAATCAAAGTGTAGATGATTTTTGCAAAGAATATGGTCTGATTATTTGCAAAAAGAAAATCCAAACGGTTAAGTATGCCACAGAATTGGTTTTTCAAAACTTACTCCATCTTTATAATTCCCAATTGATGAAGCGCAATGAACAGTACATGAAACTGGGCGTAACGGCCATTCGACCTATTGAAGAATTTAAAATCAATTCGTTTTTAGTAACCGAGTTGAAGCGTAACGGAGTGAATAGTTTAGCCCTTTGTACTAAAACCGTTCGGAATCATAGACAACGTTTGGAAGAATGTGGAGTGTTTGTCGATTATGTATTCAAAGGGCAAAATAGACCCGTAGAATTGCATATCAATCCTGAAATTTTGACCGTTTTAGACCTTAAAACCTCAAAATTAATAACTATTGAAAATCAACGTATTACCTCTGAAAGCGAGAAAGTTTTACCTGATAACAATGAGAGTACTAGAACATCTTTAAATGAATCTCAAAAGAAAGAGAATGTGAAAAACATTTCTCTTTTAAAAAAGGAGTTCCCTTCGGTCACGCCTTCTCATTTGTTTTTTACAAGAACACCAGCCAGCAAGATGCAAAATCCAACCGAGGTGGCGGGCGCGGAAACTGTTAAAATTGAGAATACTTTGTCCGATAAACTGCAAAATTTAATCTTGCATCCTCAGGAATTGGCGGTAAACTTGGCCAACAAAGAATACAACAACTACAAACCGATTGATATTCGCTATTTGTTCAAAGAAGCGTATTCCGGAACGATGCTCAAAGAAGATTTTAGGCAATTGGTGATTCAAGACTTTTTCAAGAGCATTTCGAAGATTTACAAAAACTCCACACCGTTTGCAGGTTCATGGAAAAAAGCAATTTCGCTTTATATGGAATACAAATGGATTGCTTTTACTGGAGAAGCCTTCAACAAAGCTTCGATTGTAGATGATATTCAGCAAATGCGTTGGCGAGCTGAATGGGCCAGAAAATGGTTTGAAAAAAATGAATTTCCACCATTATTCCCCTTTGATTATTTTGATATGACCCGAAAAACGGCAAAAGAAGTCGGTTTTGAATACACTAAAATTAAATGGAACGAGCATTTGCAAGGAAAAGCAAAATACGAAGCCTTTAAAAAGAAACAGGAATGTAATGCGCAACGCAGAAAAGAAGCAATCAATCACGCCAAGAAATGTGAAAATGAAGTCAACCGCTTTTTCAAAAACAAAATTACACTACCACAATTATTTGATTATGTAGAAAAGAATTTGCCAGCGACCTACTTGGAAAAGTTACCTCAAATGATTGAAAAAAAGTGCTTGAAAAGTTCTGAAAAATTAGTTAGTGCTTCTGATTTTGTGCAATATGATTTGAATGAATTCTAACCTAAATCCATTATAACTATGCCAGTATTTGCACCCGAAGCTTCTAAAATCAAAATGGTGATCCTTACTAAGAGCAAACAAGACAATGCAGTTTGGTGGTCGCCAATCAATCAAAACAAACGGAATTCACAGCGAATTATAGAAAGTATGCTAAGACGATTCGAGAAACACGCCCTTGCAAAAATCACCAATGTCATCCAGTTCTATGAGAATGGAAACCTAATTGCCGAAAAAAAGTTATGACCAGCATCCAGTTAAAAAACTGTACCCGAGACGAAATCGAGGTGATACGAGAACAAATTAATGCTTTTATTCAGCAACGTGCCGAAAAGCAAATTAGCAAAGGCAAAGGCAATTTTGATTTTTATGTCAGTTGTATTTTGATGGATATTTTGAGACGATTATCCTTAAAGCTTCGCAACAAAATCGAGTTGAGTTTTAAGAATTGTATTTCTGTTCGTATGACAGTTTTTGAAGCAACGGCACTTTTAATTGTATGCCATTGGGATATAGCTTTTTTAAATGCCTACCAAAAAAATGTCCTTTTGAAAACCCGAAATAGTATCGATCAACAATTGACTAATTTGAATTAAAACTAAGAAACATGCTAAAAACACTATACTATATCCGAAACAAAAAAGAGTTGCAAGAGTTGTATTTGAGCCAAATGCCTGAGAAGTGTATCCGAATTGAAATCAATTCCATTATCAACGAAACTAGAAAAGACATTTCTCCTGGTATGCGATTGAATGCCAAAAACATCAAGACCGAAGAAGTGTTAATTTTCATTGACCGAAACGGAACTCCTGACGGCTATTTGTTGTCCGAAGAGTTGAAAATCAAACTCAACGAATACAGAGAAGCCGAACTTAAAAACAAACAATTTTTAAAGAAAATCAACCATGTCTCGTAAATACGCCATTTCATCCAGCAACCCAACCAATGCTTTTATCAATAAGAATTTTATTATCCGAATTCTAGAAAATCCAAAAAAGAATCCATCGAAAAACACCAAATTAACCTCCGCTAATAAGCTTTCCAACTTCATAAAAGACGAACAACTTAAATTAAAGCTTTTTAACAAGGTTTTAGATGGGGGCAAGGATAAATACTCCTTTCTTATAAGAAGTAGGCTTAAAATTGATTTTTGCTCAAAATAAGGTTTTGTTTTGAAAAGTCTTTAATTGTTTTATCTTATAATAAAAAGAATAGATGGGTTAATAACTATTTCACACCTTTTTGATTTAAATGAAACTTTTGTTTTCTAATTTTGTTAAATGAAATTAAGAAGTCTACATCATTCAACAACATTAGAATTTTACTTACCAGATTATTCTACTGAATTACAATTACCATATATAGACGCAGGGATTAGCGCTGGTTTCCCATCGCCCGCTGATGATTTTATAGAGCTATCTATCGACCTAAATAAAACATTAATCAAGAATAAAGACACTACTTTTTTTGCAAAAGTTAAAGGCCATTCTATGAAAAATGCAGGTATAAATGATGGCGATTTATTAGTTATCGATAGAAGCTTAGAACCTCAAAATAATAAAATTGCAGTTTGTCAAATTGATGGAGAATTTACTGTAAAAAGAATTAAAATCGAAGAGGGTGCAGTTTGGCTTATTGCCGAAAATGAAGAATATAAACCTATAAAAGTAACAGCCGAAAATGATTTTATCATTTGGGGTATTGTAATAAATTCTATAAAATATTTTTAATGTTTGCGTTAGTTGATTGCAATAATTTCTATGCTTCTTGCCAAAGAGCATTTGAACCACATTTAAGAAATAAACCAGTGGTTATACTTTCTAATAATGATGGTTGTGTAATTGCACGTTCCAACGAAGCTAAAGCATTAGGTATTCCAATGGGTGCTCCCGCATTTGAATTTAAAAATATCTTTGAAGCTAATAATGTATTTGTCTATTCTTCAAATTATGCTTTATACGGAGATATGAGTTCAAGAGTGATGAATATACTTACAAGGTATTCGCCAGATATAGAAATTTATAGCATCGATGAAGCTTTTCTGAAATTCAAAGGTTTTGAATTATTTGATTTGCAAAAAATAGGTTTAGATATGCAAAGAACAGTTACCAAGGGTACTGGAATCCCTATAAGTGTTGGCTTTGCACCAACCAAAGCCTTGGCTAAAGTAGCCAATAAAATTGCAAAAAAGTATCCTGAAAGAACCCAAAGCGTTTACTCCATTGACAATGAAGAGAAAAGAATTAAAGCTCTTAAATGGACTAAAATAGAAGATGTTTGGGGAATAGGTAGAAAACACGCAAAACGATTACAAGCCAAAAAGGTTTTCAATGCTTATGAGTTTACTTTACTACCTGATGAGTGGGTTCGAAAAGAAATGGCAGTAGTAGGATTGAGGTTAAAACACGAATTACAAGGCAAACCCACTTTAGATTTAGAGCAGCCAAAAAGTAAAAAGATGATTGCCACCACCCGTTCGTTCGAAAAACCAATGACCAAATTGGAAGATATTGCAGAAAGAGTGGCAACTTTCACAGTCTCCTGTTCTGAAAAATTACGCAAGCAAAACAGCCATTGCAATATGATTATGGTTTTTGTGCACACTAATTATTTTCGAAAAGACCAACCACAATATTCAAGAAACATTATAATTAATACGGACTTTCCAACTAATTCAACAATAGAACTAAACCATTACGCTCAAATAGGTTTACAGGCAATTTTCAAAGAAGGTTTTCATTATAAAAAAGCAGGTGTTATTGTTATGGGGCTAACGCCAAATAGCGAAACACAATTGTCGCTATTCAATGTGTCCAACCCAAAACATCAACCATTAATGAGTGTGATTGATAAAATGAATAATAGTTTTGGTTCAAATAAAGTAAAATTTGCCTCCCAATCCCTAGGAAGACAATGGAAAATGAAACAAGAAAAATTATCCAATTCATTTACTACTAAAATTGATGAAATTTTTATAATAGAATGTTAGTTGTTAATAAAATCCTATCTTCGCGAGTGAAATATTAATACTGTTTTATGATTGTGTTATTTTTTATTATTAAAGAAATAAAATTCATATTACAATTAGATTAAAAGTTAAATAAAAAAAAATAATTATTTTAGATTATTTAATTGTAATATTTTCATTTAATTAAAAAAAAGCAAGTTATATGGTAATGAATTTTGATTATCAAGATAATGATCTAATAAAAAAATCAGTACTTCCTTTCAGGGAAATGTCTGCATATGAAGCATTATGGAGTAATAGAAACATTAGCTTTAAGAAGTTATCTGATTTGTTTGCTCAAAATCCTAAAAGTCTTCCTTCTTCATTTGTTGATGAGGATAAAATTTCTGAATTTTCTATTTTATTAAAAAATAAAATAAATGATAATCCAGAAATAAGAACTAATATAATGATAAATAGTACTTTGGATTATCCCTCAAAATTAAGAGATGCTAAAGAACCTGTTGAAGTGTTATATTATAGTGGTAATTTAGATTATATAAATTCTCCTTCAGTAGCAATTGTTGGGTCAAGAAAACCAACAAATGAAGGTCTTTTAAGAACTTCTAAATTAGTCAAATTATTAGTTGAAGATAATTTTACTATAGTGTCGGGTTTAGCAGAAGGTATAGATACCCAAGCTCATAATTCAGCAATTAAGAATGGTGGGAAAACTATTGCAGTGATTGGAACACCTTTAAATGTTTTTTATCCTAAACAAAATAGATCACTTCAAGAATTTATTGCAAAAGAGCATCTTTTAGTTAGTCAAGTTCCGTTTATTAGATATGAGCAACAAACATATTTAGGAAATAAATTATTTTTTCCCGAGAGAAATAAAACAATGTCTGCAATAACTAGCGCAACAATAATTATTGAAGCTAGTGAAACATCTGGTACATTAATACAGGCTAGAGCAGCTTTACATCAAAACAGAAAACTTTTCATTTTGCAAAGTTGTTTTGAAAATGAAAAAATTACTTGGCCTAAAAGATTTGAAGAGCAAGGTGCTATAAGAGTAAAAACTTACGATGATATAAAAAACAATCTACTTTAGTCTATGCCAAATCTTGTTAAAATTGATGAATTAACTATTCAAGATCACACATATCTCTCACTTGACTCTGACGAGTGTTATTATTTTTTTAACTACACCTCTAGAAAAGGTTTTTCATATAGTAAAGAAAATAGTTTAATTAGTAATTTGAAAAAGTGTCCAAGCAAGAAAGGTCAGGCTCAATATCAATATAAATTAAGCGCAATTAAGACTATATCATCATATTTTAATGATATATTCGATGATGAAGCTCTAAAAACTATAACATTTGTGCCAATTCCACCTTCTAAAAACAAATCTGATGATTTATATGATGATAGGATGTTGCAAATTCTTAAAATTGGATTTAACGGAAGAGATGCGGACATACGCGAATTGGTTGAACAAATAGAAAGTAAAGAAGCTTCACATATTTCAGATGTTAGACCTACTATACAAGAAATAAAAAGTAACTTAAAAATTAACACTGAATTGAGTAAAAACTTAAAAGATGTTGTTTTTATTATTGATGATGTATTGACTACTGGTGCACATTTTAAGGCTGTAAAAAGTTTATTAAATAGTACGTTCCCAAATTGTAGGGTAATTGGCGTTTTTATATGTAGACGAGAGATAGATTTTACTGAAAATTAATGTTGATAAATTATGTGTTTTCATTCCAAACAATCAAAAGCAGCAATTGAAGTAGAAAATCGATTTAAAGCCAAAATCGATAAAATAGCGCTTTTTCAACCCAAGGAAAACATAAATGGGTTTGATTTTGCAATGAATCCTATTATTACTGATAAACACCCCGAAATCATTACACATTTTAATTGGGGCTTAATTCCCTCTTGGTCCAAAGATGAAGAAATAAAAAAACTAACCCTCAACGCTAGAATTGAAACTGTTACGGAAAAACCCTCATTCAGAAACGTAGTTAACCAACGTTGTTTGGTAATAGCTAATGGCTTTTATGAATGGCAATGGCATGATTCTAAAGGAAAAAATAAATCAAGGTTTGAAATTGGTTTAGAGAATGAGGAGCTGTTCGCTTTTGCGGGTTTGTATTCAACATGGCAAAACCCAACAACAGGAGAAATTAAAAATACTTATACAATTGTTACGACAGAAGCAAATACATTAATGGCAGAAATACACAACATTAAAAAGCGAATGCCTATAATATTAAAATCAGAAGACGAGATGAAATGGTTAGAACATCAACCAATTCAAAACTTTGCTTTCCCTTATGAAGTTAATTTGGTTGCTAAAAACCTAAATTTCAATTCTCTTTTCTAAATGTTTATTATAAAAGTTGGACTATTTTAAATTTCTTCTCAATTTTTTTTTTTTTTTTAATTTATGATTAAAACTTAATTATTACAAAATTTGTAAAATGATATAGATATTTTTTATTAACAGATTAATCGATTTTAAATTTTGTAATAATATTTTCTAAAGCTATTTTTTGTCTTTCAGATAATTTTCCATTCTTTTCGCAACTCTTTTTCAAAGACATTATAAAATTTTTGTCAAACCAAGAATTATTTTCTGCCCATTTCAAAACCAAATTTATTCGGTTAAAATGTGAATTAGTTTCATAACTCGTAAATGCTAAAAATTTATCATTAATACGTATTTTTATATCAAGTTGTTTGGGTGATAAATTTCTTTTTCGGTGTATGTCGGTGTAAAAATTATATTCAAAATCAGAAATGCCATTTTTATGATAAATATAATCAAGTACTTCAGCACTCATACTTTTGGAATTATCATCTTTAAGTTTTTTTATCGAAGTAAATATTTTATTTCCATCTTCAATCCCTAAAAATTTATTTATACAACAATTCCCAACTTCGGTCTGGTTTGAATTTTTCTTGTTCCGTATTACACAAATATTTTTTATAGGATAGTGACCACATAAGCACGTTTGTAAATCCTCAGAATAATATGCAAAATTGAAATCCCACTCTAGTTTGGCAAAATTCCAAGTTTGTGAATCGCTAAGGGCAATAATCTCTTCTGTTAATTTGAAATGCATATTTAATGTTTTGAGAATATAGATCGTAATTGCTTAATCAACTTATAAAAAAACAACTGTAAAATCTTAATGTTTATGTTCTAAATGTATCTTTTTACTTCATAGCTAATATATAGCTTTTTTGTTGCTTATTTCTGTCAAATAAAGTTTAGCTGTAACAAAAGATAGTAGTTTGAATAATATCTTTAATAAATCCTTTGCAAACCCTTTGCAACTTTACCCTATCCTTTGCAAAGCTGTTCTATCCTCTCCAACCCTCCAAATCCTAAAAAAAAGCTTTTGATCTTTGAGTTCAAGAAACAAAAGAAAGCCTGATACCTAAAGCAAGAACGAAACGGAAATGGACATTGATAGCTTGTTACAACGAAAACTATTAGGCGGTCAAGAGTATGAGCCGTTGTTTCCTAAGGTTGCTTGTGATAAAACAAAGTTAGGCAACGGCAATACTTTTGATACCGTTCGGATGATTAAGGAAATGGTTATAAAGTACAACGACCAAACCAAGCAAGTTGCAACGCTTTTGCAAAGGGAATCGTTAAAAGAAACCTGTGACAAAATCTATTGGTTTTTGTACCATCACATTCAGTACAAGGCGGATGGCATGGAACAAAATTTAAGAAGTCCAGCCTGTGCATTCAAGCAACGAGCCGAAGGAGTTGATTGCAAAACCTATTCCATTTTTGCCAGTTGTTTGCTAGTGAATTTAGGGATTAGACATTACATAAGACAAATAAAACAACCGAGTTTTCGTCCTGATTTATTTACCCACGTGTATGTCATTGTGCCTTTGAATCAGGAAACAGGCAACATAAGCGAAGGCTATTTTATCATTGACGGAACGACGAATAATAACCGAGAACCCATACATACCATGGCACACGACACCGAAGTTAATTTACCTCATTTTGGATTGAATGCTCCAAAAGGCAATCGCAAAACCGTTGCAAAGAAATCGCATTTCTTTGCAAAGCCCTCTTCAAATGTGGTGTTGGTATCGGCAATCGTGGCGGTAATTGGAGGAGCGTTTGTATTTGGAAAATCAAATTAAACTATGCAGTATGATAATTATAAATGATGGCGGAGTAGGATTAGGAAAGTCCAAATTCCTTAGAAAAATTAGGCTTCGAGACGTGAGCTTAAAAAACACAATCAAAGTGGCCAAGTTTGCTGCACCAATTGCAGCGAGTTTTATTCCTGTGGGTGGTGGCGTAGCTTCCAAACTAATGGATTCTAAAACGGGTAGATTAGTTCGAAAAGTAGCCAAATCCAAGGCCGTAACTAAGGCGGTGCAATTGTCAAAAACACCTATTGGAAAACAAGTGGTAGATACGATTAAGAACCGTCCGAGACCACAATTGACCACGGTAAACGAGATCACGCCTGCTTCATTTGCTACCTCTGAAATGGGTAATGAACAAAGCCAAAGTGCTGATACGAGTTCGTACCAAAGTGAGGTAAGCGAAAGCAGTACGACTGAAAAAGAACCTGTTGGCGAGTTAATGCCCATTAAACCCGTTGAACAAAAACCAAAAGACAATACGCTGCTGTATGTAGTGGGAGCCTTGGTTTTGGGAGGAGGAATTTACATGGCCACAAAAAAGTAAAACGTAATTAAATCAATAAAAGTAAGATGAATAAAGAAGTAGCAATCATTGGTGGTGGAGTTGTTGGAGGTGCGGTATCAAATGGCGTTAGCACTTTATTACCCCAATCCGAAAGTCCGATTATCAATATCGTTTTGGCAGGAGCTTCGGCTTTTGGAGCCACAAAAGTCAGAGGAACATCCACTAAAGATAATCTTTTGAAAGGTGCTTTGATGGGTTCAGCTGTGGTGCAAGCCTTGACAGGAATTAAAAAAATAGCTGATAAAAGTTTGAGCACTAGACTTACAGGCGATAGCAAAGCCACCCGATTTATCAAAGGAGCTGTAGGCTTGGCTTGTCCTTGTGACGAAGGTTTGCAGGGTACTTTCATGGGAGGCGATGGTCAAATTTATCAGTACGATGAAAACGGCTTGAACGGTACTTTCATAGACGAAGCAGGAAATGTTTTTGAAATGAATAACGGTCTTAATGGTGCATTGGAAGACGAGTTGTACGACCACGGATTGCAAGGACCAGAAGCCAACATTTACGGAATGGAAGACGAAAGCGGTCTGAACGGTTCCGATGAAGAAGAGTTGTATTCGGAATTATACCAATAGAAAAATCAAGTGTTCTCAAAATGAGTAGTACTATAAAAAAACAATCAATCATCAATCAAAAAACAATCAAATGACTAGAAGAGTAGAATTAGCGTCAGCGGTAGCGACAATCAAGGCTAAAAGAAATGGTGGAATTCCAAGAGTAGGACAATTAAAATTGACCGACAAAACGCTTTACTTAAATGTGAAGATCAAAGGAAATGCAGGTATTGTAAATCTAGTGGATGTCAACACTAGAAGAGAAGTTGGAATTACCAACATTGATGGAAACAAATTAAATGCAGGCCGTGACTACATTTTGGACAGCATGCGTGTGTTGGTGGGAGCCACGGGTTCCGACGATTTGAAAAATGAAACATGGGTAAGCCCATGGAGCATTACTGGACAAAACAGTTTGCCCAAAGCCTTTTTAGGAGCAGAATTCCGAATTAACCAAGACCGAAATCAACTGGTAGATATGCCAATTACGGACTTGTGTCAAGATGGATTTGTGTCTTCTTTCAGAAGTTTATCCACGTCGCCTTTGATTCGTTCAAATATGGAGTTTGAAATGGAAATTGAATATCCAAAAGGTGTTTCTGTACCGGCTGACCAAGAGTACAACATTCGAATTGAAGTAAGAGCGCACCAAGCGCAAGTTTAATCCGTAAAGGTTCAATTTATAAAGCCGTATCCGTAATGTTTACGGCTTTTTTTCAACACTATTCACCATGGCAGTAAGAGAAAAAGTAATCAATTTATTGATTCCAAAAGAAGAGAATGAAGCAATGTTAACTACGGCTTTAGATGTGGGTTTTATATTGGGAGCTGAATTGCATACCAACCACAACGACCCTGATAATTTTGCCGAGTTTGGGATTTATGATGATAGTGGTGTAGCGTTTTCAAAACCTACTCATATCAATCATTGGAAACGAAGAGAAGGCGCAGGATTTGAGGACAGTTACAAACCTTTGCTTTTTGATACCGAATCCAAAACTTTCACTTTCAAAGCAAAGACCGCAAAATCGGTAGATAAAGACACCTATTTCCATTTGATTTTGATGTACAAAATAAATCCTTCTAGCTGTTAAGACCCCAAAAATGACACAAGACATTCTAATTGTAAACACAGGAGTAGTTTTTTTGAAACTTAAAAATGACCATGACATCACCATTGATGATGTAACGACTTTGCAAGTAATCAATAGTGGTTTTGTGCCTGTTTTTATCAATGATTTGGAGTTGGCCAGCAAGGAACGAGCTACCATTGTAGTCTCGGATGGTACGACATCAAAAGTGGAATTATCCATTCGATTTGCACCAATTGAAAGCAATGCTTCAAAGGAATTTTCAAAATTCAGTTGGAACAAGAAAGAACTAGATATTGTCTATAAAAAGTTAATACGATGCAGGAATTAGATCATCTCATAGAAAAATTAAACACCGACCAATATTCGGCAGTTTCTGTTTTCGATTTGGATACCAATTCGTTTGTGTTTCGCAATAAAACCCATGCTGAAATCACAGCTGATGAAGGAACGGCAGAACAGTTTTTTGAAACCCTTTTTGCCAATGGTCACAAGCGATTAAGTTTGAGTTTGAAGCGCAAAAACGGAAGTACGTTCAAAATTGATGGTCAAAGTTTTGAAGTCAATTTTTCAAAAGATACTTCCGAGCCAATGCCAGCACCTCAAGCACTAAATGTACCACAACAGCCGACTGATTTTTTTCAGAATTCGTATGGTTTAGGAACACTGGACATGATTAATTTATTTGTAGCCAAAGGCGATGCCCAACGATTGTTGACCGAAAATGAAGTCTTGAAAGCCGAAAATAAAGAGTTTAAAAAGCAAAATGAAGAGCTGAAAGAAGAACGCTTGGCTTCCAAATATGACATCAACAAAAGCAAAGGCAATCAAGAAATGTTGTTAGGAGCCATTCAACAATTGCCCGCTTTGATGAGTTTTGTCAAAGGTACACCGCCTGTAGGTTTGGGAAATGCGGTGGAAAGTTTCACTTCGCCAGCTAAAAAACAATTTGCAACGGCTTTGCAAAACATTGACGATTCAGTGGTAAACGTCCTAGATAGCATCAACAACGGATTGAATTCTAATTCTGAATTCTCGAATGAATTAGCAGAATTATTAAAAAAACATCACTTATGGGAAGCGTAAAACAAAGCATTCAAATCGAAGTGGTTGCTAAAACCCCTTTTGAATTAAAACCGAAGACATCGGCAATCAAAGAACTCGCCAAACTCGATGCAGAAGTATTGACCAAGTTGGCGGAACTATCCAAAAATAAATCAGCTATCACCCAATTGAAAACCAATTTTGAGATGATAAAAGGGTTTTTAACGGCTTAATAAAAAAGGAAAATGGAAAGTACAATGAGGTTAAGCCCAACAGGAATGACCGTTTTGAAAGTGGCACTCTTGGGCGGAATATTTGCCTTTGCCTACTATAAAATTTTCAAAGGATTCCAACAGTTACGAGCCGACAAAAGATACAAACCAAGCAATATCAATGTAACCCAAGCCAAAGCAAGAGCCGAAGCCATTTACACCGCATTGCTAGGTTTTGGAGCCAATTACAAAACCGTAGAAAACAACTTAACAGGTTTGAATCACAACGGTTTTATTATGGTGTACAATGAGTTTGGAGAGCGAAGAAGTGCCACGTTGGTTAAGATGAATTTAGTAGAATGGTTGCAAGATCAGTTCAATGAAACCGACATTGCCAAGTTGCGATTTTTAATAAAAGGATTTTTCTAATGACAAATAAAACGAAAATACTACTAGGCGTATCGGTTTTGGTTATTGGAACAGGGATTTTTTTTCTAACCAAGAAGAACAAAAACGGACAATCGGTTTTAGGTGGAGGAACCAAATATATTGATGAAGGCGATGTGAATATGATTCCAGTTTTTTCAGCCAGTCAAAAAGCCACAGCCTTGTACAATGCCATGAACATTTACACCGGCACAGACGAGCAAACAATCATTGAAGAACTAACAGGAGTTTCACAAGCTCAATTCGGATTAATTAGTAAAGCGTTTGGACTTAGGAATTACAACCGCTATTTGGGGTACAATACCATTGGCGGAACTCCATTGCCTTTGAAAACTTGGTTGAGAGAAGAACTGAATGATGCTGATTATCATTTGTTGCGAAAAAAATTTCCAATGTATTTATAATGTAGAATATGAAAGTGAGCAAAGAAAATAAAGTACTACTAGGAACAGCAGTAGTTGGAGCGGGAATTTTAGGTTTTCTGTATTGGAAGAAAAAGAAAAAAGAAGCCGAAGAGAATTTGATGGTTTATACTCCAGAACCCGTAGCACCAGCAACCCCAAAAGTAACCATTCAACAACCCGTAGTTGGAGCCGTTTTAGACAAAAACAAACTATTGTTTAAAGGAAGTAAAGGGCTTGAAGTGCGAGAATTGCAACGTTTGTTGGGCGTTAAAATTGATGGTGATTTTGGAAATATGACCAAAGCAGCACTATTGGCCAAAAAGGGAGTGACCAAAATCAGTCTCAATGGGTATGCTAAAAAGAAAGTAGCTAGTAAAGCACAACCTACCGCTTTTGTTTTGCCTAAAAAAGGACAAAAAGTAATGGCGATTCAAAACGATGTGAGCGTTTTCAATGCCCAAAAAACAGCCGAAGGAACCTATTTCAATACAGGAACCAAGCCTTTTATCGGTGGAAGCTTTGATTACGGAGAACATATCGGCGTGTTTGTCGCTTCAAAAGTGGGCGGTCAATATTTAATCAACCGTAATGGGGTGTATTATTTTGTGAATGGCAATTCCGTAAAACCGTATTAAGATGAAATCAGAAACCAAAGTTGTACTCGGAGCAGTAGCCATCATTGGATTGTTGTTGCTCATGGGAAATAAAAACAGTGAACCACAAAAAGTACTATTGTAATGGCAAATTTCAATTTATTTCTACCCGAATTACTAAAAGCGGAAGGAGGGTATCAAAACAAAATTTCCGACCGTAAAGGCAATACCAATTCATTAGGGCAAATGGTGGGAACCAAATACGGAATATCTGCACCTGTTTACGAAGCGTATATCAAACGGCCGCCAACGGTAAGTGATATGAAAAACATGCCTTTGTCAACTGCGGTTTTAATTGCCAAAAAATACTATTGGGATGCTTGCAATGCCGATGAAATTGAAAATCAATCAGTAGCGAATCTTATTGTAGATCATTATTTCAATTCGGGAAAACGAATGTTTGTCAAACAAGTGTTGAAAGACCGATTTGGAGCCAAAATAAAAGTAGATAGTAAAATTTCAAGAGATACCATTGCGCTCATAAACGCATCGAATCCAGAGTTTTTGCATTTCGAATTAAAAAAATCCCGAGAGAAGTATTACCGAAGCTTGGGCGGTGTAAATTTAAGAGGATGGCTCAATCGTTTGTCTCGTTTTGTTTTCGAAAAAAAAAAGCCCAAACCGAATAATCACCCAACTGCTTCTGCCAAGCCTAGTTATAGCTACGCTTGGGATTGGCTCGTATTTACTAACAAAAAAGCCTTCCAAAAATGAAAAGTACCTTCTTAAATAGTATCAAAGAATATCAGGATTATTTCCTTTTTCTCATTGTCGTTTTAGCAGGCGTTTTTACCAAAGTGTATAATGCCATATCCAAGGGAAAAAGGCCTAGGTTGAGTTGGTTTCTTGCCGAAGCCATTATGAGTTTTTTTGTAGCGTTCTCAGTCTATGCTGTATGCGACCAGTATTTGAATTTGAATAAAATTCTAACCTATGTCATTTGTGCGTGGGGTGGTTCCTTTTCCACTTTAATCCATAGTGAAGTCGAAGACTTAATCAGTAGCTTTTTTGATGTGCTAAAAAGTGTCATAAAAACAAAATTTAGATAACCATGAATCCAAATTATCAATCAGAAAATCCATTAAAAACCTTTTTGCAAACGCTATTGGTTTTGGGTTTAGTTTTCATGCTTACCTTTTTAATGAATGGGTGCGCTTCAAAACCCTTAGAAAAAACACATACCATCGAACGATTGGTAACCTATAAAGCGGATAGCTTGAAAGTTACGGTTGTCAACCAAGCCGTTTTGGATAGTTTATTTATTAAGGTTTCCAAAGTGAAAACGGTAAAACCCGAATGTGATAGTATTACGCAAATGACCCTTGACCAACTTTTGATGCAGCTCAATAGCAAAAAGAAATCAGGAGATAATGCAATGGGTATTTATTACGATACCATTAAAAAAATGATTGTGGGTTGGCAGAAAATGGCAAAAACCCAGAACGAAAAGTCAGCGATTAACAAAATCACAAACACAGTAGCCATTGAAAATGAAAAAGTTCAAGTGCCTGTGAAATACATTCCCATTTGGATTAAGATTTTGGCGGTTTTGGGAGGAGTAACTCTTGGGGTTTTGGTGTGGCGAGTAGCTAAAGTGTGGGTGTAATTGTTTTAATAATCACAAAATGAGTGTACGAAAAATTATCATCGGTGTGGGCATAGTGGCAGTAGTTGGCTATTTTTTATTGGGCAATAAAATCAAGAAAATCATTGAGCAGTTTCAATTTGTGAAAGTGTATCCTGTGGCTTTTAAAAAGTTTGATGTCAAATGGAATGATGGAGTTCCCTTTGTGACGTTTCTTTTGGATTTGAAAATGGTCAATCCAACTGGGGTGAATTTTGATGCCAATATTGTTGCCGTGACCTTAAAACGCATTTTGTTTTATGACAAAAGGAATATGCTTTTTGGGAGTTCCGAAGTGAATATTAACTCGATCAATATTCCTGCCAATTCCAATATCATACTCAAAGAAATCCCTGTAAAACTAGATCTACAAACCGCTATTACCACCGCTATTACCATTTTAAGAAACGATGGATTTACCATTAACGAAATTAGAACAGAAGCCGTAGTAAGCATTTTAGGAATCGATTATACACTTTCATAACATGACTTTAGCAGAAGAATTCAACAACTTAAACGGGAAAGTGATTACTAGAGAAACACTCCAGAGTCTATTAGTCAAAGCCGAAAAAGAGCAAAATTCCACTATTTCTAATCGAATTAGAAAAGTGTTGCAAGCCTATACAGCCGATACTTTTTTGATTGAATTGCAACATTCCGAATCCGCTTTTGGGCTGAACGGTGTGGATGTTCAAGGGCATACAGGCTTGTTGAATGGTTTGGATTTTGTTCCAGAATCAGAAGATATTGGATTGGGAAAACCCGTTTCTCCCGATGAAATCTATGATATGGTAACCAAGCGCATGATTGATTTAATCAAAGATGCCAACAAAGGGGATTACAAACGAGCTTGGAAAGAAGAAGGCTATTTGGTTCCGTATAATTTTATTTCCAAAAAAGCCTATCGAGGGGTAAATGTGGTGATGTTGTCTCCGCTTTTTGGGATGTTGGATAATCCTTATTTTTTGACGTTCAAGCAAATTCAAGAGAAAGGCGGGAAAATCAAAAAAGGAAGTCATGGGTATCGTGTGATTTATTATTCAACCTACGACAAAGAATATTCCGATGCTGAAATTGAAAGATTGAATTCGGTAATTGAAGATAACAAATTAGAGAAAGGAGATAAAAAGACAGTCTATTTCTTGAAATACTACAATGTCTTCAACGGACAAGATATAGAAGGAATCGATTTTGATTTAGACAATTTTTCGTTGTTAGGCAAAGTAGTGAACAATGAAATAGAAACAGGGGATAACCAAAAGATTGAAGTGGCCGAGGCTATTGTAAAAAACTATCCCAAGCCACAACCTGAAATTCGTTTTACAGGAAATAAAGCTTTTTATGTGCCTGCAAAGGATTTGTTGAGCATGCCTGAATTATCAAAATTCAAAACTTCAGAGGATTTTTATAGAACCTATTTCCACGAGTTAAGCCACAGTACAGGACACTTTAGTCGATTGAAAAGAGATTTAGCCAATGAATTTGGGTCGGCTGAATATGCTTTTGAAGAGTTGATTGCAGAGTTTGGAGCCGTTTTTTTATCGGCACAAGCAGGGATTATGTTTTATACCAATAAAAATCATGCAGGCTATTTGAAAGGATGGAACGATGTGTTGTTGCCCAATTTAGAAAATGACAATCGTTTCTTGATGAAAGCCAGTAGCCAAGCCCAAAAAGCAGCAGACTTTATTTTGCAACCCGATGCTAATGGAGATTTCTTGTTTGTTAAAGAGCTTTTGAAGTCAGAAGGGAAAGAGAAAAAGCCGACAACGAAGCGTGTATCTAAAGTAACAACACCTATAAAAGCAAAAGTAACTCCAGCTAATAAAACAACGCAATCAAAGGCGAAAACGCCAGTTAAAAAGCCAACCAAAAAACCAACACCAAAAATTGACACCAATGCCATCGCTTCTTTGAGAGATATTGGAAACGGCTTTTTGATGATGCATAAAATTGAGCTAAAAGTCACAAAGTACAAAGAAAGTAACGAAGTGGTTTTTGAGCCTAGAAGTTTTGGAAAAATTAATGTGGATGGATTGATAATCAACTACAACACCAAAACCAAAATTTTTGAAGTTGCAGAAATGCAAGCAGGTAAAAAGGAAGACCAAATTTGGGTGTATTTAGAAACTAAGCAATTTGTTATGGCTTTGAAAGAACTTGTTAAAGGTAATAATAGAAAGCCCAAGAAAATTATTGATATGGCAGTGAAGCCCAAAACGACAAAGAAGAAAGTTGTTCAACCAAAACCAACAGTTGACAAAACGGAAACGGTGGAAGAACCAAAAATAGAAGGCGGTCAATATGCTTTGTTTGGAGCGGTAAAAGGGAACAAAACCAACCGAAATACTTTGGCTTATAAAATGGCAAACAAGTCTAAAAACGTCAATTATTTCAAGATTGACAACACAGAAATGGCGCAGTTTTTAGGTCAAATTGAGCGCAAGAATAAAGAAAGTGTTGTGATTTCATTAACAGGTGGACAGGGTTCGATGAAGACCAGAATGGCTTTTCAGTTTATGAATGCTATGGCGCAAAATTATAAAGTGGGTCACGCCAGTATCGAAGAGCATCCCGAGAGTAATTTATATTTTGACAAAGCTGAGCAATATTTAAATGCCAAAGCTTTGAATCATATCGAAGCTCCCGAAGTAAAATCGGTGCAGGAATTAGAACAGCTTATTACCAAAAATGATGTGATTGTCATTGATAGTTTTACCAAAATGCAGGAAATGCACAAAGGATTTGAGGTAGATAAAGACTTGCGAAAAAAATACGATGGTAAATTGTTTCTGGTGATTTTCCAGCAAACCACCGATGGCAAAATGCGTGGCGGAAGCAAAAGTCAGTTTGATGCAGATATTGTTTTGTTTACTGAAAAGAAAACGGATTATCGTGAGAATTATGTCTATGCCGACAAAAACCGCTATCAAGACAAACCTTTGGACGGCTTGAAGTTCAATATTTTCAATAAGCGATTACTACGAAGTGGAACGGAAACACCAACTGTAACCACTAGTAAAAGAAGATTATCATTTAGCGTAAATTAAGTATGGAAACGATCAAACAACTCGAAGCAAGATTGTTATTTGAAACCAAACAATCCAATGCCTTTAGATTTAAAAGAAACGAAGCCAGATCTATAAAGGAACAGAAAGCTTGGCAAACCTTAATTGATTTAGCTGACCAAAGTAAAAAAGAACTTAGAACTAAAATTGAAATTATGAAAGCAGGATTAAAAAAACCAAGTGTGAGAGGTTTAAAAACCGTGTGTACTAGAGTAGTAAAAGCCACAGGCTTGAAAGTAGATGGTACACTAAAAAAAGGCTACAAATACATCAAAGGCGGAAAAGTAGTCAAAGTGGCACAACCAAAAAAGCCAGTAAAAAAACGTGTGGTGAAAAGAGTTGCAAAAGCCAAAACACCAAAGAAAAAAATAGTTCGAAAAAGAAGAGTTAGAAGAGCAGCTTAATTTCAGATGATGAGCAAAATTGTAAAATTCGTAAAAGATAAAAACGGAAATGTCTTGTTGTTTCGCACACAAGACAATTTCCTAATTACCTCTTTTAGTCCGGCACAAAATGTGGTTGGTGTTCCTTCGTCTTCTTCCATGTTTAAAATCCAATCCGAAGCTTCTTTTGGAAACAATCCTTTTGTAATGGATTATTTGCAGGTAGCTACTGAATTGTGTGAACCGATGATTATGGCTCAAAGCTTCAATGCCTTTTTAATTGAATTATCCGAGAAATTCTTTTTCATCGACAATTGTTGTGATGGTGGAACTGGAGAACAGGGCATTCAGGGAGAGCAAGGAATCCAAGGGGAACAAGGTATTCAGGGAATCCAAGGAGAAAAAGGCGAACAAGGAATTCAAGGTGTTCAAGGAGAACAGGGCATTCAAGGCACAAAAGGAGATAAAGGGGAACAAGGACTTCAGGGTATTCAAGGCGACAAAGGCGATAAAGGTGACAAAGGCGATCAGGGTATTCAGGGTATTCAAGGAGAAAGGGGAGAACAAGGAGTACCAGGAACAGGAACTTCGGGACCAATTCCCAATCGATTCGAACCCAATTCTGGGTATAGTCCAAACTATGATGGGTATTCATTAATGGATTATATAACTGCAAATGGCGATAGACAAACGTTTGTCAGTCTATTCAATGAACAAGGAATTCCTTCGGGAATTTTGGGAATGATCGATACGGATGGTGTTTACAAAGCGTTGATGAGTTTAGCTACAGTGGAACGTGTAGTTGAATTTACTTTTAAATATTCGGATTTGGTCAATGGTCTCAATACTGTTGCTTTACCAGATACTGCTAATGGAGAAGTAATTGATGTGTTAAGTATTCGCGATACAGCAGGAAATAACATTCCTTTTCGATTTACTAATGTTGAATACTGGCGAAACGCCAATATTATTGTAACGCAAGCCTATTCCAATGTGAAGATTAATTTTTTAGTCAGCCATTACAAATATTCACCAGTGAATTTTCAACCTGCTTGGTAAGGTCTATTATGAAAGTTGTTTATACTTTTTATCCCACTATACTCAGCAGAGAATGGATTAAGCCTGATTTTCAACAATACTTTCTTAGAAAATCAATTAAAGATGCTTTGCGATTTTATTCCGAGGTCTATTTCTATACCAATGATGCATTCGCAAAGCAAATTAAAGACATTCAAGGAATACATATTATCATTCAAGAGCCAAGACTATTTGATAAAGAACTTTGGGCATTGCCTAAAATTTTTGCTTATGAAGCGCAAAATACACCCTTTTTGTTCCTTGATTTAGATGTGATTTTAGGACATCAACCCGAGTTTGATTCGGTTTTGGTGGAAAGTATTGATAGTGGTGCTATGTTTAAAGAAAGCTACCGACAAGCCCAAACACACCAAACTCACGCCTTTAATATGGGAGTTTATGGTTGTAAAGATTTAAATTTCAATGCTGAATTTTGTAAAAAGGCGCATCAATTTATTGCGGATAATTATGAAAAATTCGCAAAAAAAGGAATACTTCGTTTCATGCCGATTTATTTCGAACAATTGATGTTAGCCGAAACTTTGAAGGAATTCAAGTTGGAACCCAAGCTAATCAATAACCCCAATTATGTTCACTTAAAAAATCAAAAGTGGGATCTTGAAACGTATAATAAAATACTCAATAAATAGAAGAAAACTATTTATTGAGCATTATTAATATGTTGTGAATAATCATCAGGAAGAACCGCATCAATATCACGTAAATATTTATCCAATGCTACCATAGTTTCGTGACCTGTAATCAACATCAATTTGCTTTTAGCTTCAAATGGGGTGCTGTTTTTTACAAATTCATGGTAAAGTTTGGTAATGAAAGTGTGTCGGAAACTGTAAAGGCCATAATCCTTGCCTAAACCTAAGCTATCTTTTACTTTTTTGAAACGTTTACTGAAATAATCTCTTTTATCTGTCTCATTAGTCGTCCAGTCTTGTCCTATTCCATTTGGAGTAAATAAATAACTTTCAGGATTGAATTTATCCAAATTAGGCAATGTAGAAAGTAATATCTCGGGAATGATTTTCACTTTTACGGCTTTGTTTTTGGCTCTCACATAAAGTCGTCTATCTTTTACGTTTACGTCTTTTATTTGTAAACGAACCACTTCAACGGGGCGTAAATGATTATAAGAAATGAATTGAATGAACAGTAACATCAATTCATCGTTACTTTTCAGATAGTTGAAAATATCTACTTCTTGTGTACTACTATAGGTTTTGTTTCTCTCAGGATTGGATTTTAAGACATTGATTTTTTTGACAAAATTGTCTGGAATAATTTCATTGTCTTCCAATGACTGAAAAAACATCGATAAAATGGCTCGGGTGTTGTTACGGTTTTTAGCACTAGTAGTCGATAAAACACTATTCAAAAACGTTATAATTGTTTTTTTATCTACAGAACTGATTGTACGGTTTTCAAATCCATTGGCATAAAGCCATTTTTCAAATGATTTTATTCTTACCCTGTAATCTCGAAAACTATTATCTTTTAAGGTGTTCTTCTTTAATTCCAGAGAAAAAGTAACAGCATCTTCAATTGTATATTTCTTTTCTTCACTAGTAGAAACGATTTCTTCATCCTCGTAAGGATTGTATCCGCTTTCCAAAATGTTCTCAACGGCTTGAGCTAAGATCTTGATAGCATTCTTTCGTTCTCTTAGTGTTTTGAATTTATTTACGCCAGCATAGATATGAGTTTGTCTTTCTAGCTTGTCAGTTTCAGGATTTCTGAAGGAATAATACACGTACCATCTCTTGGATAAATCTCCATTGGCATCGTAAATATTGGGTGTAGAATATTTCTTTTTTAAACTCAAAACGTGTGCGCTAGCGTGTTCATTTGTTAAAAGGGCGATGATTTTAGACATAAAAAAAGCGGCTTTAAATCACTCTAAAGCCGCATAAAATCTACATTTTTTAGTCTTTCAACCTAGTAGCGAGACCGAGATTTGAACTCGGGACCTCAGGGTTATGAATCCTGCGCTCTAACCAACTGAGCTACCTCGCCATATTTGGAACAAAAGCTGTTCCTGATTGCGGGTGCAAATATAAAACAATAATTAGAGTTTGCAAGCAAAAAAGCAATAAAAAAAAATATTTTTGAAAACGTTTTTTTTTTGGAGTAATAATCTATATATTTCGCAAAAATAAAACGAAATTCATGGATTCTAAAGTACGTTACGAAATCGAATTCCCCATAAATTCATCTCCTCAATTGTTATATCAATATATTTCAACTCCATCAGGATTGTCCGAATGGTTTGCAGATAATGTTAATTCTCGGGGGGAGTATTTTACTTTTATATGGAATGATTCTCAAGAAAAAGCTCGCCTAGCGTCTAAAAAATCAGGAGAGAAAGTAAAATTTAAATGGGTAGATGATAATAATAAAGATACCGAATACTTTTTTGAATTGAATATTTTAGTAGATGAACTTACTAAAGACGTTTCTTTAATGGTGGTCGACTTTGCCAATAAAGAAGAGGTCGAGGAAGCTACTCAGCTATGGGAAAATCAAATTTCAGACCTAAAACATGTAATAGGTTCTGTATAGTAAAATTGTATATTATAACTTATATTTGTCACGCTCAAACAGCGTGACTTTTTTTTATGGTAAATTTTAATGGAATAATAGTATCTCAAGACGCAAATGTCTTAGTGCAAAATAGAGGTTTTTTATATGGTGATGCAGTTTTTGAAACTGTGAAAATTGTAAACGGAAAAATACTTTTTTTAGAAGATCACTACTTTCGCTTAATGTCTTCAATGCGTGTGGTTCGAATGGAAATTCCAATGAATTTTACAATGGAATATTTAGAAGAACAAATTCTTTCTTTGGTTGAAAACTTAAATATAGCATCAACTGCTAGGGCTCGAATTACCGTTTATAGAAATAATGGTGGTTTGTATTTGCCTCAAACCAATGCAGTTTCATTTTTAATACATGCTATTCAACTTGAGGACAAGGCATATTTAATTAACGAAAGTAATTATGAAGTCGATTTATACAAGGATTTTTATATTACAAAGCAATTGTTGTCTTCTATTAAAACAACAAACCGTCTGATAAATGTAACTGGAAGTATTTACGCTAGTGAAAACGGTTTGGATAATTGTATCTTATTAAATGACAGTAAAAATGTTGTTGAAGCTTTACAGGGTAATGTTTTTATGTTGCAAGGTAATAGGCTAACGACACCTCCTGTCTCAGAAGGCTGTTTGAATGGGGTGATGCGTAAGCAAATTATAGAATTGGCTAAAAAAGTAACAGGTATAGAAGTCGCTGAAGAAACTATTTCTCCTTTTGATTTACAAAAAGCAGATGAATTATTTATAACCAATGTTATACAAGGGGTACAACCTATAACAAAATATAGAAAAAAAGAATTTACTGTTGAGGTTTCTAAAGTTTTGGTTGCAAAACTAAATGAATCTTTAAATTTGATTTAGTTCAAATAAGGATTTTCTGGAGCATTAGACCAAATAAGGTAGTCACCTCCTAATTCGATGATTTGTTCTTTCCAAAAATGGGTGGTAGGTTTTCCGATTATTTTATTTTCATAATTATTTCTGGTAACAATCCATGAATTAGCCTCCATTTCTTGTTCAAGTTGATGCTCTTCCCAACCTGTGTAACCTAAAAAGAATCGAATATTTTCTTTTTTTATTTCACCGTTGTTAATGAGTTCTTTGGTGGATTCAAAGTCACCGCCCCAATAAATGCCATTGGAAATCTCAATGCTATTTGGAATCAAATCGGGTATGTTGTGAATGAAATATAGATTGTCTTGTTCTACAGGACCACCATTAAAAATTTTGAAATTCGCATTTATTTCTGGAATCAAATCCTTAATGTTATATTTCAAAGGTTTGTTCATGATAAAACCTACTGAGCCATCTGGATTATGATCTGCTAATAAGATTACAGATCTATTAAATGACAAGTCTCCAATTATTGATGGCTCAGCAATAAGTAAATATCCTTTTTTTAATTTTTCTGAAATCATAAGGCTATATTTTTAATTAAATTTAAGAAAATTTAAATTAAATATCCAAATTTTTTAGTTACTAATCGTTAAAAAGCAAAAAAAAACCTTCCAATCGGAAGGTTTAATTATATTAAGATAAACTGTAATTTAGTTTACAGCTCCTTCTAAATCTGCTCCAGCTTTGAATTTTACAACATTTTTTGCAGCGATTTGAATAGTTTTTCCAGTTTGAGGATTTCTTCCGTCTCTTGCAGCTCTTGATGATACTGACCATGATCCGAATCCAACTAAAGATACTTTACCACCTTTTTTCAAAGTTCCACCTACATTTCCTAAAAATGATTCTAATGCCAATTTTGCAGCAGTTTTTGTAATTCCTGCATCAGCAGCGATAGCGTCGATTAATTCTGATTTGTTCATAATAATTTGATGTTAATTGTTGGTTAAAATAATTGTTAATTAAAAACAAAATTAGCAGGAAATACGGTCTTTGCAAGTGTTTTGTACAATTTTAGCTTATTTTGTTAATAACTTGTTTTTATTGTTCATAAAGTAAGGTAAAATCCCTTAAATAATACCTTTAACACCCGTTTTTATTAGCCTTAATGGACTTTCGCAGTATCCGAAAAAATAATTCCGTTTAGTAATTCATGGGTATTCATTTTCTTTTTTCCCGGGAATTGTAAATTCATTATTTGAATATAGCCTTTTTCTACTGCAATTTTCATCTCTTTTTTAGTGCAAATTAAGCTGCCAATTTCATGGGAGTGTTCTTCGATAATAATTTTGGATTCATAGATTTTTACATTCCACTCTTCATCTTTGTCGCTAAAAAAACACCAAGCACTAGGATAAGGACTTAATCCCCTTATGAGATTGTTAATTTCTATAGCCGACTTTGTCCAATCAATTTTACAATTTTCTTTGTTGAGTTTGTAAGCAGTTTTGATGTCGGGAGAATCTTTTTGAATGGTTGTGGTTACATTTCCAATTTCAATTAATTTCAAAGTTTCAATTACAGTTTCTTTGCCTAAATCCATTAATCGATCGTGCAATTGTCCAGCATTTTCTGTAGCGTCTATTGCTATTTCAGAATTCAGTATCATCGCTCCAGTGTCTATTTTATCATCGATAAAAAAAGTAGTTACTCCCGTTTTTGTCTCTCCATTGATAATTGCCCAATTTATGGGGGCCGCTCCTCTGTAATTTGGAAGCAAGGAAGCATGTAAATTGAATGTTCCTAATGCAGGCATTTCCCAAACCACTTTTGGCAACATTCTAAATGCAACAACAATTTGTAAATTGGCTTGTAACGATTTTAATTCTTCAAGAAAGCGCTCGTCTTTTAGATTGGTTGGTTGTAATAAGGTCAGGTTGTTTTCTAGTGCATATTCCTTTACTGCAGAATATTTCAGTTTTTGTCCTCTACCTGCGGGTTTGTCAGCAGCCGTAATTACACCTACTACTTCATAATTGTTTTTGATTATGGTGTCCAGTATGCCAACAGCAAATTCCGGTGTTCCCATAAATATAATTCTTAATTTTTCCATTAGGTTTTTAAAGTGTATTTGTTGTTGTTTTGAATAATCAAAAGATCATCTTCTAGTAATTGCTGTAGCACAAAGATAACATCGTCTGCGGTATTTTTGGTCCTATCCTGGATTTCTCTTGAGCTTAAATCTTCTGTTTTTAATAATGTTGTTATTTTTTTAGAAAGAAGATCTAAGTCATTTTTAGGTTTTTTGATGGTAATGCAATAAGAACAAATCCCACAATTGTTGGTTGTTTTTTCTCCAAAATACTCCAATATCATTTTGCTTTTGCAAATATCCTTCTCCCTAATATATTTTAAAACCGATTGTAATTGTTCTTTTTTTAGTTCGTTTTGTCGGGTTAAGTATTTGCTGACTTTGCTAATTGTTCTTTCGTCTTCCCTGATTTCATTGAAGATTAAAGTTGCGTCATTGCTTTTAGAATGGTATTCGATTATTTCTTTTTCTTTTAGTTTTTGCAATACGGCAAGTATTTCGGCTTCTGAATGATGTGATTTTTTTGCAATTAACGGTAAGTTAAATGTGGTTTGCATTTCGTAAACGCCCGGATACGTTCTCAGGATGGTCAAAATAATTTCTTCGTCATTTGGATTCAAACTTGTATAACGAATGACTTCTTTGGACGGGATAAGAAATTGTAAAGTGATTTTTTCCGAAAATTCTTGAGACATTGTTAGGATGCCTTGCCCGTCCAAAAAACGCATTGCATTAAAAGTTTTTAGTGCGGGAAAACCATATTTCAAACAAAAATGATGCAAATTAAAGGAAAACTGCTCGTCTATTCCTTCTCCGTAAGCAATTTGAAAATAATTGCAAAGTTTTACATACATAGTGTTCAAAAAAACTTTGTCTGGTAATATGTTCAAAAATTGGCTCTCAGATTGAACAATATCGGCTGGGCTTGTCAATAAAACAGCAAAAGCTTTTTCTCCATTTCTCCCAGCACGGCCTGCTTCTTGATAATAATTTTCAATGTTTTCCGGCAATTGAATGTGAATGACCGTTTTTGCATTGGCCTTATCAATTCCCATACCAAAAGCATTGGTAGCAACTATAACTTGTGCTTTTTCTTCCATCCAAAGCTGCATGTTTTTGTCTTTTTCTCTAGCGGTAAGACCACCGTGATAATAAGTACTTTTGTATCCTAAGCTTTGCAATTGTGCAGAAATGTCTAGACACGACTTCCTGTTTCGGACATAAATGATAGAAGGTTGTGGGTTTTTTTTAAGGATTTGTTGCATCCGATATAGTTTATCTTCAACTTCAAAAACCATATAGGCAATATTTTTTCTAGCAAAAGATTTTTCAAATTGATTTGGATTGTGCATGCCCAATTCCGTAATAATATCTTTTTTTACTCTAGGAGTTGCCGTGGCGGTCAATGCCAATAAAGGAACTTTTGGAAAATGGGTTTTCAATGCCGAAATCTTCAAATATGCAGGTCGAAAATCATGTCCCCATTGCGAAACACAATGTGCTTCGTCAATAGTGATCAAGTTTATGGGCAATCCTTTAATACGATCCAAAATCCAATCCGATTGCAGTCGTTCTGGAGATAAATACAAAAATTTATAATTTCCAAACTGACAATTGTCTAGCAAGTCAATCATTTCCTCAGATCGAATACCGCCAGTTAATGCAATTGCTTTGATTCCTCTTTTTTGCAAATTGGCTACTTGATCTTTCATTAAAGCAACCAAAGGGGAGATGACCAAGCAAATTCCTTCTTTCATTAAACCAGGAATCTGGAAACAAATCGATTTTCCACCACCAGTTGGCATTAAAGCAAAAGTGTCTTGACCACTCAAAACCGAATCAATAATTTCGTTTTGTAGCGATCTAAAGCTGTCGTGCTGCCAATATTTTTGAAGAATAGCTAATGCTTTTGGCATTATTTACAGTTTAGATTTTTACTAATTTATCATGTTGAAATTCAGTAATTTGCTAAATTTTATCTAATATATAAAGAATTCTGTTATCTACACTATCTTTAGGTACCTCAATTAGTGAATAACCATAATTTGTATAGGTATTTGTAAGGTATTCGTGAATTTTTTTGGCTTGTTCAAAGCTCTCATAACGCTCTTTGTCGCTTACATAAATTTCCTCCCATGGCGGAAGTATAAATATTTTAGTATACACATTTTCGCGACAAGCGTGATCAAAATGATCTGGGAAGTCATCTCCAATATAATCAAGATACGCCACTACATCCGGAATACCGCGATCAATAAAAACCCATTGATGCGTTTCGTTTTGAGCATTATTATACTGCTTAATTCTACCGTCAAGCAACATTTGACTAAATAATAAAGGATCTTCAAGAAACAATTGTTCAATACCTCTTCTTTGGGCTTCATGCGTGAGTTCACGGGAAATTTCGGGATAACAACAATATCCCTTTTCGAGTAAACCTTTAATAATAGAACTTTTCCCCGTACCAGGGCCACCAATGATAACAATAATTTCTTTCTGCACTTTCTGTAATTAAGCGGCAAAAATACTCAAACTTATTGGTTTTTAAAAAGTTTATTCAACACTAATTAAAGGCAAATGATCAGGAGCGAAAGATTAGGCTTTTTTAGGAATTATAGTTCCTGCTGTCCACTATATTCCCGATTAACAAAAACTACGGCAAAAAAGCCTTGTTTTTCTAAATCGGGAGATGCCGCTCCCATCAGGGCTCATAGAAGAAACATCCTGTATTTTTGGATACACTAATTAAAAAAAGTATACAAAAATAGGAATTACGGCCTTTTATTTCAGAAAATTAAATTCAAAATGCTATCCCCTTTTTCTAAAAGTAATGCCGATTTATTATCCGTTTTTTGTCCAGTCGAGAACAGCCATGATTCAGCAGTTCATCTTGATCGCGCTCCACTTCAATGATATTGAGCAAAAAAAAATTGCATCTAGGTATAACAAAGTCTAATGCGGAATCGGGTTTTATCTTAAATTTATAGACATTTTGCCCAACTAGACAACTTTAAAAGCTGTTTATTGAAGTTTAATCATTCGACATTTATTCTAAAATCTAAATTCCTAAATCTAAAATCTAAAATCTAAAATCTAAACCGTATCTTTGCGTTTATTTTTTAATTTAAAAAATGGAAGACAATAAAGAAAAAGAGATCGCAGCCTTTTATGAAAGATTAAAAGTCGAGTTAGACCTTAGTAATTCTTGGCCTGCAGAATATTTGTTTAAATTTATAGTTCCTACAACCGAACAAAATATACTAAAAGTAGAAAGTGCTTTCGATTGTATGGGAGCCGTAATTAAAACAACAAAATCCAAAACAGGAAAATTTACCAGTATTTCGGTAGATTTAACCGTAAAAGATTCACAAGAAATAATCGATAAGTACCAAGAATTATCAATAATAGAAGGTATAGTTTCCTTATAATTATGATCGAAAAATATAAAAAAGAAAACGCGAATGATGTGGTTTTCAATCTAGAATACAATTCGGAAAGAGAACATCTAATCATTCCTGAGTATGGTCGTCATTTGCAAAAATTGATTGAGCAAGCCACTAAAATTGAAGATGAAGTAGAACGTAATAAAGCGGCTAAATACATCATTCAAGTTATGGGAAGTTTGAATCCTCATTTGAGGGATGTACCTGATTTTCAGCATAAACTATGGGATCAGCTTTTTATCATGTCTGATTTTAAGCTAATTGCCAATTCTCCATATCCTATCCCTTCCAGAGAAGTATTACAACTCAAACCTGATGTTTTAAAATATCCCCAAAATTTCCCTAAATATAGGTTTTATGGAAACAATATAAAGTACATGATCGATGTGGCTAATAAATGGGAAGAAGGTGAAATGAAAAATGCATTGGTTAAAGTAATTGCCAATCACATGAAAAAATCCTATTTGAGTTGGAACAAAGACACTGTAAAAGACGATGTGATTTTTGAACATCTTTATGAACTGTCAGATGGGAAGTTGAATTTATTGCAGAGTTCAGAGGAATTATTAAATACCACTGATTTATTGCGAACCAATAAAAGAGTCTCAAATAAAATTTCTCCTGTTGGGCAACCAAAAATCCAAAGCAATAAGAATAATAAAACAGGTAAACCAAAACCTTTTCAAAAAAAGTAAATAAATTAAAGAGAAACTAAGACACTAAGAATCGAAGCTGAAAAGCTTAAAAAAAACTTAAAGTCAAGGAAACTAGAATCTCAGAAACTTAAAACAAAAACATGGAAGTTTTCAAAATAGTAGGGGGAGTTCCTCTTAAAGGAGAAGTAATACCTCAAGGTGCCAAAAATGAAGCATTACAAATTTTATGTGCTGTTCTTTTGACACCCGAAAAAATAACAATCAACAATATTCCAGATATTATTGATATTAATAAATTGATTACTCTTTTGGGTAATTTAGGAGTTAAAATTGAGAAAATAGGACAAGGATCCTATACTTTTCAATCCGATGAGATTAATGTAGGATACCTAGAAACAGAAGCCTTCAAGAAAGAGGGTGGGTCACTTCGTGGTTCCATTATGATTGTTGGCCCACTTTTGGCCCGTTTCGGAAAAGGATATATCCCTAAACCAGGAGGAGACAAAATTGGACGCCGTAGATTGGATACCCATTTTGAAGGGTTCATCAATTTAGGAGCCAAATTTAGATACAACAGAGAAGACCATTTTTATGGAGTAGAAGCTCCAGATGGACTTGTGGGTGCTGATATGTTATTAGACGAAGCTTCAGTAACGGGGACGGCTAATATTGTAATGGCTGCGGTTTTGGCCAAAGGTAAAACGACTGTTTACAATGCAGCCTGTGAACCTTACTTACAGCAACTTTGTAAAATGCTGAACTCCATGGGTGCCAAAATTACTGGCGTGGGTTCTAATTTATTAACAATTGAAGGAGTAGAATATCTTGGAGGATGCGAACACAGAATACTTCCAGATATGATTGAAATTGGTTCTTGGATTGGTCTTGCGGCTATGACAAGAAGCGAAATTACCATTAAAGATGTGAGTTGGGAAAACCTTGGGGTAATTCCAAACACCTTTAGAAAATTAGGAATTACTCTTGAAAAAAGAGGCGATGATATTTTTATCCCTGAACACAAAAACGGGTATGAAGTTAAAACCGATATTGATGGTTCAATCCTAACAATTTCCGATGCACCTTGGCCAGGTTTTACTCCCGATTTATTGAGTATTATTTTGGTTGTAGCTACTCAAGCTAAAGGAGATGTTTTGATTCACCAAAAAATGTTCGAAAGCCGTTTGTTCTTTGTAGATAAATTAATAGATATGGGAGCAAAGATCATGTTGTGTGATCCTCATAGAGCAGTAGTTATTGGACACGATTTTAAATCGGTACTAAAAGCAACAACCATGTCTTCCCCAGATATTCGTGCCGGAATTTCATTATTGATTGCTGCACTTACCGGAAAAGGAACCAGCATCATTCAAAATATTGAACAAATAGATCGTGGATATGAACGAATAGATGAGCGATTAAGAGCTATCGGTGCACAAATCGTTAGAGAAAAACAATAATAAAAATCAATTTTTAAAATCGCTTAAATGAATTTCATTTTCTTTCGAAAAGAGTTTGTTTAAGCGATTTTTAGCATATTAAATAATAATCTGATGGATAAAACAAATGAACAAAAAGCAATAAAGGCGACCTATTTTAGTATCGTAGGGAATACTTCATTGGCTATAATAAAAGGCTTGGCTGGTTTTTTTGGAAATTCGTATGCATTAGTTGCTGACGCAATTGAATCAACTACCGATATTTTTGCTTCATTGTTGGTTTTGTTTGGTATAAAATATTCCAATCGACCCGCTGATGAGAATCATCCTTATGGACATGGTAGAGCCGAACCATTGATCACTTTTTTAGTTGTTGGTTTTTTAATAACATCGGCAACTATTATTGGGTATGAAAGTATTATAAATATTCAAACATCACATGATTTGCCTAAATCATGGACGTTATACGTACTTGGTGCTATTATTCTTTGGAAAGAGTATTCTTTTCGATTGGTGATGAAAAGAAGCAAAGAAACCAATAGTTCTTCTCTCAAAGCCGATGCTTGGCATCATAGAAGTGATGCTTTAACTTCGATAGCGGCATTTGTCGGAATTTCTATTGCATTATTTTTTGGAAAAGGATATGAATCTGCTGATGACTGGGCCGCTTTATTCGCCTCTTTTTTCATATTGTATAATAGTTACCTCATTTTTAGACCTGCACTTGGTGAAATAATGGATGAACATTTATATGATGATTTGGTCGAAGAAATTAGGCAAGTCTCTCATCAAGTTGAAGGAGTTATTGATACCGAAAAATGTTTTATTAGAAAAGCTGGAATGAAATATCATGTAGATTTACATGCGAGAGTAAGTGGGAAAATCTCGGTGATAGAAGGTCATGATATTTCGCATAGACTCAAAGATACGTTGCGAGAAGAAATACCAGAATTAGGCCACGTGTTAATCCATATTGAGCCTAATTAAAGATTTTAAAAAAAAACCAATACGATTTATAAAAGTATTGGTTTTTTTATTGCTTTTAACCTAGATTTCTAATTCAGAAATTTAATTCCAACAATTATCCCGTCTTTTTGAAATCCTTTTTGATAGGAACGAATATAATCCAGACGAAATAGTTTGAATTTTCCAAAACCAAGATTGTCGAGGCCTACTCCATATTCAGCGTAAGGATTTCTATTTGGTATTGCGAGTAAATGATATCCCAAAACCAAATTTGATTTAAGTAAATTTAATAATGGAATTTTATTCATGATATACCCTTTGTCATTGTGCTCTGAATGCAATTCAAAATAACTGTCATTTGTACTATTGGTATAATAAGGCATTAAATTAAATACATTCAGATAGCTTTCAGACATTCCAATATAGGTTTGGTTTCCGTTAAAATGTTTATAATCTACAAATGATATTTGATCAGCATTAAAGAATTTACCTCCTTTGGTATTCAAAGATAAAATTCCTTTGTTTCCTAAGGTTATTTCATACGATACTTTGACCTTTAAATGATTGTATTCATATTTTTTTTCACTTCCCGCCAATCCTTTTTCAAAACCCAATGTTAGTACAGGGAAATTGCCGTTTGAAAAATCAAATTTTCCATCTGGACGTGTGATATATTCTTGATCAAAATTAAATCTAGCTTCTACTTTAGCTTTTATTAAATTATATTTTTCAAAAGCAGCTGTTGTATAATCATTTGGAGCCCAAGGATTATTAGAAGTGTAAAGCTTATCTTTTTGTAAAAAAGTATAATCTGTAGTATTAAACAAAGGTTTGTTTTCTAAATAGTCAACTTTGGCTTTTAAGAAAATTCCATTGGTGATTTCTCGTTGGTATAAAAAAGAGATGTAATTATTTTCGTAAATCTTCATCAAATTTTCTTTAAAAAACAAAGTAGTAACGGAGTTTAAGAGTTTTTTTATTGGCTTTTCTTCATTGAATTGCATTACTCGATTTCCTCCAGAAATTTGAATTTCGCTTTTATTGATATTATTAAATTTATGAATAAAACTTCCCGTTGATCTAAATTTATTTTCAGAGAATCCGTAGTCAAAATCGGCTCCAAAGCGAGTGTATTTTCCATTCTCACGGTCGTTTTTGGTATATGATAATCCCGATGTGATTTTCCAACCTTGCACTGTATTGTAATTGATGCCAGTTAGTATACCATCATATTTGGCTGACCATTTTTTGAAAGAATTTTTATAGGAATAACCAGTGATTGGATCGGATATATGGAATCTATTGTGTTTTTTATCAATGGAGTCCTGATAGACCTGTGACTTTTTCTTGGTTTGTAAGCTGTCTTTTTTGACGTAATCCGTGCTTTCTTCTATCGTTAAAGGAATGGGCCGAATCGTATTCCAATACGTATCCTCTTTTTTATTGGCATTTTCTTCAAAAGTTAAGACTTCTTTTGTAAACGTTTTTTTGGTAAAAGTTGGATCGAATTCGAAATTGGAAAAGACATATGTAAATCTACCCGAAATATTAATACTTAGCATTCCAAAAGTAAAATCGATTGTTTGTGTGTTTTTGACCCATATTTTTGTAACCGAATTGTAGCTGAAATTTTGTTTCAAAGTCAATAAGTTCAAAGCAGGATTTTGCATTTGTTCCCCTTTGATGTTGACATCAACTGCGTAAATAGCCCAACTATCATCGACTATATAAATGTAGCCTTCCATGACAGGTTCAGAAGGCCTTTTTGGGGTAATTTTTATTTTGTTGATTTGTTGGTTGTTTTCATTATAAAATGAACCTTCCAACTTGTATTTATAGTAATTAAAAGCATTGTCGGCAACAGGGGAAACTACATTGACATCAAAAGGCAAATAATTATCATAGAAATCAAAATTGGCCGAAGCGGCATTGTTGAAACTAAATCCGCTATCATTGCCACTTACCTTAGAAGCAATAATAGTTTCTTTCATTTTGTCCGGTTTCTGAAATGTAATTTTAGATACAGTTTCTGATAAATAAAGTATTCCACTTCGAGTAGAATCCAGTACTTCATCAAACATATCTAGTTTTTTGCCTAAAACCTTTCTGGGAGCATCCTTGATTCTAAAAATCCCTCGTGAATAAAAATCAGCTTTGTATTTGGCAGTTTTTTTGATATTTGCTTTTTTACTAGCAATGGCGTTTTTTATAATTTGATTGGCAGGATTGTCCTTTGGATTAATCACTACTTCATGGAGCGAAAAACTTTCCTCTACCAATTTTACATCTAAATTATGTGGAAAAGTAACAATATCCAAAGTTGTTTTCTGTGTTTTAAAACCTAAAAATTGAAAAACTACGACGTGTTTGCCTGTTTTTTTGATGTTTAAATCGTAATAACCTTGTTCGTTAGAAGTTGTTCCATTATAAGTATTCTCTTCGTAAATGGTAACTGAAGGCAAAGGATTTCCTTTTTCGTCGGTTACTTTACCTTTGATTTGGGCAAAACTAAAAAGGCTTGGAAATAAAAAAAATAACAAAAGAGCGTTTTTCATAGTTGTAGTTTCGATGTTTGACGCTCTTTTGTAAGGTATGTTACATATAAAAATACTTGGTTTTGTATAAATTTATGTTAATACTTATCATAAAAAAGATTGAATTGCTAAATCATAACTTTTTAAACCAAAACCTAGAATTACGCCTTTTGCATTTCCAGAAATATAGGATTGGTGTCTGAAACTCTCACGGGCATAAGTATTCGAAATGTGTACTTCGATTACAGGTGTAGTTATGGCTTTAATAGCATCACCTATTCCTATAGAAGTATGTGTGTAAGCGCCTGCATTAAGAATTATACCATCGTAAGAAAAACCTAACTCTTGTATTTTACCAATCAATTCTCCTTCGATATTGCTTTGGTAGTACGTTAATTCTATTTGTGGAAACTTACTTTTTAAAATTTCAAAATAATCTTCAAATGTTTGGTTTCCGTATACTTCGGGTTCTCTTTTTCCTAGTAAATTGAGATTTGGACCATTAAGGATGGCAATTTTCATATTTTTTTGTTTTTGTAAAAATAAATAAACCAAATCTAATAGTGATAATCATTTGCATCAAAAAAGAATGCTTTTTTAAAATAAAACTGTTTTTATTTATTTTGTTAAGAAAAAACATCTTTTTTTAATTCTTGTTAATTTTATTTTTTGTTTTTAGATGTAAATATCTTATTTATAGTTATTTATTACTTGTTTTTTACGATTTAATTAAGGTTTAGTTAACTTTTTTTGATTCGTATTTCGTACATTTACTAGAGTATTAACAAACAAAACAAAAAAAATGAAAAGAATTATTGTAGTATTAGTAACAGTATTTGCATTCGGTTTTGCAAATGCTCAAGAATCGGGTTTGCCAAAAGCTACTTTTTCAAAAGGAGATATGTGGCTTGAGGGCGGAATAACTATAACGACAGGGGACAGTAGTGATGATTATTTTGCTATTACACCCAAATTTGGCTATTTTTTGGATCAAAAATGGGCCGTAGGAGGTGATTTTAATATCTCGTCGGTGTCATATTTACTGAATAGTAATAATCTTGATAAATCAAATTCATATGGAATTGGGGTATTTGCAAGATATTATTTCTTGAATTTGGGTAATTTTAAAGCATACGGAGAAACAGGTTTGGGATACAATCATACAAAGTTGGAATATTTGAATGGGACTTCTGATACAAATGATGGTATCAAGGCTAATATTGATTTGGGAATTAATTATTTTTTTACACAGAAATGGGCAGCAACATTTACGTTAGCGGAGGTTTTAAGTTATAATAATGCGAAACCAGAAAATGGATCTAGTACTAGTGATTTGGTAGTCAATATAAATTTATTTAATAATATTTTCGCTCAACCCAAATTTGGACTATTATATAAATGGTGATTCAAATTATATCCCATCCAATAAAAAAGATACAGGTTATTATATAAAATTAAATAGTAAACCTCCCAACTCGGGAGGTTTTTTTTATGCCAATAAAATTCATTACTTTGTATCTATGAATTGGGAATTGTATCTAAAAAATTATCAGTCGTATCTTAAAATTGAAAGAGGTTTGTCAAAAAACACTATTGACAATTATACCTTTGACATCGATCGTTTGCGTTTGTTTTTGACTCAAAATGACATTCAGCGTTCTCCAATTACTATAAATGAAGAAATACTTCAACAATTTATTTATGCTGTTTCCAAAGAAGTAAATCCGAGATCTCAAGCCAGAATAATTTCAGGATTAAAAAGTTTTTTTTCCTATTTAATATTTGAAGATTATAGAAATGACAATCCTTTGGAATTAATAGAATCACCTAAAACAGGACGAAAATTACCAGATACATTGGCTATTGAGGAAATCGATGCATTAATTTTGGCAATTGATTTGAGTTCGAACGAAGGGGAACGCAATCGAGCTTTACTGGAAACGCTTTACGGCTGTGGACTTCGCGTTTCCGAATTGGTAACCTTAAAAATATCCGATTTGTTTTTTGAAGAAGGATTTATAAAGATAACAGGGAAAGGAAATAAACAACGTTTTGTTCCTGTTGGGGATTTGACCCAAAAATACATTGGTATTTACAAAAATGATGTCCGTGTTCATTTGAATATTCAAAAAGGATTTGAAGATACTTTATTTCTGAATCGCAGAGGAAGACAATTGACAAGAGCTATGATTTTTACAATCATTAAGGATTTGGCTGTAAAAATCAATTTAAATAAAAAGATTAGCCCACATACTTTTCGTCATTCTTTTGCAACTCATTTATTAGAAAATGGTGCCGATTTACGTTCGATTCAATTGATGCTTGGACACGAATCCATTACCACAACAGAAATTTATGTCCATTTAGATCGTAAATTTTTAACAGAAGTGATAAATACCTTTCATCCTAGAAAGTGATTTTATAATAAATTGTTATTTTTGAAGGATATATATATAAGTTTCGATATTTTTGTTGTAAATAAGTAGTCCCTAAGATATGATTTTTACAACCAATAAAAAACCTGAAGATTTAAACAAGTTATACGAGAGTTTAATAAAACAACTTCCCAATATTATTTTCCAAATTAGGGTTAATTCTCAAAAACATATATCGGTTGATTTCTTAAGTAAACCTATTGAGTTTTTAGATGAGTTTTCGATTAATGATTTTTTGGAAGATTCCTATAGATTATCAAATTACAAGATTTATGAACCAGATTTAAAAGGGTTCTTGGATTCCTATGAGAAAGCAGTAACAAGCAAAAAAAAGTGGGAAATAGATTTTAGATTGCTATTGCCTGAAAGTGGATATAAATGGATTCGTATTGATGCAACCCCAAAAAAAAGTAAACAAGATGAGGTGGTTTTTTATGGACTAATTTCGGATATAACAATTGTTAAAGAGCAGGAGATTCGCTTGAAAATTGCAGATGAAAGATATCATTTTGCAGTTCAAGCTTCGGATAGAGGAGTTTGGGATTGGGATTTGATCACAAATAACGTTTATTATTCTTCGGAATCCATGAAGATCTTGGAATTGAATGAGTCGGATTTGGTAGCTTCTCCTGAAGAATGGGATGAAAGGGTGCATCCTGATGATCGCGAAGAATATTATGGTAATATAAACCTTCATTTTGAAAATAAAATTCCATTTTATGAAACTTGCCATCGTGTTTTATGCAATGGAAGATACAAATGGATACTGGATAGGGGAAAAGTTATCGAAAGAGACGAAAATGGAAAGCCTCTTCGTATTGCAGGTACTCATACTGATATTTCTGAACAAAAAGAGAAAGAAATTGAATTGGCCCAAATGCTTGAAATTGTAAATACTCAAAACAATAAGTTATTAAATTTTGCCCATATTGTATCTCATAATTTAAGGACCCATAGTGGAAATATAAAATCATTATTAGATTTGCATAAAGAGAATCTTTTATCAGACGCAGATACAATGAGTAACATTCAAATTGTATCTGATGAATTGTTCTCAACAATTGAGAATCTTAATGAATTGGTTAGTATATATACCGAGAAAGAGAATAATACTCAGGAATTAAAAGTCAATAGTTTTATTGATAAAGTTCTGGATGTTCTCCATGAATCTATAAAAATAAAAGGAATTCAAGTTTTGAATTATGTTCCAAATTCTTTAATTGTCATGTGTATTCCTGCTTATTTGGAAAGTATAATGTTAAACTTGGTTACTAATGCAATCAAATATTCAGATCCAAATAAAGAGCCAAAAATTATTTTTACATCAGAATCAAATGATGATTACATTATTTTAAATGTAAAAGATAACGGATTGGGAATTGATTTGAGTAAACACAAAGATTCTATATTCGGGTTATATAAAACGTTTCATAAAAATACCGATGCACGTGGCGTTGGATTATATTTAACTAAAAATCAAATCGAGAATATGGGGGGTAAAATTGAAGTAGAAAGTACGCTTGATTTTGGGTCAACCTTTAAGATTTATTTCAAAAAAAACTAATTGCTTTTTTTAAACAAATTGTAAAAAAAAACCAAATTTCAATTATGCAATAATTGAAATTTGGAATTAAATCCCAAAACTTTCGGGATAATTTATGAATTTTTATTTAGCGATATTTACTGCTCTAGTTTCTCTAATTACGGTAACTTTCACTTGACCTGGATAAGTCATTTCGGTTTGAATTTTTTGTGAAATTTCAAATGATAAAGTGGCTGCATTATCATCTGAAACTTTTTCGCTTTCTACAATAACACGAAGTTCTCTACCAGCTTGAATTGCATAAGCATTTTTTACTCCGCTAAATCCATAAGCCACTTCTTCTAAATCTTTCAAACGTTGAATGTAAGAGTCTAAAACTTGTCTTCTTGCACCTGGTCTTGCGCCAGAAATGGCATCACAAACTTGAACGATTGGAGATAGTAATGATTTCATTTCTATCTCGTCATGGTGGGCTCCAATGGCGTTACAAACTTCCTCTTTCTCACCGTATTTTTCAGCCCATTGCATACCTAATAAGGCGTGAGGTAGATCGCTTTCGGCATCAGGTACTTTACCAATATCATGAAGTAATCCAGCTCTTTTTGCAAGCTTAACATTCAATCCTAATTCAGCAGCCATAATTCCACAAAGTTTTGAAACTTCACGAGAGTGTTGCAATAAATTTTGTCCGTAAGAAGAACGGTATTTCATTCTACCTACTACTTTTATCAATTCAGGATGTAAACCGTGAATTCCTAAATCGATCACAGTGCGTTTTCCTACTTCTATAATTTCATCGTCAATTTGTTTAGTTGTTTTTGCAACAACTTCTTCAATACGGGCAGGGTGAATACGTCCGTCTGTAACTAATTTGTGTAATGCCAAACGTGCTATTTCTCTTCGTACAGGGTCAAAACAGGAAAGAATTATAGCTTCTGGAGTGTCATCAACGATAATTTCAACTCCTGTTGCTGCTTCAAGGGCTCTAATGTTTCTACCTTCACGTCCAATAATTCTACCTTTTACATCATCAGATTCGATGTTGAATACCGATACGCAGTTTTCTACAGCTTCTTCAGTACCAACTCTTTGGATCGTGTTGATGATTATTTTTTTGGCCTCTTGTTGTGCAGTTAATTTAGCTTCTTCAATAGTGTCTTGAATATGAGACATGGCTTTACTTTTGGCTTCTGCCTTAAGTCCTTCAACTAATTGCTCTTTGGCTTCATCTGCTGATAAACCAGAAATTAATTCTAGTTGTTGCAATTGACTTTTATGTAGCTTGTCAACTTCTTGTTGTTTTTTTTCTAAAACTTCGATCTTAGTTGAGTATTCAGCTGTTTTTGCCTCAAAATCATCATTTACTTTTTTAGCTTTTGATAATTCATTTGAAATTTGAGATTCTTTGTCTCGAACTCTTTTTTCGACTTCAGCTACTTTTTTATCTCGCGCAAGAATTACCTGTTCGTGTTCCGATTTTAATTCAATAAATTTTTCTTTTGCTTGAAGAATTTTGTCTTTTTTAATATTTTCGGCTTCAAGATTGGCGTCTTTTAAGATTGATGCTGCTTCTTTTTTTGCGCTTTTGATTAAATTAGAGATATTGCTTTTTTCGATGATTTTTGCGATGCCAAATCCTGCTGCTATACCTGTAATTCCTGAAATAATTATTGTTATGATGTCCATGTTTATTAAAAATTTATATATAAAAAAAGCCTACATTAGAAGTTGTATAAACTCGAAAAGACAAGTTTTGAGCTAACTCACTGTTCAAGTTTCCTCGCCGAAGCGTGGCATGCTTTAGTAGTGATGATTTGCTCATTCTAAAATGTTAGTGTTGAGTTTACCAATATGAACTAATGTAGGCAGTATCTTAGTCTTTGTAAAGAACGTTTAATTTTCGAGATGTTGATCTAAAAGTAAACTGATTTTGTTTAATCTTTCAATGGTTTCTTCGCCATTTATTGCATTATCAATTTGTTTTTGTTCTGCTTGAGAAGCAAATTGTAAGGCACACATAGCCAATACATCTTGTTTGTCTCGTACAGCATAATTTTCTTCAAATTGCTTAATCATCGCATCAATTTTCTTCGAAGCACTTCTAAGTCCTTCTTCCTGAGAGCGATCCACTGTTAAAGGGTAAACTCTGTCTGCAATTGATATCTTAATTTTAAGCTTTTCGTCCATATTTTTACTAATCTGATAGCTGAGCTATACAGTAATCAATTTCACGAATTATTGAATTTATTTTAAGCTTTGTATCTCTTTTATTATCGTCACTGCCTAATAATGCATTGGCTATTTTGAGTGTCTCTAATTGTGTTTTTAGCGTTTCAATTTCAATCGTTTGAGATTGTATCAACACTGCAGCATTCTTTAATTCTAATTGTAATTCTTGATTGTTTTGTTCTAAACTTTTTATTTTAAAAAAAAGTTTTTTAATCTTATTTTCAAGAGTATCAATTATTTCTGCAATCACACTCATTATAATTCCTATTCATTACTTAATCTTACAAAGTTAGTATTCCTTTTTATTATTACAATATTTTATTGAATTTTTTATATTAAAATAATTAACAATTTAAAAATCAGATTGTTGTGTATTGCATTTATTTTAACTTGTGAGATTTAGTTCCTTTTTTTACCTTAGCAAAAATGTATTTCATGAAAATTTCCTTTTTTTCAATTCTTTTTACCAGTATTCTATTTGCTCAAACGGATTATCCTAAAAATTATTTTTGTCCTCCGTTAGATATTCCCTTGCAATTATCTGGAAATTTCGGTGAATTAAGACCCAATCATTTTCACGCTGGCTTCGATATGAAAACGCTTCAAAGAGAAGGGATCAATGTTTATGCAGTTGCAGATGGTTATGTTTCCAGAATTAAGATTTCTACTTTTGGTAATGGGAAAACCATTTATATTGATCACCCTAATGGATATACTTCGGTGTATGGTCATTTGCAAAAAGCTACCGATTTTATCGAAAGTGTTATAAAGAAAACGCATTATAAAGAACAGTCTTTTGAAATTGAAATGTATTTTAAACCAAATGAAATGCCTGTTAGTAAAGGACAGTTAATAGCTCTTTCTGGAAATACGGGTGCTTCTGAAGGGCCTCATTTGCATTTTGAATTCAGAGACACTAAAACGGAAAAAGTAATTAATCCTATGTTTTTTGGTTTTGATACTTTTATGGAAGATGCCAAAAAGCCTATTGTTTCTAATTTATTCGTATATCCTTTAGATTCCAAAACTACGGTTAATCACGCACAACGTCTTATACCAATTAATTTGTCATTGCAGAAAGACGGAACATATTTAGCAGATAAAGTTGTTGCCAACGGTAAAATAGGTTTTGGAATTTCAGCTTATGACTATGATGATGTGTCATTTAATAAAAATGGCGTTTTTGATGTGAATTTGTTTTGTAATGGCAAATCTATTTTTGGCTATCAATTCAATACTTATTCTTTTGATGAAATGCGTTATATAAATGCATTTATCGATTATTCTTTTTATAAAAAAACACAACAAAGAATTCAAAAATTATTTATGAATCCGCCCTTTAATCTGAGTATTATTAGAACAGATGATACTAATGGCGTTATTTCGGTGCTTCCTAATGTGAATTCAGTTTGTCGTTTGGAGGTTTCAGATTTTTATGGAAATAAAACAACAATTACTATTCCAATATCATATGATGCACTTTCAACTATAATCGAAAAAGAAGCTGTTGTTTCTAATTATTTAGTTAAAGCTTCGAAAGATTGCTTTTTTGAAAAAGACAAATGTTCTGTTTTCTTTCCTGCTGGGACTTTTTATAATGACTTTAATTTGAATTTTGATGTAAAAAACAATGTTTTGACTGTACATGACGATACGGTTCCTGCTCATTCTAGTTTTACTGTTTCTATGGAGAGTGATAGTTTTTCTGAAAGTCTTAAAGAAAAAGTGTTTATAGGTAGGATAGAAGGTAGGAGGGTGAGCTACAATGCAACCCGTCAAAAAGAGAATGTATATGAGGCGAAAACAAAAACTTTGGGTCAATTTAAATTAGTTTTGGATACGATTCCGCCTATTATTTCTATGACTAAACCTATTGAAGGCAAAACATTAGACAATCAAAAATTGCTTCAAGTGAATATTTCGGATTCTGTTTCAGGTATAAAGTCATATAATGGCTATCTAAATGGAGAATGGATTTTGATGGAATACGATAATAAAACAGGATTGTTGACCCATAATTTCAGTGATGGCATAGTGGCTCAAGGTAATAATGTTTTAAAAGTGGTAGTAGTTGATAATGTAGGGAATTCTTCTATCTTTGAAACTCATTTTCAAAGAAATCAAAAACAATAAATCAAAACCAATTGAATATTTTTAAATCGCTGTGTTGTTTTATTTTTGTATGGATAGGATCAAATTCATTTGCTCAGACTGCTTTTGTTAAAGGAGTTATTTTCGATCAAAAAAATCTTCCTGTTGAAGGCGTAAATGTAAATTGTTTGAATAATACGACTCAAACAAATGAAAAAGGTTTCTATCAAATTGCAATTCCTTCCGATCAAAAAGTTACTATAGCTTTTACTCATATTTCATTAAAAAAAGCTAGTCTTACTGTTTCTTTAAAGTCCAATGAAGTTTATCTGCTCAACTTGCAGATGAATGATCAGGAAGAACAGATGGGTGAGGTTATTATAAACGGCAATACTAAAAAAACAGTCCAAGGTATTATTACTTTTGAAGCCGAAGATATTCGTTTTATTCCTGGGGCCAATGCTGGAATTGAAAATGTTTTGAAAACGTTGCCTGGTGTAAATTCTAATAATGAACTTAGTACACAATATTCGGTTCGAGGAGGAAATTACGACGAAAATTTGGTATATGTAAACGAGATTGAAGTGTATCGTCCTTTTTTGATTCGGTCAGGTCAACAAGAAGGGTTGAGTTTTATCAATACCGATTTGGTTCAAAATATAGAATTTTCAGCAGGAGGTTTTCAAGCAAAGTATGGGGATAAAATGTCTTCAGTTTTGGATATTACCTATAGAAATCCAACAAAATTTGGTGCGGCTCTCGAAATGAGTCTCCTAGGTGGAAGTCTAGCTGTTGATGCGGTTTCTAAAGATAAAAAATGGTCAGCTATTACTGGCATTAGATATAGAAATAATAGTCTTTTAGTCAATAGTCAAGAAACTCAAACTAATTATACGCCTACTTTTGCAGATATTCAAACAAACGTCAATTATCAAGCTTCTGCCAAATGGCAATGGAGTTTTCTAGGGAATATTTCTCAAAATAAGTATTTGTACCAACCTCTTACTCGTCAAACTAATTTTGGAACAGTAGATGCTCCAATGGCACTTGCTGTTTATTATGAAGGCAAGGAAAAGGACAAATACGATACTTATTTTGGAGCTTTAAAATCCACATATCAAGTGAGTGATACTTTTACCTTGAAATTTATTGGATCCGTTTTTCATACTTTAGAACAAGAATATTTTGATATTTTAGCACAATACCGTTTGGGCGAAGTCGATACCAATATTGGTTCGGATACATACGGGGATATTGCCTTTTCTAGAGGGATTGGTTCTCAGATCAATCATGCTCGAAATGATTTGGATGCTTTGATTGCTAATTTGGAGCTTAAAGGGTTGAAAAACTGGAAACAAAATCAAATCGAATGGGGAGTAAAATACACCAAAGAATCGATTCATGACCGAATTTCAGAATGGGAAGTAATTGATTCGGCTGGGTTTTCGATAAGACCTCCAATTGTGTTGCCTAAAAATAATGAACCGTATCTACCTTATGCAGGATTGTTAGTTCCTTACCAATATGTAAGTGCTATAAATTTTACAGATATCAATCGGTTTTCGGCATATGCACAATGGAGTAGAAAAGATATTTTGGGTTCAAGCGAAGTTTGGTATAATCTAGGTGCACGAATGCAAAGCTGGGAAGTTACAGGTGATAATTTAGATAATAAATTTCAAACTGTTTTTAGTCCAAGAGCCCAATTCGCTATCAAACCCGATTGGAAAAAAGAAATGTTATTCCGATTTACCATTGGGGTGTATAATCAGCCTCCTTTTTATAGAGAATTGCGTGATTTCAGTGGAGTGGTGCAACCAAATGTTAAAGCTCAAAAATCTATAAATCTTGTTATAGCGAATGATTATAGTTTTAAAATGTGGGAACGACCATTTAAGTTAGTAACCGAAGGGTATTATAAAAAAATGACCAATCTAAATCCGTATACAGTTGATAATGTAAGGATACGCTATGCGGCAAATAACAATGCGATTGCTTATGTGCAAGGTCTAGATGTTCGTCTGAATGGGGAATTTGTTCCAGGAACCGATTCTTGGATTAGTTTTGGCTATCTAAAAACGGAAGAGAATATCGATAACAAAGGATATATTTCCAGACCAACAGACCAACGATTGAAATTTGCACTTTTGTTTCAGGATTATATGCCAAATATTCCGAGTTTAAAATTGTATCTAAATTTGGTTTACAATACCGGATTACCAGGAGGTTCACCATCGTATTCAGATCCGTATTTGTATCAAAATCGATTGAATGACTACCGCCGTGTTGATGTTGGATTTTCCAAAGTTTTTATCGATCAAAAAATAGGAATGTCTAATATGAAATTTTTAAAAAGTGTAAAGGAACTGTCTCTGGGTTTTGAAATTTTCAATCTTTTTAACAATCAAAATGCGATAACCAATACTTGGGTTCGAGATGTATATACCAAAACAGAATATGCGATTCCGAATTATATGACAACCCGCGTTTTTAATTTGAAGTTGAGCATGAGGTTATAATTATATTAAAATGAATAAATCTGCAGTATATCGCCTTTTTCATTTTTAAAAATGATTACATTTGAGTTTATTTTTTAATATTAAAATTATTATGAGAATATCGTATTTTGCCTTTGTTGGAATATCGCTTTTATTTTTAGCAAGTTGTAAAGAAGAATCTGAAAAGCCTAAAGTGACTTACGATGCTTCAAAAGTAGGGAGAGAATTAACCAAAGCCGATTCAACCCAAATCAAAATTGCGGATTTGCCCATTCAAATGCAAGGAACAGACTATTTGATTCATCCAGTAGGAGATTTGAGCGTATATGAAAAAGGTTCCAAAAATAAATACGGTTCTTCGAGTGTAAATGATTTGAGTTTCACTATATCAAATGCATCCGAGTATGAAATTACAGGATATTTGCAAAATCTTAAATTTCAAAAAATTGGTTCCGATTCTATTAGAGCATTAACAGATGAGCCAATTTTAATTCAAACAGCTACTTATTTAAAAACAGTTTCGGATAAAATCAATAAGCAAATTATGGTTTATACGATGTGTGATATGGATACCAATAAAGATGGAAAACTTGATGTAAGTGATATTACAACTTTGTATCTAAGTAAAATTAGTGGGGGAAAATTGACCAAAGTTTCAGCTGATTTTCAAGAATTGATCGATTGGAACTTGATAGAATCTCAAAACCGTTTGTACTTTAGAACTGTTGAGGACACCAATAAAAATGGGAAGTTTGACAGCAAGGATGTACTTCATTACAATTATATCGATTTGGCAAAAAATGATTGGAAAGTGGAAACATACAATCCGATTTAACTCTTAAATCAATATGTCACTTTCTAAATCTGATTTTTCAATTTCAAAATCAAATCCTAGTTGTTTTACCAATTGAATTACTAAGTTTTTGTACCAATTCTCGGATTTGGGATGTATATAAATTTTTTCTATCAGTTGACTGATATTTACATTTATTTTTAAACCATCATTCAATTTGATGTTGCTGTCTGCTACGTCTGTAATGATGCGTACTTCGCGTTCGTATTGAAAACTTTTTCGTTTAAACAAAAAAGGGAAAAACATATCATCAAACGGAATGTATTCTTTTTTGTAGTCGATATAATTGACTTCACCAATATATTGTTTGTAATTTTTTTCGGGAACCAAAGCCTCTTGAAGCCTTTTTACGGTAGATTGTATGGCCAATCCTTCGCTGTTTTGGGTAAAAATTTGCCACATGGCAAACGATTCATATTCATTGATGTGCCAACTGCTAATGGCTACTTTCTCCCGATGGGTTTTGTAATAATTTAAAAAATCAGGATTGTTTATCGAAAGTTTTTTGATTTCCTCAAATGTAGGTTCGCTAAAAGTGCCTTCGTATTGGTCTTCAAATTTATCAGATCGAGACATGAATAATTTTTGCGAAAGCAATAAATCCAAAAACTTCGACAAGTCCAGATATTTCCATACAATGGTATCTGGATCTTGTGGAAGTTTTATGTTAGGATTGTTAAGGTACATTTTATGGGTATAAATTAAAAGGTTAAAAGGTTTAAAGTTTAGTTTTTGTTAAACTTTTTAAACTAATCTATGCTATTCAAACGACTGCATCGTTACCAATTTGTTATAAGTACCATTCAAAGCAATAAGTTCGTCGTGTTTTCCTTGCTCTACTATTTCTCCTTTTTGCATAACTACAATCAAATCGGCCTTTTGAATGGTTGAAAGGCGATGTGCAATTACAATAGAAGTTCTGTTTTGCATCATATTTTCTAGTGCCACTTGAACGAATTTTTCACTTTCGGTATCTAGTGCCGATGTTGCTTCATCCAAAATCATAATAGGTGGATTTTTTAAAACAGCACGAGCTATAGAAAGTCTTTGTTTTTGACCTCCAGAAAGTTTATTCCCGCTGTCACCAATGTTTGTGTAAATGCCTTTTGGTAAATCGTTCACAAATTCATAGGCATTGGCTATTTTCAGAGCCTCTATAATTTCTTCATCTGTTGCATCTAGTTTTCCTAGTGAAATATTTTCTTTTATAGTATCATTGAATAAAATGCTATCTTGTGTAACCAATCCCATCAAACTACGAAGTGATTGCAAATTGAAATCTTTAATGGCAATCCCATCAATTGCAATACTTCCCTCATTTACATCATAAAAACGCGTCAATAAATTGGCAATTGTACTTTTTCCACTTCCGGATTGCCCCACAAGTGCAACAGTTTGTCCTTTTTTTACGGTAAGTGAAAAATTTTTCAATACATTTTCTTCTTCATAACTGAAGTTAATATTTTGGATAGCAATTTGTGAATCGAAAGTAGTCTTTTCTACAGCATTCAATTTACTGGTAATAGTATTTTCTTGATCCAAGATCTCTAAAACTCGCTCAGCGGCTGCGTTCCCTCTTTTGATGGCGTAGGATGCTTTTGAAATAGATTTAGCCGGAGTCAGAATGTTGTATGCCAGTCCCATATAGGCAATAAAGGAAGCTCCGTTTAATGTTTTTTCTATTAAGACCATGTGTCCTCCGTACCATAGTAATATAGCAATAACCATAATTCCCATAAACTCACTGGCTGGAGAAGCTAGGTTTTGGCGATTACCTATGCTATTTGATAATGTAAAAAAACGTTGTGTTGACTCTTGAAAAACACGGTTGAAGTAGTTTTCTGAGTTATAACCTTTTACTACTTTTAGTCCGCCCAATGTTTCTTCGATAGTTGATAAAAAGACGCCTTGTTCTTCTTGTGCCTTAGTTGACTTCTTTTTTAATTGTTTTCCAATAAGGGAAATAACATATCCTGAAACTGGGATAAAAATAAACACAAAAAGAGTCAATTGTACACTGATAGTAACCATTGTAATTAGGGTAAAAACAATCGTCAAAGGCTCCTTTACAATCAGTTCAAGAATGGATAAAAATGAAGTTTGAACCTCATTAACATCTCCTGAAATTCTAGCGATTACGTCTCCTTTTCTTTTTTCGGAGTAAAAAGCCAATGGTAATTCAATAGTCTTTTTGTACATGGCATTTCGCATATCTTTCAATACTCCATTTCGTAAAAAAGTAATAAAAAACATGGCTAAATAATCAGATAAGTTTTTTAATAAAAAGATAGAAATGATGATAATGACCATTATGCTTAATGTTCGTCCTACTCCAAAAGTATCGGTTGTGTGTGTAATATAATAACTTAAATAATCTTCACCATACTTTTTAACTTCCCAAATACCTTTGTAAACTGGCATTGTCGTATTTCTTTTGGTTTGGTCGAATAAAACTTGCATCATCGGAATCAACGAAACAAAAGAAAGTGTGCTAAAAAGTGCATACAAAACATTAAAAAAAATGTTCAGGTAAGCATACTTTTTATAAGGAATTACAAAAGGGAATATTCTTTTAAAATTGTTCATTAGTTCAATTGCATTGCAATAATTATGTTTTTAATCTTTTCGTTCAACACTTCTTCTACTCTTGTGAAATCGGCAACGCTTTCTAATTGGGTGTTTACGCTGATGTAAAATTTAATTTTAGGCTCAGTTCCACTTGGTCTGGCACATATTTTAGAACCGTCTTCTGTGTAATAAATCAATACATCAGATTTTGGGATATCCATTGTTTCTTCTTCACCTGTAAAAAGGTTTTTAGCAATTGAGGACTTGTAATCTTCCAACATCACCACTCTTTGACCATTGATTTCTTTCAAAGGATTTTCGCGTAAATCAACCATCATCTGATTAATTTCGGCCAATCCTTCCATTCCTTTTTTAGTAATAGAAACCAAATGCTCTTTGTAGAAACCAAAATCTACATAATATTGCAACAAAGTATTGTAAACAGAGCTGCCTTTAGCTTTGGCTTGAGCGGCTATTTCGCAAACTAATAATGTAGCTGCAACAGCATCTTTATCGCGAACAGCATCACCAACCATGTATCCAAAACTCTCTTCTCCGCCACCAATAAATTCCAGTTCAGGAAAATCTTTGATCATTTTGGCAATCCATTTAAAGCCTGTTAATCCCACTTTGCATTCTACGCCATAAGCAGTTGCTAATTCCATTATCATTGGAGTAGAAACAATAGTAGAACCCACAAATTGTTGTCCGTTTATTTTGTCCGCTTTTTTCCATTGTTCCAATAGGAAAGCCGTCATCAAAATCATCGTTTGGTTTCCGTTCAACAAAATCATTTTGCCTTCGTTGTTTCTAACAGCAACTCCCAAACGGTCGCAATCTGGATCAGTACCCACAACAATATCAGCGTTCAATTTGTCTGCCAAAGCCAGTGCCATAGTCAATGCTTCTGGCTCTTCTGGATTCGGAGATTTTACCGTTGGGAAATTTCCATCTGGTTTGGCTTGCTCTGGAACGATGTTCACATTCGTATAACCCGCTTTTTCCAAAGTTGCTGGTACAGCCGTAATCGAAGTCCCGTGCAAAGAAGTAAACACAATATTTAAGTTGTCTTTGGCTTCTTGCGGTGTGTTGAAACTCGCATTCTCTACAGACGATTTTACAAAAGCTTCGTCAATTTCAGTGTCTATGTATTGAATCAAACTTTCGTCTGCCGAAAATTTAATTTCGTTGTAATTCAAATTCTCTATAACATTAATGATAGCAGCATCTTGAGGAGGAACAATTTGTCCGCCATCTTCCCAATATACTTTGTAACCATTATATTCTGGTGGATTGTGTGAAGCAGTAAGTACAATTCCACATTGACAACCTAAATATTTAAGGGCAAAAGATAATTCTGGTGTAGGTCTCAAATCCGAAAACAAGTACACTTGAATCCCATTCGCAGAGAAAACATCAGCAACCACTTTGGCTAAAGATTGACTATTATGACGGCAATCAAAAGCAATTACAACTTTCAAAGCCTGTCCTGGAAAAACAGTATGTAAATAATTAGAAAGTCCTTGAGTGTTTTTTCCAAGGGTATATTTGTTGATTCGGTTGTTTCCAACCCCCATTACACCGCGCATACCACCGGTTCCAAACTCCAAATTCTTATAAAAACTCTCTTCCAGTTCTTTTGGAGAAGTCGTCATTAATTCTTTAACGGCTACTTGTGTTTCATTGTCAAACGTTGGAGTTAACCATTCGTTTACTGCGTCTAAAATGTTTTGTGCTATGTGCATTATATATTTAGTTTAAAATTGTTATTCTATTTTGTCAAGGAAAGTATATAAGCTTTATTAGGAGCTATTTCCTGCTATCCGCTATATCTTTTCTTGTGTCGTTAGAAAAAAACGACACAAGAAAAGGATGCCGCTCCTATCAGGGCTAGATTCGTAAAGCGAAATATTAAGTTCTTATAATTATTTTTTTAATTTTAATATAGGATAAGCAAATTGCTTTTTGGGTGTTCTATTTGTTATATCAAGAAAAAAATTAAAAATTCACTTCACTAGAAACTTTGTAACGTTCCTCATTGTTCTTGGTTCTCAAAATAATTTCACCCAGAAATCCTGCCAAAAATAATTGCGTTCCCAAAACCATTGTTGTCAATGCAATATAAAACCAAGGATTGGTGGTGACTAGATTGTAATGCATCCCCATATACATATGGTACAGTTTCGAAACTCCAATATATCCAGCCAATAAAAAACCAATGATAAACATTAAAGATCCAATGGCACCAAATAAATGCATTGGTCTTTTTCCAAATCGGGAAAGAAACCAAATCGTAATTAAATCCAAGAAACCATTTATGAAACGTTCCATTCCAAATTTGGTTTCTCCATATTTTCTCGCTTGATGTTGTACTACTTTTTCTCCGATTTTTCCAAAACCAGCATTTTTCGCTAAAACAGGAATGTATCGGTGCATTTCGCCAGATACTTCAATGTTTTTTACAACAACATTTTTATAAGCTTTAAGGCCACAATTAAAATCATTCAATTCCACTCCAGATGTTTTTCTGGCCGCCCAATTGAATAATTTCGATGGAAGATTTTTGGCAACAACAGAGTCGTAACGTTTCTTTTTCCAACCCGAAACCAAATCGTATTTTTGAGTGGTAATCATTTCGTACAATCCCGGAATCTCGTCAGGACTGTCCTGTAAATCGGCATCCATCGTGATAATCACATCGCCTTTTGCTTTAGCAAAACCAGCATGCAAAGCTTGTGATTTTCCAAAGTTTTTCATGAATCGAATCCCTTTTACATTTGGATTCTCAGCGGCAAATCCTTCTATAATATTCCAAGATTCATCAGTACTTCCGTCATCCAGAAAAATGATCTCGTAACTATAATTGTTCAATTTCATGATAGAAATGATCCAAGTGTACAACTCTTGTAGTGATTCCTCTTCGTTTAGAAGCGGTATGAGTATAGATAAATTCATTATTTGTATTCTTGTGGTGTAGATTTACTTTTGAAGAAGGCTGCTATAATTAAACCAATTATAGCGCAAAAAAAGAGATAAAAAACTGAGCCTTTCAATTGTTCAACAATTGAGAATGGATCACTTTCTTTTAGTTTTGAAATTGTTTCATTCATTGCAGAGGCAGGAACTCCAAATTTTTCAGAAGTACTAATCAGGTATTTTATTGTTAAATCCAAAAGGGTGTCTTTTACGGAAGGATCTATAAAATTAATTAAAATGATTTTGAAAGCAATAGAAATAAGTATTCCAATTGCTGCAGCAATGAAGTAGCTAGTGAATGCTTCTTTATAGGGTAAAACACCATTTAACTCTTTTTTTGCTTTAGAAAGCGAAATAATAGGTACAATAATAATAACAGAAAAACTTAATAATGTAGTCCACCAAGCAATAAATAATTCTAAGTTAATTGCATACATGGAAGCAGTAATCAAACAAAGAATTACACCAGTTATTACTCCATAAGTTATTCCGTTTCTTTTTATAATTTCATTTACCATTGTAGTTGTTTTTTATTAATCTACAAATATAACAATTCCCAATATAATGGCACGTATAAATTGATTTTTACATCAATATAAAAAAAGTGGCTCAATGGTTTGTATATTGAAAAATAAGTGTAAATTTGCAAACTCAAAATAATATTGTAAAACAAAAAGTTATAATGTGTTTATACCTTTTCTGTTAGAAGAAAAGCTTCAAGACAAGTTATAATTAACAAATAAAAAAGATTCAAGATGAAAAAAGGTGTACACCCAGAAAATTACAGATTAGTTGCTTTTAAAGACATGTCAAATGAAGATGTTTTTATCACTAAATCTACTGCTGATACTAGAGAAACGATAGTTGTTGATGGTGTTGAATATCCAGTTGTAAAAATGGAGATTTCTAGAACTTCTCACCCTTTTTACACAGGTAAATCTAAACTTATCGATACTGCAGGACGTATTGATAAATTCAAAACTAAATACGCTAAACACGTTAAATAATTTTAACTGGTTTCAAATACATCAAAAGCCTCGCAAATTGCGGGGCTTTTTTTATGGAATTTTGACTCAGATTCTTTACGTGTGGGATTCCTTACTTTCGTAAACATTTAAAAATAGTTGTAACTTTGCAGTGATAACCAAATCACATTTTAACAATTTATAATTTAATTTATGAACTACATACTTTTTGACGGTCCCGCTCGAAATGCCTTGTTGCCCTTTACCTTCACTCGTCCCGTCGCCGATATACTTATTGGTATTATGACGATTCGTCAAAAATGGGAGATGCATTTGGGATCTACCACAACAACAGTTACCGAAGAATATTTGTCAGAGAAATATCCGATGGTAGAATTGGAAGAAAATGTTATGATTAATGCCTCTTATCTGCCAAATGCTGTTCTGGTCGAAATGGTTAGTAATCTTGGACCTAATCAAGCTATTTTTAGGGGAGATGATGTTATTGCTTTTTATACCAATGATGAACAAGAATCAGTTGACTTTGATACATATGAGATTTTGGAATACAATGAAGATTGTATCACAATAGAGCATACTTGGGATATTTTTTCTAAAAATGACGCTGCTATCCGAGAGGATTTTGAATTTTTAACTCAGGATAGAAAATCACAGCCCATCCCAAAAAGTGTTAATGTGATTTCACCTTCAACTATTTTTATAGAAGAAGGGGCCAAGTTGGAGTTTGTAACTTTAAACGCTTCTGAAGGGCCAATATATATAGGTAAAGATTCGGAAATTATGGAGGGTTCTATCATTCGCGGTCCATTTGCTTTATGCGAAAATGCACAAGTAAAAATGGGTGCCAAAGTGTATGGAGCAACAACTGTAGGACCTTATTCCAGAATTGGTGGGGAGGTAAAAAATGCGGTTCTTTTTGCGTATTCTAATAAAGGTCATGATGGATTTCTTGGAGATTCGGTCTTAGGAGAATGGTGTAACATTGGAGCAGATAGTAATAACTCCAATTTAAAAAATAATTACGAAGAAGTAAAATTGTGGAGTTATGAAACCGAAGGATTTGCCAAAACTGGTCTTCAGTTCTGTGGTTTGATGATGGGAGACCATAGTAAATGCGGTATCAATACTATGTTCAATACTGGGACAGTAGTAGGGGTGAGCGCCAATATTTTTGGAAGCGGTTTTCCTCGAAATTTTGTACCTAGTTTTTCTTGGGGTGGAGCGGCAGGATTTACCACTTATGTAACTAAAAAAGCTTTTGAAACAGCAAGATTAGTAATGAGCCGCAGGAATATTGATTTTGATGAAAAAGAAGCTGCAATCTTGGAACATATTTTTGAGGAATCAAAAAAATGGAGAAAAGAATAGTGGGATAAATTTTCTTAAATTATAACCTTATTTTAATTCGATAATTTGCATAGTTCCTTATGTGAATTATCGAATTTTATTTTAATGAAATCTTAGCGGTACAAGAATTTAATTGTGTTGCTCAATTCTTTATTTAATCTATCTTTGCACCTTTTAATTTATTGAGGATGGAAACTTCAAAATTCTAACCTCTAACTTCTAACTTTTTATAATGATTACAATTAACGATATTTCGGTTCATTTTGGGGGAACAACTCTTTTTAGTGATGTTTCTTTTGCTATAAATGAGAATGATAAAATTGCCCTTATGGGTAAAAACGGGGCGGGTAAATCTACACTTTTAAAGATTATTGCTGGACAAAGTAAACCTTCGACAGGAAATGTTTCGGCACCGAAAGATGCTGTTGTGGCTTATTTGCCTCAGCATTTGTTGACTACAGATGGTGCCACGGTAATGGAGGAAACATCAAAAGCGTTTGGTGAAATTTTTAGCATGAAAGCCGAAATCGACGAAATTAATGAACAATTAACCATTCGTACCGATTATGAAAGTGATGCCTATATGAAATTAATCGAAAGAGTTTCAGACTTAAGTGAGAAATTCTATGCGATTGAAGAAGTGAATTATGAAGCCGAAGTAGAGAAAATCCTAATTGGTTTAGGTTTTGAAAGAGACGATTTTACACGTCAAACTTCTGAATTTTCGGGAGGTTGGAGAATGCGAATCGAATTGGCTAAAATTCTTTTACGAAAACCAGATTTGATTTTACTGGATGAGCCAACCAATCACATGGATATAGAAAGTATTCAATGGTTGGAAGATTTCTTAATCAATTCAGCCAAAGCAGTAGTGGTGATTTCGCACGATAGGGCTTTTGTAGATAACATTACTAATCGTACCATTGAAGTAACAATGGGGCGTATTTATGATTATAAAGCTAAATATTCCCATTATTTAGAATTGAGAAAAGACCGTCGTATGCACCAACAAAAAGCGTATGATGAGCAACAACGAATGATTGCTGATAACCGTGCTTTTATTGATCGTTTTAAAGGTACTTTTTCTAAAACAGATGCTGTTCAATCTCGTGTTAAGATGTTAGAAAAACTAGTTATTGTACAAGTAGATGAAGTGGATACTTCGGCATTGAAATTGAAATTTCCACCAGCAGTTCGCTCTGGACAATACCCTGTAATTGTAAAAGAAATGTCAAAGTCTTATGGAGATCACGTAGTTTTCAAAGATGCTAATATTGTAATTGAAAGAGGTCAGAAGGTTGCTTTTGTTGGAAAAAATGGAGAAGGAAAGTCAACGATGATCAAAGCTATTATGAAAGAAATTGGCGTTGATAGTGGTTCTGTTGAAATTGGACATAATTCTCAGATTGGATATTTTGCTCAAAACCAAGCCGCGTTGTTAGACGAAAATGCTACTATTTTTGAAACTATTGATGATATAGCAGTGGGTGATGTAAGAACTAAGATCAAAGATATTTTAGGTGCTTTTATGTTTCATGGCGATGATGTGACCAAGAAAGTAAAAGTACTTTCGGGAGGTGAGAAAACCCGTTTGGCGATGATTAAATTATTGTTGGAACCCGTAAATTTATTGATTCTGGATGAGCCTTCGAATCACTTGGATATGAAAACCAAAGATATTATCAAAGACGCTTTACGTGATTTTGATGGAACTTTAATTTTGGTTTCTCACGATCGTGATTTCCTTGACGGATTGGCAACAAAGGTTTTTGAATTTGGTAACAAACGAGTAGTTGAACATTTTGAAGATATTACTGGTTTCTTAGCTCACAAGAAAATGGACAGTATGAAAGAGATTGAAAAATAGATTTATTTTTTCGAAAAATAAACAAAAGGCAAGAGTTTAATTTCTCTTGCCTTTTTTATTTATTGTACACTTTTTAGCACCGATTTTTTCTTAAAATACAAAGCTATATATGCCCAAACGGCACAAACACTTCCTATAATAATCATGTTTTTGATGGAATCCCAAGTTTGTGAGAGCGTGCCATTTTCAATAATTAATATTCTAAAAGCTTTCAAAAAATGTGTCAAAGGGATTACATTGGCAACACCTTGTACCCAATTGGGCATTTGACTCAACGGCCAGCTGAATCCGCTTAAAATGAAACTAGGTGTCGCGATAACCATTAAAATTTCAGTGGCTTTAAGTTGATTTGGAATTAGGATACTCACCAATATTCCGATGAATGAAACGGACAACACAAATATCCCCGCCACAAAGGTGAGCTGTAGTAAATTTTCGAAAAAAGAAATTCTGAAATAAAAGGTAAAGAACCAATAGAGAAGCCAAACGCCAAAACTCATAATAAGGTAAGGAATGATTTTTATACTCATCATTTTTAAAACCGAAGGACATTTGTTTACTAAAATTTTAAAAGTTCCATTCTCAAATTCAGAGGCAAAAGATAAGGCTAATGCTAATAGAATTACTTGTTGCAAAACGGCGGCTAAAACACCGGGCCATAAGTAATATAAGTAATTGCTGCTACGGTTGTTTTTTTTGACAAAAGTAGTTTTAAAAGGTTCATATTCTGACGCTAATAATTTTTCAGGTATGCCTTGCTTGCGTAAGGTCTCCATTTGAACGCCTACTTTTAAGGTGCCTAAACAAACTTGTATAGCATTAGACGAAAAATTAGCAGTTAAAATATTGGCGGTATTAACAATAGTAATAATTTCTGGGTACCGTTTGGTAAGCACCATTTTTTGAAAATCTTTGGGAATAATTACTATGCAATTGGCTTCATTGTCTATTGCAATTTTCGAAAGGTCATTTTTGTCGAATAACAGTGCTTTAATAGTTATAACTTCATCATCATTAAACATTTCAATAGCTTTTGCACTCATTTCAGATTGATCCATATCAACAACAATAATAGGTAAATCTGTTGCTTTTCCTTTACTGTAAACATATCCTAACAAAATGGCATACAATAAAGGAGCTCCTATAAATAGCATTCGTAAGATTTTATTTTGCCAGAATAATTGAAATTCTCTTTTTAAGAGGGAAAAGAAATTTTGCATAATTATAATGATAAAGTTACAGTTGTTTTCGTAATTAAATCTTTTGTTTCATTTATGTCTAATGGAGAAATTCGCACTTCAAACAAACTTTCTTGTAATTCATAATCGGGATAAGCGGTTGCAATGTTTCCGTATGCACCCAATTGTTTTATTATAGTAATTTTTCCTTTAATTTTTTTATCAGAATTTGGAATGCCAACACTAATTTCTTGCCCTTTTTTGAAACCAGAAAGCTGACTTTCTTGGACTGTAAATCGAAAGTACGTGCTATTGCTTATATAGCCATTAAATAAGGTGTAACCTGGTAAAGCCAACTCTCCCAAGTTAAGGGTTATGGTTTCAATACTCATATCTTGTGGAGCTATAACATAACGTTCTTTATTGGCAGATTCTACTTCTTGCAAAGCGCCGTAGGCTCTGTCTTGCTGTCCTAATGCCATCGTTTGTTGTTCAATTCGTGCTCCTTTTCTAGCTTCATCAATTTCTGCTAAAACTGCATTGTATTGCGCTTGAGCACCTTGGTATTTGGCAAAAGTTTCATCAAAAGTTTGCTGGGAAACTAAGGAGTCTTTGAGCATGTTGCTTAATCTATTGATTGATTTTTGAGCAAATTCATATTGCTCTTTCAATCCCATTTTTTTGGCTTCAAGTTGCTTGATTTGATTGTCTGTAGCTCCTTTGACCGCCATAGAGTACTGCGCTTTTGCACTAATTACGGCGCCTTCAGCTTGACTTTTTTTGGCGTCCACTTCTGGAATGTCAAGTATAGCGAGAGTGTCTCCTTTTTTAACAAAGTCTCCTTCTTTTACCATTATTTTAATTATTTTGCCAGGAATCTTACTAACTATTGCAATTTGTTCATTTTCTACTTTTCCTTGTAAAAGGCTATTGTTTTTTGGCTTGCTACAGCTTAATACAATCAATGTCAGGAACAGTATGGTGATAGCTCTTTTCATATTTTAATTATTATTTAGATAATTTTTTAGACAATTCCCCAGTGGTTATAATCGTTTCAATTGCGGCTAAACGTTCTTCTATTAGGGTGTTTAATTTGGTAGTAGATACTTTGAAAGAGTCATTTTCGGCTTCTAATAATTCAGAAACATTGATAAGTCCTTCTTTGTATTGTTTGGAAGCCAAGTTTAAATTGTTTTTGGCAACTTTTTCTTGCTGGTTAGAGATTTCAATTTTTTTCATTAAAACATCATAATTAACCATATTGTTTTCTAGCAATAACTGTAGTTTTTGTTTGGTGTCGTCAATTTGGTTCTGAACTTTTTCGATATTTAATTTGGCTTCATGTACTTTATGTTCTCTTTCAAAACCCGCAAAAATTTCCCATTTCATTGCAGCGCCAACCATTAACAAAGGTTTTAACGAAAATTCATTTACCCCCAAACTTACAGGTTGGTTTATAATAGGAATAGTTGAAGTAGTTCCTTTCAAATCAAATATACTGGAATAAGTAATACCCCCAAAAGCGCCAACAGTTGGTAGGTAAGTGCCTTTTTCTTTTTTTAATAAATATTCGCTTGCTAATTTGAATGATTCTAAAGCCTTTATTTCTTGTTTGTTGTCGGTGTTTAAATTAGTATCAAAAAGAATATAGGGAACAATTTCATATTGAACTGCATTAATTTCTGTGTTGGAATAACCCGTTAAGTATTCGATTTTTTTGTAAAGTAGCGCTCGTTTTCCGTTTAATTCAATTCTTTTGGACTCTAATTCTAGCAAAGCCAACTTTATTTTGTCTCTATCATAAGGAATGGCAAGTCCCAGTTCAATTGCTCTAGAAACTCTTTTGGTTTCGGTATTCAGCCTTTTATCACTGTCATTAATTAGTTTCTCGGTTTCGTTGATTAGTTTTAATTGATCAAAAGTGTTAATTACATCTTTGATTATGGCGTCTTTCTCAGAGTCTTTCAAATAAGCTGTTCCAATGGCTTTTTGTTTGACCGCATTGGCTCCATTGGGTATTTGCATGCCACTAAATAACACACTTTTTGCCATAAGACTGCCTATGAAAAAATTACCCGAATTATCAAATGTTCCTTTATCTTTAAATAATGGGATATTTCCAACGGTTGTACTTGGGAAATCCAATGTCAAGTTGCTATCAAAGTAAGAATAGAGTGCGTAGGCTTCTACTGTTGGGATGTACTTATTGCGAATCCCTTTTTCTTGTAGATTTAGTTTTTCTATTTCTATTGTTGAGTTTTTAAGCGAAATGTTTTTGTCGATTGCTTTGTTTATAGCCTCTTCAAGACTTGTAGAAACTACTATCTGAGAATGTAAATTTGTTACAAGTAAACAAAAAGTGGATAGGAAAATAATTTTCTTATTCATTAAAATTGATTTTTTAACTTTATAAACTTTAGAAAATGCATAACACTAATTAGTATAAATTTAAATAAAAAAGAGAAAAGGAATACAATTATTCTCTTTTTTATTTAAAAATTAGTTGCAGTGTTAATTTACATGTACTTCTTGACCAAAACCAAAGCGTTTGTCTTTGATCATTTTAGAGAAATGTATCCAAGCAAAAGCGGCATTGGCTCCAAAACTAATGATACCTACTATTAACAATAAAGTTTCATTATGCTCAGGCATTATGTAGGTATTTGGATTGTCTACGTAATAGTTGAATGTAAATAGATACATCATCCATGCGCTCAAGGTTATAGCACGCGCTTGCAACCAACTTCCTTTTGTAATAAACAAAGCCGGAACGGTGCACGAAAATAAAACCGCGACATTATAGAAGGTATGTTGTGGTACACAAAAATAGATGTAGGCAAAATTCCAAATATCATAAGCGATGATCCAAAATACAAGCATGTCGGGCCAAATCATATCTTGCGACTTGTCTTTTGTAACATTTATACCAACCCATCCAGATATGGTTATGATCGAAAGGATACCAGCAATTCCGTTAAGATAATGCCAAATGCCACCATTCTCTCCACCAAGTTCAAAATCTCTTAAGACCGCCTCAAGGATGTTTACTCCTAATATCAAAGCGGGTAAAAAAAGAATGTTTTTGTTCGATGCGCCAGATTTAGAGTATCTTATATAGGCAAAAATGAGTACGCCAGCAATTGCAGAGTACACTTTAGCCCAGTGGAACCAAGTATTAATAGTTGCATCGGGATGATCACCTGCGGTGGGCCAAACCGTAAAAGTTAACACTCCAGCAATACCTACAAAAACAATTATTGAAAGCCACTTTGACCTTCTGAAGACTTCGTTTAGGATTAATAATCCTAAAAAAATTGAAACAACATGAATGATTTTTTCCATAAGATTGGTTTTTTAAGTTGTTAATAAATATAATTTTAACAATTATATTTCTATAAATTTACTTTTTTATTTTGTCTTAATTTGTTTATTAACAGTTGTTTATGTAAAACTTCTTAAAGCTAGAGTAAATTTTATAATGCCTATCAAAAGTTTTAATATTGTTTTAAATAGAAACAAAAGCTATAATGTCAATATTGTTTTTCAATAAATCATTTTAACCAACGGCTGAAAATATATTTAAAGCATTTCATAGTTTAAACACTTGTTAATATTTAAATCTTTATAAGTATCTCACTGGTTAATTGTTTTTTATTATTTGTAGATTTAACAAATATTGATTTTGTAATTTTCAATCTATAAAGATTTTTCAAAACCTATTGACATAAAATAAGAGTTTAAATATAACTTTATAATTTGTTCGAATATTTAATTAATTGACTGGTTTTAATATAGAAACTACTTAAATCGTGTAAAAAAATGATTCAAAAATCTAGAATAAAATGAAACAGCATCAAACATTTTCTTTGGTACTATTTATTTTTTTGATAAAAATAACTGGTGTTTTCGGTCAATCAAATTCCTCCAATCAAGATTTAAATGAAATAGTAGATACCGATACTAAGCGACTGGTAGAAATGTTTGAAGATATTCATTCAAATCCGGAATTAGGATTCATGGAGGTAAGAACTGCTGCTATTGTTGCTAAAGAATTAAAAGCTTTAGGATTTGAGGTTAAAACTGGAATTGGTAAAACAGGCGTAGTTGGTATTTTGAAAAATGGAAATGGACCTGTCGTTATGTATCGCGCTGATATGGATTGTAATTCCGTTCAAGAAACTACGGGAATCGCATACGCAAACAATAAACTAGTAAAAAATAGATCAGGTGAAGATGTACCTGCAATGCACGCCTGCGGACATGATGCGCATACGACTTGGATGTTGGGTGTCGCTAAAGCTATGGTGGTTTTAAAGAAATCATGGAGTGGAACTTTAGTAATGGTTGGGCAACCCGCAGAAGAATTGGGTGAAGGAGCAGAAGCTATGATTAATGATAAAATGTATGAGAAAGGAGTTCCTGTACCCGATTATTTATTTGGAATGCACACAGCTCCTTTTCCTGTAGGTATAATTTCAAATGGAAGCGGAAAAAGAATGGCTGGAATGGATGTTCTAGATGTTACATTTTATGGAATTGGCGGTCATGGATCTTCTCCTCACGTTGCAAAAGACCCAATTTTGATGGGAGCAGCTGCCGTAATTGAATATCAAACCATAATAAGTCGGGGCATTGATCCACAAAACGCAGCTGTGATAACTGTAGGTTCTTTTCAATCCGGAATAGATAACAATGTAATTCCTGGTTCGGCATTGTTAAAATTAAATCTACGTTGGTTTAATGAACAAGACCGTAACGTTATGATAAACGGAATTAAACGAATAAATGAGAGCATTGCCTTTGCCTATGATTTGCCTAAAGAATTGTATCCAACGCTAACTATGAAAGGAATGGCGTTTCCATTGGTAAACAATGAAGTAATGGTAAACAAGGTAAATAAAGCATTAGAAGCAGTTATTGCCCCAGACAAAAACATCAAAAATATTCCCGCAGTTATGGGTTCAGAAGATTTTCACCATTTGGTTATACACAATCCAAAACCAATATATGACTATATGTTGGTTGGTATCGCCAATAAAGAAGCGTCAGAAAAGGCTACTAAAGAAGGCAAAATGTTTCCATTTTTTAATCACAATAGCAATTTTGAAGTAGATTTGAGTGCAATCCCATTGGGTGTTACTCTTGGTACAACCGCTTTATTGGAAATTTTCAAAAAGTAGAAGGCTCCTAGAATGGGAGTGATTTTTTATTTTTAGTCTTTTGTACTTAAATAAAATTATATGATAAAACAGTTCAATTTTTCGAATTTTTGTCTCTTTTTAGCATTATTGTTTTTTTTAGCCGTGAATGGGCAATCTAGTTTGTTTTCTAATAAGTCTAGACGTTTTCAAACACTTACCCAAATTTGGGAATTGGAACCCGATACTCAAAACGGCACTTTTTTACTTTCAAAATACAAACCCATTTACGTTTTGCCTTTCCGATATTCATCAGACCCAAATGAACTTCCCTACAATTCTGGAACTGAAGTTTCTGTAGATAAATATGTAAAATTAAATAAAGTAGAAGCTAAATTTCAATTAAGTTTTAAAGTCAAAATAGCACAAGATATTTTGTTTGGAAAAGCAGATTTATGGATGGCTTATACACAAAAATCCTATTGGCAAATTTTCAACAAAGAATTTTCAAGACCTTTTAGAGAAACCAATTATGAGCCAGAACTTATTTTGAATGTCCCTGCCAAATTTAATTTTTTGGGTCTTCATGGAAGAATGTTTGGAATAGCTTTAAACCATCAATCCAATGGAAGAACAGAAACACTTACAAGAAGTTGGAATAGAATAATTGGATTTGTAGCTTTTGAAGATAAAAATTGGAGTTTGATTGTTAGATCATGGTATGCCGTTGAAATTCAAGAAAATTCAAATATAAAAGATTTTACAGGAAGAGGAGATGCTACTTTTGTGTATGTTTTAAACAAAAACATTCTTACAGCTCATGGTCAGCATTCTTTAAGAACAGGTGAGTTTAATAATGGAAGCATTCAATTGGATTGGGGATTTCCTATTCAGGGGAATCTAAGAGGGCATTTTCAATTTTTTCATGGTTATGGAGATGCTTTAATTGATCATGATTATAAACAAACTATTTTTGGAATTGGAGTTTCTTTTGCTGAGTTGCTTTGATATGTTGGTTTGTAGTTTTTTTTTTTTTTTTTTTCGATTTTTTCGATTTTTTTGTTAAAAAAATCGAATATAACTACCCATAATTCAGGTTATTTCGTTTTTGTAATTAAACTTTTGTTGTTTTTTTATATCTTAGTGTAATATTGTATTATATCAATGAATAATTTATACAGAAATCATGAAAAAAAATATAATTTATTTAGCTTTAATCTTGTTCAGCTTTGTTGGATATGCTGGATATTCGCAAACCAGTGAAGAGCCAGAAGCTTTGGGTTTGCCAGGGGATAATTTAAATTTATATGCGGTTTTAGATGTTTTTCAAAAATCGAAAACACTCGAGGAATTTGAAAAATCTATTAATTTGGAAGAAAATAAAATCAATAATCTTGACTTAAATAATGATAATAATGCGGATTATATTCAGGTGTCAAGCGAAAAAAAAGGAGATACTTTTTTTGTGCTGCTGCAAGTATCTGTTAGTGGGTCTGAAAAACAAGATGTTGCTGTAATTGAAGTAGATAAGAATAAAAATGGGCAAATTACAGTCCAAGTAATTGGAGATGAGGAGTTGTATGGTAAGGATTATATAGTTGAGCCTTCTCAAAACGATACAATTGGAGGAACTATAAATCCGGGGTATTCAGAAAGTGGAACAACTGTAATTAATAATAATACAACCAATAACTATACAACCAATAACGAAAGAGTAGGGCCGTCTATTAGTGCATGGCCTGTCGTGGTATTTTTATTTTCCCCTTTGTTTGTGACATGGCGTTCTCCTTGGTATTGGGGACATTACCCGTCGTATTGGAGACCTTGGCGCCCTGTTTTTTATCGTAGTTATTGTGGGTATCATAGGAATTTTTATGGAAGTCATTATTATCGAAGATCGGTCTATTTGCGAACACCTTATTATCGAAATTATTATGGTAATAGAAGGACCTATTCAAATCTTGTTAGGGCAAACAGGATGAATAATATGTACAAACGAACTTACGAAGGAAGGGTCTATAAAAAGCCTATTTCACCAGTTGTTCGGCCAGGATCGTCATCTAATCGCTATCCAACAGTGACAAGACCAGGATCGTCATCTAATCGCTATCCAACAGTGACAAGACCGGGATCGTCATCTAATCGCTATCCAACGGTGACAAGACCAGGATCGTCATCTAATCGCTATCCAACACTGACAAGACCAGGATCGTCATCTAATGGTTCTCCAACAATGACGAGGCCAGGAAATTCTAACAATATACCTTCTACTTATCCTTCAACTAGACCAGTCAATAGACCCGCATCAACTTGGCCAACGTCAAGACCGTCAACAAATCCAGTTTCATGGCCAAGTTCTCAACAAGCAACACGACCTGTTGCACGACCTGTTGCACGACCTTCAGGGATGAGTAGGTCAACTATGCGAGGCAGTCGAAATTAATATAACACAAAAAAAAACTGACTTAAAGTTAGGAGTGGTCGGAAGAAATTCCGGCCACTTTACGTTTTAAAGACTTTGGCAGGATCCCCACCCGAGAGTATAATCAGTATTTATCGTAATAAGCTCTCTTGATTCCATAACAAACCTTCTTTTGGCTGTTTTGTAGCTTAGGTTATTTGCTTTTTTGTAAATTAAGGCCAGCATCGCTACAATTAGAGTCATATGAATCATGACTTCCATTCCATTTTTACTGAGAGATAGGATATGACTGACATTGAGTTCTTGTTTGATAAATCTGATAAAGACTTCAATATCCCATTTTCTTCTATAATAATTTGCAACTTCCTTAGTAGTAAGTTCAAAATTATTGGTGATGAACCAAAATATTTTTTCGGGTTGCTCATTATTTTTTACTATCACCAGTCTGAATTGGTTTTCAATTTTTTCTTCCTTATGCTTTATGTTTCCTTGTTTATTTATTATTGGGAGGCCTGTATCCAGAATAATAATACTATCTATTATTAGCAAATTTACACCAATATCTAAATCCTGATTTTCCTTGATTAGAGATTCTATCTCCACGTGTTTACGATTTCCCTGACTCTGATAACAAATTTGATATTCTTTTTGGAAAACTCTTTCATGGTCCGGGCTGATTGAACACCCCTGTCAATAATATAAAAACTAAGATGCTCAGCATTTTTTTTTACCTGCTTTGAAATAGCCTCAGGAAGTGTATTTTTCTAGGTTACATTGCACTGGTTATTAAGTGTTTAAATACCTGTTGGAAGAGTCCCATCAAAACAAATGTTATGTTTTTCAAGCTTTCTGCCGTTATTCTGATCAATTCCATCTTTAAGTTTTCCTGCTGGATCTGAAACAATGGTGCTGTCTACTCGAATTAAATTATACTTATCTCTTTCTATTTCATTGTAACTTTCAGAGAAACGATCATACATGTATTCAAAAATCTCCTTAAAATAATGAGAATCAATCTTCTAGAGCCTCTCAGAGATAGAGCTCCTTCTAACAGTTTCTGATTCATCCAAATTAAAAATGGTTTAAAGCCTGAATAGTTATAAGTGTCTTCCAATGTCCGTTGGCTAAGTCTTTCATTGTCTAAAATAGCTTATAGAAGTAGATAAAATACTTTTTTACCATGAAGCACTTTTGAATAGTGATCCACTTCGGTACTTGTAGAGAGATTTGATAGGAGTGCTTCAGGTCTAAAACTTAGCAGCTCACTAACGGATACTTTGTGGTCTTTAAAATTTGTTAAGAATTACTGATTTACAGTAATAAATTTATGAAAAACCAATAAAAAATAAGAAAAATAACATTAAATAATTTTAAACGAATATATGAAAATAAGACGAAAAAAAAGTCGGAAGATTTTCTTCCTACTGCTCCTAAATTAAAGTCTGTTTTTTTGTGTTTAAAAATCACTTTTTTTATTCTATGGTTTGTGATTAATTTTTTTAAAGACAGCCATTTTTTATATAAAAACAGCCTGTTTTTAAATGGCGTGATTTTTTTAAAAAATAAAATAGGTTTCGAATGTTTTTTTTAGTGCTTTAGTGTTTAGTTTTTGATTTTTATTGATTTTAAATTTAATATTATGTTAAATTATGGTGAATAAAATAGATTTAAGGTGTTATTTTTGGTATATTGCAATTGATTTTATTAATGTTGTAAAAAAATGAGTATGGAAAATAAAATTTTATCAATTGTGGCTTTGCTAAGCTGTATATTTAGTTTTTCTTCTTTTTCTCAAAATTCTGTAGAACCAGAATCATTGGGTTTGCCAGGCGATAATTTAAATTTATATGCGGTTTTGGATATTTTTCAAAAAGCTGAAACTATAGAGAGTTTTGAAAAATCATTGAATCAAGCCGATACAAAAATCAATAATTTAGATTTAGATAACAATGGAAAAGTAGATTTCATCAAAGTTACCACTAAAAAAGAAGGAGAGAATTTTATGTTTATCCTGCAAGATGAGGTTGGTAAAAATGAAACGCAAGATGTTGCAGTAATTTTTGTAAATAAAGATAGAAACAAAAAAGTTTCCATTCAAGTAGTAGGAGATGAAAATTTGTATGGTAAAGATTATGTTGTAGAACCGATAGTTTCAAGTACCGCAAATCCTGGCTATAAAGGGAATTCAACTGGGACTGCTATCTCAGTAAACGTTGTTAATGTTGCAAGAAGTCCTGTGGTGATTTACTTGTATTCTCCGGTCTATGTTCCATATTATTCTCGGTATTATTATGGATATTATCCTAGGTATTATCGCCCATGGGCTCCTCTATTTTTTAGTGTGTATTATCGTTATCATTACCATTATCACAATCGTTATTATAGGCCATATTATCATCGTTATCCAGCATATTATTCCCGCTATTATTCAGGGCGAAGAACATCAGTTATAGTAATTAATAATACAAGAAATGGTATTTATAGAAGGACTTATAATGGCAATAATTATAAAAAGCCTGCAAGTCCAACGACACGTCCGTCTACTATAACACGACCTACATCGCCATCAACTCGACCTACGTCACCATCAACAACACGACCTACAACGCCGTCAACACGACCTACGTCACCATCAACTACACGACCTACGACACCATCGACTACACGTCCTACAGCGCCGTCAACTCGACCCACTTCGCCGTCGATAACCCGTCCTACAGCGCCGTCAACTCGACCTGTAACTCGTCCGACATCACCGTCGGCACGACCGTAAAATATGCAAACTTCTACACATAACTCAGTTACAAGGCAACCTTTTCAAAGAAACAGATAGGATAGCAAAGTTTGATTTTTATAAAAAGAGCCAGTTTAATTCATTAAACAGGCTCTTTTATTATAGGCGAATTCCTGGAGGGAGCAACTCTTTATAGTTTGGATTTTTTTTGAAAAAAACGACTATTTTAGGAAGGATTGGAACGACTTTTAATTTTCTTTCCAGGGCAATTTCCATAATGTTTTTCAGGAAATTAGAAATAAAATCCTCATCACTGTAATTTTCGGGAGCATTAATTTTAGTTAAAAATATTTTTTTTTCTTGAAAAGAATATTCAACAGATACTATTCCGGTTTCTACTTTTGTTTCAAATTGTCTAGCAAAAGCATTGTCTTTAATTTCTAGGTTTATTATAGTTTCCATTTTTAGTATTATTGATGCAAATGATAATAATTTGCTTGTGGTGGATATAGTAACAGGATTTTATGTAAGCTTTGTGTTGTAAATTGAAACCCTTTAATTTGTATTAGAAATAAGTTTTAGGTGTAAAAAAATCTAATAAAGCGCAAAGGTAATGATTTGATATTCAGTAACAAGTGTTTTTTTAGGTTAAGTTGTGAAACTAAATTTTAAAAAAGTCAAAAAAAGTAGCGTGTAAATTATTTTTTATTCCTTATTGAAACTGGGGGTGTTTATTGAAATAGGAGAGTAAGTATTCTGTAATTAAAAATTAAATGGTTAATTTTAAAAAATAGTATGATAGCAAAGGACTTGCAATGATTAATAATAATTTTGGTTATGAATAAAATTCCAGTTTATTTTATGCCTGGTTTAGCGGCAAGTGTCGCTATTTTTGAAAGAATTAAACTTTCTGAGTCAGAATTTGAAATGTTTTTTTTAGAATGGGAGATTCCGAGGGAAAAAGAGACTTTGTTGGAGTATGCTAAGCGACTCGCAGAAAAGATCAAACATGAAAATCCAATTCTGATAGGTGTTTCTTTTGGAGGTATTTTGGTTCAAGAAATGTCGCGTTTTATCAAAGTGCAAAAAGTGATCATTATTTCGAGTGTAAAAAGTAATTTGGAGTTTCCAAAAAGAATGATAATTGCAAAAAATACTAAGGCTTATAAATTAATTCCTTTACGATTAGTTCAAAATATTGAAAGTCTAGCTAAATTTTCTTTTGGAGAAAAAGTGAATAAAAGATTGAAGTTGTATGAAAAATTTATTTCAATACGAGATCGGTACTACTTGGATTGGTCTATTGAAAAAATTATAATGTGGGATAGGAAAGAGGCAGATCAAAATGTGATTCATATCCACGGCGATGAGGATGATGTTTTTCCTATAAAATATATTACAAACTGTATTGTTGTAAAAGGGGGTACTCATATAATGATTCTAAACAAGTACAAATGGCTTAATGAAAATTTGCCTAAGATTATTCATGATCAATATATTGCAAATGAAAAATAATAAAGGGTAAGATGGATTTGTAAAATTAATAAATGCCAAGTATTAATTATTGGTGAAACCGTTGTTTTTGGAAATTGCACTTACCAAGTTCTCATTTATATCTTTGCTAAAATAATTGTAGCTGGTAATAATGGCTTCTTTTATTGGGGTTTTTAATTTTACTTTGCTGTCAAAATGTTTGATGCTGACTACATTTTTATTTTCATCAATAAACAATGAAGTTGGGAATCCTAATGTGTGTTTTATTGTAGCGATTATGTGGGCATCTTTCTCGTAATTTTCATTGGCATAACATACTTTAATGTAATCACTGAATTTATATGCAATATTTTTTAAGTCGTTTTTCTTATCCCAAAAAATAACAATAATTTGCATATCATTTCGATGTTCTTTTGCTAAAATGTTTAATGCTGGAATTTCTCCTTTTGGAATGACAAGCCAAGAAGCGTAGGTTATAATAAAAATAGGTTTGTTGATTCGGTTTGTTTTTACGTTTTTTTCTTTGTAAACTTTTAAATTGAAATCATCAAATTTTGTTCCAACAAGTTTGTTTTTAACCAAAGAATCAAAAAGTCTTTTTCCTTCGTCTATATTTCTTTTGTCATATGCATTATTACTTGCTTTTTTATATGTATTTATATTTCCTTTTATGGCATCAGAAAAATACGTAATAGTATCTTGGCTATACGTTGATGAAAAGACTAAAATGAAGAATAAAGTGAGTAATGTCTTATTCATAAAGACCTAAAATTAAATAGTTTAGCAATATATGAATGTTTTTTAGAATTATAGCATTATTCCGATAAATTACTTGAATACCTGTCTAAACGACTTAAAGTTATAAAAAAAACGCCTTAATTTCAAATTAAGGCGTTTAAAATAATAGTAATGAAGATTTATATTTTTTTCATCTGTTCTTTCATCATGATGATTTGATCTTTTAGCATATTTTGCTTGTCTAATTTTTTTGCTTCGTTCAACAATGATGTAGCTTCTAGTTTTCTTCTACGTGTCATCGCCACCCCTGCTAGGTTTAATTTTGCAACAGCTAGATCCATATCCATTGATAATCCCAATTCGATAGCTTTCTTGAAATATTTTTCGGCCTGATTGATATTCGTTTGCGAAAGCATAATTCCGTGTAAGTAATTGAAGTATCCTTGTTGTTTTCTAACTAAAGCTGTCTCAGGATTTTTGATGTAGGCTAGCCATTTTTTGGCACCCTCAAAGTCTTGTTTTCTTAATTTTAGGAAGGCCAATAAGATAAACTCATTTTTAAAATATAAAAAAACTGGTATTCCAGATAATAAAATCAGGAATATTCCGTTACCAATATTGCTTTCAGTGAATTGCCAGATGCTTGTGATTATAATAAGTCCAGCAATAATAAGTTTGATATTTTTATGAAACATAATGTATAAAGATTTAAGTCTGCAAAGATAGTAAAAGGAATTATAAATATTTTTTAAAAACTACTTGCCAGAAAAAAAAGTCTTTGTATATTTGCACTCGGTTTTAGAATAATGGTTATTCAAAAACAAATAGACACTTAATTAAGATTTTTAAACATACAAAGCAATGAGCAAAAGAACGTTTCAACCATCGAAAAGAAAAAGAAGAAATAAGCACGGATTTATGGATAGAATGGCTTCTGCTAATGGAAGAAAAGTTCTAGCGCGTAGAAGAGCTAAAGGAAGACATAAATTGACTGTATCTTGCGAACCAAGACACAAAAAATAATGTTTGCATAAACATCTATAAGGCGTTACTTTTTTTAGTATCGCCTTTTTTTATACCCAAGCGGTACTGCTATTTTTAAGTTTGAAACAAGAGTTTTTTCTAACAAATTTCAATCTTTAAGTGATAAAATATAACTACAATACAAAATAAAATGCCAAAAGATACATCTATAAAATCGGTTTTAATAATAGGTTCAGGTCCAATTGTAATTGGTCAAGCGTGCGAATTTGATTATGCAGGTTCTCAATCTGCACGTTCTATTCGTGAAGAAGGAATTGAAGTAATTTTAATCAATTCGAATCCTGCAACAATTATGACCGATCCTTCAATGGCGGATCATGTTTATTTGAAACCATTAACCACAAAATCTATTATTGAGATTCTTAAAGCACATCCTCAAATTGATGCGGTACTTCCAACAATGGGAGGACAAACTGCATTGAACTTGTGTTTGGAAGCTGACGAAAAAGGAATTTGGCAAGATTTTGGAGTAAGATTGATTGGTGTTGACGTGAATGCAATCAATATTACTGAGGATAGAGAACAATTCAAGCAACTTTTAGCAAAAATTAATGTTCCTACTGCACCTGCCAAAACGGCAACTTCTTTCTTGGAAGGGAAAGAAATTGCTCAGGAATTTGGTTTTCCATTAGTAATTCGTCCTTCGTTTACACTTGGGGGAACTGGTGCTGCTTTTGTACATAGTAAAGAAGAATTTGACGAAAAACTAACCTACGGATTGGAAATGTCACCAATTCATGAAGTATTGATTGATAAAGCTTTGCTAGGTTGGAAAGAATACGAACTAGAGTTGTTGAGAGATAAGAACGATAATGTTGTGATCATCTGCTCTATCGAAAATATGGACCCAATGGGAATTCATACTGGAGATTCTATTACTGTTGCACCAGCGATGACCTTATCGGACACTACATTCCAAAAACTACGAGATTATGCTATCCTAATGATGCGCAGCATTGGAAACTTTGCAGGAGGTTGTAACGTACAGTTTGCCGTTTCGCCAGATGAAAAAGAAGATATTGTTGCCATTGAAATAAATCCTCGTGTGTCTCGCTCATCTGCTTTGGCATCCAAAGCAACGGGTTACCCAATTGCAAAAATTGCCTCAAAATTAGCGTTAGGATATAATTTGGATGAATTGCAAAATCAAATTACAAAATCTACTTCAGCTTTATTTGAACCAACTTTGGATTATGTAATTGTAAAAATACCACGTTGGAACTTCGACAAATTTGAAGGAGCTGATAGAACTTTAGGGCTTCAAATGAAATCTGTAGGTGAGGTTATGGGAATTGGACGTTCGTTCCAAGAAGCCTTACACAAAGCTACTCAATCATTGGAAATCAAAAGAAATGGTTTAGGTGCCGATGGAAAAGGATATACAAACTACGAGCAAATTATCGAGAAATTGACTTTTGCAAGCTGGGATCGTGTTTTTGTAATTTATGATGCTATCGCAATGGGAATTCCATTGAGCCGTATACATGAAATCACAAAAATAGATATGTGGTTTTTGAAACAATACGAGGAACTTTATACTTTGGAAAAAGAAATTTCTAATTATACTATACAATCGTTGCCTAAAGAATTGTTGCTTGAAGCGAAACAAAAAGGTTTTGCAGACAGACAGATTGCACACATGATGGGAGCCAAGGAAAGTGAAGTGCATTCTTTGCGTATGACAATGGATATTAATCGTGTATTTAAATTGGTAGATACTTGTGCAGCTGAGTTTCAGGCTAAAACACCTTATTATTACTCTACTTTTGAGGCTGAAATTGAAAAAGCCAATGGTGAACGTTATGTGGATAATGAAAGTATTGTTACGGATAAAAAGAAAATCATTGTTCTGGGTTCAGGGCCAAACCGAATTGGACAAGGAATCGAATTTGATTATTCTTGTGTACACGGAGTTCTAGCTGCTAAAGAGTGTGGTTATGAGACCATTATGATTAACTGTAATCCAGAAACCGTTTCGACTGATTTTGACACGGCTGATAAATTGTATTTTGAGCCTGTATTCTGGGAGCACATTTACGATATCATCCAACATGAAAAACCAGAAGGTGTTATTGTGCAATTAGGAGGACAGACTGCTTTGAAATTGGCTGAAAAATTGTCTAAATACGGTGTGAAAATTATAGGAACAAGTTTCGATGCTTTGGATTTAGCCGAAGACAGAGGACGTTTCTCAGATTTATTGACAGAATTAAAAATTCCTTTCCCGCAATTTGGAATTGCAGAAACTGCAGATGAGGCTTCGGCTTTAGCAGATACTCTAGACTTCCCGTTGTTGATTCGTCCTTCATATGTATTGGGTGGTCAGGGGATGAAAATCGTAATCAATAAAAAAGAATTGGAAGAACACGTTATCAATTTATTGAAATCGATTCCAGGTAATAAATTGCTTTTAGATCACTATTTGGCTGGGGCAATCGAAGCTGAAGCCGATGCGATTTGTGATGCTGACGGTAATGTTTATATTATAGGTATAATGGAGCATATCGAACCTTGTGGAGTGCACTCGGGAGATAGTAATGCTACTTTACCACCATTCAACTTGGGTGAATTTGTAATGCAGCAGATAAAAGATCATACTCATAAAATTGCTAAAGCTTTAAAAACGGTAGGTTTAATCAATATTCAGTTTGCGATAAAAGATGATACTGTTTATATTATCGAAGCAAACCCTAGAGCCTCTCGTACGGTTCCATTTATTGCGAAAGCTTATGGAGAACCTTATGTAAACTATGCTACTAAAGTAATGTTAGGTCATAATAAAGTAACTGATTTTGATTTCAATCCACAATTGAAAGGATATGCTATCAAACAACCTGTTTTCTCTTTCAGTAAATTCCAAAATGTTAACAAAGCATTAGGGCCAGAAATGAAATCAACAGGTGAAAGTATTTTGTTTATTGATGACTTAAAAGATGATCAATTCTACGAATTGTATTCTAGAAGAAAAATGTATTTGAGTAAATAATAAAAATATGTTTTATTGTATAGAAGCCCCATTTTGGGGCTTTTTTTTGTTTTATATTTTAAGCAATATTTTCAAGTCCACCAGGAAAAGGTCTGTAAGCATAATAATGTAATACTTCTTCGATAGCCATTTTTAAGGCTTCGTTTATGGGAAGTAATGTTGTTGCTAGCCGATGATCTATTGGGGTAAGTCGCATATAATAATCAGAAAAAATAGGTATATAAAGTCCTTTATTAATAGCCTCTTCGGTATTGTTGTAATTTTCTTGTTGATTTTCTTTTATGATTTTGCAAGTTGCCAATCGTAGTTTTCCATATTTATCTTTACTGGCTGCATATCCAAAAAGCCTGCAAATTAATCCTCTGTATTTGTAGTTAGAGCATCGACCATTTATACGGTCTATTGTTGAAAGGGATTGATATAAATGACAAAAAGAATTCGTTTTGGAATTAAGTTCTTCTAAAGTGACTTCGGCTTTACCATTTAAAAATAAATAAAAAGCCCATGGTAAGAATTCCAACGGTGAAGCGTCAATGTTTGGTTTTGAGCAGCATTGGCCACATCCATTATTGCATTGTAAATTAGTTTTAGATTTAAAAGTTGTTATTTCATTTTCAAGGCGTTCAAATAATTCTTCAACCAATTGAACTTTGTGTTCTATAGACATTATTTTTTATCGAATGTACGCTATTAAATGCCATTAAACTTCTAATATCGTTTTACTTGCTGTTTTTTTTTATTTTAAAGTTTGATAAAGGTAAATTAATTTAAGAAATAGATTCTTCGATTTTGGTATCAAAAGAAATAAGGATTATTAAACTGTAGGTTTTAAATTGAATTTAATTATAACTAATTGGTATACAGTTTAATTAATTGAATTATTTTAATAGACTTGTTTGTTTTTTAATTAAATTTACTCTCCCTTTATAGAAATAGCTTAATCTAAATTTTAAAATACTCTAAAAAATAAGCTATGAAAAAAATCGTATTTATTATAATTTGTGCTATTCTGCTTTTAAATTGTAAAAAAGAAGATGCTAAAGAAACGAGTAAAGTAGTTTCTATAACAGATTCTATTAAAAAACCTGCTGAATTTGCGGATCCTAAATATGCTGAAATCGGTAAAAAATCGCTAGTCGATATGGAGAAAGGTGACATGGATAGTTGGATGGATATTTATGCGGATAATGCTGTTTATGTATGGAACAGCGGAGATAGTTTGGTAGGGAAAGCTGCAATTGCTTCCTATTGGAAACAAAGAAGAGCCAATGTTATTGAGTCTATCTCTTTTAAAAACACCATTTGGTTGCCTATATTAGTCAATCAACCACAAAGTACTGAATACAAAGGAGTTTGGTTGTTGTCATGGTACAAAACAACGGCTAAATACAGAAATGGAAATGAAATGACGCAGTGGATTCATACGGATTATCATTTTGATTCTATTGATAAAGTAGATAGAGTGATACAATACATTGATAAAGCTTTGATAAATAAAGCTATGTCAAAGTAGGTTTTAATTGTTAATTGGTTGAAGAAAATAAAAAATGATGCTTATTTGTCGTTTTTTATTTTTTTTTTGGATGATATTTATACTGATTTTTTTAAGTGGATTTTGTTTGATAATTAACAAATGAATAGCTTTAACTATATTTCTATACCTTAAAACTAAAAACAATTCTTTACTTTTGTGCCAACCAATATTTCAATTATGTACAAGATTTTTATACGCCCTATTCTTTTTTGTTTTGATCCTGAAAAAGTGCATTATTTTACTTTTTCGTTAATTAGAATAGTATCAAAAATTCCTGGAATTCCTTCCCTTTTTAGATTTTTATATCAAGTTAACGACAAAAGATTAGAGACCGAAGTATTTGGTTTAAAGTTTAAAAATCCAGTGGGGTTAGCAGCTGGTTTTGATAAAGATGCTGTATTGTATAAAGAACTTTCTAATTTTGGTTTTGGTTTTATAGAAATTGGGACACTTACCCCAAAACCGCAACCAGGAAATGATAAAAAACGAATTTTCCGATTAGTGGAAGATTCGGCTATAATCAATAGAATGGGATTTAATAATGGTGGTGTTCTTGCAGCTGTAGAACAATTGAAAAAAAATAATGGTGTATTAATAGGTGGAAATATTGGAAAAAATAAAGTGACCTTAAACGAAGATGCTACTTCTGATTACGAGATTTGTTTTGATGCTTTATTTGATTATGTCGACTATTTTGTAGTCAATGTAAGTTCGCCTAATACGCCAAATCTTCGCGCATTACAAGAAAAAGAGCCGCTGACACAGTTATTGCAAACGCTGCAAAATAAAAACTTGTCTAGGCCAATACAAAAGCCAATATTACTAAAAATTGCTCCAGATTTAACAGATGAACAATTGCTTGATATTATCGATATTGTACAAGAAACCAAGATTGCGGGAGTAATAGCTACAAATACTACAATTTCGCGCAATGGTTTGAACTCTTTGAATCAAACTGAAACTGGAGGGTTGTCCGGTAAACCTTTAACATCTCGTTCAACAGAAGTGATTCGTTTTCTTTCCCAAAAAAGTAACAAGGCATTTCCAATTATAGGAGTAGGAGGAATACATTCTGCAGAAGATGCTTTAGAAAAATTGGAGGCAGGTGCCAGTCTTGTTCAATTGTATACAGGTTTTATTTATGAAGGCCCAGCATTGGTAAAAAAAATAAATAAAGCAATTTTATCAAATAAATAATAGAATAACGATTTTTCTTTCTTTGTAACTCAAAACCTTTTTTATACATTTGAAAGTTATGAAGACAATAAAAATTATCGAATGTCCACGTGATGCGATGCAAGGTATAAAAGCCTTCATTCCTACCGAAAAAAAGGTAACCTATATTCAGTCGTTATTGCGTGTAGGTTTTGATACCATCGATTTTGGTAGTTTTGTTTCGGCAAAAGCCATACCGCAAATGCAAGATACTGCAGCGGTTTTGGAACAACTTGATTTGTCTAAAACTCAGAGCAAGTTATTAGCTATTATTGCAAATCTACAAGGAGCAACTTTAGCTTCTCAGCATAAAGCTATTCAATATTTAGGTTTTCCTTTTTCGATTTCCGAAAATTTTCAAATGCGTAATACTCATAAAACGATTGCTGAATCCTTAGTAACTTTGGATGAAATTCTAAATCTTGCCGATAAAACGAATAAAGAAGTTGTAGCCTATCTTTCTATGGGTTTTGGGAATCCATATGGAGATCCTTGGAATGTTGAAATAGTAGCACAATGGACTGAAAAGTTGGCAGCAATGGGGGTGAAAATTTTATCACTTTCTGATACCGTAGGGAGTTCATCGCCGGAAGTAATTGAATATTTGTTCTCTAATTTAATTCCTCAATATTCACAAATAGAATTTGGAGCTCATCTTCATACAACACCAGACAAATGGTTGGAAAAAATTGATGCAGCTTATAAGGGAGGCTGTCGTCGATTTGATGGAGCAATTCAAGGTTTTGGAGGATGTCCTATGGCTACGGATAATTTAACAGGTAATATGCCTACGGAGAAATTATTGTCCTATTTTACGGTTCATAAAGAAAATACCAATTGCAGTCCCATGAGCTTTGAAAGTGCTTATAATGAAGCGTCGAAAATATTTGGGGAGTTTCATTGAAATTGGTAGAAATAAAAAGTACTAAAAATTAAATAATTCCAGAATTTTATCGTTTCTTTAAATAGAGATATTAAATGGTAAAAAACAGGGATTTTATAAAACTAGTATAATGATATGAAACACAGACTCAACATTAGGATTATTTTAATAATCATGCTGGCTTTTAGTGCTTTTTCATGCAGCAGTGATTTAAATTTTGATCAAGCAAATGATTTAACGGTACAACCAGTTTTTACTACAAATCTGGCCTATTTAGAAGCAAAAGCTTCCAATTTTGTTGTAAATGGTTCCGAACAACCTTTGTTTTCATATATTTCCAGTGTTGATTTTTTTAATTCTTCATTTGTTGAAAATGATTTGGTAAAAACAGATTTGTATTTTAGAATTAAAAACACAATATCCAGAGCTTATGCGCTGGATATTACTTTTTTGGATAAAAATAATGCTCCTATTTATACTATACCAACAATGAATATAGCAGCATCTACTGGTGCCGAAGAGTTGTTTGAAACAACCGAAACATTTACTCCTGCTAATGTTTCTGTTTTGAAAAATACTACAAAAATGATTTTTTCTATAAAAATGCTTCCCGGTCCACCATTATCAGCTACAAGTTCGGGTAGAATTGAATTTAGTTCAAGTATAACTGCTTATTTTGATGTAAAATGAGAAAAATAATAATCCTTTTATTTCTGTCAGTTTCTGTTTATTGTTCCTCTCAAAATAAAGAAATATTATATAATTTCACCCCTCAGCCTCAAAGTTTATTGACCAATCCTGGAGCGGATGTAAAATACAAATGGTTTTTTGGCGTGCCATTATTATCTGGAATTTCAGCAAATGTTGGTTCGACAGGGATTGATGCTTATAGTCTATTCGCAAATGACGGGGTTGATTTTTCTGAAAAAGTGAGGAATTTGGTGGCCTCAACAAGTAGAAAGGATTATATCACTACCAATCAACAATTAGAACTTTTTATGGCTGGCTTTAAAGTAGGTGGAGAAGATAGTAAAAGTTATGTTTCTTTTGGAATGTACCAAGAATTAGATTCATTTATTTATGTCCCTACAGATTTGGCTATTTTGTCTTTATATGGGAACAATGATTACATAGGAAAGTCTTTTAATTTAGGAGATTTAAGTGTGAAAGCCGATTTGTCAACTGTTTTTCATATTGGTTATAATAAACAGATAAACGACAAACTTATTCTTGGAATTCGAGGGAAAATTTATTCTAGTATTTTTAATGCTACATCAACTCATAATTCGGGTTATTTTGTTACTAAACAAGGTGCTAATTTAATTTATGATCAAACGATAAGATCCAATTTAGAACTTAATACCTCTGGAGCAGCCAAATATTTAGATGAAAATTATGATGGCGATTTAGGAAGCGATATAGCAGATGATGTAACTAAGAAAGCTTTTTTGGGAGGGAATTTAGGATTAGGTGTGGATTTAGGACTTACGTATTATCCTGAAAAAAATATTCAAATAACTGCAAGTCTAGTAGATATTGGTTATGTTAGCCATTCAAAAGAAGTAGTGGATTATACTTTTAAAGGGTATTATAATTTTAAAGGAGTACTTACTGAATTTAATTCAGATGGTACTATTGATAATGCTTACCAAGATTTTAAAGATGCGATCCCTTTGGATACAGTATATCATAAATACACCACTCAACGTCCTTTGAAATTTTACTCTTCCTTTCAATATTCTTTTGAGGAAGAAAGGCAAACGGAGTGTAATTGTGCAACCGATGAAGATTCGTGGTATAGGAGTGCAATTGGAGCGCAACTTTTTGCAATGACAACTCCTAGGGATCCAATGTTGGCTTTGACAGCTTACTATAGAAGAAGAATTTTGGAAGGATTGCAAATGAAAGCAACTTATACTATAGACTCATATTCTTACAGCAATATTGGCTTGGGGCTAACGACAAAAATTGGAGTTTTTAATTTTTATGTTTTGGCTGATAATCTATTGGCTTATAAGGATCTATCGAAGTCAAATGCTCTTGCTTTTCAAATTGGGTTTAATGTTATTTCTGGAGGTAGTAGGAAATAGTAATTAAGAATCGATTGTCGTATTAAACTCGAATACAGTTAGAACAATTTATTCAATTGGTTTCTAGTTGTGTTTAAAATCTAAAGAATAGGAGCAATCAATAATGCAAATTGTATTAAAAACGGTTATGCAGGCAAATAATTTTTCTTTTTTTTATACTAGGAGGCTTAGTTAATTATTGATAAACAGCGTTTTATTTAAGTAACTAAAACGCTGTTTATCAAAGTTATTTATTCGATTCCTTTATTTCTTTTGTAAAGTTTATAAATTTCTATCCAAAATACACTTATAAATGCTACAGAAATACACAATCCCGTTTGTAGTAGTTTGATAGTATCAAACATGAAAAAAGCCCTGAAAACAGGAATGAATAGTATTGATAATGTGATCAATAGGGTTAATCCGATAATCATTACAACCAAATTGTTTTTATATTTCATTGTGGTTAATACAGAATAGTAAAAAGAACGATTGGCTAATGTTAGAAAAATATTAGAAGCAATCAATGTTAGAAAAATATAGGTTCTGGTGGCATTTTCAGTATACTCCCATTTTACACAATATTGATACATAAATAATAGGCCAAGGGTGATGATTAGCCCTTGAATAATGCTGATTGTTATTTCTTTTAAATTGAAAAATGTTTTTGTAAAAGGGCGTGGTTTTTGTAACATTAAATTGTTCTCCATAGGTTCATTTTCATAAATAATGGAGCAAGTTGGTCCCATTATGATTTCAAGAAAAATAATATGTACTGGTGAAAAAATATTAGGATATATCCATCCCAAAACTAATGGGATAAAGACAATTAATATAATTGGAATATGGATAGAAATGATATAACGAATGGCTTTTTTTAGATTGATGTAAATTTTTCGACCCATGGCAATTGCGTCGGTCATTTTTCCGAAATCATCATCTATTAAGATTAAGTTTGCAGCTTGTTTGGCTATTTCGGTTCCTTTTTTACCCATTGCAATACCGATATGGGCTGATTTTAAAGCGGGGCCATCATTAACACCATCACCGGTCATCGCTACAATTTGACTATTTTCTTTTAATGCTTTTATAATTTTTAGTTTGGCTTCGGGAAACATTCTGGTAAAAATGTTAGTTTCCATTACTTTTTCTCTCAAAGTGGCATCATCCATCGTCATGAGTTCATCACCGTTTAAGGTTTTTTCTGGGTTTTTAAATCCAATCTGGTTGGCAATAGTTGCTGTAGTTAAAGCATTATCACCAGTTACAATTTTTACCTGAATTCCAGCTTTGTAAAAAGTTTCGAAAACCTCTTTTATATTGGCTTTTGGAGGATCATAAAAAGCAACTAGACCTTTAAAATCAAATGAAAATTCTTGCTGAGTTTTTGGATAATTGGATCCTGAATAATTGACAACACCTACCCCTAAAACACGATACCCTTTTTCGGCCATTGATTGCACTGCAGCTGAAATTTGATTGATCTGTTTTTCGGATAAAGCGGAACAAGCGATTAAAGCTTCTGGAGCTCCTTTGGCGGCAATGATTTTTTCTCCTGTTTTGTTTTCAAAAATATGGGTCATCATAGGAGGTGTTCCACTCAACGGATATTCATGTACCATTTGAAAATTTGGGCGTTCATCTATTATTTCCATATTGGTATATGCTTTGTGCAACGCTATTTCCATTGCATCAAAAGGAATAGGCTCACTGGACCACATAGATAGGCTTAATAATTCTTGTTCTTTTGAAGTTAATTGGGATTTTTTTCTGTTTACATTGGTGTTAAAATCGGCATTATAATTATCACTTAATAAATCTCCTTCTAATAAATACCATTGCGCAAGACTCATTTTGTTTTCGGTAATAGTCCCGGTTTTGTCTGTGCATATTACAGTAGCACTTCCCAAAGTTTCTACAGTTTTAGTTTGTTTGACAATAATCCCCATTTTCATTAATCGCCAAGCACCAAGCGCCATGAAAGTAGTAAATGCAACTGGAATTTCTTCGGGGATTATACTCATGGCTAAGGTTAGCGCTTTTAGAAGGCTGTCTAGAAGGAGTTTGGAATTGTAAAAATTAATGCCCCAAACAATTATAAATACGATTAATCCCAAAAGAGACATTTTGGTAACAAAATTTGAAATTTGTAATTGTAATGGTGTTTTTTCTTCAACGATATCTTCTAAACTTTTACCAATCTTACCTAACTGTGTTTGGCTTGCTATTGCGGTAACTTTGCAGATTGCTAATCCTGTATTGACAATTGTTCCTTGAAAAACTTGACAGTTTTCACTTTTTTCACTTTTGAAAACAGCTAAAGATTCTCCTGTAATTATTGATTCATTAACCGAAAAATCATTTGATTGGATTATAACTCCATCAGCTGGAATAAAAGTTCCTTCTTCACACTGAATATAATCTCCCAAAACAATCTCTTCGGAAGGGATTTCTATGAGTTCATTTTCCCTTATTACTTTGCTTTTTGGTTGTGTTAATTTGTGTAAAGCTTCGATGGCGTTTCTACTCTTAGATTCTTGGTAGAGTGAAATGGTAGAAACTAGTATGATTGCTACTGCCATAAATATTCCGTTGCTAAATTCGGAGGTGAAAAAATAAATGCTAGTAGCGGTTATTAGTAAAAGAAACATTGGTTCTTTGACCATATCTATAATGGAAGAAAGTATGTTGTTTTTCTTTTGGTGTTCAATAGAATTAGAACCATTTTTAATTCTGGATTTTTCAACTTCAATTTTGTTTAATCCTGAAATTGAGTGATTTGCTATTGTCATAAGTGTTAGGTGTAGTTATAAATAAAAATAGGTGTTGATGTTATTTTTAACTTGCAATTTAAAAATAAATTAGGGGAGTGAAGTGTTTTTTAGCTTAAGATTGTCTATATTTGCACGCAATTCAACTACAAATTGCAACATGAAAGCACATATCTCCAAGATTGTCGGTGAAGGTTTAACCTACGATGATGTATTATTAGTTCCCAATTACTCAAATGTTCTTCCGCGCGAAGTGAGTATTCAATCCAAATTTTCAAGAAATATCACATTAAATGTTCCTATTGTATCTGCTGCTATGGATACCGTTACCGAAAGTTCGATGGCAATTGCCATGGCACAAGAAGGAGGGATTGGTGTTTTGCATAAAAACATGACCATCGAACAACAAGCGGCCAAAGTTCGTAAAGTTAAACGTGCCGAGTCTGGTATGATTATCGATCCCGTGACTTTGCCAATGTCTTCAACAGTTACAGATGCTAAAGCTGTTATGAAAGAATACGGTATTGGTGGTATTCCAATTGTGGATGAGAATAAAATTCTAAAAGGAATTGTTACCAATAGAGATTTGCGTTTTGAAAAAAATGGGTCAAGACCTATTGTTGAAGTTATGACAAGTCAAAATCTGGTAACCGTTGCCGAAGGAACTTCATTAGAACAAGCTGAGGTAGTTTTACAAGGACATAAAATTGAAAAATTACCTGTTGTAAATGATAGAAACGAGTTGGTTGGTCTAATTACTTTTAGAGATATTACCAAATTAACTCAAAAGCCAAATGCGAATAAAGATAAGTTTGGTCGTTTGCGAGTAGCCGCTGCCCTAGGTGTTACTGCTGATGCTGTTGAAAGAGCTACTGCTTTGGTCAATGCAGGAGTTGATGCGGTAATTATTGATACTGCTCATGGACATACAAAAGGAGTGGTAGATGTTTTAAAATCAGTAAAAGCGAAATTTCCTAATTTAGATGTAATTGTTGGAAATATTGCAACTCCAGAAGCTGCTTTGTATTTAGTAGAAAATGGTGCAGATGGTGTAAAAGTTGGAATAGGACCTGGTTCTATTTGTACTACAAGAATTGTTGCAGGTGTTGGTTTTCCTCAGTTTTCTGCAGTTCTTGAAGTAGCCGCTGCTATAAAAGGTAGTGGAGTTCCTGTAATTGCAGATGGTGGTATTAGATATACTGGAGATATTCCTAAAGCGATTGCTGCTGGAGCTGATTGTGTAATGTTAGGTTCGTTGTTAGCCGGTACCATGGAATCTCCAGGAGAAACTATTATATTCGAAGGAAGAAAATTCAAATCATACAGAGGAATGGGTTCTGTTGAAGCGATGCAAGAGGGTTCAAAAGACCGTTATTTCCAAGATGTAGAAGATGATGTTAAAAAATTAGTTCCAGAAGGAATCGTAGGACGTGTACCATATAAAGGAGAGTTGAACGAAAGTATGCAACAATTTATTGGTGGTCTTCGTGCAGGAATGGGATATTGCGGTTCCAAAGATATTGCAACATTGCAGGATACGGGTCGTTTTGTTCGTATTACGGCAAGCGGAATCAACGAAAGTCATCCGCATAACGTGACTATTACAAAAGAAGCTCCGAATTATTCGAGATAAATTGGGCGAAAGCCTAAAAAAAAAGGTGTAAGATTCAGTTCTTGCACCTTTTTTGTTTTTAATTGGTATAAAGAAGTCTATGGGTTTAATCCAGATTCCGCAATAGGAAAAATTTCAAGAAGATGCGCAAAGGATTCGCAAAGTCGCACAAAGGGAAATCGAATTCTTTGAATGGAGCTTAAAAAACTTTGTGATTCTTCGCGAATTCTTCGTGTGACTCTGCGTAATAATATCTAATGCGGATTCTGGGTTTAATCATGAACCAAATCCGCCAGTAGTTTTTTATTGCCTACAATCCATAGAATATCGTCTTTTTCTAAAATCACATTTGATTCGGGATTTAGGGTACGGTTTCCTCTTTTTTCAATTCCAACAATCAAACCTTGTGTTTTTTCGCGTAGTTTAGATTCTTTAATGCTCTTGCCGTGGAATTCATGGTTTTTTAATTCGATCTGTCTTAAAACAATATCAGGTTCTGTAATTCCAGGAGAAACATCGATTTCATGTTGATCTAAATATTTTTTAAATTCTTGCACTTGAGCATCTGTTCCGATAACGCAAACTTCATCGCCAGGAAAAATACGTTCATTTGCATCAGGAATATGTATCATAACTTCTCCTCTTTTTATAGAAACCACATTAATGCCTAAGGACTCTCTAATTTGTAATTTTTTTAAAGTTTCGCCGGCAATATTCGATTCTGCCGCAATATCAAAAACTGCCATGTGTCCATCCCAAGGCGTCAAATCACTTCGGCTTCTTTTGGCTTTGCTTAACTCTCTATCGTTTAAGTTAGCAAGAAAATGGTTCTCAATTTTATGGTATTGAATATGGAGTTTCTTTTGAAAAATCAAATAAATCACTATTGAAATGACTAAAGTGATTAGTCCTATTATCGGTGAGAAAAAGATATTCAATAACAATCCAATGAAAAATATAGACAATAGAATTCGAATGAAAAAAAGCATTGTTAATGGGCCTCTTGATTTTCGATCTAGCATTAAGTGTTCTACTTCGTCAATTGCGACTCTTCTAAATGCAAGTGCCCATAAAAATGGAGAAACAATACCTAGTGTTATTAGTGCGCCTATAGCATTGCCAAAATGATAGTCGTGAACGATTGGCAATAGATATCGGGTAGAAAGTAAAATAACTGCCAATATAATTACTACAAGTATTGTCACCTGAATAATATAAGCATTAATTACGGATTGCCATAAACTTACTGTTTTTATTGCTTGAGTGCTCGCTGAATAGCGTTCGATACGTTTCGTCCATTTTCGAGGTAAGTGATGTGCTAAATATTCGGAGAAAGGGAGTGAATATTTTATCATAAAGGGAGTCGTAAAAACCGTAATGGCAGAAACGGCAACCACAATTGGGTATAAAAATGAGCCTGTTGCTTTCAAAGTCATTCCTAATGTAGCTATGATAAAAGAGAATTCACCTATTTGCGACAAACTCATTCCCGTTCGGATCGAATCTTTCAAAGGTTGTCCTGATAATATTGCACCAAAAGTTGAACTGATAGATTGTCCAAAAATAGTAACGAATGAAAGTATTAAAACGGGTAAAGCATGTTGAAATAAAGCATCTGGATCGATTAACATGCCGACCGATACAAAAAATACTGCCCCAAATAAATCTTTTACAGGTTTTACCAGATGTTCAATATGTTCGGCTTGTGTCGTTTCGGCAATAATTGAGCCCATAATAAATGCGCCAAGAGCAGGAGAAAAACCAACATTAGAGGCCAAAATCACCATCATTAAGCACAATGCCAATGATATGATTAGTAGCATTTCATCGGATAATAGATGTTTTGTTTTTTTTAGTAATGTAGGTACAATAAAAATTCCTCCCAAAAACCAAATTACCAAAAAGAACAAAAGTTTGAATACGGATTGAATGAGATCACTTCCGGAGAATTGGTTACTTACAGCAACAGTTGACAATAAAACCATCAATAGAATGGCGAGGATGTCTTGGACGATTAATGCTCCAATAACATTTCCGGCAAATTTTTGAGTTTTTACCCCAAGTTCTTCAAATGATTTTAAAATAATTGTGGTCGAAGAGATGGATAGAATAACTCCCAGAAAAATACTATCCATTTTAGGCCAATCCATCCATTGCCCAACGGCATAGCCCAAAACACACATGCTTATAATTTGAGTGCCGGCAGTTATAGTGGCGGTACCACCTACTTTCATTAATTTTTTAAAACTAAATTCTAATCCTAAACTAAACAATAAAAAGATGACACCAATTTCGGCCCATACTTCTACACTTTTAATCTCTTTGACCGAAGGGAAAAAATCAAAATGGTTGCCTGCTAGAAATCCCGCTATCAAATAACCTAAAACCAAGGGTTGCTTGAGTTTTTTAAATATTAAAACGGCAACAGCGGCAGTCATAAGGATTAATCCCAAATCACTGATTAAGGGTTCCAAGTGGCTTGCAGTTGTAGGTGCTTCAGTTAATATACTCATAAAGTGGAATTAAAATTTGTGAAAATAATTTTGACTAAAAATCATTTAGGGCTAATTTACGAAAAGTAAATTTTTTAGGGTTTGCTTTTTTTGTATAATCTGGGTTAATTGTATCCAAAAAAATAGCCATCTCAAGAGACGGCTATTAATTAAAATATTATTTAGGGTTTAAATTCCTAAGAAATTACTTGGAGTGATTTGCATCAATTCGGCTTTTATTGCATCCGAAACTTCAAGTGTAGCTATAAATCCGTGAATTGCTTTTTTGTCAATAGCTTCGTTTGTTCTTGTTAAACCTTTCAACGCTTCATAAGGATTCGGGTAGGCTTCGCGTCGTAAGATTGTTTGAATGGCTTCGGCTACAACGGCCCAGTTTTTTTCTAAATCTTCGTGAAACTTGGATTCGTTGAGTAATAATTTATTCAAACCTTTCAAAGTTGCTTCAAAAGCAATCAAAGTATGCCCCATAGGTACACCAATGTTTCTCAAAACGGTACTGTCTGTCAAATCACGTTGAAGTCTAGATAATGGTAATTTAGCCGATAGATGTTCAAAAACAGCATTGGCTATTCCTAAGTTTCCTTCAGAATTTTCAAAATCAATTGGATTTACTTTGTGAGGCATTGCAGATGAACCAATCTCTCCCGCTTTTATTTTTTGTTTAAAATATTCCATAGAAACATACGTCCAAATGTCTCGGTCCAAATCAATTATGATAGTATTAATTCTCTTTAATGCATCAAAAAAAGCAGCAAAATGGTCGTAATGTTCAATTTGTGTTGTTGGGAACGAATGGTGTAATCCTAAGTTGTCTTCAACGAATTGACGTCCAAATTGTTTCCAGTCAATTTGTGGATAAGCCACATGATGTGCATTGTAATTTCCGGTTGCTCCACCAAATTTAGCTGCAAATGGAATATTGAATAACAAGCGCATTTGCTCTTCTAGTCGTTCTACAAAAACGGCAATTTCTTTACCTAAACGAGTAGGCGAAGCCGGCTGCCCGTGTGTGCGTGCTAGCATTGGGATGTCTGCCCATTCTTGGCTTAATTCTTTTAATTTTGAAGTTAAAGAAATCAGCGATGGCATATATACTTTTTCGAAAGCGTCCTTTGTAGAAAGCGGAATCGCAGTATTGTTGATGTCTTGAGAAGTCAAACCAAAATGAATGAATTCTTTGTATTCAGATAAACCTAGTTTCTCAAAAGCGTCTTTGATGAAATACTCAACCGCTTTTACGTCGTGATTGGTTACTTTTTCAGTTTCTTTTATCCAAAGAGCATCTTCGGTAGAAAAGTTTTTATAGATAGCCCGTAAACTTTCAAATAAGTTAGGGTTGACATTTTTTAGTTGTGGCAAAGGCACTTCGCATAATGCAATGAAATATTCGATTTCAACTAATACACGGTATTTGATTAAGGCTTCTTCAGAGAAAAAAGGAGCAAGAGACATTGTCTTATTTCTATAGCGACCATCGATAGGTGATATAGCATTCAATTCGTTTAAAGTAGTCATTTTTTGTTGTTTTTTCGAAAGGCACAAATATAAAGAGAATTTAGGTATTAGAGTTCAGAATTTTAAGGTTTGACAAATAAAATAGTTATAAAAATGATGAAACTCAATATATTTTTTCAAATTGAGAAACAAAATTTTTCATTTTGGAAAAGATCTAAAAATAATAAAGTAGTGTTTTGTTTATTTAAGTTTAAATTATCTGTACCTTTGTTTAATAAAAATTGAATATTGATGAACAATGTAAAAAATATTTTCAGCATTAAAGATCTAGAAAATCTTTCTGGGGTGAAAGCGCATACCATTCGGATTTGGGAAAAAAGATACAATGTATTGCAGCCAATGCGAACAGATACCAATATACGTTTGTATTCTTTGCCTAGCTTGCAAAAACTTTTGAATATAACGTTGTTGCATGATTATGGATATAAAATATCCAAAATATCTACCTTTCCTGAAGATAAAATACCGGAATTGGTTCGCGGTATAATTTCTAATAAAAACTCTAAAAGTCATGCAATTACTGCCTTTAAAATGGCAATGATGAATTTTGATCAAGAACTTTTTTCAAATACTTACAATTGGTTGATGGAAGAAAAATCTTTTAAAGAGGTATTCAATCAAGTCTTTATTCCTTTGATGGAAGAGGTTGGATTATTGTGGCAAACAGGTACAATTACTCCAGCTCACGAACATTTTCTTAGCTGTTTGATCATAAAAAAAACACTTTTAAATACTGAAAAAATTGAAGGTTTAATTCCTGTTAATCAAGCCAAAGTATTTGTTTTGTCATTGCCGCTCAATGAGATTCATGAATTGGGTTTGATGTATTTGCATTATGAAATTGTACTCAAAGGCTATAAGGTTATCTATTTAGGTGAGAATATGCCAATTGATAATTTGAAAGAATTGAAAAAGCATTTTAATTCCATAATTTTTGTATCTTATCTGACGATTCAGCCTGAAAGAGTGGCTGTTGATGAGTTTGTTGCCACAATGACTGAAGAGCTGTTGGATGATTCAACGCAAATTTGGTTGATTGGTAGGATGACGGAATATATCAACCGCAGTGCCATATCAAATGATGTGAAAATTTTCAATTCGATTCCTGATTTAGTCGAAAAGATTTAATTTTTCTTGTTTAATCTTTTTATATATTTGACAAACAAATGAAAAAAACAATTTCTATAATAGGTTCCGGATTTTCGGCAATGGCTGCCGCTTGCTATTTGGCAAAAAGTGGACATAAAGTAACGGTGTTTGAAAAAAATGCTTCAATAGGAGGTAGAGCTAGGCAATTGAAAGCCGATGGTTTTACTTTTGATATGGGGCCTAGTTGGTATTGGATGCCCGATGTTTTTGAGCGTTTTTTTGCTGATTTTGGCAAAAAAACAACAGATTATTATGAGCTTATAAAACTTTCACCAGCATACAGGGTGTATTATGGAGTTGATGATTTTATTGCAATTGCAGATAATTTGCCTCAAATCGTTGCTGACTTTGAAGCTATCGAAGAAGGAAGTGGTCAAATCTTAAAAGATTTTATGGCAGAAGCCAAAAGCAATTATGATATTGCAATTAAAGAATTAGTGTATCGTCCTGGCGTTTCTCCATTAGAATTAGTAACGGTTGAAACAGCCAAAAAGATAGGTCAGTTTTTTAGTAACATTAGTAAAGATGTTCGAAGCAAATTCAAAAACGAACGGCTCATTCATATACTTGAGTTTCCTGTATTGTTTTTGGGTGCAAAACCTTCTGATACACCTTCGTTTTATAGTTTTATGAACTATGCCGATTTTGGTCTTGGTACATGGCATCCAAAAACAGGGATGTTTGATCTTGTTCGAGCTATGGAAAGTTTGGCCTTAGAACTAGGAGTGATTTTTGAAACCAATGCCAATATTGAAAAAATTAATGTAGAAAATAAAATGGCGCGTTCAATAGTGGTTAATGGAAAAAAAATACCATCTGATATTATTTTAAGTGGAGCCGATTACCATCATACCGAAACGTTATTGGATCAAGAGCATAGAATGTATTCTGAAGACTATTGGGATAGCAGAGTTTTTGCTCCATCTTCCTTGCTGTTTTATGTAGGTTTCAACAAAAAAATAAAAAACATTTCGCACCATGCTTTGTTTTTTGATGTCGATTTTGAACAGCATGCAAAAGATATTTATGATGAACCTCAATGGCCAAAAGAACCTTTGTTTTATGCCAATTTCCCATCAATTACAGATACAACAGCAGCTCCTGAAGGAATGGAATCTGGGTTTTTCTTAGTTCCATTGGCACCTGGAATTGTTGATAATGAGGACTTAAGAAATCAGTATTTTGATAAAATAATGGAGCGTTTCGAACTGTTAACACAACAAGAAATTAAAAATAGTATTATATTTAAACAATCATTTTGCAAAAATGATTTTGTTTCAGAATATAATTCTTACAAAGGAAATGCGTATGGAATGGCAAATACGCTGCTGCAAACCGCTTTTTTGAGGCCAAAATTGAAAAGTAAAAAAGTGAAAAATTTATATTTTACAGGACAATTAACTGTTCCAGGACCAGGTGTTCCTCCAGCATTAATTTCGGGAAAATTAGTGTCTGAATTAATTGATAAACAACTTTTAAAGCAATAGTATGAAGCAATTATTTGATGATGTATCCTTCAAGTGCAGTAAATTGGTAACCAAAAATTACAGCACTTCTTTTTCTATGGCGGTTTATATGTTGGCGCCCAGCATTCGGGATGCCATTTACAGCATCTATGGTTTTGTGCGTTTTGCCGATGAAATAGTAGATTCTTTTCATGGGTATGACAAAGAAAATCTAATCATTGATTTTGAAACCGAATATTACAAGGCGATGAAATATGGAATCAGTTTGAATCCAATTTTGAATTCCTTTCAACAGACTGTTAAAGAATACAATATTACTGATGACATGGTGCAATCATTTCTCAAAAGCATGAAACTCGATTTATTCAAATCCGATTATCAAAGTAAAGAGGAATATAATGAATACATTTATGGTTCTGCCGATGTTGTTGGTTTAATGTGTCTCAAAGTATTTGTCAAAGGAGATGAAACTAAATACAATCAGCTAAAAGACCAAGCCATGCGATTGGGTTCTGCTTTTCAAAAAGTAAATTTTCTTCGGGATTTGAAGGATGATAATTTGTTATTGAACCGAAATTATTTCCCGGGAGTCGATTTGAAATCCTTTGATGAAAATTCCAAAAAAGCAATCATTAAGGAAATTGAAGAAGATTTTGAAGAAGCTTTTCAAGGCATCATAAAATTACCTTTGGAAGCCAAGTTTGGAGTGTACACTGCCTATGTGTATTACAAAAAACTGCTCAAAAAATTAGCACACACTCCTTGTCACGAAATAGGGAATACTAGAATTCGGGTTTCTAATTATTCAAAAGCAGGATTATTGGCACAATCGTTCGTGTCCTACAAGTTGAAATTGGTATAAAAAGAAACATTAATTTTTAATTTAAAATAACACAATGATATCTTTTTTAATTTTTTTAAGCGTTTTTTTATTCATGGAATGTGTTACTTGGCTCACGCATAAGTACATTATGCATGGGCTCATGTGGTATTTTCACGAAGACCATCACCAACCCAAATATGCTCATACATTCGAACGGAATGACATATTTTTTGTGATTTTTGCCCTTCCAAGTATCATTCTTTTCTATTTTGGAGTGCAAGGCGGCATGAATTATCTTTTTTTTATCGCCCTCGGTATCACCACGTATGGATTTTGCTATTTTATGATTCACGATGTATTGATTCACCAACGATTCAAATGGTTCAAAAACACCAATAACAAGTATTTAATAGGCCTACGTAAAGCCCACAAAATACACCACAAACACCTCGGAAAAGAGCATGGCGAATGTTTCGGAATGTTATTTGTACCCTTCAAATACTATAAAATGTAAAAAATAATTGGGGCATGACCGCTAGAAAAAAGCGGTCGGGCTATCCGTTCCCGCTTTTTGGTATCGGGCAAGAAAAATGCCCAATACCAAAAGAGCTCCACTTCTATCCCTCATGCAAAAAACAGACTGCATATCAAGGAGTTTTTTTTATAAATTTCATTAGCCATTTGAAAAAATAGTAATTAGGAATGTCTAAAAAAACACCTATCAGGTTAAAAGAGACCTGTTAGGACACGTTAAATCCTAACCGTTTTTTTTAACCTGTTAGGTATCATTTTTATCAATTTATAAAGAAATGTAAAATTCATTACATAATAATCCAACACCAAAATGAAAGTATATAAAAAAGAAACCGTTCAACACGTCAATGCTACTCTTGAGGAATGTTGGTCATTTTTCTCCAGTCCCAGCAATTTGCAAAAAATTACTCCAGAAACCATGGGATTTCAAATCACTGATTTTGACAATCAATCCATGTATGCCGGACAAATTATCCAATACAAAGTGACCCCTCTTTTGGGTATAAAAATAAGTTGGACCACCGAAATCACACAAGTCAAAGACAAAGCGTATTTTATAGACGAACAACGTTTTGGTCCTTATAGTTTTTGGCACCACAAACACTTTTTTGAAGCAACACCAACCGGAGTAAAAATGACCGATGTGGTGCATTATGCATTGCCTTTAGGATTTCTGGGACGCATCATGAATACCTTACTAGTCAAAAACAAACTGAAAGAAATCTTTGATTACCGTTGTGTAAAAGTGGATCAGCTTTTTAATTCAAAATAATGTCAAAACAACAAGTATCCATTTTTTGGTTCCGACGCGATTTGCGTCTCGAGGATAATGTGGCATTGTATCATGCATTGCAATCTAAATATCCTGTAATTCCGTTATTTATTTTCGACACTGATATTTTGAGTAGCTTGCCCAAAAAGGATGCTCGAGTTGGTTTTATATTTGATTCGCTTCAAAAAATAAACACTCAACTTAATGCTTTTGGGAGTTCACTTTTGATCAAAAACGGAACTACAAAAGCGGTTTGGGAATCTCTTTTTGATGAATTTGACATTTTGGAAGTTTTCTACAATAAAGATTATGAACCCTATGCAATAAAGAGAGATTTATCAATTGATGCATTGGCTAAAGCAAATAAAACGCTTAGTTTTTCGTTCAAAGACCAAGTTATTTTTGAAGAACTCGAGATCACCAAAGCAGATGGTTTGCCGTATACCATTTATACACCCTACAAAAATAAATGGTTGGAAAAATACAAAACCATTGCACCGCTTGTGGAATACGATACTCAAAGTTATTACTCTAATTTCCTGAAAAGCAATTTTGATTTCCCCACTTTAGAACACATTGGTTTTGAGGAAAGTGAAATAAAAGTAGTTCCCTATAATCTCAAACAAATAAGTAATTACCACGAAACCAGAGATTTTCCTGCCATTGATAGCACTTCGTATTTGTCACCACATTTGCGTTTTGGTACGGTAAGTGTCCGAAAATTAGTGAATTGGGCAGTTCGGAAAAATGATGTTTTTTTGAGTGAATTGATTTGGCGGGAATTTTTTATGCAAATTCTGTTCAGCTTTCCCAAAGTCGTCAGCCATAATTTCAAATCGGCTTATGATGGGATCCAGTGGCGCAACAACGAAGAAGATTTCAAACGCTGGTGTACGGGAACCACGGGTTATCCGATGGTCGATGCAGGAATGCGTCAGCTCAACGCAACGGGCTATATGCACAATAGAGTGCGCATGGTGGTGGCGAGTTTTCTATGCAAACATTTATTGATCAATTGGCAGTGGGGCGAAGCCTATTTTGCCGAAAAGTTATTGGATTATGATTTGTCTGCCAATGTGGGCAACTGGCAATGGGCAGCAGGAACGGGTTGTGATGCAGCGCCTTATTTCAGGGTTTTTAATCCCGATATCCAACTCAAGAAATTTGACGAAAAAGGAATTTACATCCGCAAATGGATTCCCGAATTTGATTTGGGTTACAGACAGCCAATGGTAGAACATGCCTTTGGTAGAGACCGAGCTATTGCTACTTATAAAGCGGGAATTTTGAAGTGAATTAAAGCTAGAGGCAATTCAAAGCTGGAGCAATTGCAACTCATTTTTTTGGGTTATACTAAAATTTTAATGGCAATCTAAAAAAAAACTGGAAATAAAGTTTGTTGACTCCTAACCTTTGTCAAAGTTTAAAACTTTGACAAAGGTGCTAGACGAAATTATATGAATCTAAAATTTTCGATTTACCATTAATACCATTAGCACATATAAAATAGTCCAATCTACTTGTTCTTTTTCTCCAATACGTCCTCAAAAAATAATTCCGTAGCGAAGGCTATGCAATGATTTTTATCGTTGTCTTGAAAAAAAATAACTTCGCATCTTTGGACTATTTTATATCCACTAATGGTATAAAATTTCACCAAACCTTTTTTTGAAAATAAAATCATGTCATTTTCCTTGAAGGTGTTGTGTTCTGCGTGAGTGATGGGAGCTAGTTACCGAAGTAACGCGGACAGCACGACGCCGTTGAGCAAAGGGGCAAATAAGCGGTACTCTAGGTAAGCCCCTTTACTCAATGGGGTCACGCCCAAATGATTTTGAAAAGGCTTATTTTCAGCAAAAAAAAGAAGTTATCGGATCAATTTATTCAGCATTCCTTTGAAAATAAAACCGTGAAAAGGCAAAACAGAATACCAATACAATTTTCCCCAAATGCCTTCGGGTCTAAAAGTTGCCGATTGATACAAAGTGTTGTTGATGATTTTGAATTCGAGCCAAGCTTCGCCGGGTAGTTTCATTTCGGCATAGAGAATGAGTTTACCTTCGTCTTTGTTGGCGTATAAAACCCGCCAAAAGTCTAGTGCATCGCCAGCATGAATATCGTGTTTGTTGGTACGCCCTCTACGTGAACCAACACCTCCAAAAAGCTTATCGATAAATCCGCGTAAATCCCACAACCAATCACCGTAATACCAGCCCGTTTCACCACCAATGGACCAAATTTGGTTGATGGTAAAAGCTCGGTTCTGAATAACCATTTTTCTTCGGTCGATAAAACAGTTTTTCTTGGGCACTTTGAGATAATCACCAACATTCCCGATGAATTGACCGCTTATCATAGAATCTTTCCAACTCGAAATTATCGTGTCATTGTCTATTTTTACCAAGGCTTTGGAAAGTGCCATTTCATAAGGCATGGGAGTGCTATTCAAAATAGTGTTGATGCTGTTGTCTCGGCAAATCACTTCGACTTTCATACTGCTCACCAATGCAGATGCTAATTTATAGGAGGTTGAGGTTACAAAATACAACCAGTAAGAGGATAACTTGGGGGTCATCACGGGTATGGTGTAAATATATCTTTTGAGATGGATGGCTTTGGCAAAACCCAATAGCATTTCTTTGTAAGTAAGAATGTCGGGCCCACCGATGTCAAAGCTTTGGTTGTATGTCAATGGGTTTAAAAGTGATTTTGTCAAAAAATCCAAAACATCGGCAATGGCTATGGGTTGGCATTTGGTGTTCAGCCATTTTGGGGTAACCATTACCGGTAGTTTTTGAACCAAATCCCGAATAATTTCAAAGGAGGCACTTCCAGAACCTACAATAATTCCAGCTCTTAATGTAGTTGTTGCAAAAGTTCCAGTATTCAAAACCTGTTCTACTGCTTTTCGGGACGATAAATGTTTGGATAGCGATTTGTCGTTGACAATTCCGCTTAAATAAATAACTTGTTTGGCTTTTGTCTGATTGATTCTGTCAACAAAATTTTCAGCCGAAAGATGTTCTAATTCATCATAATTACTGGCCGATCCCGACATCGAATGAATTAAATAATAAGTGGCATCGATGTCATTGGGGATATTTTCTAAAGTTTCTTTTTTTAAGAAATCCACTTCAATGACTTTTACCTTTTTTTCAAATTCTTTTGGACAAAAAAAACGTTGCTTGTCTCGCACACAGCAAATAACGTCATGACCTTGTTCGACCAAAATCGGTAAAAGTCGCTTGCCTACATATCCAGTTGCACCTGTTAAAAGAATTTGCATGTTCTTACAATTTAAAACTTACGATTCCATAATCCATTTCAAAAACTTGTCCTGAAATGGATTTGGCATTTTCGGAGATTAAGTAATTCGCCATTTCGGCCACTTCAATGGGCTTTAAGTAACTTTTCATAGGGTGGCGTTCCATCATGTTTTCTTTCATGCGGTCGTTTCTAAGGATATTGGCCGAAAGCGAAGTTTCGGTAATAGTAGGAGCAATGGCATTAACTCGAACCACCGAGGCTAATTCGGCACCAAGGGATTTTACCAATCCTTCGATTCCTGCTTTTGCAGTAGCGATACTGGCGTGAAAAGGCATTCCTAATTTGGCCGCAACGGTACTAAATAATACGATCGAAGGATTGTTTCCTTTTTTTAGGGCGGGTAAATATTTCTGAATCGCTTTTACAGCACCAATTACGTTAATTTCAAAATCATTTCTAAAATCGTCCAGATTCAAACTCAAAATGGGTTTTAGTGTAATGGATCCCGGGCAATAAATAACAACATCAACGGATTCAATTTCGGGTAAATCATCTTCAAGAATCGAAATGGGGTAATGAATTAAGTTGGGGTGTGTGATGTCAGGAGCCGTTCGACTGATGTTATACACAATATTGTTTTGCAATTGTTGCAATAGGATAGCACTTCCAATTCCTTTGCTTCCGCCAATGATTACTATGTTTCGCATATTTTTATTAATTTATCTTTTTGCTATTTTATTGCCATTAATTTGTCTTTGTCTCGAACATTTGAAGCGACCTTCTTGAAAGTTTCTTAATTTCTCGTGTTTTGTTTTTCGGCCTTGCACGCGTTCGCGCCACATTTTGAAACTGGAGGGCTTCATTTCGGTACGCATGAGGTTGATGACTTCTTGTTCTTTTAAACCAAATTGGATCAAAATTGCATCAAAAGTGGTTCGGTCCTCCCAAGCCATTTCTATTATTCGGTCTATTTCTGTTGTGGTTAAGTTATTTTTAGAATTCATATCAATCGTTTGTATAGTATTTTTTATAATTTTAATCACTATCACCTACATCGGTCATGGTATGTAGTTTTAAAATCCTATTGTTTTCTTCTTTCACAAGAGGATTTTTTTTCATGTCCCACAAAAAATCACTAGCGTGTTTTCGAGTTCTGTCAATATTAACGATGGGTTTTGGATAATCTACACCTAAATCAAAATTGCAAAACTTTTGGTCCAAAAAAGTCATTTTTGATGGATTGTGTGCAAAAGGAATAGGAAGTTCTCTTAATTCCGGAACCCATTTTTTTATAAATTCTGCATTAGGATCGTGTTCTAAACTATTTTTTAAGGGATTGTAGATGCGCAACATATTGATTCCAGTTTCTCCTGCTTGCATTTGCAATTGCGGAAAATGAATCCCAGGTTCAAAATCCAAAAACATTTGGGATAAATGTTGGGTGGCTTCTTGCCATGGTTGCCAAAGATTATGGGTAAAAAAGGAAACGACCATAGCACGCATTCTAAAATTCAAATACCCCGTTTCGTTCAAGCATCGCATACAAGCATCTATTATTGGGAAACCTGTTTGCCCCATTTTCCAAGCATCAATAAAGGTATCATTTATTTTCTTTTTTAAAGTATGATAGCCTTTGTTAACGCTCTCAAATTCCATTATTTCTTCCATTTCAAATTTTTGTATAAAATGGGCTTGCCAGGTTAATCTGGAGACAAAGGAATCAATTTGTTTTTTGTCTGTACAAATGAATCTAAAATTGGCGGCTTGCTGCAATACTTGCCTTGAAGATAAATTGCCCCAAGCAATATAAGGAGATAAACGGCTGCAACTTTTTCTGGCTAACAATGGTTTTGAGATATTGCGACCGTAATCCAAATACCGATTGGCAAAAAAACTTTCTAAATATTTATTGGCCATTGAAGCCCCTCCTTTTTGAAAAATAGTATTTGGTATGGTTTCCAATGAAACGGTTTCAAAACTATTTTCTAAAATTTGAATGTTCTCAAGAGACAAGAAATTTTGGGAAGTCGCTTCAAAAGAAAATTGTTTGGAATTCATATAATCTTCCCAAAGTTTTACCCAGTTTTTTCTATTTTCTAAAGCTCTAAAAATGCCATTGTTGGTATTTTCTTTCCATTGGATGAAATTATTTTTGCAAAAGCGTTTAAACGATTTGTCTCTTTCATAAGTAATTTTGATACCTGTTTCCTGATGAGAAAATACAGTGTCAATTTTATAAATTTCTTGTATTGAATTGATAATTGAAATTACTTCTCCTGAAACGCTTAGGATTTTTGTGTTAAATGGCAGCAATTGTTGGTTGATGTCTTGAATGGATTGTTTGATAAAGTTCCAATGTCTCTCGCTATAATGGCCATCCTTTTGTAATGAATTTTCAAAAACATACAATAATAAGGACGGTGTTTTGGACTGAAGGGCATTAAATACAGCTTCGTTGTCTTGCAAACGAAGATCTCTTTTGAACCAAACGATATTGATATGACTTTTAGTAGTGCTCATTTTATTTGCTAATGATTTTGTTTCTCCTGCATTTTTCGCTACAATATTTTACGTCATCCCATTCTTTTTTCCATTTTTTGCGCCAGCTAAAAGGAAGTTTACATACCAAACAAATTTTTGACGGCAACTCAGATTTTTTCAAACCGTTATTCGTATTTTTTATATTGATTCACCACGATGTTGGCTTTTAAATCAAATAACAAATTGTACAGTCCAAAAAACGTACGATTCATGTAAATAAAATGTTTGGAACCTCTATTGCCATTCATTTTTCTTAAGTTGGTATCTTTTGAAAATCGTTCTCCGAGTTGGGCAATATTTCCAAAAAATTCCGGATCCGAAAAATCAAAGGTTTCTCCCTGAAAAGGCTGGGTGAAAAGAGACAATAGATCATAAAACATTTGGGTGAAATAGACAATTTCTTCTGCAGAATCATCAACTCTTAAAATTTCTAATTCAAAAAGTTTCTCATTGAACAATTTTGGATTGTCAAGTATTTTTGGATCTACCAATTCGAAATACGGTATATAAAAATCATTTGGAATCTTCTTCATACAACCAAAATCCAAAGCTACCAATTGATGATTATCGTTAACCAAAAAATTACCGGGATGCGGGTCAGCATGTACTTTTTTCAAAATATGAATTTGATACATGTAAAAATCCCATAACGCTTGTCCTAGCTGGTTTCCCAATTCTTGATTTTCGTTTTTGGCTGTAAATTCAGAAAGATGAATTCCAATCATCCAGTCCATTGTAATGATTTTTTCGGAGGAGAATTCAGGGTAATACTCCGGGAAAACTAAATGCTCAATTTTTTTGCAAGCAGCAACCACTTCACGACTTTGTTCGAGTTCGAGTATGTAATTGGTTTCTTCAATCAACTTGTCTTCCACTTCTTTAAAATACTTATCAGAGTCTTTTCCTTGCAGATTAAACATTCGAATAGCGATGGGTTTTACCAAAGCCAAATCCGAAGAAATACTATTGGCAACACCAGGATATTGAATTTTAACCGCCAGTTTTTTGCCGTTTTTCATGGCAATATGCACTTGACCAATACTGGCTGCATTTACTGAATTGGCATTGAATTCGTCAAAAATTTCATAAGGTGTTTTTCCTAAATTGGATTTGAAAGTTTTTAAAACCAATGGAGCTGAAAGAGGTGGAACTGAAAACTGTGACAACGAAAATTTCTCTACATACGCCTGAGGTAAGAAACTTTTATCCATACTAAGCATTTGAGCTACTTTGAGAGCACTTCCTTTTAAACTCTTTAGGCCATCATAAATGTCTTCGGCATTGTCTTCGTTGAGTTTGTCCCGAGTTAAATCAGAATTGACCATTTTTTCTCCATAATATTTCAAATAGTTCACACCTACTTTGGCACCCGTTTGCACTAGTTTTGAAGCTCTTTCAATTTTTGATGTTGGGATATAGTCTATTGTTTTCATTATTTGTTGTTTATTTTTTCTTTGAATATGAATTTTCCAAAATCAATTAAGCTATCAATTGGTGTAACATCTATTAATTCGAAGGAAACTTTTACCGATTTTTCGATATAGATATCCGTTTTTTCAAATGAAGGGGAAGAATCTTCCATCCAAAATTTTAAGGTTAATAAAAATTGAACCCAAAACGATTCGGTTAATACTTTTTCTTGGTATTGCTGCAATTTTTCAATTTTTATACGAAAATCATCTGTAATTATTTCCGAGATGTAGTCTTTGAATTTAGTTCTAAATTCTGTTAGCAACATTAAGTTTTTTAGTTGATTTTGATGTTGTTTCAAAGCCATAACCACATAACTTCTATTGGCAGTAATTAATTCAAAGAAAGTAAAGTAAAAACTCAAGAGTTTGGTTTTCATGTCGTAACTTTCGTAATTATCGTCTTTCTGCAACAACTCGATTGTTTTATCAAAAAATACATTAAATATTTCTTTTTCAATACTTTCCAGCGTACCAAAAAAAGTATAGAATTCAGCTTCTGTAAAACCATTCACTTTAGAAAAATGAAATACAGATTTTGGTTTTTCATTATGTTCTAAAGTATAGTTCATGTACATGGACACAATTAGGTCTTTGGATAAAGGGGATTTTTTAGTTGCCATTTTAGTTTTTTTTATTTGAGTATAAAGATATGTATGTTTAACGTATTATTAATAATGTTAAACAAAATATTAACTTATATTTGCATAGTCATAATTGATTACCCAAATTTATATCGTAATGAAAAAGAATGTATTAATAACGGGAGGTACTGGTTTTATTGGAAAAAAATTAACAAAATTGTTATTGGATAGCGATTATTCTGTTTCAATACTTACCAGAAACAGTAAACTAAATACTGAAGGAATTTCCTATTATGTTTGGGATGTTGCCTCTCAAAAAATTGATGAAGCTGCTGTACTCAATGCAGATTTTATAATTCATTTGGCGGGAGAGAATATAGCAGCCAAAAGATGGACAGATAAACGCAAGCAAGAAATAGTAGAGAGTAGAACTCAATCTGCTCAATTAATTGGTTCCGTTTTAAAAAAGCATAATAAAAAGGTAGAGGCATTTGTTTCGGCATCTGGAATTGGATATTATGGAGCCATTAATGGGCAAGGTATTTGTACCGAAAACACATTACCTGCCAATGATTTTATAGGTTCAGTTTGTCAAGAATGGGAGAAATCAGCTGATTTGATAAGTAATTTGGGAATTCGAACTGTAAAAATTCGAACTGGTTTAGTTTTGGGTAAAGAGGATGGAATTTTAAATAAATTGAACCCTCTTTTTAAACGTGGTTTAGGAAGTGCATTGGGTAGTGGCAAACAATACATGCCTTGGATTCATGTGTATGATTTGTGTATGATCTATCTTGAAGCTATAAAAAACAACAAAATGGTAGGCGCTTATAATGCCACCATAAATGATAGTACAACTAATTCTAAATTTTCCAAAACATTGTCAAATGCTTTTGGGTTTAAAATGTGGTTGCCAAAAGTCCCTGCTTTTTTGATACGATTGGGAATGGGAGAGATGGCCTGTATTGTTTTGACAGGAAGAAGGGTTTCTTCGGATAAAGTAAAAAGTTTAGGATTTCGATTTAAATTCAAAAATCTTACAGCAGCAATAAAAGATTGTTTAAAATAATAGGTGAATTTAGTTTACGATACAATCAATTCGGGTATTCACTTTTTTAGAAATTTTAGCAATTACAATACTCGGTATTTCGATGTTAAAGTCGTCTGTATTCAATGTAAATAGACTGGTTATTTGTATTCCAGTATTTGCTTTTCTTATTTTAGCATTTACAGCAATCAGTCTCGTTTGACCGTGGATAGTTAGTTTTCCTTTTATCAAAAAATCTTTTTCTTGTTCGGTTATAATATTCAAATCAAATTTTTCAATTATTCCCTTAAAGGTGGCCTTTGGATAGCGGTCACTTTCCATATAATTGCTATTAAAATGTTCTTTCATTAAATCCCTTTTAAATTCAAATTCTTTTATGTTTACAGTGAAGTTAATTTGAGATTTTTTAGGATATAATTCACATCCAACTGTTTCATTTTTGGCTTCGACAGCTTCAAATAAAGGTACCGATGCTTCAAAAGAGATGGTACATTTAGAAGTCGTTAATTTTTCTTGAGCAGTTGCAGTTGCAAAAATAAAAGTCAATACTAATAGAGTAATTTTTTTCATAATCGTTCTATTAAAGGTTCACTTCTAAAGTTACGATTTATAAATAACATTAGTCTTAAAATAACGCTAAAAAAAAATAGCCACATCATAAGTACTGGACTTTTGATGTTGGCTATTTTTTTAGAATCTAAGTTTCTAAGATTTTGTTGTGTGGACTCTTAATTAACTTACTAACCTAGTTCTGATTTAGAAACTTAGTATCTCAATAACTTAGAATCTTTTAAAAAAAAAGAGCTAATCTAAATTAATCTGTACATTGTATTTTTTAAGTGTTTCCATGGTTTCTTTGGATGTGTAATTAAACACCTCTTCATGCAAGTCTTTTTCTTTTTTCAACGCAATTTGTTTTAAAGCATTGCAAAATCGTTTTATGTCTTCAAAGTTTGATAATATTAAGCCAGGAACAGGTACACTATTACCTTCGTTATCTTTGGAAACCATCGTAAAATAAGAGGAGTTACAGTGTTTCTTTATTCCTGTTTGAATGTTTTCTGCTTCAACTCGAATACCAACAACCATAGAACTTTTTCCAACATAATTAACGGAGGCTTTCATGGTTACCAATTCGCCTACTTCAATTGGTTTTAGAAAATTAACAGTATCTACCGAAGCCGTTACGCAGTAGTTACCAGAAAATTTGGATCCGCAAGCAAAGGCTATTTGATCCAGTAATGATAAAATATATCCACCATGAATTTTACCGCTAAAATTGGTGTGCGAAGGCAGCATTAATACCGAAATACTGACATGGGATGAGGCAACAGTTTTGTATCTTTTTTCCATAGATTATTTTTGGTCAAAGGGTGATTTTTCTTTTTGTATCGTTTTAATAAAATATCGAGTCTCTCCCCACCAAGAAAAAGTTCGGTATTTTTCTACATAAGTGAGTTTGACATATTGTCCTTGAAGGTTTTTCATGGTTTCTATAACTTCTTTATCACTGTCTAAAATAGAAAATTTAAAAATTTGAGCACCAGAAATTCCTTGACTTAATTCTCCTTCCCAGGTTTTGATGATGACTCCTTTGTGACTTAATCGGATTAATTCTCCCGATCGAATGCCTTCACTAACGGGAACATAATAGATAAAGGCAAAATAACTTAGAAAACCAATGGTCAATAATGCTATTATGATAGCTAGAATTTTTTTCATATTTGAATTAATTTAAGAGTGAATTTTCGTCGATGTCGGCTCTTTTTAAAATACTTTCGGGTAGTGCTTTTTTGGCTTTGGCTCCCATTTTTTTAAGTTTTTCGACACTGGTGATAAGATTTCCTTTTCCTTCCACGAGTTTATTCATAGCAGCGCCATATTCAACTTTGCTTTCGTCAATTTTTTTGCCAATCTTGATTAAATCGGCCACAAAACCTTCAAATTTATCGTATAATGCACCCGCTTGACGCGCAATTTCAAAAGCATTTTCCTGTTGTTTTTGGTTGGCCCACATGCTATCAATTGTACGCAAAGTGGCCAATAGGGTAGAAGGAGTGACGATTACTATGTTTTTTTCGAATGCTTTATTGTACAAAGAGGTATCTTCATTGAGAGCTATCGCAAATGCAGGTTCCATCGGAATAAAAAGCAAAACAAAATCAGGACTTTCTATTTGGTACAAATCTTGGTAATTTTTGTTTCCCAACTGTTCTACATGAAGTTTTATCGAATTGACATGCTCTTTTAAATAACGTGTTTTTGCCGTTTCATCATCATCTTCATTAATGTATTTTTCATAAGCAGTTAATGAAACTTTAGAATCGACAACCATTTTTTTGCCATCGGGTAAATTGATCACAACGTCTGGAAATACACGATTTCCATCTTCGGTAATATGACTTTGTTGTACTTCGTATTCGCGTCCTTTTTCCAATCCCGATTTTTCGAGAACACGCTCCAGAACCAGTTCGCCCCAGTTTCCTTGCATTTTGCTATCGCCTTTTAGTGCTTTGGTCAAATTGATGGTCTCCTTACTCATTTGAATGTTCATTTCGCGTAGACCCAGTATTTGTTGGCGTAATGCAGCATGATAGTCAATGCTTTCTTTATGAGTATCTTCAACTTTCTTTTCGAATAACTGAATTTTATCTTGGAGTGGCGACAAGATATTTTTCATGTTTTCTTTGTTTTGCTCCGTAAACTTATTCGATTTTTCTTCTAATATTTTATTGGCAAGGTTCTCAAATTCTTTGGTGAATTTTTCTTGTAGTTTTTCAACTTCTTCTTTTTGTTCTTTGTTGCGTTCCCAAAGATTTTCAAAATCGACTTCTTTTTTTGAAAGTTGGATAGCAAGACTATCTTTCTCAATTCTAATCGTTTCTTTTTCGGTTTTTGAAAGTTCCAGTTGCTTTTCGGTTGCGTTTTTGTCTAATAAAAACTGTTCTTTTTGTTGAATAATCTGAGAATGTAGAGCAATTAATTTTTCTTCTAAGCTTACTTTTTCTGACTGAAAACGTGCCGAAAAAATAAGTTTACCCATAAATACACCAATTAAAAGTGCAATAACAAAAACCAATAATAAAGAGAGGATAGTAGACATAAAAATACATTTTAAAAAAAGTAAAAGTACGCATTAATACGTAGTACTTAATTTTTTAAATTGATATTTCACAATTATTTTAATTTCTTTTAAATAAAGTAAAACCTTTTTTTTTAAAACAACGCAACCTTTTTTCTATTTGCTAATCTTATCGTTATACTTAAACTTAATGAATTATGAATAAATATTTTTTACTACTGTTTGTTACTGTTGTTTTTTTTTCTTGTACAGATATGACAAATGATGCTGTCCAAAATTGTGGGGCAGTTTCCAATACTCCTTTCGAAAGTTTTTCGTATTGTGGCCTTTTGAAAGAAAATCCAAAACAATCATCCTTCGTGATTATAAACTCGAACGAAGATCTTTTGAAAATATTCAATACTTGCCCAACGGTTAATGTTGCTCTTCCAGATTTTACTCAAAAAAGAATTCTGGGCCTTTTTGCAGGACCAAAACCTACAGGAGGATTCGGAATAAAAATCCAATCCATTCAAGAAGATGACTGCCAAATTGTAGTGCAGTATTTTGAAACGGAGCCTAAAAAAGATGAAGTGGTAACAACCTTGTTGACTTACCCGTCCGATTATGTAGTGCTTCCAAAATCGAATAAACCAATTGCTTTTCAAAAGGTGTATAAAAATAATGATTATATAGTTATTGGGACTTATTATGGTCAATGCGTTGGAAATGAGTGTTTAACTTTTTTCAGGATGGATAGTCAAAAGGTACTTCGTTATCTGAATGTAACCTATGGTTTGTATGATTTTAATGAATTACGTTATAAATCATTGGCGTATAAAGATGATTTGGCCAGTTTTTATTCTAAAATTCCTGTAGAGATTAAAAATTTGAAAGGTCAGACTAAAACATTTGGATCACCAGACTCAGCTGACCAAGGTGGAGTATATTTTGAATTGCATCAAGGAGATGTTGTAACAAAGGTATTTTTGGATAATAATAATTCTGTAGATCAAAATGAAAACATTTTAGCTTTTAAGAAAATTATTCAGGACAAGATTGTTGAGTTGAAAGGTAAAATTTAAAAATCTGTTTTAATACGGTTTTCTTAGGATTGTAAAAATAAATGGTGATAATCAAAATCATAGTCGCTGTATAATCTTTAAACTATTTTGAAAATATGAAAAATTCAATTATAATTCTGTTCGTGATTTTTACTTTTTGCAGCTGTACTTCTGATTATAATGGAAAGGTCAAATGGAATAAAAAAGAGATTATGAACAGTTGGGCTTGGAAAATTTTTATTTTTACAGATTTAGGTGAAACGAAACCTCTTAAGAAAACCGTAAACAATTTTGACAAAACTAAAGAAGTTATGCCTATTTTTATTGAGGATGACTTTGCAAATTTTAATGCAGAAAATATTTTTCAAAACAATCAAAAAATTGCATTTAGAGATTCAATTGATAAAGAGAATCGAATAGCATTCAAAAGAAAAAAATAACTTTTTCAATCTTATTTCTTGAAAGAAAATTTAGAAACATATATTCGAAAGTGTGTCGAAAACGACCGGGAAGCACAGCTGAAAATTTATCAGCTGTTTTCTCCTGTTTTATATGGACTGTGTCTGAAGTATATGCGAAATGAAGACGATGCCAAAGATGTTTTTCAAGAAGCTTTTGTTATTGCTTTTCAAAAAATGGAGCAATTCAAATTTGAAGGAAGTTTTGAAGGTTGGATCAAGAGAATTTTTATCAATAAACTTTTGGAAACGCTCAAAAAAAGAAAAAAAGATGTTTTGTTTCTAGATGTTTTTGATACGGATATTATAGAAGAAGAGGAATTAGAATTAGTTCCCATCGAACAAAACAAGTTGTTAGAATACATACAAGAATTGCCAGATCAATACCGAATGGTTTTCAATTTATTTGTGTTTGAGAAAATGAAACATAAAGAAATTGCTAAGCTACTTGAAATTACCGAAGGCACATCAAAATCAAATTTGAATAGAGCCAAAGGTATTTTGAAAAAAAGAATTTTGATGGTCTTAAATTTTAAAATTGCATGAAAAATAAAAAAGCAAAATCTATTTTTTCTTCATTGGAAAACTACTCCAGTATTCCACCGCCTGAATTATGGGATAAAATAGAAACACAATTAGATAAGCCAAAAAAGAAAAAACGTGCTATCATCTGGTGGTCGATTGCGGCCAGTTTATTGGTTGGACTTGCCGTTTCTACTGCTTTGTATTTTAATTCCAATCAGCAAAATGATCTTGAATTAAATTTGGAAAATAATACTAATGAAGTTGTTTTACAAGACAATTCAAAGGAAAAATTGGATAAGAATAATAATAAGAGTTTACAAAATAGTAGTAATTCTAATAACAAAAGCGCTAAAAAAGAAAACAAAGAGAGTAGTGCTAAAGAAAAGGCTAAAGTCAGTTTAAATAAAAACCAAATACATTCCAATAATCAAATTGCCATAGTTTCCAATAATTCTTCTAAAACGGAAAAAGATTTAGGACTTAATAATTTGAATCAAAATGGTAAAGAAGATTCAAAATCTAATGCATTAGTTGTGAATCAAAATTTAACAGCAGCTGCCTTTAAATCAAAGCTATTAATTGAAAAATCTGTTCTAGTTATTAATTCAAAAAATAATACAAAAGTTGCTTTAAGAGATCAAAATAATACCATTTTAGTTTCGAATAGCAATAAAGAAATGGTAACAAATGAAGATGCAATTTCAAAATCAGAATTAGCAATTGATAAGTCTATCCATGTTAGTAATTCAAATAGGAATGCGAAAATAGTTGAAAACATCAGAAACACTACCGTTTCAAAATCAAATTTCAATAATTCAAAAGCAATAACAACAAATTCTAAAGATTCGCTAAATAAAATCAATTCAGAAGTGGCTCAATTAGAAAATGCTTTAGTACAATTGGATAAAGAAAAGACCAAAAAAACAAAAGAAAAGGTTTCTGAAACAATAGATAAATGGTCTCTTCAAGTGTTTGCTGGAGTGATGAGTTCTCAGAATTATAACAATCAAAAAGCATTGGGGAATACTGTGGCATCTCAACAAACTTCGGGTTACGGTGTAAAAACTAAGTATAAATTAAACAAAAAATGGGGGGTTAGTTCTGGTTTTGAAATAAATGAACTAGGTCAAAAAATCGATGGAGTTTCGTATTACAATCAACAAAGTTATTCAGGCTTGGTAATGGGTTCATTACCAATTGCAAGTGATGTCAATTTAACAAATTTATCCAAAAGTAATTATGAATTAGTTTCTATATCAAACAATGAAGGGTATTTGTTTGCTTCCAATTCGAATGCAGATACTGGTTTTGAGAAAGGAAATGTTAAGCAAAATTTAAAGTATTTCGAAATGCCTTTAGAAATTTCTTATGCTCTTTTGAACAGAAAGAAAGCAAATATCACTATGAATACGGGAGGTTTTGTTGGAAAGTTAATCTCCAATGATATTACATTGAATGGAAATTCTATAGGTGAAAATAATAATGTAAATGAATATGTGTATGGAACTTTGTTGAGCAGTACATTGCAATATGAAATCTATAAAAAAACCAAGTTTTTCATTGAACCGGGGATGAATTATTACATCAATCCATTAGAAAATCAATCTTTTAATCAATTTCAATGGATGCTTAATGTAGGTTTGAATGTTTCGTTTTAGTTGTGGTAATCGATTTTTCAAAAGTGTTTTATTGCCTGCAGATATAGTTTGAAATTAGAGGCTTTATTGTATTTCGTTTTGCGTTAAAGTAACCTTGTTGTAAATGCTTAAATAGACTAAATCGATTGTTGTGGTTGTTGCATTTTATAAAAACGAAATAATCTTTCGCTATAAATAAAAAATCCCATCTCGTTGTAAAAATAAACTGCCCTCAAGAGTAAGATACTTTTGAGGGCAGTTTTTTTGTAATCTATATGTCAGTATTATTGATTCATAAAGTGGCATTCTTTATCTAAATGTCTTTTTTTCTTTGGATCGTTAGGTATTTTCCCAGAACAGTCCGGAATACTTTCAAATGGATAATACTTTCCATTTATGTCTTTGATCTCTCCTCTTGTGGCATAACCATCTCCATCATCATCAAAATCTATGAAATTAGGAATTCCGTCTTCATCTGTATCATCTGGATTAGGAACACCTGTTGCAAAACTGTTCATGTATCTATCCCCATTTAAATCTTCCTGAAAAGAAGGAATGCCATCTAAATCGTGATCGTATCTCTTTAATGCATATAATTTTATGCTAAATACCAAAGGAGAATAAGCAGGGATTTTTGTTTGGCTACTGTTATAATATCCTAGACCAGAAGGAAGAATCATTACACCTACACCAAAATCATTGTAAGACACAGTCCCGTTTGTGTTAGAAGTAAGCCAACCTGTTTTAAATTGAGGAAAACCTTCTGACCAACCACGAATAACACCGGAACCTCCATCATGACTTGTACCGTCCAGGTTGAACAATGTTTGACCATTATTAGAGGAGTCAAAGACCGTTCCGTCCAATAATGTTCCTTTGTAACCTGCAAAAACACCATCAACATTACAAGGATATTCACCTCCAGAAACTGGCGTTCCTCCTTTTACACCTTCCCTAATGACAAGAGTGTATACTTTATACGTAATGGAATGTAGACTTACATTTCTACTTGTTAATCTTGGTAGGGTAGGGCTATTCAAATAAGAATATAAAGAGGGTTGAATAGCAGCATCTGTAATTTTCTTAATAGTAACATCTTGATCATCTGGAAAACCAGGATGATTTACTACTTCGCTAATATAATTTGTTTTTAAATAATCTTCTATGGCTACAATGTCTAAATTATATTGTTCAGCATAGGGTTTAGGTGGAGTTGCAACCGTATTATTATCATCTTTGTTACATGAACTTATTGAAATGACAGTAGCGATCAAAAAAATAAAATAAAACTTAATTTTGCTCATTATTTGGTGTAGTTTAAGTCGCAAATATACATTAATGATTTACTTTTGTAAAGTATTTAACTTCGTTTTTAGAAAATTCATGAGAATAGACAAATATTTATGGTGTGTTCGGTATTACAAGACCAGAAACATGGTAACCGAAGCGTGTAAAAAAAATCATATTACCGTAAATGGCCTCGTTGCCAAACCATCGAAAGAAGTTTTTCCTACCGATAGAATTACTTTTAGAAAAGACCAAATCACACAAATTATTACCGTACTTGATATTCCTGATAATCGAGTAGGGGCTAAACTTGTTGATATTTACAGGAAAAATGAAACGCCACTGGAAGCTTATGCACACTTAGAATTATTAAAATTATCTAAAGAGCATTATAGAAAAAACGGAACAGGAAGGCCTACCAAAAAAGACAGAAGAGATATTGATGAATTTGGAAATGAAATAATAGAAGAAGATGAAACAGACTAGTTTATTAGGCCTCCAATTTTAGAATTGGATTTAATAACTTAATTTCTTCTAACTTTTTTATCTTTGAAAAAAACAAAAATTATAATGCCATGAGTAAAAATATCATCCTAACGAATCAACAAATAGAGCATACTATCAAAAGAATTGCATATCAAATCTATGAAACTTTTGTAGATGATGATGAAATTGTAATTGCGGGTATTACTAGAAATGGTTTTGTTTTTGCTGAAAAAATCGCGCAATCATTAGCTTCTATTTCGCCTGCCAAGATTTCATTATGTGAGGTACACGTAGATAAACAGAATCCTCAATTGCCTATTACTACATCTTTGACAAAAGAACAGTACAGTAACAAAGGATTGATTCTTGTAGATGATGTGTTGAGTTCTGGAACTACATTAATATATGCTGTCAGACATTTTTTAGATGTTCCTTTAAAAAAGTTTAAAACAGCGGTACTTGTCGATAGAAATCACAAAAAATACCCTATTAAAGCCGATTTTAAAGGAATATCACTTTCTACTTCTCTTTTAGAACATGTAGATGTTGTTTTTGAAAAAAACGGTGAAAGCTACGCTACGTTAAGTTAGTAGATTTAATATGTCATTTACCGTTTCTTCAATGGTTTTATCATCCACGTTCACTTTATATTGAGCGTGGTTGTAATAAAAGCTTCTGTCAAACAGATGTTTTGCAATAAACTCTCGCATCTCTTCCTCATTTTTATCAGCAATAAGAGGTCTTTTGGCTTTATTTGATGCTAATCTTTTATATAAAGTATCAATAGAAGCTTTTAAGTAAATTGATGTCACAGGATCTCCTTTTAATAATTCATGATTATTGGCATAACAAGGAGTTCCTCCTCCTAAACCAATAATTAACTCCTCTGGAAGATTCAATAATTCGACAAAATAAGTGTGCTCTAATTTTCTAAAATAGATCTCTCCATGGTTCTCGAAAATTTGATTTATGGTCAAATTTGTTTTTTTTTCTATAAATTCATCCAAATCAACATACGGAATTTGAATCTTTCCTGATAGCTTATTGGCAATTGTCGACTTCCCGCAACCCATATACCCTAATAATATGATTTTTTTCATTTGAATAAGCCTCTACAAATTAAGGCGTTAAGATTATTTGATTAAAAAAGACAAATTTATAATAAAAATGCTTGGAAACTTCGAAAAAAAGTCCTTATATTTGCACCCGCATTCAAGGAAAGAATATGACTCGATAGCTCAGTTGGTAGAGCACATCACTTTTAATGATGGGGTCCTGGGTTCGAGCCCCAGTCGGGTCACAATTTTAGTGATCAACACATAATTTTCTTGAAGCATTGACTCGATAGCTCAGTTGGTAGAGCACATCACTTTTAATGATGGGGTCCTGGGTTCGAGCCCCAGTCGGGTCACAAAAGGTCGAGTAATTTATTACTTGACCTTTTTTTTTTAAAGGCCACGTGGAGAAACGGTAGACTTGCCAGCTTGAGGGGCTGGTGCTCGCAAGGGCGTGTGGGTTCAAATCCCACCGTGGTCACTAGATGGGACAAAGAAGAAATATTCTTCTTTGTCCCATTTTTATTTGGGTCTAAACTGTTATTAATTATAGGGTTAACATTTTTTTTCAGAATCTAGATACTTTTAATAATAATTTGAAGAGTACAATATTACTGGAATAAAAACGTTAATAGTCAAAAATACAGTGTGTTGTAAATTTGGTTCTGTCGAAAAAGTAGCCCATGAAAAATTTTGTAAAAACTTCATCTATTAAACTGATTTTATTTTTTTGTTTTGGCTTTTTGTTTTTAGGAATCACAAATGCCAATTCTCAGACTGTGCGTTATGATAGTGTAAGCAAACAAAAATACATACTTGTTGATGTTGACAAAACATACGAACGCATAGTCGATAAAGGATACGAATCCCTTGAATTGTTCGAATCGCTTGGCAATTATTATTATGAAAATAAAAATTTTAAAAAATCAAAGCTGTATTTCGACAAACTTTTCGTTAAATACAAACTTTCCCAAATTTCGAAAAAAAGTATTGAGCGATATCATAGTATAAGTAAATAACATTTTAAACAAGACTTTCAATAAGACTCAATTAACAGTAACCAAATTTCAGTTACTGTTTTTTTTTTTTTTTGTAAAAAAAAGCAATACCCAAAATCCTAATTTAAAACCTAGTGTAAAGTTTAAAAATAATAGTAACTTTCAGCTTCTTAATTGCAAAAATCACATTCAAATGATTACACTTATTATCAATAAAAAGAAATACAGTCTCGATGTAGATCCCGAAATGCCATTGCTTTGGGCTATTCGTGATAGTATTGGACTTACAGGAACTAAATTTGGATGCGGAATTGGTGCCTGTGGTGCTTGCAAAGTATTGATTGATAATGTGGCAACTTATTCATGTCTGACTCCTGTTTCAACCGTTATTGGGAAAAGCATAACTACTATTGAAGGGACCTCTGAAAATTTACAATTATTGCAAAAAGCGTGGGAAGAATTTAATGTTCCTCAATGCGGCTATTGCCAACCAGGGCAATTGATAACCGCTACTTCTTTACTTAATTCCAATACAAATCCATCGGATGCTGATATTGATGATTCGATGAGTGGAAATATTTGCCGTTGTGGAACGTACCAACGCATCAAAAATGCCATTAAGCATACTGTTTCACTTAAAAAACAACGATAGTCATGGGTGAAATTCAAAACATAAGTAGAAGAACTTTTATAAAAAATGTTGGATTAGCTTCAGGAGGGTTAATCTTAGCTTGTAATTATACTTTATTTTCTAATGAAACCGAAGATGGAAACATAGCCGAATTCAATCCCAATCTATTCGTTCAATTAAATTCGGATGGAAGTCTTTTTATAGTTTGCTCGCGATCCGAGATGGGGAATGGAGTACGAACTTCCATGACATCTATCGTTGCTGATGAAATGGAAGTTGATTGGAAAAGAGTCAAAGTAAAACAAGCTGTTGGAGATGCCAAATATGGGGATCAAAATACAGATGGTTCCAGAAGTGTAACTGATTTTTACGAAACCATGCGTACAATGGGGGCAATGACCCGAATGATGTTGATTACTGCTGCTGCAAAAACATGGCAAGTTCCTGAAAGTGAATGTACCGCCCAAAATCACTTTATTATTCATACTAGTGGAAAAAAAATAGGATTTGGAGAATTAGTAGATTTAGTAAAAACATTACCCGTTCCAACAAATATCACTTACAAAAAACCAAAAGATTTCAAATACATTGGCAAAACCCTAAAAAGTATCGACGTTAAAGAATTTTCAAACGGAAGTGCCATTTACGGTCTTGATAAACGCTTACCCAACATGAAAGTTGTGGCTATTGCCAGATGTCCCGTTACCTTTGGGACCGTCAAATCTTTTAACAAAACTGCTGCCATGAAAATTAGCGGTGTTGAGGATGTTATCGAAATTCCAAGAATCGAAAGACCTTTTGGACCTCTGGGAGGTGTTGCTGTAATCGCTTCGAATACTTGGGCTGCTTTTAAAGGAAAAGAAGCGCTCGAAATACAATGGAATTACAGCAAAAATGAAAGTTATGATTCGGATGCCTATAGAACCGAATTGACAGAAAGGGTACATAAATCGGGAAAGGTTGAAAAAGAAACGGGGGATATAAGTAAAGCTTTTAAGGAAGCAGCAAAAGTGGTTGAAAGTACTTTTCAATTACCACATCTAGCACATGCACCTATGGAGGTTCCTAATTCTGTGGCGTGGGTGCAAGGAGATACGTGCGAAGTTTGGGCTCCAACCCAATCTCCACAAACAGCAAGAGAAGAAGTATTTACATATTTAGGAACTACAATTGATAAAGTCACTATAAATGTAACGTTTCTTGGAGGTGGCTTTGGTCGTAAATCAAAACCAGATTATATTGTAGAAGCTGTCATGGTTTCTAAAGCAATTAATGCTCCAGTTCAAGTTGTTTGGACACGGGAAGATGACATAAAACATGGTTACTATCACACAGTGAGTTCTCAATATATGAAAGCATCGCTAGACAATCAAGGTAATGTTACCGGTTGGTTACACCGTTCTGCTTTTCCTTCGATTGCATCAACCTTTCAGCCTGGAACTGAATATCCTGCAGGTTGGGAAATTGCCACAGCTGCAGATGTTCCTTTTGATATAAAAAACATGAAAATTGAATCGGCAAAAGCTCCTGCAATGGTTCGAATTGGCTGGATGAGATCGGTAATCAATATTCTACACGGATTTTCTATCAATGTTTTTGCCGATGAATTGGCACATGCAGCCAAACAAGATCCTTTGGAATTCCGATTGAAATTAATTGGAGCGGATCGTATCGAAGACACTAAAGATCCTATTAAATACAATACGGCTCGCCTCAAAAATGTTTTAAAGAAGGCAGCCAAAAATGCCAACTGGGGAAGACCATTACCCAAAGGACATGCATACGGACTTGCGGTTCAATATAGTTTTTATTCCTACGTTGCCTCGGTAGTCGAAGTTTCTATGATTGATGATAAAGTAAAAGTTCATAACATTTATACGGTTATTGATTGCGGAACGGCTGTCAATAGAGATACCATAAAAGCCCAATTAGAAGGAGCTGCTATCTTTGGGATGTCATTAGCATACTACGGGAAAATTACGGCTAAGGATGGCGCTATCGAACAAAATAGCTATAGTGATTATCGAATGATTCGAATGAACGAAGCCCCCAAAGTGCATGTCGAAATTGTTGATAGCATCGAAAAACCAACTGGAGTAGGGGAGCCAGGTGTTCCTGTTATTGCACCTGCTATAATCAATGCGATATTTAAACTAACAGGAAAACGATATTACAATTTACCGTTAAGCGATTACGATCTAGTTTAATAGGCCTAACCAAAGCAATACTAAATCAATAAAATTAGCCACAGATTAAATCGATTTTCACAGATTCCTTTCTGACACTACAAAAATCTGTGAAATCTGTGAAATCTTTGGCAAAAAATACGGGATAAGTTTTGCGGACAATTCTATTGTTTAATTTAGTTATAAATAAAAAATCCTCAACGAATACCTATTCTTAATGAACAATTGGATTGAACTATTACACGATTTTAAAAGTAAAAAGAAACCCATTGCACTCGTTACTGTAACCAAAATTCTTGGTTCGGCTCCTTGCAGAGTAGCTTCTAAAATGATTGTTACCCTTCAAAAAGAAATCTATGGAACCATTGGCGGAGGAAAATTAGAATTTCAAGTAATTGATGAAGCGGTTCGTGCTATAAAAGAAAATAAAATTATCGAGTCCACTTATACTTTAGGCCCCGAATTTGAACAATGTTGCGGCGGAAAAGTAGAATTAATTATTGAACCCATGAATCAATCCCCAGAATTATACTTATTTGGCGCAGGTCATATAGGTGTTGCTATATGCAATGTTCTAAAAGACACTCCATTTTCTATTACACTTCTGGATACTCGAGAAAATTGGAAAGACACTATCGAAATTGATCAAACCGTTTCTTACAGTTCCGTTCCTTTCGACTTTTATAAACAAACTATAAATTGGGGATCCAATTGTTATGTGGTTATTTTGACGCACGATCATAAACTCGATTTTGAAATTACGGCTTTGGCTTTGCATCAACCAACCAAATACATTGGATTGATTGGCAGCAAAACCAAGAAAAACAAATTCAATAACTTACTGATAAATGAATTGAATTACAAAGCAGGTATTTCCTCGGTTCATTGCCCAATTGGGTTGGATTTGGGAGGTAATTCCCCTAAAGAAATCGCCATTAGTGTCGCCTCCGAATTATTGAAAGTCTATTATGGAAAATAATACCGTATTTGTATTGTTGGCTGGTGGAAAATCTGAACGAATGGGTATGGCAAAAGGCTTGCTACTATACAAGGAAAATTTTTGGATTTTGGAACAATTAAACCGTATTTCGGCTTCAACAATTACAGATGTTTTTATTGGACTTGGGCATAATTACGAAGAATATTTAAACAAAATCCCTTCGTTTTCAGAAGCGAAATCGCATTTTGTTCTTTATAAAAATTTAAAAATAAGAGTTGTAATAAATAAGAAACCAGAACAAGGTTCTTTCTCCACTCTTCAGACTGTTTTACAGCAAATACCCAAAAACAAATCAGTTCTGATTAGTCCTATTGATGTTCCAATATTAAATTCTAACGAACTACAAAATATTATCGAAGCTCAAAACCAAATTGTACTTCCCAATTTTGAACACAAAAATGGCCATCCTATAAAATTACATTCTGATTTTTGGAACCCTCTTCTTTTGCTAAATCCAACTGACCAAAACAGCCGATTGGATTTGGAAATCAAAAAAATAAACCCTTTCAAAATAACAAGAATAGCAGTAATCGATTCCTGTATTCTAAAAAATTTAAACACTCCAAACGATTGGATAGAGTTTACAAATTCTAATCAAAAATTACCATAAAAAAAGCGTCTCGAAATTAATCGAAACGCTTTTTTAAAATTAAATTCAAACCCAAATATAAATTAACCCAAATACTTTTCTGGTTTGAAGTTTTTCTCCCAAGGGTAAATAGGGTTAAGCTTTTTTCTCGCTAATGCGCTAAGGTCGGACGAATCACTTTGCGCCTTTGCGCCTTTGCGAGAGTTTTAATTTAAAATATATGCGAGAATTTCTGACGCTTATTAATGTATAAGCTTATTGGACTAAAATAGATGTAACTGTTATTACATCATGATTTTGCAAATTCAATCAAAGGTTCAATTTTATTTGCATCTGCCAATTTAATAGCCATTATATAATTTAATCTTGAATCCGTTTGATTTACTAAATTATTTCCTCCCCAAGAAAAGAAAGAACCAACAAATAATTTCTCCATTATTAAGTCTGCTATAAGTCTAGAATGCCTCCCATTACCATTTGCAAAACAATGGATACTTACCAATCTGTGTTTAAAACGAACTGCTATTTCTTCTTGTTGGTAAACATTATTATCAATCCAAAACAAGCAGTCATCTAATAGTATTCTTAATTCAGTAGCAATTAAATAACTTTTTACTCCAATATTTTTTTCTGATTTTCTAAATTCCCCTGCCCATTTCCAAACATCGCCATACATTTTCTTATGAAGTTCTTTTATGAATTTCTCTGAAAGCAATTGTTCTTTTTTCAATTTCCGACCAAATGTCCATTGAATTGCTTTCTCTATATTTTGTTGCTCAAACTCATTCAACTCTTCACGTATTGTAATGGATTTAATTAAAAGCCCATCTTTTTCGTCCTCATTGAGTTCTGTTTGACCTTGAATGTAGTTAATCTTTAATCCCATAAATACTTTGGCATTTCATTTTTAATCTCAACCGTTTTTTGGGCAATAGCTTTTTTGATGCGTTCCTCAGAATTTTGCTGGTCCTCCAACGTCATGGAATTATTTGTTCGCATTACAATTTCACGAGCAATTTCATTAGCTCTTTTCTCAATCATTTGTTCCAAACTTTCGTGTTTTGACACAAAACCGTAAACCAATTTCATATCCAAAGCACGAGCCACTTGCTGCAAAGAATTAATAGAAATAGTCCCATTTACCTCACGCTCTTCCATTTGTTTAATGTTTTGAGCGGTAAAATTCATTCTATTTCCCAATTGCCGCAATGACATTTTCAAGGCAGTCCGAAAAGTATTAATCCAACCTTTTGGTGGTATAATAACCGATTGAAGCGAACGAAAAGTAATTAATTTTCTATCCGTTTGATCTAATATTAATTGTTGCTTTGTATTTTTCATCAACCTATAGGTTTAAAGTATTACAACAAATTTAAACTTATAAATTTAAATATACAACATTTTTTTAAACCTTAAGATTGAAAAAAAATGAAGTGAGTATTGATATGCCATAAAAAAAGCGCTCCGAAATCAATCGAAACGCTTTTTTAAAATTAAATTCAAACCTATTTTTTTATCAATTCCTGCAAGGGTTTCAATTGTTCCAAATCTATTTTGGATTCTTGCAAAACCGAAATCATATTCATAATATTCGTTGGGTTCATATCTTTTCCTAAAACTCTCACGACAGCAAAACCAGCATCTTTTTTATTAGCAAAAAAGACAAATTCATTGATGTGATCGTCTGATCCTACATAACTTACAGAAGCTCCTTCTTTTCCAGAACCAAATTTCATTAATTGTTGATAAACGGTGTCTTTCAGAATCAAATTAACCTTGGCACGTTCTGTTTCAAATTGAGTTTTGTTATTAGCATTCAATTTAAAGGCTAAAACATTTATTTTGTCAAAAGAATGCAAGGCTTCCTTTTGGGCCACCGTTAATTTTGCTTTGTCAAGATTCAAAATGTTTGAGGAAATATCCAAGGCAATAAAGTCCTTGTTCTCTGTATTTTCTACAAAATATTTTTGCAAAGTAGGCTCCGAGTTGCAACTTCCCAAAATCAAACTGAGTAACAGTGTGATTAAAAATAATAGGATTCTCATTTTACTTTTTACCTTTTGTTGCTTTTTTCAAATCATCACCTCCAGGAATTCTCATTTTGTCTGTCAATACAGAGATTTCATTCAAATCAAAGTCTCCTGTCAATGACATCAAAACCGTATCTTCCTCTTTGCCACCTTCAATAAACATTAACAATTCTTTTATTTGGGTGTCTTTGGCTCCAGATTTTACCATGATTTTGATGTTTCTGCCTTTGTCATTCACACGCATCAATTCTTCCAAACCTGCAGTTTTAATGTATTTATCCGCTGTAGCTTTCATTTCGCCTTCAACACGGACACTTTGAGTAGTAAACACTTTCAAATTATCCAATTTCTTGATCAAGTTCATGTATTGTTGCGCCTCTTTATCCGAAGTGTCTACTTTTACTTTACTCATCAATTCGAACATTTTTTTATTTACAACTATTGACGTTACATCATCTTGTCCGTCAAATTTATCAAATGCTCCTTGTGCAAAAAACGGACTTGATACCAATACTACTACTAATGTGATTATTAACTTCTTCATTTTATTTTGATTTAATGATTATTTTTAAAATTTCAATTCAACTTACTCGGCTTGAATGCTCTAGAATCACTCTCGCTTTATTTTTTAATATTTTTATTTTCTTCAACTACTTTTTAAAATCTTTTGGGCGTGTCCCTGCGTAAAAACTTCGGGTCGGGCTGTACGTTCCCGCTTTTTTTGATCCCGTAAAAAAAAACGGTATCAAAAAAGAGCTCCACTGCCATCCCTCACGCAAGAACTTAATTGGTTAATCATGACATTTGTTCCTTTTATTCAACAAATACTTTTTCTTTGGTTACTTCATAAACTTTGATATATTGAATACTTTCTACACCTACATTTACATGAGTCGATAACATTGCCAATGCTTTTTGGGTAGCCTGTAAAGCCTCTTCTGGATTATCATAAGTTCCTAATTCCTTACTTTCTTTAGCAATATGCATATTGTTATAGGTGTACGTTCCAATTCCCAGTAACACAACAATAGATGCTGCTATTGCTAGCCAATTTATTTTTCGTTTTCTTGAAACAAAAAGCGGTTTTTTAGTAAGCTTTTGTGCTTTTGAAACTTCAAAATACCCAAATATGGCTTTGTATTGTTCTAAATGAGTCGCTACATTGGCTGATGAAAAATAGTTTTTCAACTCTGTTTCTTCTGCAATACTGGTTTCTCCTTCAAAGTATTTTTCTAAAAGTACTTCTATTTTATTGAACTCCATAACGATGTGTTTTTAACATGTATTCTCTAATTGTTTTTCTTGCTCTTGAAAGTGCTACGCGTACAGCAGTTTCATTCATTTCTAGTATTTTAGCGATTTCTTCAAATTCGCATTGCTCTACATCACGCAATTGTATTATTAACCGCTGTTGTTCAGGCAATTGGTTGATGTATTTTTCTACCCAATCCAAACTATCTGTATCTTCTACTTTTTTTTCTAAACTAGGTTCCCTGTCTGTAAAATTAGTATGCACAATTTTAAGATTACTGGCCCGTTTTGATTTTAATTGATCCAAACAATAATTTTTTGTCATTGTCATTGCCATTGCTTCAACACTGTTATATGAATCTAAGTTCTCATTTTTACTCCATAATTTCACCAAAATTTCTTGAGTAGCATCTTCTGCTTCCTCTGTGCTCACGAGTAATCGCTTTGCCAATCGAAAGAGCTTATCTTTGAATGGATTGATTAAATGCACAAATTCGTTTTGGTTCATAAAAATGGTTTCATTAACTCGGTTATACAATCAAGACGAGGCACAATTATATTTGTTACAAAAAAAATAAAATTAAACTAAAGTTAGTATTTTTGCGTTGTATACTTACAACCAAAACCAATATGAAGACAACTTTCAAAATTACGCTTTTAGCATTCATAGCTCTCATTACTTTTCAGAGTTGTGAAGACATGGATGATGTAGCACCACCAGCTTCATTAGAAGTGAATGATTTCATTTGGAAAGGTCTTAATTTATATTATTTGTGGCAAGCTGAGGTGCCAAATTTGGCCGACAAAAGATTTGCTAATCAATCGGAATTAAATACTTTTTTGAGTGGATATCCAAAACCGGAAACATTATTCCAAAGTTTGTTAAACAAGCCAGTAAGTTTATATCCTAAAAAAGGAGAAGCTGTTGACCGTTTCAGTTGGATTGTAAGTGATTATTTAGAACTGGAAGGGATGCTTCAAGGAACTACAAAAAATGATGGTATGGATTTTGGTCTCTACCTTAAATCTTCAAGTTCCGATGATATTTTTGGATACGTACGTTACATCATCCCCAATTCAGATGCGTCCAAAAAAGACATCAAACGTGGCGATATTTTTTATGGCGTTAATGGAGTACAATTGAACAGATCTAATTATATTTCTTTATTGTTAAATTCAGAAAGTTATACTTTAAATCTAGCGGATTATGATAGTGGAAAAATTACACCAAACGGAAAATCAGTTCAATTAACAAAAACGGAGCTTGCCGAGAATCCAATATTAGTAAATAATGTAATAGAAACAGGAGGTCACAAAATAGGATATTTAATGTACAATGGCTTTTATCCCAATTATGACATTCCACTTAATGATGCTTTTGGCACACTAAAATCGCAAGGTATAACGGACTTTGTTTTAGACCTCAGATACAATTCCGGTGGTTCTGTTCAATCTGCTACACGATTAGCGAGTATGATAACGGGACAATTTACAGACAAAGTATTTTCTAAACAACGTTGGAACGATAAGATCAATGCATTTTATGAGTCAGAAGATCCAGAAGCATTAAAAAATTTGTTTACAAACACTATTGATGGTATTCCTATAAACAGTTTAAACCGTAACAAAATATACATATTGACATCAAAAAGTACTGCTTCGGCTAGCGAGTTGGTGATAAATGGTTTGAAACCTTATATAGATGTGGTTCAAATTGGAGATAAAACAACAGGAAAAAATGTGGGATCAATTACCATTTATGATTCGCCAACTTTTGGTAAAACCAAACGTAATCCGAATCATCGATATGCGATGCAACCACTAGTTTTGAAAATAGTAAATGCAAATGATTTTGGGGATTATGTTAATGGCTTAGATCCCGATTATGTACTCCTAGAAAATGTTGCCAATATGGGTGTATTAGGTGCTATATCAGATCCATTATTGAGTACAGCCATTGGTAAAATTACAGGAACAGCCAAAATGATTAAAAAGAGTTCAGGTAAAATATTTCCTCATTTTGAAGATTCAAAATCAATAAATGGCGTACAAAATCAAATGTATATTGAAAAAGTGCCAGAAGGGCTTTTAAAATCTTTGGAATAAATAAAACAAATACTAAATAACTCAAAAAAGGCTTTCATCACTGAAAGCCTCTTTTTTTTTCAAAACTAAAACCTAAAAACTAGTCATTAAAATAAAAACCCGCTGGAATAACTCCAACTGTCAATGTTTTTTCTAATGTACCAATTGATGGTGCTGTTAACGCATAAACATATACTTTTCCATTATGTGTATAATCGCCTGCGTCACCCACATAAATATGGTTTCCATGAACTGCAAAACTATACACACCATAAACTCCTTGTGCTGTAGTACTAAATGCTGAAGTTGTTGGCAATGCAGTTGCTGAAGTACTCATTTTATAAATATCCGAATCGATAGTATAATACACATCGCTTCCATTCAATGCCAAATTCGATACATGTTTTGTAGCATCCGAATAGGTAATTGTACTTGCAACCTTATTGGTAGACAAATTCACTTTCACAATTTGACCCGCAGTTTCTACCAAAGGAGCCTTAACATAACTTGGATTACCAGAGCAAGCAACCCATAAAGTGCCATCTTTTACCTCCATACTTTCTGGGACATCGCCTACAGTAATAGTGTTAGAAACAGCATTTGTAGTTGCATCTATAACCGAAATTTTATTACCATAACTAAATCCTCCTTTATGAGCAACATATAATTTTCCTGAATTCGAAAGAATCTTCTCAGGCCCCTCTATAACAGGAATAGAACTAGCTACTTTATTTGTTGTTAAATCGATTACAACCACAAAATCATCGGTAGCAACGCTTCCGTCACCCCAATTGGTAACATATCCTTTGCCATTTGCAAAAGCAATATATCTTGGATTCTTCAATCCTGAATTAATGCTTCCAACACTTTTTAAAGTATAACGATTTACAATTTCTATTTTATTGCTTCCGTTCAAAACGATATAGGCCAACTCATTGTTAAAACCAACATCTTGTCCTGTATCTCCTAAAGTTATAGTAGGATTTACTACCGAAAAAATATCATTCTGCGCAATTGAAAAATCAGAAGAAACATAAGAAACTGAAGCATCGTTATTCAGGAATAATCCTTGATTTAAAATCAAAAGGCCATTATCATAACTTCCTAAAGGAATATCTTGTTTTGTGTCATCATCGGTACATGATGCAAAAAATATGGAAAAGATTAGCGTTGTTAAAACTAGTTTACTGAATTTCATTTTATTAAAATTTAAAGGTTAGGTTGATTATAAAATTTCTTCCTGGCATATAATGCTGAGAAATACTTTGGTAATTTTGATTAAAAAGGTTCAAAGCCTGAAAACCGATTTTGCAGGTATTTTTAGTTCCCAAATCGTAATAGACTCCCAAATTGGAAACCCAATATTCTTTGACTAAATGGTATTTTTGAGAAGGTGTTGTAACCGCTCCATTAAATAGAAACTGATAGGTTGCTGCTATTTTTTTGTACGAATAAGAAACATTCGAATTGAATTTATGATACGGAACATAAATCAGCTGTTCTCCTGTTGCTACATTTTTGGAAACGGTGTAGGCGTAACTGGCATTTAATGCAATATTATTTTTTCCATAAGAACTAGACCACCCAAAATTCGTTTCAGAACCATAACTATTGACACGATCTATATTTTCAGGCGACCAATTACTGCCATCCATAGGCGCCCAACGAATCAAGTCGCTTATTTTTATAAAATAAACTGTTTCGGACAAGGTGAATTTTTTATACGTAAAAACATTCCCAACCTCAGCTTGATAAGAACTCTCCGGTTTCAAATTGGGATTACCACCTGTTTCCCAATACAAATCATTGAAAGTTGGAATTCTAAAGTTTCTCGATAGATTGATTTTTAGATTATAAAAAGAATTGAACTTATAAGAGGAACCCAATGAAAATAAGAATGGACTATCATAATCTGAGCTTACTTCTTTCCTAAAGCCCAATTCATTTTGCCATTTTTCATTATACTTCTGAACCGCTTTTATAGCAATTGCCCCAATCTGTCTGGTGTTATCACCAAAACTAGTGCCAAAACCCTTGGTACGATTGTAATCTATAATTCCGTTCAGCTTTATGGATTCCGTCACTTTGTAACCCAAATCCATTTTTGCGATAAATGATTCCGATTTTCCAAAACTAAAATCATCGCTGTCGATATTCTCAAAATATTGATATTGTTCCGTGAGATAAGCCACTTTATAATTACTGCTGAAACGATCTTTGGTGGTTGAATATTCCAAAAGATTTCGACTAAAAGTGTTGACGTATTTTGTTTTCGAATCGGATTCTGAAATTAAAGAAAGATTTCGATCTGTGTTTGAACTCTGGCTATAAAAGGTAATAACCGAATTGGGATTAATTTTGTATCCTACATTGGCAAACAAATTGGTCGTAGCATATTGCCCATTTTCGTTTTTTCGTTGAATGCCATCCCAAGTATATTGGTTGATGTAGGGATAATCATTATCCGAGCTGTTTCTGGAAAATCCAACTTGAGTACTCCATTTTTTGTTGGAAAGCGTAATTTTATAATTGACACTAATGGTGTTGAAGCTACCATAGTCCAATCGCAAATCATTTTCGAATTTATTTTTAAAAACCAGATCATTGTTCAAATGAACGGTCCCGCCAATGGCACCGCTTCCATAACTCACACTTCCTCCACCGGCTTTGATACTTATCGAATTGAAATCGGGAGCAGTGAATGTGTTGAAATCGGCACTACCATTGAGTTGCGAATTGACATTTATTCCGTTCCAAATCACGGCTGTTTGCGAGGCTGTCGTTCCTCTAAAAGAAACGGTAGACAACATTCCGCGCCCGTATTCCTTGAAATACAACACACTGTTATAGTTTAGTAAACTGGAAAGAGAAGATTGATTTTTGTTAATAACCGAATCATTCAGCACTTGAATTGATTGGGATTTATTGTTTGAATACAATGTGCGGTCGGAAACTATAACTTCTTTTAAATTGGTTATAGAGTCATTTTGTGCCGAAATGAATTGGCACACTAACACGAAAAGGCTAAGTAATAGTTTTCTTAAAGTCATAATTTCTGAACCTTTTTTCCCGAAAGTTCGATATTAGTTAAGAAAAAAGGCAGGTCTCCTGGCTTGCGTCTTGTTGTTCACCTTCCCATTTTAGGTTACAAGTAAGAAGAATGAAGTATTTAACTTCTAACTTCTAATTTCTAACTTCGAAACAGTGGTTTGTAGATAACAACAAGCTTGATAGCTTACAGTTGCGGGAACAGCTTAGGTTTTAAACCTAATTCCCTTTTAATGTGTTTTCTCAAAAAGTAAAACACAACCTTAATTCGGGTGCAAATATAAAGTTAAAAAAATCAAAAAATCAAATTTAAATTAAAATCGATGTTTTTTAACATTCAAAATACTCTTAAACAATGAGTTACAAAATGGAGTTTAACTGTCAATTTTTGAAGCAAAGGCAAAGGGCATTTTTAGGAAGAATGGTTCCCGCTATACCCTATATCTTTTATGCTGAACCCCAGCATAAAAGGATATCGTTTCTATCGGGGCTAAAATAAAAATTTGGCATTTTTGTTATTATTTATGGTTCTACCCTCAATTGTGTGGATTTTATCAAAAAAAACTTCTACTAAAATAAAGTATTGAAAATAAAATAAACCATTAAGAAATTAAGATTCATTAAGGTTACAGGCTTAATGAATCTTAATTTCTTAATGGTTTAGAATTTTAAATTTAATCTTAAATTTAAAAACCCCCACAATTCTTGGTAGAAACTTATTTACAAATGGATTTTAGATTTTTATTTTAATTACCACCCCATAATCCAATTGTGTTTTAAAAGCTTCTTGCAAAGGAAGATTATTTATTTTGCACAAAATACTTCGGATAACTCCAGAATGTGCCACAATGATTAGCGGTTTGGTATGCATTTTTTCAGTTTCAGCATCCAAAAACTCTCGAACTCTATTGTCCAAATCTATAAACGATTCACCATTAGGAACTGTAACAGAAACAAAATCTTCCATCCAAGGGTCTAAAACTTCACGAGGAATGTCGTTCCAACTTTTTAATTCCCAATCCCCAAAATTCATTTCCATCAGTCTTGAATCTTGAATAACGGAATCGATTTGAGTATTTTCTTTGATGTGATTTGCTAAAAGGGCACAGCGTTGCAATGGGCTGGAATACAAAATAGCCTCTTGTGGTAATTGGTTCAGAATGGATTCAAAAACAACATCATAAGGCTCCCGAATTCCGACATCACTCTGACCATAACAGATTCCTTTTTCACAAACCGTTTCGGTATGACGAACTAAATAAACTTCCATATCGCTATAATTGACAGATAAAAAATAACTTCACATACTTGTTGCGTTGCTCCTAAGCAATCTCCCGTATAACCGTCAATCCATTTTTGAAAATAACGGGCAAGAAAAAACCGAGCAAGAAAAACGGGCACTAATACCAATAGCAATTGCCATTGAAAAAAAGACAAAATTACCAAAGGCAGCAATCCAAAAAAAGAGGCTCCTACTACTTCTTTCCAAGTGAAATTCTGAGCAATTGGCTTGCTTTTGCTCGATGCATCTTCTCTTGAATAGTGATGGGTGAATACTATAGAAATAGCAGCCAAGCGACTGATGGAATGAGCGGAGACAAAAAGTAAAAGATTGCAGATTGTAGATTGTAGATTAACGATTTCAGATGTTTGGATCAGGCTATAAAGAGCTTTAAATTTTAACAAAAATAGTAAAACCAGACCGATAGCCCCATAAGCACCAATTGCACTGTCTTTCATTATCAAAAGGATTTTCTCTTTGGTCCAACCGCCTCCAAAACCATCACAGACATCGGCAAAACCATCTTCGTGAAAAGCTCCTGTGGTTAGAATTCCTGCTATCATCGATAGTATCAAAGCAATTTCAACAGAAAACACAAATGATGCCAGATAGTAAATTCCAAAGCAAATTCCGCCAACGATCCAACCAATTAAAGGAAAATAGCGGGATGCTTTGTTTAAATAATCGGGATTGTGGTCGATGTTTTTGGGACATGGAATTCGGGTGTAAAACATCAAAGCGGTAAAAAATATATGTAACTGTTTCTTCATATTTATTTATTTTTTGCTGATACCAGCAGATTCAAAACTCGCCATTTCATTCAAAAATGTCACTGCTGATTGAATAATCGGAAACGCAACCGCACAACCTGTACCTTCTCCTAATCGCAAATCGAGCTGCAACAACGCACGAACATCCAAATAATCTAATATTTTTTGATGTCCTTGCTCTGCAGAGGAATGACAGAATATCGCATTTTCTTTTACCGATGGATTCATTTTATAAGCTATTAAAAAAGCAATTGAACAAATAAAACCGTCCACCAAAATGAGCATATTGTTTTCTTTGGCTTGTAGCATTCCGCCTACCATTTGCATAATTTCAAATCCGCCAAAGTAGGCTAACTTGCTTTGTAAATCATTTGAACCATTATAATTTTCCAGTGCTTTTTTGAGGATGTTTTGTTTCTGAAGTAGCTTTTCGTCAACAACTCCGGTTCCTTTACCCACACAATCTTCTATAGGGATTTCCAAAAGTACAGACATCAACACCGAAGCTGTAGACGTATTTCCAATTCCCATTTCGCCAAAACCAATGCAATTGCAACCTGTTTCAAAAATAGAATTTACAATTATTGCCCCTTTTGAAAAACACAAATCCAACTCGGTTTGACTCATTGCTGGACTTTGCAAAAATGACTGTGTTCCCTTCGCTATTTTCGCCGATACCAAATTGGCATTTGTTGGAAAATCATAATTTACTCCTGCGTCTACAATGGTTAACGCAATAGTATTCTGCTTACAAAACACATTGATCCCTGCTCCACCTTCCAGAAAATTAGTTACCATTTGTCGGGTCACATCCTGAGGATAAGCACTCACGCCATGATTGGCAATTCCGTGATCGGCAGCAAAAACGATTATATTGGGATTTGTTATTTGGGGTTCCAATGTTTGAAAAACTGTTCCAATTTGTTTTGCCAGACTTTCTAAAACTCCCAGAGAACCCGTTGGTTTGGTTTTGTTGTCTATTTTTTGTTGAAGAAGCCCCCTAACCCAGCCCCCCGACCCCCGAAGGGGGAGCACTGAGGAAACTTGGAGAATTTGTGAATTTAAAATTTGAGGTGAAATATTAGAATTTAGAGTAATATTACTTTCATTTAAAACCTTAATTTCTTCTATAAAAGGATTTTCTTGCTTTTGTTTCCAATTCAGTTGTTGCAACATGGGTTGGTTGTCGTAATTGGTAGCGGGTTTACCAATACAAAAATACCCCAGAGGTTCTATATTTTCTGGTAATCCCAAAAGCTGTTTGAATTGATAATAGTTTAGAATCGAAACCCAACCCATAGAATAGCCTTGTTCTGTCAATGAAAGCCAAATGTTTTGAGCGGCACAAACGGCACTAAATTTTATCGCTTCATTACTGCCGACAGTTCCAATAGTGAAATTATTCAAAACCGAACGGTCGTAACAAATCACCAATCCGAGTGGTGCTTCCTCAATCGCTTCCAATTTTAAAGATTTGTATTGTGCTTTTTGCCCTTCATCATCTGTTAAGTTTGCTGCCTTTATATCATAATCTAAAAATAAATCTTTTATCGCTTTTTTAATTTCCGCCGATTTGATCAGGTAATATTTGGTAGCATCCGTCAAACCCACAGAGGGTGCGAAATGTCCCGCTTGTAGTGCTTTTTGAATCACTTGATCTGGCACTTCGTCTGGAGTAAAATGACGGGTGTCGCGACGGGATTTTATGATTTCATCTAATGTCATTGTTGTATTCTGTGTTTGCGTTAGGGATAAAAGCGGCATCTCCCGATCTAGAAAAACAAGGCTTTTTTGCCGTAGTTTTTGTTAATCGGGAATATAGCGGATAGCCCGACCCTTGTGGTAACGCCCAAATTTATAAAATCTAACCTTTTATTTTTACTGGAATTCCGGACACCATTAACACAACAGTTTCGGCTTTTTGAGCAATGTATTGATTCATCCAACCTTGAAGTTCTGTAAATTTTCTGCCAATGTGTGTTTCGGCGTGAATACCCATTCCAATTTCGTTGGTTACAATAATAATCGTAGCATTTTCTTGTTGTGCAATGGCATCCAATTCGGCTTTGGCTTGTTCCAAACTTAAAGCAACATCATTTTTGGTGTCCACAAAAAAGTTGGTCAACCAAAGCGTCACGCAATCCACAATAGCGACTTTTCCGGAGAAATCAATTTCACTCAAATGCTTTTCCTTTTCTATGTTGACCCAACGTTCATCACGATCTTTTTGATGACGGTCAATGCGTTTCTGGAAATCTTCATCCCACTTTCTGGCTGTGGCCACGTACATTGGTTTTTCAGATAATTCTTTGGCTAAATTTTCGGCATAACTACTCTTTCCGGAGCGTTCTCCACCTGTAATTAGGTATATCATTTTTGTTTCCCTTTCTTTTGTGTTTTCAATGTGTTTTCAATATGTTTTATAAAATCATTTTCTATAGGAGACAATTCATTTTTTGTTAACTCTTTATATTTATCATATTCGGATTTGGCTTTATCCAATGCATCCTGATGACTTACTTTTCCGGAATGTTGTAGTATTTCCTGCCCTGTCATTTTCAAAAAATCATCCAAACGACCAATCCAATCCTTCATATACATTGGTTTTTGATTTAACGCCTGTAATTCTGCTAACTCCAGATAAGCCGTTACTGTTCTGTTCAAGATATTCAATTCTTGCTCGCTGAGGTAATTTTTAGCGATTTCTACCTCTTGAAAAGTTGGTTTTTCTCCTTTAAAATGAGTTAATCCTAGATTAGGCAATCTGGAATCAATCCTACTATAAATAACTTCGGCAGCAGTTTGTCCATGAGCAGCCCAATGCATTTTATTTTGTATCGTCTTGAAAAAAAGTTTTGATTCATCTGTATTTGCATTATAATCAATACTAGTTGCATAAATATCTAACACTTTTCTCCAAAACACTTTTTCAGAAGAACGAATGTCACGAATTCGAGCTAATAATTCATCAAAATAATTACCTCCACCAGCTTGCTTGAGTAATTCGTCATTCATTGTAAAACCTTTTACAATGTATTCTCGCAAACGTTGAGTCGCCCAAATACGAAATTGAGTTCCTCTATTCGACTTTACACGATAACCCACCGAAATGATTACGTCTAAATTGTAAAATTCTATATCTCTTTCAACTTGTCTGTTTCCTTCAATTTGAACTGTTCGGAAATTCCGAACAGTTGAATTAAAATCTAATTCACCTTCGCCAAAAACGTTTTTTATATGTTCGCTAATCGTGGATTTAGACTTTTGAAAAAGTTCAGATAGTTGCGCTTGAGTAAGCCAAACTGTTTCCTCAAGAAGACGCGTTTCAATCTTGGTAACTCCATCTTCAGTTTGGTAAATCAGTATATTGGATTGGTTTTCCATAGTGTTAGTTTTGTATTAATACGGACAATGCGTGCAATCGCTTTTGCAACAATATCCGCGTTTGAGATGAAACCAAGGTTTAAAAACATAGTTTCCGTCCTCAAAATAATAATCAATTCCTTCAATAATATTGGCGGTTTCGGGTAATAACGAAGCTTTATTTCCTATGGCGGTTTCTGGAGTTATTGTAGCCACAAATTCGTCTATTTTGTTTGAACAAGCCTTGGTAAAACAACTTGGGCAAAGACAATCTGCACTCTCCAAAGGGGCGAAAAGCGCAGGGAAATTATTGCACCAACATTTCTCTCCTTCCAATGTATCACCACAATTAAAAGGCATTTTACAAGCAGAACAATATTTCTCTTTTACAATATTCATTTGGTAAAGATAACGTTTGTCTTATTTTTTACTGTAAAAATTAAACAAGAAATTTATAAATTAATATACCTTTGCCGTTATTGTAAAAAATATATTATGCGATTTTCATTCTACAAAGTTCTTTTAGTCTGCATTCTCTTTTCTTTTATTGGATGCCAAAAAAATCAAAAAAAGGACACTCTAAATGATACCACTGCTTTAAATAGCATTCAATTTGCTAAAAATTTAGCCATCTATAAACAGGAAGGTTATACAGTAGTAACCGTAAAAAATCCTTGGCCGGATGCTGTTAAAAATTTTACTTATATTCTAAAAGAAAAAAACGGAATCGTTCCAGACAGCCTAAAAAAATATACTCAAATTCAAGTTCCATTGCAATCTATTGTTGTGACTTCGACCACCAATATTCCTTTTTTGGAAATGTTGGGCGTAGAAAAATCACTGATTGGATTTCCTCATACCGACTATGTTTCATCCGAAAAAACGAGAGCCTTAATCGATGCCGGTTCCGTTAAAAATGTAGGTCAAAACGAAAAACTCAATATCGAACAGCTTATTGAACTAGCGCCAGACCTCATCGTGACTTTTGGAATTGACAACAACAATCCCACTCTTGAGAATTTACAAAAAAGCGGTTTAAATGTACTCATCCAAGCGGATTGGATGGAGCAATCTCCACTTGGAAAAGCGGAATGGCTGAAATTGTACGGAGCATTATTTGGCAAAGAAAAAGAAGCAGATATTTTATTCGAGAATATTGTAAAAGAATACAACAACGCTCTCGCTTTGGTTGCCACCAAAAAACCAACATCGACTGTTTTGTATGGTTCAATGTACCAAGACCAATGGTTTGTAGCCAGAGGCAATAGCTGGGTCGCTCAATTTATGAGAGATGCCAAAGCCAATTATCTTTGGGCATCACTTGAAGGCACAGGGAGTCTTGGATTGTCTTTTGAAAATATATTAGATAAAGGAAAAACAGCTAATTTCTGGATTGCGACAGGTTCCTTCAAATCATTATCTGAATTGGAAAAAGCAAACCCACATTACAGTCAGTTTGATGCTTTTACAAACAAAACTATTTATACTTTTGAAGGAAAATTGGGAGCTACTGGGGGAACCGTTTTTTATGAATTATCACCATCCAGACCTGATTTGGTATTGAAAGATTACATCAAAATTTTTCATCCTGAATTGCTTCCCGATTATAATTTTACTTTTGCTCAAAAACTGAATTAAATACAAATTGAATAATCCAAAACGAAATACGATCTTATTCTCATTGCTTTTTTTAGGGCTCATTTTCCTGTTTTTTATCAATATCAGTTTGGGCTCAATTACTATTCCTTTCAAGGAAATTTACACGAGTTTGACAGGTGGTCAAGCCAGTAAATCGACTTGGGAATACATCATTATCAACTACCGTTTACCCAAAGCGATAACGGCAGTTTTGGTTGGAATGGGGTTGTCGATTAGCGGGCTTTTAATGCAAACTTTATTCCGAAATCCACTTGCTGGACCTTATGTTTTGGGACTCAGCTCAGGAGCGAGTTTGGGGGTAGCTTTTGTAATATTAGGAGCCAGTGTATTGCCTTCTTTTTTGAGTGTTATTTTATTGTCTCCCTACGGAATCGTTTTGGCATCTACGCTTGGCAGCACCACGGTTTTGTTATTGGTGTTATTGGTTTCGCAACAACTACGCGACACTATGGCTATTTTGATTGTTGGGCTGATGTTTGGCAGTTTTACCAGTGCCATTGTGGGCGTTCTTACCTATTTCAGTTCGGCGGAACAATTGCAGAAATTTACTTTTTGGTCAATGGGCAATTTGGGTAATTTGTCTTGGTCATCCATTCTTATTTTAACCATTTGCGTCCTGTTGGGATTATTCCTCAGCTTGCTCAGCATCAAACCTTTGAACGCACTACTCCTTGGTGAAAATTACGCCAAAAGTATGGGGTTGAATTTCAATAAAGCAAGACTTATTATCATCTTGGCAACGAGTATTTTGGCAGGAAGTATAACGGCTTATGCGGGGCCTATCGCTTTTATTGGATTAGCAGTTCCTCATATCGCCAAATTGGTTTTTCAAACGAGTAATCATACTATTTTATTCTGGAGTACTTTGCTATTTGGAGCGGCAATTATGTTGGTATGCGATGTGGTTTCTCAAATGCCTGGAATGGAAATGACCTTGCCAATCAATGCTATTACCTCGATATTAGGTGCTCCGGTGGTGATTTGGTTGTTGGTTCGAAAGAGGAGTTTTAAGTGATTATACTATTTTTAAACACATAGAGACATAGAATTTATAGTCGCTCGTTAGAGTTAATATAGTCGTTTTACTTTTCACATAGATGGATACTCCAAAAAAAGATTATCCCTTTTTATGATTTAGTATTTTACGGTCAAAGAGTTAGAAAAAATAATTTTCAATACAATCAACATATATTTAAAACAAAAACAGAATTAAATGATTACTCAAAAATATTTAGATGAATTAACATATGAAATAATTGGTTCTGCTATTGAAGTGCAAAAAATTATTGGTAAAGGATTACTTGAAAGCGTATATCATCAATGTATGATAGAAGAACTATCCCAGAGGAAAATAAATTTTCACACAGAGATGAATGTACCAATACTTTATAAAACTAAAGAGCTAACAACTAATTTTAGATGTGATTTATTCATTGAAAATTGTATAGTCGTAGAATTAAAATCTGTATTAGAAATGAATTCTATATTTGAAGCGCAACTTCTTACCTATATGCAACTTTTAAAGGCCCCTAAAGGAATAATCATAAATTTTAACTGTTATAATATTTTCAAAGAAGGACAAAAAACATTTGTAAATGATTTTTTTAAGCTTCTTCCAAAATAATAAATCTCTAGGTCCTTATGTGCTTATTTTTTTGTCTTTTAAATTAATTTATTTAAACACATAGAAATACAGAATTATACTACTGTAAATTAGATAATTAAAGAACAAATTTTTATACACATAGCACTATGAAAACTATCTTGAGCGAAGCGTCTTTCATTTTCTATATTAAATCTATGTTCCTATGTGTTTAATTCACTTTTCAATAAGTAAATAATTCATAATAAAGTATGACAACCAACATCCTAATAACACAAAATTTAAGTATTGGCTATTCCTCCAAAAAAGGAACTACAATCATTGCCGAAAACCTCAACTTGAACTTACAAGCAGGGAAACTGATTGCTTTGATTGGGGCAAATGGTATTGGAAAATCAACTTTATTACGAACTATTACCGGAATTCAAAAACCTTTGCAGGGAACTGTTTTGTTGAACGATAAAAAAATAAGCAGTTACGAACCTTTGGCACTAGCCCAAAACTTAAGTATGGTTTTGACTGAAAAATTGCCTCCGAGTAATTTAACCGTTTTTGAATTGGTAGCGCTGGGACGTCAACCATACACCAATTGGATTGGAACTTTATCGGATGCAGACATTCAAATTGTTCAAGAGGCAATTGAGTTGACGCAAATTGGTCACTTGTCCCAAAAAAAACATTACGAAATCAGTGACGGACAGTTGCAAAAGGTTTTGATTGCAAGAGCATTGGCACAAGACACTCCTTTAATTATTTTGGATGAACCTACTACTCATTTGGATTTATTACACAAAGTTTCGTTGCTTAAACTCTTAAAAAAACTGACTCACGAAACCGGAAAATGCATTTTATTTTCGACTCACGATATTGATATGGCCATACAATTGAGTGACGAAATGATTATTATGACTCCAGAGACGGTTGTTCAAGACGAACCTTGTAACTTAATTAGCAAAGGGAGTTTTAATACTTTATTCAAAGACGAACATATTGTTTTTGACAGTGAAAAAGGGAAGTTTGTTATTACCTAAAAATCCCCTAACCCCGGAGGGAAACTAATATCCTTGAAAAAAAAATAACCGCAAAGGGCGCAAAGATTTACGCAAGGGTCGCAAAAGCAACAAAATAACTTTATGTTTCTTTGTGGTAAAAAAATTAACCGCAAAGGGTGCATAGGTTTACGAAAGGAACACAAAGTATACTAGCTTATAAAAACTGAAACACTAACAACTGCAAACTGCCGACTAAAATTTAGCAACTGAAATCTGTCTCTTTGCTTCTCCAACCACAAAAGCAACCGAATTGGCAATATTAAAACTCCTGATTAATGGAGACATTGGGATTGTTAATTGATTATTAGAGTCGAACAAATCCAAAACAGCATCGCTCAATCCGACACTTTCTTTACCAAAAACCAACCAATCTCCGTCTTGGAATTGATTTTCCAAATACGATCTTTCGGCATGGGAACTCATCAGGAAAACTCTCGATTGGTCAGGGATTTGCGATATCCATTCGGCTACATTTAGATATTCTGTAACGTCAAGGTGTACCCAATAATCCAATCCGGAACGCTTTAGATTTTTATCATTTATCACAAATCCAAAAGGGTGAATTAAGTGCAAACGGCTTTCGGTGCCTACACACAAGCGACCAATATTTCCAGTATTATTAGGGATTTCGGGTTCTACGAGAACGATATTTAGCATAAAATAAGGTTAGAGGTTAGAAATTAGAGGTTAGAAATTAGAGGTTGGAAATTAGAGGTTAGAAATTAGAGGTTAGAAATTAGAGGTTGGAAGTTAGAGGTTGGAAGTTAGAGGTTGGAAGTGGCAGTTGGAAAAAAAGCATCAACTTCTTTGACTTCACCAGCTTGCAAATCATTCAAATATATATTTCCTATTCGTACACGTATTAATCGTAAGGTAGGGAAACCAACTGCTGCTGTCATTTTTCGCACTTGTCGAAACTTACCTTCATTGACCGTTATAGAAGCCCAAGAAGTGGGTCCGTGGCGTTCGTCCCTTATCTTTTTGCCCCTTACTCCAAAATTAGGAATTTCATTTACTATAAAAGCCTCGCAATGTTTGGTTGTGTATTTTGTACCATTAAAACCAATTTCTACACCATTTTTCAATTTTTCTATAGCTTCTTGAGTTATAATCCCATCGACTTGTACGTAATATTCTTTATCGACTTTTTTGCTTCGAATGATTTCACTCATTTTGCCATCGGTTGTCAACAATAGCAAACCTTCAGAATCTTCGTCTAAGCGACCTATTGCCATCGTTCCTGCAGGAAAATCATAGAGTTCTCCTAAAAGGCGTTTTTTTCTTTTTAACTCATAAATGAATTGGCTTAAAAATCCGTAGGGCTTATTAAGTAGAAAATGATGGTGCATATTTTTTTGTTTTTCAAAAGCAAATATAGTTGGTTATTAAGTTTTAAAAAAAAGATACCATTTAATAAAAACCTTCATTATGACATATTTTTCTTATTTCGTAACATCAAATGGCTTCATTGTAACATTTTAATTATAGTTCAATTATTCTTCAACTAACTTTGGTATAGGCAATTAAGGTGATGATAACTTGATTTACAGCCCTCTATATCTATTAAATAAAATATTAACCTATAAAAATAAAAAAATCATGGATGACGAATTAATAGGAGCTATTAAACTTTTTGCAGGCAATTTTGCACCTGTAGGCTATTTTACCTGTGAGGGGCAAACTTTAGCGGTCAATCAATACACCGCTTTATTTGCTATTCTGGGAACTACTTATGGTGGAAATGGAACAAACACATTCAAACTTCCCGACTTGCGAGGAGCATTTCCAACACAATGTACAAATATCTCTGGTTCGCATCCAGGAGGCACCTATACATTAGGACAAGTTGGAGGCTTACAAGCAACCCCAATTACAGCTGCGAATATGCCTCCTCATACGCATACAATAGTAAAAGGATCAGGATCGAACCTAACAGGTACAGTGTCAGTAAACACGGTACTACAAGCTAGCACAGGTGCGGGAGCTAATTCGACTCCTTCAGCAACCAATAATGTTTTGGGAAAAACAGTTGATACCAGTGGCGCTGGAGACCCTAATCTTTACACCAATGCCGCACCAAATCAAAATTTAATAGGAGTTACTTCAACGGTAAACAATACTTTGAATTTTGACCCAACAGGTTTGCAACTTACACCCTGGGGAACTGGACCAGCACCGTTGCCAACAGTGCCTCCTTTTGTTGCAATGCAATATATAATTTGTTGGCAGGGAATTTTTCCTTCAAGACCTTAATTAATAAATAAAAATGGACTATTGCAAAGTAGTCCATTTTTATTTTTATAACTTTGATAATAAATGTATTATGAAAATAAAATTACTATTAATCGGTTGTTTTTTTAGTCTAATATTTACTTTAAATGCTCAAACTACGTTATCACCTGGTGACATTGCTATTATTGGTTACAATAGAGGTGCAGTAGCGCCACAAGAGATGGCTATTGTTTCTCTAGTTAATATAGCTTCGGGAACTATTATCCGTATAACAGACTACGGTTATGATGAGGTTACAAGCACATTTGGTACCACTTCAACGGGTTTTGACTCAGAGGGTTCCATCGCTTGGACCACTACTTCTGCAATTCCAGCTGGAACAGTTATTAGATTTACCATCGCAGGAAACCCCGACGGAATACCAACTGTTACGGGCCTTACAGGTACAATAAGCATTACTGGATTTACAAGTTCGCTTGTGAATAATGTTATTCCCGTAAGTGGAAGTGGCGACAACTGGTTCGTTTATCAGGGTAGTAATCCTAAGTCTGTTAGTAGTTTCGTTTTTGGCTGGACTAATCCTTTTCCCTCAACCCATTTTGGTATTACTCAAAAAATAGGTGAATTTTTAGTTTCAGGATCGGGAACGCCCAGCAATACTAATTCTTATTTACCTCCTTCACTTACACTTGGAACAAACGCCATTGCTTTAAATATTAGTAATACTTTGGTAGTTGGTGGTCTCCATGGCGACAACAATATCTACACAGGTATAAAATCAGGTACAAAAGCAGCATTACTAAATGCAATTTGTGATAAAGCTAATTGGGATAGCAATGAGACTACAACTTATGACATCGGTCCAGGGGGAGCAAACTTCTCTGGAATTAATCCAATATTCACTGTAACAGATGCCAATAGTGCTCCAACCGATTTAGTACTTTCGGCTTCGTCCATTAACGAAAATGTGGCTTCCAATTCAACTGTCGGAACTTTGTCTGCTACAGATGCCGATGCCGCCAACACCTTTACGTACACGCTTGTTGCAGGTACAGGAAGCACGGACAACGCATCATTTAATATCAGCGGTTCGAATTTGAGAATTACTGCTAGTCCTGATTTTGAAACTAAATCTTCGTATTCGGTTCGAATAAGAACCACTGACCAAGGGGCATTGTTCTTTGAAAAAGCATTTACCATCACCATCAATAATGTTAATGAAACGCCAACAGATCTAGCACTTTCGGCTTCGTCCATTAACGAAAATGTGGCTTCCAATTCAACTGTCGGAACTTTGTCTGCTACAGATGTCGATGCTGCCAACACCTTTACGTACACGCTTGTTGCAGGTACAGGTAGCACGGACAATGCTTCTTTCAATATCAGCGGTGGAAACTTACAAATAACCTCTAGTCCTGATTTTGAAACTAAATCTTCGTATTCGGTTCGAATAAGAACCACTGATCAAGGGGCATTGTTCTTTGAAAAAGCATTTACTATCACCATCAATAATGTTAATGAAACGCCAACAGATCTAGCACTTTCGGCTTCGTCCATTAACGAAAATGTGGCTTCCAATTCAACTGTCGGAACTTTGTCTGCTACAGATGTCGATGCTGCCAACACCTTTACGTACACGCTTGTTGCAGGTACTGGAAGCACGGACAACGCTTCTTTCAATATCAGCGGTGGAAACTTACAAATCACCTCTAGCCCTGATTTTGAAACTAAATCTTCGTATTCGGTTCGAATAAGAACCACTGATCAAGGGGCATTGTTCTTTGAAAAAGCATTTACCATCACCATCAATAATGTTAATGAAACGCCAACAGATCTAGCACTTTCGGCTTCGTCCATTAACGAAAATGTGTCTTCCAATTCAACTGTCGGAACTTTGTCTGCTACAGATGCCGATGCCGCCAACACCTTTACTTACACGCTTGTTGCAGGTACAGGAAGTACGGACAACGCTTCTTTCAATATCAGCGGTGGAAACTTACAAATCACCTCTAGTCCTGATTTTGAAACTAAATCTTCGTATTCGGTTCGAATAAGAACCACTGATCAAGGGGCATTGTTCTTTGAAAAAGCATTTACCATCACCATCAATGACTTGAATGAAACGCCAACAGACATAGCACTTTCTGCTTCTGCGATTAATGAAAATGTGTCTTCCAATTCAATTGTGGGAACTTTGTCTGCTACAGATGTCGATGCCGCCAACACCTTTACGTACACGCTTGTTGCAGGTACTGGAAGCACGGACAACGCATCATTTAATATCAGCGGTTCGAATTTGAGAATTACTGCTAGTCCTGATTTTGAAACTAAATCTTCGTATTCGGTTCGAATAAGAACCACTGATCAAGGGTCATTGTTCTTTGAAAAAGCATTTACCATCACCATCAATAATGTTAATGAAACGCCAACAGACATAGCACTTTCGGCTTCGTCCATTAACGAAAATGTGGCTTCCAATTCAACTGTCGGAACTTTGTCTGCTACAGATGTCGATGCTGCCAACACCTTTACGTACACGCTTGTTGCAGGTACTGGAAGCACGGACAACGCTTCTTTCAATATCAGCGGTGGAAACTTACAAATCACCTCTAGCCCTGATTTTGAAACTAAATCTTCGTATTCGGTTCGAATAAGAACGACCGATCAAGGGGCATTATTCTTTGAAAAAGCATTTACCATCACCATCAATAATGTTAATGAAACGCCAACAGACATAGCACTTTCGGCTTCGTCCATTAACGAAAATGTGGCTTCCAATTCAACTGTCGGAACTTTGTCTGCTACAGATGTCGATGCCGCCAACACCTTTAATTACACGCTTGTTGCCGGTACAGGTAGCACGGACAATGCTTCTTTCAATATCAGCGGTGGAAACTTACGAATCACTTCCAGTCCTGATTTTGAAACCAAATCTTCTTATTCGGTTCGAATAAGAACGACCGATCAAGGGGCATTATTCTTTGAAAAAGCATTTACCATCACCATCAATGATGTTAATGAATCACCAACAGACATAGCACTTTCGGCTTCGTCCATTAACGAAAATGTGGCGGGTAATTCAACTGTCGGAACTTTGTCTGCTACAGATGCCGATGCCGCCAACACCTTTACGTACACGCTTGTTGCAGGTACAGGAAGCACGGACAACGCATCATTTAATATCAGCGGTTCGAATTTGAGAATTACTGCTAGTCCTGATTTTGAAACCAAATCTTCGTATTCGGTTCGTGTGAGTACTTCGGATGGAAGTTTAACTTTCGAAAAACAATTCACTATTACTATTAATGATGTAAATGAAACACCAACCGATATAGTGCTTTCGGCTTCTTCGATTAATGAAAATGTAATTGCCAATTCCACTGAGGGAACATTGTCTTCTATCGATCCTGATTCGGGAAGTTCATATACTTATTCCTTAGTAGCGGGAGCGGGTGATACCGATAATGTTTCGTTTTCTATTTCTGGAAATGATTTAACTATCAATTCGAGTCCTGATTTTGAATCCAAATCTTCGTATTCTGTTCTAATTCGCACAACAGATCAAGGCGGGCTGTTTTTTGAAAAAGCATTTACTATTGCTATTAATGATTTGTGTGATTTAGACAATACTGTAACACAGGTATCTGGAACTCTAACTGCAACTCAAACTGGTGCAAATTATCAATGGTATAAATGTTCTGATAATTCACCTATTGGAACTAATAGCAATACTTTTGCACCAACCCAAACTGGTGATTACAAAGTAGAAATAACAATTGGAGCTTGTATGGTAACATCAAACTGTATATCGGTAACAACTTTAGGAATTGAGAACTTTCAAACTAATTCTGGTATATTGATTTATCCAAATCCAAGTCAAGGAATTATCAATATAAAATCTATTTCAAACAGTGATTTTCAAGTTGTAAATATGTTAGGGCAAGTTCTAAAGACATTCAAAACGGAAGCGAATGTAACAACGACTATAGATTTACAAAACTTAAGTGAGAATATTTACTTCATTAAAGAAAATAATGATTCTAAAAATAAAACACACAAAATTTTAATAAAAAAATAGTTTGAAGAACTATCAAAAGATAGCTGTTCGGAAATTGATTTTCGGACAGCTTTTTTTGTAATTTATGTCAATTTAAACCTTGATATTCCCTGCTTTCAAAATATTTAAAAAAATGTGTGCAAAAAGTATATAATTCTTAAATTAAAAAACAACAACTCATTTCGCTAAAAAAAAATAGAAAGTGAAATTTTAAAAAAATATATAAAAAACTTACTATAACTTTTTGATTTCATAATATCCAGTTAATGTAAGCGGATGTAAATTTGTTTTCTAAAAACTCAATTTTTTAAACAAATGAAACACATCTACCCCAATCGTTTTTTAATGGCTTTTTTAATGCTATTTTGTTGCTTTTCTTTTTCACTTTTAGCACAAACACAACCAACACCACAAACTTTACCCTACACACAGGACTTTAGTACACTAGCAGCCAATGCAATTGCTTACCCATTAGGTTTTCAAGGATGGACAACAAGTATCGCCCCAGGTTCTTCCTATAATACCAATGCAACTATAGTGGCAGACAGAAGCTTAACCGCGAGTAGCACCGCAGCTACCAATAGTGGTAATGTTCATAATTATGATGGAAAAATAGGCTTTCAAAACTCTTCTTCTCTAGATTTAACTATAGGTCTTGCTTTAGAAACTACTGGAAAAACAGGAATAACTGTGCAATATGATGCTATGGTAATCCGTAATATGTATGATGGCACATCCAATACCCGCATATCAGAAATGGCTTTGCAATATAGAGTAGGTACAACTGCCGCTTTTACAACTCTTGCATCAACCGCCTATTTGAGCAATACCACCAAACAAATCACTGCAGTTACAACACCCGTGAATCCTCAAACTATAAAAGTTACATTACCTGTTGAATGCGAAAATCAAAGTATTGTTCAAATCAGGTGGATTTCTAAGCAAAATTCAGGATCAGGTGGTCGTCCTTCTTTTGCCATTGATAATATTAGTGTACAAAATGACATTATCGCTCCTATAAACATAACGGGCTTTCCAAAAATAGATAATGTACTTTCTAATGGATTTGACTTTTCAACTCAAATAAACGAAATAGGAAAAACATATTATGTTCTTTTGGCAGGAGGAAGTGCTAAACCAAGTGTTGCACAAATTAAAGCTGGTTTGGATGCTAACGGAAACTCCGCATTGCAAGCTGATGTGATTAACATTACTGATGCATCTTTAGTTTATACAAAAAATATTACTGGCCTTAATCTAAATACAAACTATACCCTTTACTCCATTGCTGAAGATACTTATGGAAATAGTCAAGCAGATAGCAATCAACTTGATGTTAGGACTGCCAATGTACTGGTTCCTTCAATAAACACAACAATCAGCTCCTTGGAATTAGGTTTTTCTGAGCAAAATTTTGATTCAAATACCCTAAGTTATCAAATACAAGCATCTAATCTTTCAAGTGGTGTAACTCTTACTTCAGCTGGAAATTTCACCATTTCGAAAGACGCAAATGCTAATTTTCAAACCTCATTAACTTTTGCTACAACAGATTTTGATGCTAATAATACACCAAGTGTTTATGTGCGTTTTACTCCCAACACAACTGGCAGTTTCACAGGACAAATAACGCACCAATCAACAGGAGCCTCGGATAAAATAGTTTCTTTGTCAGGTATTGGTATCTATCCTTATGTTCAAGATTTTAATGATGTAAATGTTTTATCAAACAGTGGCTGGACAGCTTACAGTGTAGCTGGAAATAATATTAAATGGACAAGTACTAGCAGCCGTTTTAACAGTTCACCAGCAGCAATCCAAATAAATGGTTATACCGAAGTTGGAGCCAGTAAGGATTGGTTAATCTCACCTAAATTGCGTTTAGATACCTTTTCTAAATTCCCAATTGTGTCATTTTACTCCCGTAAATTTTATGCTGGTTCTACTTTAAAATTAATGGTTTCTGTAGATTATGATGGAATAAGTAGCCCAGAAACTGCTACCTGGACACCACTAGAAGGAGATTTTCCAACCACAACAGGTGTTTTTAAACAATCCAATTACATTAATCTGGAAGGGTATAAAACAAACCATACCTATTTGGCTTGGGTTTATGAAACAATTACAAATGATTCAAATAATGCTGCAGAATGGACCATTGACGATATTAGCATTACCAATGAAACTACTTTTTTAGCTTCAAACCCCAATTTAAATTTTGGTGATACGGCTCCTAACACAACCTCTGTTAGTCAGTCTTTTGTGTTTAAAGCTGGAGGATATGGTGATGTTACAATTACAGCTCCTGCCGATTTTGAACTATCTGCAGACAATCTTACTTTTCAGTCTAATGTATTAGTTTCTGAAGCTGAAGCATTACTTGGCAAAACCATTTATGCTCGATTTACACCTTTGACTAAATCTTTAAGCCTATCGGGTACTTTGACGGTTGCTGCTACAGGGCTGAACCAACAAATAGGATCTTTTTCTGGTTCTTCTTGGCCAAAATCAGAAACTTTTGATATCGTTTCTTATAACCTAGAATTTTTTGGAAGTGATGTTAAAAACACAAGCAACGTTGAATTTGGCCCAACAGACGATGCTTTACAAATTGACAATGTTGCCAAAGTAATGAACAAATTAAATGCAGATGTTTACGTTGTTCAAGAAGTTTCAGACGAACCTTCACTGGATATTTTAATTCAAAAATTGAATATCAATGGTAAAACTTTTGACAAAACAATTTCACCTGCATGGTCGTATTCATTCAGTACACCAGATCCTAATTTTCCTCCACAAAAACTAGTGGTACTTTATAATACCCAAACTACAAAAGTTAAAAAATCAAGAGTGATGTTTACTGAATTATACGATAACATTCGTGCAGGAAACACAACTTTGGCTAATTATCCAGGTGGTAATAGTAGTAGCTTTTTTGCTTCAGGACGTTTGCCTTATATGGTTGAAATTGAAACTAATATAGCTGGAGTTAAGAAGAATATCAACATTATAGACATTCATGCCCGTGCCAACAGCGGAACTGACATCTCAAAATACAATATGAGAAAGTATGATGTCGAGTTCTTAAAAGACAGTTTGGATGTCAATTATCCGAATACCAATTTCATGATTTTAGGAGATTATAATGATGATGTAAAAGCTTCTGTAATTGCTGGAAATCCATCTTCATACCAAAAATTAGTAGAAGATACTGATCGCTATAGTGCATTGACTTTAGATATTAGCAAAGCGGGTTCTTATAGTTTTTTAAGCTCAGGAGGTTTTCTAGATCATATTATTACTTCGAATGAATTAAAAGAGGAGTATGTTCCAAATTCAATAGCCGTTTATGACCCGCGAATTGATATTTCAAACTATGTAAACACTACTTCCGATCACGGTCCAGTAATTGCTCGTTTTGAGTTAAAAAAATCAGAACAAACTATCGTATTTGATGCTTTTTCGCCAAAAACGTACGGTGATCTTCCGATTGAATTAACGTCAAATTCAACTTCCAACTTAGTCGTTTCTTTTAGTAGTTCCGATGAAACTGTAGTAAAAATAATTGACGGAAAGTTAAAAATTATAGGAGCTGGAACGGCTTCAATAACGGCTTCACAAACCGGAAATGACTTTTATTTAGCAGCTCAAAATGTTTCTCAAAGCATTACAATTAATAAAGCTCAGTTGACAATTAAAGCTGATAATAAAACAAAAAAATACAAAGAAGTAAATCCAGAATTGACAGCTTCCTATAATGGTTTTGTATATGAAGATACCGCTCAGTCGTTGACTGCTTTGCCTACAATAAGTACTCTAGCCGATGCTAATACTATTGCAGGTGAATATGCAATCACTATTGCCGATGCTATTTCGATAAACTATAGCATCACTTATGTAAATGGGAAATTGACTGTAGAAAAACTAAATGCTTTCCCAATAGTTAAACAAGCAATTGCAACACAATCGATCATCATTTCTAATCAAAAAGAATTCAATCTACTAGATGTATTTTCGGATGCTGATCTTGATGTATTAGCGTATTCCGTAGACATAGCTGACGGAACTATTGCTGATGTTTCCCTTTCTGGAACAACCTTAACAGTTTTAGCAAAAAAAGCAGGTTCAACGTTGATTACCGTTAGTGCCAATGATGGTTTTGGAGGTATCGTAAGCTCTTCATTTACGGCAAATATCAATTCCAATTTATCGACTATAGATTTTGATTTATCAAAAGGATTTTCAGCAATGGCCTATCCAAATCCTGCAAATGATTTTGTTAATATAGCTGTTAAATCAAATAGCGAAAATAATATTCAATTGAAACTTTACGATATAAACGGTAGATTAATAGGATCGCCTATTGAATTCAAAGGAGATTCGAATGATAACATCGTTAAAATACAAGTTGGTAATTTACAATCGGGCTTTTATTTTTACACTTTAAGTGTTGAAAATAAAGTAGTATTCAAAGACAAACTAATAATTAGATAAATAAAAAAATGTTAAGCCTTAACATGTTTGTCGGTTTTATTATTTTGAAAAGACAAGCAGAATTTTTTCGGTAGATAAAATATGTTTATCGAAAAAATATAGAAACTTAAATTTTTGCAAAAAAAAATCCCATCTCAGTTTATATGAGATGGGATTTTATATTTATAAGCAAAAATTATTTTCTTTTGATCACTCTTTCTACAGCCTCAACAATCGCTTGATTGTTCAATTTGTATTTTTCCATTAATTGTTCTGGAGTTCCAGATTCTCCAAAGCTATCATTAACAGCTACAAATTCTTGTGGAGCTGGTTGGTTTAATGCTAGTACTCTAGAAACACTTTCTCCAAGACCTCCAAGAATGTTATGCTCTTCGGCAGTAACGATACATTTGGTTTTTGCCAATGATTTTAGAATCGCTTCTTCATCTAGTGGTTTAATGGTGTGAATGTTGATTACTTCGGCAGAAATTCCTTTTGCTTCCAATGCTTCAGCGGCAATAAGAGCTTCCCAAACCAAATGTCCAGTAGCAACGATTGTTACATCAGTACCTTCGCTTAAAAGAATTGCTTTTCCAATTACGAATGGTTCATCAGCTGGCATGAAATTTGGCACAACTGGGCGTCCAAAACGTAAGTAAGCTGGACCATGATGATCCGCCAATGCTAAAGTAGCCGCTTTGGTTTGGTTGTAATCGCAAGTGTTGATCACAGTCATTCCAGGCAACATTTTCATTAATCCGATATCTTCCAAGATTTGGTGAGTAGCTCCGTCTTCTCCAAGTGTTAATCCTGCATGAGAAGCACAGATTTTTACATTTTTGTCTGAATAAGCAACAGATTGACGAATTTGATCGTAAACTCTTCCTGTAGAAAAGTTAGCAAAAGTTCCAGTGAATGGAATTTTTCCTCCAATAGTTAATCCAGCTGCAATTCCAATCATGTTTGCTTCTGCAATTCCAATTTGGAAAAAACGCTCTGGGTGATTTTTTTTAAAATCATCAAATTTTAATGATCCAATTAAATCGGCACAAAGAGCCACAACATTTTCATTCTTTTGACCCAATTCGGTCATTCCCGCTCCAAAACCCGAACGAGTATCTTTACTTCCTGTATTTGTATATTTTTTCATGTATTTTAAATTCAAAGATTTAAAAATTTAAAAATTGAAAGATTTTGAAGTCGAATTCAAAATTTACAATTCAAAATTTAAAATTATTTAATAATCTGCTAAAATGGATGTGTTTTGACCCAAAGCATTTTCTAGTTGTGCATCATTAGGCGCTTTTCCGTGCCAAGCATGACTGTACATCATAAAATCTACTCCATTACCCATTTCAGTATGCAATAATACACAAACTGGTTTTCCTTTTCCTGTTCTAGATTTAGCCTCTGTCATTCCAGCAATAATAGCCTCGATGTTGTTTCCTTCTTTTATTTCAAGAACGTCCCAATCAAATGCTTCAAATTTAGCTTTTAGGCTTCCCATACACAAAACTTCATCTGTAGTTCCGTCAATTTGTTTTCCGTTAAGGTCGATAGTCGCAATTACATTATCTACTTTCTTTGCAGAAGCATACATGATGGCTTCCCAGTTTTGACCTTCTTGTAGTTCACCATCACCGTGAAGTGTATAAACGATATGATTGTCACCGTTTAGTTTTTTTGCCTGAGCCGCACCAATTGCTACAGATAATCCTTGACCTAATGATCCAGAAGCAATACGTACTCCAGGTAAACTGTCATGGGTAGTTGGGTGTCCTTGTAATCTAGTGTTGATCAATCGGAAAGTCGCTAATTCCGATACTGGAAAATAGCCGCTTCTTGCCAAAACGCTGTAAAATACAGGCGAAATATGTCCGTTTGAAAGGAAGAAAACATCTTCTCCAATACCGTCCATGTCAAATCCTTCTTTACGATCCATTAGATTTTGGTACAAGGTTACAAGAAATTCTGCACATCCTAGAGAACCTCCTGGGTGACCTGAATTGACAGCATGAACCATTCGAAGAATATCTCTTCTTACTTGGATAGTTAAATCGTTTAATTGTTGTGTGTTAGGCTTCATTTTGTGTGTAAAAGTTAAACTGCTGCAAAAGTAATTTTTATTTTGCTGTAAGTCAAATGATTTTTAGAATACTTGACAAAGAAAAGAGTAGAAATGCCTAAAGCCTCATAAGAGGCTTTAGTTCTGCATTCAATTGTAATTTAAAATTGGATTGTAGGAATCAATATGATTTTTGATTTTATGGAATTGGATACTAAACAAGCAGCTTCCGATTTTTGTAAAACTCTTTCGGCTCTATCTTTATCAGATTCTTTTGTGATTATTAGTGTAGGTTCGAGGATTACTTCGGTTATTAAAAATTTACCGTCTATTTGTTCCAGTTTGCCTTTTGATTTACAATTAAAACTAATGAATTCTAATTTTGAATTTTCGGCAATAGCCAAAAAAGTAGTCATAAAGCAACTATTTACGGCAGCAGTCAATAAATGTTCTGGTGACCAAATGCCTTCTATTCCTTTTGGAAATTCTGGAGGAGTGGCCACTTCAATAGTTTGTTGGAGTTCCGGAGATGAAATTGCTCCTTTTCTATCGGCTATCCAATTTAGATCTACGTTATAATAGTGTGCTTCCATTTTTTTTAGATTTTATTTTTTAGGCTACTCCATCCACCACCATTATGGACATCAGTAAATCCATGGGTTTTTAAGATGCTTTTTGCTGATGCGCTTCGCATTCCAGAGGCACAACAGGTAATGATGGTTTTGTTTTTGTCTTTCAATTGAGTCAAATTGTTTTTTAAAACATCTACAGGAATGTTTATGGAACCTTTGATGTGTCCGCCGGCATATTCGCCTTTGCTTCTTACGTCAAGGATAATGGCACCTTTTTTGACAAGGTCGGCATAGTCTACAGTTGCTCCGAAACCGAATAATTTTTGAAGTGTCTTAATCATTTTATGTTTTATTTTATTTTATTTGGATTGATAATAGTTTACGTCTAGCCACGAACCGCCATTATAACAGTCAATTCCTTTTTGGGATAGATAATGTTGTGCTTGTCCGCTACGGTTTCCGGAGGCGCAACAAAGTACAAGAGGAGCTTTTAGGTTTTGAATTTCTTCCAATCGGTTTTGGATTTCGCCCAAAGGAATGTTGATAGAATCAGCAACATGGCCTCCCATAAATTCTTCATGAGTTCGCACATCTACGATAGTGCCTTTTTTTTCTTTGATTATATTTTCTAGTGTCATAGTTTAAAATTCTAATGATTTTTGATAAAGCAAAAGTACAACAGGAATTAAGGGTGTACAGTAACTTTTGTTACACAAGACTTTTTTGAATTACAAAAAAAAAGTCCCACCGAAGCAGGACTAAAGATTTTCATCTACGGCATATAGCCTTATTGTGATAAGATTAAAGATTAGAAATTTTAATCAGTTACAAATATATGTAAAAAAAACTTTAGTTTTTATGAGGAAAATCCTAAGGCAGATAATTATTTTCTCCTTAGATTTAAAAACTTTTAAAAATACAGATTGATATGGCAAAAATATTAGGATTAGATTTGGGGACTAACTCTATTGGGTGGGCATTAATTGATGATAAATTAAATAAAATTTTAGGCATAGGAAGTAGAATTTTTCCAATGGGTGTTGAAAATTTGGGCGATGGAGATAATGAAATGTCTAAAAATGCAAGCCGAACAGGAGCAAGAGGTGTTCGACGTCAATTCTTTAGAAGGAGATTAAGAAAGAAAGTATTGCTAAAATCACTTTCAGAAAGCAATATGTGTCGAATGGATGCGAAAGATTTTGAAGATTGGAAGAAAACCAAACAATTTCCATCTGAAAAATTAGCTACTTGGTTTGCAATGAATCCTTATGAATTGCGTCAAAAAGCATTGAGTGAGAAGTTGTCTTTAGAAGAGATTGGTAGAATATTTTACCATTTAATTCAAAGAAGAGGTTTTCTTAGTAATAGCAGAAAAGGAGGAAGCGATGACGGAGCAATTTTTAAAGGAAACGCTAAGGAAGGTAAAATAGGGATTGATGACACTCTAGAAAGTATTGAAGGTAAAACATTAGGTTCTTATTTGTATGAAATATATCCAAAAGAAAATCAACCTTTTCAAAATGGATTAGAAAGAATCAGAAATAGATACACAACCCGAAAAATGTATGTTGATGAATTTGAATTGATTTGGGATAAACAAGCACAATTTCATTCGGTTTTAAATGAGGATTTAAAAACAGTTTTTGGAGGAAGAAAATTAGATGGTTACAAAGAAGACGGGATTTTATTTCATCAACGACCTTTGCGTTCTCAAAAACATTTGGTAGGTAATTGTTCTTTTGAACCTACAAAGACTAAATGTCCAATAAGTGCAATTCCTGTTGAAATGTTTAGAATTTATCAATGGGTAAATACGATTGAATATAATGGAAAGAAAATATCTCAATTAGAAAAAGATAAACTGATTGAGCAATTACTTTTATCAGATAAAATTGAATTTAAAAAACTGCGTAAAGCGATTGGTAAAGAAAGTGCCGAATACAAATTCAATTATAAAGACGACGATAAAATTGTTGGTACACATACCATTTCTAATTTATCGAATAAAAAATTCTTTGGAAAAAAATGGTTTGATTTTACCGAAAAAGAGCAGGAAGATATTTGGCACGTTTTGTATTTTTTTGACAGTAAATCAAATCTTAAAGACTATGCTATTAAGAATTGGAATTTTAGCGAAGAACAAGCAATTGCAATTTCAAAGTTTAATGTAAAAGACGGTTATGCTAGTTTGAGCCGAAAAGCTATTGGCAATATATTACCTTTTCTACAACAAGGATATACGTATGATGTTGCGGTGGTCATGGGTGGAATAAAAAATACTTTTGGAGATAAATGGCAAAATGATACAGCAGAAAACAATCAAAAACAATTAGATTTAATTGATAATGTTGAAGGGATTGTTAGGTCTAAAATTTCAGGTGGGTTTATAGATACAATTAAAGATCTACTTCGAAAAGAATTTCAATTCAATGACAAACAATTAAAGAAACTCTATCATCATTCGGCTACAATTGATGTTGCTGAATTATTAGAAAAATTGCCAATTGGCAAAGATGCCGACAAGGAAATACAAGCCATTAGAAATCCAATTGTAATCACTGCTTTATTTGAGTTGCGAAAATTAGTCAATGAATTAATCGATGAACACGGAGAACTCGACGAGATAAAAGTAGAAATGGCTCGTGATTTGAAAATATCCATATCGCAACGAAATAAAATTCGTAGAGATCAAAAACGATTAGAACGAGAAAATGACAGGGTGAAAACCGAAGTAGAAAAATATACTAGAGTTTCACATGATAACATTTTGAAATTCAAGCTTTGGGAAGAGTGTAAACAAACGTGTCCTTATACAGGTGTGATAATTCCGATTGCTAAACTTTTTACAGGTGAAGTCCAGATAGAACATATTCATCCTTGGAGCCGTTCGTTAAACGATAGTTTCAATAATAAAACATTGTGTTATGCTGATGAAAACAGACGTAAAGGAGATAAAACACCTTTTGAATTTTACGGGAATGATGAGTTAGATTGGATTGCTCGTAAAGAACGAACATTAAAATTATTTTCGGATACCAAGGAACATCCAAACGCTTACCAAAAATTCAAACGATTTGTACAGCAAAAATTTGACGATGATTTTTCTTCAAGACAATTAAACGACACCCGATTTATAAGTAAAGAAGCTTCAGCCTATTTGACACAAATTTGCAAGAAAGTAAATGTTTCACCAGGTCAAATGACAGCCAACTTGCGTCAAAAATGGGGCTTGAATACCGTTTTGAACGATGAAAACGCTAAAACCCGAGAAGATCATCGTCACCATGCTATTGATGCTTTGGTTATGGCTTGCGGGAAAACAAGTTATTTGCAGGAATTGTCAAAATGGAATCGTTACAATAGAAACTACGATTTAAAAGATTTTCCAATGCCCTGGGAAACCTTCCGATTTGATGCAGAAAAAGCAGTAGATAAAATATTGATTTCGCATAAACGTATCTCTAATGATATTACTATTCGATACACTAAAGTAGAGAAAAATGGAAAAATACATATAAACAAAGGAGTTGCTGCGCGAGGACAATTGCATAAAGAAACTGTTTTTGGTAAAAGAAATTTTAATGGAGAAGAAGCATTTCACGTTAGAAAATCAATAGATAGTTTAACTACCGAAAAACAACTAGAAAAAGTAGTTGACGAAGCTATTAGAAAGTTAATTTATAAAAGAATTCAAGAATTAGGCGGATTTGTAAAAGGAGCTATTCCTGCAAACACTTTTTTTATTGTTGATGAAAATGGTTTGAAACAACCACAAATTTTCTTGCCTAATAAAAATGGTTCACCAGTTCCTATTTTGAAAGTAAGAATGAAAGAGAATATTGGCGGAGCAGAAAAGCTAAAAGACAATGTAAATCAATGGGTAAATCCTAGAAACAATCATCACGTACTTATTTATAAAGATGAAAAAGGAAATCTAAAAGAGGAAGTGGTTACTTTTTGGACAGTTGTAGAAAGAAAAAGCAAAGGGTTTCCAATGTATCAATTACCAGTTGAAGGGAAAGAAATAGTTACAGCTTTGCATATTAACGATATGTTTTTATTAGGTTTAAATGAAGATGAAATCAATTGGGAAAATCCAGATTATGATTTATTAAAAGAGCATTTGTATAGAGTGCAAAAAACTTCTCAAAATGATTATTCGTTTAGATATGCTTTAACTTCTAGTGTCAATAACAAGGAGGAAGAAAAAAGAATGGGAGTTAAGGGGATAATATCAAATAATGCTATAAAAGTAAAAATTTCAGTTTCAGGAAAACTTTCCAAAATGTAATTCTATTTTAAAAGTTTGGTGTAAATTTACACCAACTAAAATTATTGTTATGACACGACAAAGTATCACTTTAGCCAAGCAAAATGATGAATGGTTAAAAAAACAAGTTGCAGAAGAAGAATTTACTAGTAAAAGTGAAGCTGTTAATTATTTTATCAAGCAAGCACGTGAGCGAGATGAGTATGTTGAATTTGTGAGAATGAAGTTGGATATTGCTGAAAAAAGTGGTTTTGCAAAAAAGCAAACTAGAGAAGAAATGTTAGCAGAATTCAAAAGAAAATTAAATGTATAATTACGATTTAAACGAAAAAGCTAAAGAAGATTTGTTACGAATATACGAATATGGATTAGCTAGGTTTGGTTTAAATCAAGCAGATAAATACTTTGCAATGATGCACGATTGCTTCGATAAAATAGCCTCAAATCCTTTTCTATTTCCAGAAGCTTTTCGATATCGTAAAGGTTACAGATATTGTGTTTGCGGAGTTGATACCATTTTTTATAAAATCAATGGAAGTGAAATTGAAATTATGGCAATCATTGGCAGACAAAATTTTTAAAAAGTTCTTTGACATAAGTTTTTCATTGTCTTAAACATCTCAAACCACAACTGAAAGGTATGGCATCCGCCCAGCAGGGATGCAGTAGCTTTCAGTTGTGGTTTGATTAAAGATTAGAAAACACGATATTAATAAAGATGATTGTTCGTTATACAGATTAGTTGTGGTTTGATTAAAGATTAGAAAACACGATATTAAAAGTGATATTGACTTAACAGCACTTACAGTTGTGGTTTGATTAAAGATTAGAAAACACGATATTTAAGAATTTTTGTCGCTGTATTTTGTTCCTGTTGTGGTTTGATTAAAGATTAGAAAACACGATATTATATCTTTTTCTTTCAAATGAATCGATGTAGTTGTGGTTTGATTAAAGATTAGAAAACACGATATTTTTACATAAAAATGACCAGAAGTAATAGCAGTTGTGGTTTGATTAAAGATTAGAAAACACGATATTATATGATCTTTTCTTCTAAATAATCTTATAGTTGTGGTTTGATTAAAGATTAGAAAACACGATATTAATGAAACATGAGCACCATTGGGATTGGGAGTTGTGGTTTGATTAAAGATTAGAAAACACGATATTGTTTAGAAATAGATTTTGCAGTTCTCTTAAGTTGTGGTTTGATTAAAGATTAGAAAACACGATATTCCAACGGCCGCATCAATATATCCTTGAATCGTTGTGGTTTGATTAAAGATTAGAAAACACGATATTGTTATTACTATTGTGATGAATGCTTTTGTAGTTGTGGTTTGATTAAAGATTAGAAAACACGATATTCCGCCTGTACTTTTTGCCAAACCTTTTCGGGTTGTGGTTTGATTAAAGATTAGAAAACACGATATTACCCTTATAAAAATAAAGGTGACAAATGGAGTTGTGGTTTGATTAAAGATTAGAAAACACGATATTTCAGAAAGTTTTATGGTTTTATATCCAGCAGTTGTGGTTTGATTAAAGATTAGAAAACACGATATTTTTAATAGTTTTTAAAGATTCGCTTATTTCGTTGTGGTTTGATTAAAGATTAGAAAACACGATATTCTAAAATCATATTTATAAAGTCCATTTTCTGTTGTGGTTTGATTAAAGATTAGAAAACACGATATTGTGTATATTACTCTTACAAACATTTCATCCGTTGTGGTTTGATTAAAGATTAGAAAACACGATATTCTAGATTCACTACGCCTATTTGATTTTGTTGTTGTGGTTTGATTAAAGATTAGAAAACACGATATTAAATGTTTTAGTTTGTCCGTCAACGTTCTTGTTGTGGTTTGATTAAAGATTAGAAAACACGATATTAAAACTAATAAAATGAATGATAAACTTACAGTTGTGGTTTGATTAAAGATTAGAAAACACGATATTTTTACAACCATAAACAATAAACTCATGTGCGTTGTGGTTTGATTAAAGATTAGAAAACACGATATTAAAAAAGAATGGCAGCATTCATACAACGTAGTTGTGGTTTGATTAAAGATTAGAAAACACGATATTTTTTGGACCTGCTTGTTAAGTTCTTTTACCGTTGTGGTTTGATTAAAGATTAGAAAACACGATATTCAGATAATGTAGTTGGAAATCCATCTGATGTTGTGGTTTGATTAAAGATTAGAAAACACGATATTAACTTTGAGGAACTCTAGGATGTGTAACCGGTTGTGGTTTGATTAAAGATTAGAAAACACGATATTCTTTCAAAACCAAAAGAAATGTCCTGAATTGTTGTGGTTTGATTAAAGATTAGAAAACACGATATTAACTGAAAAATCGAGAAGTATGTGCAGGAGGTTGTGGTTTGATTAAAGATTAGAAAACACGATATTTATTATTTCGTCTGTTTGAGTAAAAGTATTGTTGTGGTTTGATTAAAGATTAGAAAACACGATATTCTGATTGAGCCTCATAAGCATCTAGTTCAGGTTGTGGTTTGATTAAAGATTAGAAAACACGATATTGAACCGTCTGGAGCTTCTTTTAAAGAAACAGTTGTGGTTTGATTAAAGATTAGAAAACACGATATTAAAAGAAAATAACCCAATATCAACCGATGCGTTGTGGTTTGATTAAAGATTAGAAAACACGATATTGATGGCATATTTAGTAATTCCCATTCATCAGTTGTGGTTTGATTAAAGATTAGAAAACACGATATTTAGCTTCTTCTTCTACTGCCTTAGTGTCTAGTTGTGGTTTGATTAAAGATTAGAAAACACGATATTCTAGTTTAAGAATTAAAATTTTATGAAGCGGTTGTGGTTTGATTAAAGATTAGAAAACACGATATTTTAAACGTTCAAATTCGCCAACTTGCGCGTGTTGTGGTTTGATTAAAGATTAGAAAACACGATATTAAGTTGCTGCTGCTGCTGGTGGTTTATTTGGTTGTGGTTTGATTAAAGATTAGAAAACACGATATTAATGAAATAAATAGAAATGAAGTATTACTAGTTGTGGTTTGATTAAAGATTAGAAAACACGATATTTTATTTTGCTATTACTCATGTTGTTGATGGGTTGTGGTTTGATTAAAGATTAGAAAACACGATATTTTATGAAGCGGAATCAAAAAATAAGTTGGTTGTGGTTTGATTAAAGATTAGAAAACACGATATTACTTAAAAAACACAAGTCCCACGTAACCTGTTGTGGTTTGATTAAAGATTAGAAAACACGATATTGTTAATCACCTCTCTTAAATCTGCGGACAGTTGTGGTTTGATTAAAGATTAGAAAACACGATATTTTACCTAAAAATCAATAAAAATGATGTTGTGTTGTGGTTTGATTAAAGATTAGAAAACACGATATTTCATTTATGCGCTTGGCGCAGGATTTGGAGGTTGTGGTTTGATTAAAGATTAGAAAACACGATATTTGCAAAGCATCTGGAAAGGCATTTGGCTTTGTTGTGGTTTGATTAAAGATTAGAAAACACGATATTGTATCTCTCTCTACACTGGAGATAAGGCTAGTTGTGGTTTGATTAAAGATTAGAAAACACGATATTAGTTGGCTTGTTACCTTCTGATATTCATGGTATTAAAAGTAAATATCGTATAAAAAAAGGCCTCTTTATTGGTTTGATAACCCAATATTGAGGCATTTTTTTGTTTCTACGATTAAAACAATTCCAATTGTGTGGGTTGAGGTGCTGAGGGAACTTCGGCTTTGCCCCAAAAATTTTGAATATTGCCAAATTGTTTGTCTGTTATTCGTAAAACGCTCACTTTGCCCAATGGAGGCAAAAGCTTATAAATTCTTTTTTCATGTACATCGGCACTTTCGCTGCTGGCGCAATGGCGTACATATACAGAGTATTGCATCATCGAGAATCCATCTTTGAGCAAGTTGTTACGAAAACCAGACGCATTTTTGCGGTCTTTTTTGGTTTCGGTTGGTAAATCAAAAAATACAAATAGCCACATAATTCGATAGGCATTTAGTTCCATAATTTTGGATATTTTATCTTTTTCCGTTCACCAGTATAGCATTGCTGTAAAGAGCTGGCTGTTTTTTGTAATGCCACCATCAACGGACTTTTTTCTTCCTTGAAATAAACGGTTCGTGTAAGAACTTGTAACAGCTCGGATTTGATTTTGGTGTTTAATTCCTGCTCGTCATAGGCTTGCATGATTTCAAAAACTTTTTCATCTACTAATGGACGGAAAGGTTCCATAATATCATCAGCAAGTGCAAAAGCATTGTATTTGCTTTTATGATGAATGCCAAGAGTATTTAGTAATCCACTTCCAGAAAGTGCCCTAGCGGTTGCAGCTCTTAAAATAGCATATCCATAATTCAGGAAATTATTTGGGTAATCACCAAAACGTTCTCTTTTGAAATTGATATCATAAGTGTCAAAAAAAGTTTTCCAATATTGCTGAGCTGCAACGCCTTCCATATTGGTAGTGTCTCCGCTTAGAACTTTGGAAGCGAGAAATTCAAATGAATTTTTATTTCCAGAAATAGTTTCTAATAAAATTCCCTGATTAGTGATTTTTTCGACAATAGTATGCTGCCATAGTTGCTTTTTTAGTGGCGCAGAAGCTTCTATTTGGTTTCTGAAAATTTCTTGCTGTATATGATGGCTGTTGAGGTTGAGGAACATTCCGTTGGGTAAATGATTTTTCGAACAAATAATTATAGCAGTATTATTTTCGACCAATAAATTCATAGCGGGAAGACTAAGGTAAATTTCCTGGTGGTCTAGTACTAAAATCCCAATATCTTCAATGGGAATTGTACTTTCTCTAATTTCTGATTTAATTACTAATTGTAAATTTTTAGCAGTAATGGAAGTTTTGTTTTCTATTAAAATGGATTTTTTTAGCATATTGAAGGATTTGTTGTTTTTTACGCCTCTAATTTAAAGATAATCAGTAATATAGTTGTTGTTTTTAAAAATGTTCTTGTTAGTCTGATTTGCGTGAAGGATAGAAGTGGAAATCCTTTTTTATCATGAAGCGATAGCGGAATGATAAAAAAGATTGGGAACGGATAGCCTGACCTTTAGGGCACGCCCAAAACAATCTGGTATAATTAAATTATCTAATTTTTAAATTATCTAATTGTCGAATTAACCTATCTTTGCGCACTGATAAAAAGCCTATATGAAGTTTGACTTATTAAAAACAGATCCGCAATCGAAAGCTCGTGCGGGAAGTATTACTACAGATCACGGTGTTATTGAAACGCCAATTTTTATGCCTGTTGGAACCGTAGCTTCGGTAAAAGGAGTGCATCAACGGGAATTGAAAGAGGAAATAAACCCTGATATTATTCTTGGAAATACCTATCATTTATACTTGCGTCCACAAACCGAAATTCTTGAAAAAGCGGGAGGATTGCATAAATTTATGAATTGGGATCGTAATATTTTGACCGATTCAGGAGGATATCAAGTGTATTCGTTATCTGCAAATAGAAAGATTAAAGAAGAAGGAGTGAAGTTTAAATCACATATTGATGGTTCGTATCATTTTTTTACACCAGAGAATGTGATGGAAATTCAACGTACCATTGGGGCCGATATCATAATGGCTTTTGATGAATGTACGCCTTATCCTTGTGATTTTCGTTATGCCCAACGCTCCATGCACATGACACACCGTTGGTTGGATCGTTGTATCAATCACTTGGAGAAAGTGCCTGTGAAATATGGTTATGAGCAAACTTTTTTTCCAATTGTTCAAGGAAGTACGTATAAAGATTTAAGACGTCAATCGGCTGAATATATTGCCAATTCGAACCAACAAGGAAATGCCATAGGCGGACTTTCGGTAGGAGAACCAGCCGAAGAAATGTACGCCATGACCGAAGTAGTCTGTGAAATCCTTCCCGAAGATAAACCTCGTTATTTGATGGGAGTTGGAACTCCTATTAATATACTGGAAAATATCGCGCTTGGAATTGATATGTTCGATTGTGTGATGCCTACACGTAATGCCAGAAATGGTATGTTGTTTACGGCAAATGGTACGATTAATATCAAAAATAAAAAATGGGAAGCCGATTTTTCTCCAATTGATGAAATGGGGCATACTTTTGTAGATATAGAATATACAAAGGCTTATTTACGTCATTTGTTTGCTGCCAATGAATATTTGGGAAAACAAATTGCTACGATACACAATCTGGGATTCTATATGTGGTTGGTTCGTGAAGCTAGAAAACATATCTTAGCAGGCGATTTTAAACCATGGAAAGAAATGATGGTGAAAAATATGAGCCAAAGATTGTAAAAGCCCCTAACCCCCGAAGGGGGAATTATTAATGGGTAAAAAAATATTGATATGATTAAAACGACATTTGACAAGTTCTCCCTTCGGGGGTTCGGGGGCTTGACAATAATAGACAAATACATTTTAAAAAGATATTTAGGCACTTTTGCAGTGATGCTTTTGTTATTTGCACCTATTGGAATGATTATTGACATATCGGAGAAAATCAATAAAATGATTGAGAATAAGGTGCCGGTTTTAAAAATCGCCATTTATTATTATCATTTTACGATTTATTTTATGAATAACCTTTTCCCGATATTCTTGTTTATATCCGTGATTTGGTTTACCTCAAAATTGGCAAATGACACCGAAATTATAGCCATTTTGAGTTCAGGAATTTCGTTTACACGTTTCATGAGGCCTTATATTATTGGTGCTTCAATTATATCTTTTATTGTTTTGCTTATGGGATTTTGGGTTATTCCTGTGTCCAGTGAAGGCTACAATAATTTCCGGTACACTTATCTCAGGAATAATGGAAAGGAATTGATGCGAGGAGATAATACTGATGTGTACAGACAAATTAGTGAAAAAGAGTTTATCTATGTGAACAGCTTTAATAATGAGTCAAAAATGGCTTTTAATTTTTCGTTGGAACACTTTGAAAAAGAAAAATTAGCATATAAAATTACAGCTAGCAGAATCAAGTGGAATCCAAAAGATAAAACGTATTCTTTGTATGATTATACCAAAAGAATTGTTGGTACAGAAGGTGATGTGATAGAAAAATCGCCTGAAAAAAAGATGAAATTTAATTTTGATTTGGAGGATTTGGCGCCTGTAGTTTACATTGCAGAAACTTTAAGTCTAGGCGATTTGAATTCATTTATCGACAAAGAAAGAAAACGAGGTTCCTCTAATATTAATGTGTATTTAGTTGTTTTGTATAAAAAATACAGTGTGCCAGTATCGGCATTTATATTGACCATTATTGCCGTTTCAGTTTCAGCTATGAAGAGAAGAGGAGGGATGGGTGCTAGTTTGGCTATAGGAATAGCTGTGGCATTTTCATTTGTTTTTATTGATAAAATATTTGGAGTATTAGCCGAAAAATCATCTTTTTCACCACTTTTAGCGGTTTGGTTACCTAACATAGTTTTTGGAATATTAGCTGTTTACTTATTACGAAATGCGAAACGATAATTTAAGAAGTTACCTAAGTTTACATTTTATTGTCTTTATCTGGGGTTTTACAGCTATTTTGGGGGCATTAATAACCATTCAATCAGAATTTTTGGTATGGTATCGAATGCTGTTCGCTGCCGTATTTTTATTTGCTTTTATTGGTTTTAAAAAGAAGTCATTAAAAGTTGTTCCCAAATCTTTGTTTCAGTTCATTATAGTTGGTCTTTTAATCGCTTTACATTGGATTTTCTTCTTTGAAGCTATAAAAGTTTCAACAGTTTCCATAACCTTGTCTGTTTTTTCTCTTGGAGCATTTTTTGCATCATTATTGGAACCTTTGTTTTATGGTCGAAAAGTACTCTGGTATGAAGTATTTTTTGGATTAATCATTATTGGGGGACTAGGATTGATTATGCAAGTAGAGATTAATTATTGGAACGGAATGCTTTTGGCATTGGTTTCGATACTTTTAGGTGTACTATTTACCTTGATGAACGGAAAGTTGATAGCAAATCATGATCCATCGGTAATTTCATTTTATGAATTTTTGGCCGGCTTTATTTTTATATCAATCTATTTTATATTTCATGGAGCGTTCACTAAGAGCTTTTTTGTATTGTCTCCAAAAAATTGGATTTTGATTTTAATTTTAGCCTCTATTTGTACCGCTTATGCTTTTACGGCTTCTGTAAAAGTAATGCGACAATTGTCTCCTTATACGGTAATGTTAACCACTAATTTAGAGCCTGTTTATGGCATTATTTTGGCATTTTTTATCATTGGAGGAAAAGAAAAAATGAGTACAGAATTTTATATTGGAGCAGTAGTTATTGTAATTACAGTGCTTTTAAATGGCGTTATAAAACATTATAGAAAAGAAGATCATCTGTAATTGTTTTTACTCGTAAAACATATTTTTTTCTTCTTGAATAAAAAATAAGGGTAAAACAATATTAAATTTTATATTTGCAGTTCCAAATCGAAAAATTAAAAACAAAAATAAATACGCACAAATCCTATGGAATATTTAGATTTTGAGCTTCCAATAAAAGAACTTGAAGAACAATTAGATAAATGTGTTGTTATTGGTTTAGAATCGGATGTTGATGTTACCAATACGTGTAAACAAATCAACAAAAAATTAGAAGATACCAAAAAACAAATTTATAAAAACTTAACTGCTTGGCAACGTGTACAGTTATCCAGACATCCAAGCAGACCTTATACTTTAGATCACATAAGAGGACTTTGCGGAGATACTTTTCTAGAGCTACATGGAGATAGAGGGTTTAAAGATGATAAAGCCATGATTGGTGGTTTGGGTAAAATTGGTGGGCAATCTTTTATGATTGTTGGTCAACAAAAAGGATTCAATACTAAGACACGTCAGTATAGAAATTTTGGTATGGCTAATCCAGAAGGATATAGAAAAGCATTGCGATTAATGAAAATGGCAGAGAAATTCGGTATTCCAGTTGTTACTTTAATTGATACTCCTGGTGCTTATCCAGGTTTAGAGGCTGAAGAACGTGGTCAAGGAGAAGCTATTGCAAGAAATATTTTTGAAATGGTACGATTAAAAGTACCTATTATAACAGTAATTGTTGGTGAAGGCGCTTCTGGTGGTGCATTAGGAATTGGTGTTGGAGATAGAGTTTATATGCTTGAAAACACCTGGTATTCTGTAATTTCACCGGAGTCTTGCTCTTCTATTTTATGGAAAAGTTGGGATTATAAAGAACAAGCGGCCGAAGCTTTGAAATTGACTTCTGCTGATATGAAAAAACAAAAATTAGTTGATGATATCATACCAGAACCTCTTGGTGGAGCTCATTATGATAGAGAGACTACTTTTACTACAGTGGAACAATATATTATGAAAGGATATAATGAACTCAAAGATTTATCAACAGAAGAATTAATCGCTCAAAGAATGGATAAATACTGTAAAATGGGGGAATATAAAGAATAGTATCTCATTTTCAATAACTTAATCCGAAGCCTTATAGTTTCGGATTTTTTTTTGGTTATAAACAAAAAACAAGTACTTATAAACAATTTTTAGTAATAACTCAATAGTGTTTTTTTTAGAATTTTAGTTACTTTCGCTATATGGAAAATTTCAAGAATATCAGCCCAATTAAGGTAGATAAAACAACAATAATTAATCTAGAAAAAGGAAAATTACCCCCACAAGCATTAGAATTAGAAGAGGCTGTGCTCGGGGCAATGATGATTGACAAAAAAGGAGTAGATGAGGTTATTGATATCCTACAACCGGATGCATTTTATAAAGATGCACACAAATATATTTTTGAAGCCATAGTTCAATTATTTACGGATACACAACCTATTGATTTATTGACCGTTTCGGCTCAATTAAGGAAAAATGCGAAATTGGATCTCGCTGGTGGAGATTTTTATTTAATTCAACTTACCCAAAAAATTTCTTCTTCGGCTCATATTGAATTTCATTCCAGAATTATACTGCAAAAATTTATTCAGCGAAGTTTGATCCGAATTTCGTCTGAAATTATCGAAGATTCTTATGACGAGACTGCTGATGTTTTTGATTTGTTGGACAAAGCAGAGTCTAAATTGTATGAAGTAACACAAGGAAATATTAAGCGAAGTTCTGAAACTGCTCAAAGTTTAGTATTACAAGCCAAAAAACGTATCGAAGAAATTGCTGGACAAGAAGGACTTTCTGGTGTAGCTACAGGTTTTGATAAATTAGATAAACTTACTTCAGGCTGGCAACCAAGTGACTTAATTATCATTGCAGCGAGACCTGCTATGGGAAAAACTGCTTTTGTATTATCTATGGCCAGAAATATTGCTATAGATTTTGGACATCCCGTAGCTTTGTTTTCACTAGAGATGGCATCAGTCCAATTGATAACCCGATTAATTTCTTCTGAAACTGGATTATCTTCTGAAAAGTTGCGTACTGGGAAATTAGAAAAACACGAGTGGGAGCAACTAAGTACAAAAGTTAAGAATTTAGAAAAAGCACCACTTTATATTGACGATACTCCTTCGTTATCTATTTTTGATTTAAGAGCAAAAGCCAGACGTTTGGTTTCGCAACACGGAATAAAAATCATTATTGTCGACTATTTGCAATTGATGACTGCTGGAGGAAACGGTAAAGGAGGAGGAAACAGAGAACAAGAGATTTCTACGATATCCCGAAATTTAAAAGCTTTGGCTAAGGAATTGAATGTTCCTGTAATTGCTCTATCTCAATTATCGCGTGCTGTTGAAACGCGTGGATCCAGTAAAAGACCATTGCTTTCGGATCTTCGTGAATCGGGTGCGATTGAACAAGATGCTGATATTGTTTCGTTTTTATACCGTCCGGAATATTACAAAATTGACGAATGGGATGATGACGAAGCCTCACCAACTGCTGGTCAAGCCGAAATTATGATAGCTAAACACCGAAATGGTGGAATCGAAAATGTTCGTTTGAAGTTTATTGGACACCTAGGACGATTTGATAATTTAGAGGATTATAGTGGAGGATATGATGATTTACCTTCGAGCATGAATCATGATGAAAGTTCCTTTATTACTAAAAATCTACCTTCGGCTAATGAGGCTTTTGGAAGTAATTTTAATAATCATGACGATGATGATGGGGATGTTCCATTTTAATTAAATATATTTATTTCAAAAAAATCTAACTTAGAAGAGATTGTCCCAAAAAAGGATAATCTCTTTTTTTTTAATTTAATTTTATATAAATCTGATATTCAGTTATTTAATGACTTTTATTCTGATCTGAAGTAATTTTTTTATTATGTTTGTTGTATTAAAAAATAATTTTTAAAATTATTAAGAAAATGGCTAAATATAATTATATTTGTCGTTTAAAGTTTTAAAAATCCGATAAAATGCATATATTTGGATTAAACAGGAGAATTTTAATTCATAAATATACAGGAGCTAACTTTATTTATTGTTTCAATAATAGGTTTATGAAATTATTTTAGTCATGCTTGTAATAAAATAAATATGGAAATGAAATTAGAATTAGATAATTTAGATATTTTTCTGAAAAATAGTCAATTGTCTGCTGTAATTCAAACACTTGAATCAGATAGAAAGCGTATAGCCCAAGAAATGCATGATGATATTTGTTCAAAATTAAATGTCATTTCCCTAAATTGCCATTTGCTAAAAATTCCAAACCTACCACAAAAGGATATTGAAGAAATTACCAAAAATATAATTGAATATACCTCAAAAGTATTAAACAGTTCAAAGAAAATATCACATAGCTTGCTTCCTCCTGTTTTAGAAAAATTTGGTCTTCATGCTGGTATTGAGGAATTGTGTTCTGAATGGAATGCTGAGTCGATAGTTAAAATAGAATATGTAAATAACCTTAAATTTGATTTTAATGAAAATAGAAATCATATTCATGTTTTTAGAATTTTGCAGGAGTTAATATCAAATTCAATTCAGCATGGATGCGCTTCTACAATTTCCATATTATTTGATGAAGTGAATGGAAAACAAACCTGTAGATATTCCGATAATGGTAAGGGTTTCAATTTAGATCAACTAAATAATAGTGAAGGAATTGGGATGAAAAATATTGCCAGTAGAATAGCTGTTTTGGATGGAAAGCTATCAATTGAGTCGAAAAAGGATAATGGAATTTTGGTCGTTTTTAATTTCTAGAGTATGATGAATAAAATTAAAATAGTTTTGGCCGATGATGAAATTTTATTTCGAAAAGGCATTTCTTTTTTATTGGATAGAGAAGAAAATATTGATGTTATTTTTGAAGCTTCTGATGGAGTTGAATTGATAGACTTTCTAAAAGGGAATAATCCAAAGCCTGATATTATAATCATGGATTTGAAAATGCCTTTGTTAAACGGTATTGAGGCTACAAAGATTATTCACAGAGACTTTTCGGATATAAAAATAATTGCTTTGACAAGTTATGATTCTAAATCATTTATTGCGAACATGATAGATGTTGGTGCCGTTTCTTATTTGGTTAAAAATGCAACTCCCCAAGAGTTATTTGAAACTATTAATGAAGTGGCAACCAAAGGTTTTTATTACTCCGATAGTGTTATGAATAGTATTCAAAATGATTTAATTACAAATAAAAAATCAAAAAGTAGTTTAGATGCTGGTTTTATAACTTCAAGAGAATTAGAAGTTTTGCAACTCATTTGTAAACAAAAAAGTACTGTTGAAATTGGAGAGAAATTATTTATTAGCCCAAGAACTGTTGAAGGTCATCGAAATAATTTGTTGCTAAAAACCGAATCAAAGAATATTGCTGGACTAGTAGTTTATGCCATTCAAAACGCAATAGTATCTTTAGATATTTAAAAGAATTTTATAAAAAAAGAGTACTTTGCAAGATTATAAAAGAGAAAAGAGATTCTTCCTATTATCTTTGCTTTAAAATAGTCTCAAAATGAAACGCAAAAGTCTACTTTTTTTAGTTGTTTTTCTACTATCTTTTTCGTCTAAGGCTTCCTTTATTTTGTTGCCAATGGATGAAACCACTCAGCAAAATCATCTAAAAGCCTACGGAATTACCTATTGGTGTTTGGCCAAAAATTATAAAGCCAGCTGGTTACTCAATTACCGTGGGGGTTCTTTTTTGTTGCCAGATACAGAGGATATTCGAAAAGAATGCCAAATACGTGGAGTGAGTTTTGAAATACTTTCGGATGCTGAAGAAACAGCAATTTTAAATGAAATTTCCAGCCCTTCCCAAAATATGGAAACTGTTATTTTGGAAAAAGCCCCCAAAGTTGCCGTTTATACTCCTAAAGGCAAACAACCTTGGGATGATGCTGTAACCTTGGTTTTGACTTATGCTGAAATCCCTTTTACACCTATATATGACGAAGAGGTTTTGAGTGATCAATTGCTGTTGTATGATTGGTTGCACTTGCATCATGAAGATTATACAGGACAATATGGTAAATTTTATGGAGCTTATAAAAATGTGCCTTGGTACATAGATCAAAAAAGAGAAGCCGAAGAATTAGCCAAAAAATTGGGCTACGAGAAAGTATCACAGGAGAAAGGGGCTGTAGCTAAAAAAATACGTGATTTCGTCATCGGAGGAGGTTTTTTGTTTGCCATGTGTTCTGCCACAGATAGTTTTGATATTGCTTTGGCTGCAGATGGAGTTGATATATGCGAATCTATGTTTGATGGAGATCCTAGCGAAGCTAATTATCAATCCAAGTTGAATTTTAATAGCACTTTTGCTTTCAAGAATTTTACTTTGGAACGCAGACCGGAGCAATATGAATTTTCGGATATTGATATGACATTAAAAAGAAAAATACCAATGGATAAAGATTATTTTACCTTGATGGAATTTTCGGCCAAATGGGATTTTATTCCAAGTATGTTATGTCAAAATCATACTCAGTTGGTCAAAGGATTTATGGGACAAACCACTGCTTTTGACTCGGAATTAGTAAAGTCAAATGTGTTGATTATGGGGGCTTGTGAAATCAACGGTGAAGCACGCTACATTCATGGTGAAAAAGGGAAAGGAATGTTCACCTTTTATGGAGGTCATGATCCCGAAGATTTTCAACACCAAGTTGGCGATCCCGCAACTGTCTTGGATTTGCATCCCAATTCTCCCGGTTATCGATTGATTTTGAATAATGTTCTGTTTCCCGCGGCTAGAAAGAAAAAACAGAAAACATAGAATATAAATTCAAATCTTCTAATTGCATTTCAGATTCTAAATTTTTTAACGCAGATTTACAAATTAAAAATCAAAACTTTATAACTGATCTCTGAATCTGCGGTTGGCTTTTTAATTCAATGAAAATTCAAACCAAATAGGAAGATGATCTGATATTTTTCGAGCTTCTTTTAAGGAAATAAATTTTTCATAAAACAAAATCACACCAGATTTTATGTAGTTTATGGAATTGGTTTTATAAAACATATTGTCAAATTCCGAAGCCAAACAATTTATGCCTTTGCATTTTGTCTTTAAAGATGTTTTTTGATTTTCTAAAATAGGAGCATAGCCCATTTTCTTCAAAGGAGTAAAAACCGAATGCGATTGCGGACAATTAAAATCTCCGACAAATATCAGGTTCAAAGTTGGATATTCTTGTGGCAAGAACTTGAAATATTTTATCTCAGTTTCGGGTTGTTTGCTTTTGGTTATGGCATGAAAAGTAGCAATCGTTATGGATTTTCCTTTTATTTCAAAAGTGGCAAAATAAGGTTCGCGATCTATTTCAAGATGGTACTTGTGTTCCAACCACGGTTTTCCTTTTAGTTTTAGGTTGCTGGTTTTCCAAAGAAAAGCATAACGTTCTGTTTTGTAAGCACTACTAGATGTGGGTTCGCTTATTCGATAATCCCATTTATTGCCTTTTCGATTGAGTTCATCGGCAAGCCTTGCCACTCCTTGTGCACCACCCTCTCCGGCGACCACTTCTTGTATGGTGACAATATCGTAGTCTTTTATAATATTGGCAATAAATGCAATCTCTTGATTTGATTTTGATTTGCCAAAGTTTTCCAGATTCCAGGAAAGAAGTTTGGTTTGGGAATAAAAGGAAGTGCAAAAAAGTAAAAAGAGAAGACAGAATATTTTGTTCATTGATTGGGATTAATCTCCAAATATAAAGATTGTAAAAAGAAATAGTGGTCTTCCCTCCTACAAAGTTTCAGGACTTTATTTTGCGCTTGTTTTGACTTAGTCTTCGCAGGAAACTTTGTTGTGAAGATGGATTATTCAATAAAATCAAGTGTTAATCAACTATATTAAAGAAAGAATAGTTTTGTTTTTCAATTTTAAAAATAGGATTAAGTGCTTGGTTTTATTGAATAATCAAGAGACACTAGATTTCAAATGCGGAATTAAGGTTTAAATTTTTTTGAATCTATATTTTAAAACACTCAGAAGGAAAGTCAGTAAAAAAGCGAATATTAAAGGAACACACGAAACTCTCCAATTGACAGAATCAAAATAATTGGCTATTCCCAAAATGAAGACACTTGTCATAAATCCGATGGATAGAATGATGCTGTTTAAATAATAAATATTTTTGGATAAATGTTTTAAAAATGAATTCACTTTGGGAGTTACAATTCCTAAGTTATTTTTCTTTTTGATATTATATTTTGAAACGGTAGGTTTAACAGAATTTTTTGTTTGCATTTGATTTGAAATATAGTTGCAAACATAAAATCTTTAGTAAAATCTTTTTTACGGAAAACCGTAAAAGGAATTGATTTTTTAAAACAGAATTCACGCTTTGAAAGGAAACGTTTCTAAACCAGTCCCAAGTCTTTTGCAATAGCCACAAGATGAGTGGGATTGTTTGCTTTGAAGTATATTTTGAGTTTATTGAGGCGTTTTTCGATCGTGCTTTTACTGTTTGGAGAAATTCCAGCTTCTTTAAAAGAGGCTTCCATATTTTCTTGAGTCACACCTATAGAAAGATATTTAATCAGTTGGATGTCATAATTATCTATTTCATTGACGGTTTTGTCCTGAAGTATATAGTTTAGTTCCGGTGACAAGTATTTTTGTTTGCCTTCATAAACAACTTCAATCGCTTTTTTAAGCTCAGGGATAGTGTTACGACCTTTCATGACAAAACCGTTGATGTTGTATTTGTCAAATAACGATTTTATACGATATGATTTGTCTTCGATAGAAAAGGCAATAATTTTTATTTCGGGAAATAATTGTTTTACTGCTGCTATTAATTCTTCGCCAGAGTTGAGCGTGTTTACTCTGTAATCAACTTTAAATGATAAATCAGATATCAACAACTCAAAAGGTTCATTGTCTTTGTAAGCTTTTTTGATTTTTAATAAAGCATCATCGCAGTATTTGGCAAATGCAATTTCTGGAACTTCAAGTTCTTCAAGCACTTTTACTGTTGCAATATCATTAAAATCGATGTCATCTACTATCAAAACTTTTTTGAACATAATCAGTAATTATTTGGTTATTGTTATTTTAGCTTTAAAACCTTTGGCAGTTTCGGAGTCAAAAGTAATAGTTCCATTGATGGTATGAATACGGTTTTCCACATTGGAGAGTCCATTTTTTAAAATTAAAGAATCTTTTATTCCAATTCCATTGTCTGAATAACTGATTTCAATGGATTTTTCATTCGATTCAAAACGGATAACAGCAAAAGAACACTGGCTGTGTTTTTTCATGTTAACCATCAGTTCCTGTATCACTCTGTGAATCGCAATTTTCGTTTCGGGCTGGATTTTTAACCAATTAATATCGCCATTATCTTTTATAATTATCTGGACTTGATTGTTGCTAAAACCAGATATCATTTGTTTTAGTTCTTCTTCAAACTTGGAACCCGTTTCTATTTTACTGTTTTCTCTCGAAATGTTTCGGGTTAGAGTGTATATTTTATCAAGATTACCTAGTAGCGTTTCTTTTTTTATCGGATTTTGTAAATCTTGGGTTTCTGCAAAAGCCATTGTTTGGTACACATCATTGGCTAATTCGTCATGCAGTTTTTTGGATATTCGAGTTTCACTATTATAAACAGCTTCTTGTTGTTCTTTTTTGCTTTTGTTTTTTAAATAATAGTACAAAGAAATAGAAAATAGAATCCCCGTAAATATGAAAAAATAAGCGATATAATTTCTGTTTTTATGTTGTTCCAGTTCCAAAGCATTTTCTGCTTTCTGGGCTTTTAGCACTAGGTTTTCGTTTTTTTCTTTGGTGGAATCGTACTTTATTTTAGCAAATTGATTTTTCGCTTTTTGTCTTGCTTGATTGAGGCTGTCATTGATTCGGAGGTAGTTTGTTGTGAATTTTTTGGATTGATTTCCAGGGCTATTTTGAATTAATAACTCTAGAGATTCCAAGCGGTCATTTACATTATTTACTTTGGTAGCCTTAGCATAGGATAATTGCGCATAATGATAGGATAAAACAGGATTGGTTTTATGGTAAAACTCAGATAAGTGGTAATAGGATGTTGTTATTGCAAAATCATCTTTTATTTGTTCTCTAATTTTTAAAGCTTGATTGATATAATCTAAGCCTTTTTGGTAGTTTCCAGTTTTGAAATACGAAAAGCCTAAATTGTCAAGAATGCGAGCATGATTTTCATCATTGTCTATGACTTCTTTTTTGGATAGTAAAGGAGTAAGAATAGGTATGGCAAGTTGATAATTTAGCTTTTCCATATAAACAACGGCAATATTGTTTTTAAGGATTGCTTTTGGTAATTCATCTTTGGATAAATTAAGAGCTAGATTGTAATAATAAATAGCATTATTATAATCAAAAAGATTTTTATAGTTATTGCCTAAAATATTATAAATAGCAACTTTGTATTGACCGTCTGTCGTTTTGTCGAAAAAAGGAATTACTTCGGTTGCAGTGGTTTCGCTACTGGCATAATCACCCTGTATTTGTTCTATTGTAGCCATCTTTAGTAATGAATAAATAATTTTTGCTTTATCATCAGATGGATTACAAGTTAATTTTGATTTATTATAATAAAAAAAAGCGCTGTTGTATTGTGAATTTGCAAAATATTTTTCGGCATAATCAATGTAGATTTGATATGTTGCATTTATTTTCTTTTCTTTAGGAATGGATTGTTTTTTGGAACAAGAACTTATTGCAAATAGCAATATTAGGAATAAATAAAAATTCGGGAAATATAACTTTTTTGCTATCATTTCCCGAAAATACTCAAATTAATTAAGATAGTAGAATATCTGAATTAATATTTTAAACCTTATGATTTAGGAGGTGAAGTAAGCGTTTGACTACTATATTAATCTATTGGTACATCAGCACTAACTTGTTGCTTTTGAGTTTTTGGAGTTCTCTCCACATCGTCATTGATGCAAGATTGCTTCTTTACACTTGTAATTATAAAACACGATACTATAAATATTCTTTTCATTTTATTGGATTTAAAAATTTGGTATAGGTTGGGCTGTTCGATTTAAAAGTCGAATCGTTGCCTGAATAGGAGAGCCATTAAAAAAGTTTGTTTTTTTGCTTGTGGGAAGTGTAGTGTGCTAAAACAGTTTAGTATTATTTATACTTCCCGAATAAACGTAATACACTGTTTAGTAATACTTTATTTAGAGCTAGTTTTGTATATTTGTTCTTATCGCAAAATAGAACAAGAACTAATTCTGAAGCAAAGGAATGTCGTTTCAGCTTAATGATTTCAATGAAATTCCGGTAATTCCCATGGTTTCCGTTTAATATTAAATAATTCCAGTAAATGATAGGAGTAAAATTACTTTCGATGAATAGAAGAGGGCTATTAGAACTCAATATGAAAAGAACAAAATTGAAGATGTTACTAGTATTTTGATGAATCCAAGTCCTACACAATTGCACAGTTTGTGTTTGATTTTCTTGGATGTATCTCTTTCTAATAATGGTGAAATAATTATAAAACTGATTTTCAGTTAAAAAGAGAGTGAGAGTTTGAGGAAGTCTATTGAAAAGGATGCTTTAAAGCAGCAGTAAAAGATTGTTTTATCAGATGATAAATGTTTTTGTAGCCTATTGTTTCTGCCGTTTTTTTAAATTTAAATGAATTTTTTAAATGAATTCATTTGCTGATAAAAATCATATTTATAAAGTAAAAGGAATGCTATTTTTATAGATTATTAACCGATTATTATTTGGATTAAAAAAATAATTTAACCAATTTTAATACAAATTTATCTTTAAATTTAAAACGTCTCTATTTTGAAAAATGCACTTAAAATTTTAGCTTTAGTATTACCCGTTTTGATGTTTAGTCAAACAACTCCAAAAAAAGTTATAAACGAACAAATACAAACCTGGGTTTCCATAAACACCGTTACAAAATTGAGTGAACATTGGGGAGTAGTTGCAGATGCCCATATTCGTGAAAATGAACTTTTTGATAGTAATAATTTTTATTTTTTAAGAGGTGGGGTAGCATATTTTCCCAATTCTTCAGTAACTTTAGTCACAGGTTATGCACATATGTGGTTAGCTCCTACAAAAGACGGTTGGTCCACATATGCTGACGAAAATAGAATCTATCAACAAGCACAATTGATTACAAAAGTTGGAAAGGTAAGTATACTCCAAAGACTGAGAAACGAACAACGTTGGCAAGAAAAAATAGTAAATGATGAACCAACCGGGAAGAATCGCTTTACGGATAGGGTTCGGTATTTGGCAAGTTTTACTATTCCAGTTTTTAGCAATAAAAAATTGCCTTCTTTGGTTTTGTCAGATGAAATATTAATACATTTTGGGAAAGAAGTAGTTTATAATACGTTTGATCAAAACCGTTTGTTTATCGGAATTAGACAAAATATCAATTCAAAATTAAGTTATGACTTTGGATACATGAATGTGTATCAACAAAAATATTCCGGTTATCAGTACGATATGAATCATACGTTGCGTTTGTTTTTTTATCTGAATTCCGTAATAAAACATAGTGCTCCAAAAACTCCAGAGCATCATTCGGGCGACGAATAATGAAGTTGTTACTGTAGCTAATTTGTATTGCGGATGTTGTATTTTTATACTAAAATAAAATTTTAGAAATTATTTTTAGTACTTTTTTTATTGTGGGGATTTTAAAAGCTTTTGTTAGTTAAGGTTTAAAGATTTTAAGTTGAATTAATTAAGGAACAATTTATAAAACAACATACAATGGAAGACATTACAGGCTATTCGTTATTGCGCAATCCAAGATTTAATAAAGGAACTGCTTTTACACTAGAAGAAAGAGAGCGATATGGTTTGCAAGGATTGCTACCAGAAGCAGTTGAGACCATTGACACGCAAATAATGCGGGTACAAGAACAGCTTGAAAACTTTGAAAAACCGATAAACAAATACGTTTTTCTGATGCAATTATTAGAAAACAATGAAACTTTGTTTTTTAAAACAGTAACAAGTGAACCTGCAAAATTTCTTCCTTTAGTATATACACCAACAGTTGGAGAAGCTTGTCAAAAATTTGGACAAGTAGCTCGAAGACCCAGAGGCTTATATATTTCGATTACGCAAAAAAACCACATTAAAGAAATACTTAAAAATTGGCCCGAAAAAGATGTCCGATTTACCGTCGTAACAGATGGCGGTCGTATTCTAGGACTAGGTGATTTAGGTATTTTTGGTTTAGGTATTCCAATTGGAAAACTAATATTATACACCAGTTGTGGAGGAGTTCCTCCAGAATGTACATTACCTATTGTATTGGATGTAGGGACTAATAATGTAGAATTTCTTAATGACCCATTGTACCCTGGATTAAAATGTAAAAGAATTAGAGGAAAAGAGTTTGATGATTTTGTGGCTGAATTTGTTCAAGCTATGAATGAAGTTTTTCCAAAAGTGTGCATTCAATGGGAGGATTTTCCAGGTGTTGATGCCATTCGTATTCTAAATACCTATAAAGAAAAAGTTTGTACTTTTAATGATGATATACAAGGAACGGCTGCTATAGCGACTGCTGGATTTATTTCTATAAGTAGGTTAATGGATAAAACGTTTAAAGAACAACGCTTTTTATTTTTGGGAGCAGGAGCTGCTGCTTTTGGTATAGCAGATATGTTGGTCAAAAAGTTTCAAAGGGATGGTTTGACTAGAGACGAGGCTTTAAGTCAAATTTGGATGTTTGATGTTAATGGTTTATTGGTGAAAAGCCGTACAGATTTAGCTGAACATCAACTTCAGTTTGCTCATAGTGCAGATGCTTGTAGTGATTTTGCTGAAGCAATTTTAAAAGTTCGTCCCACAGCAATTGTAGGGGTTAGTACTGTTGGGGGAGCTTTTAATCAACAGGTTATAGAAAATATGTGTTTAGTAAATGAGAGACCAATAATTTTTCCATATTCAAATCCAACTTCTCATTCTGAATGTACTGCTGAAGAAGCTTATTTTTGGAGCAAAGGAAAAGCGATTTTTGCTAGCGGTAGCCCATTTGCTCCAGTAAAGTATAAAGATAAAATTTTTACACCCGGACAAGGAAATAATGTCTTTATTTTTCCAGCTTTGGGCCTTGCAATTTTTGCCACAGAACTCAAAAGAGTTACAGACGATTTATTATTAACTGCCGCAGAAGCTGTGGCGGAACAAGTGACTTTTGCTGATTTTGAAAAAGGATTAATTTATCCAAATGTGGCAGATATTTTGAAAGTATCTGTTAAAGTTGCCGAAAAAGTAGCTGAAGAAATTTTTAAATCTGGTTTGGCTGGAGTCGAAACTCCTTCAAGTATTAGTGATTTTATAAATAGTAAAATGTATGTTCCAAGATATAAATAACCAGTACTCATTGTTTAAAATCACATAAAGGAGTGTTATGGTGTTTTTCTATTCAATTTGAATTATTAAAAAAAAACAACGTTTTTAGATAGTCCTATTTGTTTAAACAGTAACTTTAATGTTAATTTAAAATAGAGCCCCCTTTTTTAGATAGTATATGTTTGTTGAATTTTGTTATTAATTTATTACTTAGTAATGGAAAAATTAGCTCATATTTTACAAGAATATCCTGAATTGGTGGTTTTTTTAACTTTAGCGTTGGGATTTATATTTGGACACATCAAGATTGTTACTATCAAAATTGGTGTTGTCCTTGGAACATTATTAGCAGGAGTTTTAATAAGTCAATTGGATATCACAGTTCCTTCGATTGTAAAAGTCATTTTTTTTGATCTTTTCCTTTTTGCTATTGTGTTTGAAGTAGGGCCAAAATCTTATCAAAGGCTAAAGAAAAATGCTTTTCATAAGTTAATTCTTATTTTAGTTATTTGTGTTTCTTGTTTGTTCCTATCTTTTGGAACATCCAAAGTTTTGAATTATGATATAGTCACTGCAGCTGGGCTTCTTGCTGGCGCATTCTCAGAAACTGAACTTATTGGTACAGCCGCAAAAGCTATAAATAAACTCCCTGGTGAATATATTGAAATGTCTCGTTTTATAAATAATATACCTGTTTTCTATCAAATAGGTATAATTTCATTTGTCTTTTTTTTTAACTTCAATCGCTCCAAAATTATTGAAGATAAAATTATTGGAAGAAAGAGCGGAATACTTTCAATCCCTGAATGGCAAAACCGAACAGGGACTCGGGTTCAATTTTGGTTTTAATGATGAGTTAATTTTGTGTTATTTATATTTAAACACGAAGTAATATTTATTAAATTTTAATTACAAAAAATAAATATAACTTTTAAAATTACAATTATACGGTATAATTTATTATTTTTATCGAAATTAAAGTCATATAAAAAAATAAAAACGTAATTATGGAAGCAACAAGAAAAGAACATGATTTTCTAGGTGAATTAGAGATACCTAATCATTTGTATTACGGTATACAAACCTTTAGAGCAGTAGAAAATTTTAATATCACGGGGATTCCAATCTCAAAAGAGCCATTGTTTATAAAAGCGCTGGGGTATGTGAAAAAAGCTGCAGCTCTAGCCAATAAGGATTGCGGGGCTATTGATGCTAAAATTGCCGAAGCAATATGTTATGGTAGTGATCAGGTCATTGCTGGTAAATTTGACCAAGAATTTGTTAGTGATTTAATTCAAGGTGGTGCTGGTACTTCCGTAAATATGAATGCTAATGAAGTAATTGCCAATATTGGATTGGAATATTTAGGTCACAAAAAAGGAGAATATAAATTTTTACATCCAAACAATCATGTAAACTGTTCACAATCTACTAATGATGCTTATCCTTCAGCTTTTAGAATTGCACTATATCTAAAAATGGATTCTTTTATTAGTAGTTTAGAAAATCTAGAAGTTGCTTTTGCAGCCAAAGGAAATGAATTTAACAAGGTTTTAAAAATGGGACGAACTCAATTGCAAGATGCAGTTCCAATGACTTTAGGACAAGAATTTCATTCCTATGCCACAACTATTGGAGAAGATATCAAACGATTGCGAGACGCACAAAGTCTAGTATTAGAAATCAATATGGGAGCGACAGCTATTGGCACTAGAGTAAATGCACCTGAGAAATATCCAGAAATTTGTGTGAATTATTTAGCCAAAGAAGCAGGTATTCCTTTGACATTATCTCCAGATCTTATTGAAGCCACTGTAGATACGGGAGCGTATGTTCAAATTATGGGAACTATGAAAAGAACAGCAGTAAAAGTTTCAAAAATTTGTAACGATTTGAGGCTATTAAGTTCAGGACCACGTACAGGATTCAATGAAATCAACTTGCCAGCGCGTCAACCAGGTTCTTCAATTATGCCAGGTAAAGTCAACCCTGTAATTCCTGAGGTGGTCAATCAAACCTGTTTTTATGTTATTGGACAAGATTTAACTGTCACTATGGCGGCTGAAGCGGGTCAATTGCAACTTAATGTTATGGAACCTGTTATTGCTTTCGCTATGTTTACTTCACTGGATTATTTGACAAAAGCCATACAGACTTTGATCGATAAATGTATAAATGGAATTACTGCAAATGAGCAACATTGTTATAATTTAGTGATGAATAGTATTGGAATTGTAACGCAATTAAACCCAATTTTAGGATACGAAGAAAGTGCCAGCATCGCAGGTGAAGCTCTGAAAACAGGTAAAAGTGTACATCAAATTGCGGTTTTAGAGCGAAAACTAATAACTCAAGAAAAATGGAATGAAGTTTATTCTATTGAAAATTTAATCAATCCTAGGTTTATTACTTCTTAAGTATAATTTATAAAATATATTTTTTAAACTTAAATTTAGATATCATGAAAAAAGCAATTTTGATATTTTTAATTTCTTTTTCAGTTTTACATGTTCAAGCTCAAGATAAATCAGCTAAAACTTCTCCAAGAATAATAATTTTAGCTACAGGTGGAACTATTGCTGGTTCTGGGGAATCAGCAACTAAAGCGGCTTATACAGCTGGGAAAGTACCTATTGATGATTTGTTAAGTGCAGTGCCACAAATACATAATTATGGAAAGATTACTGGTGAACAAGTAGCATCAATTGGAAGCCAAGATATGAATGTGGTTACTTGGCTGAAGTTATCAAATCGAATCAATCAAATATTTAAGGAAAATTTAGCAGATGCTGTTGTAGTGACTCATGGAACTGATACTCAAGAGGAAACTGCTTATTTTTTAGACTTGACTATAATGTCAGACAAACCAGTGGTAATAGTTGGTGCAATGAGGCCTTCTACAGCAATGAGTCAAGATGGAAATAGAAATTTATTGGATGCTGTAATGGTTGCTGCAAGTCCTAGAAGTCAAGGTAAAGGTGTTGTTGTTGCTATGAATGAGAAAATATTTGATCCTAGAGATGTTACGAAATCAAGTTCTACCAATTTAGAAACTTTTCTATCTCGTAATTATGGTCCTATTGGGTTGATTTATGATGGTAAAGTAAATTACTATTATCAATCCTTAAGAAATCCTTCAAAAAAGTTTGATGTCTCAAAATTGACAACATTACCTCAAGTAGAGATTGTTTATGGTTATGCAGATGCAAGCCCTCTTACTGTAACATGTTTGTCAAACTCACCTATAAAAGGTCTCGTCTATGCAGGAATGGGAAATGGAAATTTTAATGAACCAGTTGGAAAAGCTTTAGCGGAAGCTTCTAAAAAAGGAATTTTGGTTTGTCGATCCAATAGAACAGGATCTGGAAGAACAACTTTGGAAAATGAAGTAGATGATGCAGGCCTCGGATTTGTTGTTGCAGATGATTTAAGCGCACAAAAAGCTAGAGTCTTATTAATGTTATCGTTAACTGAAACATCAGACAAAATCAAAATTCAACAAAATTTCTTTGAATATTAATTTTAAATAGATTTCCTTTTTTAATCTAAATAATCCTGTTATGATTTGGTTTGAATTTGCTATTCTTATTGGAATGATTCTTATTGGATCTCAAATGAAAGGTATAGGTTTGGGGGTAATGGGGATGGTAGGTTTGTTTATTTTTCTATTTGTATTCAAAATGAAACCTACTGATCCACCTCTAGATGTCATGTTAATTATTATGGCAATAGTGACGACCGCTGCAACCTTACAAGCGTCTGGGGGATTAGATTATTTGGTAAATCTAGCCGAAAAAATAATTAGAAGTAATCCATCAAATATCACATTTATTGCGCCATTTACGGTGTACTTTTTATGTTTATTTGCGGGAACGGCACATATTGTTTATTCTTTATTACCAATTATTGCTGAGGTTTCTGCAAAGAAAAGAATTCGCCCAGAACGTCCTTTAAGTGTTTCTGTTATTGCATCTCATCTCGCTTTAACAGGTAGTCCAATGAGTGCAGCTACTGCTGCATTAGTAGTGATTTTGGGGTACTCAGGTGCGTTAATTGATGTTATGATGATTTGTATTCCTTCTTGTATTATTGGTTTGCTTATTGGTTGCTTTTCTATTTTTAAAAAAGGATTGGAACTAAATGATGATCCTTTTTTTATTGAAAAAATGAAAGATCCTAATTTTGCAAAAAGTATGGAATTTGATACTGTTGGAAATAATATTCCTTTAAAAACAGGTGCCAAAACTTCAGTTTTAATTTTTGCTTTTGCAATTATTTTAATTGTTATTGCAGGAGCTTTTCCAAGTATAGTTCCTAGTTTTGAGCCTGGTGTCAAATCGCTTGCTGTTACCGCTAACGGTTCTTTATCCATGGTAACGATTATAAGTGTAATAACACTTACGGCCTCTGCGGCAATGATGCTAATTACTAAAACGAGTACTGCTGAAGTTACCAAAGCCAGCTTGTTTACCTCTATGGCTTCTGCTGTGGTTTCCGTATTTGGTGTAGTTTGGATGAGTTCTACTTTTATGCACACTAATAATGATATCATTCAAGATGCTTTGAAAGGAATTGTTTCAACTCACCCTTGGACATTTGCAATAGCAGTCTTTGTAATGGGGGTATTGATGTTTAGTCAGGCAGCAACAACTAAAACAATGATGCCACTGGGTATTGCATTGGGCTTGCCTCCAACAGCTTTAATTGCTATTTTCCCAGCAGTAAATAGCGATTTTGTTTTACCGGGTTATCCTACTTTATTGGCCGCTATAAACTTTGATAGAACCGGAAGTACAAAAATAGGAAAACTTGTTGTTAATCATAGTTTCTTAGCGCCTGGAATAGTAGCAATTGGTATCGCTATAGCATTGGGATTCTTGCTTGGCTCAATTATTTTATAAAACCTTAAATAAAAAAATATGAAAAAATATTTTATGTACGCTATAATGTTTTTTTTACCAAGTAATGTAATAGGGCAGGATGATACTAATGGCCAAATGGAAAAACAAACAAATGAAGGAAATCAGTTTGAAACAGATTCAATTAAATCACTTTTTTTTGTTTCCAAAGAATCGTTATTTAGCGATACCGATGTGATTTTTAATACTCGTTTCGCTTTTGATAGTAATTTTTTAGATGGAAATCATGTTCTTTCAAGTTTTAATGTTAATCAATTTAGATTTGAAATTAAAGGAAAGATTCATGATAAAGTATATTTTAGATTCCGTAATAGATATAATAGAGAGCCTATACCTGGAAATCTTGATAATATAAGCAGAGCAGTTGATATAGCTTTCGTTACAATAGATTTATCTCCAACTACCAATTTCACTCTTGGCAAGTTATGTGCAGATTGGGGTGGCTGGGAATTTGATTTAAATCCAATTGATATTTTAGCCTATAATGATATTATTGAAAATTCTGATAATTTTTTGGTTGGTGCTGGTATAGCACATACTTTTGAAGATAAAAAAAATTCGATTTCTTTTCAAATTTTAAATTCTCGAACCAAAACGTATGAAGAACAATATGGCGCATCTTCACCTCCTAACTTAAAGCCTTCAGAATTTCCTTTAGCTGCTGTGGTAAACTGGAGAAGTAGTTTCTTTAATGGAAAAATTGAAACGACCTATAGTTATAGTTTTTTCAATGAAGCACAAGGAGCACATATGAATTATATTGCACTCGGAAATAAATTTAAAGCTAGAAATTTTCTCTTGTATTATGATTTTCAATACAGTATTGAAGGATTAGATCGAAAAGGAATTATTTCAGGAATTATTGATAGTAAATACCAATATGCCGCCCAAAAAGCAGTTTACATGGGCAATTGGATTAGGGCAGAGTATTTGGTGACCCCAAAAATTAATTTGCTTTTGACCCTTATGTCAAATAAACATTATTGGAATGATAATCCAGATCCAAATGGTAGTTCAAAATTGTCAAATAGCTACGGGATTATTCCAACGATTCAATATTCACCTTTTAAAAATTTCAATATGAACTTTTATTTAGGATATGTAGCTAGAAAATTCAACTATTCTAGCTATGCAGAAAAAGCCTTTGATGTGAAAGATTATAATACTGGTTTGTTGAGTTTCGGTATTATAGCGCCTTTTTTAGTTTTGTAATTATACAATTTTCAAATAAAATCAAAAAACCCATTCGCTTGAACGAATGGGTTTTTTTTAAGTAAGTAATCCTAAATTGAGTTTATAAAACGTTTATTTTACTTTATTAAGTACTGCTTTGAAAGCTTCTGGGTGATTCATTGCTAAATCTGCAAGAACTTTACGGTTCAATTCGATTCCGTTAGCTTTTACTTTACCCATGAATTGAGAATAAGACATTCCTTCCAATCTAGCTCCAGCGTTAATACGTTGAATCCATAATGCACGGAAATTTCTTTTATTCACTTTTCTGTCACGGTAAGCGTAGCACATTGCTTTCTCTACCGCATTCTTAGCAACTGTCCAAACGTTTTTACGTCTACCAAAGAAACCTTTGGCTTGCTTCATTATTTTTTTTCTTCTTGCTCTTTTTGCAACTGAATTTACCGATCTTGGCATAATTTTATTGTTTTTTTGTAGCAGGCGTCCTGAATTGAATCAAAGGAACTTAATGGCCATACTCCAAGGTTATTGAAATTGTTTTTAACCCAAAGAATTTAATTTTTTAGGATTCAAGTCTTAATTGCTTAATTCTCAAATCTTAATACTAATTATATAATTCTTAATTGTTGTTTGATGCTTTTCATATCTGTTGAGTGAACTAGCGCTGAGTGAGTCAAAGCTAATTTACGTTTTTTAGATTTTTTAGTCAAGATGTGACTTTTAAAAGCATGCTTTCTCTTAATCTTTCCAGAACCAGTAACTTTAAAACGTTTCTTGGCGCTAGATTTGGTTTTCATTTTAGGCATTTTTTCCTAGTGTTTTAATTTATTCTTACTTACTTATTTTTTATTCAGTTTGCATGTCACAGTGAGTAACTGAAAACTGAGACTTCAAACTGATTACTTCTTTTTCTTAGGAGCAATAAACATAATCATTCTCTTTCCTTCAAGAACGGGCATAGCTTCTACTTTACCAAATTCTTCTAGGTCAGTTGCCAATCTTAATAATAAGATTTGCCCTTGATCTTTATAGATAATAGAACGCCCCTTAAAGAATACAAAAGCTTTTAATTTAGCTCCTTCTTTTAGGAATTTTTCAGCATTCTTTCTCTTAAATTCGTAATCATGCTCATCAGTTTGAGGACCAAAACGTATTTCTTTTACTACCACTTGAGTAGATTTGGCTTTCAGTACCTTATCACGTTTCTTTTGTTCGTAAACAAATTTCTTGTAATCCATGATTTTACAAACTGGCGGCTCTGCGTTTGGTGAAATCTCAACTAAATCCAATTCAAATTGGTCAGCTAATCTTAAAGCTTCTGCAAGTTTAAAAACTCCAGGCTCTATGTTTTCACCCACAAGTCTTACTTCTTGTACACCACGAATAAGATTATTTATTCTGTGTGCATCCTTTTTTTCTACGCGAGGTTGATAACCTCTGTTGCTTCTTATTGCTATGACTTTATAATTTAAGTTAAACTGTAAATACTTTTAATGTTTTTTTGATTTCCTCGTCAACAATTGAAGCAAATTCCTCTATTGTAACGCTGATATTGCCTTTTCCTTCTTGACCATGACGACGGATAGAAATGGTGCCATTTTTCTCTTCTTCCTCACCTACGATCAGCATGAATGGGATCTTCTGCATTTCTGCATCTCTAATTTTCTTCCCTATCGTCTCGCTTCTGTTGTCAATTAGGGCGCGAATTTCGTGATTTTCTAGCAGATTTAAAACTTTTTTAGCATAATTTTCATATTTCTCACTCAAAGACAGTATAATTGCCTGCTCAGGCATTAACCAAAGAGGGAAATTTCCTGCTGTGTGTTCCAATAAAATGGCAATGAATCGTTCCATTGATCCAAATGGAGCTCTGTGAATCATCACAGGTCTATGTAATTCATTGTCAGATCCTTTATAAGTTAGTTCAAAACGCTCTGGTAAATTGTAATCCACCTGTATCGTTCCTAGTTGCCATTGTCTGCCTAATGCGTCCTTTACCATGAAATCCAATTTAGGACCGTAGAAAGCAGCTTCTCCGTATTCGACAACGGTATTCAATCCTTTGTCGGCAGCCGCATTTATAATTGCATTTTCTGCTTTTTCCCAGTTTTCATCAGAACCAATGTATTTATCTCTGTTTTCTTTGTCTCTTAAAGAAATTTGGGCAGTAAAGTCTTCAAAACCTAATGAACCAAATACATAAAGCACCAAGTCAATTACTTTTTTAAACTCTTCGTCCAATTGTTCCGGAGTACAAAAAATATGAGCATCATCCTGAGTAAACCCACGTACACGAGTTAATCCATGTAATTCACCGCTTTGTTCGTATCTGTAAACTGTACCAAATTCAGCATATCGCTTTGGTAAATCTTTGTAGGACCAAGGTCTTACATTGTAGATTTCACAGTGATGAGGACAATTCATCGGTTTCAATAGAAATTCTTCCCCTTCGGCAGGAGTACTTATAGGCTGAAAACTGTCTGCTCCATATTTCGCATAGTGACCAGAAGTAACATACAGTTCTTTTTGGCCAATATGTGGAGTAACCACTTGTTCGTAACCCCCTTTTTTCTGTGCTTTTTTCAAAAACTGCTCCAATCGATCTCTCAAAGCAGCTCCTTTTGGCAACCATAATGGTAAACCTGCTCCCACTTTTTGTGAAAAAGCAAACAATTCTAATTCCTTTCCTAGTTTTCTGTGATCACGTCGTTTCGCTTCTTCCAGTAATTCTAAGTATTCAGTTAAATCTTTTTGTTTAGGGAAAGAGGTGCCGTAAACACGAGTCAACTGTTTGTTTTTCTCGTCACCTCTCCAGTAAGCGCCGGCAACACTCATCACTTTCATTGCTTTGATAATTCCAGTATTAGGAATATGACCTCCACGACACAAATCGGTAAAAGTAGAATGATCACAAAAAGTGATTGTTCCGTCTTCTAGATTAGAGATTAATTCTGTTTTATAAATATTGTCTTTGTATATTTCTAATGCTTCTGCTTTAGAAACAGGACGTAATTTAAATTCGTGTTTTCCTCTTGAAATTTCAAGAACGCGGTCTTCAATTTTCTTAAAATCAGCATCAGAGATCTTTTGATCTCCAAAATCCACATCATAATAAAATCCGTTCGAAATTGCAGGTCCAAGAGTCAATTGTATTCCTGGATACATCTCCTCAAGTACTTGCGCCATAACATGCGAAGTCGAATGCCAAAAAGCTTTCTTGCCATCAGCATCATTCCAAGTGTATAATGTAAGACTGCCGTCGGTCGTCAGTGGTGTTGATGTTTCAATAGTTGTACCATTAAAAGAGGCCGAAATCACATTTCTGGCAAATCCTTCACTGATGCTTTTCGCAACATCCATCGGAGTTACTCCAAGAGCAAACTCTCTAACTGACCCGTCGGGCAAAGTAATCTTAATCATTGTTTTTTATATTTTAAGAATGCAAATATAAAGCATTAACAAAACACATACAATAGATATATAAGGTTTGTTCTGTATATAAGAATAAAATCCAATTAATATTATAATTCAAAAAATAGGGAGCTTAAACCTGCTATCCGCTTCAATCTTATAAGCCGAACACCGGCTCATAAGGATTTCCACTACTATCAGGGCTCATATCTTTGACTATGTTAAAAATATGAAATGTATCTTTGAAATACAACAATTGATAAGCAAAACGAAATGGCCAAATTCTATCGGGGCGAAATACATCTTTTGATGATATTGTAGACATTAGGTTAATCCATTTCGTTTTTATTACATTTCGAGTCACAATAGTACTTAAAGACCAGAATTTAATTTGGATCTTGTATAAAAAATGAGCAAAGATTTATGTAATATTTTGTTTATTGATTCTAAATCAAAGAGTTATGAATTTAAAGTATTCTGTTGGATTAGACGTTTCAAGCAAAAAAATTAATGCTTGTATTAGTGTTATTGATGAAAAACAAAAGGTAACTGTAAAGTCAAGTACCATTATTTCTAACACATTAAAAGGATTTTCTTCTTTGGAAGAGTGGATTTTAAAGCATAAAAAGGAAACTATTCCTGTGGTAATTTGCATGGAAGCTACAGGGATTTATCATGAGAATTGTGCTTATTGTTTGTTTGGGAAAGGATTTGATGTTTCTATAATTTTGCCTAATAAAGCAAAAAAATATTTGGAAGCTATTGGGCTCAAATCAAAAAATGACAGCATTGATGCCAAAGGATTATCACAAATGGGAGCCGAACAGTGCTTAGATTTATGGCAACCAATGGGATCCTTTTTCTATGAATTACGATTGTTGACAAGGCAACATCAAAATGTTACCGAATTGAAAACGGTTTTAAAAAACCAATTAGATGCGTTGAGTTTTGCAATGCACCATTTGGATTCAGTTACAAATCAATTAGAGCAAACCATAATTTTATTTGAGACACAGCTCAAAGAGTTGGACAAAGAAATAAAGATTCATTTGAAATCTAATAAAGAAGTTTATGACAAGACTGAAAATATATTGAAAATGAAAGGATTAGGAATTTTAACATTGAGTACTATTTTGGCTGAAACCAACGGTTTTACATTATTTACGAATTACAAACAGTTAGTGTCTTATGCGGGTTATGACGTAGTTGAAGCACAATCAGGAAAGCGTGTTGGTAAAACCAAAATATCAAAAAGAGGGAATTCAAGAATAAGACGCGCCTTACATATGCCGTCATTGGTAGTTATTCAATGCAAAGTTAAACCCTTCAAAGATTTATATGATAGAACCTATGAAAAACATGGAATAAAAATGAAAAGTTATGTGGCGGTTCAAAAAAAGATACTGACAATGATTTATCATTTATGGAAAAAGAATGAAGCTTACGATGCTATTTATCAGCTAAATATCCAAGAAGAGGAGCAAAAGTTGACCTCTCGGGCAATTGGCTTCGAAGAAGACACAATAGCAAAAAATAGCCCCAACATAAAAATTGAGGCTACACAAGGTAAACATCCAGTGAATAATCGCAAGAAGCTTCCTCTCGGTGTAACAAATATATAAAAATTAACCAAAATAAATTAGGTATTGAAGATAGTACCTAGGACATCTGTTTTCATGAGATCGTATTCATGTAAAAAAAACAACACCTTATATGTAGGTAAAGAAGAAACAAAGAAAATCCACGCCTTCGCATTAGCGAATCCGTCAAATCCGCTTCCCACCGCGCCTAATTATATTGAGTTAAGCTTTGTTTTTCTAGCCAAGACGCCAAGGCGCCAAGTTTAGAACTGTTTTCTTTGCGCCTTCGCGCCTTTGCGAGAACTGTGTTTGTTAATAGGACACAGCTATACAGAGCTAGAAAAACCACATTATATTAAGGAAGGGAATTAAAATCCGCGCTCATCTGCGGTTTCGCATTAGCGAATCAATAAAATCCGCGTCCCACCGCGCCGAATTAGATTAAGTTAAGCTTTGTTTTTCTCGCCAAGATGCCAAGGCGACAAGTTTAGAACTTTTTTCTTTGCGCCTTCGCGCCTTTGCGAGACCTATATTTTATAATAAGATACAGCTATAAAAGCCCCACTATATAAAGGAGGGAATAAAAATCCGCGCTCCTCCGCGCCTTCGCATTAGCGAATCAATAAAATCCGCGTCCCACCGCGCCGAATTAGATTAAGTTAAGCTTTGTTTTTCTTGCCAAGACGCCAAGGCGCCAAGTTTAGATCTGTTTTCTTTGCGCCTTCGCGCCTTTGCGAGACCTATATTTTATAATAAGATACAGCTATAAAAGCCCCACTATATAAAGGAAGGAATAAAAATCCGCGCTCCTCCGCGCCTTCGCATTAGCGAATCCGTCAAATCCGCGTCCCACCGCGCCGAATTAGATTGAGTTAAGCTTTGTTTTTCTAGCCAAGATGCCAAGGTGACAAGTTTAGAACTTTTTTCTTTGCGCCTTCGCGCCTTTGCGAGAACTGTATTTATCAATAGGACACAGCAATACAGAGCTAGAAAAACCACATTATATTAAGGAAGGGAATAAAAATCCGCGCTCCTCCGTGCCTTCGCATTAGCGAATCCGTTAAATCCGCGTCCCAAAGAGCGATAAATGTCCATTAGTAAAACCCAGTCCATATCTCGAGAGAATACAACCAGGAACAAGGAGTAGTACTAACAAGCCGTAAAAAGGGCAATACATCTGGTATTAATCCCTTCTTAAAAGGCACAAAAAGTAATAAAACCGTAAAAAGGGCCTAAAATTTTCAGTAAGAACGATGGATTTGATAAAAAAGGGGTTGTATAAAGCACAATATACCAATAGATTAAAAAATAAATCAAAAAAACCTCAAAAAAGTCATTGTTTAAAGGGATAAAGGGTCTACTTTTGCACCCGCAACAGCGACTAAGTTCTTTAATCCCGATAGCTATCGGGAGACAAGTAATAAAAATCACAAAGAAGATTTATTTTCAAAAAAGATTAAAAAAAGCTTGTGGGAATTAAAAAAGTATGTTACTTTTGCACCCCGCTAAACGCGCAACGTTCCTTGAGAGGCTGATAAGAAAAGAGAAGAAACTGAGAAAAATATTTTTCAAAAAAACTTCAAAAAGTTCTTGCCAGTTACAAAAAGAATTGTTAGTTTTGCACCCGCTTTGAGAGACAACGAAAAGCGGATTAAACGATAAGAATACGTTCCTAGACATATTGAATTGACAGCCGTTTTAACATAGATGTTAGAACAAAAGAATAAGAGTAATAGAATCGAAAGATTTGAGAATAGACCACTAGAATTGGAGTCGCATAATAATAGCTTAAGCAATTAAGCGTACAATATACGATGAAGAGTTTGATCCTGGCTCAGGATGAACGCTAGCGGCAGGCTTAACACATGCAAGTCGAGGGGTATAGTTCTTCGGAATTAGAGACCGGCGCACGGGTGCGTAACGCGTATGCAATCTACCTTTTACAGAGGGATAGCCCAGAGAAATTTGGATTAATACCTCATAGTATAGTACAACCGCATGGTTGAACTATTAAAGTCACAACGGTAAAAGATGAGCATGCGTCCCATTAGCTAGTTGGTAAGGTAACGGCTTACCAAGGCTACGATGGGTAGGGGTCCTGAGAGGGAGATCCCCCACACTGGTACTGAGACACGGACCAGACTCCTACGGGAGGCAGCAGTGAGGAATATTGGACAATGGGCGCAAGCCTGATCCAGCCATGCCGCGTGCAGGATGACGGTCCTATGGATTGTAAACTGCTTTTGCACAGGAAGAAACAACGCTACGTGTAGCGTCTTGACGGTACTGTGAGAATAAGGATCGGCTAACTCCGTGCCAGCAGCCGCGGTAATACGGAGGATCCAAGCGTTATCCGGAATCATTGGGTTTAAAGGGTCCGTAGGCGGTTTAGTAAGTCAGTGGTGAAAGCCCATCGCTCAACGGTGGAACGGCCATTGATACTGCTAGACTTGAATTATTAGGAAGTAACTAGAATATGTAGTGTAGCGGTGAAATGCTTAGAGATTACATGGAATACCAATTGCGAAGGCAGGTTACTACTAATGGATTGACGCTGATGGACGAAAGCGTGGGTAGCGAACAGGATTAGATACCCTGGTAGTCCACGCCGTAAACGATGGATACTAGCTGTTGGGAGCGATCTCAGTGGCTAAGCGAAAGTGATAAGTATCCCACCTGGGGAGTACGTTCGCAAGAATGAAACTCAAAGGAATTGACGGGGGCCCGCACAAGCGGTGGAGCATGTGGTTTAATTCGATGATACGCGAGGAACCTTACCAAGGCTTAAATGTAGATTGACCGGTTTGGAAACAGACTTTTCGCAAGACAATTTACAAGGTGCTGCATGGTTGTCGTCAGCTCGTGCCGTGAGGTGTCAGGTTAAGTCCTATAACGAGCGCAACCCCTGTTGTTAGTTGCCAGCGAGTCATGTCGGGAACTCTAACGAGACTGCCAGTGCAAACTGTGAGGAAGGTGGGGATGACGTCAAATCATCACGGCCCTTACGCCTTGGGCTACACACGTGCTACAATGGCCGGTACAGAGAGCAGCCACTGGGTGACCAGGAGCGAATCTACAAAACCGGTCACAGTTCGGATCGGAGTCTGCAACTCGACTCCGTGAAGCTGGAATCGCTAGTAATCGGATATCAGCCATGATCCGGTGAATACGTTCCCGGGCCTTGTACACACCGCCCGTCAAGCCATGGAAGCTGGGGGTGCCTGAAGTCGGTGACCGCAAGGAGCTGCCTAGGGTAAAACTGGTAACTAGGGCTAAGTCGTAACAAGGTAGCCGTACCGGAAGGTGCGGCTGGAACACCTCCTTTCTAGAGCTTTAGTGTTAGTTGAAAGACACGCTAAAGAAAGAAGACGAAGAGACTATTGGTTACAGATTTAAGGTTATATTACTCTTGCTGTTAATTTAAAAAAATAATTGAAAGATTTAAAATTTTAAAAATTTAAAGATTAAAAAATTCGCAAGAATGGTTCAATCTTTAAATCATTTAATCTTTAAATCAAAGAAAAAAGAGTGTCTCGTAGCTCAGCTGGTTAGAGTACTACACTGATAATGTAGGGGTCGACAGTTCGAGTCTGTCCGAGACAACAAAATAATTATTAATTGTAAATTGATAATTATAAATTGAAAAGACGTTCATAGAAACAGATTGAAAGGAAATTCTAGGGTTGAAAGATTACGAATTACAACAATTCATAATTCATAATTCACAATTCATAATTAAATTGGGGGATTAGCTCAGCTGGCTAGAGCGCCTGCCTTGCACGCAGGAGGTCAACGGTTCGACTCCGTTATTCTCCACTATTGTAGTGAATAGTAAAGAGTGAATGGTAATTAGTTTAGGCTAATCACTACTCACTAAAAACGACTCACTTAGAAAAAAGTTCATTGACATATTGAGATAAGAAATAATAAAAAGTAGAAAGCAGTTTTACTAATTATTTAGTAAAACGAAACAAAACGGCATTCTTAAATGAATGTTGGTACAATAAGCAAAATAAGGGCGTATGGGGGATGCCTTGGCTCTCAGAGGCGATGAAAGGCGTGATAAGCTGCGAAAAGTTACGGGGAGCAGCACACATGCATTGATCCGTAAATACCTGAATGGGGCAACCCACTATGTTGAAGACATAGTACACCGATAGGTGGGCAAACCCGCTGAACTGAAACATCTAAGTAGGCGGAGGAGAAGAAAA
>NZ_CP114284.2:0-520000 GCF_027111095.2 Flavobacterium sp. IMCC34518 | reverse complement strand
GAGCATCGCAGAGTAGCTACGTTTGGAAGGGATAAGCGCTGAAAGCATATAAGCGCGAAACCCACCACAAGATGAGATTTCTTTTAAGGGTCGTGGGAGATGACCACGTTGATAGGCTATAGATGTAAAGGCAGTAATGTCATAGTCGAGTAGTACTAATAACCCGTAAGCTTATGTACACCTTTTCTCCCGACTCCGGTCGGGAGAAGAAACTTTCTAATACTTTTTATATTCTTTATCTCAGTATGTTAAGATATTACTATAATTATGAATTGTGAATTATCAATTGTTAATTATAGATGATTGCCCAAAGCAATTGTAACCTCTTAAGGTGGTTATTGCGGCGGGGCTCACCTCTTCCCATCCCGAACAGAGTAGTTAAGCCCGCCTGCGCAGATGGTACTGCAGTTATGTGGGAGAGTATGTCGTCGCCTTTCTTTTTAAAAACCCTTCATAAATTGATGAAGGGTTTTTTGTAAAAATAGTTTATTCTATTTTGGTACCTTAGCTCAGATGGTAGAGCAATGGACTGAAAATCCATGTGTCCCTGGTTCGATCCCTGGAGGTACCACTATGCTCGGATGGTGAAATTGGTAGACACGCTGGACTTAAAATCCAGTGAACAGCAATGTTCGTGCGGGTTCAAGTCCCGCTCTGAGTACAATAAAAACTTTATTTAGCTTATGCTAAGTAAAGTTTTTTTAGTTTGCACTAGTTTTTAAATGGAATGGAATCAAAACCTGTGGGGAAGCAAAAAGCATGCTTTTAATTAATTTTTCAAATACTATTCATGCGTAGTATATTATGTTATATTTGTGAAATATAAAAAATATATGTAATGACAAAACCTTCACTAACTGCTCTTTTACAGATTAATAAGCCATTAATTATGGCACCAATGTTTTTGGTTTCGAATACAAAAATGGTTATTGAAGGTATGAAATCGGGTGTTGCAGGTTGTATTCCGGCTTTAAATTACCGTACTTTAGACGAATTGCGTGCTTCTATTATCGAACTTCGAAATGCGAAAGTAGAAGGAGGTAGTTTTGGATATAATTTAATTGTCAATAAATCAAATATAAAATACAAGGATCAATTAGCGGTTTTGTGTGAAGAAAAAGTTGACTTTATAATCACTTCTTTAGGTTCGCCAGAAGAGACTATACATGCAGCCCATAAAGTTGGAATTAAAGTTTTTTGCGATGTTACGGATTTAGCTTTTGCAAAAAAAGTAGAAAGTTTGGGTGCTGATGCATTAATTGCTGTAAACAATCAAGCTGGTGGGCATAGAGGTTTACTTTCTGCTGAGGAATTAATAAGAGAATTAAATTTGAATACAACTTTACCCGTTATTTCTGCGGGAGGTGTTGGTACAAAGCAAGAATTGGAAACAATGTTACGCTATGGAGCAGTTGGTGTTTCTGTGGGAAGTCCTTTTATAGCTTCGTTTGAATCGGGTGTTTCACAGGAATATAAACAAGCATGCGTTGATTATGGTGCAAAGGATATTGTGTTGACCGAAAAAATATCGGGTACACCTTGTACGGTTATCAATACGCCTTATGTTCAGAAAGTAGGTACGCAACAAACTTGGTTGGAAAAAACGTTGAATAAAAATAAATCGCTAAAAAAGTGGGTAAAAATGATTCGCTATATGATGGGATCGAATGCTGTTACTAAAGCGGCAACACAAGTAACCTACAAAACAGTTTGGGTCGCGGGTCCAACAATTGAGAATACAACTGAAATTACCTCTGTCGCCGAAATCGTTAAGAAACTAACTTTGTAATTTTGGATTTTAATAATTAATAGTGTTGCATTAAATACCGCATTTAATTATTTCTTTTGGTTATAAAAAAATATAAGGTCAATACATTTGTTTTGAAAACTGAATTGCGAGAGGGATGGACGCTGGCTACCGAAGTAGCGCAAACAGCCCGACCGCTGTATAGAAAGGGGGTGAATAAGCGGTATGCTTATTTTGCCCCCTTTCTATAATGGGGTCTCGCCCTTATTATTTAAACCCAGATTCCGCATTAGAAATCTACTACATCTGAATTCTTCTGCAAAATCAAGCACTTTTTTCACACTATTTTATTTTATTTTGGAGTTCAAGATACGCTTCGCTTGGTTCTCCCATTTTTAAAATCAAAATACAAAAGTATTCCTCATTTAAAAATAGTCCGTGAGCACTTGCTTTTATTGAATAATTCTGCTTCGTTACAAAGTCTAATGCGGAATCTGGGTTAAATTAAAAACTGAATTATTTCTGGTTACGAATTCTTCCAATATTGTGGTTTGGTTGCATTTGTTCTTTGAAACCAGTAGTCTTGGGTTACTCTATGGCCGTCTTGGGTTTTTAATTTTCGTTCGAATATCCAGATGGTAGGATTGAAAACCATATCGGTGACTGCAACGGTAAACAATTGAGGGTCTTCTTCGTTTTTTTTCTTTTCTTCATCAAGTATTACTTCAAAACCATTGTGTTCCAATAGTTTTTTCAAGAAATTGGAACGACTTTCATCTACTCCTTTTTCGACAAAAGTGACTCTGGTTTCGCCAATACTTCCAAATGAATGTTTTCCGTCTAGTGATGCCATAACTTATTTATTAAATATGTTGCTTAATTCAAAAATGTAATCGTAAAGCGGACTGTATAAACCAAGAACTAGAATCCCTAATACTGAAATAATAAGTCCCAAACGCATGTAAATTTTGTTATTAAAAAAAGGAATAGGGTTTTCATTTTTTCTGATAAACATTGCTCTCACCACCAACAAATAATAGTAAAGCGAAATAGTTACGTTGACAACAGCTAAGAAAACCAATAGATAATATCCTTTGCTTGCAGCGGCTGCGAACAAGAAAAATTTACCAAAAAAACCTGCTACTGGAGGTATTCCGGCTAATGAAAACAAAGCTAGCATCATCACGAGACTGAGGTTGGGGTTTGTTCTATAAAGCCCATTATAATCATCTCTATTTTCTTTGCCTGTTTGTAATGAAATGGCTTGTACAACTCCAAAAGCGGCTAAATTGGAAAAAATGTAAACAAGTACAAAATAAACTACCGTTGCGGTTCCTAATTGTGTTCCCGAAATTAGTCCCAATAATATGAAACCTGCTTGTGCTATTGAGGAGAAGGCCAAGAAACGTTTCATGTTTTGTTGGCGTAAAGCAAACAAATTTCCAATAAACATAGTGGCTATTGCAATGACATAAATAATGTTTTCCCAAATGTGCATTAATGGTTTTAGGATTGTAAACATTAAAATCATTAAAATAAAAGCGGAAGATCCTTTTGATATAACGGATAAATAAGATGCAACTCCAATTGGCGCCCCTTCATACACATCTGCAGTCCAAAAATGAAACGGAACCAACGATATTTTGAATGCCAATCCCGAGAAAAACAGAATAGAACCCAATAGTGTTAAATTGGTACTCGTTAAAAGTTTTAGGAGATCCTCAAAATAGATCGAACCTGTCGAGGCATACAACAATGAGATTCCAAATAAGGAAACTCCCGAAGCCAATCCAGCTGATAATATAAATTTGATGCCGGCTTCACTGGAGATTCTTTTGGAGGTTTCCCAAGCAACCAAAGCAGCCACAGGTAAGGTTGCTAATTCTAATCCGATATAGAACATTAGAAAATCACCTGATGAAATCATAAAATACATTCCTAAAAGAGAAGAAAATAAGAGCATAAAAAACTCGGTTCCTTTGTTTAAATGCACCATTTTCTCTTGAATCCAATCAGCCGATTGAAGCAATACTATCAATACTCCAACATTAAGAACATTTTTGAAGAAATGAATTAAGGTATTGGTACGAAACATTCCGCCAAATAAGCTGCTTTCTTCGATTGTAAAAAAACCTATTATGGTATGAATTCCAAATAAGAAAAGGGCTAAATGTACGATGCTTGATTTTTTGTTATTGGGTATGAAAATTTCGCCTACAATTAGCAATAAAATAATTGCCAAAAGGAAAATTTCTTGTCTCATTATATTAAAACTGTTCAAATCCATTTTTGTTTTTTTTAATGATTTAGTACTCCTTGAATGAATGGTTGTATACTTGCCATTGTCATATTACTTAACCAAAGTGGGGCAACTCCCATACCAATCATTGGAATTAATAATAGCATAATACCTGTTATTTCGAACCAAGTTACTTTTGGTAAATCCAAAAATTCTTCATTTTTTATGGGTCCCATAAGCATTATTCCTAGAACTCGAAGAATGTAAACTGCTGTTACTACAATTGCCGATACTGAAATTATGGTAGCTACTCTATAAAACATTTCTTGGTGTTGAAAAGCACCAACAAAAATGTTCATTTCGGCCACAAAACCACTAAATCCAGGCAATCCCAGCGAAGCCAAACCTGCAATAACATAAATAACCGATATGAACGGCATCACCTTCAGAAGACCTCCCAATTTGGTAATGTCCCGAGTATGTGTCCTTCCATAAATCATTCCTATTAAGGCAAAAAATAAGGCTGTCATAAATCCATGTGAAAGAGATTGTAAAATAGCACCGTTCCAAGCCGTTTTGTTCAACATTAATAAAGTAAACAACACCATACCCAAGTGACTTACTGAGGAATAAGCATTTATATATTTAAGGTCGGTTTGGTATAATGCTCCAAAGGCTCCATAAATGACTCCTGTTGCAGATAATATAATGAAAAACCAAGACCATTCTATTGCTCCTAGCGGTAATAAAAACATGGCAATTCTAAAAACGCCATAGCCTCCTAATTTCATCAAAACTCCTGCATGAAGCATTGATACTGCAGTTGGAGCAGAGGCATGACCATCTGGAGACCAAGTATGAAATGGAAACAAAGCGCCTAATACTGCAAACCCAATAAAAGTAAATGGAAAAAATAATTTCTGTGCTTCAAATGGGATGTGTACTTTGGCAATTTCCAAAATGTTGAATGTTAAGGCACCTCCATCTGCGTTCGAATTAAAGTAGATTCCCAATACACCTACTAATAAAATAGCAGAAGCTCCCATTAACATTAGCGTTAATTTCATTGCCGAATATTCTTTGGGACCTGACCCCCAAATTCCAATTAGCAAATACATTGGAATTACCGCAATTTCATAAAATACAAACATGGTAAACAGATCAATGGAAATAAAGAATCCATACACTCCTGATGCTAAAACCAAAAGAGAAATGAAAAATTCTTTGGGTAAATCTTCTGTTTTCCATGAAATAAAAACACCTGCTAAAACTACAATTGAAGTCAATAATAATAGCGCCACCGAAATGCCATCAACGCCAATGGCATAATGAATGTTGAAATTTTTAAACCAAACCGTATCTTGAGTAAAGAGCATTACGCTGTTGTTTATAGCTCTTTCTTTAAAATAGGCAAAGACCAAATGAATCGCCATACCCAATTGGATGATACTTCCAACCATCGAAATAGTTCGTGCCTGTTTTAATCCTTTGGTAAAGACCAAAGCAATAATGGTGAGTACAGGTACAATTACAAAAAGTGATAAAATATCCATATTATTTAATTAGTTTGTCCATAAATAAATAAAAACCAAAGCTATAACTACAACACCCGAGACAAAAAACATAGCATAATCTTGCAACCTTCCTGATTGTAATCCTTTTATTTTTTGAGAAACGAGTACTGTTTTGTTACCAATACCTTCCATCGTGCCATCAACATATTTTTTATCGAATTTGGCAATTGGCGTTGATATAAGGTTGAAAATAATTTTTTTGGTAACGAACATATATATTTCGTCAAAATAAAATTTATGATACGTCCATTTATAAAACACTCCAAATCCACTGGCAAACTTTTGGGCTAATTCATTTTCTTTTTTATAGAATACCCAAGCCAAAATAATACCCGTCAATCCAGTACCTACTGCTACAGCTGCTAATGTGTAATCTAAATGCCCTTCGAACCCAATTTTGTCGGCAGTTACAAATTCGCTAAAAGGAATAAAACCTGCTACAATACTCATAAAGGCCAAGAACAATAAAGGAAAAGCCATTGACATTGGTGATTCATGAGGCGTGTGTTTGTATTGGGTTTCTTTGCCCCAAAATATTCCAAAATAAAGGCGGAACATATAAAAAGCGGTTAATCCCGCCACGAAAAGGCCAACAAAATAAAGCAATTGATTTTTTTCGAAAGCAGCAACCAAAATTTCATCTTTACTCCAAAAACCTGCAAATGGAGGAACTCCTGCTATTGCCAATGCTGCAATCAAAAACGTAATATTCGTAATGGGCATGTACTTGCGTAATCCTCCCATATCTTTTAAATAGTTACTGTGTACAGCGTGAATCACAGAACCAGCCCCTAAGAATAACAAGGCTTTGAACATGGCATGAGTAAACAAATGAAACATGGATGCCATATACCCAACGCCTTCTTGACCATTGTAACCAGAAACTCCCAACGCCAACATCATATACCCAATTTGAGACATAGTTGAAAAAGCCAAAACTCGTTTAATATCCGTTTGAGTAATGGCAATTATAGCGGCAAACAAAGAAGAGAATGCGCCGACATAAGCCACAACATTCAAAGCAAATCCATTTTCTACGAAATAATACATTGGAAATAATCTAGCCACCAAAAAAACACCCGCGACAACCATTGTTGCAGCGTGTATTAAAGCAGAAACGGGTGTTGGTCCTTCCATAGCATCTGGTAGCCAGATGTGCAAAGGAAACATGGCCGATTTTCCAGCTCCACCCATGAATATGAGAAGCAGTGCCCAAGTAATTACAGACAATCCCATAAAAGAGGAAGCTCCCCAATGCAAAAGCAACCCTTCTCCTTCTGGATTGACGGCATTTAAAGTCTGAAAATCAAAAGTACCAGCGTAATATCCGACGATCAAAATTCCAATCAAGAACCCAAAATCAGCAAATCGAGTTACAATAAAGGCTTTTTTTGCAGCGGCCACTGCCGAAGTTTTCGTGTAATAATAACCAATTAGCAAATAAGAGGAAACACCCACTAATTCCCAGAAAATGTAAATTTGAAAAAGATTTGTCGCCAATACCAATCCAAGCATTGAAAAAGAGAATAACGATAAAAAGGCAAAGAACTTGGTATATCCATCGTCGCCTTTCATATATCCTCGACTATAGATGTGAACCATCAAAGAAATTGTCGTTACCACGATGAGCATCATTACAGTAATTGGGTCAATCAATATTCCCATATCAATATGCAAGGTATCTGTAAAGTTCATCCATACGGTTTTTTCGACAAATGTTTGGTAAACTCCTTCGACTTTTCCCAAAACAAAAAAGTATTGGTAAGCTGTATAATAAGATAGAGCAGCCGAAATCGACAATCCCAAAACACCAATGTATCCAGAAACGGCTGGTTTGATTTGCTGGTTAAAAATTCCCAAAAGCAAGAACACAGCCAGTGGAATTAACGGAATTAAAAAAATATAAGTTATGTTCATGTTTTCAGAATATTAGTACTTCATAATTTCAGTGTCCTTCACTTCTACAGAGCTAATTTGTCTATAAAGGTTGATAATAATTGCAACAGCTAGAGCGGTTTCGGCAGCAGCCACTGCTATGATAAAGATGGAAAAGAAAACACCTTGTAAAGCGTCGGGATATAAATACTTGTTGATGACAACAAAATTTACAGCTGAAGCATTTAAAATTAATTCGAGAGAAATTAAAATTGAAATCAAGTTTTTTCGAGTAATAAACCCATAAATACCTATAAAAAACAGGATAGAAGTAAGGGTGAGAATTTCGTATATGCTTATTCCTGCTATCATAATATTTCTTCGTTTTTAGTTAGTTTGTCACCTTTACCTATGATTATTGCTCCAATTATTGCTGCTAATAATAAAATACTGATTACTTCAAAGGGCAAAATAAATCCTCCAGCCTCGTAGTTCAAAAGTCCCATTCCAATATCCGATACTGTTGTGGCTTTTGTGTTTTCTATAACTTTAAAATCATTCGAATAAATAGTATATAAAAAGATAGAAAGTCCAATCAAACAAATAAAAGCCGTTAGAAATTGTTTTGATTTTTTAGCAACTTCCAGTTCCATTTCAATATGATGAACCAAAAGCACCGAAAATATGATGAGCACAATTATACCACCTGCATAAACGGTAAGTTGAACGGCAGCTAAGAAATTATAATCAATCAAAAAATAAATTCCTGCTATTCCGATGAGCACAAATAGTAGATAAATAACGGATCGAAGCATTTGGCGACTGGTTACAGAAGCAATTGCACCAACAATCATTATCACTGACAAAATATAAAATACAATTTTTTCCATAAGATTAATCTTCAAGTCCAGACACCACTTTTGATCCTGGTTTGTTTAAAACTCTAGTTAAGTATTTTCTATCGTAAACCGAATTTTCAAAATTCTGAGCCCATTTGATAGCATCTGTTGGACAGGCTTCAATACATAAACCACACATGGTGCACATTCCTAAATGGTAAATATGTTTGTCTATTAATTTTTTCTTTTTGCCCGTTTCAGGATCAATTTGTCGATCCCAAATAATTTCGATACTTCCGTTTGGGCAAGCCAACTCACATTTTTGACAACCTGTACACCGATGCAAATTATTTTCATCATGAGGCATAACAACTTCGCCACGAAAACGATCAAACATTTTTAAGGTATCTCTATTGTCGGGATATTGTTGGGTTATAGCCCCTTTTCTGGAATGTAAAAAATACTTTCCAGTAACACTCATTCCCGTAAGCAGTGTTTTAACGCCATTATATATATCAGAAAAATAACTCATGACTTTTAAAATTGAATGGTTAGTTTTAGTAATACGATCAAGGCCATTATTACCAAGTTTAATAGATTTAAAGGGAGTAAATATTTCCATTCTAATACGAGGAGCTGATCAATTCTTAATCTTGGAAATGTCCATCTAAACCACATCATTAAAAAAATGATAACCAAAGTTTTACTCAAAAACCAGAATACGCCCAAAAGAGGTATCGATTCGGTTATGCCAAATGGGGATAAATATCCGCCAAAGAAAACAGTGGTCGCTATAGCTGAGATTATAAACATATTAATAAATTCGGCCAAGAAGAAATACGCAAATTTCATCCCAGAATATTCCGTGTGAAAACCAGCACCCAACTCAGATTCGGCTTCTACCAAATCAAAAGGAGCTCTATTGGTTTCTGCTGTTCCAGCAATCATATAAATACAAAAGGCAATGATTGCAGGAATGTGTCCTTGTACAATAAGCCAACCGTTTTTTTGAACTTCAACAATTTCCGAAAGTTGTAACGAACCCGTCATTAAAACCATTGTTAATAATGACAAACCAACAGATAGTTCGTAACTAATGGTTTGAACCCCGCTTCGCATGGCGCCGATTAAAGCAAATTTATTGTTGCTACTCCATCCTGCCAATAAGATTCCGATAACACCAATGGAGGAAATTGCTATTAAAAAGAAAACACCAATATTAATATCAAATGCTTGGAATTCTTTCGAAAAAGGGAAAAGAGACAAGGCCATTAATGCAGAAACGATAACAAAATAAGGAGCTAAATTGTATAAAAATTTATCAGCTTTTATGGTTCCTGTCAACTCTTTGGATACCAATTTTAAAGCATCGGCCATGGTTTGAAAAACACCTTGATATCCCACTCTATTTGGTCCAATTCGCAATTGAAACCATGCTGCAACTCTTCTTTCGAGCAAAACCAAGTACAATCCAGCAACAGCAAAAACAGCAAGATAAACTACGGCTATCAAAACCATTTCAACTATACTTGCAACACCAGAAGGCATGAGGCTAAAAAGCCATTCGTGAATATTTTTTGTAATGTTCATTGTTACATTTATTTTTTACTGTTATCGATCAATATCTGGGATTACTAGATCCAAAGTTGCCATTGTTGCTACCAAGTCTCCAATTTTTCCGCCAACAGCAATGTGATTTAATAAGGATAAGTTGGAAAATCCAGGTGATCGAAATTTTATTCGATAGGGATTTTTGGTTCCGGTACTTATGACGTAAACTCCCAATTCTCCTCTGGCTGTTTCTACTCTTTCATAATATTCGCCAGCGGGTAATTTGATTACAGCATCTGTGGTTACTTTGAAATCACCTTCGGGAATATTGTCAATTAATTGCTCAATTATGGATAAGGATTCCCACATTTCTAGAATACGAACTTGGTAACGAGAATAGGTGTCACCTTCCGTTTTTAGAACTTCATTAAAATTTACTTTGTCAAAAGCACTATACGGATGATGTTTACGTACGTCACAGGAGTAACCAGAAGCTCTTCCGACAGGTCCCGATGCTCCATAAGAAATAGCAGCTTCTTTGGACAAAACTCCAATTCCTTTCATTCTTTTTTGAAAAATAATATTGCCGGATAATAGCAAATCGTATTCTGGAAGTTTTGTTTTGAAATGAGCGATAAATTCTTTGGTTCTTTTTACAAAGTTGGGATGAATGTCAAACATCAATCCGCCTGGAACATTGTAGTTCATTGTTAATCGAGCTCCACAAGTTTCTTCGAATATATCATTGATTAATTCTCGATCTCTAAAACCATAAAAATAAGTTGTCAAAGCGCCTACATCCATACCCATAACTCCCCACCACAATGTATGTGAAGCTATTCTAGTCAATTCATCGAGTATGGTGCGAATGACTTTTACACGATCAGGAATTTCAAGTTGCAGAGCGTTTTCAACAGTTAAGCAAACTGCTTCGTTATTAATATGAGAAGATAAATAATCCATTCTATCTGTCAAATGGACAATTTGTTGGTAGCTGTCTCGTTCGCTCATTTTTTCGATAGAGCGGTGGATGTATCCCAAATCGGGTTCTACTTTTTTGATTATTTCACCATCTATAGTCAATAACAACCGCAAAACCCCATGTGTTGCGGGGTGTTGTGGTCCCATGTTGATGAAATATTCTTCGGATTTAAAATTGTTGGTTATGGTAGCTGTTTCCATGTTTACTTATTTGATTACCATATTAATTTCATCTACATAGTCTTTTCTTAACGGAAACCCGTCCCAATCTTCGGTCAAAAAGAGTCTTTTTAAATTAGGATGATTTTTGAATTTTATTCCAAAAAAATCAAACACTTCTCTTTCATGAAATTCGGCTGTAGCCCAAATATCATAAACCGAATCAAATGTTGGGTTTTCTCTATCTTCCGTTTTAACTTTTACTACAATAATATGTCGGTGTACGGTTGATTCTAAATGGTAAACAACTCCTAATTCTTTTCCCCAATCTACACCGCTTAAGCAAAATAAATAATCAAAACTGGTTTCAGAATTATTTTTTAATTGCGTCATTAATTGGTGCAAATGTTCGGGTTGAACAGTACTATTTAAAAATTGAGATTTCTCTTCTGTAAATTCCAATTCGGGAATCCAACTGCTTATTAAATTTTGTAATGCTTCGTTTGTCATAATTTGTAATATATTAAAACAATTAATTGAGGTACGAGTTCATAGAATACAAATAGAGGTTTGAAATCTTAACTCACTTCTCACTTCTCACTTCTCAAAGTCCTTCATCAAACCCATCAATAGGAAAAACTTTATTTTTCATACTTTCGGTTCTTATTTTTGCTTGTAGCATTAACATTCCTTCTAATAATGCTTCTGGTCTTGGAGGACAACCAGGAACATAAACATCAACAGGAATTACATGGTCAGCACCTTTTACAACGGAATACGTATTGTAAAAGAAAGGACCTCCTGAGATAGCACAAGCTCCCATAGCGATAACATATTTGGGTTCGGCCATTTGATCATACAAACGACGCAGCACTGGAGCCATTTTGTTTACAATTGTTCCTGCTATAATGATTAAATCGGCTTGTCTAGGCGAAGGTCTTGCTACTTCAAAACCAAATCTGGAGTAATCGTGACGAGCCGCTCCGGTTTGCATCATTTCGATAGCACAACAACTCGTTCCAAAGTATAGCGACCATAAAGAATTTGATCTTCCCCAATTGATTATTTGGTCTAATGATGTAATGACAACATTTGCGCCATTTCCTGCAGGAATTACTTTTCCTGGGAAATCAGCTGGTATTTCGGGTGCAGTATTTATTCCCATTTTAATGCTTCTTTTTTCCAAGCATAGGCTAAGCCTAAACCTAATATTACTAGAAATATGATAATCTCATAAAAGGCCACCATTCCAATTTTTTGAAAAACAACCGCCCAAGGTATTAAAAAGGCTACCTCAACGTCAAATACTAAAAACAAAATGGCGTACAGATAATAACCAACTTTAAACTGAACCCAAGTAGGACCAATTGTAGTCATACCACTTTCATAAGGTTCTCGTTTTTGGGAGTTGTCTGATTTTGGTGAAATTAAATTAGAAAGAAAATTGGCTCCTGCTACTAGAATGATTCCGGCCAACAAGAAAACTATAATTGCTTCTGAACCCATATTGATAAATTTTGAATTATTATTATCTTAATTATTTTACTTCGTAAGTTTCTCCTGAAAAGAATAAATCATCCGTTTTGGAAAAATTAGAATTTGCTTTGACTTGTGCTGTTAATTCTTTTTCTCTTTCTTCTAAGGTAACATCGCTAAAACTTCTAATTACCCCCATTGCAATTGGATTTTGTAATCGAACCAGCATTTGGTGCATAGTTGGATCTTGTTCTTTGGCATTGTGTACCAATATATCTTCTTGGGTAATTCCATTTTCTCCGATGGTTACTACTTCTAATTTTAATCCATTTAACACCAATCCTTTGTCTCTATTTTTGCCAAAAATCATTGGTTTTCCGTGTTCCAAAAAGATTTGCTTGTCATCTTTTATTTCTTTGTCTGTGATATGATTGAAGCATCCATCATTAAAAATGACACAATTTTGAAGAATTTCGATTAGGGACGTTCCTTTAAATTGATGTGCTTCAATAAAAATTTGTCCCATTTCTTTTGGGCTATTACCTCCAATTCTGGCAAAAAATCGAGCTTGTGCACCTAACGCGAGTTCACCCGGCGAAAACGGCGGTTGAGTGTTACCATAAGGCGAAGATTTTGTTTTTTGTCCAATTAATGAAGTAGGCGAAAATTGCCCTTTGGTTAATCCATAAATTTCATTATTGAACATTATGATATTTAAATCTATATTTCTTCGAAGAACATGGATAAAATGATTGCCACCAATTGCCATCGAATCACCATCACCAGTTGCTATCCAGACACTTAATTTGGGATTGGCCAATTTTATACCCGAAGCAATTCCGGGTGCTCTTCCATGAATACTGTGTATTCCATAAGTTTCCATATAATAAGGAAAACGAGAGGAGCATCCAATTCCAGAAACAAAAACCACATCTTCTTTGGCAACATTCATTTCAGGAAGCGCTTTTTGCATGGTACGCAAAATCACATAATCATCACAACCAGGACACCATCTTACTTCTTGATCAGTAGTAAAATCTTTAAGGGTGTATTTATTTATAGGAGTAGTTTCCATAATTATACCAGTTCTTTAAATTTTTGAATCAAATCATCGTTAGCATATGGTAATCCTTGAATTTTATTGAATTTTAAATAATCAAACTGACTGAATTTGATTTTTAGAATACTAGCAAATTGGCCGCTGTTTAATTCGCAAACCACAATTTTTTTGAATCTAGACAGAATTTCTTCCGTATTTTTTGGCAATGGATTAATGTAATTGAAATGTGCTAAACCAATAGAAGTATATCCTTCTTGATTGATTTGTTTTACTGCAGAATGCAACGAACCATAAGTACCGCCCCATCCAATAACTAATAAATCTCCTTCTTGGGCAAACTCCACTTCTTGGTTGGGTATATTAAATTTTACACGTTCAATTTTTTCGGCTCGAATTTTAGTCATCTCCTCATGATTTAGAGGATCATAAGATATATTTCCAGTAACCGCATCTTTTTCGAGGCCACCAATTCGATGTTCTAAACCTGGTGTTCCTGGAATTGCCCAATTGCGAGCAAGTGTAATTTGATCTCTATCATAAGGATGCCAATTATCTTTAACTTCAAAAATTCGATTGTTTTTAATGGCAGGCATTTCAGAAACGGTTTTTATTTTCCAAGGAGCAGAACCGTTCGCAATGTATCCATCGGTCAATAAAATAACAGGAGTCATATGTTCTATAGCAAGTCTTGAAGCTTCATAAGCAAAATTAAAACAGTTCGCAGGTGTACTTGCGGCAATTACAATTAATGGGCTTTCCCCATTTCTGCCATACATGGCTTGCAGTAAGTCGGATTGTTCTGTTTTTGTAGGCAATCCAGTAGAAGGGCCACCACGTTGTACATCTACAATAACCAGGGGCAATTCAACCATTATAGCCAATCCAATTGCTTCTCCTTTTAAAGCCAAACCTGGGCCAGAAGTAGTAGTTATGGCCAAATCTCCTGCAAATGCTGCTCCAATGGCAGATGTGATTCCTGCAATTTCATCTTCTGCTTGAAAAGCTTTTACGCCAAAATGTTTGTGTTTTACCAATTCATGCAAAATATCGGTTGCGGGAGTAATTGGGTATGAACCCAAGAATAATTCCAGTCCCGTTTTTTCGGCAGCAGCAAGAAATCCCCAGGCAGTTGCGGTATTTCCCATTATAATTCTATAAGTTCCAGCAGGCAATTTTGCTGGAGAAATGGTATAGGAATTCGGAATTAGTTCGAGTGTTTCGGCATAAAAATATCCTGCATTCAACACCTTAGTATTCGCTTCTATCAAATGAGGTTTTGATTTGAAGGTTTTATTAAAAAAATCAATAGTATGTTCTTTGGAACGATTGTACATCCAGTAAATCATTCCTAAGGCAAACATATTTTTGCTCCTAGAAATCGTTTTTACATCTAGACCAGAAACATCTTTAAGGGCTTCTTTAGTTAATGAAGTCATGTCTACCAATAGTACACGGTAGTTATCTAGACTTCCATTTTCCAATGGATTAGTAGAATATTCAGCTTTTTCTAAATTTTTTTTATTGAAAGAATCAGTATCTACTATTAAAGTATGACCCAATTTTAAAGCCCTTAAATTGGTCTTTAAAGCTGCTGGATTCATTGCTACTAATAGATCTACATTATCACCAGGTGTACTGACTTCAACACTACCTATATGAACTTGAAATCCAGACACACCATACAAGCTACCTTGAGGCGCTCTAATTTCGGCGGGATAATTTGGAAAAGTAGCAATGTCGTTGCCAAACATTGCAGAAGTATCTGAAAATTGTGTACCTGTAAGTTGCATTCCATCTCCGGAATCACCAACAAATCGAATTACTACAGCTTCTAGAACTTCGGGTTGAAGTTTTGTGTTGTTTGCAGTCATAATTTTAAGTTTAAAAATATTAAAAACTATAAAAAAGCAATTCCGTAACTAACAATCAGGAAGTAAATTTAATTGTACTTATTTTATAAAAATATGACGAAAGTCATAAAAAGTTAAAATTATCATATCTAAATTTACTAATAATTATTAAATTCTAAAAAACATGGCTATTATTATAACAGATGAATGCATCAACTGTGATGCATGTATTTCAGAGTGTCCTAACAATGCAATCTATGAACCAGATGATAAATGGTCTTATTCTGATGGGTCTTCTTTGAAAGGAATGGTTAAAACTCCAAAAGGAGTAGATGTGGATGCCGATGAAGAGAATGAACCTCTTTCTGATGAATTCTTTTATATCGTATCAGACAAATGTACCGAGTGCAAAGGTTTTCATGATAAGCCTCAATGTGCTTCTGTTTGTCCGGTTGACTGCTGTATTCAAGACGAAAATCATGTTGAAACAGAAGATGAATTGCTACAGAAAAAAGCTTGGTTACATAATGAGTAGTTGGTAATATTAAAAAGTTAAGACATCCTTTTGAATTAATTTAATGGGAGTTTTAACTTTTTTTGTTTTTTATAATTAATGCTATCGGTAGTTTGCAGATGGGTTATATAAGCAAATTGGAGATGGTGAAAACAACTTTATGATATGAATAATAAAATTTTTCCAAAATTAATTTGTGATGGTAACGAAGCAGTTGCAATCATTGCGCACAAAACGAATGAAGTATGCGCTATTTACCCAATTACTCCATCATCCCCAATGGGTGAGCATGCAGAGTTATACAGTTCCAAAGGAAAAACCAATGTTTGGAATAATGTTCCTCGAATTGTAGAAATGCAAAGCGAAGGAGGGGCTGCAGGAACGGTTCATGGTTCTTTGCAAGCTGGTGCTCTAACTACTACTTTTACAGCTTCTCAAGGGTTATTATTAATGATACCTAATATGTATAAAATTGCAGGGGAATTATTGCCTTGCGTTATACATGTAGCGGCACGTACAGTTGCAACACATGCCTTATCCATTTTTGGAGATCATTCTGATGTTATGGCTTGTCGACAAACTGGTTTTTCAATGCTTTTTGGAGGTTCAGTTCAAGAAGCCCATGACTTTGCATTGATTTCACAAGTCACTACCTTAAAATCTAGAGTACCAATTTTAAACATATTCGACGGTTTTAGAACATCTCATGAAATTTCAAAAATAGACGGTATTCCAGATGATATTATCAAAGCAATGATGCCAGAAGATAAAATCATGGAACATAAAAAAAGATCTTTGGATCCAGATCGTCCTGTTTTAAGAGGAACTACCCAAAATCCAGATGTATTTTTTCAAGCTAGAGAAGCCTGTAATTTATTTTATGATAAAGTGCCTGCAATTGTTCAGGAAGTTATGGATGAATTCTACGAACATACAGGACGTCGATACAATTTGTTTGATTATATAGGACATCCAGAAGCCGAACGTGTGATTATCATTATGGGGTCGGCAGAGGGGCCTGTCAAAGAAGCTCTTGATGCACTTTTAAAACAAGGTGAAAAAGTTGGGGTATTACTTGTTCGTTTATTTAAACCATTCTCTATAGCTGGTTTTGTTGATAAACTACCCAAAACTGTAAAAAAAATAGCAGTGTTGGATAGAACCAAAGAACCTGGAAGTATAGGGGATCCTTTATATCTAGACATTGTTGCTGCTCTTGTTGAAAGCGGAAGAGAAATGCCAATTGTTGTTGGCGGTCGTTACGGATTATCATCCAAAGAATTTACTCCTGCAATGGTTAATGGTGTATATGAGGAACTGTCAAATTCAAAACCAAGAAATCACTTTACAATAGGTATAAATGATGATGTAACTTTCAAAAGTTTGTATTACGATCCCTCTTTTGATTTTAAATCAACAACAATCAATTGTATGTTCTATGGATTAGGTTCTGATGGAACGGTTGGGGCTAATAAAAATTCGATCAAGATCATTGGTGAAACCACTGATAATTATGTTCAGGGCTATTTTGTTTATGACTCTAAAAAAGCCGGAGCTCAAACCATTTCACACCTTCGTTTTGGGCCAGATCCAATAAATTCCAATTACTTAATTGATAAAGCAGATTTTATTGCCAGCCACAAATTTAATTTTATTGAAAAATTCAATATGATTGCTGATTTGAAGCATGGTGGTACTTTCTTACTCAACTCACCTTATTCTAAAGATGAAATTTGGGACAGATTGCCTTTGCAAATTCAAAAAGGAATTATTGAAAAAGAAGTTAAATTTTATGTTATAGACGCTACTAGAGTTGCTCAAGAAGCCAGTCTTGGAAAAAGAGCCAATACGATCCTTCAAACTTGTTTCTTTGCCATTTCGGGTATTTTACCTAAGGATGAAGCGATTGAAAAAATTAAGAATGCAATTGTAAAATCTTATTCTCATAAAGGAGAGAAAGTAGTGAAAATGAATTTTAATGCAGTTGATAAAGCATTAGAAAATTTACATCAAGTTGATTATCCAAAAGTAGTTTCAAGTGAAAAATCAATGCTTTCTGCAATGCGAAACGCACCTGATGGATTTGTTACCGAGGTTTTAGAGAAAATTTTGGCTGGTTTCGGAGATGATCTTCCTGTCAGTGCCTTCACTGTAGATGGAACTTTCCCAACAGGAACTTCTCAATACGAAAAAAGTGGTATTGCCGACTTTATTCCCGTTTGGGATGATGAAAGTTTGTGTACACAATGTAATAAATGTGTTGCTATTTGTCCTCATGCTGCAATTCGTTCCAAAGTAGTTTCTAATGATGAATTAGCTGGATTGCCAAGTTCATTAAAAAGTGCACCAGCAATTGGAAGACCTTTTGCCAAAGAAAATGAATCCTATATTTTACAGGTTTCACCTGAGGATTGTACCGGTTGTGATCTTTGTGTGGCTGTTTGTCCAGCAGTGAGTAAAGAAAAAGAAAACTTCAAATCCATCAATATGCACAAGAAAATTGAAGTGGATGTAGTCGAAAATGTCAACTGGGATTATTTTGAAAAATTATCCTATTATGATCGTGCCGCTTTGCAATTGTCAACTGTAAAAGGCTCTCAATATTTGGAGCCATTATTTGAATTCTCTGGGGCTTGTTCTGGTTGTGGTGAAACACCTTATATTAAATTGATTACCCAATTGTATGGAGATAGCATGTTGATCGCTAACGCAACAGGATGTTCTTCAATTTATGGAGGAAATTTACCAACAACTCCTTACAAAACTAATGAGTACGGTAGAGGACCAGCTTGGGCGAATTCACTCTTTGAAGATAATGCCGAATTTGGGTTAGGATTAAAATTAGGTTTATCCAAAAAACAAGAAATCGCAGTTGGATTATTAAAATCCTTAGAATCAGAAGTTGGTAGCGAATTAGTAAGCGCTATTTTGAATAATGGTGAAGAAACTGAAGCTCTTAAAAATGAAAAATTCGCTCAAATTGAAGCGCTAAATAAAATCTTGGTCAAAATCCAAAACAATGACGATGCTAAGAAATTGAGTCAATTGACAGAATATCTTCGTAAGAAAGCAGTTTGGATTTTTGGAGGTGATGGTTGGGCTTATGATATCGGATATGGTGGTGTAGATCATGTACTATCAACTGGTGAAGACATTAATATTATTGTTTTGGATACCGAAGTGTATTCAAACACAGGTGGTCAAGCTTCAAAATCTACTCCTTTGGGGGCAAGTGCTAAGTTTACCATTGGAGGTAAAAGAACCAGTAAAAAAAGCCTTGGACTTCAAGCTATTTCTTATGGTAATGTTTATGTAGCTCAAATTGCCATTGGCGCCAAAGATTTGCAAACGCTGAAAGCAATTGAAGAAGCAGCTGCATATCCTGGACCATCATTAATTATAGCCTATTCTCATTGTGGGGAACATGGATATGAGTTGAAAAATGGTGTTAGCCAACAAGAAAAAGCGGTAGAAAGTGGGTACTGGCCTCTCTTTAGATTTGATCCTTCTCAGCCAAAAGGAAAAAAATTCAAATTAGATTCCAAAGCACCAAGTATTCCTTTAAGCGACTTTATGTACAATGAAACTCGTTTTACAAGGGTAGTTAAAGAAAATGCCGAATTAGGGGCTGAATTGCTTACCCGAGCTCAAGAAGAAGTGGATACAAAATGGGAAAGACTAGAATTATACAGGGATTTATAGTCAATTCTAATTTGTTTAAAATAATTTTAAAAATAATGCAATAGGGTTGTTGACAAAAACCTCCGATTGATTTTTAAATCAAAAGGAGGTTTTTTAATGATAATAAAATGAAAAAATTGCATTCAGGACTATATTTCAATATCCTTTATGAATCCATCATATTCTAAATAAAACAATTCTAAAGCATTCATTTTTTCATGGAAAAAATCAAATATCTCATCCCAATACTTACGATTACTTACACTTACATTTAATTTTTCAACCCAAATACGGCTGATGGTTTTTCCATTTTCCAAAGTATGATTTCTTTCATAGACCAAATCTTTGACAAATTCCTCTTCTATAATATTTTTTAGGGCCACTAATTTGTCAAAATATTGCATTCTCAATTCCTTGTTTCGCATTTCAATATCGATATGTACTTGAGCTTTGGTATTTTCTACATAAAATTTAAAAGAAAAATCTTTTATTTTCGTGTCATACAACACCCATTTTCTGGGGTATTTTTGAGCAAATTCAACCCAAAATTCGTGTTTAAGTTTTTGATTTTCTTCCTTACTATACATACTATTTGGTTTTTGTGTTGAAAACTTGTTTGACACTGTTTTCTAAACTATATTTATAATTAATTTGTTTGCAAAAATAAACTTTGATTATGGATTTTCAAGACTTTTTACAAATTGTTCCTCATTTGAGTGCTGTAAATCTTCCTGGAGAAGCAGCTCATAATGTTATGGTGCCGCAACAGCGTCTTGAAATTACTAAAAAAATTAATTTTGATGAAATAAAACCAAGGAATGCAGCCGTAATGATGTTGTTCTATCCAAAAGACGGAATAACAAATTTGGTCTTAATTGTTCGAAATTCCTATATAGGAGTGCATTCTTCCCAAATCGCTTTTCCAGGAGGCAAGTATGAAACAGAGGATGCCAACTTTGAACAAACTGCTCTAAGGGAAACTCATGAAGAAATTGGCGTCCATTCGAGTAAAATTCAAGTGCTGAAAGCATTTACACAATTATACATTCCTCCTAGTAATTTTATGGTTTATCCTTTTTTGGGAATTTGTCGAGAGGATCTGTTTTTTTATCCGGATCCTACCGAAGTGGCAGATATAATCGAATTGCCATTGACTACTTTTTTAAGTGATTCTATCGTAATTAATACCTTTATGACAACTTCTTACGCCAAATCTATTGAAGTGCCGGCATTCCAAATAGAGAAACATATTGTTTGGGGGGCAACCGCAATGATGTTAAGCGAATTAAAAATTGTTTTAAATTCCATTCTGAATAAAACCAATTTATAAATAGGGTCAATTTGTTAAAAGGAGGCCGTTTTTAGTATTTAAAAAGGAAAAAAAATCGTAATTTTGCAATCCCAAATCTTAAAAAAAACAATCTATCTTATGGGATTATTTAAGCGAAATCCTTTTGGACACATTCTATTTATAAAAAAATGGTTGATTCGAATCTTCGGATTTATTAGCCACAGAAGGTATCGTGGTTTTAACGAACTGCAAATTGAAGGTTCTGAAATTATTAAAAACCTACCAGATACCAACGTACTTTTTATTTCCAATCATCAAACTTATTTTGCAGATGTAACAGCCATGTTTCATGTCTTTAATGCCAGTTTAAGCGGTCGTGAAGATTCTATTAAGAATGTTTGGTACATGTGGAATCCTAAATTGAATATGTATTATGTAGCAGCCAAAGAAACTATGAAAGCAGGATTACTGCCGAGAATCATGGCGTATGCAGGTGCAATTTCAGTAGAACGTACTTGGCGTGCCAAAGGCGAAGATGTAAAAGAAAAAAAAGATGTAAATCCAAATGATACCGAGAATATTAAAATTGCATTAGATGATGGTTGGGTAATTACGTTTCCTCAAGGCACAACCAAATCGTTTAAACCTGTTCGAAAAGGCACAGCACATATCATAAAACAACACAGACCTATAGTTGTTCCAATAGTAATTGATGGTTTTCGACGTTCGTTTTGCAAGAAAGGTTTACGGATGAAAAAGAAAGGAATCCTTCAATCCTTCATCATCAAAGAACCTTTGGATATCGATTACGATAATGATACCATTGATGAAATTGTAGAAAAAGTAGAATACGCCATAGAGCAACATCCTTCTTTCTTAAAAGTAATTCCATTAGAAGAACTTCAGGAACAAGAAGAATTGAATAAAAAAAGACAGTGGGATTATTAGAAAGTGAGTCGTGAAAAGTGAATGGTTAACATTTGATTTAACTATTCACTTTTCACGACTCACTTAAAATTACAAATCAATTTTCTTTAATTCTTCAAAGTTATTCTGCAAACGCTTTAATAAAATCCCATAGATTAATTTGTAAATCAGCCAGAAAGCGCAGGTAAAAATTGCTGTGGCTATAATTAATACTAAGAAAGATATTAATGCAATATTCAAGGGCATTTCGGGATGGACAACACCATTTTTTGAGGCACCTTCCAAATAGCCTTCATAAAATAAATAGCCTCCAAAAATGATAAAAAATACGGCAAAAAACGTTAAGTTAAACGCAATATATTGTTTGACCACTCTTCGTGTTTTTAATATCGTAGCGATGAGTTTTTTGGTATTATCATCTACCGCAATTTTACGATACATCGTATAAAACTTAAAAATAAAGAATAAAATCACAGCATACAATATCACAGTCGTAGCTATATAATATCCATAAACACCCAAGTGTTTAATTAATTCTACATTTTTCTCGTCGTATTTGGTAAACGATAAAGCCAATCCTAGGACTAGTCCCAATCCCAGTTCTAAAATACTAATTATAAAAATCCACTTCACCACCGATGAAGATCGTTTGTGAATCATTTTGTAAATCTCGTTTTCCGATATCTGTTCAAAAGAAGCAGCGTTCTTTTTCCAGTCTTTTTTTAATAAATCCAACTCTTTCATACGCCTAATGGATTTAATATTTTTTTTAATTTCCCTTTTATTCGATTCATTTTTACCCTTGCATTCACTTCACTAATTCCTAAAGTTTCCGAAATTTCGGTATAATCCTTGTCTTCCAAATACATAAATACTAACGCTTTTTCAATATCATTCAGCTGATAAACTGCCTTATACATCAATTTCAACTGCTCCTCTTCTTCATAATTATATTCTATGTCATGCGTAAAATGTTGTCTACCTTCGTACTCAACTGTTGCAATGCTGCGCTTACTCTTTCGATACAAAGTAATTGCCGTATTCAAAGCGACTCGATAAGCCCAAGTCGAAAATTTACTTTCCCCCCTAAATTTAGGAAAAGCTTTCCACAACTGAATCGTGATTTCCTGAAACAAATCCTTATGAGCATCCTCCCCAGACGTATACAATCGACAAATCTTGTGGATTATATTCTGGTTTTCTTGCAGTTGCTTGACAAAAGAAGGTTCTAGATTTTCACTCATAGTTCATTAGTACGCCGCCCGCACATTTTGTTACAAATCGACACATTTTTTATTAAAATAATCAAAATAATTAGAAGCAGAAATTGATCATTCATAGCATCTTTTCTCCCGCTGTCATTCCAATCTTTTTGAGAACTTTGTCAAAGTTCAAAACTTTGACAAAGTTCTCAAAAAGGATTTTCCCTTCCATCGGGGCTACTCCAGAAATTTAGTTTTTCATTAGATCTTATAGCTTAATCCTATAAATAACAGCATTTGTTAAAATTAATTTTCAAACCCTATAATTCATGTAAGTTTTTAGGTTGAATAATACTATATAACTGTCCGTAACTCATACAAAGAGTCTAAAAATTAAAAATATACCTTTGCGTCTCTGCGCCTTTGCGAGCCCAATTTCAAGCAAAGTCGCAGCGACGCAAAGAACAGAAAGGAAAAGTTTTGTGAATAACATTCAACAATTAATCTATTCTTTGAAATGGTACTAGTCACGGATAGTCATATAATGTTAAGTAAAAACTAAGTCCATTTAAGTAAATACAAAACTTTTTTCACATATTTTTACTTTAACCACTATTTAGAAAGCTTGTTTACGTTGTCTTATATGACTTATGGTTCAAAATTAAATGCTGTTTAAAATAGAATTTAGCAGATCTTACTAAAAGGAATAAGGCTAGCTCATAACTTTTAATTTAAAAAGACCTTACTTTATAATAATTCACCATTAAATTCACAAACTTACTGTAACTGTCCATCCCGTCTTTTTGTTGGTTGATTTTTAGAAAACGATCATAAAAAGCGTGAAATCCCGTTTCAATTGGGGTTTGGTATTGTTCCCAAAAATCTTCACTTTCTTTATAGTTTTTCAAAATGCCAGGATGAACAGTTTTGAGTAATCGCTTCAATGTCTCTTCATTTCGTACTTGCCAATTCCCCAAACAATAGCGCAAAGCCATACAATATCCCGAATACTGAAAATACAAATTATCATTTTTTATCGAAGATAAAAATCCTATAAAGTTACATTCACTCTCGCTGGCATATCCCATCTGATGTGCCATTTCATGATTCGTTGTCATCGGAAAACTGTACATCGGACCCAAATAATTCACCTGAGCTTCATTGGTAAACGGATTCAAATAACCGCCAAAACCCATGTAGGTTAAAGGCAAACTGAAAAGAGATTTCTTGATACTCAAATGCGAATAGGTAAAAAAGTCATACTCTCGAGATAAGTTTTGATATCCATTTTGGTTCATTTCCAAAACCTGATTTTGAGAATAGGGGAATACTACTTTTAGACTGTCATTTTTTGTGATTTGACTTTGAATGGCATTTGTTTTGGCAATTAATTTTTTGGTAAAAGTCAATAGATCAGCATCTGTATATTCTCTTTCAATCGTCATTTTTTCAAACAACGGTTCGCGGTAATAATTCAATGCCCAAAGTATATGAAAGAAAAAATAAAACACGGATAAAACACTCAAAATAGTCAGAAGATTGTTTTTCCAATCGAACTTCCAAGATTTTCTTTTGGTCCAAAACCATTTTAAAGCGAATAAAATCAAAATAAAATAAATACAATCCCCAATTGAAAATGGAATTTTTCCTAAGACGATTCTCGAAAATTTTGACAGATAAACATAAAATCCGTTGCTGTAAAAACGTTCTACGCTTTCCGGAAAAAACCGAATGATTTTTAGAATTATGATTTGAATCAATAAGAATATGGAGAGAATGTAGCGGCGTTTCATTTTTTATAAATTGTATTGTAAAGAAACAAATTTTGTCGTTTTTATACATTATTTTTTTTTAAAATAAAATTTGATTTATTTTATTGACTATTCTTTTATTTCTATTTATTAAAATAAATTATAAAAAAAATAATGTTAAGTTGTTCAATATTTGATTATTAACATTATTTTTTCTAAATTAAAATAAAGTTAAAAGATTGTATTTTCTGGTATTTATAAGTAAATTTAAATTTAATTCTTAAAAATTTGTTTATGATATTATATGGATCAGTACTTGCTTTAATTTTTATAGTGATAGTTGCTAGGCTTTTAATTTTAAAATATAATCCACAGGCAGTTTTACTATTTAGTGGTTTATTTATGTTGATAATTGCTTTGCTTTTAGGATTTAAAATGCCAATATTAGTGAAACCTACAGGATCAAGCTTTCTAAATATTTTTGAATATATTAAAGTAGCTTTTAGCGAAACCAACGCTCAAGTAGGATTATTAATTATGGCAATTGGAGGTTTCGTTGCATTTATTGAAAAAAATGGGGCTTCTGATGCTTTGGTTTATTTAGCTTTAAAACCATTGTCGCTTATGAAAAAGTATCCCTATATAATAGCCTCTTTAGTCATTCCAATAGGTCAATTTCTGTTTATTTGTATTCCATCTGCAGCAGGGCTCAGTTTGTTGTTAATGGCTTCCGTTTTTCCTATTATGGTAAATCTTGGAGTTAGTCGTTTATCAGCAGTATCTGTTATTACAGCAACAACCGCTTTTGGTGTTGGGCCTGCTTCTGTAATAACTGCTCGATCCGTTAAAATCATTGACACTTCATCAGTATCACATTTTTTTGATTCACAAATTCCGTTAATGGTTCCTTTAACAATAACATTAATGATTTGTTTCTTTTTTGTAAATAGATATTTTGATAAAAAAGAGAATTCAAGCGCAACTGTTCCAATCGAAGAAAAAGAAATAGTTTTAAAGGTACCTTTATATTATGCTATTTTGCCAATACTTCCATTGATTATATTATTAGTTTTCTCTGAAATGTTTTCGTTTTTTGAAACGCCTATTCACATAGATACTACTACTGTTATGATTATTTGCGTTTTTATTGGGCTACTGATGGATTTAATACGAACTCGAAATTTAAAAATGGTTTTTGAGTCTTTACAAATATTTTTTAATGGAATGGGTGATATTTTCAAGTCGGTTGTAACTTTAATTATTGCTGCCGAAATGTTTTCTAAAGGTTTAATCAGTTTACTATTTATAGATGGTTTGATTACAAGCTCACAAAGTATAGGATTAGGAGGTATAGGGATTAGTATTGTTATGGCAGTAATGATATTTTTTGCTTCGGTTCTTATGGGAAGCGGAAATGCTGCTTTTTTTGCTTTTGGACCATTAGTCCCAAAAATCACAAATGAATTAGGGGTTTCTACTACCTCTATGATTTTGCCAATGGAATTTTCTGCTTCAATGGGTAGAACAGTTTCGCCAATTTCAGGAGTTCTTATTGCAAGTTCAAATATTGCCAAAGTTTCTCCATTTGACATTGCAAAAAGAAATGCAATCCCATTTGGGATCACTTTTTTGGTCATGATAATTATTCATTTTATACTATAATATATGCTAAAACTAATTAAAAATGCAGATGTATATACTCCAGAATCAATAGGAGTTAAAGATATTTTATTGGCAGGAGATAAAATAGTAGCGATAGAGAACTCTATTCCGAATTCAGATCTATATTCTCAAGTGTTTGATTTAAAAGGAAAAATACTTACTCCTGGATTGATTGATCAGCATGTTCATATTACCGGTGCAGGAGGTAAACATGGATTTGGATCCATGACTCCAGAAATTATGTTGTCTGAATTTATTGCTTGTGGAACTACTACTGTTGTTGGTTTGTTGGGCACCGATGGAAGTGCAAGAAGTATAAAAACACTTTATGCTAAAGCAAAGTCTTTGGAATCAGAAGGGATATCAGCCTATATTCTTACCAGTTATTTTGGATTGGATGCCGTAACTTTTACAGAATCTGTTCAAGATGATATGATTTTTATTGATAAAGTAGTTGGATGTAAAATAGCCATAAGTGATGAACGCTCTTCTTATCCTTTAGAAATTGACCTTCTTAGATTTTTAAAACAAGTACGGGTTGGTGGTTTGATTGCCGGTAAAAAAGGAATTTTACACATTCACTTAGGCGCTTTAAGTTCTAGAATGGATGTTTTGTTGAAAATTGTAAAAGAATATGAATTTCCAATAGAACATATATCTCCAACACATGTTGGAAGAACTCTTCCTCTTTTTGAACAAGCAATTGAATTTGCAAAATTAGGAGGTATGATAGATATTACTTCTGGTGGTACAAAATATACAGATCCATATAAATCAGTTTTATATGCTCTTGAAAAAGGAGTTTCTATTGATATGATGACATTTAGTAGTGATGGAAATGCAGGAATTGGGATAATGGATGAAAACGGTAGGACAATAGGATTTAAAAAAGCGCCGATTAATCTTAATTTAAAACAAGTACTATTGTTGATTAAAGAAGGAAACGTGCCAATTGAAGAAGCCTTTAAATTAATAACAGCCAATCCTGCTAAAAACTTAGCCTTAAAAACAAAAGGTCATATAAAAATAGGGTATGATGCTGATTTTTGTGCTTTTAATTCTGATTTAGAATTAACAGATGTTTTTGCAAAAGGAAAGCAAATGATGAAAGAAAAAGAGATTATAGTATTTGGAAATTTCGAATCCCAAAAATAGTGTGTTATTTAAAGTGAAAATACTATGAGTCAAATAGATAAAAAACTTTTGTTTTTAATGTTAATTTGCTTTTTCTTAAGCCTAAATGCTTGGGCTCAAGATGAAGATATGCAAGAATCTGTTCAGTCTGAGGATACAGAATATGATTCTGTTATTACAAAGTATGATACTGAAAATAGTAGTTTAGTACGAATCAAAAAAAATTACAAACTAGGAGATGGAGTAACTTTTATTACCAAAAATGGGAGTTTTAATATTACACAAAGCTTACAAACTTTGTATAATATGCAAACTCCAGATGAATTTGATTCTTTTTCTTCTCAATTTCGTATTAGAAGAGCAAGAATGAAAATGAGTGGAAATGCTTTTGATAATAAATTGTATTATAGATTTAGATTGAATTTTGCTTCGAATTATCAGAGTGCTACAAGTGGGGCTAGATCCTATAATCCTGTTCTTCAGGATGCTTATATCGAATATAGGCCAACACCAAACCAAAGAATTAATTTTGGATTGCGAGCAGATTATATTGACACAAGAGAAATTCGTTTTGAAGGGGAAGTGTTAGGATTTGTTGAAAGAAGTGCTGTTCCAGATGCTTTTGATGCGATTTTTGATTATGGAATACGATATACAGGAACTTTTAGAGTATTTAATAAACAATTGATAAAACCATACGCTTCTATTACTACTGGTGAGGGAAATGCAGCTCTTCAGCAAAATTACCGAGGGTTTAAATATGGTGTCCGATTAGATTATTTACCTTTTGGTGAATTTACAAAATCAGGAGAATTTTACATGGAAGATATGATCCGTGAACCAAAACCTAAATTAGTGTTTGGTGGAATTTATAGTTACGCCGATGGAGCATCTTCTGCAAAAGGCACAAACGGAGGGCGTTACATATATGGAGGAACAACGGAAAACATTCTTCTTCCAGATTATATAAAATATGGTGTTGATTATTTGTTTAAATACCGTGGTTTTTATTCCTTAGGTTCATTTGTAAAGACCAAAGCTACCGTTCCAAGTGGAATTGCCGGAGAATTTAATCTTTCGGGCGTTTTTGTACCCTATAAAAATGAAACTCCAGAGCAAATACAAAATAAAGTATTATCAAGGCTAAATCTAGGATATGGGTATAATATTCAAGCTGGATATTTATTGCCTTCAGATATTTCATTTGGTTTGCGTTATTCTCATTTATATCAAGACCAACAATCTGCTAGTTTTGCGGCTTTAAATAACTTTTACTCTATTGTGGCAACAAAATATTTTTCAGGAAAATCATTTAAACTTCAAGGAGAATTAGGTTATCAAGAGTATGCCGAACCAACTTTATTAGCTAATGGAAGTTATTTAGCCCAAATAATGTTAACCATTGTATTATAATTTATTAAAAAGAGGGATATATGAAAACCTTATTATATTATTTGTTTTTTTCAATTACTGCAACATCCTGTTTTGCACAAGAAAAAAATGGGATCTATGAAAAATTCTTCACAGACCCTGTTCAGGATATTCCTTTTCCGATTGCAAAAGGAAGCTCATACTATTCAGGGTATCAAAACACATTGGATTATATCAACCGTTTGACTGTTTCATATCCTGAATTAGTAACTGTAAGTAGTATTGGAGCCTCTCAAAGAGGTTATAAAGTACCTTTAGTCATTTTTTCTAAAAAAAACAATATCCCCGAACAAGATAAAATTCGTGTTTGTTTTCTATCTAGCGTTCATGGTGATGAACCTATAAGTACAGATGGGATGTTGTTTTTAATGGATCAATTGAGTAATAATGACAAATACAGTCAAGTTCTTGATAATATTATTCTAGAAATAATCCCAATTGTCAATGTTGATGGCTATATTGATGATAAAAGAGATTCAAATAATGGAACTGATTTAAATAGAAACTTGACGATTTTAAATGTAGTCGAAACCGTAAATTTAAAAAATGCCATTAATAAATTTAACCCTCATATTGTCATTGATTTCCATGAATATGGGCCAGCTAGAAAAGATTTTTTAGAAATAGATGATTGTCTTACATCTAGTTATGATGCCATGTTCTTGTATACGGGGAATTTAAATGTAAACAATTCTATTCGGAAAGTGATAGTTGATGATTTTGTAACACCAACAAAATTAAAATTAGAACAAAACAACAGAAAAGTAACTGACTATCTTACAACTGCTTGGAAGGATCAAGAAGTAATCTTAAATATTGGAGGGAACAGTGCAAGATCAAGTGCCACAAATTATGCTTTGCAAAACCGAATTTCAATTTTAATGGAAATCAGAGGAGTTTCTGAAAAAGAAAAAGCGGCTAAAAGAAGAATTGAAACTTCATTTTTAACTGCACTATCTTATTTGGAAATTGCGGGTCAAAAAAGCGATTTGATAAAGGCAGCAATTCAAAAAGCAGATCTAGAAACTATAAACGAAGGAAGTGATATTGTATTAGAATCAGAATCCGAAAAAATTGATTTCCCTTTTGTATTTGTAAATACTTGTACAAATGAATATCAAACCATAACTTTTCAAGCTAATTTTAATATTAAGCAAAAACCGTTGGTGACTAGAAAAAGACCGGATGGCTATTTGTTAGTAACGAAAAGCAAGCAGATTTTTAAAATTTTGGATGCCTCGGGAATTGTCTATCAAGTTGTAGATAAACCAAAAAAAATCGAAGTTGAAACATACAACCAATTAGATAAGTTCAAATTTGAAATTTCTAATGAAACAATTGAAATTCCAACAGGTACAATTGTAATTAATGAACATCAAAAAATGGGTAATGTAATTATAGAATTAATGGAACCTGAAGAGAAAAACTCATTTGTATTTAATAATCTTCTCAAACCTTTTAAAGGGACAAATAAATTAAGAGTTTATAGAATCAACAAAGATCAAGTTTTACAATTACAAAACAAAAACTAGTTATTATGCGAAAAATATTATTTCTATCTTGTGTTATACTCTTGTTAATGGTCAATAGTATAACAGCACAAAAAAAGACAGCCAATAAAGTTGAATTGGACTCTACTTTGCTCTATATAAATGGAAAAGGTCTGTTCGTAAATCTTGGTAAAAAAGAGAAAACAGTATTGAATTTCTCTACAGCAATACAAACTGGAGGAGCTTATTCCCAGTTGGAGAATGCTTCGGGAACCCAACATACCGATAGGTTTTCTATCAATTTAGCACGTATTTATTTTACAGGATCATTTATAAATGAAAAAGTTTTGATGGGATTAACAACAGATTTTACAGGAACTACAGGTATTCTTGAGGCTTGGGTTGGTGTAAACTTTTTTGAGAAACATTTATTAGTATCAATGGGACAAAGACAAACAAATACAAACAATAGATTAGCTCTTTCAGATGAAAGATTTGGGCAAGAATTAGCACAAACTATAGACGGTACTTCTAAAGATGGAGTTGCTTATGGTGGTTTGATGCAGAATTTTGTAGGAGCTACCAGAGAGGACGGGTTGTTTTTTGATGCTAATTTTTCTATTAATAAAATGAGAATATATCCTTCAATTGCTGTAACCACAGGTAATGGTCAAGGAATAAATTCTACCCAAGAAAATTTAGGATTTAAATATGGAGGGCGTCTTGATATTATGCCTCTGGGTGATTTTAAATTTAATAATGCCTTTATAAGTCATGATATGTATTTTGAAACATCACCAAAATTCGCTTTTGGAATTGCAGGTAGTTACAATGTTAAAGCTAGCCATGCTACGGGTTCTGGTGCTAATCAAATTACAGGAATTTACGATGCTAACGGAAATATAGACTATGCCAATTATGCAAAAATTGTATCTGATTTTATATTTAAATATAAAGGATTTAGTTTTATCAGTGAGTTCACAAGCGCTGCTGTAAAGGGAAAAAATTTATATATAGACTCAGCAGGAAACAAAGAATTTACAGCACTTTATTCCAGTTCAAAATACAATACAGGTACTGTATTTAACCTTCAGTCTTCGTATATGTTTAAAAGTGGTTGGGTAATTGATACTAGATTCACAAATATCAATCCGGAATACTCTGTTCAAGAATCACTGATTCAAAAACAAAATTGGTACACTTTTGGTATCAATAAATACAACAAGTATAAAAATTTAAAAATAGGTATTAATACTACTTATATTGATAATTTTAATACTGAAACAAAATACAATTGGTATAGTAATTTAGCGGTCCAATTTATTCTCTAAACATAATAGTATTTAAAAATAAAATATTAATAATAAAACAGTTTTTATTATGAAAAAATTAAAAGTCTTTCTATTAATTGCTTTTTCGTTTTGTATGGCATGTACATCTGAAATTAAATTTGATAAAAAAGAGGAACCAATTCCACCTGATAATCCTGCAATATCTGATTTAATAATATCTGAATTGGCTACTTTTATAAATACAGATGCAACAGCAGGAGGTAAGCGAAATGGTTATATTGAATTGTATAATGGAACTGATAAAAGCCTTGATTTAAGTAATTATGCCATCGGTTACCAAGCCTCTACTGATGAAAAAACATTAGTAGAATGGAGTTTTACTAATAGTGCAAACGTATTATTATTAACCGGTATTGTTGATGCTGAAAAAACCTATGTGATTGCATCGCCTCAGGCAGATCCTTCTGTAGTACCAAGTGATCAATTGTGGGGAACAACAAGTACAGCCAATGCAGATGCTAGTAAACCACTACAGCTAAGTGGGAATAGTGCGATTGCTTTGCTTAAAAAAGATGCCGCAGGAACCTATTTAATTGCTGATGAATTGTATAAAATTATTGATGTATTTGGTGCTCCAAATGTTTCAAGGGTTACATCTACAGGTAGTAGTAGTTCTAGAAATAATTTAATGTGGCCTACCGCAGGCGAAAATGATGATACTCGAAACCGAACTTTTTGGAGAAAAAACACCGTAACAGAGCCTAATTCTAATTGGGAATTAAGCCGAGGAACAAATGCATTAGATTCAGAATGGATTCTCTCATTAGAAAGAAAATGGGATTATTCAAATATTGGAAAATTCACTAATATTTAGATTTTTATGATGTTTTCTGTTAATTGAAATTTATTTAAACTATCAAAAAAATAAATGTTTGTAGTTATTAGTCCCTTCTTCGGAGGGGATTTTTTTGTAGTTGAATTTTGAATTGAATTCATTTTGTTGGTCAACTTTTTTTGAAGGACAGCAATATAAACACCTAAAATTAATTTTTCTCATTTTTATTTAAAGCATTTTGCGAGCAATTAACTATCCAGAGGATTTGTAATAAAAAAAACTGAAACAGTTTATGGATTATTTTTTTTCACTCTTCTTTCGAAATTTAATTTTGGTCATGATAAATCCAATACCTAACCATAAAAGATCTTTACTCAAAAAACAGTACTTTAAAAAATAGATGATTAAGCATAATTTTGGTTACTCTTAAAAACGCATTACTGCATTAGAACAAAAACGGAATGATATACAATCACTATTTGGTTAAACAGATTGGTATTATTGATTGAATTTTAATACCATTAGTGAATGTAAAATAGTCCAAAGATGCGAAATTATTTTTTTTCAAGACAACGATAAAAATCATTGCATAGCCTTAGCTATGGAATTATTTTTTGAGGACGTATTGGAGAAAAAGAACGAGTAGATAGGACTATTTTATATGTGCTAATGGTATAAAGTTATAAAAATTGTGTTTTTTAAGAAAAAATTTGCTGGAATATTTATTATGATTAAATTTTTTATCTCATGTGAACAGTTGTTCTATGTGCTTTTGTGGCTTTAATTTCCTGCAATGGTGTAAGATTACAAAGATTAGTTATGAGAGTATTTAACAATTGATTAAGTGTAGGAAATGATGTTAGTTGTTAATAGAGTATAAGATTCTAGATTTTTAAGCAATGATTAATAACGAAAAATGCCTGCTTTAGCCCCGATAGAAGTGAAAATCCTTATGTGTCATGGTTTGACACATAAGATTGCAACGGATAGCGGGAGTATGGTTCTAAGAATGCCAAATGCTTCTGCTATCCAAAATAATATTCAAAATGAGGTTTAAAATAAATTAAAACTTTTATAAAACTAGCTTAGTAGTTTGTAACTTTGAGGTTTTATTATTTTAAACCTTTTTAATTAAAAAATATACAATAGAATGAGTCAAGAGATAAGAAATCTAGAACCAAAAGCACTTTGGAACAAATTTGCCGATTTGAATGCGGTACCTCGTCCTTCCAAAAAAGAAGAACGTGTAATTGAGTTTATGAAAGACTTCGGTAACAGTTTGGGGCTGGAAACTTTTGAAGATGAAATCCGAAATGTAATTATTCGTAAACCAGCCACTGCAGGTATGGAAAACAGAAAAGCACTTGTATTGCAAGGCCATTTAGATATGGTACACCAAAAAAATGCCGATACTGTTTTTGATTTTGATACTCAAGGAATCGATATGTATGTAGATGGAGATTGGGTTCGTGCTAGAGGAACTACTCTTGGTGCCGATAACGGTCTTGGAGTGGCTACTATTATGGCAATTTTAGAAAGCAAAGACATTCCGCATCCTGCTATTGAAGCTTTGTTTACTATCGACGAAGAAACTGGAATGACTGGTGCTTTGAACCTAAAAGGAGGAATTCTTAAAGGTGATATTTTATTGAATTTGGATACCGAAGAAGATGATGAAATTGGTATTGGATGTGCCGGCGGAATTGATGTTACTGCCACTGCCGAATATGATGAAGAGGAAACCCCAGAAGGTTCTGTTGGGTATTCTATAAAGGTAAAAGGACTAAACGGAGGGCATTCAGGAATGGATATTCACAAAGGTCTGGGGAATGCTAACAAAATCATGAACCGTTTGTTATTTGATGGTTTTGATAATTTTGGATTGCAGATTTCTGAAATCAACGGAGGTAGCCTTCGCAATGCAATTCCGCGCGAAAGTACAGCGAAAGTTATCATTGCAGCTGTTTATGACGAAGCTTTTGTATTCGATATGCAACAAATTGTAAACGAAATCAAAGCGGAGTTTCAAACAACTGAACCAAATCTAGAAGTAGTTTTCGAAAAACTAGATACTGTTCCTGCAACGGTGATGCCATCAATCGCTCAGTTTTATTTTGTTCGCGCGATGTACACAGCACACAACGGAGTTTATAGAATGAGTGCCGATTTTGATAATCTTGTGGAAACTTCCAATAATATTGCTAAAGTTGTAGTAGGCGAGGGGAAACTTTCGGTACAGTGTTTGACGCGTTCTTCAGTAGAATCGTCCAAATTTGATATGGCAAATGCTTTGCGTTCTGCATTTGAATTAATGGGTTGCGAAGTGGAATTCTCCGGTTCATATCCAGGTTGGTCCCCAAATCCTAAGTCGGAGATATTAGATGTTTTGGTTTCTATTTATGAAAAACAAAATGGAGAAAAACCAAATGTAGCCGCTTGTCATGCTGGTTTAGAATGTGGGATTCTAGGAACGAACTATCCGGATATGGATATGATTTCTTTTGGACCAACGATTCATGGTGCACATTCTCCAGACGAAAGAGCCAGTATTTCTTCGGCTCAAAAATATTGGAAATTTGTATTGGAAATTCTAAAAAATATTCCAGTTAAATAGTAGAAAGTGTTCAGTGTTCAGTTTTTTAGTATTCAGTTTATACTGACCACTAAAAAAAAACTGAACACTGAACACTAATTTTTAGTCTCTTTTCGGGCTATTTTTCTTTTCTCTCTTTTCTTCCTTTTTTTCTTTAGCAGTTTTAAGAGGTTCTTTTTTTGCCGTTTTCTTGGCATCTTGACTTTTTGACATGATAGTATGTTTTGAGTTATTTTTTTAAATCTATTCTAGTAAAGGTACGTCTTTTTTTTATTGATACTATTTCAACCTATTCTTGTTGTCTGTAAACTTCTACACTGTCTTTTTCCAATCTTTGTTTTAGCCAAACCACTAACTTTTTTTTAGAATCCAAATTTAAATCGGTCTTACTTTTGTATAATAACACGGGAATGGTTTTGTCTTTACTTGTATATTGGGTTAAGGCGATCGGTTTAATTTCAGGAAATAGAATTATGGCTTCATTGCTTACTTTGATATTATTGACTTGAAAATCGGTAATCTTTTTTTGTAAACTTTGAATTAATTCGTCTTTGTCGTCACCCGTTTTTTTATAATTGCCAATAGTATTTAAAATGTCGTTCTTTAAATCAAAAGTATCTTGTTTAATAAGCAGTTGAGTGTTTAATAAATTATACTCTTTTAATTTCTGATTTAGAGATTTAATTTCCAATGGATTGAATTTTTTAGCCAAAAATGCCAATTCAATTGTTTTTGGGTTGGCATTGTAATCCGTTTTTTTATAAATGAGAGTGTAGTCTTTTTGGGGAAATTCGGTTTCGATAAATCTTTGAGTTCGTTGAACGTATTTTTTTTCATCAAACAAACGGTAAGCAAAATAAATACTAGGAACAATCATAATTAAGAGAAGTGCTGTAATTCCTTGTTTTACTTGTTTTTGATGTTTTAAATCGATTTGTTTTGCTATGGGATATTTTAAAAACTTAACAATGACGAAAGTCGCAATACAGATAAAAACACAATTGATGGTATACAAATACAAAGCACCTCCAAAAAACAAATAATTTCCAGTTGCCAATCCGTAACCCGCTGTACACAAAGGAGGCATCAAAGCTGTGGCAATAGCAACTCCTGGAATGGGATTTCCTTTTTCGACTCTAGTCACAGCAATTACCCCAACCAATCCTCCAAAAAAAGCAATTAAAATATCATAAATATTAGGAGAAGTTCGCGCCAAAAGCTCCGATTGGACTTCTTTGAACGGGCTGATATAAAAATATAGTGTCGAAACCGTTAAGCTAACAATTGTTGCTATTGCAAGGTTTTTTATGGACTTTTTTACCAAGTCAAAATCATACATGCCCAGTCCAAAACCAGCTCCAACAATAGGTCCCATCAATGGAGAAATCAACATCGCTCCAATTATAACGGCTGTAGAATTGACATTTAATCCAACAGATGCAATAACAATGGCACAAGCCAAAATCCATAAATTGGAACCTCGGAATGAAATATTGCTGATAATGTTTTCTAACACTTTATTTTGGTCTTCTTCTCCTTTTTGAAGATCAATGAAATTTAAAAATTTATTTATTATTTTATTCATTACCGTTGTTTTTATTTGGTGTAAAAAAGCGTTTTCAATAATTAATAAAGTTACTTTATTGGTCCCAGATATAGTTTAAAACTATGTACTGTAGTGCATTTGCTTTAGCTTCTAAAAATTTCAGCCACAAATTACACAAATTCACACAAATTAATTAGTGCTAATTTGTGTAATTTGTGGCAAATAAATAAGTGTTACAACCTTGCAGACTTTTAGTCTGCCAACCAAATCTATGGACTTTAAGTCCATAGTGGTTTAGTTACAGTTACAGAACGATGCAAACTCAATTCATCCGAAACGAAATAGGTCATTCCTTGGTTAAGTTTGAAGAGTTCCCTGTTTTCTAATTCACAATTAAATTTACCTTTCAAAAAAGGTACGATATCTGCTTTTGGACACCAATGGTTTGACATATAATCATCGGAATAAAAAATTTTTGAATTTAAATCGATTCGTAATAATTTGGTTAATATTCAAAATTGTTGCCTTTTTATACATCCAGAAAAAGTAAAATTAGTGAATTCGTGGCTATAAATTAATATATTGAATGGTTACATTAAAAGTAAATTTAAGGAATAAAAAAATCCCCAACTAGTTATAATTGGGGATTAATCTCAAAAACTGAATTTGATATTACTTTTTCTTTAAAAATAAAATTAAACCAAGTACACTAACAATTAAAACAGTTAATGCGGCTAAAACCATTGTCAAATCGCGGATGTTTTTTCCAGCCCAATCCATAAACAAAAATTTATGAAATATGGCAAAAGAATACCCTTCTACTTTATCTGAATTTTGAATGGCAGCTGCTAATCTAGATGTAGCTGTTTCTATAAAATAGGTAGTTTTTTCTGGCGTGTCATAGGCTAATTTTATTACGGGCAATCGTTTATTGACAAAACCATATTCTCGACTTTCAAAGTCGGTTAAAACTTTAGTTTCTAATAAAGCAATGTTTTCTAAACTTGTTTTTTCAGTTATTCCGCCTTCCATTTCACAACAAGCCTCTTTTGTAACGGTGTCACTAAAAAAGGAAACCAAAAATTTGGCGTATTCTAAATCAAGGTTTGGAGCGACTTTATTTGTTGTTGTATTGATATAAAGAATTTCCGATTTTGGATTTTCTTTTTTATCCCATTTGGATTTTGAATCTATTTTGGGTGCCTCATATTTTTTATTTTTGGCTAATGTCAATTGGCATCTGTAATAAATGCTGTCATTTAAAGTAACGAGGCTTACATTTTCTATTCGTTTCCAGTCAACAGCTATAGCATTGTTTGGAGTTTGAATGTCTTTTGTTTCAAAAATAGGTTCATACACCATTTTGTCTAAAGTGTATGGTTTCCATTTGGTTGTAGCATGATAAGCTCCGCTAAAGGCAAATGTCAAGGTGAATAAGGAAACCCAAATTCCGATTTGGCGGTGGTATTTTCTGAGGCCTTTTTTAGGAGTTAAACTGTCTGTTTTTTTGAATTGCTTCCAAAATAAACCATAGATTATAATTCCGCTAATAGCCGAAAGGAAGATGATGGAAAGAAACAAAAACATCACAACAATACGAATACTGTTGTTGCTAATCCAATCAATAAAAGCCCAATTGTGGAAAGTGTCAAAAAACCAGATAAAAGCTTGTCTTGATTTCGGGTTGTAAGTGGCCAATTTGCTTGATGCCGTTTCTACATAAACCTGCATTCCGTCTGGGCGATCGAATGTTGTCTTGTAAACTGGTAAATACCGATTGACGTATTTGTATTGAGCCGTAAATTGGGTTATTAAATCCGTTTTGCTTATTGTACTTTTTTGATCGTCTAGAAAATAACGGGATAGCCAATTTGCATATTTTTGGTCCCCATTTTCCAGTTTTTTTGCGTCTAAAGTATTAAAATAGATCAATTCGTCGTTTACCGTTTTTAATTGATAAAAGGTTGAATTGTCAAATGATACGATTCGGAAATTTTTGAACGCGGTTATTTTATTTTTTTGTAAAACCTCTTGGATTGAAAGTATTAATTGAGATTTATCAATTGGTTTTACTTCAAGGCGTTCGTTAGCGATTTCTGGTTTGAAAAAATGCGCCATAAAAGGATGCATTAATCCAGATAATGTCCAGAAAATAACTGGAATTAGTGTAATGATTCCTATTGTACGGTGCCATTTGTACATTTTTTGTTTCAATTTTTTGACTAGTTTGGAATCTTTCTTTTTTGAAATTTTCTCTTCTTTTGGTGTATTGTTCATTGTTTTCTTTTTGAATTATATAACCCTTTCAGAGTTTTGAACTCTGAAAGGGTTGAATAAATTAGTTATTTTCTTAATGAAAAATGATATTGTAAACCTATTAAAAATGTTCTCGGAGCTGCAGCAGTATAAGTGGGTTGAGAGGTTGCGGTATTTCCTCGAGTTACGTTATAGGCATATAATTTGTCCGTAAGATTGATTATGTTTCCATAAATTTCAATTCCCTTCCATTCGTATCCAGCTCTGAAATTAAAAATATCATAACCGACATATTTTACGGTATTGATTTGATCTTGATAATATTTACCAACCGATTGCCATTCTATCGAAGTTCTGAATTTTGGTAACCAATTTGGGTAATAACTGATTTCTGAATTTCCAGACCATCTAGGAGCTTGAGGCATTTCTTTTCCATCCAAATTTCTCAAAGCATCTGTTGGAAAATCAGAAACTTTAAAATCTATAAAAGTATGTTCGGCAATAGTTCCCCCAAATCGAATATTCAACTGATTCGATAAAAATTTGAAATTTCCTCCAAATTCAACCCCTTTATGTCTAGTTTCACCAGCAGAACGATAATCGGTAGAGTTATCTGGCAAGCGAATGCTCAATAATTCGTTCTTGCCTTCCATGTAATAAACGGCATAGTCAAAGTTTAATTTGCCTTTAAAAAAGGATAACCAACCTCCAATTTCATAATTATTGAATGTTGCCGGTTCTAAGTTATAATAAAACTCAGCAGGTTTTCCTGATGTTCCTCCTGTTCCTGTTTTGGCTCTAAAAATAGAGGTGATGCCTGGAGGAGCAAACCCTTGGGAATAATTTCCGTAAATTCCAGCAAATGAAAAAGGATTGTAGTTGGCACCCGCTTTGAAAGTTGGTTTGTCGTATATTTTGGTACCTGTAGAATGGTCAAGTGCATTATTGTAATTTACTTTCAAATTATCATAACGGGCACCTGCAGTTACAATCAATTTTTCAAAAGGGTTGATGCTTACTTGTGCATAACCTGCGGTGTTAAAAATGTCAGCGGTGTAGTCTGATAATTTTACATCGGGACGTTCGGCTGTAATCTCATAATAATTAACCGTTTGCTTCCCTGGAGTTCCTGGGTTAAGATTGGCTTTCATTTCGAGTAAATACGCCCAATAAGTTACAGGAGAATAATCATAAAGTGCTCCAGCAACAATTTTAGTGTTTAAAAAACTAAATTTTTGGATGTGTTGCCCGATTGCACCATAACTTTTGAAGTTGTTCGAGTTTACTTCTCCTTTTGCTGTAGTGGGTTTTACAGTAGGACTCCATTTAATTCCGTAGGATGGATTTTGTCCTAATTTATTGTCTCTATGATAAACGGTTAAATAACTATTGGCATTATCATTCCAATCGTGCTCCAAAGTCAATCTGGTTCTTAAGGCATCCGATTTGCGATACGTGAAATCAGTAGTACTCTTGTAGGTTCTATCGTAAAAAGCAGCTTCATTAACACTTCCGCTCATATCGGAATAGTATTTGCCCCACATGGTATTACTGATTAATCGAGTTTTATTGTTTATGTTGTAATCAATTCTAACGTTGATATTGTCTTTTTTGTAATCAGAATAAGTCATCCAGCCATTTTCCTGTAAGCTGGAGATTCCTGCAATATTGAAACCGACTTTGCCTACGGTTGCTCCACCTGCTGCTTGAATTCGTTTGTACCCCCATTGGTCTGCTTGGATTCCAAACTTGAATTCGGGTGTAACGGGAGGATGAATTGAAATTAAATTAACAGTTCCTCCAACTGCTTCTGGCCCATATAAAGAGGAAGCAGGACCTTTTATTACTTCTATACTTTGAAGGTTGAATTGGTTGATTTCTAATAAAGCATTGTGGTTGAAAATTCCCATTGGGCGAATAGGTAGGCCATCTTCAAGATATAAATAATAAGCATTGGTGGTCATGGGTTGACGAATAGACATCATGTGTTGTTCGTTACCAAGGTTTACCATCGTCACTCCTGGTGTTTTGTTGATGATTTCATAAGCAGCTACTGCCTTGGTTTCGTTAATGGTTTTGGCGGTTAATTTACTAATAGCAGCTGGAGTTTCTTTTCGATGTGTAGCAGAACGATTGGCAGTAATAAAGATGTTCTCAAGTTCTTCTGTTTTTGTACTGTCTTTTTCAGTTTTATTTTGTGCAATGGAAATTTGACCCAATAGTAAAAGGGTGAATAGAATTTTCTTCATTTTTGATTTATATAAATTTTGGGTAATAACAATTGTTTCATTGACCTTAAGCCAATGAAAGACATTTCAAAAAATTTTGAAAAGTGAAATTAAAATTTATATAAAATAGGAAGGTGGTCGAAAGTTCGATAATACAACCGAGATTGGTTTTTTATCTAAAGAAAAGTATTTTGATTGAGTAGAAGAAATTGATGTTACAATTGAAAAGTTCGTTTCTAAAGTATTTGGAATGTAAACCAACTCCAATTTTTCTTTGAGATTGTTTTGCATTTGTTTTTCATTATCATCAAATTTCTTTAAGCTTTTCTTAAGTTCACAATTACCATTACAAGTGTTGTTGGCTATTTCTCTTTGTACACAAATGGTTTTGGCGATCTCGTTTTGATTGATTTTGAATTTTACATATACAATTATATTCCCAAAAGAGGGAAGAAGTAGTAATGAGGATAGTAATATGACGAAAAATTGTTTCAGACTATTTTATTTGACCGCAAAAATAGTATTTTTTATAAGACAATTTTATCCTTTTAATAAAAAATCCCCAACTACTTTCGTAATTGGGGATTCAAATCAATTCTATTTTTAATTAAGAAACCAAAACCCAAGCACCACTTGCGATTAAGCTTTCGGCTTTTTTGAATTTCATTTCTTGTGTTTGACCATTGGCTACATTTTGTATAGTTACTGTGTCATTTCTGTTTATTTTGGGTTGATCGCGAACGATAGTCTCAGTTACTTGTCGTTGTTGCGTTTGTCCAGCTTCTTGATTACGTTCTGCTAATTCATCAGAATTTAAAACTTCGTCTTTGCTTAACTTATAATCTTCTTTCTGACGTACGATTTTTGCCTCTTCAATGACAGGTGCATTTTGCGCAGGTAAATCCCCTTTAAATAAGAAAGATATCACTTCCTTGTTTACATTCTCCAACATTCCTCTAAATAAATTAAAAGCTTCCAATTTATAAATTAGTAATGGGTCTTTTTGTTCGTGAACGGCCAATTGAACGGATTGTTTCAATTCGTCCATTTTACGTAAATGTTTTTTCCAAGCTTCATCAACAATAGATAAAGTGATGTTTTTCTCAAAATCAGCAACTAGTTGAGCTCCCTCAGTTTCGTAAGCTTTTTTCAAATCAGTAACGACGTTAAACGATTTTATTCCATCGGTAAAAGGAACAACAATGCGTTCAAAATGATTGTTTCTGTCTTCGTAAACATTTTTTATAATTGGGAATGCTTCTCTAGCACTTCTTTCTGTCTTTTGAGTGTAAAATTCTAGCGTTGCTTTATAAAGCTTAGCTGTAATTTCAATTTCTGTTAATTTAGCAAAATCGGCTTCTGAAACTGGTGAAGTAAAGGAGAAATAACGAATAATATCAAATTCAAAATCCTTGAAATTATTTTTTGCTTTATTCACGTCAACGATCAATTCGCAAGTGTCGTAAAGCATATTGGCAATATCCAATTTTAGACGTTCACCAAACAAAGCGTGACGACGACGTTTGTAAACTACTTCACGTTGTGCGTTCATTACGTCATCATATTCTAATAAACGTTTACGAACACCAAAGTTGTTTTCTTCTACTTTTTTCTGAGCACGTTCGATCGATTTGGTCATCATAGAATGCTGAATCACTTCTCCTTCTTGCAATCCCATTCTGTCCATTACTTTGGCTACTCTTTCAGAACCAAATAAACGCATTAAGTTGTCTTCAAGAGAAACATAAAACTGAGAACTTCCTGGATCACCTTGACGTCCTGCACGACCACGTAACTGGCGGTCTACACGACGAGAGTCATGACGTTCTGTACCTACAATTGCCAAACCACCAGCCGCTTTTACTTCAGGAGACAATTTGATATCGGTACCACGACCCGCCATGTTGGTTGCAATGGTCACCACTCCAGGTTTTCCTGCTTCTTCAACAATTTGCGCTTCTTGTTTGTGCATTTTTGCATTCAATACATTGTGAGCTACACCACGCATTTTCAACATTCTGCTCAATAATTCTGAAATCTCCACCGAAGTTGTTCCAATAAGAACAGGTCTTCCTGCTTTTGATAATTCAGTAACATCTTCGATTACCGCATTAAACTTTTCACGAGTTGTTTTGTAGATATAATCTTCTTTGTCTATTCTAGACATTGGTCTGTTTGTTGGAATTTCTACAACATCCAATTTGTAGATTTGCCATAACTCTCCAGCTTCTGTTACCGCTGTTCCAGTCATACCACCCAATTTGTTGTACATTCTAAAATAGTTTTGCAAAGTAACTGTTGCAAAAGTTTGGGTAGCCGCTTCAATTTTTACGTTTTCTTTGGCTTCAATAGCTTGGTGTAATCCGTCAGAATAACGACGACCATCCATGATACGTCCTGTTTGCTCATCAACAATCATGATTTTGTTGTCCATGATTACATATTCTACATCTTTTTCGAATAAAGCGTATGCTTTTAAAAGCTGCGTCAAAGTGTGAATACGTTCGCTTTTTATACCAAAATCTTGAAATAATCTTTCTTTTTCTTCGGCTTCAGCATCTTTGTCCAGTTTTTTCTTTTCGATGATAGCAATTTCAGTTCCGATATCTGGAAGTACAAAAAAGTCAGCGTCAGTATCGCCAGAAAGGAATTTTATACCGTTATCTGTTAATTCTACTTGATTGTTTTTTTCTTCTATAACAAAATACAATGCTTCATCCACTTTTGGCATTTCGCGATTGTTGTCTTGCATATAAGAATTTTCGGTTTTTTGAAGCAATTGTTTGATTCCTTCTTCACTCAAAAACTTAATAAGTGCTTTGTTTTTTGGTAAACTTCTGTAAGCTCTTAGCAGTAAGAAACCACCGTCTTTAGTATTTCCTTCTTTGATTAATTTTTTTGCTTCAGAAAGAAAACCATTGGCCAATTGGCGTTGTAAACTGACAAGGTTTTCAATTTTTGGTTTCATTTCCATGAACTCATGACGGTCTCCTTGAGGAACTGGTCCCGAAATGATAAGAGGTGTACGGGCATCATCAATCAAAACAGAATCGACCTCATCCACAATCGCATAATTGTGTTTTCTTTGTACCAAATCTTCTGGCGAATGCGCCATATTATCTCTTAGGTAATCAAAACCAAATTCATTATTTGTTCCGTAAGTGATGTCTGCGTTGTAAGCATTTTTTCTTCCTTCTGAACTCGGTTGGTGATTATCAATACAATCTACAGTCAATCCGTGAAATTCGAATAAAGGGGCTTTCCACGTACTATCACGTTTGGCCAAGTAATCGTTTACGGTTACCAAATGAACACCGTTTCCAGTTAAAGCATTTAAGTATAATGGTAAGGTTGCAACCAGTGTTTTACCTTCTCCAGTTTGCATTTCGGCAACTTTTCCTTCGTGTAAAACCATTCCGCCAATCAATTGAACATCATAATGAATCATGTCCCAAGTGATTTCTTTTCCTGCAGCATTCCAAGTGTTTGCCCAAATAGCTTTATCGCCATCAAGTGTAATGTAGCTTTTGGTAGCAGATAATTCTCTGTCTTTTGCTGTAGCAGTAACCGTGATTTGTGTGTTGTCTTTGAAACGTCTTGCGGTTTCTTTTACCACTGAGAAAGCTTCTGGAAGAATCTCCATTAATGTTTTTTCAGAGATGTCGTATGCTTCTTTTTCTAAAGCATCTATTGCAATATAAATATCTTCTCTTTTGTCAATATCTTCAATGCTTTCTACTTCAAGAAGAAGGCTAGCAATTTTAGCATCTTTGTCTGCACGTGCTTGTTTTATTTTTTCTTTAAAATAAGCAGTCCTGGCCCTAAGTTCATCATTTGATAAGGCTTGTAAAGTGCTTTCAAAAGTTTTAATTTTATTTAAATAAGGCTGTAATGCTTTGACATCTTTCTCAGATTTATCTCCAACAAAGATTTTAATAATACTGTTTATGAAACTCATGATTTATTTTTATTTCTAATTTTATAACTGTGTAAATTTAAACAAAAAAAAAGCCTCTTTTGAGACTTTTTCTTGGTTTACTTTTTAATATTCATCCTCATTCCAAAGATAATCTTCGTCAGTTGGATAATCTGGCCAAATTTCTTCCATTGATTCATATATCTCGCCTTCATCTTCTATAGATTGAAGGTTTTCTACTACTTCTAATGGAGCGCCTGCTCTAATAGCGTAGTCAATAAGTTCGTCTTTGTTAGCAGGCCACGGTGCATCGCTTAAATATGATGCTAATTCTAATGTCCAATACATATTTGTCGATTTAGTTTTGTGCAAAAATAAATTTTTTACTGAAAAAGACAAGTAAAAAACCATTTATTTTTTAAAAAAATTAAGAACGTATTTTCAGACAGTAAGTATTAAGATAATTAATTCTAAATTTCAAAACTGAAAATCTTTTCTAAATACTGTAAACCGTAATCTATAAAACGTCAACCTATTTTCTAGGAATCCATTTTACTTCCTCGGCGTTTAAATCATGAGACAACTTTCGTGCCAATACAAAAAGATAGTCAGAAAGTCGGTTTAAGTACTTAATTGCAATTTCAGCAACAGGCTCATTATGGCTTAAATGCACTGCTAAGCGTTCTGCACGGCGGCAAACGCATCTTGCAATATGACAATATGACACGGTTTGGTGTCCTCCCGGTAACACAAAATGTGTCATTGTGGGAAGTGATTCTTCCATACTGTCTATTTCATTTTCCAGTAATTCAATATCAGACTCGATAATCCCAAGTTTTTTTAGACGTAATTCGCCATTTTTCATCACTTCTTTTTCTGGAGGAGTGGCAAGAATGGCTCCGACAGTAAACAATCGATCTTGAATTTCGATTAATATTTCTTTGTAATGATTATTTATTTCTTGGTCACGGATTAATCCAATGTATGAATTTAGTTCATCCACTGTTCCATAGCTTTCGATGCGGGCATGGTCTTTTGGTACTCTAGTGCCACCAAAAAGGGCTGTGGTTCCGCCATCTCCAGTTTTTGTATATACTTTCATTTTAAGTTAGAGATTAGAAGTTAGAAGTTAGAGGTTTACAAGTTCAGAATAATTCTAACCTCTAAATTATTTTGTTGTATCACTTTCAATAACACCGTCTCTTAAACGAATTACACGATGGGCGTAAGCTGCAATTTCCTCTTCGTGTGTAACTAGAATAACAGTATTGCCATTGGCATGAATATCTCCAAAAAGTTTCATAATTTCCAAAGAAGTTTTGCTGTCCAAATTTCCTGTCGGTTCATCAGCAAGTATGATGGAAGGTTTGTTTACTAATGCTCTAGCAATGGCCACACGTTGACGCTGTCCTCCTGAAAGTTGATTGGGTTGATGATCCATTCTATCACCAAGATTTACTTGGTTTAATACTTCAGTGGCTCTTGTGTTTCTTTCGGTTTTTGAATAGCCAGCATAAATCATTGGTAAAGCTACATTATCAAGAGCGGTAGTTCTTGGTAAAAGATTGAATGTTTGAAAAACAAATCCAATCTCTTTATTTCTAATTTCGGCCAGTTCGTCGTCTTTCATATGGCTTACATCTTTTCCGTTTAAGATATAAGTTCCAGATGTTGGTGTATCTAAGCAACCTAATAAATTCATTAAGGTAGATTTTCCAGAACCAGATGGACCCATTAAAGCTACATATTCCCCTTTGTTAATTTCTAAATCAATTCCTTTTAAGACATATACAATTTCGTTTCCTAGGACAAAGTCTCGTTTGATATTGGTTATTTTTATAAGTGGGTTTTTCATTAGAATTATTGCTAGTGGATTGTTGATATTTGGTTTTAAAAGTACAAAAGACTTTTTAATTATGATAAGTAGTTCTAGTTAGATTTTTGTTACAATTTATTCATATCTATTATCATTTGGGTAGTTTTAATTTTTATGAAATTTATATCGAATTTCGATATGTATCAGAATTTTTTGGATTGTTTGTATAATTGCTACATATATATTGGATACAATGGAACTCAAGGTACATTTGATACAGATATGTTTATTAAATCAAAAATTATGAAAACTAGAAAATTATTATTGGGAATGGCTGTAATTACTTTGGGATTATCTTCTTGCAAGGATGAAAAAAAAATACAGGCCGAAAAATCGGTAGATACCTATGTTGTCTATGTGGATTCATTAGGAAACACAGATACAGTAGTTACCAAAGAGAACTGGGAATCTATTCAAGCTAATTATGAAATAAGAAATGCTGCTGCTGAATTGGCTTTGGCTGATTTGAAAGATGATATTAAAGCACAAGAGCGAATTAATGCCAGTAGAGCCAAATATGAAGAACTTAAAGCAAAAATGGATGCGCAAACCGAAATTGAAAATCAAGCTATAATAGCGGACAATCCAAAACAACGATTGAGAAATGCACTTTTTGGTGTGGGAAAGGTTGGGAATGATATGAACTTTAATTGGGTAAATGCTAAAAATATTCTAGGTGTATACCAATTATTTGTTGATACCGCTCAAAAAAATAAAGACAGTTATACCCGTGAGGATTGGGATGAAGTAAAATTAATGTATGAAGCCTTGGATAGTAGAAAAAATACAGTGGAAAACGAGGGACTTACTTCAAATGATAATATGAAAATTTCTGGATTGAAGTTGAAATTTGCTCCGATGTATACTTTGAATAGAATGGGTGCAAAATCAACTGAAATGGCTAAAGCAAAAAAATAATTAATTATGGAATGAAATAAAATAATTTTTCATCATAAATATTTAATTTATTATAGTTTAATTAGTGTTAAAATTAAATACAAGTGTATTTCATCGATTTTATATAGAATATTGTCGATTTTTATTCTTGTATTTATTAAATTTGGTAATCAAAAGTTTAAATTTTAGTAGTAGGTTATTTAGGTTTAAACTTTTGTTTGATTGTTTAGCAAAAATTAATTTCATTCTAAAGCAATCAATTGAAATAAAATCTTCGGATTTTAGATTTTGTTATTCAGAATGGAAAAGACAGTCATGGGGGTGACTGTCTTTTTTTTGTTTTGATTTCAAACAAACTATTTTGAAACCATTTTGAATCTTTTTTTAAGTAAAACTTGTTTAGTTTGATATTTTGTAAATCTGGGTAATATCTTTCAATTTTTCTGTAAAGTTGATATTAAGGTCAATTAATTTTCCACTGTGAATATCAAAAATCCAACCATATACTTTTAAATTTCGGTCGTTGAATGCTTTTTGTACTTCGGCAGTTTTGATAACATTGATGCATTGTTCTTGTACGTTTAATTCAACTAACTTTTTATATTTTTCTTCCTCATTGGTTATGGCATCAAGCGTTTTTCGATGAATTCGATACACATCGCGGATGTTTCTTAGCCATGGGTTTAATATTCCCAAATCGGATTGTTGCATGGCTGCATGCACACCTCCACAACCATAATGACCACAAACTACGATGTGATTTACTTTCAAATGTACCACCGCATAATTGATCACAGACATCGAATTTAAGTCGGTATTTGGAACCATATTTGCAATGTTTCGATGCACAAAAACTTCTCCAGGTTCCAGCCCCATAAGTTCTTCGGCAGAAACACGACTGTCAGAACAACCAATATATAAAAATTCTGGAGATTGTCCTTTTGATAATTTTTCAAAATAGTTTTTATCTATTTGGAGCTGTTTGATAATCCATTTTTGGTTATTTTCAAAAATTTGGTTGATGTCCATAATGTAATTTTAAATTTTAAAACGGCAAATTTATGTTCTGATTATAAAATGCTGTTTGGGTTGCTCGTATCTAAAGAAGACCAATCCCCATTGAAAAGTATCTATGCTTACCGTCACTTTTGGATGGTTTTTTATAATTTCCCAAGCCGCTTCCATGTCTGCAGACCAATGAATATCATCAAAAATCCAAACTGTTTCATTGGTAATAGTTGGTAATAATAACTCAAAATAGTCTAATGTTGCTTTTTTAGAATGGTTGCCATCAAAGTAAATCAATTGGTAGCTTTCTGTTTTCTGTTGGCAGTTTTGCAGATAACTTAAAAAATCGGTTTCAATACATTCTATAGTATTACAATTGAATTTTTGCAATTGAATTTTTGCAACTGCAATTGTATTTGGACAGCCTTCGAGCGTTATGATTTTTGCTTTTGGATTTCCTAATGCAAGTGTGGAAGTTGCCAATCCTAATGAAGTCCCAATTTCTAAAACAGTTTCTGGTTGAAAATAATGGACAATTCGATACAATAATTGGGCTCGTTTGGGTGAGATTCCAGCCGTTTCTGCAATTTTTGAAATTTGTCTGATATTGGATTTAAAAACTCGAGAACCTGCACCAAAATCGGTTACCGAAATAGTATTTTTATTTTGCAAAAGTTCGTTTCGGTATTTTTTTAAAATGGCATACTCTAGTTTGTATTTTTTGTCATAAAAACATTTGGTCAATAAATTAAAGACAAATGGGGAATGAACTGCATGTTCGTTTTTGGATTGCCAAAGGAATTTAAGATAGGATTTGATTTGGAATAACATAAAGACTGTTTCACAAAGGTTCACAAAGAAAATGCGAAGATACACAGAGATTTTTTAAGTATTCAATATCTAAAAACTAAACTTTGTGCTTCGCTGTGTTTTCTCTAGATTTCTTGTGAAATAGCATTTTATTAAAGTATAAGCCAATATTTAACAGTCCCAAAATTTAAAACTATCTTTGCTCCCTTGAAATTTACATCAAGAAAAGTAAAGAATATTATAAGGATGACGGAAGAAACAGCTATTAAAAGTGCAATAACATTGGAAGAAATTAACCATTGCATCACTATTTTGACACAACTCAATACAGATACAGATCAAATTTTTGAAATACCAAAAGAACAACGAACAGCATTAATTAAAGCAGCAGGTCAGTTTTCGAGACCAGATCGTGATGAGTTTGCCCGTCGAAAAAAAGACGGAAAAGCAGTAGCCAAACGCAAGCAGGAAAAGAAAGACAGAACGGCCCGTAAAGAAACTGGAATTCGATCTGCTCGTGAAGCAAGTATATTTGTAGCTCCCAAATTATTGGCTGTAAATGATCTTGCCAATAAAGAGCAATTGGAATTGGAGACACCCCAGAATTGTTATGTATGCAAAACAGAGTTTACTAGAATGCATCATTTTTACGATTCGATGTGTCCGGATTGTGGTGATTTTAATTATGCCAAACGTTTTCAAAGCGCAGATGTAAAAGGGCAAATTGCCGTGATTACGGGTTCACGCTTAAAAATAGGGTATCATATTACTTTGATGTTACTTAGAGGTGGAGCAACAGTTATTGCAACAACCCGTTTTCCTGTGGATTCGGCTTTGCGATTTGCTAAGGAAGATGATTTTCTGGAGTGGGGACATCGCTTAAAAATTCACGGATTGGATTTGAGACATATTCCAAGTGTAGAGATTTTTTGCAATTTCATTGAACAAAAATACGGAAGGTTGGATATTCTAATCAATAATGCTGCACAAACGGTAAGACGTCCTGCGGGTTTTTATACGCACTTGATGGAAAATGAAGAACGAGCCATCGCTAGTTTGCCAAAATCTGCTCAAGAATTATTATTGGATCACACCAATTGTTTAGATGAGTTAAAAGTATTGACTTTGGGAGCTTCTTCCAACCAAAATATGCCAGTAACGTGGCACGGACCAGAACCCGGAATTGGTTTAAGGGCTTCTGCTAGATTATCCCAAATTCCGTATTCTTTTGACAATACGTTGGTCGCGCAAGAAGTTTTCCCAGAAGGAGAACTCGATGCCGACTTGCAACAAGTAGATTTAAGAAAAACTAACAGCTGGCGTTTGAAATTGGGACAAATCGAAACTACAGAAATGATTGAAGTGCAGCTAGTAAATTCGGTAGCTCCATTTGTATTGTGCAACCGACTTTCGGAAGTGATGAAGAAAGACATTACGGGCAAAAAACACATTATCAACGTTTCGGCAATGGAAGGAAAATTTTATCGTGATTTCAAGGAAGACCGTCATCCGCATACCAATATGGCCAAAGCAGCTTTGAATATGCTCACACACACAGCCGCAGGAACTTTGGCCAAAGATGGGATTTTTATGAATGCTGTCGATACAGGTTGGGTAACCGATGAAGATCCTGCCGAATTGGCCAAAAGGAAACAGGAAGAACAAGATTTTCAACCACCTTTAGATATCGTTGATGGAGCAGCACGGGTTATGGATCCTTTGTTTGATGGTATTAATACTGGAAAACACTGGTGCGGAAAGTTTTTGAAAGATTACAATCCGATTGCTTGGTAGAATTAGTCTCGATTTTAAGTCTCAATGGACACATTGGAGCTAATTTGAAGAAGACTTCTATCATACTGCGACTGAAAACTGCGACTTGAATAGTAGTTAGAATCCTTCTCCATCATTAAAATAGAATGTTTGAGAATCACGACCCAATCCAAAGTTGACTATAAAATTGGTTAGAGTGTTTTTGTCTAAAAGAACTCTCAATCCAAGTCCAATTGCGGGTTGAATGGATTCGAATAAATGGAGGTTTTTATCTTCCGAACTGGCAGTTGTAGCATTAGCAAAAACCGTTCCGCTGATCATTTGGTTTTTTGTAATTGGGAAACGATATTCGCTTTCAAAATACATCAAGTTGGTTCCTCTAAACAAACCTTGAGTATATCCTTTCCCGCTACGGCTATTTTGATCCCAACCTATTGCAGGTTGATTCAAATAAGGTTGTCTTCCACTTGTTAAAAATTGGCCATACGCCCAAAAACCAATTACATGTTGTTTGTTTGTTTTACTGATGGGAATAAAATATCGAGATTCTAGCAATAGTGTAGCGCTCTTGTGTTTATTAATATCGTTTTGTGGATTATAGCGATAATTCATGTTCAAATACAAACCGTTATTAGTGTTTATTAAATTGTCTCTAGCATCATAAATTAAGTTTAAACTAAAGCCATTTACAGCATAGTTTTTATCACTGAACCCGTATTTTTTTGAGTAATTGTAATGGTAAGTATATTGCATATTGGCAACATTCAATAACTTGTCATTTATATTGGTATAACTATCAAAATGAATTCCTAATCCAATAAAAAAAGAGCGATAGATATTATAAGAAACGGTTTCGTGAAATTTAAAATAATTATAATTCATTGGTTGCTCGATACTATTATAATCGAATTTCTTAAATTCGGCTCCCCAAGGAATAATATCGGTTCCTAATCCATAATTGGATTGTGAGAAAATATAATATCGAAAATCACCACTAAAAAAAAAGTGGTCATTACTGATGTACATATTGTTTTTTAAATAGGTCAAGACTTGTTTTTGGGAACTATAGGATGCACCACCAGATAGTAATGAGATTTTATTTTCTGGTTTTAATTTAAAGCTAAATTGACTTATGAACCCAAGAGTAAATCCATTTGCGGGTTGATAGCCTAATGTAGGGAATGCTATTAAATTTGTTTTAGAATCAGGTTTGCTGATTTTTAGTGTATCTTCTTTGGTAAATAAATCAACAATGGAGCGTAGTTTTTGTTTTATTTCTTTCTCTTTTTTCTCTTCCTGTGAAACGATTGTTTGAGAATAAAAAAAAGAAAAAATAAATAAGACTACGAATTTTGATTTCAAATTATTTGTAAAAGTCATACTAAAGACCTGAGTTATATCCAAACCCGTTTATTTTTCTGAATTAATATTTTTTTCAACAAAAGATAAAACTAAGCAAAATTTCTCATAGAGATTTAATTATTGTAATTAAAGTGATTTAACTTTATATCACTTGAATAAAATAAAATCAATAAAAAAGAAAAGCCACATTAGAAATGAATTTCGTTGTGGCTTTTTTTATGCATTAATTGGCTATAAAATTAATTTACTGAAATTAATTTTACATCAAAAATAAGTACCGAACCACCAGGAATAGGTCCCATACTGTTATTTCCGTACCCTAATTGTGCTGGTACCAAAAGAATAGCACTTCCTCCAGTTTTTAAATAAGGAATTCCTTCTGTCCAACCTTTTATAACTTGATCCAATCCAAAAGAGATTCCTTCAGGACCACTTTGGTCAAATACGGTTCCATTAGTGAAATAACCTTTATAAGCAACCGTTACATTAGAAGTTGCAGTTGGTTGTTTTCCAGTTCCAGGATCGGTGATTACATAATACAATCCCGAATCACTTTTTATAGTTTTTAAATTGTTTTTGGCTATGTAGTCGGTAATTTCTTTATTGTTTTTAGCAACGAAATCTACTGGAATTTCTTTTTGAATTGTAGGTTCTTTTTCTTTTCCTTTTGAACAAGAAATAAAAAGAGTCAAGGCTAGTAGGGCAAATAATAATGGTTTCATAGAAAAATATTTTTAAAGAAAGCAAATATAGTAAAACCGATAGTGATTTTATAAAAAAGATTTTTCGTGACTTTTATTTGAAAATTTTCAATTTAATGGAACAAAGATTTGCTTTACAAAATAATAAAGCCATAACGAAAATTAAATTTTGTTATGGCTTTTAGAACTATTCTTTAATATGTGTTTATCTCTGCAAACTAAAATTTATCCTTCCAATTTTGCACTCAACTCAAACCATCTTTCCTCTTTGTTCTCAATTTTCTTGATGATGTTTTCCAGTTCTTTGGCTTTCTTTTCGATATCGGCATCTGCTACTTTTCCATCAGAGAATAATTGCTCAATTTTGGTTTTGTCAATCTCCAATTCCTTGATTTCTTTCTCTATCTTTTGAAATTCTTTTTGCTCGTTGAAAGTCAAATTTCCAGTCGGATTGTTTTGCTTCCACTCTTTTTTCTCTGTTTTGTTATCTTCTTTTTGAGCCACATCAGTGCTGTCTTCATAGGCTCTAAAATCAGAGTAATTTCCAGGAAATGTTTCAATTTCTCCTTGACCTCTAAAAATAAACAACTGATCTACAATTTTGTCCATAAAATAACGGTCATGCGAAACCACTACCAAACAGCCCGGATAATCCAAAAGGAAACTCTCTAACACATTCAATGTCACAATATCCAAATCATTTGTTGGCTCATCGAGAATCAAAAAGTTTGGGTTCTGAATCAAAACGGTACATAAATACAGACGTTTCAATTCGCCTCCGCTTAATTTTTCTATATAATCGTATTGTTTTTTAGAATCAAAAAGAAAACGCTCTAACAATTGCGAAGCCGAAATCAGTCTGCCTTTTGTTAACGGAATAAATTCTCCGTATTCCTTAATGACATCGATTACACGTTGCCCTGGTTTTGGGTTAATTCCGCTTTGGGTATAATAACCAATTTTTATGGTATCACCCACAACCACTTTTCCACCATCCAGCGGAATAGTTCCTGTCAAAAGATTCAGAAAAGTAGATTTTCCAGTTCCGTTTTTACCAATGATTCCAATGCGCTCTCCACGTTGAAAATCATAACTGAAATTATCCAAAATGACGTGATCTTTGAATTTTTTAGAAATTTTGTGAAGCTCGATGATTTTGCTTCCCATACGTTCCATGTTAATTTCTAGTTCGACTACATTTTCTTTTCTGCGACTTTGGGCTTTTTCTTTAATATCATAAAAATCGTCCTGACGCGATTTCGATTTGGTTGTTCTCGCTTTTGGTTGGCGACGCATCCATTCCAATTCTTTGACAAATAAGTTTTGTGCTTTATCAACACTCGCATTTTCGGAGGCGATGCGCTCTTCTTTTTTCTCTAAATAATACGAATAGTTTCCTTTGTATTGGTATATTTTTCCGTTGTCCAACTCAATGATTTCATTACAAACACGCTCCAAGAAAAAACGGTCGTGTGTCACCATGAATAATGTGATATTTTCTTTGGCAAAATAACTTTCTAACCATTCGATCATTTCAAGATCCAAGTGATTTGTTGGTTCATCCAGAATCAATAAATCGGGACGGTTGATCAAAATAATAGCCAGTGACAATCGTTTTTTCTGTCCACCCGAAAGGTTTTTTACTTTCAGTTTAAAGTCTTCCAACTTCAATTTGAACAAAATTTGCTTGTATTGCGTTTCAAAATCCCAAGCATTGTGCTGATCCATTCCGTCAAAAGCTTTCTGATACGCTTCTTCATCCTCAGGATTTTCGAGTGCTTTTTCATAAGCTTCTATAATCTTTAAACTCTCATTATCCGATGCAAAAATGCTTTCTTCAATCGTTAATTCGTCTTGCAGTTTATTGTCTTGTGACAAAAAAGCCATTCGAATGCTTTTTCTCAGCACAACTTGACCAGTATCGGGCTCGTCAAAACCATTAATAATGTTCATTATGGTAGTTTTACCCGAACCGTTTTTGGCGATAAAGGCAATTTTTTGATCTTTGTTAATTCCAAAGGAAATGTCTTTGAACAGCGTACGCTCCCCAAAAGATTTAGATATATTCTCTACTGATAAATAATTCACAAGGCTAATTTTTTGGCAAAAGTAAGCTATTATGAGACTAAATGCGAATTGTTTATTTTGAAACTAAGAAAGACAAGGCAATCATTCTTTCAAATACGGACTCAAATCAATCGAATGTATTTGTTGCAGTGTGTTTACAAATGGTTTTTTTACAGTTGCTTCATTCGTTAAATAAAACAATGATTCGTCTTCAGTAGCAATTCCTTCAACCTGATGAAAGGGAAGTTCAATTTTGATTTTCCGTTGGTTTCCAGTAGAAAAATCATTGTTTTCATAATCATAAAATAGGTACACAAACGGCTGAAGCATTTTTGAATACCCACACAAAACAACACCTTTTTTCATAGGTAATACCGTTGCGCCTGTAATCAGTCCTTGCACATTCAGAGTCTCTTTGAGTTGGGCAATGTGCGTCCCGGGATTTTTTGGTAAAGAATACAAACTCGTTTTCTCACTATTCCATTGTTTGCTAAATAAATATATACTGTCCTGTAAAACTACAAATGCCTCACAGTCAAAATCGGTGGTGTTTGCTTTCTGAACATTGAAATCTGTTTGGTTTTCATACGAAAAAGCAATAGTGTCAATTATAGATATGTTTTCCAAAACTGACTTTTTATCAACTCTCAAAATCTGCAAATCTTGTCGGTTTCCTTTGTAATTATTTCCAAAATCGCCAATATAGAAATACAAACTGTCTTGCGAAATTTCCTCCCAGTCGTTATTTTTTATCCCTTGTAGTGTAATTTTCTTCTGGATTTGTCCTTTTTTGTCTAATCCATAAAGAGTAGTGTCATGATCGTCATTGTGTGTCCATAATAAACCATCAAAAGCAATCAAGCCTGAAGTTTCCGTAATGGAATCGCTTAATTTTCCTGTGAAAATCGACTTTACTTTTGCGGAAGCATACTCACAACTGCCATTATTTTCGGTGGCTTTTGGATCAAAATTTTTCGCCAAACGATCTGTACAGCCCTGAATTTGGGCATAAGAACCAGTCACAACCAGAAAGAAAACGATAATTGTTTTTAGCATAATTATCTTCAAATAGAAATCAAAAGCAAGATATTAAACAATAGCATAGAAAAAAAGGTTTTGGAGCGAATGATTGAGCATTTTTGGAGACATCGTTCCCGCTATCCGTTATATCTTTTTTTAATAACCCTTTCAAAGTTCAAAACTCTGAAAGGGTTATTAAAAAAAGGATGCCACTTCTATCGGGGCTAAAGAGGTTTTATGGTTTTTGGGATTGTTTTTTTTGATAAGGCAATTTTCTTACCTAGATATGAGAAAGCTCCGTAAATATAGCTGTAATTCGGTAATAAAGCAGGTGATTAATCAAAATAAAAAGCTGTCTAGCCCTATATTTTTTTCTTTTTTAATAACTAATAATTGCTATAAGAGTCATGAATATAAAAAACAAATGGGATTGTTTTTTTGGAATTTCTATTCTTTATATTTGCCTTATGCAATTATCCGTTATCATTCTCAATTATAATGTTCGCTATTTTTTAGAACTCTGTGTGCAAAGCGTACAAAGCGCTTTAGAAAACATAGATGCCGAAATCATTGTGGTAGACAACAATTCTTCTGATGATAGTTGTTGCGTCATAAAATCTCGTTTTCCCAAGGTTAAGCTCATTCAAAACAGTCAAAATGTAGGTTTCCCAAAAGGCAACAATATAGGAGTAGCTCAGGCAAAAGGGGAGTATATTTGTATTCTAAATCCGGATACCGTCGTTGCAGAAGACACATTTGAAAAAGTATTGAATTTTGTCACTTCGAGCGCAATCCAGAAGAATGAAATGGGAATTGTAGGCGTAAAACTAATCGACGGAACCGGTAATTTTCTGCCCGAAAGTAAAAGAGGAATTCCCATACCTTGGGTTGCTTTTACCAAAATTACAGGCCTATACAAACTCTTTCCAAAATCTAAATATTTTAATCAATTCTATGCGCAGCATTTATCTGAAGACCAAACAGGCAAAGTAGAAATTTTGGTTGGGGCTTTTATGTTCTTGAAAAAAGAATTGTACGATGAGGTTGGAGGTTTTGATGAAGATTGTTTTATGTATTCAGATGATATTGATTTGTCCTATATGGCTTTGCAAAAAGGAAAGACAAATTATTATTTTCACGAAACAACCGTAATACATTATAAAGGCGAAAGTACAATAAAGGATGGTACTTATATGAAACGTTTTCAAGAAGCAATGGCGTTTTTCTATAAAAAACATTTTAATGTTTCTTTTCTTTTTTCGGTATTTATGAAAATGGGAATTGTATTTTTTTCTGTAATAAAAAGAATTCAAGGCCGAGCCAAAACCAAAAGTGTTTCCGAAAATTTTTTGCTATTATCTACCTCTGAAGCATTGGTAAAAATAATAGCACTGCTTGTTCAAAAAAAGGTAAATTTTCTCGAATGGAAATCAGAAAAAGAGGTAAATTTGTCATCAAATTCAATAAAAAAAGGGACGCAAATTATTATGGATAATGAGTTTTTTTCTTTTAAAGAATGCATTAAAATTCATGAAAGGTTTAAAAATAAAGGAATAACCTTTAGAATTATACCTAAAAACGCAGATTTTATCATTGGAAGTGATTCTTCTAATGATAGAGGAGAGGTTGTAATAATCGGTAAAAATTACATTTAGTGTAATTTATATTGATAATATTCATTAATTTCGCAAACAGAAAATCAAAATCATCTTTTAGATTAACAATATGGCAAGATTTGAATTAAAGCTCCCTAAAATGGGAGAAAGCGTTGCAGAAGCAACAATCACAAATTGGTTAAAAGAAGTTGGCGACAAAATTGAAGCGGATGAAGCCGTTTTGGAAATTGCTACCGACAAAGTTGATTCTGAAGTCCCATCGGAGGTTTCGGGTGTTCTTGTCGAAAAATTGTTTGGTAAAGATGATTTGGTTCAAGTAGGACAGACCATTGCTATTATTGAAACTGAAGGAGGAAGTGTTGAAGCGCCAAGTCTTGAGATTACATCAGCCATTGTAGAAGAGATTCAAAAAACAGTTGAAGTAGCTAAAGAATCTGTTGCAACTCCAATTAGTTTTTCTGAAAGTGATAAATTCTTTTCTCCATTAGTAAAAAATATTGCAAAAGAAGAAGGGATTTCTTTGGGTGAATTGGTGAGTATAAAAGGTACAGGAAAAGAAGGACGTGTTACCAAAGAAGATATATTGAGTTACGTAAAAAACAGAGGATCTCAACCAGCAACTGTGGTGGAGACACCAGTGAAAGCGATTGAAACTCCAAAGGTTTCTGCTGTAAGTACTCCGTCACAAAAGGTTTCTCCTATTTCTGTAAGTGGAGGAGATGAAATCGTAGAAATGGACAGAATGACCAAGCTTGTTGCTGGATATATGGTGGCTTCTGTGCAAACTTCGGCGCACGTACAGTCGTTTGTTGAGGTAGATGTGACAAACATTGTAAAATGGAGAGAGAAAAATAAGAATATTTTTGAGAAACGTGAGGGAGAGAAATTGACTTACACTCCAATTTTTATGGAAGCAGTCGCCAAAGCATTAAAGGATTTTCCTGATATGAATGTCTCAGTCGATGGTGATTTTATTATAAAAAAGAAAAATATAAACCTTGGAATGGCAGCTTCATTGCCAAATGGAAATCTAATCGTTCCAGTTATAAAAAATGCAGACCAATTGAATTTGGTGGGAATGGCAAAAGCAGTGAATGACTTAGGTGGTCGTGCCAAAGCAGGAAAGCTAAAACCAGATGATACACAAGGAGGAACTTATACAGTTACCAATGTAGGTACTTTTGGAAGCGTTTTTGGAACGCCAATTTTGAACCAGCCGCAAGTTGGTATTTTGGCACTCGGTGCAATACGAAAAATGCCAGCGGTTATAGAAACTCCAGACGGTGATTTTATAGGGATTCGCCAAAAAATGTTCTTGTCTCACAGTTATGATCATCGTGTTGTAAATGGTGCGCTTGGTGGAAACTTTGTAAAACGCGTAGCTGATTATCTTGAAGCATTTGATGTAAATAGAGATTGCTAAGTTGTGTCTTAAATTGTAATAAATAGCCCTTTTAAAGTTTTGAACTTTGTAAGGGTTATTTTTTTTGGAACTTCGTGATTTTGTGCCTTCAGGGTAAAATAAATTAGCAAAACTCATGGTTAAAATTTATATTTGTACCAATTCAAACACAAAAAATGGAACTAAAACTCAATAAGCCAATTTGTTTTTTCGATCTTGAAACTACAGGAATTGACATTGGAAAAGATAGAATTGTAGAAATATCAGTTTTTAAAGTTTTCCCAAACGGAAATAAAGAAAGTAAAACATGGTTGGTAAACCCAACAATTCCAATTCCGCCACAATCAACCGCCATTCATGGAATAAGTGATGAAAAAGTAGCTAATGAGCCTACATTTAATGAACTTGCACCTCAAGTTTATAATATGATTAAGGATAGTGATTTGGCTGGATTCAATTCAGATCGTTTTGATATTCCATTGTTAGCAGAAGAATTATTGCGTGCAGGAGTAGATTTTGATATGAAAGGTAGGGTTTCTGTTGATGTGCAAACCATTTTTCATAAAATGGAAGAGCGTACTTTGAGTGCGGCTTTGAAATTTTACTGTGGTAAAGGACTTGAAAATGCTCATTCAGCTGAAGCAGATACAATGGCAACTTATGAAATCCTAATGGCGCAATTGGATCGTTATCCTGAATTGGAAAACGATATGAAATCTTTGTCTGAGTTTACTACCAGAAAAAAAATCGCTGATTTTGCCGGAATGATAGCTTTTGATGCTGATAACGAGGAGGTTTTTACCTTTGGAAAACATAAAGGAGTCAAAGTAGATAAGATTTTAGAGTCGGAGCCAGGTTATTATAGTTGGATTCAAAATGCTGATTTTCCATTGTATACCAAAAAAGTTTTGACAGCTATTAAATTACGAAAATTAAATACGAAATAATGCCCCCTTGCCCCCGAAGGGGGAATGAGCAATAATGAAGCTCCCCCTTCGGGGGTTGGGGGGGCTGATAATTATGAAAATAATCTGTATCGGTAGAAATTATGCCAGTCATATTGAAGAATTAAAAAATGAGCGTCCAACGGAGCCTGTTGTTTTTATGAAACCGGATTCGGCAATTTTGTTAAAACAACATCCTTTTGTGATTCCAGAATTTTCCGAAGACATTCATCATGAAATTGAACTTATTGTGAAAATAAGTAAAGTCGGAAAATATATAGAACCTAAATTTGCCCATAAATACTATGAAGAAGTAAGTGTGGGGATTGATTTTACGGCAAGAGATCTACAAGCTAAATTAAAAGAAAAGGGACTTCCGTGGGAAAAAGCCAAAGCATTTGATGGCTCAGCGGTTATAGGAGAATTTTTGCCTAAAAGTCAGTTTGTTTCATTAGAAAATGTTACTTTTGAATTAACAAACAATAATAGTATCGTACAGAAAGGGAATACTAATAGAATGTTGTGGAATGTCGATGAGTTAATATCGTATGTTTCTCAATTTTTTACGTTAAAGATTGGAGATATTATTTTTACAGGGACTCCAGAGGGGGTTGCTGCTGTAAATCCTGATGATGTTTTAGAGGGATTTTTAGAAGGAAATAAACTATTTAGAATACAAGTAAAATAATGGCTTTAAAATACAACTTAGCAAAAGTTTATGCACTTTCGGATAATGATCCAGAGTTCGTAAATGAAATTTTAAATTTATTTGTCACCGAAGTTCCTGAAGACTTGATGCAAATTGGAGAGGGGATCAAAAAGAAAGATCATAAACATGCCTATGCTTTTGCACATAAATTGAAGCCTACATTGGATTTACTTGGTTTGAATGTGGCATTCGAGGAAATTTTGCAAATTGAGGCTTGGACCAAAACAGAAGGCAAAAAGAAAGAAATAATTGAAACTTACAAGAGTGTAAAATCTCAGGTAAAGGATGCTATAAAAGAGTTGAGAAAAGATTTCGATCTTTAAAAATTTATTTTTTATCGTTTTTAATTCCTTTAAAACTAAAAAAAACATTAAATAATCCACGACTGTATTGATTTATACAGTTGGAGGATTATTTTTTTTATCTTATACAAAATGTAAATAGGGTCAAAATATGAAAGCAGCAATAGTTACCATTGGCGATGAAATTTTAATTGGTCAAATTGTAGATACAAATTCGGGTTTTATAGCAAAAGCTTTGGATAAAATTGGCGTTGAGGTATATGAAATGCTGTCCATAAGTGATTCGCAAGAACACATATTGGATACATTTTCAAAACTTCAAAATACGGTAGATATTGTAATCATTACGGGAGGTCTAGGGCCAACAAAGGATGATGTAACCAAGAAAACGTTTTGTGATTATTTTGAAGACGAATTGGTGATTGATGAATCTGTTTTGGCTCATGTTACAGGATTGATTGAAGGGTATTTTAAAAGAAAAATAACTCAAATCAACAAAGATCAAGCATTAGTTCCCTCGAAAGTGACAGTCCTTCATAATCGATATGGTACGGCTCCAGGCTTATGGATGAAAAAAGAAAAAACTGTTTTTGTTTCTCTTCCAGGTGTTCCTTTTGAGATGAAATATTTGGTTGAAAACGAGATTATTCCAAAGTTAGTTAACGAATATGACCGCCCCTATATTCTGCACAAAACGATATTAACGTATGGGCAAGGCGAGAGTCTAGTAGCTGAGCGTATTGAAAAATGGGAGGATAGTTTGCCTTCTTTTTTAAAGCTGGCATATTTGCCGAGTTTTGGAAAATTACGGTTGCGCCTGACAGCGCGCGGAACAGATAAAAAAATGCTAGAAGAAGCAATAGCAGATTATGTAGATTCTTTAGATTCAATTATCCATGATATAATTGTCGGTTTTGAGGAAGAGGAGACTATAGAAGTTGTTTTGGGAAAGATTTTGTCTAAGCAAAATGTAACATTGTCAACTGCAGAGAGTTGTACTGGAGGGAAAATTGCGGAAATGATTGCATCAGTTCCAGGAGCTTCCAGTTATTTTAGAGGAAGTGTCGTGGCTTATGCAACAGAAGTGAAGATTCATGTACTTGGTGTTTCGGAAAGTTTGATACAGGAACACACAGTTGTTAGTGCCGAAGTCGCAAAAGCTATGGCTTTGAATGTAAAAGCATTACTCAAAACTGATTATGCAATTGCAACTACAGGTAATGCAGGACCGTCAAAAGGAGAGGCAAGTGCCAATGTTGGAACAGTATATATCGCATTAGCAAAACCAAATGAAGTTGTTGTTGAAATGTTTGATTTTGGTCAACCCCGTGAAAAAGTGATAGATAGGGCGGCTGTTAAAGGACTTGAAATGTTGCTGAAAGAAATTTCAAAAAAAGAGCTATAATTTTTTTGGTTTATAGGTTTATTTTTCTTTTCTTTGCACCCTGATTTTAGATAACGATAAAAGATAAGTATAATGTCAAGAGTTTGTGACCTTACAGGTAAAAGAGCGATGGTAGGAAATAACGTTTCTCACGCTATGAACAAAACTAAGAGAAAATTTTCTGTAAACTTAGTTAAAAAGCGTTTTTATCTTCCAGAAGAAGATAGATGGATTACTCTTAGAGTAGCAGCATCTACGATAAAAACAATTAATAAAAATGGAATCGCTGCAGTTTTGAAAAAAGCGCAGTCAGAAGGATTTATTAAATAATCTTTTCCAAAATAAACAAATAGCAAGATGGCAAAGAAAGGGAATAGAATCCAGGTAATTTTAGAATGTACTGAACACAAAACTTCAGGTGTTGCAGGAACTTCTAGATACATAACAACAAAGAACAAAAAAAATACTCCAGACAGATTAGAGATTAAAAAATTTAATCCAATCTTGAAAAGAGTAACTGTTCACAAAGAAATTAAATAATTATAAATTTTTACTTTTTGTGAAAATTTAAAATAATCCATTAATTAGAGATTTTAATAAAGATCCCAAATGAACCCATTTGAAGATTTTATTGAATTTCAAATAACATTTGAATCATGGCAAAGAAAACCGTAGCATCGTTACAAACATCTTCTAAGAGATTATCAAAAGCCATCAAAATGGTGAAATCTCCAGTAACTGGAGCATATACATTCGTTGAATCTATTATGGCTCCTGAAGAAGTTGATGAATTCTTGAAAAAGAAATAATTAACAATTACATTTTATAGAAAAGCTACTTTCATTCGGAAGTAGCTTTTTTATTTTCTATATTTACACCTTGAAAATAAAATGCTTTTCGGGTATTTTATTAAAAGCAGATAAAAACATTTTAATTGATTTTTCTTGCTTAAGTTGACAAATGTAAATTACAAATAATTAAACTCCATGAGCTTTTTTAAAAAAATATTCTCGTCAGAGAAAAAACAATCATTAGATAAAGGTCTAGAAAAAACAAAAACAACTTTTTTTTCCAAGTTATCCAAAGCGGTTGCAGGAAAATCAAAAGTGGATGATGATGTATTAGATAATTTAGAGGAAATTCTTGTTTCTTCGGATGTTGGGGTGAATACAACGCTTAAAATAATTACTCGAATAGAAAAAAGAGTAGAAGCGGATAAATATCTAGGAACTGATGAACTCAATCAAATATTGAGAGACGAAATTGCAGGGTTATTATCAGAAACCAATTCTGGTGAAGCCACTGAGTTTGTTATTCCTGTAAATACCAAACCTTATGTTTTGATGGTAGTGGGTGTGAATGGTGTGGGTAAAACAACAACCATTGGTAAACTAGCCTATCAATTCAAAAAAGCTGGCTTTAATGTAGTTCTTGGAGCTGCAGATACTTTTCGAGCTGCTGCGATTGATCAATTGCAAATTTGGGCAGATAGAGTAGGCGTGCCTATTGTTAGACAAGAAATGGGAAGCGATCCAGCTTCGGTAGCTTTTGATACATTGCAATCGGCGGTGGCTCAAAATGCCGATATTGTTATTATTGATACTGCAGGTCGTTTGCATAATAAAATTAACCTGATGAACGAACTTTCTAAAGTAAAACGGGTGATGCAAAAGGTGGTTGGCGATGCGCCTCACGATGTAATGCTTGTTTTGGATGGTTCTACAGGACAAAACGCATTTGAACAAGCCAAACAATTTACGGCAGCAACAGAAGTTTCTTGCTTGGCTGTTACCAAATTGGATGGTACTGCCAAAGGCGGTGTTGTTATTGGTATTTCAGACCAATTTCAAATTCCGGTTAAGTATATTGGAGTGGGAGAAGGAATTGAAGATTTGCAGGTTTTTAATAAATACGAGTTTGTAGATAGTTTTTTTAAATAATAGATGTTCATGAATTTTTCTTCACTAAAAAATGCGAATCCAATATACTTTTATTTTGTAAGTATTGTGGCTTTTGTATTGGCTAACGTTATTAGAACAACCAGTGTCAGTTTTTATTATGTATTGTTGATTGTTGGTTTGGTCTTTTTCTTTCTAGGTTTGATGAGAAGGATTAAGAAATAGGTAACTACATTTCGATAGTTATCAAGAATAAAAAGTGTAGAGGTGTTTCGTAATTAGGAAATTACGAAACACCTTTAATTATTTGAGGGCACTGAAAAAGTCCCCATTACCAAAAAACAGCTAAAAAAGTGATGAAATAAGGCTTTAATTTTATTTATTTCCCTTTTTTTAGTTGGGTTTTATTTTGTTAGACTACAAGTCTTTATAATAATCAAAAAAGAGCGAAACTGTAATGGTTTCGCTCTTTTCTATGAAATTTCATTTCCTGTATTATAGGGGCTTTTTCAGTGCCCTCAATTATTTAAGGGCTTTTTTTCTAATGGCTGAGTTGTAAGTGAAAATGATTTTTCGCTATCCTAATAGTATTACGAAAAGCTTTTGAGGTTGCGGAATAAATTAATGGCCTAGATTTTTCTTTAGAATGGAAAGACTTATCGTATCATAGTCCCCTTTATTGTATATAGCGACAAATGTTATAATTGTTTCTGAAATGTTTACAATAGCTTCATAAGTAATAACTCGTCCACCACCGCTGGTTCCTTTTCCTTTGGATTTTATGTCTATTCTTAATTTTTTGAAACCAGAACCTAAATCAATGCCTAGTTTTGGATTTTCTAAAATAGTATTTGATAAATTTTTTAAATCTGTTTTTAAGGAGGGGTATTTTTTGCTTAAAGTTTTAAATTCTTTATTAAAATCATCTGTTGTTTCAAAACTATAATTCATCAAACAACTCTTGTAATGGTTTTCCTTTTCGAGTTCCTGCTCCAATTTCTTTAGCGTGTTTTGCCGAACGTCTTAAGGTTTTTAAAAAAGCTTCCTCTTTTTGGCTAAGTTCTGGAGATTCTAAACTATTTGTTGGATTGTTTATTTCAATTCCTTTACTTCCAGCATCAGTGAGTATCTTTACCAATTCAAGGACTACTTTTCCTGCCTTGGTTTTCTCATTTATAGTCAGCGTTGTCATAATCTTAGTTTTATAATAACAAATATACAAAATACTAGCAGTGATTTACTTTAGAGATTCCAAAAAATATAAAAGCTCTTGTAACCTGATGCCTTAGATTATTACTGATACAAAGCACTTATTTTTGTCCAAAGCATATCATCAAAATCAGATAAGGCTAGATTTACATTGTCTGCAGCGTCTCCCATTCGGATAACGACCATTTTTTTACTTGGAACTACGTAGATTTTTTGGTCGTTTTTGCCCAAAGCCATGAACATATCATTTGGAGCTGATGGGATAATACTTCCTTGAAAAGTTATTTGTGATTGTGGTAAGTGATAATTGGCTTTTCCGTTCAGCCACCACAAATACCCGTAGCCTAAATTGATATTTTGAGAGGTGTTGGTTGCTTCGTTGAAGTACGTTTCGTTTAAAATCACTTCATTTTCCCATTTGCCTTTATTGTACATCATCAATCCAAAGCGCGCCATGCTTCTGGTAGTACTGCTGTAGACAATATTGTTTCCAGAGGTAAACCAAGCACCATTCATTCCGATTTTGTCTCTTAATTTTGCATTGAAATAGTTGCTCCAGGATTGCCCGCTAGCTTGTGTGATTACATCTTGCAGTTTTACATACACGTTGTGATACGCCCAACGTGTCCCTGCATCGGCGGTGTAGGTGAGGGCTGCAGGTGTTACATCATCGGTGGTGTCATCTAATCCTGAAGTCATAGTGAGTAAATGTTTGCAAGTAATTAGGTTTTCTTTGGCAAGCGGTGCGCTTGTCCAACCTGTTCCTATGTATTGTGATACTTTGTTGTTGATGTTAATGAGGTTTTCTTGTTGTGCAATTCCGGTCAAGGTTGATGTTAATGTTTTACCTGCGCTTGCCCAATACCAATTGGTGGCTGCATCGTGTCCGTTGAAATAATTTTCCATAACGATGCGACCGTTAACAAGGATAATAAACCCTTTGGAATGCTTGAGCTCTAAATAATCTAAGAGCGGTTGAACAGCTGCTTGTCTCCAGCCAAGGCTTTCTATGGTTTTGGTTTCCCAAGTAGTGCCGGTAAGTGGTGGAAAATATAATGTTTCAGTTGGTGTAGGAACAGGTGTTGGGTCGGTATTATCAGAAGAGCAATTGATGCAACAAAAAGCTAAGACGAGTAATAGTATTGATTTTGGCATAGTTGGTTGGTTTAGTTTTGGGTTAGACCAAAAATATAGAAAATAGTTTAAAGAGAAATTGTTTTTTTATTTTCTTTGATTTTTTAAAGTTTAACTTTGTGGTCTTAACTAATGTTGTTGAGGAACGGGATGCACTAGCCCTGATAGTAGTGGAAATCCTTATAAGCCGGGGTTCGGCTTGCAAGATTGAAACGGATAGCAGGAAATAGCTCCTCCCTTCGACTTCGCTCAGGATGACGACTTCATTCTTCGTAATGACAAAATAATTATTTTATGAAAAAAGTATTTGGTATTTTATTGGTAGCCCTTTTATTGGTTGGGTGTAAGCAAAAAATAACTTCGGCTGATGTAGCTAAAATTAACGGCTATTGGGAGATTGAAAAAGTGATTTTGGAGGATGGAAGTGAGAAGAAATATGGGATAAATGAGTCGTTTGATTATTTTCGAATGGATAAAAATAGTACGGGGATCAGAAAGAAAGTGATGCCGCAATTGGATGGAACTTTTTTGGTAAACGAAACTTTTGAAAATGTTAAAATACGCTTTGCCGATGACCAAACCTTTTTGGATTATAGTACACCGTATATGAAATGGAGTGAGGAAATCTTGGCTTTGACGGATAAGGAGCTGGTGGTTTTGAATGCGGAAAAAAAAGAATATCATTATAAAAAAGCAGGGCCTATAAACCTTGAAAGCTATGGCAAAGAGACTAAATAATCAAAGTTCGGTTGGGGATATTTTGAAACAAATTATTGAAGTGAACAAATTGCAACCCGGAATGGATCAGATCGACGTGAAGGATGCTTGGCGCAATTTGATGGGGAATGGTGTCAACAGTTATACCAATAATGTGGTTTTGAAAGGTTCTACGCTTTATGTGGAGCTAACTTCGGCGGTACTTCGCGAAGAATTAAGTCACGGTAAATCAAAGATTATAAAAATGATTAATGAGGAATTGCGACGAGATGTGGTGCGGGATGTGGTTCTAAGATAGTGAGCAGTATTCAGGAAGTTAGTGGTCAGACTTTTAAAAAGAGATCATTTTTTTTATAAAAAAATCCCATTCGGTGTGTAGACTGAATGGGATTTTTTATGAAGTTGTAAACTGTGTTTAGTGTTGTATTTTACTGAGCACTAAAAAACTGATTACTGAATACTAATTAGAACTGCTCTCTTACTGCAAAATGAAAAGCGCCTTCGATAGCAGCATTTTCGTCGCTATCAGAACCGTGAACTGCATTTTCTCCGATAGAAGTTGCGTATGCTTTACGGATAGTTCCTTCAGCAGCTTCGGCTGGGTTTGTAGCACCAATTAAAGTTCTGAAATCTTCAACCGCATTTTCTTTTTCTAAAATCGCAGCAACGATTGGACCACGAGACATGAATTCTACCAATTCTCCGTAGAAAGGTCTTGCAGAGTGAACCGCGTAGAATGCTTGAGCATCTGCAACTGTTAATTGCGTTAATTTCAAAGAAATGATTTTGAAACCATTGTTTGTAATCATTGCCAAGATGTTACCAATGTGTCCGTTTTGAACCGCATCAGGTTTAATCATTGTAAAAGTTCTATTAGTCGCCATTTTTATATGTTTTTAAAAGTGTGTGCAAAAATATACTTTTTTTATGGAATGATTTTAGCAAATTGTCAATTTAATGATGAAAAATTGTTGTTTAAGTGATTTTTATGCTGTTTTTTTTAGCTTTAAAGTGTTTTTTTTGAAAATATAGGAAGCACATAGATTGTTGATGTTCGTCTAATCTAAAGTGATAATATTAAAATTTTGCTCCAATGGTTTGAGTTGACTTATTATTTTCGGAATTAAATGTTGACCATTTTCTAGATAAAATTCTGAAAAATTGGCTGACCGTTCCTGCAAACTTTGATTGGGGAACAATTCGTTTTGTAAGTCAACGACGCGTTGCAATTCATCGTTAAATTTTCTTTTTTGAGCAATTAGCAACCTTTTTTCAAGCGTTTCTAGACCTTTGATTTGTTTGACTTCTTGTGCTTTCACTGCTCCCAAAAAGGATTTGTCTGTGTGATTAGCGAGCTCGAGAAGTGCTTCAAATTGTTTTTTTAATGTTTCTTTTTGAACGCTGAAATCAATCGGGAAATCAGATAGCTTTTGGGTTATTCGATTGACTAAAGCGGCTTGTTTTGAAAATAAGTCGGACCAAGTCAGGTTTAATTTGTCAGCTTTTTTGTTTTGTTTTGCAGTTGCCAAAAGCACGGAGTTTCTCAATAGCAATATTGGGAAAGTGACTTTTGCGGAAGCGAAAAATGATTTTAATTCCAACCAATACGCAATTTCTCCACCTCCGCCAATGTAGCATAAATTGGGTAGAATAACCTCCTGGTACAACGGACGCATGATGACATTGGGACTGAATTTTTCAGGATTACTTTCTAATAATGCGAGAATTTTGGTTTCGGTGAATTCTATTTTGGTATGATTGACTTTGTAAACATTGTTTTCGAGAATAATTCGTTCCCGTAAATCATCTTCAATATAGAATAAATTGATTTCGCGCGGATTCACCTGAACGAAATATTCTTTCATTTTTGTTATAGTTTCGGTAACTGCTTTGAAAGAAGATTGGTGAAGTAATTCGTCTTTTATATACGGAATAAAAGAGCGTTTCAAATCTTGATTATCGGCATCCAGAATGACTAATCCCGAGGAACCAAAAAGTGTGTTGGCCAAATATCTAGTGGCATCTGCTAAATTATCGTGTTTTAGGTAGGAGTCTTCAAACAGTTTCTTGATGGTATTGGCATTAGTGCTGGAACCTATTTCTAGTGCGTATATTTCAAGGAAATCAGCTAATCCTTCGGTAGATAATCTCCCAACAGGACCCGTACTTTCTTTGTTCCATCTGAATTTTTTTCCTTTGAAATTGAAGTAATTTATTTCTTCAAAATCATGGTCTTCTGTTGCCATCCAATAGACAGGAACAAAATTATAATCAGGATATTTCGCTTTTAATTCTTTGGTTAAATTAATAGTCGAAATGATTTTGTACAAAAAATACAAAGGCCCGCTGAATAAATTGAGCTGATGTCCAGTAGTTACTGTAAAAGTGTTCGGATTGTTTAATAGTTCAATATGGTTTAATGTTTCAGCAGAAACGGTTAATTCAGCATATTGATTTCTTAAAACACGAACTAATGTATGTCTTTTTAAATTATCATTGTCATTGCCATTGAAATTGATTTTTTTCTCTTCGATTTGTTTTTTAAAATTTTCAAGAGTAGGAAAGTGATGGTATAAAGAAGCTATTTCGTTTTTTTGATTTAAATAAGCATTCATCAAAGGAGAAAAATACCCAGAATTTTGATAGCTAATACAGTCGGTTGGCATATTGTTTTTATTTGATGCTAAATTACCAAAAAATAATGGAAGAACTATTTGGTAAATCAAAAAAACATTTAGACATTTGTCTAAATATATAAATACTTTAAATTATGAACGACATATTTAAAGCATTGAATGATGCCACACGAAGAGAAATATTAGAGCTTTTGAAAACAAAAGATATGTCTGCTGGTGAAATAGCCGATCAGTTCAATATGTCAAAGCCAAGTATTTCCCATCATTTGGATATTTTGAAACGTGCTGATTTGATTACTGCCGAAAAATCGGGACAATTTATTTTCTATTCCATCAACACCACCATAATGGAAGATGTGTTGCAATGGATTTTAACTTTTAAAAAATAATACTATGAATGTAACTTTAAGGAAAGAACTTCCTATCATCGCAATTGTGTTACTGCCTTTTGTTTATTTGGCTTTTATCTGGAATACCTTACCCGCAAAAGTACCAACGCATTGGAATTACAAAGGCGAAGTTGATCATTGGGGAGACAAATTTTCACTTGTAGGATTACTGTTTATGTTGCCTGTTTTAATGTATGTTTTGTTACTTGTTGTGCCAAAAATTGATCCCAAAAAGAGAATCGCTCTTATGGGGGGAAAGTATTACCAATTGAAGTTTATACTTGTTTTATTCATGTCCTTGTTGGCATTGTTTATATTGTATATCTCTAAACATCAGTCTTTTTCTAGCCCCAATATGATTTATGCGATTCTTGGTATTCTGTTTACCGTTTTGGGAAATTATTTCAAAGTGATTCAGCCCAATTATTTCATCGGGATTCGTACTCCTTGGACATTAGAGAATAAAGAAGTTTGGAAAATCACCCATGTTTTTGCCAGTAAACTTTGGGTTCTTGGCGGGTTGGTCATTGTATTAGGCGCTTTGTTGTTTCCAAGTGCTACTTTTTCAATCGTTTTTATTGCTCTAGTTCTTGTTTTGGCAATTGTCCCAATGGTGTATTCCTATATTAAGTTTAAGGAAATAGAGAAAAAAGGGTAATAAATAAAGTTCAATTATTAATTTGAAGCAGAATGATAAGGCTTTTTTTGCAAGCATCGTCCCGCTTTCCATTTCAATCTTATAAGCCGAACACCGGCTTATAAGGATTTCCATTTCAATCGGGGCTAAAGGGAAATATTTTACCTTTTTGCCATTATTCAAAAAAAGAAAAAGCAAAAACAATTGAGTTCCATTTTTTAACTATTTAATATCAATTTTAATTAAAAATAAAGTCAACTAAAATGAAGAAAACAGTATTTTTTATAATAGTAATTCTAGCTTCTTTTACAATGTTCGGACAAGAAATTGCCGGACAATGGAATGGAGTTTTAAAAGTTCCAGGGGCACAGTTAAGAGTGGTTTTTAACATCACTAAAACCGAAAGCGGATATTCTTCAACAATGGATAGTCCCGATCAAGGTGCAAAAGGCATTCCAGTAACGACAACCAGTTTTGAAAATGCTGTTTTGAAACTACAAATACCAACTGCTACAATTGGTTACGAAGGAATATTGAATAGCGACAATATAATTGAGGGTAATTTTTCGCAAGGCGGCCAATCTTTTGCAATGAATATGTCAAGAGGTATTATAGAAAAAAAAGCAATAATAAGACCTCAAGAACCACAAAAACCTTATCCATATTATACAGAGGAAGTGCTATTTGAAAACAAAATTGATAAAAATGTTTTGGCTGGGACTTTAAGTTTACCTCAAAAGGAAGGTCATTTCCCTGCTGTAATTTTGATTACGGGAAGCGGACCTCAAAACAGAGACGAAGAGTTGTTGGGACATAAACCCTTTCTAGTTTTGGCTGATTATCTAACCAAAAAAGGAATTGCAGTATTGCGATTTGATGATAGAGGAGTTGCCCAATCAACAGGTGATTATAAAACAGCAACCACTCCCGATTTTGCCAAAGATGTTCAAGCAGGAGTCGATTATTTACGAACCCGAAAAGAAATTGATAAAAACAAGATCGGATTAATGGGGCATAGCGAAGGTGGAGTAATTGCGCCTATTGTTGCAGGGAATTCAAAAGATATAGATTTCATTGTGCTATTGGCAGGAACAGGAATTCGCGGAGATCAATTGATGCTTTTGCAAAAAGAAAAGATAGAACGCCAAATGGGAGTTCCTGAAAATGAAATTCAAAGAGGTCAAGAAATTTTCAAGGGAGCTTATGAAATGATTTTGACTTCCCCAGAAAATGATTCTAATCTTAAATCTAAAATAAATAGTTATTTCAAAGTGCAATTTGGGGACAAAATGAACGAGCAACAAATAAGTGGAGTAACGTCACAAATCACAAGCCCTTGGATGTTTTATTTTCTGAAATTGGATCCTTCATCGGCTTTAGAAAAAGTAAAATGTCCAGTTCTAGCACTCAACGGGGATAAAGATTTACAAGTTCCCGCTGATGTAAATATTCCTGCGATTAAAAACGCATTGGCCAAAGGCGGAAATAAAAAAGTAACTACCACAATAATTCCAAATTTGAATCATCTGTTTCAAGAATGCAAAACGGGTTTAATGGACGAATATGAAACTATCGAGCAAACATTCTCTCCAATTGCATTAGAGCAAATTTCTAAATGGATCTTGGTTCAGGTGAAGTGATAGAATTTATATTGTATGCAAAAAGCCCATTTTATTGGGCTTTTTGCATGTAGTTTTTGCACCTCTTTAAACTAAAATGGCACTTTATTTGTTTTTTAATCGTTTAATATCGCCTTCTATTTCTTTAAGATTTTGTTCTTTTTCTATTACTTTTTGAGTCGTTTTATATTTTTCATATTCAGTAGATGATTTTTCTAATGCTTTATCGTGGCTTATTTTTCCGGCATGAGTGAGAAGTTCTCTGCCGTTGAGTTGCAGGATACTATCGAGTCGATCGATCCAGTCTTTCATATACATTGGCATTTGTTGCTGCGCCATAGTTTCGGCAAAAGCCAAATACTGCTCCACCAATAAACCCAAAAGTTTCATTTCGTCTTCAATGAGATAATTTTTGGCCACACTTACATCATTTTTACTAACTGATTTAGAGCCTTTTTTGTCAAAAGACTGCATTCCTACCAAAGGCAAAGTAGCATCTACCCGGCGGTAAATCAGTTCGGCAGCTGTATTTTGAGAAATAGCCCAAAGCAATTTGTTTTGGACAATTTTGAAAAACTCAATAGTTTTTTCGTCTTTAGGATTGTAATCGATACTTGTAGTGTATATGTCTTTAATTTTCTGATAAAAGAAACGTTCTGATAATCGTATTTCCCTGATTCGTTCCTGAAGCTCCGAGAAGTAGTTCATGGAGTTCCCTGATTTGAAACGATCGTCATTTAAAGTAAATCCTTTTACTATGTATTCTTTTAATCGTTGTGTTGCCCAAATTCGGAATTGAGTTCCTTGTATTGATTTTACTCTATAACCAACAGAAATTATTATATCTAGACTATAGAAATTGGTGTCATAATTTTTGCCGTCTGCGGCAGTTGTTCGGAATTTCCGAACAACTGCATTTTCTATAAGTTCGCCTTCTTCAAAAACATTTTTAATATGTTCACTTATAGTTGCTTTTGATTTTTGAAATAAGTCGCAAAGCTGTGCCTGCGTTAACCAAACTGTTTCTTCCTCTAAGCGCACATCAATTTTGATGTTGCCTTCCTGGTTTTGATAAATTAATATTTCGCCTGTATTGTCCATTTAATAATCGTGTTTTTTAGTCATTAAATCTCAATTTCATTAATTTCCTTCATAATTCTTTCCTTTTCTCTCAAAAACTCAATGATTTTTTGATAATACAAAATGCCATTTCGGTCTATTTTTTAATGATAGTATTGAGGGTAATTCGTCTTTCTTTAAGTTTTTAAAAGTAATAATAATATTTCAAAATAAAGAAATTGCAGGTATCTCTGATGCATTTCTTTTTCAAAAAATAAAATAGGTTACTTTTGCACAAAAACAATCTCACTCTTGAAACCAAAACTTTTCCTTATCACGCCCCCGTTTACCCAACTGAATACACCTTATCCAGCGACGGCTTATATCAAAGGGTTTTTGAATACCAAAAATATTGAATCAGTTCAGGCTGATTTAGGGATTGAAGTGATTTTGAAATTGTTTTCGAAAGAAGGGTTACGCCCCCTAGCCCCCAAAGGAGGAATAGAACAATGCTCAGATAATGCAAAACGAATTTTTGCACTTTGGGACGAATATATCAAAACCATCGATTCGGTTATTGCATTTTTGCAGGGAAAAAATCCAACGTTGGCGCTTCAAATTTGTCAGGAAGATTTTCTGCCCGAAGCTTCACGGTTTGCTCAATTGGAAGAACTCGATTGGGCTTTTGGAACGATGGGAACGCAGGACAAAGCCAAGCATTTGGCTACTTTGTACCTTGAGGATATCTCCGATTTTATCGTAGAATGTGTCGATGAAAACTTTGGTTTCAGTCGTTATGCGGAAAGGTTAGGAAGAAGCGCGAATTCTTTTGATGAATTGTACGGAGCTTTGCAACAGGAACCTACATATATTGACCAAATTTTACTTTCGATTTTAAAAGACAGAATCGAAACGATTCAGCCGACACTATTTTTGATTTCGGTTCCGTTTCCTGGGAATTTATATTCGGCTTTTCGATCCGCCCAATGGGTGAAAAAGCATTATCCGAATATCAAGATTGCTATGGGTGGCGGTTTCCCTAATACCGAATTGCGTTCACTTTCGGATGCACGGGTTTTTGAGTTTTTCGATTATATAACATTAGACGACGGGGAACTTCCAATAGAATTATTATGTAGTCATGTTGCAAGTTCCCCTCCTTCGGAGGGGTTAGGGGAGGCTAAGCGAACTTTTCTTCTTGAAGACGGAAAAGTAGTTTACAAAAATAATTCCACTAAACCGGATTACAAACAATCCCAAGTAGGAACGCCCGATTATTCAGATTTGCTTTTGGATAAATACATTTCGGTTATCGAAATCGTCAATCCGATGCACCGATTGTGGAGCGACGGACGTTGGAACAAACTCACGATGGCGCACGGCTGTTATTGGGGAAAATGTACGTTTTGCGATATTTCTTTAGATTATATAAAAGTGTATGAACCTGTCGCCGCGAGTTTGTTGTGCGACCGAATGGAAGAAATGATTGCCCAAACAGGCGAAACCGGTTTTCATTATGTAGATGAAGCCGCGCCACCCGCTTTAATGCGCGCTTTGGCACTTGAAATCCTTCGTCGAAAATTGGCGGTAACGTGGTGGACAAACATCCGATTCGAAAAAAGTTTTACCCAAGATTTGTGTCTGTTGCTCAAAGCTTCGGGTTGTATTGCAGTTTCGGGTGGACTCGAAGTGGCTTCGGACAGATTGTTGAAACTGATTGACAAAGGCGTAACGGTAGAGCAAGTGGCCAAAGTTACTCGGAATTTTACCGAAGCAGGAGTAATGGTTCACGCTTATTTGATGTACGGTTACCCAACGCAAACGGTTCAGGAAACGGTGGACAGCCTAGAAATGGTGCGTCAGTTGTTTGAAGCGGGCGTTTTGCAATCAGGGTTTTGGCATCAGTTTGCCATGACGGCGCACAGTCCGGTGGGAATGTTTCCAGAGCAATTTGGAGCCGTAAAAGAAACAGAAGCTATTGGAACTTTTGCCAATAATGATATTAATTTTATCGATTCAACTGGAATCGATCACGATAAATTTAGTTTTGGACTCAAGAAATCGTTGTTCAATTTTATGCATGGAATCTGTTTTGATTACGAACTGCAAGATTGGTTTGATTTTAAAATCCCGAAGACGAAAATTGGCGCCGATTTTATTTTTGATGCCTTGCAGGAAAGCCCCCTAACCCCCGAAGGGGGAACAAAAACGATGAGTGGCTTTAATATCAAACCGACTGCCAAAATTGTTTGGTTGGGAGGAAAACCTACAATTGAAACTTTTTCTAAATCCAAAAAAGGAAATTCTTGGGCTATGATGAGCTTGACTTTTCATGATAAAAAAGAAAGTTTCACTATTCAAACCAATAAATCGGAAGGGGAATGGCTAATAGAAATGCTTCAAAAGATTTCGGTTTCAAATATTCCCCCTTCGGGGGCTAGGGGGCTTTCTTTTCAGGATATAAAAGCCGATTTTGAAACACAATTGGAAGATTTTGAGTTGTTTTGGTATTCCAAACCTGTGAAGACTTTGAGGGAATTTGGGTTGTTGGTGTTGTAGCATAATGCTTTTTTAAATTTTAGCCGCAGATTGCACGGATTAAACTGATAAGCACGGATTTTATTTTTTTATCTGTGTAAAATCCGTTTAATCCGTATCATCTATGGCCTTTTTTTTATAGGTTGAATTATACCATTAGCACATATAAAATAGTCCAATTTACTCGTTCTTTTTCTCCAATACGTCCTCAAAAAATCATTCCATAGCTAAGGCTATGCAATGATTTTTATCGTTGTCTTGAAAAAAAATAACTTCGCATCTTTGGACTATTTTACATTCACTAATGGTATTACTTTTTATTACTAAATTTTCGGGTTGAACGGGTTTGCGTGAGGGATAGACGGAAGCTACCGAAGTAGCCCATATAGCCCGACTCCAGTAGAGAATGGGCCGTATAAGCGCCCAGTAAAGTAGGCCCTTTTTCTAGTGGAGGCACGCCCTAATTGTAACTCTTCGGTTGATTTTTTCAAGAATTTAAATTTTTGTTTACGAAAACGTTTTCTTTTTATACTTTTACTCCTCTAAAAAGAGAAAAGAATGAGTGATAATTACAAAGTAACGGTAAATGATACTTTTCAATTTGATTTTGAAAAGGAAAGTATTTCTCAACTGGATGCCGTGCCTACTGGAGTCAATGAATTTCATGTACTGCATCAAAACACACCTTTTAAAGCGGAAATTATCGCTTCGAATTTCTATCAAAAAAAATATACAGTTAAGGTAAATAACAACACTTATGTGGTTGCGATTTCAAATTCATTGGATCTTTTGATCAAAGATATGGGATTTGAAGTCGGCAAAGTGAAGCAAGTGAATGCTATAAAAGCGCCTATGCCAGGATTAATTTTGGAAATTGGTGTTGAAGTGGGGCAAATCGTTAAAGAAAATGACTGTTTATTGACTCTAACAGCTATGAAAATGGAAAACAGTTTTCTTTCGCCTAGAGATGGTGTGATCAAATCGATTTCGGTTTCAGTAGGGGATTCGGTAGTAAAAGGGGATTTGTTAATTGAATTTGAGTAATTTATGAAATCGCCATGACAACAGTTGTCGCAAGCACCAATGAAGATCTGGCGATACCATATTCCATTAAAAAACAAATGTTATCTACATATGAAAAAAATATTAGTAGCCAATAGAGGCGAAATTGCCATTAGAGTCATGAAAACAGCTCAGAAAATGGGTATAAAAACAGTTGCGGTGTATTCGACTGCTGATAGAAATGCACCCCATGTAAGATTCGCCGATGAAGCAGTTTGGATAGGAGAATCTCCGTCGAATCAATCGTACTTGTTAGGAAGCAAAATTATTGAGGTTGCCAAAGAACTGAATGTAGATGCTATTCATCCGGGTTATGGTTTTTTGAGTGAAAATGCCGAATTTGCTCAAGAAGCAGAGCGAAATGGAATTATTTTTATTGGTCCAAAGGCAAAGGCTATTGAAATTATGGGAAGTAAACTTGCTGCTAAAGATGCAGTAATGAAATATAATATTCCGATGGTTCCTGGTGTTGATCACGCTATTATTGATATTGATGAAGCCAAAAGAACGGCAACAACAATTGGCTTTCCTATTTTGATAAAAGCATCAGCAGGTGGTGGTGGAAAAGGAATGCGTGTGGTAGAAAAAGAAAACGATTTTGAATCCCAAATGAATCGAGCCATAAGCGAAGCAGTTGCGGCTTTTGGTGATGGATCTGTTTTTATCGAAAAATACGTAGCCTTTTCCAGACATATCGAAATCCAAATTATGGCAGACAGCCACGGAAATGTATTGTACTTGTTTGAAAGAGAATGCAGTATTCAGCGACGTCATCAAAAAGTTATCGAAGAAGCACCATCGAGTGTTTTGAGTCCTGAAACCCGCAAAAAAATGGGAGAAGCTGCTGTTTTGGTTGCCAAATCTTGTGATTATTTAGGGGCAGGAACAGTGGAGTTTTTATACGATGAAAACGACAATTTTTATTTCCTGGAGATGAATACCCGTTTGCAAGTAGAGCACCCAGTTACCGAATTGATTTCAGGCGTTGACTTGGTCGAAATGCAAATTCGTGTAGCTCGAGGAGAAGCATTAGCCATCAAACAAGAAGATCTCGAAATAAAAGGACATGCTATGGAATTGCGTGTATATGCAGAGGACCCGATGAATGACTTTTTGCCAAGTGTTGGGCATTTGGATGTGTATCAGTTACCAGTTGGCGAAGGAGTTCGAGTGGATAATGGTTTTGAACAAGGAATGGATATTCCTATTTATTACGACCCGATGTTATCAAAACTAATCACTTATGGAAAAACCCGTGAAGAATCCATTCAATTGATGTTGAAAGCAATTGATGGATATAAAATAGAAGGAGTTCAGACTACTTTACCTTTTGGGAAATTCGTATTTGAGCATGAAGCTTTCCGATCTGGGCATTTTGATACCAATTTTGTAAAGAAATATTACAATGGGGATGTGTTGAAAAACCAAAAGGCAAAAGAAGCTGAAATTGCTGCTTTGATAGCCTTAAAACAGTATTTTGAAGATCAAAAAATACTACGCTTACCGAATTAAAAATATTTCAATTATTAAGGATTACGTTTCATTAAGAAAAAGCAAAACTTAATTTTCCTTACTTTCTTAATGGATTAATAAAGAGAAGTATGTTGAGTTGGTTTTGACCAAAAAGAATATAATATTTGACCCATTAAGGAATTAAGTATCATTAAGAAAATTAAATCTTAGTCATCTTATTTATTAATGGTTTATAAATGCAAAGCCAAATAAAATGTTGTGTTTACTCTTATTGGATTGAAATGAATAATAGAACGATTAAGGAATTAAGTTTCATATAGAAAAAGTAAAACTTAATTTTCTTAATTACTTAATGGTTCAAATTAAGTTGGCTTTAGCCGGAAGGAAAGGATTAATAAAAACTCAGCTGTTAAAATAGAAAGTATGCAAGACAAAATAAAAACACTAAACGATAAAATTGCTGAAGCTCATTTAGGTGGAGGGCAACAACGTATTGCCAAACAGCATTCAAACAAAAAATTAACTGCAAGAGAGCGAGTAGGATACTTGATGGATGAAGGTTCTTTTGAGGAAATCGGGATGTTGGTAACACACCGTACAACTGATTTTGGCATGGAAAAAGAGTTGTATTATGGCGATGGAGTTATTACGGGATACGGAACTATTAATGGCAGATTGGTTTATATTTTTGCACAAGACTTTACTGTTTTTGGGGGTTCATTGTCTGAAACCCACGCCGAAAAAATATGCAAAGTAATGGATATGGCTGTCAAAATGGGAGCACCAATTATTGGTCTAAACGACTCGGGGGGTGCTCGTATTCAAGAAGGGGTTCGTTCCCTTGGTGGTTATGCTGATATCTTTTATCGAAATGTTCAGGCTAGTGGAGTAATTCCGCAAATCTCGGCCATTATGGGCCCATGCGCGGGTGGAGCGGTGTATTCTCCTGCGATGACCGATTTTACTATGATGGTCGAAGGCACCAGTTATATGTTCGTTACCGGTCCAAATGTGGTAAAAACAGTGACCAATGAAACGGTAACTTCTGAAGAATTAGGGGGAGCATTGGCGCATTCAACCAAATCGGGGGTGGCACATATCACTTCGGGAAATGATATAGAATGTTTGGAAGATTTAAAACGATTGTTGGGTTATTTACCGCAAAGCAATAAGGAAACACCAAAAAGTTTGCCGTATGAATTGGGAGATGAAATCCGAATGCAATTGGCAAATGTTATTCCCGATAGTACCAATAAACCCTATGATATGCATGAGGTGATCAAAGGTATAATTGATGAAGATTCTTTTTATGAGATTCATAAAAATTATGCCGAAAATATCATCGTGGGATTTGCGCGTTTAGCGGGAAGAAGTGTTGGAATTATTGCCAATCAGCCCAACTTTTTAGCGGGAGTATTGGGTGTAAAAAGCTCCAAAAAAGCAGCGCGTTTTACTCGTTTTTGCGATTGTTTTAATATACCATTATTAGTATTGGTCGATGTACCCGGTTTTTTACCCGGAACAGACCAAGAGTGGGAGGGAATTATTGTGCATGGTGCCAAATTACTCTACGCATTGAGTGAAGCAACCGTGCCAAGAGTTACCGTGATTACGCGCAAAGCTTATGGTGGGGCCTATGATGTAATGAACTCCAAACACATTGGTGCCGATTTGAATTTTGCTTGGCCAACTGCCGAAATAGCCGTAATGGGTGCAAAAGGAGCTTCGGAAATTATTTTTAAAAACGAAATTAATCAAGCCGAAGATCACGAAGCCAAACTTTTAGAAAAAGAAGCCGAATATGCCAATTTGTTTGCCAATCCATACACAGCAGCGCAACGTGGTTTCGTAGATGAGGTAATTCTACCGCAAGACACTAGACGTAAACTGATCAAAGCGTTTAGCATGCTGGAGAATAAAGTAATTGTTGCTCCCAAAAGAAAACACGGAAATATTCCTTTGTAGTTGAAATCAAAAAACCACCTGAATTAATAGGTGGTTTTTTGGTTTTATGAAGAAATTTTAAGGAGCAATTAGTACAAGTAATTTTTTCATTATAGTTTGAAAAAATAGTATCTAATCCAGAATAGTAATCGTTTTATATTTGTTGTTTATATTGCTAAAATAAGCTCCAAAATATTATGAATTACCCCAAAAAATACCTTTTATTTTTATTGATTGCCATTTCATTCGTTTCTGTTGCCCAAAAAAAGGTCGAGACCCAATCGCTATTTGAGTATCACGGACGAATTGAAAAAATGCAAGATGATAAAGTGATGCTGATCGGCTCTGCTTCTTCAGTTTCGTTTGATTTTAATGGAAATTCCTGTTCTATTTCCTTACAAAGTGTCGATTCGTTTGAACATCAAAACTATGTTTCTCTTGAACTCGATGGGAAATACATCGGAAGAATCCGAATAGAAAAAGAAGCTGTACAATCTTTTCCAATTACGGTTCCAAAAAGCAAAAAAGCACATCATCTTTCAATTTATAAAGCGACAGAAGCAGCCAATGGAGGTGTTTTATTCGCAGGCACAACAGTCAAGTTAATAGCAGGAGCAGCTCCTAAAAAGAAGAAAAAAATTGAACTCATCGGAGATTCTATAACCTGTGGTTTTGGGAATGATGCTTCGGCAATTCCGTGTGGGGCGGGAGATTGGTTTGACCAACACAATGCGTATTATGCTTATGGGCCAGTACTTGCAAGAGATTTAGATGCTGATTTTGTACTGAGTTCCGTTTCGGGATACGGGATGTACCGCAACTGGAACGATGAGCATCTGGACGAGCCTATTATTCCCGATGTATATGAAAATTTATACCTGAATAAAGACAACTCAAAACCGTACAATTTTGCTTTTCAACCTGACTTGGTAAGTATTTGTTTGGGAACCAACGACCTTTCGGATGGTGATGGCAAAAAAGGGAGATTACCTTTTAACGAAGATAAATACGTTTCAAATTATATCAATTTCATCAAAACAGTTTACAAACACGCACCCAATACCCGAATTGTTTTGTTGAACAGTCCGATGGTTTCGGGAGAGCGAAATGTAACTTTGGTGAAATGCTTGAAAAAAGTGATTCAAGCTTTTGAAAACGACACCATTCATAAATCCATTGCCTTGTTCGAATTCCAACCAATGAATCCAAAAGGCTGTGGTTATCATCCCGATATTGCAGATGATAAAGTAATGGCGGATCAATTAATTCCTTTCTTTAAAAAATTACTCAATGCAAAATAACATCTTTAGATTCGTTTTCTTACTGATACTTTCAAATACCGCTTTCGCAAATGTTACGCTTCCGAATATCTTTTCGGATAATATGGTTTTGCAACGAAATGCCGAAGTTACCCTTTGGGGCTGGGCAAATCCGCAGGAAGAAGTGGTGATTACACCAAGTTGGAATAGTGAAACTTACAAAATCAAAGCCAGCAATCAAGCCAAATGGGAGATTGTCATTCCAACTCCAAAAGAAGGTGGGCCATATACCATTGCGATAAAAGGCTACAATGAAATTGTATTGAAAAATATTTTGATTGGTGAAGTTTGGATCTGTTCCGGACAATCCAATATGGAAATGAACGCCAGTTGGGGAATTGAGAATGGCGATGAAGAAGTAAAAAATGCTACGAACCCAAACATTCGATTATTTTTGGTGCCAAAATTAACGGCAACGACGCCCCAAAATAATATTTCAGGGACTTGGACAGCATGCACGCCCGAAACAATGAAATATTTCAGTGCAGTCGGTTATTTTTTTGGAAAGCGTTTGCAGGAAGAGTTGAAAAATGTTCCTATCGGTTTGATTTCTTCCAATTGGGGCGGAACACCAGCTGAGATTTGGATGCCACAAGAAGTGATTCAAAACGACCCCGTTTTATTGGAAACAGCCAAAACCCGAAAAGAAGAAAGCTATGGTCCGAATCAGCCGGGACGTGCTTTTAATGCAATGATTTATCCTTTGACCAAATTCAAAATTGCGGGCGCATTATGGTATCAGGGAGAAAGTAATGTGGGGTCTGCGGTTTATGACAAAACCCTTTCGGCTTTAATTACTTCGTGGAGACAATTATGGAAAAATGATTTTCCGTTTTATTATGTTCAGATTGCGCCTTATAAATATGGTGAAGATCATTTTGGAGGTTCAATCATTCGCGATGCTCAGCGAAAAGTGTTACAGGAAGTGAATACCGGAATGGTATTGACAAGCGATATTTCTACCCCTGAAGATATTCATCCAAAGGATAAAAAATCCGTTGGAACTCGTTTGGCGAATTTGGCTTTGGTGAATACGTATAAAGCCAATAGCGCATTGGTGAATGGCCCGCTTTTTAAAGGAATTGCTATTAATAAAAATAAAGTGACGGTCACTTTTGATTATTCAGAAGGTTTGTATTTTAAAGACACCAAAGCCGATTTGTTTGAAGTTGCAGCTGCAGATAATGTGTTTTATAAAGCGACTGCTGTTATCAAAAACAATGCGATAGTATTACAATCGGATAAAGTAAAAACACCTGTTAAAGTGCGTTACGCATGGAAGAATACGGATCAAGCGACTCTTTTTAATAAAGCAAATTTACCGACTTCCTCTTTTATAAGTGAATAGTTAAGGTTGCAGTTTTCAGTTATCGCCCGATTAAGAGTTTCCCGCTATTTTTTTAAATCTAGCTCTCGCAAAGGCGCGAAGACGCAAAGAAAGCGACTCAGAATTTTGCGCCTTTGCGTCTTCACGAGATAAATTGAAGTTGTTGTGAGAGCGCGTAAGGGCAATGTCATTAAGTTAAGGGTTTCTCACTACGCTTTTTCAAAATATAACTCTCGCAAAGACGCGAAGACGCAAAGAAATGGCTCTTAACTTGGCGTCTAAGCGAGAAAAAACAAAGCTTAACTTAATAACATTCCGCGTAAGGGATAGCAGTGAAAATCCTCCCGATTTTTCTCGGGAGATTGTAACGGATAGCCCGACCCGACTTTTTCTGGAGGGATACGCCCAAAAATTAAATTACGAATTATGAAGAACAATACATTAATTATTGCAGGGATTTTTACCCTGATTACTACAGGAACTATGATTGCACAGAAAATACCACATTTAGATAAGACAAAACCCATTGAAGAACGTATCGATTTGTTGATGAAACAAATGACGCTTGAGGAGAAAGTCGGACAAATGAATCAATACAATGGGTTTTGGGAAGTAACCGGCCCAGCGCCAAAAGGAGGTAATGCCGAATTAAAATACAAACATTTGCGTGACGGTTGGGTAGGTTCAATGTTGTCGGTTCGTGGAGTGAAAGAAGTAAAAGCGGTTCAGAAAATTGCCGTTGAGGAAACTCGATTGGGAATTCCGTTAATCATTGGTTTTGACGTGATTCACGGGTACAAAACCTTGAGTCCGATTCCGTTGGCCGAAGCAGCGAGCTGGGATATGGAAGCGATTAAAAAATCGGCTGAAGTGGCGGCAGACGAAGCTTCGGCATCTGGAATCAACTGGACTTTTGGGCCAAATGTAGATATCTCGAATGATGCCCGTTGGGGTCGCGTGATGGAAGGTGCGGGGGAAGATCCGTATTTGGGGAGCAAAATTGCCATTGCACGAATCACTGGTTTTCAAGGAGATACCAAATCAGATTTGCTTAAGGTGAATACGATTGCGGCTTGTGCCAAACATTTTGCGGCTTATGGTTTTGCCGAATCGGGAAGGGACTATAATACAGTGGATATAAGCAATTCTAAATTGTACAATACGGTTTTGCCACCATTTAAAGCGGCGACAGATGCGGGTGTTCGTACGATGATGAATTCGTTTAATATTTTGAATGGAGTTCCTGCAACCGGAAACAGTTTTTTGCAAAGAGATATTCTAAAAGGCAAATGGAAATTTGACGGTTTTGTGGTTTCGGATTGGGCTTCGGTTCGGGAAATGATTGCTCACGGATTTGCCAAAGATGGTGCAGATGCAACAGCCAAAGCGGTGATTGCTGGTTCGGATATGGATATGGAATCGCATTTGTATGTTGAGGAATTAGTGAAATTGGTAAAAGATGGTAAAGTAAAAGAAGCTTTGGTTGACGATGCCGTTCGTAGAATTTTGCGTGTGAAATTTGAATTGGGATTGTTTGATGATCCGTACAAATATTGTGATGAAAAAAGAGAAAAAGCAACGATAGGTAACAAAGCAAACAACGACGGTGTTTTGGATATGGCCAAAAAATCGATTGTGTTGTTGAAGAACGAGAAAAATTTGCTTCCGCTAAAAAAATCAGGGCAGAAAATTGCTTTGATTGGTGCTTTGGCAAATGACAAAAACAGCCCGTTGGGAAGCTGGAGAATTGCATCGGATGATAATACGGCGGTTTCCGTTTTGGAAGGCATGCAACAGTATAAAGACAATCAATTGACGTTTGAAAAAGGAGCCGATTTGACTATTGGTAAAACGGCGTTTGTGGATGAATTGGTTTTCAATACTACAGACAAAAGCGGATTTGATGCGGCCAAAAAAGTAGCTGCAAACGCTGATGTTGTGGTGATGGTTTTGGGCGAACACGGTTTTCAATCGGGAGAGGGACGCAGCAGAACGAACTTGGATTTACCAGGTGTTCAACAGGAATTGTTGGAAGAAATATACAAAGTAAACCCAAATATTGTCTTGGTTTTAAACAACGGAAGACCTCTAGCTTTACCTTGGGCAGCAGAACATATTCCTGCGATTGTCGAGGCTTGGCATCTGGGTACGCAAACCGGAAATGCGGTGGCTCAGGTGTTGTACGGCGATTACAACCCAAGTGGAAAATTGCCAATGTCTTTCCCAAGAAATGTAGGTCAAGTACCGATTTATTATAACAATTACAACACCGGAAGACCTGTAAACAGCGATAAAAATGTTTTTTGGTCCCATTATACCGATGTGGAGAAAACGCCTTTGTATCCTTTCGGATTTGGGTTGAGTTATACCACTTTCGAATATAAAAATTTGCAACTAAATAAAACCGCTTTCGTAAAAGGGGAGCCAGTTCTGGTTTCGGTGGATATTACCAATTCAGGTAATTATGATGGTAAAGAGGTTGCACAATTGTATATTCAAGATGTTGCTGCGAGTTTGGCCAGGCCTGTAAAAGAATTAAAAGGTTTTAAATTGGTGTCACTGAAAAAAGGAGAAACCAAAACCGTAACGTTTACTTTGACTGACAAGGAATTAGGTTTCTTTGATAATGAAGGTAATTATTTGGTAGAATCAGGAGCTTTCAAAATTAGGATTGGAGGAAGCTCAGACACAGGTTTGGAAAGTAGTTTTGAATTGCAATAATTAATAAATTTCCAAAATCATTAGTTCTTTATTCAGAATAAAAGATTCAATAATTGCCTTTTTGTCTATTAATGTTTGGGCAAGCTGTTTCGTGTTTTGATTGAAAGTTTTTAAAATTATTACTTTTGGAGGAACACCATTCAAAAGTAATAGTTTATCAAAATCTTCATCGTGTGTGAGGATGGTGAAATTGTTGTTTTTGGCAAATTTCCAAATCTCGTTATCCTTTGCAGGTTGTGCACTATCGATATCTTTGGAATGTAAACAATTAGGAAATGTATTTTCAATGATTTTGATAATTCTCCAAGAAATATTGGCATCAAGAAGCAGTTTCATTAAGCTGCAATTATTTTGGTGATATTTTCTCTATTAGCCGCAAAAGCTAAAGCAGCAAGAATGTCTTCTTTTTTCAGTTCTGGAAAGTCCAAAAGAATTTCTTCCATAGACATACCTTGAGCAAGCCAAGATAAAATGTCAGCCACACAAATTCGAGTCCCAGTTATTGTGGGTTTGCCAAATCGAATATCGGAGTCTATTGAGATTAAATTTTGCCAATTATTATTCATAAGATGATGATTGTTTATTAAAGGAATATGACATCTCCATTCTTTATTTAAATTTATAATTATGAAACCATAGCAATTTCATAATTTTATCGTTTGATACAAATTTACAAAAAAAGTACGTAGGTATTTTTAAAATAAATTAAGAGTTAAATTGTACTAATAGTATAAAAAAAATAAAAAATGAAATACAACAGATGTGGAAAAAGCGGTTTGTTATTGCCGCAAATTTCTTTGGGATTATGGCATAATTTCGGTTCTGTAGATTCTTTTGAAAATGCCGAAAGTATTGCCAAAGCTGCTTTTGATAAAGGAATCACCCATTTTGATTTGGCTAATAATTACGGACCAGTTCCAGGTTCGGCAGAGACTAATTTTGGTACTATTCTAAAAAATAATTTTCAGGGAAACCTTCGTGATCAAATTGTAATTTCGACCAAAGCAGGTTATACGATGTGGGATGGCCCTTATGGGGATTGGGGTTCCCGAAAGTATTTATTGTCGAGTTTGGATCAAAGTTTGAAACGAATGAAAGTTGATTATGTAGATATTTTCTATTCGCATCGTTTTGATCCCGAAACTCCTTTGGAAGAAACCATGATGGCATTGGATTATGCTGTTCGAAGCGGAAAAGCTTTGTATGCGGGCATCTCTAATTATAACCCAGAACAAACAAAAGAAGCTACCGAAATCTTGAAACGATTGGGAACACCTTGTTTGATTCATCAGGTAAAATATTCCATGTTTGTGCGAACTCCCGAAGAAGGATTGCTCGATGTACTCGAAGAAAAAGGGGTGGGTTGTATTGCTTTTTCACCTTTGGCACAAGGGCTATTGACAGATAAATATTTGAAAGGTATTCCAGAAAATTCCCGTGCTCACAATCCAAACGGACATTTGCAAGAAGCCGAAGTCTCGGAGGATAGAATCCAGAAAATTATTCAATTGAATGACATTGCTAAAGAACGAAATCAGTCTTTGGCGCAAATGGCTTTGGCTTGGTTGCTCAAAGACAACAGAATTACTTCAGTATTGATTGGTGCCAGTTCGGTGGGGCAATTGAACAATAATATTGACAGTTTACAGAATCTGGATTTCTCTAAAGAAGAATTGGTTGCAATAGAAACTATTTTAGGTTAATATGAAAAGGAGCAAACTGATATTTGCTCCCTTTTTTTATTTCAATATTAAATTAAACTTTTTTACAATCTCCAAAGTCGATTTATCCGCAGAAAAAACGGAGTTCAAACCCTGTGGTTCCTGTGGTGGGTCTGTAGTCAAAGGATCGCCTGGATTCCATTTTCCGTCTTTGGTAACTGCTTTTCCTTCACCACCAAAACCCCAAAAGTTGGCCGCTTGTAAGGCACCATTTCTTTTATGACTTTCCGCAACTCTTTGAAAAATATAATTATAAAAAACATCTCTGTTGGTTATAGGTGCTGTTGTTGTTAGACCTTCATTTTCTCTTGGCAAACCAAATTCTTCAATGATAATTGGTCTTTTCAAATGATTGGCGACTTCAACGTGTAAGTCAATATATTTCCCAGCATTTTCTAGCGTTGTTGGCAACGTTTTTTCGGCATCTTCGGCTTTGTACCATCCCCAATTTTTTGGCCAAATGTGCATGGTTAAATAATCAATATTCGGATTGGCATGCGTTCTTTCAAAGGTTTCCATACTGTCGTTTGAACTGTTTTTTCCCTCAGAACCGGTTGAAATCAAATGATTTTTGTCTAAACTATCCATTAAGTTGACAATATTGTTGAGCCAAACGGTAAATTTAGCCTCGTTTTCGGGAGTAAATGTGCGCGGTTCATTCCCCACTTGCCAAGCCATAATGGTGTTATCCTCGGTATATTTTTTTTTGGTATACTTATTTGTTCGTCCCAAAATAAATTTCACATGATTGTTCAACGCTTCCATGCAAGGCTCACAACTGTGGAATTTCTCGGTATAACTCATAAACTGTGGCCAAGTGTTGGGCGGAATTGCTGGAACCGGAATTGCACCTTTTCCATTCCATTCCAAATATTGTGACATCCCACCAGACCATTCCCAGTTATTGGTCAAGTACAATACTGCGTACATCTTGCGTTTACCCATTTCGGCAATCAGGAAATCTAAACCATCGAGTAGGTCCTGATCGTATTTTCCTTGTTCATACTGCAAAGCGGGACGAACAGTATAATCGTATGTTCCGCCATCACCACCCACCAAAATCCGCAAGTTATCGATACCGTTTTTCTGCATTAAATCCAGTTCCCGAATCAATCTTTTTCGGTCACCCACTTTCTTCGAAGCCAACAAACTACCATACCAATAATTGGTTCCAATGTAAGAATACGGTTTGTTTCCTTTGTAAAATTGTGTGCCTTTTACAGTGATTTTGGGCTGCTTTTTTTGGGCTTCACAAGTAATGCTTGCCAAACAAAAAAGAGCCAAAACTATTTTTAATACTGATTTTTTCATCGTTACTTATTTTTTTTAGGAGCTTATCCTGCTATTCGTTGCAAGTCCTCGCAGGAAAAGTAAAGTTTCCAATGTTGCAAAAAGAGCTTCCTTTGGTCGCTTTTTTGCGCCAGGAAATTTTTACTTTTCCTGCTCCGGGCTTTCCACTGCTATCAGGGCTAGTGCTTTCCGTTTACAATTATATTTCTGTAAATTTTGGAATTCTTAGCTTAACTTATGTACTTATATGCCAATGTCGTTTCCTTAAGAATTTCACATTTCCAAATCCGCCTAGTTTGTCATTCCGACGAAGGAGGAATCACATTACGTAAGTCCCAAGTGTGATTCCTCCTTCGTCGGAATGACAAAGTCTACTTAAGGAAACGACATTGACTTATATGCCCTTATATGGTTTAAAAAAGCAGTTAATTCGGCAGAACATACATACTCGGCAGTCCATTTACTAAAACCGATTTGGATTTTGTCGCAAAAGTTTTAAAGTCCGCTGCATTTGAAGCAGTTGGTGTTGGAACGTAATAACCATCTTGACCGTTTTTCCAAAACATAACATAACTGATCTGTATGCTATTTGTTGTTAAAGTGCTGTACAAATAAGTTGAAAACCAATTGGTAACTGGAGAAATAGTTGACGTAACGCGATAACCAGTTTCGGTCATAGCGGCAATTTTGACTTTGGTTGTTGCTAAGTCTGATAGCATTTTAAGTTTGGTATTGGCTTTGTCCGCTCCTGTTTGACCAAGATTATTCATGTCGCCATAATTGTCCATTCCTAGAACATCTACATACCCATCACCGGGATATCGGCTCAAATAATTGGTCGAAGTAGCGTAGGAGTTATCAGGAGAAAAGGCATACAAAATGTTATGAACTCCTTTGGTATCTCTTAAATAGTCTACGGTAAATTGATATGCAGCTTTGTACTCTTCTGGCGTACAAAAATCGGCTCCCCACCAAAACCAGCTTCCGTCAAATTCATGAAATGGCCTGAAAATAATTGGAATCAATTCCCCCTTAGATCCTTTTAAACTCAAAATAACGCTGGCTACTTTATCCAGTTTTGTTTTGTACCATGCATTATTCACACCGCCAGGCAAAATGCTTTTGAAGGCAGTTGCTTTTTGTTCGGTGGTCATATCGGCGGCATAAAAACTATCTTCTTTATTCGGTTCTCTGATGTGCCATGAAAAAGTGTTAATCATACCTTTGGCATAGGCTTCTTTAGCATCATCAGTAATAATGACTTCTTGTTGGTGAAACCAATTGTCGGCTTGGCCATTATTGTTTTTGTCGGTAATAAACATAAAATCGGAACCCAAAAGCGCAGGTTCATACCCTGTCGTTTTCTTGATATCCGATTGTGCTGAAGACCCATTATTATAAAATCCATTAAAAGCATCTTGCTGACCAATTGCAAATTTAGTTTTAGCCAATTTTTTCAAATTGTAAAATAAAGCGACCGTTTCGGCAGTAGCATTTTTGTCGACCATATAGGTTTTTACATTTTGTGTTGTTAACACATCGGTCACTACTACTGGTGGAACTACTACAACTGGATCGGGTGCTGGATCGTCTTTTGAACAACTGCTTAACACAAGTACAAAACAGGTAACAATGGTTTTTAGAAATAGGTTTTTCATGTTGTCTTTTTAAATTCGATGAATCAATTCAATGCAAGCTCTGCTATTGTGATACGGACATTTCCAGAAACCGGCTTTGTCTTTTTTCATAGTCGAGTAATCTTCATGTACGCCCCAAAACCATTCTCCATTTTCCTTGTCAATGATGTATTTTTTAGTGAAATCCCAATTTTTAAATACAATATCCAAGTAATTTTGTTTTCCAGAAAGTTGCCAAGCTGTAAAGTAACCAATCATCAATTCGGCTTGCGGCCACCAATGCTTTTCGGCCATTAATTCTTTGGTTTTAGGATCGTATTCATACCATAATCCACCGTCGGTATCGATTCCTTCTTTGGTTGCATCTGCAATTTGAATAGCATGTTTTTTAAAACGACTAATCAATGTCGAATCTTCTGATATTTTAGCACATTGTAATAAAAGCCAAGCCGCTTCGATGTCATGCCCATAGGAAACAACATCTTTTTTTTCGACCCAATTTTCATCAAAAAATAATCGTAAATGACCTGTTTCTGTATTGATGAAATATTTTTCTATGGTTCTCAATAATTCAATAATGACTTTTCGCAAAGACTCGTTTTTCCATACTTTATACAAATTGGCATAGCCTTCAATGATATGCAAATGGGTATTCATGGTCTTCTTTTCGTTGGCATCTTTTTCGCTCAAACGCAAATCCTCTATCGGTTGCCAGTCACGGGTAAAGGCTTCTAGGTAACCACCATTTATAGGATCGTAACTGTATTTTTGTATTTTTTTATACAAATCAATAGCCATTTCTAATGCTTTTTTATCTTGAGTAACCGAAAAATATTCGCTCAATCCATAAATAACAAAAGCTAAGGCATAAATTTGGTTTTTAGTGTCTTTTGGTGTTCCGTCTGGATTGATACTCCAAAAAATTCCACCAAATTCTACATCATGAAAATAGATCGAAATGTATTCAAATGCACGTTTTGCAGTATCTAAATGTTCTCTGTTGTGCGAAATTTTGTAAGCTGCAGAAAAGGTCCATAGCAATCTTGCATTTAATACAGACCCTTTTTCAGCTTCTTCATTGGTATTATTATCGTAATCTATCTGGCCAATAAATCCTCCCCTTTTTTGATCAACAGTGTTTTCCATCCAATACGAAAGGATACTTTGTAGTTCTAGCTTTAGTTCTATTTTTAGATTTTTTAATTCCTTTTGCACAATTATGAAATTTCTTTATTTCTATTCACTTGTTTGATTATGGTGTTTACAGAACCAGCAGAAGTAAAAGTATCTTCAGGAGAATTGATAATGTAATCTACCAATTTATCGACACTTGAAACCGCTACGTGCATTCTAGTATCGGAAGAGGCATAATAGATAAAAACAGTTCCGTCTTTGTCTTCGATCCAACCATTAGAAAATAAAACATTAGAAACATCTCCAACTCTTTCTATGCCTTCTGGTGCCATAAAATGTCCCGCAGGAACATGTGTAACTTTTGAAATATCATTCAAATCGGTCATGAACATATAAAGCGTGTAACGCAAACCGGCGGCGGTGTTACGAACACCATGTGCCAAATGCAACCAACCTTTTTCTGTTTTTATGGGTGCTGGTCCAAGACCATTTTTCAATTCGTAAACGGTATGATATTGTTTTCCGTAAATGATTTTTTCGTCTTTTACAATCGGATTGGTCATATCTTCTACAAAACCAAGACCAATTCCACCACCGTTTCCTACGTCAATAAAACCATCTTGTGGGCGAGTGTATAAAGCATATTTCCCGTCCACAAATTCAGGATGCAAAACAACGTTGCGTTGTTGTCCTGTATTCGAAATCAAATCGGGCATTCTTTCCCAGTTGATTAAATCTTTGGTTCTTACAATTCCTGCATTTGCAATAGCGGTACTAGTATCGCCTTTTGGGGCAGAAGGATCTTTTCTTTCGGTACAAAATATGCCATAAATCCATCCATCTTCATGCTTGATTAATCGCATATCGTATACATTGGTGTCTGGCTCTTCGGTTTGTGGAATCACACAAGGTTTTTCCCAAAATTTAAAATTGTCTACACCATTTGGACTTTCAGCAACGGCAAAGAATGATTTTCTGTCGGCACCTTCCACGCGTACAACAAGGATGTATTTGTCGTTCCATTTTAGGGCTCCAGCATTGAATGTTGCGTTGATGGCAATTCTTTCCAAAAGCAATGGATTTGTACTTGGATCAAAATCAAATCTCCATTCTAGTGGGGTGTGTGCTGCTGTTAAAATTGGGTTTTTATAACGAGTGTATATTCCGTTTCCAATTCCGTCTTGTGGTTCATTTTTTCTTTGAATTAAAGAGTTAAAATGATTGAAAAGTTCGGATTTTATTTGTTTTAAATCGGTGTTCAGTTCTGTTGTGTTCATAATTGAAAGTTCTAAATCAAGTATTATTTGTTTAATTTTCGTTTTTCATTAAGTTCATCTTCAATTGTTTGTAATTTTTCTTCCGATAATGGATAGAATAAGATGAAAAGTAATGATATGGTAGCTGCTATAGCTGGGAGAATACTTAGCATTAATAGTATTCCGTTTTGGGTTGTAATGGATTGTACGACATTGGCTTGGAATCCAAAATAGCCTAATAGCCATCCTGTTGCGGCACCACCAATTGTCCAGCCAAATTTTTGTGACATCGAAGAAGCCGAAAAAATTAGTCCAGTGGCTCTTCTTCCTTGTTTCCACTCCGAGTAATCGGCGCTATCTGCATACATCGACCAGATTAGTGGGAAGATGCAACCAGCACAAATACTAATCAATACTTGAAAAACCATGATAAGCACTACATTTTCTTTCCCGATATAATAGAAAAATACACTTAAAATTGCGGCTAGTACCATAGCACCAAAAAAGGTTTTCTTTTTACCAATTTTATTAGCAATTGGAGTAGCGGCAATCACTCCAATGATGTTGGCAGCTTGTCCCAATACTAAATAAAGTGTGGTTGGAGTCATGGCAAAATTTTCTCCTAAAATGTTGAAACTATAGCTAACCGTGCTGCTTACATAATATTTAAAATAATAAACTGCTGCTCCATCACGAATCGAATTGAATACCAAAGCTCCAATTCCTGCACCCAACAAAATCCACCAAGGTCTGTTTTTGAGAAGGTCATTTAGATCTTCTTTTAAATTGGGTTTTTCGTCATTTATAGGTTGAACTCTTTCTTTGGTAAGAAAAAAACAAGACCAAAAGAATATTGTAGTGATGATTCCAAACACGATTATTGTGTATAACCAGCCTGTTTTGGAGTTTAGATTTCCACCAAAATGATTTACCAGCGGTTCAATCAACCAAAGTGCCAGTAAGCTTCCTGCAAAAGCAAAAACCATACGATAGGAAGAAAGTGTGGTGCGTTCTTTTCGGTCACCAGACATTACACCAAGTAAAGAAGCATAAGGAACATTGATTACAGAATACACCATCATCATTAAGGAATAGGTAACATACGCATATATTATTTTTCCTTTTTCATCAAAGTCGGGTGTGTAAAAAGTCATGATTCCTATTATGGCAAACGGAATGGCTGTCCATAATAAATACGGTCTAAATTTTCCCCAACGGCTTTTGGTGCGGTCTGCAAGGATTCCTACCAAAGGATCGAAACAAGAATCCCAAATACGAGTGATTAAAAACATAGTTCCAACCACAGCTGGGGCTATTCCGAAAACATCTGTGTAAAAAAACATGAGATACATGCTAAAAATTTTCCAAAACATGGAGGAAGCTGCATCTCCTAATCCGTAACCAACTTTTTCTTTTATGCTAATTTTATGTTCCATTTTCTCGAGTTTATAGTCTTTGGGGTTTTATTTTTTATATAAATTAATTTTGGCAGCCTCTTTTTCAAAAAGAATATTGTCAAGATTGTAAAATTGAATAAAATCTTTTTCACTCACTTGTCCTTTGAAGGGGGCGTAATAATGCATTTTTTGTTCTTTTTCCTGCCAGCCGTGGTTTCTCCAAACTAAGACATAGGAAATTTTGTAGGATCCTATAGCTTTCATCAAAGTATCTGTCCACCATTTGTCATACGGAATAGCTTCGTATCCTGTTTCGGCAAAGGCGATGATTTTATGTTGTTCTTTTGCAATTTTGTCTATTATATCAAATTGTCGTTGGCAATTTTCCACAAAGGAATTGTCTTTCAAAGGGTCATTATATTGGTATTTGTCAAAACTTAAAACATCAGCATAATCAGAACCGGGATAATATTCTAGAAAGTCTTCTTTTGAAGCGAAATCGGCGGTATTGTATACATAAATTAAATTATGAACGCCTTTCTTTTGTAGATAATCAATAGTAAATTTCCAAAGGGTTTTAAACTCTTCAGGGCTTCCATTGTTTTTGCACCACCAAAACCAGGTTCCGGTAAGTTCATGAAACGGACGATATAGCAAAGGGATTGGATTGCCTTTTTTGTCTTTCAAAGTTAAAATGTATTTTGCGGCTTCATCCAGCCAGGCTTTGTATTTTTCATGACTTACGCCTCCAGGTAATGCAGAAGCTAATGATTTTGGAGTGGTGTCCCAAGCATCTTTCCCCGTTAATGGATTGTTGAAATGCCAACTGATAGTAATAACACCACCTCTATTGTATCCATCAATGATGTATTGTCTCATTTTGTCAAAAGGAATGCCGTCAATATTCTTGTCGGATTTAGTTTCTAAGCCACCCAAATCCCAACCATACACAGCTGGAAAGTCTCCAACAACGTCTTTTACATCACTTCTTCCTGCTTCGTATTTCCAGTTAACACCGTAAGCCAAATCGTCTTGATGACCAAATAATACACCTCTGTTTGCTGTTTTATACAAATTTTGGTATAATTGAATGGTTTTTTTTGTGGCTTTTTCGTCAGATAATGATAATTTAGTATTAATTGGTTGTGAGAAAACAGAGTATAATGTGCTAAAAGCAAATAAAATACTTAATATAGTTTTTGGTTTTGGCATTTTTTTAGAAATAAATTTTGGTTGGTTTGAATTTGTATTTTTAATTAATTGATATTCAAATCAATTGTTTAAAAATCATAAAAAATAATTTGCGATTTTACTAATTATTTGTCAAAATGTTAAAAAAAATACTGCTTTAAAATGATTTTTGTTTTTTAAGAGTATTATTTTTTACAATAATAGAATTTCACTTTTCAAAGATAAAGTAATAACATGTGTTGAATTAATATTATTTTATCAATTTTATATCTTATTATTGCAAATAAAAAAATGAATTATGAGCGCTTTTAAAAATTTTCATAGAGAGATAGTTCCACTTGCAGCACAAGATAGTTTTTTGGTTTTTGATAGAGTGAAAGATGAATTTGATTATCCAGTGCATTATCATCCAGAATTTGAAATTAATTTTATACTTAACGGAAAAGGAGTGAAACGTGTCGTAGGTGATAATATAGAAGAGATTGATGACATCGAGCTGGTGTTGGTTGGACCTAATTTATACCACGGTTGGGAGTTGAATAAATGTAAAAACAAAGAAATTCACGAAATAACAATTCAATTTCACAATGATCTTTTTCATGACTCATTGTTGTCTCGACGAATTATGACACCTATAAAGGAGATGTTCAATCGTTCTGTACATGGTATTTTATTTTCAAATCAAGTAGCCGAAATGCTCACTCCGCGTTTAATAAAGATTTCTAAACTGGACGGTATGGATTATTTTCTTGAAATCATCTCTATACTGTATGACCTTGCGAACTCTCGTAATCAAAGACTCTTGTCTACTTTTACAGTCGAAAATGACACGTTTGAAGAATACGATAAGATGAAATTAATATATGATTATATTCAAAAGAATTTTGCCGAAAAATTATCATTGGAAGAAGTAGCGGGAATTGCTAATATGACCACTATTTCTTTTAATAGGTTTATAAAAAAACGCACTGGTAAGACATTTGTGAATTATATTAATGACATCCGGATAGGGTATGCAGCAAGGTGGTTAGTTGAGAAGGATCTTAGTGTTTCTGAGGTTGCATTCAAGTCAGGATTTAATAATATCGCGAATTTTAATCGAAGTTTTAAGGCTTTTAAAAAATGCACTCCTAGTCAATACCGTGACGATTTTTCGGGATTAAAACGAATTTTGTAATTAGTATTCGTTTTTCTATTAAAAAGTTTCTTGTCAAATTTTGCCAAGAAGCTTTTTTTGTTTTTATAATTATCAATATGGTATATATTATAGTTATTAAATATTAATAATCTAAAAATACATATTTAAAATTTTGTTATGTGTAATTTGTATTTTCATTTTGAAATTATATTATCATTAAATGATATAATAATATTAATTTGATGTTAACTACTGTTATAAATTTGTTAATTATAAATCACATTTATTAATACCGCTAATAATACCCGAATTACCCTTTCGGATATTATTAAACTTAACTAACAAATTTTTATTATGAAAAAACTATTGTTTAATTTAAATCATTGGAAATTCGATACGATATCGATTTCATTGATATTTTTTTTACTAACTAGTAGCTTTGTTTTTGCCCAAACAAAAATTCAAGGCTCAGTTAAAGACTCTTCTGGATTGCCCCTAGCAGGAGTAAATGTTTCAATTTTGGGAGGAAAAACAACTATTTCATCAGATTTTGATGGAAAATATTCTATAGACGCGCCGTCAGATGCGGTTTTGAGTTTTTCTTTTGTGGGGTTTATTCCTCAAAAAATTTCAGTAAAAGGACAAACCAAAATAAACGTAGTTTTAAAAATGAGTTCTGAAGATTTACGAGAAGTTGTTGTAAATGTTGGGTATGGAACTCAAAAGAAAAAAGATGTAAATAGTGCTATTTCTAGTATTAGAAGTCAAGATTTAAAAGATACTCCACAAGTAACTTTGGATCAAATGATACAAGGTAGAGCAGCTGGTGTAACTGTTACAAATAATTCAGGACAACCTGGAGGTGATGTTTCTATAAAAATTCGTGGTACTACTTCTATTGGGGGAACAAATGAACCATTATACATTGTTGATGGTATTCCAATTTCTGGAGATGCAACAAACTCTTCTACAAGCGGAAGACCACTTGCTGCAGGTTATACTGGAGCAAATGCCGCTAGTGTTACAGTAAGTCCACTATCTTTAATTAATCCGAATGACATTGAAACAATGGATATTCTTAAAGATGCATCTGCAACGGCTATTTATGGTTCAAGAGGTGCGAATGGTGTTATTTTAATTACGACTAAATCTGGAAAAAAAGGAACTGGTAAATTAACGTATGATACTTATTTTGCATCACAAACCCAAACTAAATTGTTAGATGTAATGACTTTAAGTCAATTTGCATCACAACAAAATGCATTAGCAGTTCAAACAGGAAGAGATGATGCTTTGCGTGCTGAGTTTGCTAAACCTGAATTGTTAGGGAATGGAACTAATTGGCAAAAGGAAATATATAAAACAGGAATGTTATCTAGTCATCAGATATCTTTTTCAGGAGGTAAAGAGGGTATGAATTATTATGTTTCTGGAGGGTATGTAAATCAAGAAGGAACTGTAGTTGGTTCTAGTTATAAAAGATATAATTTTAAAACTAATTTGGATGCTAAAGTAAAGGATTGGATGAAAATAGGGGTTAATATTTCTACAGGTATTTCTAATGAAGATATTACTCTAAATGGTTCTTCTAATGGTATTATTAGTACTTCTATATTAGGTAGTCCAGATGTAGCTGTTAAAAATACTGACGGAACTTATGCTGGTCCACCACCAACCGTTCCCGGAAGACCAAGTTATAACTTTATAAATCCAGTTGCTGCTGCGTTACTTAAAACTAATAATCTTATTAGAAAAAGTTTTATGGGGAATTTTTATTCTGATATAAAACTAGCCAAAGGGTTAGAATACCGTTTTGAGTTGGGTGGTAATACAGAAATAAGCACTAATGAAGAGTTCAATCCTACATACGCATGGGGAGCATCAGTTAATGAGCATGCAACTCTTACAAATAGAAATCAAAGTTGGTACAGTATAAACGTTAAAAATTTACTTACCTACAGATTTGCATTAGGAAATCATAACTTCAATTTATTGGCAGGTCAAGAAGCTAATGATTCTCATTGGACAGGTAATTCTATTGGTGTAAGTGATTTTTTATCAAATGATGTAACTTCTATAGCACTTGGTGATAAAGCAACTTTAGTTTATGATGATTATAAGGGTAGTGCTGCATTATATTCCTATTTTGGAAGATTGGTGTATGATTTTAATGGTAAATATGGTTTGAATGTTACTATGAGAGCAGATGGTAGTTCTAAGTTTGCTGAAGGTCAAAAATGGGGATATTTCCCAGCAGCAGCTGTTTCATGGAAATTGTCAAATGAATCATTCATGGAAGGGACTAAAAAGTACATAGACAATGTCAAGATAAGAGCAGGATATGGTGAAACTGGAAATCAAAATATTGGTGGAGGTGCTTATCTTTCTAATATTAGAAAATTAGGTACTTTTGAAGGAAATGGATTCTTAGCTGATAATATTTCAAATCCTGAATTGACATGGGAAACATCAAAACAAGTAAATCTTGGGGTTGATTTTACTTTATTCAATTCTAAATTATCTTCTTCAGTTGATGTTTATAGAAAAAAATCAGAAGGATTTTTATATAGATTGCCTTTACCAATGTATTTAACTGGATTAGAATCATATCAAGGAGGAATAAATGCTCCTATGTCTAATGTGGGAAGTATGGAAAATAAAGGAATTGATGTTTCTGTAACGTATACAAATAAATTTGGTAATGACTTTACTTGGAGTTCTACGCTAATCTTTTCTAAGTACAGTAACAAATTATTAGAGATTACCAATGGACTTAACTTGCAAAGAGAAGCAACACTTACATCAAATGATGCTAAAACAGTTACTAATACTGTTGTAGGGGAGCCGATAGGTCAGTTTTATGGTTTGCAATCATTGGGATTAATACGTACTGCAGAACAATTAGCTACAGCTCCAATTCCTCATCTTGGAACTAAAGATGAACCAAGTCAATTAGGAGATGTATTGTACAAAGATCAAGATGGTGATGGATTAATTACGAATAAAGATTATGTGAGTATGGGTAATCCTCATCCAGATTTTACTTATGGTTTTACAAATAACTTTAGATACAAAACATTTGAATTGAATATTGTATTGCAAGGTTCTCAAGGAAATGATGTTTTAAATTTAACTAGAAGAGCAGGTACTTCAAATTCTCAATTGTATCAAAATCAATTAGCAGAAGCTGCTGATTTTTGGACACCTGATAATGTTAATGCAAAATATCCAAGACCAGTTCTTGATGCTAAAGGACATGCAAATATGGTTATTTCGGATCGATATGTTGAAGATGGTTCTTATTTAAGAATTCAAAATTTAACTTTTGCTTTTTCGTTGCCTTCGGATGTTGTGAACAAAGCAAAATTATCTAAAGTAAGACTTTATACAGGAATTCAGAATTTATACACTTTTACTAATTATTCAGGTTATGATCCTGAAGTAGGTTCTTTAAATCAAGATGCTCTACTTACAGGTGTAGATAATGGTCGTTATCCAACCCCTAGGACTTATACATTAGGTTTAAATGTTGAATTTTAAAAAACAAATAAAAATGAAAAAATATAGTATAAATATAAAAAGAGCAATATTGTTTTTTGTTCTTGCATTATCGGCTTCATGTTCAGATAATTTCTTAGATCGACCTTCCGAGGATGGTTTTGATTCTTCTAATTTTTATTCTTCTGATGAGCAAGTTGTTCGTTCAACATCTGCATTGTATGGAAAAATTTGGGCTCCATTTTTTACTAAATGTTTCTACGCTCTTTCTGAAGTTACTTCTGGTAATTTGTATGCAGGAGATGATGGTACAGAATTGATACAATTTCATGCCTCATCAGAAAGTCCTTTGTTGTTAAACCCATGGGGAACTTGTTTTGGAGTTGTGGCTCAGTCTAATAACTTGATTAATTCACTTAGAGGTTCAGTAGGACCAAATGTTTCACCTGCTGTTGTTGAAAACACCATTGCTGAAGCTCACTTTATGCGTGCTATTGCTTATTTTTATTTAGTAAGAATATGGGGAGAAGTGCCTATTATTGAAAATGGATTGGATTATGTAACAAATCCAAATATTAACACTAACAGAGTTGAAGATGTTTATACTCTTATCGAAAGAGATTTTCAATATGCAGCAGATCATCTTCAAACTAAAGTAAGAGGTGGTAATTACACTCAAAATATTAGAGTATCTAGTGGTTCAGCAAAAGCCTTTTTAGCAAAAGTCTATTTGTATAGAAAAGATTATGCAAAAGCAAGAGCATTAGCAGAAGAAGTTATCAATAGTGGCGAGTTTAAACTTTTGAATAACTATGGAGATCTATTCAGAATCAAAAATAACAATAACGAAGAATCTATTTTTTCTTGGCAATGGATAGTTGACGGTGGATATCAAGATGCTAATTTTTCAAATGTTCAGTTTGGTCCAGATGTACTAAATGAAGTTAGTTATGGTGCAACTTACATTCCGTCAAAAGACATTATTAGTGCTTTTGAAGCAGGGGATAAACGTAAAAGAGAAATCATAATGACAGATGGTGATTTTTATCCTGAATTGACTCATGATGGTGGAGTAGGTTTTACTTGCAGTGCTGCTAATGGTTTCTTAGACGCAACTGGTGCACTAGTAAAAAAATACGTAGTGGGTAAAGTATCTGCAGAAACAGGTGCTCAAGATACTTGGGGAGGTACAAGTTCTTGTAATTATATCATGCGTTATTCTGATTTATTATTGATTCACGCTGAGGCTATTATGGCTGGAAATGCAGAGACAACAGATGCTGCTGCTTTGCTTTCTTTCAACAAAGTACGTCTTAGAGCTGGATTACCTGCTAAAACAAAAATCACTCATGAAGATATGATGAAGGAAAGAAGGATAGAATTGGCTTTTGAAGGAGAATACTGGTATGATTTAGGTCGTTTACCTGCTAGTGAAGCAATATCTATAATGTCAAAACAAGATAGAAGCGCCTATTCTACTACCCCAGCATATTATACGCCAACTGCAGCGGATCTTATATATCCTAAGCCAAGTAATGATGTAAATAAAAATCCAAAACTTAACGAACCAGCTGTTCCTTATGTTTTTAAATAATTAATTTTAATTAGCAAATATTATGAAAAAATATAATTTTTTATACTTAAGAAGTTTTTTAGCAATAACTTTATTGTTTGTTGTTAGCTTCTTTACATCTTGCTCTGATGATGACTCTGGAGTGTCTACAACAACGACAATTACTAGTGTTAATCGCGCATTAAATACTCCTACAGACGGTTCCCCGGTTGAAATAGATGTGCCCGTTGAAATGGGTTATCCTAATACAACTTATTTTATTCACGGGACAGGATTTTCAACCTTGAAAAAAATATATTTTAATGGGCTTGAAAGTTATTTTAATCCAACAATGGTTACAGATAATGTTATTGTGGTAACTATTGATGAAGATACTCCTTATGAAAATGCATCTAGTGAATTAAAAATTGTCACCAGTTTTGGAACAGTTGTATATCATTTTGTAATTGCACCTCCAGCTCCGGTATTAACTAAAGGTTTTAGCCCAGTAAATGCTGCAGATGGTTCTATTATGACTATTTATGGTAATTTCTTTTTGGATCCAATAGTGACATTTGGAACAATACCTGCTACTGTAATTTCTAATTCATTAACCGAAATTAAAGTTACAGTTCCTGTTGGTGCCGATAAGCAATATGTAACAGTAAAAACTATTTCAGGTTCTGTAACTTCTTCTTATGCTGTTGGTACTGCAATTTATGATGATGTTGCCTATTATGGTCTTGATTTTCCATCTTGGAATAATCATACTTATGAGTCAGATGGAAATGCTGATCAAGGATTGATCTATATTAAAAAGAATATGGGTGCATGGGATAGTTTACAAGGAAACTGGGGTTGGTATGATCAAATAGCTCCTTACAAAGGTATTAGATTATCTGTAAAAGCTTCTGTTGCAGGAACTGTTAAATTAATTTTTAACGGAGATTGGTCTGAAAGAAATATGATGTCTGTTCAGCCGGGATGGAATACTTTTGTATTTACTTGGGCCGAGTTAGGAGATGCAGATCATGTACAAAATATATCGTTCCAAAACATGAGTAAATCGGGAGCTGATGGAATAGCAAACACAATTTCGATTGACAATATTGGTTTTGTGCTAAAATAGTTTGGTTTAAGTTTATTTAAGTTAGTTTAAGGGTTCCCTAATCGAAAGGTTAGGGAATTCTTTGTTTTTAGAGCTTTTCTGGGAAACTATTATTTTATCTTTTTGTGATTTTTTTAATGTATTTTGAAAAAAAAGTATCACTATTTTTCGATACTAATGACTATCCTTGTATGTAAAACTCTTCGTTTTTTTGTAAAAAATCATTAAATGAAATCATTAAATAAAATACCATTTCTACCACTTATTTTTTTAAGTTTCAGTCTCTCTATTTTCTCACAATCAACTTTAAATGGCAAGATTAGGGAGCATATTTCCATAGATCAAAATTGGCTATTTGCTTTTGGTCATCCTTTCGATACATCCAAAGATTTTAATACTGGAACAGGCTATTTTTCCTATCTAGCCAAAACCACTTATGGTGACGGAGCCGCTGCTGCCGATTTTGATGATCGCTCTTGGCGAAAACTGGATTTACCGCACGATTGGGCAGTGGAACAAGCTTTTAGCGAAAAAGCGAGTTACAGTCACGGATTCAAAAATATTGGTAGACCTTTTCCAGAAGCCAGTATTGGTTGGTACCGAAAAAAAATAACGATTCCTGAAAGTGATTTGGGACGCAGAATCCATATCGCTTTTGATGGCGTTTTCCGCAATGCAACGGTTTGGTTCAACGGCCATTATCTGGGAAACAATCCGTCAGGTTATTTGGGTTTTGAATACGATGTTACTGATTACATTAATTATGGAGGTGAAAATACAATCGCTGTTCGAGTAGATGTCATGATGGAAGAAGGTTGGTTTTACGAAGGCGCCGGAATATACCGACACGTTTGGCTGAACAAAACCAGTCCGTTACACGTACCCGTAGACGGAACTTTCGTAAGCACAACCAAATTAAATTCAAATTCAGCCGAACTGACTTCGAAAGTTTCGGTAATAAATGAAGGAAGAGCGTTTCAGAATTTTAAAATCATCCAGACCGTTTATGATACTACCGGAAAATCAATCGCCACAGCAATAATTGACAATCTGAATTTGAGACCAATGGAAGCCAAAGAATTTGGAACCGAATTGGCTATTGTTAATCCTAAACTTTGGTCAGTAGACAACCCGTATTTGCATAAAATGATAACTGCGATTTATTCAGGAACCGAATTGGTAGATACCCAAACTACCACTTTCGGAATAAGAACTTTACGGTTTGATGCCAACGAAGGTTTCTTCCTAAACGGAAAACACCTGAAAATAAAAGGAACTAATAACCATCAAGACCACGCAGGAGTAGGAGTGGCAATGCCCGATGGTTTGCAAGATTTTCGAATTGCGACTTTAAAATCATTTGGCTCTAATGCCTATCGTTGTTCACACAATCCTCCAACACCCGAATTACTCAATGCTTGCGACCGTCTTGGAATGGTTGTCATTGACGAAACCCGATTAATGGGAATTACAAATACCCAATTAGGTGAATTAAAACGGATGATGCTTCGCGACCGAAACCATCCGTCTATCATCAGTTGGTCCATCGCCAACGAAGAATGGGGCGTAGAAGGAAATAGCATCGGAGCTCGAATGGCTCGAACCATGCAAGATTTTGCTAAAACAATCGACACTACCAGAGGAATAACGGCAGGAATAAGCGGTAATTGGGACAACGGAATTGCCACAGCGGTAGATGTTATTGGCTACAATTACATCAAACACGGAGGCAAAGAAACGACTGATAAACACCATCGTGAATTTCCTAATCTGGCCAGTTGGGGAACCGAGGAAGGCTCGACTTTCGCAACCCGTGGAATCTATTTTGAGGACAGCGAAAAACAATACAAACCTGCTTATGATTTGCCACAATCGGCGAATGCACACAGCATCGAACAAGGTTGGAAACACTATGATTCGAGAGCGTATCTGGGCGGAATGTTTATCTGGACTGGTTTTGATTACCGTGGCGAACCCACTCCGTATCTTTGGCCAGCGACAGGCTCTTATTTTGGAATGGTCGATCAATGTGGTTTTTACAAAGACGACGCTTGGTACCTAAAAGCGTGGTGGGGGACTGAACCCGTTTTACATCTTTTACCACATTGGAACTGGAAAGGAAAAGAAGGACAACCCATTGACGTTTGGGCGTATAGTAATTGCGATGAAGTGGAACTTTTTCTAAACAAAAAAAGTTTAGGAAAAAAAGTGATGGAAAAAAATGGACATTTGGAATGGAAAGTCAATTACCAACCCGGAACTTTAGAAGCGATTGGCTATAAAAACGGCAAGAAAATCCTAACTGAAACCGTGAAAACCTCTTCCGATGCTGTTGCTATTGGTTTGCAATCAAATGTAAAAAGCCTTAAAGCGAATAACATGGATATCGCCATGATTACTGTCGATACCAAAGACAAATCTGGTTTGCATGTTCCTACTTCCGAAAATGGAATTGCCTTTTCCATTTCAGGCCCCGGAAAAATAATTGGCGTTGGAAACGGGAAGCCCACTTCGGTAGAACCCGATCAATTTTTGGAAACCAATACGGTCATCAACATCTCGAATCTTAAGGAAAAAATCGTCAATTCCATTTCGGAAACGGCAGAAACGGCAGATGATTTGGATGTTTCCAATTGGGAAAACGCTTTCAAAGACAGTCGCGACACCATCTTCGGCAAGAAAGCCAAAGCCGTGGTGTATCGAACCGATTTTGATTTGCCAGAAAATTTCATGGAAACCAAAATCAATCTGTTTTATAACAGCATCGGCCAATCGCAATCTATTTATATCAACGGAAAATTAATCGCAACTGCTATTCCTGAAAACAAAAAAGGAGACACTTTCGTATTAGACAAATCCGATCTCCGTGCAGGGAAAAACACAATTACGATTGTTGCCGTACCTTTAATTTACAAATACAAATGGGGAACCGTGAACACCAATCCAGGAACAATTCAAATCCTCACGCCAGCCCCAACTTGGAAACGCACATTGTTCAGCGGTTTGGCACAAGTCATTGTGCAATCAACTGGAGAAACGGGTGAAATTACGTTGACCGCGACCAGCAATGGACTCAAAAAAGCCGAAATAAAAATGAACACAATAAAGCCATAAAAATATTTAGGGCGTGACCACAAGGGTCGGGCTGTACGTTCCCGCTTCCCGATGAAAAATCGGGAGAGCTCCACTGCCATCCCTCACGCAGATTTTGCAAAACAAGATAATTAGTAGTAAAAACAAAAAAGTAAAATGAAAATTTCGAATCATTTATACTTAACTGGTTAAAAAAAACAGGTTAGGAAAAGTACAATCCTAACAGGTCTTCAAGACCTGTTAGGTATTATTGAAAAATAGCTTTATAAACATAAAAACATAAAAATGAAAAAATTACTTCTCAGCTTACTTTTAAGCAGTCTAACAATTTCAGGTTTCTCACAAGGTAATGTTTACAAACAAGGAGCTGGAAAATTCGAAGGTCTTGCCATGACACCACCAATGGGTTGGAATTCTTGGAACACCTTCGAAACCAACATCGATGAAAAACTAGTAAAAGAAACAGCCGATATTATGGTTTCAACCGGAATGGCGGCTGCAGGCTATAATTACATCGTACTCGATGATGGATGGATGTCCAGAAACCGTGATTTAGAAGGCAATTTAGTACCAGATCCAATCAAATTCCCAAGCGGAATGAAAGCTTTAATTGAATATGTTCACTCCAAGGGATTGAAATTTGGTTTGTACAATTGTGCAGGAACACATACTTGCGCAGGTTACCCAGGTACCCGAGGTTATGAGTACCAAGATGCTCGTTTTTATGCCAATTTGGGAATTGATTTCTTAAAATACGACTGGTGTAACACTGCAGGAATCAACGCTCCCGAAGCCTATGCCACGATGAGCAATGCCTTGAAGACTGCGGGAAGACCTATCGTTTTCAGCCTTTGCGAATGGGGTGATACCAAACCATGGGAATGGGGAAAACCTATCGGAAATCTTTGGAGAATTTCAGGTGATATTTATCCATGTTTCGATTGCGAGTTTCACCACGAAGAAGGGAATTGGTCATCATGGGGATTCATGAAAATTGCCGAAATGCGCAAAGATATCCGTAAATTTTCAGGCCCAGATCATTGGAACGATTTTGATATGATGGAAGTGGGAGACGGAATGACCAATACCGAGGACAAAACCCATTTTGCAATGTGGTGCATGATGGCTTCCCCATTAATCGCAGGAAATGATTTCCGAAAAATGTCCAAAGAAACCTTGGCTATTATAACCAACAAAGAACTCATTGCCGTAAATCAGGATAAATTAGGAATACAAGGATTCAAACTTTCTGCCGAAGATGGACTGGAAGTTTGGGTAAAACCTTTATCCGATGGCGCTTGGGCTGTAACTTTCTTAAACAGAACCGATGCTCCAAAAAAAATAAATTACGATTGGAAAAAGAACTCTATTAAAGATGCTGATTTTGGTTATGATGCCGATTTTAATAAATCAATCTTCAAAATCAAAGATCTTTGGAAAAACAAAGAAGCAGGAACAACCAAAAAGAATTTCACTGGTGATATTGCTTCTCATGATGTAATTACATTAAAACTAATTCCTTAAATGTATAAGTCTGAAATATTATTTATCCTAACAGGTTTCTTTTAACCTGTTAGGTATTATTTTAATCTAAATTATCATCCATCGTCAAAATAATATATAATAAAATATGAACTTCAAATCAAAAATAATCCTGCTTTTACTTGCATTGAGTTGCAGTATGGCAAATGCACAATTTGTTAAAAAACACGGGCAACTTAGTGTAAAAGGAACACAGCTTGTTGATAAAGATCAAAATCCAATAGTTTTAAGAGGGGTGAGTTTGGGCTGGCATAGTATTTGGCCCAGATTTTATAACCAAAAAACGGTAGATTGGTTAAAAAAAGATTTTGATTGCACCATTATTCGTGCCGCAATGGGTATCGAAATAGGGGATCATCCCTATATGAAGGAGCCCGATTTTGCCAAAGAGAAAATTGAATCTGTTATAAAAGGAGCCATCAAATCTGATATTTATGTAATCATCGATTGGCACAGTCACAATGTTAATTTGAAAGAAGCCAAGGAATATTTTGATGAGATCTCTAAGAAATACGGAAAATATCCAAATGTAATCTACGAGGTTTTTAACGAACCGGATTATGAAACGTGGCCAGAAGTAAAAGCATACGCCGAAGAAGTAATCAAAGTGATTCGAGCCAATGATCCGGATAATATTATTTTGGTGGGTTGTCCAAAATGGGATCAGGATGTCAATTTACCTGCGGCAGATCCCATCAAAGGTTATAGTAATTTAATGTACACCATGCATTTTTATGCGGCAACCCACGAAAAATGGTTGCGTGACAGAACTGACGAAGCTATAAAAAGTGGTTTGCCTATTTTTGTCTCCGAATCGGCTGGGATGGAAGCTACTGGAGATGGACCAATGAATTATAAAGCTTGGCAAGAATACATTGATTGGATGGAAGAAAGAAAATTAAGTTGGATCGTTTGGTCTGTTTCAGATAAAGATGAAACTTGTTCGATGTTGAAAAAATCAGCAAGTTCAGAAGGAAATTGGAAAGAGGATGATCTTAAAGAATCAGGTTTGAAAACAAGGGAATTTCTTAAAAAATACAATATTAAGAAATAGATTAACAAATATAAAACACAACTTATCAGTGAGTTGTGTTTTTTTTGTTTTCTGAAAAAAAATGTATATTGCAATTTATTTCGGATGATAACCCTATATCTATTGTATGAAATTAACACTTAGGTTAACGACTTATTCCAAACTGGTTATACTTATCATTGGCATTTGCTCGCTTTTTTTATTGTTATTTCTTTCTCTTTATCTTTATACAGTTCAGCAAGAAAGAGGTGTTTACAGAGACAATTCAAGTCAGTACAAAACCGAAGTGAATCGATTATTTGATTTTAATTCAAAGACACAAATTGTTACTATAAATGACTTAACTTATTGGGATGCATTAGTAAAATTCACAAAAAGTAGAGACACAATTTGGTATAAAAATTATATTGCCAATGAGTTTCCAACTTATGAAGTTGACTATGTTGCAGTATATGATTTAAATAAAAAACTGATTGTAAAAACTGCCAAACCGAATTTTAAAACTAAAGATTTTATCTCTATACAAGCAATGAAACATTTGTATAGAAATAGATATTCTAGATTTTACATGCATATTCCAGAAGGTGTTATTGAGGTTTTTGGTGGAACCATACATACATCCAATGATCCAAAAAAAACAAAGACCAAACCTTCAGGGTATTTCTTTATGGCTCGTCTTTTAGATGACAAATTTTTTAGGAATCTTGAAGAAATTACTTCTTCCAAAATTCAACTTTTTAATAAAGTCGAAATGGATACTAATAGTAATAAAAAAGTAACATCAATTATTAACCTCAGAGATACTGATGCTAACATAGTAGCGAAGTTGTTTTTTGAAAGGCCTTCAAATCTTAATTTTGAAAGAACCAAAGAGTTGTTGCTAATTGTAGTAATTACAACTTTTATTAGTCTTATTAGTGTTTTTTATTACTCCAGAAAATGGGTGTACAGACCGCTTCGGTTAATAACAACTATCCTTGAAACCGATCAAGAAATAGCAATAAGTCATCTCAAAAGAGAACCTGGTGAATTTGGTTATATTGGTAATTTATTTGACGACCATAGAAAGAATCGGTTTCAATTGAAAAAGGCTAAAGAGAAAGCAGAAGAAAGCGATAAGCTAAAATCAACTTTTTTGGCCAACTTGTCGCATGAAATCCGAACACCTATGAATGCCATTTTGGGTTTTTCGGATTTACTTATGGATGAAAAACTAACAGATGAATCAAAAAGGAAATACCTTCAAATAATTAATAGTAGCGGCAAAAGCTTGGTTTCAATTATTGAAGATTTAATTGAAATGTCTAAAATTGATGCCAAACAAATTGCACCAAAGGTTATAGGATTGAATATTGATAAATGTTTGAAAGAATTATTTAATACATTGAGAGTTACTATTCCTGAGGAAAAAGAAATTCAGTTTTATTTATTAAAAAGCAATTGCAGATTATACAATACTATTTTAACAGATGAAATAAAATTAAAACAGGTTATTGTTAATTTGTTGACCAACGCTATAAAATTTACAGATAAAGGGCATATCGCTTTTGGATATACTATCAGTCCTGATTATAAATTTTTAGAATTTAGAGTTGAGGATACAGGAATTGGAATTAGTGAAAAAGATTTAGAAGTTATTTTTAATCGTTTTAGAAAAGTAGATAATGATTATTCTATTTCTATGAGTGGATTGGGATTGGGTTTGTCTATTTCCAAGGCTTATGTTGAAATGCTTGGAGGAGAAATTTCAGTAGAATCAATTTACGGTAAGGGTTCCGTTTTTAAGTTTACTATTCCATTACTATATGACGAAATTAAATCCAATGAATATAATGATGATTTTCAGATTGTTCCAAATGACTCTGAAGGAAAAAATATATTGGTTGCCGAGGATGATAATATTAACTACCTATTGCTTAAAACTATTTTAGAGAAAAAAAATCATCGTGTCATAAGAGCAAAAAATGGACAAGAAGCAATTGATCTGTACCAATCAAATACGGATATTGATTTGATATTTATGGATATAAAAATGCCAGTTTTAGATGGTTATGAAGCATTTGAAATAATAAAGGCTAAAGATCCAGAATGTATTGTAATTGCTCAAACGGCACATTCCTCATCTGAAGTAAAAGAAAGTATAATGAATGCAGGTTTTTCTGGTTTTATAACAAAACCCTTGGATAAAGACAAAATTTATGAAATTATAAATAATGTTTTTCAAAATGATACAATTTGTTAATATTATAATTTTATAAAAAAAGAGGATTTCTTATGAAATCCTCTTTTTTTATACTTATACAAGATGCTCATCGGCTATAGACAACGCTTGTGAAATAATAGACAAGCCTTCGTCTATTTCAGATTCGGTGATGCATAATGGTGGAGCTATGAAAATATATCCCCAACGTACAAAAGTGTATAATCCCAATGCTCTCACTTTGGCAGCAATAAGATTAGTAACTTTTAAATCATCACCACTGGCGTTGTAAGGAGCAATCAATTCGCCTGTAGTTTTGTTTTTTAGAATATCCAAACATCCTAAAAGACCTGTGTTTCTAAAAGCGCCCATACTTGGATGCTTGGCTCTCATTTCTTCAATTTTGGATTCTAGGTAAGCACTCATTTTTCTGGTATTGGCAATCAAATTGTCACTTTCGTAAATATTAATTACAGCCAATGCAGCTGCCAAAGCAACAGGATGAGCATTGTAAGTAAGTCCAATCATCATAGGGGTATTATCGAATTTTGCAGCTATTTTATCCGAAACCATTAAGCAACCTAAAGGAAGGTAAGAGGAAGTTAATCCTTTGGCCATACAAACCATATCGGGAATGATATCGTGATTTTCAAAACCAAACCATTTTCCGGTTCTTCCAAATCCACTCATTACTTCATCGGCAATAAAAAGAATATCGTATTTTTCGCAAAGCGCTTTAACGCCTTTCAAATAGCCTTTTGGATAATGCAAACAGCCCGAAGAACCACTTTCTCCTTCAAAAATAAAAGCAGCAATATTCGTTTTACCTTCAAACTGGATTACTCGCTCTACATATTCTAAACTTAAACTTAATTTTGTGGTATCATCTAAATCTTTCATGCCAAAGAAATAGTAGGGATCATCTAGTAAAACTGCATTGGGCATTTGTTGCGAATCATTAGCCAGTTTTCTAGGATCACCACCCACAGACATTCCACCAATGGATCCACCATGAAAAGCTCTATATCGACCAATAATTTTATGTCTTCCAGTATACAATCTGGCTAATTTGATAGCATTGTCTACAGAAGAAGTTCCACATAAGGTAAAGAAAGCTTTATTCAAATCACCAGGACATATTTCAGAAAGTTTTTTTGATAATTTGGCTCTAATTTCGGTGGTGCAAGTCGGGGTTACAAAACTTACTTTTTGCATTTGTTCCACCACCTCTGCCGTAACTCTTTGATCACCATGACCAATATTTACGGACATTAAACCAGAGGAAAAATCAATTATTTTGTTACCGTCATAGTCATATAAATAAACACCTTCAGCTCTTTCTATAGCTATTGGGTTTACATTGGCTTGTGCTGACCATGAAAATAAACTGAATTCTTTACTGTCACTTATGATTTGTTCTTTACTTAACATTATGTGTTTAATTTATTTATTAATATTAGTTGACTGTAAGGTCATAACTATAGAGATAGTCCTCCCTTACAAAACCCATTTTATGATACAATCCTTGGGCTGCTGTGTTGTTTTTTGCGGTTCTGAGTCGGATAATGTTGGACCCAATTTCTTTTGCTAATGCTACAGTTTTTAAAATTAATTTTTCTCCAATTCCATTTTTTCGAATAGAAGAGTCTACAAAAAGATCGTTTAGAATTAAAATTTTGTTCAATGCTAATGAAGAAAATGTAACGTAAATAAGAGCAAAACCATTAATTGTTTCTGGATTTGTCTCATCAGTTGATACAAATATTGTGGCTTCATTATTTTCTAATCGTTCCTTTAAATAGGAATAATGTTTCTCCTTATTTGAAGGCTTTTTATAAAAAACTACATATTGATCAAAAAGATTTGTCAATTGATCTAAATCCTGAATTGTGGCTTTTCGTATCATAATGAATTGGTTTTAAGTGGTTAGAAAACTAAATTTACAAAAAAAACTTTAATTTTTGAATATTATACTTTTTGTTTCCAATCTTCATTTGCAAATACCCCTTTTTGTTTTTAATTTTTTTCTAAAAAGCTAAAATCAAATTCAAAACTCTATTTCTATATTCTAAAATCAGGAATCTAGAATCTGCCATATATTCTTAGCTCATCCAGTTGGTTCCTGCTTCAGGATTCCATTTGGTTGTTGTTTTCTTTTCTTTGGTAAAAAAGCCAATTGAACTTTTTCCTGTAATGTCTCCTGAACCAAATCGGGATTCATTCCATCCTCCAAAACCAAATGGCTCTCTAGGAACTGGTACTCCAATATTTACGCCACACATTCCAGCGGAAGCATTTTCCGTCACATAATTGGCCAAACCGCCGCTTTGTGTAAATACAGAACACGCATTGCCATACGGATTGGCGTTTTCTATTGCCAAAGCTTCGTCAATAGTATTTACACGAACTATTGCTAATACAGGACCAAAAACTTCTTCTCTTGCAATCTTCATATCTGCAGTTGCATAGTCAATAATAGTAGGTCCTACATAAAAACCATTTTCTTTTCCTGGTACTACTGTATTTCTACCATCCAAAATAATTTTGGCTCCTTGTTGTTCGGCTTCTGTTATGTATCCTTCAATTCGGTCTTTGGCGGCTTTCGAAATTACAGCTCCTAAAGTTGTACCACATTGAATTTTTTGAGCGTCACCAATTAATTTGTCAAGGATGGCATCGCAATTTCCAACAGCAATTAAGGTAGCTGCCGCCATGCAACGTTGGCCAGCACAACCGCTCATTGAAGCAACAATATTTGATGATGCCATTTCAGGATGTGCGTCTGGTAATAATAGGATGTGGTTTTTTGCACCACCAAGAGCCAATACTTGTTTTAGGTTATTGCTAGCTCTTTGGTACACAATTTTGGCCACTTTGGTAGATCCTACAAAAGTAACGGCTTGAATTGCTGGATGATCACAAATGTTTTCTACCGTGCTTTGTGTTCCATTTATAATATTGAACAATCCATCAGGAAGACCTGCTTCTTTAAGGAGTTTGGCAGTATATTGACTACTGATAGGAACAGCTTCAGAAGGTTTTAAGATAAATGCATTCCCAAGGGCAATAGCGTTTACAATTGTCCAATGGGGAACCATAGTTGGAAAGTTAAAAGGAACAATTGAAGCTACAATTCCTAATGGCACTCTGGTCGATGAACAAAAAACACCTTTGCTTACTTCCATATTCTCTCCATTTACAAATTGTGGTAAAGAACAAGCAAATTCAGTAAGTTCAATCGCTTTGTCAATTTCGGCTTTGGCTTCGCTATGAATTTTTCCGTTTTCTCTATAAATGATCTCGGTTAATTCTTCGCTGTTTTTTTCTAATAATTGTTTGTACTTATAAAAAACTTGGGCTCTTTCTTTTAAGGTAACTTTTTGCCATGCTTTTTGGGCTATTTGTGCTGAGCTGATAATTTCATTCAAATCCTCCATGGTTGATTCGTTGAAAGTAGTTAATTCCTTACCGTCTAAAGGCGAGATAACGGAATGTTTTTTTGTAGAACTACCGGGGGTAAACTCCCCGTTTATAAAGTTTTTTACTTCGTTAAATGACATAATTTTTACTTTTAAATTTTTTCAAATATACAATATTTTACAAAAAAACAATAAATATTTTTGCGTGTATTAAAAATATTGTTAGATTTACAAAATAATCATATTCATGTTGATTTATTTACAACTCATGGTAAGTTAGAAATAAGGTAATGTTTATAGATTATTAATTTAAAGAATAACCCATTTAAATTATTTAAAAAAACCAAAAACCAAAAAACAAACCAAACTAAAACTATTAAATTTATGAAATCAGTCTCTACTATTATTGGTGTAGCCTTATTGTTCTTAGCTACTCTTTGTTATTTTATCCATTGGCACGCTTTAGTTCCTGCATTTACTGTTTTGGGAATTGCAATGATTACTAGAAAAGCATTGGAACCTTTAATTATAGGTTGTGCGATCGGATTTGCATTATTGGCACAACATGGAGGGTCTACAGAATATTTTCCTGAAGGAAAAGGAATGATTTTTCCGCTGAATATGTTTGACGGTATGTTTACTTCTATCGCTAGAGACGCACACGATCAAGGACTGATTTGGGTAATTTTAGTTTGTATATTATATGGAGCATTTGTTCAATTGTTAAATGTCTCTGGAGGTATCAAAGCAGTAGCCCGATATTCTGAAAATCATGTAAAAAACAAAAAACAGTCCTTAATAATGACTTATTTCTTGAGTTTTTTCTTTTTTCTAGATGATTATTTAAGCGCTTTGTCTGTTGGGAATACTATGAGACCTATTACTGATAAGTTTGGAGTTTCTAGAGAAAAATTAGCATTGGTATTGACAATGGTTTGTGTACCTTTTACTATTATTTTTCCTATTTCGACTTGGACAATTTTTTACGGTACACAAATTGTCGCTATAGATGGTGGTGTTTTGGATGCGGCAGGAGTTGCAATAACAAATCCTATTCAAGCATTTTTGGGAACAATACCTTATAATTTTTCGGCATGGATTTCATTGATTATGGGAGGTTTAATTGTTTTTCAATTGATTCCAGATTCTAAAGCAATTAAATTAGCTGAAGCCAATGTAAAACCAATAGAGCCAGCCGTAGTTAAAATTCCAAAACCAAATGCTAAACAAGGGAAATTACTCTATTTTATACTTCCAATTCTAGTTTTAATTTGGTGTACTGTTTTTCCTTACCCTTTTGATATGGATTATTGGGGAAGTTTTACTTTCTCTTCTGAATATATTTTTGGTAGCATTGATGCGTTACGTGGTATTGTTACGGCTGTAGTGTTTACTTACCTTTATTTTTTACTTTTTAAAGTGATTAAATTTAATAAAATTTCGAAACATTTTGTATTGGGATTGGAGACAATCACGTTCGTTTTAACTGTTTTAGGTTTTACATATTTATTAAAAGATGTTCAAAATGCTTTAGGATTCAACGAATTTGTTGTTGAGAATTTACAAGGAATTAGTTGGTTGAATAGTGCTACTTTGCCTTTTATCGTTTTTGCTTTGGTATCATGGATTTGTTGGGCAACTGGTTCAAACTGGGGTATTTATGCTATTTTGGTTCCAACAACAGCTTTGTTGTCTCATACATTAGGAGCTAATTTTTGGCTAAGCCAAGGAGCATTAGCTTCAGGAACCGTTTGGGGAGCAGCTGCCTGTTTCTTTTCGGACAATCGTGTACTTACGGCTCAATCTTGTAAAGTGAATATGATGCAACATGGAATTTCACAATTTCCGTATCAATTGGTAATATTTGCTGTTTCTTCTATATTGTATTTGATAGCAGGTTTTGTTTTGTAAATAAAGAGCTTATGATTCCAAAGGATGTTTTATTTAATGAATTTGTGATTCGAAATGCAACTCCAGAAGATGCAGTTCAGATGGAATATGTTCAAAAGCAATGTTATCCTTCTTTGGATCCGACAGAGTTGTTAAATAGGAATCATTTTATCAATCATATCAAAGTATTTCCTGAAGGTCAAATTGTATTGGAAAGAGATGGCGTAATTGTAGGTTCGGCGAGTACATTTCGATCTCATTTTCCAATACACGAAGCTACTTTTTTAGAGTCTTCGGATAATTTATGGATTACCAATGCCCATATTCCAGATGGAGAATGGATGTACGGAATAGATATGGGGATTTTACCTGAATATCGCGGCTTGGGACTTTCGACAGAAATGTATTTGGTTCGACAAGAAATATGTAAAAAACTTGGGTTGATAGGACAACTTATTGCAGGAATGACTATAGGTTACGGAAAAGTAAAACATAAAATGACAATTGAAGAGTATTGTTACGCATTAGAAATTAAAAAATTTACGGATCCTACAGTAACTCCACAAAAAAAAGCAGGTTTTCGATGGATAAAACCATTATACAATCATATCAATGATCCCGAAGCTGGTTTTGCTTGTATTTTAATGTATTATCCAGTAGATGAGAATTTTAAATTAAAATTATAATAGATTCTAAGTCACTAAGTGGCTAAGATTTATAGAAACAATTTAAAAGAGAAATTTTTTTTAAAAACTCAGAGTCTTAGATGCTTAGAATCTTAGTCTCTTAATAAAATCAAAATATGATTGCTAAAAAGATTTTGAATGATGCTTTTATAATTAGAATCGCAAAAGAAGAAGATGCCGTTCAGATGGAATATGTACAATCAAGATGTTATCCAACATTGCACGAGTCTGAAATATTAGATAGGAATCATTTTGCGAATCATATAAAAGTTTTTCCAGAAGGACAAATTGTAGTTGAAAAGGATGGAAAAATAGTGGCTTCGGCAAGTTCTTTTAGGTGTGATTTTCCAGAACATGATAGTACTTTTCTAGAAGAGACCGATAATTTATGGATAACCAATGTACAAATTCCAAATGGTGATTGGATGTACGGAATAGATATGGGGGTTTTACCAGAATACAGAGGATTGGGACTCTCAAAAGAAATGTACAAAGCCCGTAATGAAGTGTGCGCAGCATTAGGGTTGAAAGGACAAATAATAGCAGGAATGACAATAGGTTATGGCAAAGTAAAAGACCAAATGACTATTGAAGAATATTGCAAAAGGGTGATGAATAACGAAATAATAGATCCTACCATTACACCACAACGCAGTGCAGGTTTTCGATGGATTCGGCCTTTATACAATTACATCAATGATCCTGAATCGGGATTTGGCAGTATATTAATGTATAAACCAGTTGACGAAAATTATTATTTATAGCAATTAAAAGAATAAAGAGTAAAAAGCAAAAAAAAAAAAAATAAAATGGGAACTCAAATTAAAAAAGTATCAGAAATTCCTGGTCCAAAAAGCAAAGTAATATTAGCAAGAAGAGCTGCAGCATTGCCAGCAGGTCTAGGTAAATCTACCGAAGTGGTGGTTGAAAAGGCTGAAGGTGCCTTAGTATGGGATGTAGATGGGAATCAATTGATTGATTTTGCAGGTGGAATCGGAATGGTAAATTTAGGTCATAGACCACAAGTGGTGATTGATGCTGTAAAAGATCAGCTGGACAAATACATTCATCCAGGTGCTCTTGTTACCACATTCGAACCTTATTTGGAATTTGCAGAATTGCTAAACGAAATTACGCCAGGTGATTTTCCAAAAAAGACGTTGTTGGCAAACTCTGGTTCTGAAGCTGTAGAAAATGCAGTAGCGATTGCAAGATATTATACAAAAAGACCAGCCGTTATTTGTTTTGAAGGCGCCTATCACGGTCGTACCATGCTTACCTTAAGTTTGACTAGTAAATATGGTTTATTCAAAAAAGGTTTTGGAAGCTACGCTCAAGATATTTATCGTTTTCACTCTCCAAATGTGTATAGAAGACCAAATGCTATGACAGAAGAAGAATATATTGATTTTTGTATCGAACGTTTTGATCAAAATTTGATTTCTCACGTTGATCCGTCTGCAGTTGCGGCAATTATCATTGAGCCTGTTCAAGGTGAAGGTGGTTTTATTCCGGTACCAAAACGTTTCTTAGAAAAAATCAGAAAAGTGTGTGATGAACATGGAATTGTATTCATTGCCGATGAGGTTCAAGCAGGAGCGGGTAGAACAGGAAAATTCCTTTCTATCGAGCATTCTGGTGTAGTTCCGGATATTGTTACGATGGCAAAATCAATTGGGTCTGGATTGCCAATATCTGCCATTACTGGAAAAGCAGAAATCATGGATGCACCGCATTTGGGTGGAATTGGAGGAACATACAGTGGAAGTCCAATTGCAGTTGTAGGCGCTTTGGCAACGGTAAAAGAAATTATCAAACCAGAATTTTTGGATCGTGCAACGCATGTTGGTAAAGTAATTACGGACAGAATCAATGCCATGAAAGAGAAATTCTCGATAATTGGCGAAGTTCGTGGACTTGGAGCTATGCTTGTGGTAGAGTTTGTAAAAGACAGAACAACCAAAGAACCGGATATGGATTTTGCAATGGCGGTTATCAAAAAGTCGGTTGCCAACGGTTTGATTTTAATTAGAGCCGGATTGTATACCAACTGTATTCGTTTCTTGCCTCCTATTGTAATTACAGATGAACAATTGAATGAAGGTCTTGATGTAATTGAAGCCGCTATTCAAGACGTATTGAACGAAAGAGGATAATATATTTTAGAATGTGTTTTCAAACCAGTTTCTAAAACGGGTTAGGAACTTGAAAATCTATAATTAAATAAAAAAAAGAGTGCTACTAATTTTAATACATAATGCCACAATTATTACTATGGATGAGGCTTTCGCCATTGCTGATTCCATAGTAATTAATGATTTGGGAAAAATTGAAGCCATTGGTACAGCAGCCGAACTTCGAAATCAATTTGGTTCTTTTGAGAAAGAAATTGATTTTCAAGGGAAAACAATAGTTCCAGGACTCAACGACGCGCATATTCATGTTTGGAAAATTGGACATCTTCGCACCTATATGCTGGATGTTCGAGGCGTAAAATCGATAGTCGAATTCAAACAAAAGCTTAAAGATTTTGCTGCCAAAAATCCAAACTCGGAGTGGATTATGGCTCGTGGAATCAATGAAATGGTACTCGAAGAAAAGCGTTTGCCTACCAAAGAAGATTTGGATGAAGTAATTGCCGACAGGCCAGTTTTTGTCATAAGAACTTGTGCTCATATTGGTATTGCCAATTCCAAAGCGATGGAGATTTCGGGAGTGAGTGAAGCTACCGAAGTGCCTTTTGGAGGTGAAATTCGCAAGAATCAAGACGGCAGTTTGCAGGGAATTTTTACCGAAAGAGCTTTGGGTTTAATTATGAATAACATTCCGCCTTTTACTTTCGAGGAGTATAAAAATATGATTCTGGAAGCGCATGATTATTTGTTAAGTCTCGGAATCACGAGCGCTACAGATCCTGCGGCCAACGAAGAATTGCTTGCGGCCTATATTCAATTGGATCAAGAAGGTTTACTCAAAGTGAGAATGAATGTTTTTCCGCTTCGAATTCCAGACGGAAGCGATGAAATTCAGGTTTTGCCGGAACAATATGAATCGGAGTTTTTACAGATAAAAACGGTGAAGTTCTTTTCGGATGGCGGTTTGAGTTCAGCTACTGCTGCCTTGAATGTTCCTTATAAAAACACCGATGGTTACAAGGGAGTTTTGCGATTGGATTATGATAAATTTTACAATACAGCAAAAGAAGCGGTTGACAAAGGTTTCTCGGTGGCAACCCATGCCATTGGTCATCAAGCAGTCGATTTGACTTTGAAAGTGTATAGTGATTTGTTCAAAATCGATCCTACTTTAAGACACAGAATCGAACATGTTGGGTTTTTATCCCAAGAAAATATAAATGATTTCAAACGAATGAATATGACTGCTGCCATGCAACCCATATTTATTTATGAATTGGCTAATAATTTCAAAAGCACATTGCCTGATGCATTATTAGATGTGGTTTATCCCTGCAAAACGGTTTTGGATAACGGAATCAATTTGGCTTTATCTACAGATGGACCGGTAGTAAAAGAGATTAATCCTTGGGTTAATATGGAAACTGCCGTAACCCGAAAAGCTGCCGATGGTTTTATTATTGGCGAAAGCCAAAAAGTAACACTGCAACAAGCGTTGTACGCATACACGCAAGGAAGTGCTTTTGCCGATAATTTGGAAAACGTAAAAGGAAGCTTATCTATAGGTAAATATGCTGATTTTATAGTTTTAGATAAAAATCCTTTTGAGTTAAAAGATGTTTCTAATGTTGAATCACTCGAAACATGGGTTGCTGGAAAATTAAAATACAAAAAATAAGTTTATTTTTTAAAAATAAAACCAAAAAATTGTATTTTATTGTAAATAAATTAATTACTTTTGATTTGTTATTAAAATTTTACAAAAATTAGCTAAAGATGAGTGTATTAGATGATGAATTGGATTTTCAAATATTGACATTATTGCAAAAAGATGGTAGAATGTCATTTACCGAAATTTCAAAGGAAATTAATGTTGCAGTAAGTACCATACGACACCGTTATATCAATTTGGTTGAAGATGGAACGTTAAAAATTATAGGTAGAATTGATCCTAACAAAATTGGATTCAATGCTTATGCCAGTATTTTAATTTCGGTCAAGCCAAAAACGTTCATGAGCTCTATTTTTGAAGAATTATCAAGATTACCAGAAGTTAGTTTTTTGGCATCCGTTTCGGGGGATTTTGATATTGAAGCAAATGTTATGTGCCGAGATATGGAGCATTTAAATGAATTAATTGGTGACAAAATTCATCTTTTGGAAGGGGTTTTTGATACCAAAACCAATATGTATATGAAGATTTATAAAATAGCACAACCCGATTTGGAGTTGGCAAAATTATCAAGCAAACAAAATGAGTAATACAGATAAATTATACGAAAGAAGAAAAAAAAGTGTTCCAAACGCTTTGGGAATTTTCAATCCATCCAGTATTCAATCGGCCAAAGGCGCTATAATTATTGATGCTGATGGCAGAGAATTGATTGATTTTGCAGGTGGAATTGGAGTAAATAATGTAGGACATGGCGTTCCTGAAATTATTGAAGCCATTCAAAAACAAGCCGAAAAATTCATTCATGCTTCCTTTAATGTTTCGGTTTACGAACAATATATGGATTTGACTGAGAAATTATGTGAAATACTACCTCACGGAGAATCTACAAAAGCAATGCTTACTTTATCTGGTGCTGAATCAGTAGAGAATGCTATCAAAATTGCTCGTGCGGTTACAGGAAAATCGGGAGTTATCTGTTATGATGGGTCTTTTCATGGTCGTACCATGATGGCGATGACTTTGACATCTAATGTGAAATACAAAGAAGGAGCAGGACCTTACGCACCCGAGGTATATCGATTGGAATATCCTTACTACAAGCCGAGCATGAAAAATAGAATGACTCATGATGAGTTTGATGATTTGATGATTATGAAGTTGCATAAAACTTTTTCGTCAACTGTTTCTATTAGTCAAACGGCTGCGATTATTCTTGAATTGGTTCAAGGTGAAGGTGGTTTTACAGTGGCTTCCAAAAAATACGTTCAATATTTACGCAAGTTTTGTACCGAAAATAATATCTGTCTGATTTTTGATGAGGTGCAATCCGGTTTTGGGCGTACCGGAAAATGGGCAGCTTATGAGCATTATGATGTAACACCGGATTTGTCTACTTGGGCAAAATCGATGGGTGGTGGAATGCCGATTGGTGCTGTAATTGGTAAACAAGAAATTATGGATGCCATAAAACCAGGACTTATTGGAGGAACTTATTTAGGAGGTCCTTTGAGTTGTGTGGCTTCATTGGCAAGTATCAATTACATGGAAAAGAATGACATCAATGCTGCCGGTAAAAAAGTCGGTAAAATTGTTCATGATAAATTCAAACACATACAATCTTTATATCCGGAAACCATTACTGATGTTCGCGGTTTGGGAGCAATGTTAGCTATCGAATTCACGAATCCAAAAACTGGAATTCCAGATGGTGTGGCCACAAAAGCAATTGTGGATATATGTTTGGCCAATGGATTGATTGTGATTACTTCTGGAACTTACGGAAATTGTATTAGAATATTAAGCCCGTTGTTTATTGAAGACGAAGTGTTGCACAGAGGTTTAATGATTTTGGAAGAAGCGATAGAAGAGGTTTTGAAATAAAATAATCTTTGTCAAAGTTCAAAACTTTGACAAAGATATCTTAAAAGAAAAAAAATGAGAAAGCAATATATAAATGGAGAATGGTGCGACGCAATAGACGGCGCAAAATGGGATTTGCAAAGTCCATCGACGGAAGAAATAGTGGATAAAGTTCCTTTTGGTAATGCTGCCGATTGTAGTTTGGCCATTGATGCTGCCGATACCGCTTTCAAAGGATGGAAAAATACTACTCCTTATTTTAGAGCAGAGTTTCTAAAAAAAGCGGCCAACTATATGAGGGAAAATGCTGAGGCTTTCGCCAAAGAAACCGCTTTAGAAACTGGGAAACCAATGTTGGAAGCAAGAGGCGAATGGCAAGTTTCTGCCAACCTTTTCGAATGGTATGCCGAAGAAGGAAAACGCAGTTACGGAAGGGTTATTCCTTCGAGTAGAATTGACAAACGGTCGATGGTCATTTATCAGCCATTGGGTGTTGTTGGTGTAATTACGGCATGGAATTTCCCAGCTTATAATCCAGCAAGAGCTGTAGCAGCTGCATTGGCGGCGGGTTGTACGGTTGTGATGCGCGGTTCCGAATTTACGCCATTGTCGAGTTTTAATATGGCAAAAGCCTTGCACGAAGCAGGAATCCCAAAAGGAGTTTTTAATTTAATCAATACTGAACCTGTTTCGACAGGAACGGAAATGATTGAAAACCCTTTGTTGAAAAAAATAAGTTTTACAGGAAGTACTCGTGTTGGAAAAATATTAATGGATGGTGCTTCAAAAACATCAACCAAATTGTCATTGGAATTGGGTGGAAACGCCCCTGTTATAATTGATAAAGATGTTGATGTAGAAGCGATTGCACATCAAGCTTTGGTTGCCAAATTAAGAAATTGTGGACAAGTTTGTGTTTCGCCACAGCGTTTTTATGTGCACTCCAGTATTTTTAATCAGTTTGTTGCTGTTGTAAAAGAGGATATTTCGAAACTGAAAACAGGAATCAATGGTGGAGATATTGATTTTGTGGGACCACTGATTAATAAAACACAGCAAAACCATTCTTTGGCTATGCTCGAAAAAGCAAAAAGTGAAGGAGCAATTGTTCATATTGGTGGTGAAAAATCAGAGAAAGGATTTTTTGTGCATCCTGCTTTAATCGAATCAAAACAAACACAAGCATTTATCAAAACGGAAGTATTTGGACCATTGATGATTGTAATTCCTTTTGACACTCAAGAACAAGTTATCGAATGGGCAAATGATACGGAATATGGTTTGGCTTCATACGTTTTTACCAATCACATTAAAAATGCAAATGTGTATGCCGAAAACCTTGAATTCGGGATGGTAGGAATCAACGAATGGGCGGCACACGGAACCGAATTGCCTTTTGTTGGAATAAAAAGCAGTGGAATTGGTCATGAATCAGGATCCGAAGGATTGAAAGAATATTTGGAAATGAAATTGATTAGTTACGGTAATATGTAGCCCCCTAGCCCCCGAAGGGGGAAGGAAAGGACTATAAAAAATAATTATTATTAATCTAAATTCCCCCTTTGGGGGCTAGGGGGCTATGAAAAAAGAAATTTTAGGCAAATACATTTTACAGACTGCTACACCAGAATACGCAAAACAAGAAGCAGAACTTCAAAAAATTGTTTTTCCAACTTTATCAGCTGAAGAATTGATGACAGAAGAGCAGTATTTGAGACACATGGAAATTTTTCCTGAAGGTCAAATGATTGTTTTAGATGGAGATAGAGTAATTGCTGCTACTACAACTTTACAGCAAAATTATCACAAAGGACACCATACTTTTCTTGAAATATCGGATAATTTATGGTTAGGAACTCATGATCCAAAAGCGGAATGGCTGTATGGACTTGACGTTTCGGTGCATCCTGATTATCAGGGAAAAGGAATTGGAAGACAAATTTATAATGCGCGTCAAGATGTAGCAAAAGAATTGGGTTGTTTGGGACAAATGACCGCTGGAATGCCAATTGGTTTTGACAAAGTAAAAGACCAAATGACCATTGCAGCATATTGCGACAAACTGATAAAAGGAGAAATAGTAGATCCAACCGTTACGGCTCAAACCAAATGCGGATTCATTCTAGTCGAGCCTTTATTTGATTATTTAGACGATCCAAGAAGCGGGAATTGCTCGGTGTTAATGTATTGGCCTATTGATCCAGCTACTAAATTAAGCGAACACCATTAAGAAGAAAGTGTTCAATTTTTAGTGTTCATTTATAAACATAAAGAAAAATTTTCACCATTAAGAAATTAAGAAAAATTAAGTTTTCTAGGACTTAATGTACCTTAATTTCTTAATGGTTCAAAGAAAATTAAATTTTTAATTTTTTAAATTCACTTAATTGAGTTTAGAATGTTCTTTATTTATTATTGGTATGATAAAATGAACTCTTAATGAGTTTAGAAATTTCTGACTAGATTTCTAAAATTATATAATTTTTTTACTATTTAACTAAAACCAAAAACCAAATGAAAAAAATCGCATTATCATTACTAGTAATTATGGGCTTATTCTCAAGTTGTGGCAAAAAAGCTGAAGAAGCTAAAACGGGAACAGTTGATTTAGAAGCATTAAAAGGTTCTACTTTAAATATCCTAGCTTGGGAAGGATATGCAGATGCCTCTTTTACCAAAGAATTTGAAGATAAATATGGAGTAACCGTAAAAGGTACTTATTTTGGATCTTCAGATGAATTGGTTTCAAAATTACAAAGTGGTGGTGGAGCTAGTTATGATGTAATTACTCCTTCATCCGATGTGGCGGGTTATATCGTTTCTTCAGATTTGGCAGAGCCTTTAGATTTAGAACAATTAACGGCTTGGAAATCACTTTCGCCAGTTTTATCTGGAATGAAAGATGTTCAAAAAGACGGAAAAACATACGGTATGCCTTTTACTTGGGGTCCGGATTATTTAGTGTATAATGCCGATATTATCAAAGAAACTCCAACTTCATGGAATCTTTTCTTTGATCCAAAATACAAAGGAAAAATCGCAATGTATGATGATATTTCTTCTATTTATTTAGCAGCACAATTGCTAGGATATGACAAAAAAGATCAGTCGGTTTTGTATAATTTAACCGAAGAACAATTACTTGCTTGTAAAGCAAAATTGGTAGAATTGAAACCTCAAGTTCGTAAAAACTGGGCTTCAGCAGGGGAATTGGATAATTTATTCAAAAATAAAGAAGTGGTTGCTGCTGTTGGATGGCCATTGACCCCAGCTAATTTGAACAAGCAAGGAATGAACATTAAAGCTGTTATTCCTGCTGAAGGTGCAACAGGTTGGATTGACCGTTTGATGATTGTAAAAGGAGCCAAAAACAAGCAATTGGCACAACTTTGGTTGGAGTACGTTTCTCAACCAAAAGTGATGGCTCAAGTTGCTGAATTCACACAATATTATGTGTCAAATCCAGAAGCAAATGCATTACTATCTCCTGAAACTCAAAAATTAATGGATGTGGCAAGCATGGACCAAATGTTTAAAACCTTGAATTTTTGGCAACCTGTAAAAAACAGAAAAAGATACAACGAAATCTGGAGTGAAGTGAAAAACCAATAATTCCTTCTTCAAAAATATTTTAGGAATGAAAAAACAAGAACTATTTGCAGGATTAAAAATCGTCGAATTAGCGGGGGTTTTGGCTGGTCCTGCAGTAGGAATGTTTTTTGCCGAATTGGGTGCGACGGTTATAAAAGTCGAAAATCCTTCCAACAATGGAGATGTAACTCGAAGTTGGCTTTTAGAATCAGAATCCAAAGAAAATCAATCAGGGTATTACAGTTCCGTGAACTATAATAAAAGAGTTCTGTGGGCAGATTTAACTGTTGAAAAAGATCTTGAATTGGTCTTGAATGAGATTGCAGATGCGGATATTGTTATAGCCAATTTTAAACCTACCTCTTCAAAAAAATTAGGACTGGATTCGAAAACTTTAAGAAGTAAATTTCCTAGACTCATTTATGCACAAATAAGTGGTTATGGAGCCAAAGATGAAACTCCCGCTTTTGATGTTGTATTGCAAGCAGAAGCTGGATTTATGTACATAAATGGCGAAAAAGAAGGTACAGCTGTCAAAATACCAATCGCCATTATTGATATTCTCGCCGCTCACCAACTTAAAGAAGCCATACTGATCGCATTGCTGAAAAGAAGTATTTCAAATCAAGGGGCTACTGTTCATGTATCATTATATAATGCCGCTTTAGCTACATTGGCCAATCAGGCAACAAATTATTTAATGGGCGGGATTGTTCCAGAAAGAATGGGGAGTTTACATCCAAATATTGCTCCTTATGGCGAAACGTTTTACACAAAAGATCATAAAGCAATTGTTCTTGCGGTTGGAAATGACAAACAGTTTGCATCGCTTTGTTCGTGTTTGAATATAAATGATTTACTGTCGGATGTTCGTTTTAGTTCAAATAGTTTGAGAGTGAAAAACAGAGCGCGTTTAAGTGTTTTTTTGTCTAAGGCATTTTGTGAATTTCAAAGTACATTTTTGCTCAAAGAATTCAAAAACAACAATGTTCCCTGTGGTGAAATTAGAAATATGGACGAAGTGCTGAATAGTGAAAGTGCTCAAAAATTAATTTTAACAGAAACACTTCCCAATGGGCAAATCACAAAGAGAATGGCAACAGCTATTTTTGATATGGATTAAAAAAGTATAATTTTTTACAATGAAGAACTACAATAAATATGTATTAATTTTTCCACTCTTGCTGTGGTTATTCCTGTTTCTGGTAATGCCGTATTTGTTCATTTTAACACAAAGTGTATTGGCAACAGATGATTTTGGAAAAGTGGTATATGATCTCAATTTTGATTCCTATATCAAGATTTTTACCAATCCATTGTATTACGAAACCTTGATTCGAACTTTTATTTATGCGATAATTGTTGCATTAGCTTGCATCGTATTGAGTATGCCGCTGGCCTATTTTATTGCTTTTAAAGTAACCAAAAACAAATCGTTCTATTATACTTTAATCGTTCTGCCTTTTTGGATGTCCTACATTGTTCGGGCTTATGCATGGAAAGTAATTCTTGGGGAAAACGGAATTTTTAATTCGTCGTTAATCAATATGGGTATTATAGACAAACCGTTGCGCTTTGTGTTGTATTCTGATTTCTCGGTAATTCTCTGTTTGATTTATATCTTTTTGCCTTTTGTTTGTATACCAATTTATACTTCGTTCGAACAAATTTCAAAATCTTTGGTGGAAGCCAGTAAAGATTTAGGTGCTAATTCTTGGGTGACTTTTAGAAAAGTAATTTTTCCATTGATTCTGCCTGGAGTCATTTCGGGTGGGACTTTAGCTTTAGTGTTGACTCTTGGAGATTTCTTGGCGGCCTCGCTTTTGGGCGGCCCCAATACATTGTTTATATCGAGTATTGTTCAAAATTTATTTGGAACATCCAATGACAAACCTCTTGGATCGGCAGTTGGAGTAGTTTTACTCATTTTGGTTTTTATATTACTGGAACTTTCCTCTCGATACGAGAAAAAACACGAAACACAATAATCATGAAAAAAATAAGAGCCTTTATAATTTCCTTTTCAGCCTTTTCGGTGCTGTGGTTTTTGTATTTCCCGATATTCATTATTATTTGGTTTTCCTTCAATAAAGAATCGGTAAGTTCATTTCCAATTGAACATTATTCGTTGGATTGGTATGTAAAATTATTTCACAATCAATCGATGATTAATGCTGTCGAAGTCAGTTTTATAATAGCAATATCAAGTACGCTTGCCGCTTTAATAATTGGAATACCGTCTGCTTATGCATTGCACAAATACAATTATTTTGGTAAAAACTTTTTGCTAAAATTAATTTTACTTCCCATTACGCTTCCGGGAATTGTGACGGGAGTTGCCATGTTGAGTCTTTTTCCTTTAATGGGAATTCCATTGTCATTAAAAGCCGTTTTTATTGGTCATACCACTTTCTTAATTGCCATTATGATTACACAGATTTTGGCTCGATTTAAGAAGTTGGATCCGTATTTGGAAATGGCCGCTTTTGATTTGGGAGCCAGTCCGTTGTCAGCTTTTTTTAAAGTGATTTTACCTAATATAAAAACAGCCATTATTGGCGCCGTTTTATTGTCATTGGTATTATCAATGGATGAAATACCCGTTACTTTTTTCTTGATTTCAAGAGAAAACACATTACCAATAGAAATTTATGGAATGATGCGTCGAGGGATTACACCCGAAGTAAATGCTGTGGCAACTTTGGTATTTTTAATATCGTCAGCAGCCATTTTTATTTCGTTAAAATTTAATAAAGAGAATTAAGTATGAGTAAATTAGAATTAAAAGGAATCAGCAAATCATACGGAAGTTCGCTTATTGTAAACAATTTGGATTTAGAAATCCAAGATGGAGAATTTTTGACCATTTTGGGACCAAGCGGTTGCGGAAAAACAACAACGTTGCGCATGATTGCAGGTTTCGAAACTCCGGACAATGGGCAAGTTTTACTCAATAAACAAGACATTTCCCAATTGCCTCCCTATAAAAGAAACGTAAATACGGTTTTTCAAAATTATGCTTTGTTTCCGCATCTTAATGTGGCCGAAAATATTGCTTTTGGTTTGCACCAAAAAAAATTAAGCAAAACCGAAACCAATAAACGAGTGGATGAAATGCTTGAATTGGTTCAAATGACAGCTTTCAAAACCAGAAAACCTTTTGAAATGTCAGGTGGACAACAACAACGAGTTGCCATTGCCAGAGCGATTGCACCCGATCCTGAAATTTTATTATTGGATGAACCTCTTGGTGCATTGGATTTAAAATTAAGGAAACAAATGCAGTTCGAATTGAAACAGTTGCACAAAGATTTGAATAAAACGTTTGTGTATGTCACGCACGATCAGGAAGAAGCTTTGACCATGTCGGATCGAATTGCAGTAATGAATCACGGAGTTATAGAGCAGTTGTCGGACAGTCAAACTTTATACAATCATCCAAAAACCAAATTTGTAGCTGGATTTATTGGGGAGGCCAATTTGATTCCGGTGAACATTGCCAATAAACAAACATTTTCATTAGAGGATAAAACCTTTAATTTCAATCATGAAATAAGTGATAATAAAGGAATATTATTCATCAGACCAGAGAATGTTTCTTTTGATATCGTGCATGATATTTCGCTTCAGGTTACTATCGAAGATGTCATTTTTGTAGGGAATCACAGAAAGTACAAATTGGTAACCGCATCAGGTAAAAAAATCATTAAAACCGAAGATTCGTCAGTGGCGTTGACAAAAATTATAGGACAATCGGTTACTATTTATTTAGCGCCGAGTTTAATTCAAATTTATAATTAAGATAAAAGTTTGGTTGAAGTTTAAAACTTCTAACCTCTAACTTCTAACTTCTAACTTTAAAAATTATGTATAAAATGTATATCAACGGTGCTTTTGTGGATGCGGCATCAGGCAAAACAAGAGCGATACTGAATCCTGCGACCAAGGCCGTAATTGCTACAGTTCCAGAAGCACAAATTGAAGATGTAAATGCTGCTGTCGATGCAGCAAGAGCTGCTTTTGATGGCGAGGAATGGAAAAGTAAAACGGCACAGGACCGTCAGAAAATATTGTTTGCAATTGCGGGAAAAATTAGAGACAATTTTGAAGCATTTGTAAAATTAGAAGTTGAAAATAATGGTAAACCCATTCGTGAAGCCGAATTTGATATTGATGATGCAGCATCTTGTTTTGAGTTTTATGCAGGATTAGCAACCAAGATTCATGGAGAAACCATGAGTGTTCCTGGAAATTCATTTAGTTATGTAACTCGCGAGGCCATTGGGGTTTGCGCTCAAATTATACCTTGGAATTTTCCGTTCTTAATGTGCGCCTGGAAACTAGGACCGGCCATTGCAGCAGGAAATACAGTTGTTTTAAAACCATCCGAAGTGACACCGTTGACGGCTTTGTTTTTGGCTCAATTAATAGACGAATTGGATATTCCAAAAGGAGTAATCAATATTGTAACAGGCGATGGACCTATTGCTGGAAACGCTTTAATCAGCAATACCAAAATTGATAAAATTGCTTTTACGGGAGGAACTTCTACAGGAAAATACATTGGCAAAATCGCTGCCGAAAATCTTAAAAAAGTAACCTTAGAATTAGGTGGAAAAAATCCAGTGGTCATTTTTGACGATTGCAAAATGGACTTGGCTATTGATTGGGGATTGTTTGCGGCTTTCGCTAATAGCGGACAGGTGTGTACAGCAGGTTCTCGAATTTTGATTCAAGATACCATTTACGATGAATTTGTAAAACAGTTTGTGGCTAGAGCCAAAAATATAAAAGTGGGTGATGGAAGTGTTGCCGAAAACACGATGGGACCCATTGTATCTCAAGCTCATTTTGACAAAATTAAAGCCTATATAGAAGTAGGGAAAGAGGAAGCAAAATTAGCTTTTGGAGGAAATACAGATGACAATAAAGGATTTTTTATAGAGCCAACCATTTTTACAGATGTTACCCCAAATATGCGAATTGCCAGAGAAGAAATTTTTGGGCCTGTAGTAGCATTATTGAAATTCTCCACCGAAGAAGAAGCAATTGCAATGGCCAATGATACCGAATATGGTTTGGGTTATGGGTTGTTCACGCAAGATGTAACGCGTGTACATCGGGTAATGCCAAAGATACGAGCAGGAATTGGATGGGTCAATTTTTATCATCCTACTTTCAATGAAATGCCTTGGGGCGGATATAAACAATCGGGAACAGGCAGAGAACTGGGATTGTATGGTATCGAAAATTACCTCGAAGTAAAACAAGTCAACATCAATCTAGATACAGATCCGGTGGGATGGTATTAATAATTTAATGATTGAAAGATTTAATAATTTAAAAATTCGGAATAACAGAATTTAAAATCTTTCTATCTTTCAATGTTTCAATCTTTTAAATTTTTTATTACAATGATATTCAAATCTATAAATCCGTTTACACAAGCAGTTATCGCGGAGCATGAAGTATTAACCAATGCGCAGTTGACCCAAAAACTGCAATTATCGGAATCGGCTTTCAAACAATGGCGTACTACGACTTTTCAAGAAAGAGCCGATAAAATGAAAAAACTGGCCGATATATTAAGAGCCAATAAAGACGAATTGGGATTGCTGATTACCAATGAAATGGGTAAAACATTGTCAGAAGGTATTGCCGAAGTCGATAAATCAGCAGGGAATTGTGATTTCTACGCGGAGAATGCAGAAAGAATGCTGAAAGATGAGCAATATGACACGCCTTTCAAGAGCATGTCGGTTTATGACCCATCGGGTGCTGTTTTTGCGATTATGCCTTGGAATTATCCTTTTTGGCAAGTGTTGCGTTATGCTGCACCGGCAATTATGGGCGGAAATGTGACACTTTTAAAACACGCACCAAATGTTATTGGTTGCGCCAAAGCAATTGAAAATGCTTTCTTGGAAGCTGGTTTTCCAGAAGGTGTTTTTCAGCAAATAAACATTGATATTCCGCAAGTAGAAAGTGTTATTGCTTCGGATATTGTGTCTGGAATTACCTTGACAGGCAGTGAAATGGCAGGTTCTTCTGTGGCGGCATTAGCTGGAAAACATATCAAAAAATCGGTGATGGAATTGGGAGGTTCTGATGCTTTTATTGTTTTGAATGATGCCGATTTGGAAAAAGCCGCAACGGTAGCTACTCAATCTAGAATGTTAAACGCTGGTCAGGCTTGTATTTGCGCCAAACGTTTTATTGTTACCGAAAAAGTTGCAGATGAATTTGCTGCTTTGTTTACTCAAAAAGTGAGTGCGCTACAACAAGGAAATCCATTGCAAAGCGGAATCAATATGGGGCCTTTGGCAAGAATTGATTTGGCCGAAAAATTAAGTTACCAATTGGAGCATTCTTTAAAGCAAGGCGCCAAAATTTTGGTGGGAGGAGAGCGGGAGCATTGCAACTTTCAACCCACATTAATTGATTTTGTAGATGCCAATAATATTGCTTTTCAAGAAGAAACTTTTGGGCCTTTAGCAACAATTATTAGAGCTAAAGATGAAAATGATGCGATTGCGATTGCCAATAATCATCGATATGGTTTGGCATCGGCAATTTGGACAGAAGACAGGGAGAATGCTTATAAACTGGCAAGACGAATAGAAGCGGGTAATGTTTTTGTTAATTCTTTAGTGCGTTCTGATTCTAGAATCCCTTTTGGTGGAATCAAAAAATCAGGATACGGCAGAGAATTATCCGAAATTGGAATCAAAGAATTTATGAATATGAAATCAGTGATTATTGAATAACTATTTCGCAAAGAAGATGCAAAGAAGATTGAAAATTCAATTAGTTTGATTGTCTATTATAACAGTGTTGAATAAAAAAAAACTAAAAAAAACCTTTGTGCATCTCTGTGTTTACCTTGCGAATCTTTGTGTAATAAAGTGCTAACCAAACCAAATAACCAATGAGAAATCCAAAATCAACCGTACTTAAAAATTTTCTTTTGAATTTGAAACTTGCCCAATTTTCAAATGAAAATCCAGAAATTGAAGTCGATACAATTATTGCTTTCAAAAATAGTGATACCGTTAGTAGAAGAAAGTTTGTTACCGATGTGGCAAAGTTTAGTTTACTCACAGGAATTATCGGAACTTCAATCGTAAGTTGTAAAAAAGAAGAAGAAAAAACAAGGAATCCAATATCTGATGAAGGCGAAGGTGTTGGATCTTCAAATGATAAAAAAGTGGTGATTGTTGGTGCTGGAATGGCTGGTTTGAATGCGGCTTATCAATTAAGAAAAGCAGGAATTAGATCGGCTATTTATGAGGGAAGTTTTAGACTGGGCGGAAGAATTTTGACACATTATGGTGATGCGTTGCAAATGGGTATTCATCCCGAATTTGGAGGTGATTTTATTGATTCTACGCATGAAGATATGCTTTCTTTGGCCAAAGAATTTGATTTGGATTTAATCGATATGTACGCCGAATCCAAAGCTGCAAATTTGATACATGAAACCTTCTTTTTTGACGGAAGGCATATTTCGGAAGAAGAAATCATTAAAGAATTTAAAAAAATTGCACCATCAATTCAAAAAGATGCCGCTAGTTTAGGAGAAGATTATGATACGCCAGCGGCTTTGGTTTTTGACAAAATGACTTTGAAGGATTATATAAAGTCTTTGAAATGCAGTCAATGGTTGAAAGATATTTTCACTGCAGCTTATTTGGCAGAATTTGGACTGGACACTTCGGAACAGTCCGCAATCAATCTCTTGGATATGGTTGACACCAATACTTCTGAAGGATTTAAAATTTTTGGTGATAGCGATGAAAAATACAGAATAAGAGAAGGAAATTCGAAATTAATAGAACATTTATCCGGAAAAGTGGCAGATTCAATTGTGATGAAATCCATATTGACAGCTATTTCAAACAAAGACGGGAAATATACATTGTCATTTAAGGATAAAGAAGATGTTCAGGCCGATTATGTAATTATTGCTATTCCGTTTACCATGTTGCGCGACGTAAAAATGGACTTAAGCGACATGACTCCTGAGAAGAGAAATTCAATTCAGGAATTGGGTTATGGACAAAATAACAAATTGTTTTTAGGATACGAAGGCAGACCTTGGCGCGAAGGGAAAAACAACTATTACGGCTATTTATTTCACAAAGACATTCATGACGGTTGGGATTCTAGCAGTATAAAAAGCGTAGCCAGTAACAAAGGGGTGTATTGTTGTTTCTTTGGAGGAGATGAATCTATAGCCTTGTCAAAAGTGGCAGTACAAAATCCGCACGCGCCCGCAACACATATCTGGAAAACAGATTTGCCTCAAAAAGAAATCGATAAATACATTGGACAAATGGAAGAAGTTTTCCCAGGGTCTAAAAAAGGATATGTAAACAAACATGTTTTTGCCTGTTGGTCTTCCTATCCATTTGTAAAAGCCAGCTATACCTGTCCAAAACCCGGACAATGGAATACGGCCATGTTATATACCGCAGAGCCAATTGGAGATGTTTATTTTGCAGGAGAACATTGCAGTGTCGATTATCAAGGATTTATGAATGGAGCTGCCGAGACAGGACGGTTGGCCGCAGAACAAATTAAGGCAAAAATTAAAAAAGCAAATATTTAAAATTAATAACCAAAACCTAACCAAAAACCAAAACCAAAATGAAAAAAGTAGTAGTAGTTTTAGCTTTAATGCTAACGAGTAGTTTCGCATTTGCACAAGATGCGCCAGCAGCAGCCCAAGATGCTCCAGAATCAAAATTTACTGCAGCAGTAGATGTCGTAGCTCCTTATATGTGGAGAGGGGTAAAATTGTATTCGAATAATATAGCTTTTCAACCTTATGCATCGTATGCAGCAACCGAAAAATTAACAGTAGGATTCTGGATGACAACCAATTTGTCTTCTGCAGCAGATGCCTATAATGAGTATGATTGGTATGTATCTTACCAAGTTACTCCAATTTTAAAAGTTATGCTAAGTGATTATTATGCACCTGCCACTAAGAAAAATGTGGAAACGTATGGTTTTTCTAGAGCCAATTATTTTGATTATGGATTTGGATCTGCTCAAGTTATGGATCTATCAATACTTCTTGATTTCTCAGACAAAGGTGTACCTATTGATTTTCAATGGAATACTTTAGTTAATGGAAATGATTACAAAGATGTTGAGTATGATAGTAATGGAGAAGTGTTGAATAAAAACAGAGCTTTTTCTTCTTATTCAGAAATAGGGTATACACATTCAATTGAATCAATTGGTGTAAACTTAAGAGGTTTTGTAGGTGCTGCTGTGATCAATAATAATGCGTATTATGGTTTGCATCAAGACGGAACAGCTGGATTTGCTTTTACGAATGTAGGATTGAATGTAGCTAAAGAGATTAAATTTTCGGAAAAATTCAGCCTTCCTGTTTTCTTGAGATATACTTATAATGAAGATGGAAGAAAAAGTCTTGATGGAGAAAAACAAGTAAATATTATATCAGGTGGTTTGACTTTAACAATCAAATAATAAAACTAAAAAGGATTTTTTTTAAATTTTAGTTCTAAAACCTTAAACTCACAACTAGCATTTTGTTAGTGAGTTTAAGGTTTTTTTTATGAAATATATTTTGATAGGTATTTTTGGATTTAATAAAAGTCTGGTTATGGGTATTTGTTTTATTTGTATTACGACCCCTGTTTTTTATAGGGGTATGATTTTTTTTTGTATATTATTTTGGTTTAAAATTGAATTTTTTGTGTGTATAAAATTTATTAATGGTGAAAAATTATGGGTTTTGGTTAAAAATTTGATTATTGAATTTTTAAAAATTTAGGTTTAAAATAGGAATTGCTCATTATTTTTCGATGAATTTTGGATATCAATAATTCTTTTCGGAAAGTTTTAAAAAAGTTTTTCTGTTAACTAAAAGTTAATAATTTCGCCCCAATAAAAAAGAAGAATAACCAAATTCAATTCAATTATCAAGATTGAATAATTAACCAAAAACCGATTAAATATGAAAAAAGTAATTACTATTTTAGCCTTAGTCTTGACTACAAGTTTAGCATTTGCACAAGATGGAGAAACAGCTGTGTCTCCATCAACAACTTTTGCAGGTTCTGCAGATGCGTATTACAAATATGCTTTTTCTGGAATTTCAGGAGGTTATACCAGCTTTACGAATTCTAATAATTCATTTGAATTAGGTATGGCATCTATTGAAGCCTCTCACAAATGGAAAAAAGCATCTGTATTTGTAGATTTAGGTTTTGGAAGCAGAGCTAAGGAATTTACCTACAATGATAATGCTTACACATTTATGATTAAACAATTGACATTCACTTATGATGTGTCAGATAGTTTTAAAATTGTTGCAGGAACTTTTGGAACTCACATCGGGTATGAGTTGCTTGATGCTGTAGACAATAAAAACTACAGTATGTCGTATGCCTTTACTTATGGGCCTTTTTTCAATACAGGAGTAAAAGCACAATATACATCTGGTAAATTTAGTTTTATGGCTGGTGTTACTAATCCAACCGATTTTAAATCAGCTATTGAAACACAAACAAATTCAAAAACATATATAGGACAAGTTGCATATGTAGGAGAAACTGGAAGTGCTTATTTAAATATATCTTCGGGACTTGAAAACGGAAGTCCATTGAGAGATAGTTTTGGAAAAATTATTGCTTCTTCAGATGAAAATAGAACTCAATTTGATTTTGTGGGTACTAAAAAATTTGGTGATAAATTTGCTGTTGGATTCAATGCAACTTATGCGGATACCAATAATAATATAGATAGTAGTTTAGATGGAAAATGGTACTCTTTAGTTCTTTATCCAAGTTATACAATTAGTTCAAGTGTATTATTAGCATATCGTTTGGAGTATATGGATTCAAAAGATGCTACTGCTTCTTTAGGAACAATTGCTGGTTCTTCAATAATTGGTAATACATTATCATTAAACTATAAAGTGGGTAATATGACAATAATTCCTGAAATCAGAATTGATTCTGCTTCAAATGATATTTTTGTTACTAATGATGATAGTTTCAAAGGAGTTAATACGTATGCTTTGGTAGCTGCGACTTATACTTTCTAATTAAAAATATTTTTTTTTTTGCTGTCAAGATCCTATTATTGGGTTTTGGCAGCTTTTTTTTTGTATTAATGCATTTGTTTTTGAAATAGGTTTATTTGTTTAATTTTCATTTACTTTGTAACTTATTTTAAATGATCGCAATTGTTTTTCTTCAACAAAAATAGGGCTGTTTTAAAGGATTTAATTCCAGATAACCATATTGATATTCATTCGCATTTGCTACCGGGAATTGATGATGGTTCTAAAAGTTTTGAGCATACTTTAGGTTTGGTTCAATCACTTCAAGGTATTGGTGTGTCTCAGTTTGTAACCACGCCTCATATTATGCAAGATGTTTGGAACAATACCAAAGAAGGAATACTTTCTCTAGAAAAGCAGACCGTAGTTGAGCTAAAAAATAATGGTATTGATATTCCTTTTCGTGCCGCTTCAGAGTATATGATGGATGAGTATTTTGTGCAACTTTTTCAAACTGGCGAGTTATTGACTTTGAAAGACAATTATGTATTGGTTGAAATGTCTTATATCAATGCACCTATACAATTGTACACGATACTTTTTGATTTGCAAGTGGCAGGTTATATTCCTATTTTGGCACACCCGGAGCGTTATATTTTTTACCACAATAATTTTGAAGAATATGTAAAACTAAAACGTGTTGGTTGCCTTTTTCAGTTGAATTTATTGGCAGTAGTCGGGTATTATGGGGAATCGATTGCTAATGCTGCAAAAGAATTATTGCAAAAAGGAATGTACGATTTTGTGGGTTCTGATGTACATCACAGTAAGCATATTGCTGCTTTTGGAGATAAAGTAAAATGGAAAGACTTAAGTCCATTGAAAGAAGTGATAAAGAATAATCAATTTTTTAGTATACAGTAGGATTTTTTTTAATATAAATGAATTTCGTTAGCACTAAATATCTTGTTTAACGAGGATGCATGAGGGATAGGAATAAGCTACCGAAGTAGCATGGATAGCCCGACAGCAATAAAAAAAGAGGCAACTAGCACGGTGGTGAGTTGGCCTCTTTTTTTTATTGGTGGCATGCCCAAAATATTTTTATTTTTTTATTTGCGTCCTATTTTTTTATACCAAGGTTTTTTTCTGGATTTTATTCCATAGCCGTAACCATAGCCGTAGCCTTTTGTGGAATCGGTGTCGTTGAGGAGTAGGCACATATTGGGGAGTTTTTTCTCTAGGTACAAGTCGTTGGCAATGTGAAGCATTCTTTTTTCAAGATAGTTGGCCCGAATTACAAACAAGAAACAATCGGCATATTTGGCGATTAACAAGGTGTCTGTTACGAGGCTTACAGGAGCAGTGTCAACAATAATATAGTCGTATTGCGCTTTGACAGTTTTGAAAAGTTCTTCAACTTTTTTACTCAGGAGTAATTCGGCTGGATTGGGTGGAATAATTCCTGCCGGTAGGATATGAAAATTTTCATAGCCCTTTTGCTTGATGATTAAATTTTCTAAAGTGGCGTCATTATGGGACAAATAATTGGTAAGTCCTTGATCGGGCAGGGTAACATAATCATCAAGTTTTGGGTTTCGAATGTCCATTCCTATGAGTAATACTTTTTTGCCAGAAAGGGCAAAGGTTGCTGCAAGGTTTATGGAAACAAAGGTTTTGCCTTCTTTAGAAAATGTAGAGGTTAGGAAAAGGGTTTTGGCTTGTTTTTCAGGAACTTTGCTGAGCATGAATTCCAGATTTGTTCGTATAATTCTTAGCGCTTCGGCAGAGCTGGTTCTGCTTTCGGATTTGATAATTTGTGTGTTTGCAGCAGATGTTGGAATATCACCAAGATAAGGTATGTTGGTTTTTCCTTCGAGATCCAAACGGCTTTTAATTTTGGTATCCAATAAATCAATGAGATAAATGATTCCAAACGGAATTAGAATTCCGATTAGCAATGCTACCAAAAAGACAATTTTTTTCTTGGGGGCAACTGGAATATGTGCAGCTTTGGCAGCATCAATCACTCTAGCATTTGGCTCTGTTGCGGATAATGATATGGCTGTTTCTTCTCTTTTTTGAAGCAAATACAAATAGAGTTCTTCTTTTATTTTTTGTTGTCTTGCTATGATTTTGAATTGACGTTCTTGTACTGGGATTTTTCCAATTTTGGTATCCATAATCCCTTTTTGACTGCTTATGTCTCGTTTTTGAATCAGTAAAGTTGATTTTAATTGATCTAGACTTGAATATAAACTTTGTTTTAAAGATGCAATTTGTTGATCCATTTTTAAAACTGTAGGATTGGCTACTGTTGCCGATTTTAAGATTCTATTGCGATCCAGAACTAATTCATTATACATATTTATAATACCAGATGCATCTTCCTGACCAACAATTAAGTTAGTAGGGAGTAAGTCTGTAGCACTACTTTTTTTGATGTAATCAAGCATCGAATTGACAACATTGAGTTGGATTTCGGTATCTACTGCTTTCTTGTCATAGGAATTGGATCCTTCTATGAAAAGCTTGGCTTCCGAATCGATATCGGTTAAGTTGTTGGTTTTTTTAAAACTCTCGACATCTTGTTCGACTCCATCCAATTCTCTGGTGATTAAGGACAATCGTTCTGCAATGAATTTTGAGGTGTTTTCTGAAATTTGGTTTTTATCTGTAATGGCATCTTGGTTATAAATTTGGATTAAATTATCCAAGAATATTTCGGCTTTTTCATAGACGGGATCGATCAAAGATAATTCAACTACACTACTGGTTTTACTCAGTGGATTTACATTGAGACGACTTCTAAAACTATCTACCACATCATCTATAGCATTTACCTGTATTGTAATTTCGCGATTGTTTACTTTGAATAATTTACTTGCGTTTTTGGTTATAATAAGGTTCCAATTTTGGGTCGAAATAAGTTCGCCATATTGAAAATCATTTTTATTTAAAAAATTATTTTTTGAAGTTTCGTTTTGAAGTTTATTCTCTAATTGAAATGAAGTATCTGAAATTTCTAAGAACTGCAATGTAATATTGGAATCGGAAAATTGAGGAGATTTTGGAATGAATTGGATCTCGATAGGGGTTTTATCAAACATTTCGGTATAAATGATATTGCCTTTGATAAACATTGAGATATTCAGATGAAGTTTTTTTACGGTATTTTCTATTAAAGTTCTGGATTTTAAAATTTCAATCTCATTGTCTACATTGTTTTTTAAACCACTTTCAATTCCCATATCCGCAAATGCAGAAAGCTCGGATAGCATGCCTCCTTTTTTTTCATCCTTTACTAAAATTGTTGCTGTAGCCTTAAATTGAGGTGTTGTGTAACGCAAGTATATATAAGCAATTGTAATACTTATAAAGATGCCAATTACAAACCATTTCCAATGAACTAGATAGTGATCTATGAAGTTTCGTAATTGAAATTCTCGATTATGATTTTCATTTGAAGGATTTATTTCCATAGAAGACTTAATTTGAGGTGGTTACAATCAATGTAATTAGCGTTATCAATAAGGAAGTAATGGAAATAATTACGCCCGTATTTGGACCCACGGCCGATCCGTTGACTTTGTTTTTGTTTGGTTCTACATATACCACATCGTTTTGTGCCAAATAGTAAAAAGGGGAATTTATAAAATCGGATTTGGTAATATCGACTCTATTGTATGTTTTAACACCATCAATTTCTCTTATAATTAATAGGTTATTGCGTTTGCCATAAATGGTTAAATCCTTTGCCATTGCTAAAGCTTCAATAAGCGTTATTCTTTCAGATGCTATTGTATAGGTTCCTGGAACTGTGACTTCGCCTTGTACAGAAACTTTAAAATTCATTATGCGCATGTTAATAATGGGATTCTTTATATAAGCTGAAATTTTATCTTGAAAAAGTTGCACAAGTTGGGATCTTGCCATTCCACTTACTTTTAAACGTCCTAATATTGGGAAATCTATAAAACCATTGGCATCGACCAAATAAAGTTGAGTGGCTTGCGAACTAGCCACATCTTGTTTGCCTGGGTTTACAGAGGTGTAACTTTTTAAATTGAAAGGAGCTGCAATTTCGGGGTCCTCGGCAGAAACGATGATCATTAGTAGGTCATCAGGTTGGATTTTTATTTCATATGAATTTTCTTTTTCTTTAAATGCTATTCCATCAATATCTTGATAATAGATTATATCTTTTCGGGAAGCACATGAAAAAAAGCATAATATCAAAACAAATACCATTAGTTTTTTTAATAAAAAAATAGAATTCATATGTTAGTTTTTTAAAGTGTTTTATTGTTTTTTAGGGCAGTTTAGCTCAATAATTTTAATAAAACCGCACGTATTCGATCTCTATCCGAATGGGTTAAATTGGATCCTGAAGGCAAACTCAGTCCGTTGTCAAATAGCGTTTCGGCAACTTTATTTCCGTAAAAAGGGTAATTTTTAAACAAGGGTTGCAAATGCATAGGTTTCCACAGAGGCCTACTTTCAATATTGTATTCCAATAATGTTAAACGAATGGTTTCCCTATCGATTCCATTTTTGGTTTCAGTAGGATTTACTTGTATCGATGTCAACCAATAATTGGCAAAGTAATCTGGATTTGTTGTCTTAAAAACAGTAATACCCGGTATATTCTCAAAAAGGCTTAGATAGAAACCATGCATAGCTCTTCTTAATTTGATGTGTTCGTCAAGTACTTCCATTTGGCCTCGACCAATTCCAGCACATATATTACTGATTTGATAATTATAACCTATTTCACTATGTTGATAATGAGGTGCTTCGTCTTTGGATTGCGATGCTAGAAATTGTGCTTTCTTCTTCAACTGGTGATTTGAAGTTACAATGGCGCCACCTCCAGAAGTGGTAATAATTTTGTTTCCGTTAAACGAAAAAACACCAATATCACCAAAAGTTCCGCATTTTTGTCCTTTGAAACTGCTGCCCAATGCTTCAGCACTGTCTTCTAGAATTGGAATAGTGTATTTGTTGGCTATGGCTCGAATTTCCTCTATTTTATAAGGGACGCCATACAAATGTACCGTGATTATGGCTTTTGGGATTTGCCCTTTGTAAATACAATCTGCAATGGCGGCTTCCAGAGCAATAGGGCAAAGATTCCAGGTTTCGAGTTCGCTATCAATAAAAACAGGAGTAGCACCTTGATATAAAATAGGATTGGCTGATGCCGAAAAAGTTAAGGATTGACAAATAACAAGATCACCGGCTTTAACATCCAAAAGGATTAACCCCAAATGAATGGCCGCTGTTGCTGAGTTTAGAGCAGTAACAAAAACACCTTGGGATAAATATTTTTCTAAATCATGTTCAAATTCGGTAATATTTGCCCCCAGTGGAGCGATCCAATTAGAATTAAAGGCTTCGTGTATGTAGTTGAGCTCAGTGCCTCCCATATGCGGGGACGAAAGCCATATTTTGGGGTTGTTCATTCTTGTAATAATTATAGGAATTTGCTTTTGTATAGAATTTACGCTACTTTGAAATGGTAAAAATAAATTACAATTTGCTATATAAAAGTTATTTGGACACCAAGTTTATAAAAAAATCTCTTTCTTGTGATTCTAACCCAATATTAATGATCATAATTAATGGATTTGTTCATTTTTTCTACATAATTATGAATCAAAATTTCATCATCATAGCGCAACATCATTAGGTTTTCTTCCCAAGTATCACAAAAAGGTATTTCTGTTTCGTTTGTTAAATATTCTTGAATTATCCATTTTGGAAAATTGGCCCCAGCCAAATAACTCAACGGAAACCCGCCACTAAACCTCGGGTTGATTTCTATTCCATAAATACCCTCTGTTTTATTATTGACAAATAATTGGATAGAAATACAACCTCTCAATCCTTGAATATTTTTAAACTTAGGAGCAATTTGTTCTATGAACCAAGCTTTTTTGGTAACGGCTTTGTTAACTTCTCCAGCCCTAATTTCTAGTCTTTCTCTCGGAATGAAACATTTTAGATCATTGTTTTTGTCAAAATACATATCAATAGTATATTCTGTGAAATTGTCATGGTCCAAATATTCAAAAAACAATAATTTATCATTATCGAAATGGTAAGCTGTTAACTCTGATTTTTTTTTTACAATATAATTATCAATGCTTCTGCTGCCATCAATAGGTTTTATATAAAGTGGTAAAGTATAATTATTTTTATCATATTCTCGAGCATAATTAATATTTAATTTTTCGAAAAAACTATTAGTGTGCCTTTTGTTTATAAAAATTTTAATGTTTTTATAATCCGATACTACAATATCAATTTGGTTTTTTTTGAAGAGGTCAATGTTTTGTGATACGGTAATTAATTCCGTATCAATTGTTGGTATAATAAGTTTGATGTTATTGTCAAGGGCAATTTGAAGTAGTTTTTCAATATAATTACTTTCTGTTGCTTTTGGTAACTTAAAATAGCCATCAGAAACCCTGCATGCTGCCGATTTTTCAGGCATACAATCTGAAGTAAAAACTTTTGAATCCGAAAAAAGCAGCTTTAATTCTGTTTTAAAAGAGCGAATTAAGGACACTCTTTTTCCAGCACAAGTGATTAAGATGTTACTCATAGTTAATTTTTGCCGTTAAACGATTCTGAAGTTGAGTTGTTGTTTTTCAAAGGAATAAGGACCTTTTTAAGAGTTAAAAATACAATTATTAAATCCAATAATATATTTTTATTTTCAATATACCATAAATCATATTCAAATTTTTTCCCCCAAGAATTAATGTTTTCTTTGTTGACTTGAGCCCAACCTGTCATGCCAGGTTTGACTTCGTGACGTCTTTTTTGGGTTTCATTATACAATGGTAAATATTCAGGTAATAAAGGTCTTGGTCCTACAATACTCATGTCACCACGAATTACATTTAAAAGTTGTGGAATTTCATCTAATGAAATTCTTCGAGCAAAACAACCCCATTTTGTCAATCTTTTGCTATCGGGAAGTAAGTTTCCATTAGTATCTTTTTGATTGGTCATTGTTTTGAACTTAATAATGTGAAATATTTTGCCATTTTTTCCAGGTCGTTTTTGAATAAAAAAAGGTTCTCCATCATTTGCAACAAAAAGAATTATTGTAATAATTACAAATAGTGGAGCCAATACTACTAGGTTTATAGTCGCAATTATAAGATCTAAAAATCTTTTCAACAAACTAGGATACATGGCTTTCTAAATTTTTATATTCAGCTAAAAGTGCTTCCCAAACAAGAATTTGTTCAAAACGGGAAAGGATCATTGGTCTTGCATTATGTTTTAAATGAGATCGAAAAGATGGGTCAAGTATTACTTTTTTCATTGCAGTAAATAGAGCCTCTGTATCTTTTGGTGGAATTAGAATTCCGTTTTTTTGATCTTCAATTATCTCGTTGCAACCATTTATATCGCTAGCAATTGTTGGTAATCCCATGGCTCCAGCTTCCAAAATTGCATTAGGGAAACCTTCGCGATAACTAGGGAAAACAAGAACATCCGAAACAGCATAATAGGGGCGAACATCATTTTGAAAAGGCACATAAATTACTTGAGCATTGTTTTTTATTTCGGATAGCGTATCTTTTTGGAGTGGGTCTAAATTTGTTTCGAAAAAACCAACGAGTAACAATTTTGTATTTTTAAACTCCATAGCAATTTTTCGGAAAACCAGTAATAATTCATTGATTCCTTTATCGCCTGTTAATCGGCCAACGTATATAAAAACAAAATCAGTAGGAGCTATGCCTAAATTTTTTTTTAAATGTAGTTGATCTTCATTAGAAACTATTTCGGGATTGAAATTTTGAGTGTTTATTCCGTTGGAGCTTCCATTTGCAATAATTTTTATTTTTTCGGGTTTGCAAAAATCTTCTTGGGTAATTATGTTTTTTAATCCATTGGAATTAGGATATATTTTGGACGCGCAGGCGTATGTTGTTTTTTCGACAAGCTTCAAAAGTTTTCGTTTATTTCCTTTCGTTTCTAATAAAGGCAAACCGGCAACGGTGTGCAATCGATGCGGAACTCCTGCCAATTTAGAGGCGATCATCCCTATGGTTCCTGCTTTTGGAGTATGGGTATGCACGATCAAGGGTTGTTCTTTTCTAAAATAGCGATACAGTTTCCATAACGCTTTTAAGTCTTGCCAAGGGGTGATTTTCCGAGTCATTTCAACGGGATAAACAGATACCTCTTGTAATTTTCCAACTCGTTCCAAGTTTTCTTTATCCGATGAAATAGCTTTCACATCATAATAATCCTTCATGAAAAATAACTGATTTTCTAGTAGTTTTTCAATAGAAATAGGAATAGTAGTTATGCGGATGAGTTTTTCCATTATTGAAGTTCTTTTTCAATAGAAGCAATAAAATTGTCTATGGATTTTTCGTCTAGAAAAGATTTAAAAAGAATATTATTTTTTGAATGATCTTCTTTCAAAGATTTTAGGATAGTATTGCTCAAACTTTTTGAATCTTCGATATTAGCAATTTCTATCCCTGGAATGGTTTCAATTTCGGCAGTACATTTTGTTGAAACTACACAATTGTTTTGCGAGATCATTTGTAATAATACATTTGGAAATCCTTCAATTCGGGATGAAACCACACACACTTTTGCTATTTTAAAATAGGCATACACATTTGAAACTTGTCCTTTTAAAATGACCTTTTTTTCTAAGTCCAGTTCTTTTATTAGACGTTCTAAATTTTGTTTTTCTTTGCCTTCACCTAAAATAATCAATTGGTATGTAGGATGGATTTTTAGTATTTCTTTAAACGCTTCAATCAAAATGTCAAATCCTTTTTCGGGTATTAATCTTCCAGCACCAACGATGAATGGAAAATCGGCAACAACATCTTCAGTTGATTTTGTTAAATTTAAATTTATTGGATTCGCTATTACTTTTATATTGATTTGCTTATCGATCCAAGGTAAATTTGCAATCAAATTTTGCTTCATTTCTTGAGTTTGGCAAATTAATAGATCAAGATTTGGATAACCCAATTGGTACATTTTTTTATATAAAAACAATTTAAATCCATTAAATCTTTCAAATATTCGAGTAGATTCTCTTCCTATAAAATGATTTTTTTGAAGGAATCCCAAACGAATAAAAACCCCAACCAAACCTGTAACAAAGACGTGAGAAGTAAATATTAAATCATATTTTTTTTTTGGTTTTAGCAAAAGGTGCCATGCATAATATATAGCTCCCAAATACTCAGAATTTGTTTTTTGGTATTTTAATTTAATTGATCGGTTATCTGTTTTCCATTCTTCATTTGATTTTTTTTTCAAAAATTGTACTTCTACAAGTGCTTCTGTATAATGATTCGCCATCATTTTTAAGATTTGCTCTGCACCTCCTAATGTATCATTGGGAATAACGAGAAGTATTTTTTTCATTTATAGGGAAATGATTTTATTTGTTTTTAATCTAATATAACCATTCAATACTAACCCAAATGGGAATGCTAATGCAATTAAAATTGGACTTTTTGTTTGTTTCAAAAAGTGAATATCTTTAGCGAAAAGCGAACAAGAAATCAGATGGACCATATTCTTAAATCGTTCTGTGCTATTTTTACTTAATTGTATTTTAAGTACACGGTGTAGGGCAAAACCCTTTGGATTATTACGATACTGGTTTAATATATTCAATGTAGAGCCATCTATTTTATATTCTACAATTACTAAAGCTTTATTTATTGGTTTTAGCAAATAGTCTTGGTCAATTAATCGATACAAATATCCTAGTGGAACAAATTTTTCCCCTTTAAAGGTAGGATAAGGAAAGTATTTTTTGATAATATCGGTTTGGTACACTATTTTTTTATCTCCTTTTACACCATGTTTATGATATATTTCAGAAATGGTGCTTTGGGTAATAGATTCTGGAAATCGAGTGCCAATTACTTTTCCTTTTTTATCTATATCTAATCCTACAATTCCTGCAATTTTGGAATCTGTTTCTGGTAGGTTTTTAAGTATGACTTCTACCGCATTATCAGTCATATAATCATCAGAATCTATACTAACGTTCCAAGGTGTTTTAATATAAGAATAAGCGGTATTATGTGCTGCATGCATGCCTTGGTTTTCTTGATAGAAATATTGAATTTCTATTTTGTTTTCTTTAATCCACGATTGTACTAGCAATTGTGTATCATCGGTAGACCCATCATCAATTATCATCCAAATGAAACTAGAATTGGTTTGTCTGACCAAACTTTCATATACCTGATTTAAACAATACCCTCTGTTGTATGTTGCTGTAAAAACGGTCAGTAATTTCATTTTGATACAGATAGGAATAAATCTTCATATTGCCTTAAAATCTTTTTTTTGTCAAATTTTGTAGCAACGCTGCTTAGCACATCTTCTGTTTTTATATTTTGGATAAGATCTAAATTATTTAAAAGTGAAAGTAGTTCTTCTTCATTTTTTACCATAAAACCATTGATTCCATTTTGAATGATTTCTTTGGTTCCGCCTGCTACTTCAAATGTTATAACTGGAGTGCCAACAGAACAACTTTCCAGTAAAGCATTTGGAAAACCTTCAACATACGATCCTTGCAAAAAGAAATCGTGTTGCTGTAGTTCGCTTAAAACGTTTTGTGTAAAAGGTATTAACCGAACCTTTTTGCTTAAATTTAATCGGTTGATTTCGTCTTCAACAATCAGGCATTCTTTTGCTAACCCAGATCCTATAATGGTATAAAGAAAATCATATTGCAGTTGTGACAACACTTTTAAAAGCCTTAAATGCCCTTTTATCCAACTCATCCTTCCTACGGTTATAAACTTTATTTTGTCTGATTCTGTTTTGGGCCTTCTGGTTTTGATCTCATTAATAATTGGGTTGTTGATCACCGTAATTTTAGATGAATTTATGTTTAACTTTTGAATTAAATCGGTCTTCATATCGGTACTTTGGCAAATAATGGCATCCAAAAAAGGGTACGATTGTTTCATTAGAAAAAATAAAAAACGATTCTTTTCTTGAGGAAAATCATTTACTGTTGAAACGATGTTGGTTTCTCGGACTATGAATTTTATATTAGAAAATAATAGGCTAAAAATCCCCAAAGTGCTATTAATATGCCCAGAAGAACCAAAAACAATATTCGGTTTTTCGCTTTTAATCATTTGTAACAACAAAGGAATGGCTTTGAAATACCTGGATTTGTTTAAAAAAGAAATATCTATATTTTGTATATCATAAACGACATCTTTTTTAAAACCAACTACAATAAGTTTTGCTTCAAATAGTTTTGGATTTAGATTCTCTGTCAAAAAAGCAGTGATTCGTTCTGCTCCACCTGCTTTTAAACTGGGTATAATAAATACTATTTTTTTTCTATCCATTATTTTTAAAATAACCAAATTCCTGATACCATTTGGATAACACATAAACACGCCAGATATAGGAAGAATAATCCTGTTTTCCCGCTAAATGACTTTGGAACATTTTTTTGAATTTTGAAACATTCAAATTGGGAACTTGATTCAGAAACGAATCCGATAAATTTTGAGTAAACTCTTCTTTTAATTCATTGCGAATCCACGAATCCATTGGGACTGAGAAACCTTTTTTGGGCTGATTAAATACAGCTTCTGGAATGTACTCTTTCAATATGTCTCTTAATATTCTTTTTTTTCTTCCTTTTTCGTAACGGAACGATACAGGCAACGTTCTGGCAAATTCCACAATTCTATAATCCAAAAAGGGACTCCGAATTTCTACCGAATAGGCCATACTGGCTCTGTCTACTTTTACATTACTATCATTCTCCAACCATAATTTAATGTTCAAGTCGGCTGTGGCTTGATGCAAATTTCCGGTCCCTTTTTTAAAGCCATCATAATGAGACAACCAATCCAAATTCCGATTTAGTAAAAGCGAATTATAACCCACAAATACCCCAGCAATAAAATCATACTTGGATTTTGTTTTTAAAATTCTTTTTAAAGGTTCCGTTCTTTTACCTAAACTATTAAAAAGCAATAGGTGGCTTATCAAAAAGCGAATACTATATGGAATTTTTAAAAGTATTTTAAATTTGGAAACCCAGTCAAAATGATTGTATCCCAAAAAGCTTTCATCACCTCCGTCACCAGATAAAGCCATTGTTACATATTGTTTTGCCGTTTTATTCAATAACAAAGATGGCAAAGCAGAACTGTCTCCAAAAGGTTCATCATAGACATAAACCAGCTTAGGGATTAGTTTTATAATATCTTCTGGCTTACAAATGGTTTCAATATGTTTGGATTGAATTATTGATGCAAATTGTTTGGCAATTTTGCTTTCATCGTATTTTGGGTCTTCGAAACCTATTGTAAAAGTATGAATAGGTTCATCAGATATTTTTGAAGCAATACTTGAAACGAGAGCCGAATCGATTCCGCCAGAAAGGAAAGTGCCAAAAGGAACATCGGCTTGTAATCTTATTTTTATGGCATCTTGCAAAAGTGTATGTAGTTTTTCTTTGGCTTCGTCATACGTTAATTTCGAAATTTTGACAGGTTCCAGATCCCAATATTTTGAAATTGCATAACTTTTTGTATTTAAATCAATTTCCAGATTGTTCCCCGGAGGGAGTTTGTGTACGTCTTTAAAAATAGTAAACGGACTTGGGATATAAGTACAATCCAGATACATAGAAATGGCGCTTTCATTCAGCTTTTTGTTTTGACAAATGGGGCGTAACTGACTGCAAATTTCAAATTCTCCGTTATACCAAGAATAATAAAAAGGTTTTACACCCAGTCGATCTCGAGAACAAAATAGTTTGTTTGTTGTAGCATTGTAAATTGCAAAAGCAAACATTCCGTTCAATTTTGGGACAATTTTTTCACCCCATTGTTTGTATCCTTTTAATAAGACTTCAGTATCTCCAGTGGTTTGAAACGAGTGCCCTAAAGCAATTAATTCTGCTTTTATTGCTTTATAATTGTATATTTCGCCATTATAAACAATGGTTAATTCTTCAAAACACATCGGTTGATTCGAACGTACATCAAGATCAACAATTGCCAAACGCAAATGGCCAAAAATCAAATCCCCCGTTTTTTTTATCCCAGTTGAATCAGGACCTCTAAACTGAATTGTTTCTATTTTTGTTTGAACTTCTTCTATTGAAAAAGGGATGTTTGTGATGTAAATTCCGCACATATTATATTTTGTTTTTAATATGTTACGGATTCAAGAGCTCTAAATTCTTCACTTTTTTTCATTTGGATTTGTTGATACAACCAAATTGAAATCGTTAATAAAATATAATTGTTAAAAAAATTATGAGTGGTGAGCATATAAATAAATAAAGAAAAGGAAACCAACAAAAGCGTATGGTCTTCTTTAAAATAATGTATCCCACTAACTACAAAACCACCGTAAATCCATAAAAAATATAAAAAAACAAAGATTCCAGATTCGCCAATTATTAAAAGCGGTGTATTATGAACGCCTTCTATTCCATAGGCTTTGTCATCTTCACCATACGTTTTTCCGCTAAAACTCAAATATCCATTTCCAAAAAAAGGATTATTAATTATTCGATCATAGTATTTAGCCCAAGTTTCCGTTCTCGAATTTTCGGCTAGGTCTTGACTTATTTTTCCATCGAGTATGGTAGCAAATGCCTCAAGACGTTTTGTATTAAAATCAAATTTATTTCCAAAAGAAACAAATAGACTAATTAAAAGAAGGCCTAAAATTATTTTATAAGAGTTCTTGTAGCTTATGGATAATGAAAGGATGTTTACTAGCACCCAAAGCAATAAAAAGGTTCTTGAAAATGTTACAAATCCAGCAAAGGTGAACAAAATTTGGCCTATTATTCTACTTTTTTTATTGGAAATAGAAAAACTAAAACAATATCCTAGGATGCAGATACAGCCTGCAAAATTAGGATTCAGGTACAAACCACTATATCGACCTCCAATGTCAATCACAAAAATGGATTCGTATATAATGCTTAATGCTCCCAAAAATAAAAAGTAAAATATTTCATTTTTGGTGACGTCTTTAATTGCACTTGCACCCATTATTACAAATATTAAATATTTTATAAAAGTGGTTATGAATCCCTCCGAATTTTGAGAATCAACTACAATCGAAATTAAAAAATATAATAGCCCTAAGGTCACTAAAGGAACTATTGGCGTTTCTTTTTTATTAAAAAAATAGATAATTAGCAGCAAAAATAGACCGTAACTTAAAACAGCTCCTGTTGTTGCATCTACATGTACTAATGAAAAACTGGGTAAATTGCCAAAGAGCAATGCTAGAATAATTATTTTTAGATACTTCATTGTACAGACTCTTTTTTGTGTTGATGTCTAACACACAAAAACAATACGATAAAATTAATACTATAGACAAGCGTTGTGGCAATTGCCAAACCGTATATGGCAAACTTTTTTGCCAAAAAATAATTAAGAGTTACACTCAAAATGAAATTAATTACGGAAGCATAAAACATATAGCTGTTTTTATTAATGCTAGTAAGGAATTTAATAATGATAATCGAAGCTATGTAAAACGGGATATAAATTAAAACTATTTTCTGAATATGAGAAACCACCTCAGTGTTTTGAGCGGTAAAGTTTCCTCTTTCGAATAAAAATGAAATAATTGCATCTGAACATAAAAATAAAATTCCGGCAATTAATAGGGAAACAACAAAAGTAATAGTCAAGGTTTGATATAAAACCCTGTAAGCTTTGGCTCTGTTTTCTTGAACCAGGGTTGAAAAATAGGGCAAAACAACATTTCCTGTTGAAAGCACTAGGATTGTAGCGAGAAATGATGGAATCTTCATCCCATAATTAAAGGAGGCAATAGAACCAATCGCTAATTGAGCTGCAAAAAATTGATTGACAAAACCTGTTGATCCTGTCAAAAAACCAGAACCTATTTTTGACGGCAGTTGTTTGTATACCATTTGAATGTTAAAGGATTTGAAATTTGGTTTTGCAATTTGCACTGTTTTTTTATAAAATGAAACCAGTAAAATATAAATCAATTCTATAATGCTACCCACTAATGTTCCAATAGCCAAAAGGGAGTAACTCATTTGGTTTTTTAAAAAAAACAAGCAAACCAAAATGACAATTGAAGTGAATACGGCAGAAATAGCCGAATAGCCAAAGAATCCTTTTGTTTCTAAGATGCCACTAAATAAAGATGAAAATGACCAAAAAATAACGCAGGGCAAAATGATATAAAACTGTGATCGAATGAGTTGGTAATACTGTAAATTATGATTTTTAAAAACGGATTCGAGAAATATATCCGTACAAAAGTAGGATATAAGCATAAGTAGTATTCCCAGCCCAAAAGTAATAATAATACAAGCACTTAAGAATGATGCTATTGTTGTTGTAGTTCTGGTTTCTGCAATATAATTTGGAATAAACACGTTTTGAAAAGAGCTCATAAAAACAGTGTTAATAAATCCTGGTATTAATAGTGCAATCAAAAAAGTGTCCACTATTTCTGAAAGACCAAAATGGCTTCCAATTTCCATTTCTTTATAAAATCCAATACCCTTTACTAAAATAGTTACAAATCCAATAGTGATGATATTTATCAAAATTGGGTTTTTAAGAAAGTATAATAGAGATCTCTTTTTCAAAATAATACCATTCATCTAAAATGTATTATGTAGACTATACCATTATTGATTCCCATTTTTTATAGATCTCATCTGAGTTGTATTTTAGCGTTGATTGAATTGCATTTTGGCTAAATTTCAAACGTAACACTTCATTTTCCATTAATTCCATCATTTGTTTCTCCAATTGTTTCTGATTGTTAACTTCAAACAAAAAACCATTTTCGTTGTGTTTAATTATTTCAGAGGGGCCCGAATTACAATCTGAAGCTATACAAGGAATACCGAATGACATTGCTTCCAATAAAACATTAGGAAAACCTTCGGATTCAGAGGTAAATACAAATAATTTAGCATTGTTGTAATATTTCTCTATATTGGGTACTGTTTCAATAAAATTGACCTTATTTGCTATGCCTAAATTTTTAGCTAATATTTGACATTCTATTTTTAAATCACCTTCACCTACAAATATTAGTTTCCAATTTTTTGTATTCAAATTAGCAAAAGCTTCCAAAAGGAGTTTCTGATTTTTATTGGCATCTAATCGGCCAACATTCAAAATTACATTCTCTCTTTTTCCATATTCTTCACGTCTTGAAATTAAATTTTTATCAAGTGGATTCGGAATTACCTGAATTTTATGAGCTTTTAATATATGTTGAAAGTGGTTTTTTGAATAAGAAGTTTGAACAATAAGTGTTTTAGTAAAAGGATAAAGGATTCGGATGCAAATTTTTCTTAAATAGGAAAGTTGATATATCTCGGGATTGTTTCTTTCGCTGATATAGGAATTTGATTTATGAAAAAAACTACTTAAAATTGCTAGAATATTTCCAGTTGTTGTAAATCCAATAAGTATATCAATATGATTTTGTTTTACAGTTTTAATTATTTTTTTTAAATAAATAAAATTACTTTTTAGTGCAATTAACCAATTCTTACTTGGAATATATGTTTCTTTTAAAAATTGAATTTGAATACGAGAATCAATGGTAAATGTTATTTTTGTTTTATTCAAAACAAATAAAAATACTTCATTTTCATGTACAAATTTATGGGCAAGTGTGACAGCAACTCGCTCGGCACCTCCTGCTTCTAAACAAGGAATTACGAAAGCTATTTTTTTCTTTTTTACCATGAAAAGCAATTTATTAAAAGGAAAATAGTTAAATCTCTAGTTTAACTAATCTTGAGAATCTACAAGTCACATCTCACAGCTTCGCATTTCCAACTCCCATTTTTAGATTAAAATTGAGAAGCTTGAAAAGTCAAAATTTAGGCTAAATATCTGATAATGATTGATTAAAAGTATAAAAAAAACTTCAAAGTTGGTTTGAAAACATAAAAAAACGCCTTTTGAATCGTTCAAAAGACGCATTTTATAGATTAATGGAAATGTAATTGTTTAGTGTTTGAGGAATATAATTTAGTAACCAGCTCTTGTACTCTTTTTTAGCTTTTAAGAATTCTTGAACTATATAAAATAGTAAAATTTAGAAAGGCATTATATTTCTCAATATAAAAGGTAATAGAATAAAATAATCACTTTTTATTAGTATTAATTTATTCAATTTTTTTATTTCTTGTAAATTGAATAAATGGTACTAATTGTTTTCTCGTCAAGTAGATCATTCACTTCTGTTTGTATATAATGCAATTTGAAAGCAGAAATAGCAGCCGAAAGATTTTTGGTATTATAGCCAATTATTTGCAAACCTTGTTCGGCATTAAAATCGCTAGGAGGGCAAGGTAAAATGTCGTCTGGCCAAAGTCCAAATCCATTCAAGGCCAAAAGTTTCCAAGGAAAAAACTTAGATGGGTCAACTTTTCTAGTTGGCGCAATATCAGAATGCCCAAGGATATTTTGTGTCGGAATGTTATAATCTTTTTTTAATTTGGTCAATAAAGCCAATAAAGTATTGATTTGATTATCCGAAAAAGGTTCGTTACCATTATTATCTAATTCAATTCCAATTGAACTCGAATTGATATCGGTATCTTTCCCCCATGAACTATTTCCTGCATGCCAAGCTCTTAGGTAATCATTTAGCATATGAATCACTTTGCCATCTCTTGCAATCACATAATGGGCGCTAACATTAGTCTTTTTTAAAGTAAAAGTTTTTAAAGTTTGTTGTATCGAATCTTGTGCAGTATGATGTATGATTATAAAATTTGGCTTTCTTAAATTGAAATTTACAGTGCCTACCCATTCAGACACTATTCCGTTATTTAATATATTTGAATCTGTTTTAGAAATGGTGTCTTTAAAATTTAACAATTGGCTTTTATACCTATAGGCAACACTGTCAATTACTACAAAAGCTTCGTTTTTTAAAGCAATTGGTTCTTTTGCAGAAATGGTTTCTTTTAAATTGTTAATCTGTGCATTGTATTCTTTTTCTGTAGCTTTATGTGGGTTTTTTGTAGCACACGAAGCAACAATGAGTAATAGAATGAAGTAATAAAAGTAATTTTTCATGGTTGAAATTTCAATATGATTTTATGACTAATTCGTTAATGTTTTTGTGCCTCTATTTTACTTTTTCTTTCTTCACTTAAGATTTGAAATTTTTCTTTTTGTTCTTTATTCAAAATTTGCTTTACTTCCAATTCAGTCATTTCAGCTAAAACTTTAAACTCATTTGCTTTATCCTCATCACTGTTTTCTTTTTTTAGTAAAGCATCTTGCTTTTTCAATGATTTGGTATAAACATTAGTAATGACAACTTCTTGAAGAGCATCTAAATTAAGTTCTTTTTTATAAAATGCTACAATTTTTGCAGCAGTTACTTCTGCAGGAATTGGTTTTGGAGCACTCTGTTGTTGACTGCTTTGTCCCATTTGACTCATTTGGTTGGATCTCCCATAACCGTTATTGCCGTATCCGTTACCCCCATATCCATTACCATATTGAGCCGAAACCCTATTTGCAGATAAAAGTAAAAATCCTATAAAAAGCACTGTTTTAAATGTGTTCATAAAAGTAATTTTTGAAAAATTAAAAATCTAATTTCTAACCTCTAAACCGGTTCTCCGTATAAGTCAAATTCTGTTGCTTCAGTAATTTTGATCATCGCAAATTCACCCGTTTTTACATAGTGTTTTGTAGCATCAATCAATACTTCGTTGTCTACATCTGGACTGTCAAATTCAGTTCTGCCCACAAAATGGCCTCCTTCTTTTCTGTCAATAATACATTTAAAAGTTTTGCCTACTTTCTCTTGGTTCAAATCCCATGAAATTTGAGATTGTAATTCCATAATTTCGTTGGCACGTTCTTGTTTTACTGCATCTGGAACATCATCATCTAGTAAATAAGCATGCGTATTTTCTTCATGAGAATAGGCAAAACAACCCATTCGGTCAAATTTCATTTCTTGAACAAATTCTTTCAAAATGTTGAAATCTTCCTGAGTTTCTCCAGGATAACCCACAATCAAAGTCGTACGAATAGCCATTCCAGGAACCGCTGCTCTAAAGTCTTTTAATAATTGAGTGGTTTTTTCTTGAGTAGTTCCACGACGCATTGATTTTAAAATAGAATCCGAGATGTGTTGCAACGGAATATCAATATAATTACAAATCTTAGGTTCACGTTTCATGATCTCAAGCACATCCATCGGGAAACCAGTAGGGAAGGCGTAGTGCAAACGAATCCACTCAATTCCTTCTACTTTTACCAAGGCTTCCAACAATTCGCCCAGAGCTCTTTTTTTATACAAATCAAGACCATAATACGTCAAATCTTGCGCAATCAAGATCAATTCTTTTACACCATTTTTGGCCAATCCTTCTGATTCTTTCACCAGTTTTTCAATGGTTTGCGAAACATTTTTTCCTCGCATTAACGGAATGGCACAAAAACTACAAGGTCTATCACAACCCTCAGAAATTTTTAAGTAAGCATAGTTTTTTGGAGTCGTAGTCAATCGTTCTCCCAATAATTCGTGCTTGTAATCGGCACCCAAAGCTTTCAATAAAGCAGGCAATTCGGTAGTTCCAAAATACTGATCCACATTTGGAATCTCTTTTTCCAAATCCGGGCGGTATCTTTCAGACAAGCAACCCGTAACAAAAACTTTATCAACAAGACCTCTCTCTTTTTTGTCAGCATATTCCAGTATCATATTTACCGATTCTGCTTTGGCATTATCAATAAATCCACAGGTATTAATCACAATAATATTTCCTTCATCTTCGGCTTTGGCTTCGTGAGTCACATCTTTTCCGCTCGCTCGGAGCTGACCCATTAACACTTCACTGTCATATACATTCTTGGAACACCCAAGAGTGATCACATTTATTTTGTTCTTTTTTAAAGACTTCGTTCTCATAGTATTACATTCCCGATAATTTAGGAATTTTGCAAAATTACAATTTTTTACCCAAACCCTATCTGTTTCCTTTTCAAAAAGCCTCGTTTTGTTTGCATAAAAGTGATTTGGAGCAGAACATTTGATGTATCCAAGACCATTGGTCCCGCTGTCCTTCCAATCTTTTGTAAACTTTGTCAAAGTTCAAAACTTTGACAAAGTTTACAAAAGGATTTTCCCTCCCATCGGGGCTAGGCGAGATGTTTGGTTTTTTTTAACAAATAAGCAAAGCAATAAAAGGGTTGACATTTTTGAAAAATATTTCAACTAATGCTTTTTTTGCCAGTAAATTTCTAATGCAGATACTGGGTTTAAGAAACCAAAAGTTGTGGATTTGCAATCAATGTCTTGTATAGCGCATGAGGGATGGGAGCCAATGTCATTAAGTTAAGGGTTTCTCACTACGCTTTTTCAAAATATAACTCTCGCAAAGACACGAAGACGTCAAGAAATTGGCTCTTAACTTTGCGCCTTTGCGTCTTGGCGAGAAAAAAAAGCCAAACTTAATGATGTTAAGATGGAAACTAGTTACCGAAGTAATACCATTACTGTTTATAAAATAGTCTAAAGATGCGATTTTATTTTTTTTCAAGACAACGAAAAAAATCATTGCATTCCCGATAGCTATCGGTATTACTCTGGAATTATTTTTTTGAGAAAGTATTGGAGAATAAGCAGTTTGAAAAATTGGCCACTTTTACAAATGTGGTCTTGCCTAAATCATTTTTAGAATAACAAAAACCACTTCCGAAAGATTTCAAAAGTGGTTTTTATAATATATTAGGAGTACCTATTTTTACATTTCAAATGATACGGTCATATTGAAATTGTTTTTATTGCTGTTAATTCTAGCTTTTTCTGTAAATCCTTGAGAGAAAAATTGCTCTTGTCCTGTATTATGTATGTTGACATATGAAAAGTCAAGCTTAATAGCACCAAAACTATATCCTAAACCTCCCGAAAAACTATTTAAATCTCCTATTGTTGTTGCGTTTTTGTAAGGGCTTCCCTCAAAACGATATCCGCCTCTTAATCTAAAATTTTCTATTTTATATTCCGCACCAATTCTTACTTCGCTTGAAGAGCCTAATTCATTTTGGATGATTCTATTTTGTAATCTGAAAAAAGGATCGTTTTGTGGGCTGTATTGAGTGTTGCTGTAATCTTTATACTTATAATCAATACTAATCAGTCCTGTTTTACCAAAAACATATGCAAAGCTTCCAGTCAAACTTCCTGGAGTACGCAAATCATAAGGAGCGTAAACATTGATTACATTTGGATCCACAATATTTGAAAGACTCACATTAGTTGAGTTAGTTCTTACTGAGGATAATCTTTGTGAAAATTCATCTTGTAAATTATACCAAGTTGGTGATTCGTAAGCAAATCCTAATCGTATGGTTTCAGTAGCTTTAATTATTGTTCCAAATTGAAATGAAAATCCCGAACCATACGTATGAAGATTATTGGTAAAGTTTAAACTTTTTACCCTGTAATTGATGTCTTCTGTATTGTTGTTAGATTCAAAGAAGTTCGTAGTTTGTACATAATCAGTAAAATGAGAGTTTAAGTTAAGTCCAAAAAAGACTTTGTTCTTATATTGTAATGCGGAGTTGAATACTAGTTTTCCATTGTAACCACTCGATACAACAGTGTTTTCTTGATAATAGTATCCTCCCGAGCGAACGTTTGAAATGTACTTACTATTTGGGTTGTTTAAATCTTCAGCATCTATAATAAATCCCTGATCGTAATAGCCTATCATAGCTTGTTGTGCATCAAATCCAGATAAGTTTTGGTATTGTTTGTTCGGAAGTTCGGTTCCTAAAAAATAATATAAATCATTTATGGATTCTCCAACTTGTCGGGTTACAAATTCTAGTGGTACAGGAGTCCCATTATTCCCAGTATTAGCATAACTTAAAAAATAATTACCTACAGAATGTATAGGACTCGTTCCTGCAGAAAATAAGGAGTTATCATAATTGTTGGTGTTTTCATAGTTTATGGATAAACTAAATTTTCTCCAATCATCATTTGGGTTTCTGTTTTTAAACACAAAAACACCTCCAGCTTGATTGAGATCAAATGAATTATCACTTGTTGAAGTCGAAGTCCCAAAATAAGTGGATTTATTTTTGGTATTATGATTTCCTAATGTGGCGGCAAATTGATTGTTATTGAAAACAGCAGATCCAGCTGGATTCACTTTTATTGCTGATAAATCACCTCCAAGTGCTCCAAAAGCACCACTCATAGCGGTAAAACGAGCCGTACCTTGCAATTCACTTTGGGAATAACGCATTGCGTCTTTGATTTCCTGTGCATGTGAAGTTGCAAATAGTAGCCCAACTACTAATTGTAATAATAGGTTTTTTTTCATTGGTTTAAGCTTAGGGTTAGTTGTTTATAGTTGAGCTATTTTATCGTCTACCTCCAGATGACCTTCCACTGCCACCACCACTAGACATTCTACTGCTGCTACCTGATGACATACTGCTACCGCTACTTCTATAGGTAGTATTACTTGGGCTGTAATTAGAATTAGAACGTTGGTAGTTTTGCCCCGAAGAGTTGGATCTATTTTGATTATAAGTACTTCTAGATTCGTTGGTATTGTAATTCCTAGTTGAAGTCGCGTTATTACGGTTTGTAAATGTAGGAGACGTTCTATTTAAGGTAGTACTGTTGTAATTTCTTGTGTAGGAATTGTTTCTGGTATAAGAACTGTTTCGATTAGTATTTCCATTTCTAGTGTAGGATCCATTTCTGGTGTAAGACCTGTTTCTTGAATAGTTATTGTTCATGGAGTTACTGTAAATTCCACCATAAGAGGAACCTCTTCTGCTGTAATTATAGGAATAAGAAGCTCCGTAACCATAACTTGGATAACCCCAACCGTAGCCTGGATAACCCCAACCGTAACCTGGATAACCCCAGCCATAAACAGGGTATCCCCAACCATAACCATAATAAGGATTTCCAAATCCAAAACCGTAATACGGATTGTTCCAACCAAACCCTACGGACCAGTAGTTGTTTGGGTAAACCGTTACTGTAGTTTCTTGAGGAGAACTTCCCCAAGATGCATATCCAGTAGAGGGCGCTTGTATAGAATCGTTCTCGATATCATAATTACTTCCATAGCTGTTTACATCAGTAAATATTTCTCCTGACGTATCAGTACTTTGTAATGAACTAAAATATTCTTTATATTGTACTGATGCTGCATTGGGTTGGTTTTCTTTTATAACAATTTGCTCTCCATTTGTACCATAAATACCATCATTATCATAATAAGAGCTGTTTTGGTAAGAACCACAAGAAGTTACAAGTGCGCTCAATAGTCCTATTAGGAAATAAAGGGGTACTTTCCGTGTAATTAATGCATTTGTTTTCATAATCAGTAGTTTGTTTTATTGTTGGTTAATGCAAATTTAGTTAGTTTTGCGAAATTATTTAGTTAAATTATTTATAAACAAAAATTATGCCAAATTATTCAATATGAGCAAGAACCTTACAACAAGAGCAGAAGATTATTCAAAATGGTACAATGAGTTGGTTGTTAAGGCCGATTTAGCTGAAAATTCAGGGGTTCGGGGCTGTATGGTAATTAAGCCTTATGGCTATGCTATATGGGAAAAAATGCAAGCAGAACTCGATAGGATGTTTAAAGAAACAGGGCATGAAAATGCTTATTTCCCATTGTTTGTTCCTAAAAGTATGTTTGAAGCAGAGGAGAAAAATGCAGAAGGATTTGCAAAAGAATGTGCTATTGTAACGCATTATAGATTGAAAAATGATCCTGACAAACCAGGTAAATTAATGGTTGATCCCAATGCAAAATTGGAAGAAGAATTAATTGTTCGTCCAACCAGTGAAGCAATTATTTGGTCTACTTATAAAGGTTGGGTGCAATCCTACAGAGATTTACCCTTATTAATTAATCAATGGGCTAATGTAGTGCGTTGGGAAATGAGAACTCGTTTGTTCTTGAGAACCGCTGAGTTTTTATGGCAAGAAGGGCATACGGCTCATGCTACCAAAGCTGAAGCAGTAGAAGAATCAGAGAAAATGATGCACGTCTATGCTGATTTTGTTGAGAATTTTATGGCGATACCCGTTATAAAAGGTTTAAAAACAGAAACGGAGCGTTTTGCAGGAGCTGAAGAAACATATTGTATAGAGGCTTTGATGCAAGATGGTAAAGCTTTACAAGCAGGAACCTCCCATTTTTTAGGTCAAAACTTTGCCAAAGCTTTTGATGTGAAATTTGCCAATGCCGAGGGTAAACAAGAACATGTATGGGGAACTTCTTGGGGAGTTTCAACACGATTAATGGGAGCATTGGTCATGACACACTCAGATGATCAAGGATTGGTATTGCCGCCAAATTTAGCTCCGATTCAAGTGGTGATTGTTCCTATTTATAAAAGCGATGAACAATTGGATGCAATTTCGACTGAAGTGGATGTTTTGGTAAAAGCTTTCAAGAAATTAAATATATCAGTTAAATTCGACAATAGAACCACTCAAAAGCCAGGATTCAAATTTGCCGAATGGGAGTTGAAAGGGGTGCCTGTTCGAATTGCAGTAGGTCCAAAAGATTTAGAAAATGGAACTTTTGAAGTGGCAAGAAGAGATACTTTGTCGAAAGAAGTGGTTTTAAAAGAGGGAATTGTGACTTATATCAGCGATTTATTGGAGCAAATTCAAAAAGATTTGTTCGAAAAAGCATTAAACTATAGAAATACCCACATTACCGAGGTAAATAATTTTGATGAGTTTAAAGCTGTTTTGGATGGTGAAGGTGGCTTTGTTTCAGCACATTGGGATGGTACTGCGGCGACTGAAGAGAAGATAAAAGAATTGACCAAAGCAACGATAAGATGCATTCCTTTAGACAGGGTTGAACAAGCGGGAAGCTGTGTGTTTACTGGGAATTCTTCAGTTGGAAGGGTGTTGTTTGCTAAGGCGTATTAAAAAAAAAATATTTTTTTTGCCTCTACTATTGTACTTCTCAAAAATAGTTGTATTTTTGCATCCGCATTAGAGAAGTATGGCCCGTTCGTCTATCGGTTAGGACGCATGGTTTTCATCCATGTAAGAGCGGTTCGATTCCGCTACGGGCTACTAATTTTTTATGCTGTTGAAGTTATCCTGAACTTAGAGGGAAAATGGCCCGTTCGTCTATCGGTTAGGACGCATGGTTTTCATCCATGTAAGAGCGGTTCGATTCCGCTACGGGCTACATATTCGATTTTTAATAGATTGAAAAAACTTAGGGGATACTGGTCCGTTCGTCTAGGGGTTAGGACGCCAAGATTTCGTCTTGGTAACAGGGGTTCGATTCCCTTACGGACTACAAAAAGAAATAGTAAAGATAAAAATATAATAAAATGGCAAATCATAAGTCAGCTCTAAAAAGAATTAGAAGTAACGAAAAGAGAAGAGTATTAAACAGATACCAACACAAAACGACTCGTAATGCTATTAAAGCATTAAGAATTGCAACTGATAAAACTGATGCGACTTCTAAATTGTCAAGTGTAATTTCTATGATAGATAAGTTAGCTAAGAAAAACATCATTCATGATAACAAAGCTTCAAACTTGAAGTCTAAGTTAACTAAGCATGTTGCTAAATTGTAATATTGTAATATTTATATAAAAAGCTCCTTTTGATAAGGGGCTTTTTTTATGAATTAATTTTGGGATTATTCCCTGAATAAGAAGAAATTCATAATTCTTTTTTAGGATGGATTCTCTATTTTGTATTTTAAAAAGTTTAATTTTTCAACAGTGATAGGTTTAGATAAAAAATCGATAACATTTGGATATGTTTTTGATTTTTTAATGTCTTTTGGATCTATAGTTGAAGATAGAATAATGACTTTAGTGTAGTTTAAATTAAAGTAGTCCGAATCGTTAAACAAGTCTAGAAATTCCCAACCGCCCATTATTGGCATGTTTAAATCTAGAAAGATCAACTGAGGTATAGTTTGTTGTTTAGACAAATCATGGATTAAATTGATAGCTTCTTCGCCATTTGTTGCGTATATTATTTCTTTTGCAAAAACTGCTTTTTGGACCACTTTTTTGAATAGCATTATAGTTATTGGGTCGTCTTCAATACACATTATTAGTTCTAGCATTTTTTTAGGTTTTAAATGTTAGTTTGTATTCAGTTCCTTTTTCTACCTCGCTTTTGATGCTTATTGATCCTCCTAAAGTTTCTATTTGTGATTTCACAAGAAAAAGTCCCAGGCCTTTGCTGTCAGGGTAATTATGAAATCTTTGGTATAGCCCGAATACTTTATCTTTATGTCTTTCTAAATCAATTCCTATGCCATTGTCTTTAAAATAAATGACGATTGTATTGTTTTCGTTGCTTATTCTAATATCGATTAATAAGTCTCTTTCTTTTGATCTGTATTTGAAAGAATTGGTTAGCAAATTGATGAATATGCTTTCGAAATAGGACTTATTTGTGTGTATTTTTTCAACATTTCCATATTTAATATTCAATTGAGGCTTGATGTTTTCAATTTGTATATGAAGTTGGGAGAGGGTGTTTTTGAATAATTCTTTTATTTGTAGTTCCTCGTGTTGAAGTGTTGTGCTGTCTTTTATTGTGATTACTTTGGCGAGGTCATTAATGGTTTCGTTAAGTAGATTAGTGGATAATTTGAAGCCTTCTAATATTTCATTTAAATTTTCATCTTTTATAGTGTAGTCTTCAATTAAGTTTAATAAGCCTGTCAAATTTGATAAAGGAGCTCTTAAATTATGTGAAGTTATGTATGAAAACTGTTTTAAATCTTTGTTGTTTTGAGTTAGTTCTCGTATAAGTATTTCTTTTTCTTTTTCTAATTTTCTTTCTTCGGTAATGTCTCTTTGTATGGATATCCAATGAGAAAGTTCATATTCAAGGTCATAAACAGGAATGAAAGATAGTCTAACCCAATATTCAGATTGATCTTTTTTGTATAAATTGATTTCAAGAAAGCATTCTTGTTGGTTTTTTATACAATTTGTTAGTTTTTCAATTTCTCGTAAATCTGAATTTTTGCCCATAAAGAAATCAAGTGGTTTTCCTATGATTTCGGAATGTTCGTATCCTGACATTTTAGCGAAAGCTGGGTTGGCAAAAACGATATCAGGTGTTTGGTTGTCTAGTGATTCAGCTTGAGTAATTATTATAGAATCTTTGGCTTCGGTAAAAACAGTTTCGAGTAGTTTTAATCGATTTTCTTCTTCTTTTTGTTTTGTGATATCTTGAATTGCGCCAATCATTCGGATCGCTTTTCCATTGTCGTCTTTTAAAATAAAGCCTCTATCCAATACATGTTTGTATGTGTTGTCTGCGCATTTAAAACGATATTGATCTTGCCATTTTTCGGTTTTTTGTTCAAGAAAAGAATAGAGTTTAATAGACATTTTGATGCTGTCTTCTGGATGAATGTTGTCGAACCACCATTTTGAAGTGTTTCCCACTTGGTCAATGTTATAGCCAAAAATACCTTTTATGCCTTTGTTCCATGTTATATGGTCTTCTGGGATTTTCCAGTCCCAAATAGTGTCACTAGTGGCTTTTGCGACAATATCATATTTTTCGTTAGATTCTTTTAATTTGTCGTTTGTGCTTTTTAAATGATTATAGATTTCAGCATTTCTTTTGCTGTTTTTGATCAGGATATATCTGAAAAGCAGGCCTGTAATGATTATGAAGAGAATGTCTTTTGCGAAACTAAAAGTGTAACTATCAATAAGCGTGTCGTATCTTTTTGCTAATTTACAGCTAATAATAGCGATAAATAAGGCTGATAAAGTATAAGTTAATGTTATTTGATTGGCTTTGTTTTTCATTAATCAAATATAAATAATTAAAGTTAAAATTTAAAATATCGGTAAGAAAAATATTTAATTATTTAATGTGTGGTTTTATTTAAGTGCTTAAACGTTAACAAAATGGCAAACTATTGTATAAAGGTTTTTTATATGAAAATAAAGTGTACCTTTGCACCCATTAAAAATCACAGATGGAAGCTATTAGAAACATTGCAATTATTGCCCACGTCGATCACGGTAAAACAACTTTGGTTGATAAAATTATGTATCACTGTCAGTTATTTCGTGACAACGAGAACACAGGTGACCTAATCCTTGATAACAACGACTTAGAGCGTGAAAGAGGTATTACAATTACTTCAAAGAATGTTTCTGTAGTATACAAAGGAACAAAAATCAATATTATTGATACTCCTGGTCACGCCGATTTTGGTGGAGAGGTAGAGCGTGTATTGAATATGGCTGATGGAGTTTGTCTTTTAGTAGATGCTTTTGAAGGGCCTATGCCACAAACTCGTTTTGTATTGCAAAAAGCAATTGACTTAGGTCTTAAACCTTGTGTTGTAATCAATAAAGTTGATAAAGAAAACTGTACTCCTGAAGAAGTTCACGAAAAAGTTTTTGACTTAATGTTTGAATTAGGTGCTCAAGAATGGCAGTTGGATTTTCCAACCGTTTATGGTTCAGCTAAAAATAACTGGATGTCTGATCATTGGGAAAACGTAACAGATAATGTTGAAGCATTGTTGGATATGGTTATTGAAAATGTACCAGCTCCTAAAGTTTCTGAAGGAACTCCACAAATGTTGATTACATCTTTAGATTTCTCTGCATTTACAGGTCGTATCGCTATCGGTCGTCTTGAAAGAGGTGTTTTGAATGAAGGGATGCCAATCTCATTAGTAAAAAGAGACGGTACAATCACTAAATCACGTATTAAAGAATTACATACTTTTGAAGGTCTTGGTCGTAAAAAAGTGCAACAAGTAATTGCTGGAGATATTTGTGCCATTATTGGTGTTGAAGGATTTGAAATTGGAGATACTATTGCTGATTTTGAAAACCCAGAAGCTTTAAAAACTATTGATATTGACGAACCTACAATGAGTATGTTGTTTACAATTAATGACTCTCCTTTCTTTGGGAAAGAGGGTAAATTTGTAACTTCTCGTCATATTAGAGAGCGTTTGACAAAAGAATTAGAGAAAAACTTAGCAATGAAGTTAGGTGAAACTGATTCTGCTGATAAGTTTATGGTTTTTGGTCGTGGTGTACTACACTTGTCTGTTCTTATTGAAACAATGAGAAGAGAAGGTTACGAACTGCAAATTGGTCAACCACAGGTTATTATCAAAGAAATTGATGGTAAAAAATGTGAGCCTATTGAGGAATTGACAATTGATTTACCAGAAAGTCTTTCAGGTAGAGCGGTTGAGTTTGTTACGATGCGTAAAGGTGAAATGTTGAGTATGGAAACCAAAGGGGAGCGTATGATTGTAAAATTTAATATTCCATCACGTGGAATTATTGGATTGCGTAATCAATTGCTTACTGCTACTGCTGGTGAGGCTATTATGGCGCACCGTTTTATAGGATACGAACCTTACAAAGGAGAAATTGCTGGACGTAACAAAGGTTCATTGATTTCTATGGAAAAAGGGAAAGCTATTCCTTATTCTATCGATAAATTACAAGATCGTGGTAAGTTTTTTGTTGAACCAAATGCCGAAATTTACGAAGGTCAGGTAATTGGAGAAAACTCTCGTGGTGATGATATGTGTGTAAACGTAACTAAAGAGAAAAAACAGTCTAACGTTCGTTCTTCTGGAAATGATGAAAAAGCGAGAATTATTCCTCCGATCATTTTCTCTCTTGAAGAAGCTTTAGAATACATTCAAAAAGATGAGTATGTTGAGGTAACTCCAAAATCGATTCGTTTGAGAAAAATCTTTTTGACAGAAACAGATAGAAAAAGATTTAAAATCTAAAAGATTTAAATTTCAATATTTAAAAATCCCAAATTCCTAAGTGCTGGAATTTGGGATTTTTGTTTTAACCCGTTCTTAATTGGCATTTAAAAGCGACTACTTTTTCTTTAAATTTTTACTCAAATTTCAGCGCACCACCCTGCATAATTTGTTTGTAATTGATTTCTACACCTTCGATTTTCTTTCCGTTAAGGATGATTTTTTTATAAGAGTCCCCATTGCAAATAATTGTCAAAGTTTTATTTTCTGAGAGATGGATGGTCACTTTTTTGACCTGTGGCATTCCAAAAACAAATGCACCTGTAGCTGGATTAACAGGATAAAAACCTAATGTTGTCAAAATATACCAAGCACTCATTTGACCACAATCGTCATTTCCAGTGATTCCGTTTGGTGTGTTATTGTAGAATTGATTATAGATTTGAGTAATTAATTTTTTGCCTTTTTCAGGTTCGTTCGAGAAAGCATACAAATACGAAATATGATGGCTGGGTTCATTTCCATGGGCATATTGACCAATCATTCCTTCTTGACCAAGATGTCTGTTGTCTTTTTCTCCATTCAGTGTAAAAAAAGTATTCAGCTGTTTGGAGAACTTTTCTTTTCCCCCTAATAAGTTTGTAACTCCCAGAATATTGTGTTGAGTAGAAGCCCAGGAATATTGCCATGCGTTGGCTTCGGTATAATCTCCAGGATTGTTCATAGGAGAGGTTGGTTTTAAAGGTTCAAATGGAGTTCTCCAATGGCCTTGCGTATCTTTTCCTCTCATTAATCCCGTTTCTTTATCAAAAATATTTTTGTAGTAAGAAGCTCTTTTATAATAAGTCTTAGCAATTGTTTTATTGCCTAGCTTTTCGGCTAATAACGCCACACAGTAATCGTCATAACCGCTTTCTAGCGTTCTGGAAACGGCTTCATTATCAATCTTATCGAATGGATAATACCCATATTTATTGTATAAATCCCAGTCGTTATTGGGATGGTTTTTGGTAGTTGTTTTAATCATAGCTTGCAAAGCTTCATTGGCATCAAAACCTCTGAACCCTTTATTGTAAGCATCGGTTATAATCGGAATGGCATGATTGCCAATCATACAATTATTTTCCTGTCCCCAAACCGTCCAAATTGGCAAATAACCAGCCGCTTTGTGATGGAGTAACATGGTATTTATAAACCCATTTACCCGTTCTGGGACAAGTATGGTATACAAAGGATTTGCAGCTCTATAGGTATCCCAAAGCGAAAGGGTGGAATAATACTCTCCATTTGGTGCTGTAGCAATTTTGTCATCGGCACCTCGATATTTTCCATCTACATCGGCAATATTACTGGGTTGAGTAAACAAATGATACATTGAAGTATAAAATATTTGCTTTTGTTTTAAAGGAGCCTCTATTTCAATTTTAGATAAATATTCATTCCATTTGGCTTTGGCATTGGCTGTTGCTTGTGCAAAATCCCAAAGGGGTAATTCCGTTTTTAAATTGTTTTTGGCTCCTTCGATACTTACAGTAGAAAAAGCAATTTTGGCTTGAAGTGTTTTGTTTTTTAATTCGAAATCAAGAATATATCGAGGCGCTTTTTCTTTTGTTTTTTTTGGCAATTCTAAGGAATTTGAAAACGGAGTATCAAATGTCAATGCAAAGAAATATTTACGCTCCACCCAGTTTTTGTTATGGCAATATCCTGAAATAGTTTTGTTGTTTTCAATGCTTACTTTACTGTCGAGTACCAATGAGTCCGTTAGAAAACGCAATCCGTGTTGAATGTCAACCAATAGTTTCGCTTTGTTTGTAGGGTAAATAAATTGATTGAAAGCGACTCTCTCAGTTGCTGTTAGATTCACTTTTATACTGTCTTTTAATGTAACCGAATATGAACCAGGACTGGCTTTTTCTGACTTTTTAATATAAGTTGTTTTAAAACTTTCGGTTTTGTTTTCTACAAAAGGAAGCAATAGTACATCCCCTAAATCATTAATTCCCGTTCCGCTTAAATGGGTTTGCGAAAATCCAAGGATTTCAGGATTCTTATATTGATAGCCTGAGGTGTAATCCCAACCTATATCAACATTGTCTGGACTGGGCTGTACCATTCCAAAGGGTAAACAAGCACCAGGAAAAGTATGGCCTGTTCCATCAGTCCCTATAAAAGGATTGACAAATTGGGTAAAGTCTTTGACTTCTTCTTTGTTAGAGCAACTTTCAAATATTAAAAAAGGAAGTACTAGTAATAGAGTCAGTTTTTTCATCTTTTACTTTTTTAATAAAAATAACAATGGGATATCCAATCGTTTTGCCCAAGCTACTTCTGAATGGTTTTCTCCAGGGAAGAATTTGGTTTCCCAGTTTTTGTTGCTAAAACCTTTCGCTTTCATTACAATATCTACTTTTTCTTGTAAAGGTTTATACATCGCATCAAGGGTTTGATCTCCGTAATCAAAATATATTTTATGGTCTTTTGGACTAGGGAGATTTACTTTTAGATAATTGACAAAGGCAGCAGGAATTGGATTATTATTTGCTGAAAATGTACCAGGCCAATGCGTTGATAAACAAGCAGCACCGCCAAAAACTTTTGGATATTCACAAATGGCGTACATCGAAATCAATCCTCCCATACTGGAGCCTGCTATAAATGTGTTCTTTTGATCAGGTTTTGTCGAGAAATTTTTATCAATAAATGGCTTTAATTCGGTTACTAGAAATTTCAAATACAAATCGGAATAGGGTTGGAACGTTTCTTTGGTTCTACCTGCTTTTTGTAATTGAGCCGTGACCGTATCTTTTTGAATTTGGGTCAAACTTTCAAAAGGTTTTTGTGGAAAATATTCTGGATGGCGTTTTGGTCCGTTATTCCAAATTCCAACAACTATGAATTTTTGAGTTTTGCCTTCAGCGATTAATTTCCCTGCGATTTCATCAACTTCCCAAGCTTGTTTATTCCAAGTGCTTTCGGCATCATACAATGCTTGACCGTCATTCATGTATAAAACGGCATATTTTTCTTTGTTGGAATATCCGTTAGGTAACCAAATATCGATGTTACGGGCATCAACCAGTTTGGATTGAAAATTTGCAAAGCGTTGTACTTTTCCAGAAGTGACTTTTACTTCTTGTGCGTTGGATAAAAAAGTAAACATAATTGAAAAGAATAGTAATAGGTTTTTGTTCATTTTGATAATTTTTATTTTATTTCAAGAATCAAAGCCGTTTTTGGGGCTATTTCTAAAGAGTTGTTGACTGCTATTTCTGTATTGGTAATGATTTCTTTGGCTTTGAACATATTAGGAATCATTTGTTGGTATTTATTCATATCAAGAGTAACTTTGTCTTTGTTTTTATTCAAGATCACCATCACTTTTTCTTTGTCATTGTATCTAAAATAAACGTAAACATCATTCTTTTCTGGAGCATAATGGGTGAATTTTCCGTTATGAATGACAGTTGCATTTTTTCTCCAATTCAGTAAATTGCTCAAGTATTTTTGAGCTTCTAGTTCTTTGGGTTCCATTCCTTTTCCTGTAACGGCATTCTTAGTATCTCCTGCCCAGCCTCCATAAAAATCAGCTCTTCTTTGACCATCGTTGCCTGATTTTTCATTGGTAAATAATAATTCGGTTCCATAATAAAATTCTGGAATTCCTCTCATAGTGGTATATAAAGCCATGGCTATTTTCCAGTTATCAAGGTCTTTATTCAACCTAGAATAAATACGATCCATATCGTGATTGTCTGGGAAAATCAATAAATTATTTGGATTTGGATATAGATAATCTTGCCCCATTCCTTTATAGGATTCTTTCCAGGTAGATTCCCAATCATTTTTTGTGGTGAGTGCTTTTACTAAGTTTTCTGTTAAAGCAAAATCCATTAAAGAAGGCAAATAGCATTTATAACCATCAACATTCACTTTGTCTTTTTGCCAATAGGCCGAAAGCTCGGTTACTGTGGTCATTTCTTCTCCTACTATATTAAAATTAGGATATTCGTCCAAAACAGCTTTGGTCCAATTGGCTAAAAAATCTTTATCAGCATAAGAGAAAGTATCTTCTCTAAAACCGGATAGTCCTGCATATTCTACCCACCAAATAGTGTTTTGAATCAGGAAACTCGCCATAAATGGGTTTCTTTGGTTGAGATCTGGCATGTGTAGGTCAAACCAACCATCTGTATAACCAATTTTATCTTGTTCGGTTGCGTAAGGGTCTAACAAAGTCGATTTGATATGATTGGTACTTGTTTTGGTTTCCTGAAAATTAAGCCAGTCTTTCATCGGTAAGTCTTTGACAAAATAATATTCGGAGCCACAATGATTGAGTACTACATCCCAAATTACACCAATGTTTCTTTTTTTTGCTTCAGTCACCAGTCTTTTGAAATCTTCATTGGCTCCATAACGGCTGTCAATTTTGTAAAAATCGGTAGCGGCATACCCGTGATAGGAATATTTTGGCATATTGTTTTCTGCAAGCGGTGTGTTCCAAATTTGAGTGTAGCCTAAGTTTTTTATATAATCTAAATTGTTGATGATTCCTTGAATATCACCTCCGTGTCTGCCGCTTTCATCCGAGCGATTGGCTTTTTCTAAGCTTTCGGGAGTATTGTCATTTTTGGGATCTCCATTGGCAAAACGGTCGGGCATGATTAAGAGTATGGCATCTTTTGGAGAGAAACTAGCTCGATTTGCACTATTGTTTTCTCTCGCCAATAATGGAAAATCTTTAGTAATTATAGTTTTGCCCTTTTTCTGGAATTCGATTTTAGCCGTTCCTGCTTTGGTTTGAGGACTTATATCGATAGTGACAAACAAATAATTAGGATTTTCTACCTTTTCGGTTTTTATAATCTTTACTCCTGAATATTTTATTTGAGGTTCTAAATTTTGAATGTCGGTTCCATAAACCAAAAGAGTTATTTGATTGAGTTTCATTCCAACCCACCAATTTCCAGGTTCAATACGTTTGATTTGTGCGTTTAGACTATTGGCTATAATTAAAAATAGGATTGCAAATTTTTTCATTTATTTTGAATTTGTTCGTTGATAAGTTGATCTGCTTTATTTTTTTAAATTGTAAATGTCGATTTAAAATATTAGCTATTAGAAAGAAGCCTGTCTTAATACCGTTTGTCCAAAAGGAACTAAAACAACATTTTCTAATTTGTTGGTAGTGGTATTTTTTAAGGTTACGTTGATTTTATCATTCTCAAATTTTGCATTGTTAGCTTCAATGAATTGATATTTGGTATTTTCTATCGGACTATAAGTTACATCATAAAAATCTCCTTTGTATATTTTGCCCTTAAGTTCGTTTGCTTTAATTGGTTTAGCAAAAACTTGTGCGCCAAAAGTGAAATATTTTTCTTTATTAGCATCTTCTTTCATTATAATTGAAGCCTTAAACTCAATTTGTACTTGATCTTCTTTGTTGAATTTTCTGTCTAGAACAATAAATCCGTTTTCTAGTGTGAAGTCCTCTTTGGTTTCAACAAGTGTTGCCCAATTGGGTTTTCTAATTTTCAGCTTAAAGTTACCGTTTTTTGGATTGTAAATTTTAAATGTAAACTTATTTTTAAAAGGATATTCAGTGATTTCTTCAATTCGAATAGGATTGTTGTCGATTGTTGTTTCAACTTTGTTTGGAGAAAGTAGTGTAGCAACCAATGTATTATTTCCTTCTTTCATCCATGATTTTTCTAAAAAATACGGTGTAATTCTTCCTGCATTTGGATTGCAACAAACGGCTACGTCTTGGTGTGCGGGTGAATATTTATAGCGGGTTTGTTTGCGGTCGGGTTCTATTTCACCATTTTTGGTACCCAGCATTTCATACGAATTATCCGTTTTGAGATACGCAATACAAGAATGTTTCGGGTCACGACTGCCTTGAGCGGCATTGTAGAAAATGGTCTCAATTTCATCTGCGGTTTTTGGTTGACCTTCTTTTTGCATTAAGACCGTATAACTATCTAGTAATTCGTGCAAAGAGCAATATTCGTAACCGGTATGCGTTGCATTTGCATTTCTTTCTGCAATCCATTCATCACCAATTGCTCCACCGGTTTGGGTTGTTGCATTTTCAATTCTTTGTATATAAATTGCTAAGGCTTTTTTCAATTCAGGATTTTCAGTTGCATAAGTGGCCACAATTAACGGACGTATATGTTCGAAAGTATGAACACCATGAGATTGTAACTTGTAATTTGGATTAAGAATATTGGCTAATTGAACATCTTTTTCGGATTGATACGTTTTGGAGAAATCTAAATACAGAAACAAAGCATAATCCACGTATTTTTTTTCTCCAGTAATTTGATACATTTTGTCTAACACATCTGTAAATGTTAGTCCGTGCGATACACCACCGTTGAATTTTTCACCCGATGAAAAAGGACTCGATGCATTTATAGGATAATTTTGCATCACATTATTGACTGCTTTGACCAATGCATTCCAAACTTTTTGGTCTTTAGAATATTCATAGTAGGCGAGTAGCCCTCTGTACAATGTAGCTTTTGACCAAAGTTCTCCATTTTCGGAATTGAATTTATAACGCAATTCGGGATCGTAAATGCCTAAATAGCCATCAGCATCTTGTGTGTCCAAAATACTATAAACATACTTTTTTGCTTTTTCTATACCCGCTTTATCATCAAGCAGTATTGCATTACGAATGTACCCATCCCACCAATTGGATTGTGTTTCGCTGTTCCACCACATGTATTGTTCGCTTCCTTCGGCATCACCTTCTTTTAGGTTTCCTAAGTCTTTGTTTTTAGAATGTTTTTGAAGCCTTCCTTTGCCATAAATTGGATCATTAATTAAGTCAGGTACCAATTGATCCAATTTACCTACAAATCCATTAATATCTTTTTGCATTTGTATTTTAATCCATCCGTTAGGTTTTATGCTACCAAAAGGTAATATTTGATATTTTTCTGATACTTTTTCCTGAGCATTCATAAAACTAAAGGTAAGTAAGTTGATTATAATTACTAAGTGTTTCATTTTTAAGTTCTTTTATTCAAAATTAATTCATTTTTGTTGGCTTTTATAATTCGGAATTATTAATTTATGATACTATACTCAATTTTTTTATTTATTTTTACCTATAAATTGAAAGTATAGTGTATGAAACCCATTTTTGAAGATATAAATTCACATCAAGGCAGTGCTAGTTTTTATGCGTATCGATTTCAAATTCCTTTTTTTGAATTTAAATGGCATTATCATCCTGAATTTGAATTGACCTATATTATAAAAGGGAATGGATATCGATTGATTGGGAACAGTCATGAGACTTTTGGAGACGGTGATTTGGTTTTGTCAGGGTCTTATTTACCACATACTTGGGTTGGAAAATCAAATGATTTTGAAGATTTTGAGGCTGTTGTGATACAATTTTCACCTGCTTTTATTGATTCTTTTTTAGGATTTGAAGAAAGTAGTGCATTAAAGTTGTTATTAGAAAAATCTAAAAAGGGGTTGTTTTTTCCAGCTAAAAATTTGGAATTAAAAGCTGATTTGGTACAATTGGTAGATTCTAATGGTTTTAATCGGATTATTGATTTGATTAAAATCTTGAATCAGTTGACAGTATGTGAACAAAAAGTATTGTGTTCGAATCCATTTCAAACGGTGAATTCTGCCGAAAGTGAAAATAGAATTAACGTAGTCTGTAATTTTTTGGAAAATCATTTTGCCGAATCGATTACTTTGAAACAAGTTGCAGATTTGATTCCATTGACAGAAAATAATTTTTGTAATTTTTTTAAAAAAGCTACCGGAAAAACCTTTTCAGATTATTTGAATGCTATTCGGATAAACAGGAGCTGTCAATTGCTGTTGCAAACAGATAAGCTTATAAATAGTATTGCTTTTGAATGTGGATTTGAAAATTTAAGTTATTTTAATCGTATTTTTTTGAAGAAAAAAGGGATGACACCAAAGGCATTTAGGAAAATGATATTTGAATAAAACTATTTTGTTGGTTCAGCGGATATTGCATGAGGGATAGGAGTAAGTTACCGAAGTAACACGGATAGCCCGACCGCGTTGCGTAAAGTGGCTGTATAAGCGGCATCCATATTTAGCCACTTTGCGCAATGGGGTCATGCCCAACTATTATTTTACCTTTTTAATGAAAAATGCCCTTTGGCTTCGCGACCATCTTCCAGTTTTATGGTGTACCAATAATCATCTGCAGGCATAGGATTACCGATGAAAGTTCCATCCCAGCCGTCGCTTGAGGCAAGAACTTGTTTTATCAGTTTTCCATAGCGATCATAAATAATTATTTGCGCTTTTGTGTTTAATGTTTCATTGGCTCCTTTGATGTTCCAATAATCATTGTGACCATCATTGTTTGGAGTGAAAAATTTTGGAATTCCAAGTACTGCTATAGTTTTCTTTACTGTCCCGCATCCGTTCTTGTCATGGATATAAAGATCGTGGATTCCAGGCGAAACGTTATCGAAGTAATTGGATTCTTGAAATGGTCCAATGGGCAAATCGATGCTGTATTCATAATTTCCTTGACCAGAAACATTAGCAGTTACGGTGTTGGACTCCGATAAATCTGAAATGGAAACGGCGTCGAGACGTGCAATATCTGAAGCGGTTACGGTTATGGTTCGGGTTCTGTCACAGCCTTTTGGAGTAGAAACAATTACGGTGTATGTTCCTTCTTCGTTGACATCTAAGGTTTCTTTTGTTTCTCCAGGAATGATACTGCCGTCTTTTGACCAAACATAGGTGTAATTACTTGCTGGAATATTGCCTAAAAGTCCTGCGTTTAGTGTGACAAAAAAGCTTGGCAAATTGGAGCAAACCAATTCATCATCATTTTTACTGTCATTAATGTCAATATTAGGTTTTGGGTTTACTTGAAGCTTTATGTAAGCTCCGAGTCCAAAGCAGGCATTGTCAAAATTACTCTCGACTCTTACCCAAATATATTGTTGGTTGGGAGTAGTATTTCTATAACTGGCAGGGTTTGGAATTGCATTGGTTTCTGCCAAAGCATCGGCTTCGTTGGCATAGTATTTTATAATGTAATTTGTTGTAGGAGCTGGGAGTAAAGCTTGGATATCAGTAGTGACACTGCTAAAATCGAAAGTAGTAATACCATCTTTATCATCATTAATGGTGTCGATATAATCATCACAAATTTCAAAATTTCTTTTGAACGTTGGATTGATTTGAGTGGTGGAAACAATTAGGTTCAATTGAGCTACACTAAAGCATCCGTTTGCATTTTCTACTCTAGACCAAATAGTGGTATTGCCAGTTGTAAAAGTAATAGGATTTGAAATAAGGGTTGCAGTATCTTTACTATTTGCTCCCGCCAATGTGGTGTAGTAAGTAAACTTCTCGTTAGCTGAATTTAACGAAATAAAACTATTTTTCTCGGTTACATTAAAGTTTGAAATTCCATCAGTGTTGTCATCACATTGCACAATGGTTATTGGGGAAGATAAAATGGGTAATGCTAATATTGTTAGAGTCGCTGGTGTGGATATTAATCCGCAAGCATTGTTTGTTTTACTCAAAAGAGCACGATATTGATAACCGTTCATTGAAGCAGTTGTATTAATGAGTAATGTTGTGGTTGTGGTGCCTGAATAACTTGTATTGTTTGGTAAAGTATTCCAATTGATGCCTCCATCTGTTGATAATTGCCATTTAAAGCCATCTGCATTGGATTCTATGCTGAAATTAGCTTTTTGTAATTCGCATGTAGAAAGATTTTCGGGTTGTTTGGTGATCAGTATTGGATTGAAAATTATGTAGTTGCCGTTTGGAGTAGTGTAACCGTCAGTTTTTGAGGTAACAAGCCCGTTTGCGTTAACAACGACTGGATTGATTCCCAGTTGGCCATCAAAATTGGGGTCTGTAAATCCAGCTTCAATAACATCATTACAGGCATCATTGTCGCTGTCTAATTCGGTGTGGTTTTTTATACCATCGCTATCTGTATCTGCAACGGTATATTTTAAAATTCCGCTCTCGGGAGTTGTTTCTAATGCATCTGCTAATCCGTTGTACCCAAAGATTGTTGTGTCTAAAACTCCGTTTTTATTAGCGTCTAAGGCATTACTTCCAGATTCTACTAGATCGTAAATACCATCATTGTCACTATCGAGATCGAGATAATCGGGTACACCATCCAAATCCGAATCAATTGGGTTTGTTATGGGTTCAAAAATGGTATCGAGTCCGTCAAGATTGGTATCGGTATTGGATAATATTTTGGGATTTTTTTGACTTTCTATGGCATCAGGAATTCCGTCATTATCACTATCTAAATCCAATTGATCAGGGATAGTGTCTCCGTCTGTATCTTTTGGGAGGCAAGTAGCAATAAGTTTGAAAGTTGCTTTATTTCCTGCTGTATCCAAGAGGTTTTTGTGGGTAATTTTGAATGATTTAGTTTGAAAAGATTGAAATTTAAAAGTTCCTGTACCAGCAGGTAAAGGAGTATTTCCATTTAGACGAAATCGAATTTCGAATGAAGAAAATTGAGTAACACCACTTTCGTAAATGCCATCATAGTTGGTGTCAATCAACAGTTGATTGTTTGGATTCAAAACCGTTACCGTTTTGTCAATATCTGAGTTGATGATGTATTCAGAATCAGTATTTAACAAATCAGTAATGTTTGCTGTTGCGACATATTCTAAACTTAGATTTATAGGTTTAGCAAAATTCAAATTATACGTTACAGAAAAACCTTTTCCTGCTAAAACTTCTGTAACAAAACTTCCGTCAGTATTTCCTGTAAAAGGGATAGCTGCTGCAGGTGTTGTATTGATAATTGAACCCAAAAAAGAATTTGAATAGGTTCCTGTTGCCACCACTCCCGAATTTGGATTGGCACTATTTATGTTTTGACTACCATAGGATTCTGTACAATTTAAAATACCGTCATTATCGTAATCGATATCAATATTGTCATTGGCTAAATCATTATCATAGTTAGAAGGACATTCACTCACTGGAATTTTATCGGAGAAAACATCACTTACACAACCCGATATACTTCCTTTAACTTGATAAAAACCAGATTGGCTTGGAGTATAAGAGTTCGTTGTTGCAAAGGGAACTATTAAGTCATCTTTGTACCATTGGAAAGTATCGTAAGAAGATAATGTATTTATTTTTAGTACCACATTTGGAATACAAGAGGAATTACCAACAGCAATTTTATCCGAAACAATTTCTGGTTTCAAATCAAAACCAGAATAATAGCCACCATAAGTCGCAGCGCCATTAGTTCCAAAATAGGAAACATAAACTTGTTTGGTTGATTTTACGGCAATATTTCCAGATAAATCACTTACCGTATAACGAACAAAAGCAGGGTTTCCCGTAATGGATGTAGGAGATGAAGTAATTGGATTGTTATTTAGTAATACTGTGGCTCCTACTTCTGTAACGATGTTTAAAATTCCATTAAAGGTATTAAAACCAATAGATTCTATTAATGGAATATTGTCAACCGTATTGGGAGTTGAGCAATTGATAGGTGGTACAAAAAACATATTTTGATTGGCTGGAGAATCGGAACCTGCTATGCATTGATAGGCAAATATTTTCTCGCTTGACGTCACGTATAAATTTCCATTACTGAATTGGCTCCCATCTAAAACTACATATTCGCCTTGGTTGAGGGTTTTAAATGGAGTTGCAGTACCATTAAGGAAAATTTGAGTATTATTGGAATGAGCAACCAAAATAACTCTTTCTAAATCATCAGTTCCAATTCCTTTTACAAAAACATATTCTTTTCCGGTTTTTTCTAGAGCAACAATTTGATCAAAACCGACATCTCTACCTAGGGGACTCATACCACCACCATTAGGGTTAACCCCCATCTCTGTACTGTTGCTGCCTCCAAACGAACCCGAATTGACAACAACAGGTCTGTCTGAGGTTACAAGGGCTCCAATTATTTTGGAACTATTGGAAACTGAACTTCCATCATTACTGTTTTGCAAAGCGAGTACATAACTTTCGTTTTTATTCAGTGTTACGGTTATTGGTCCTGAAATTGTAGTGCCGTTCAAAAGTTTAGTGCCATTTTGTAAGTTTGAAAGGGTAATCTTTGTTCCGTTTTCAGTAGCTAGAATAGTAGCAAAATTCAATAATGTTGTGTCAAAAAGCGGATTCAACATGGCACCTAACCTAAACGTTGTTCCCAATGCACTGTTTCCTTTGGAAACCAATCCCCCAGCATGATTGAAACCTCCATTATTATTGATTCCAGCATTTACCCTAGCACTTACATAAATTAAATCTTCGGCTTCTACAATGTATCCTTTGTTAGCAATAATTCCCGTGTTGGTTATTGGGGTGAATAATTGGGTGTCGTCTCCGGAACCAATGCTATAACGATACGGATTGTTACGATTCACTGTACCATTAATAACCCCTCCACCATTTGCAATGATTTTGAAGTTTACATTTACTAAACTTGGTGTTGAGATGTACAAATATTGATCTGCAACCAATCCTGGAGCCGAAATCAAAGGTGGAATATAATGTGTTTTACTAAATTGGGCAAAACTATTTATTGTAAAAAGTATAATAAATAGAAAATGTAAAGATCTTTTCATAAGGCTGGATAATTGCTATATTACGAATTAGATAGCATAATCAAAAATAGGTTTAATTTAACAATTCAGGATTTTTTTGGTAAATATTTAACTTACGTATGTCTTCTTTTATTTAATAGAAATAACAGCTTTTATTAATTATAAATCAGCAATGTTTTTTAGTGGTAAATTGATATGGATTATCTTATTAAGGAGAAATGACCTTTTATAGTTTTTCCATCCTCAAATGTCAGTACAAACCAGTAGTCGTCTGAGGGCAACTCTTTTCCAATGTAAGTTCCGTTCCATCCCGAGTTTGAAGTGTTTAGTTGTTTGAGTATTTTGCCATAACGATCAAAAATACTTAAGGATGATTTTGGAAGTATTTCCAAGTTTTTGATTTTCCATGTATCATTGTTCCCATCATTATTTGGGGTAAAAAAACGGGGATAATCTAAAACATATATTTTATAAGGAGTCGAAATACCACAACCATTTTTGTCTCTAGCCGTTGCCCAATATATTCCGGGACTTATACCAACAAAAAAAGGATTGTCTTGATATAAATTACCATCCAATGATAATTCGTAATTTCCATTACCAGTATATGAAATTGTAATTGAATTGTTTACTCCAGAAAAATTAGCGACGGTAACATTGGTTATTGTGCCAATTCCAGAGGAGCTTACTATGAATTTTTTGATTTTTTGACAGCCTTTTAAATTTGTTGCCGTAACCGAATATTCGCCGGATGTTGCAATATTTATTTTATTTGTAGTTGCACCATTACTCCATAAATAACCCGAAAATTCGCTGCTAATTATAAGATCAGTATTAGCGCCATCACACAAGGAAACTGATTCATCTTGAAAATTAGGCGCGTCAAAAGTATTAATAATTAAAGTTTCGGGAATGATTTTGAAACAGTCGGGACCATTTACAATTCGGGCATAAATAATTTGTTGGTTTGGAATGGTATTGGTAAAACTGTTCGACAATTTGTTCTTTTGTGCAATGGCATCTGTTTGATTTAGATAATATTCAACGGTCAATCCATTGGGTAATCCACTAATTACCTGAGGTGTTACTTGAGAATTTAAATCAAATTGTGTAATTCCATCTTGATTTGCATCGGTATCACAACTTTCAATAGGACTTTGTGCTGCAATGATGTTATTGGCTATTTTTAAATCTAATTTTGCATAACTAGCACAACCAAAAGCATTAGTTGCTCTTGCATAAAGTGTTTCATTTGGTATTGAGTTATTATAATTTGTTGGGTTTGTTATGGGATTTGTTTCATTTTGAGCATCGGATAGGGTTTTAAAATAGGCAAATTTTACTATTTTGGGATCATTGTTTTTAATAATGCCATCCATTATAGTTAAATCATAAACAGAAAAACCATCAGTATTATCGTCGCATTGAAAAAGAGTAGCGTCTTTTAATACTATTTGGGGAGCATACTCGATTTTAATTTCATCTTCGGCTATACACGTTGATGGCGCCAAAATAACTTTTACTTTATAGGTGCCACTATTGGTTATGTTTAACGTTGGATTTGTTTCTCCAGTAATTGCTGTTGTAGAGCCATCTTTATACCATTCATATTTATAATTTGTTGGGAGCTTGGTGTCAATAGTATAGGTTTCTCCAAAACATATTGGGTTATTGGTTGTTGAAGTTCGATCTGGACCTAAATTTAATTTTGCAGAGAAACTTCCTTTTTCTAAGAAAACTGCTGAGTCATAAAATACGGGACCAGCATCTGCTATAACTAATTTTACATGGTAGGTTTTTCCTATTACAACATCAGCCTGTGCATTAAGTTGGATAGTTTGCCCACTATAATTTATCGGACTTGACGCATTATTATATCCATTAAAAAAAGATTCGTTTATAGCATTACAACCAGGGTGAGTAATATTTTGATTGTCTATATAAGAATTTATAATTGGATGAATGTTCTTTGACGAGACTGGAGTCGATGTCCCAGGTAGAATAGCAATATTTTTGTAGTTATCTGTAGTATTAGCTTCCTTAATTAGAAAAGCAAAGCCGTCCGAGAATTCACATGGAAAGTACAATTGATATTCATTAGATGCAAAAATATAATTGAAGCTAATGAAATTGGTCAAAGAAATAAAATCAAATTCTAGTACGGTAGCATTAATACTTGTTATCCCTAATGTCTGATTCAAGTCAGGATCTCCTTTCCAATTTTGATCTCCACCACCTAGATTACTACTGTATGGTCCTATTGCTTTTTTGCTACTGGAGGTGGTTAAAAGTATCCCTTCAGCAAAAGGGAAATTACTACTATTTGCATTAAAATAGCCGTAACTTTTTTGGCCAATTGTAAAGTTGTCTCCTGTTGCATTTGTATTAGTAACATTTGCACAACTGCTTTTTACCAACACATTCTCAACAAGATCTTGAGCTGATCGGGTATCATCTACAGTGATAACTTGAGCATTCATAATACTCAAGCTACATAAAAAAATAACGAGAATAAGTAATTTTCCAGTATTCATAGCAACAAATATACTATAAATCTCTGTTTTTTAATATTCTATACGAAAGGAATAAGAAAATCATTGTCCAGCATAATACGATTACAATTGCAGAAAAAGGGACACTATAATCTTTTAGGTTTTCGACTCCCATTTGGGTTCCAATGGATTTAATTATAGATAATCTTGAAATAGGTTCTACTATTAAATTCGACATCGCATTCAACGGGAAAAATTGTGTAATGTACCCAGCGGTTTTACCTTCAGGAAAAATTTGAAAACTCAATATTCCATTTGCAATGGCTTCAATAATATTCCATACTAGTAAAAAACCCAATGCAAAGGCAGATCGTTTTACCAAAATTCCTAAGAACAAACAGAAAGAGAAGAATCCAACCAGTTTTACAAAAAAAGCTAGAATATATTCCAAATCTGAAAAAACGATACCAAATTCTGTATAAGACGAAAAACTATAACCCAAAATTAAGGTCAATATAAATACAAAAACAGTAGAGCAAACAGCAAACATAAGAATGGTAACAAACTTGGAAAGGATAAATTCTTTCTTGCTTAATCCGTCAATTAGGTTTTGTTTTAAAGTGCCATAACTGTATTCGTTGGCCATCATCGAAACGATAACTATTGCCAAAAAGAGTTTTAAAATTGCAGCAGCATAAGTGTTGAAATGCCAGATATAGGGAAAATTAAAGATGCCCATTTCGGCAACTTGAAAATGAATGTTACCAATGTCAAACTTGATAGAAGCTATCAAAGCAATAAAGGAGAGCAAAATAAAATAGGTCAAAGTTAATACACGACTGGCTTTGTTTAACCATATTTTTTGTAATTCTATAGAGAGTAATCGTTTCATTATTAAATTTTAGAGGTTTAGTCCCGATAGTTATCGGGATAGATTTAACATTGCAATTGCCATTGAGTTTTTAACAGTTTTCCCCATTTGGGGGTTAGGGGGCAGTCAATTCCAAAAATTGCTCTTCCAAGCTGTTTTTACGTTTTACCAAGTGACTCAAGCAGATATTTTTTGAAAATAAAAACTGATTTAAATCTTTGGATTCTAATTTGGACTTTAAGTAAACCAAAACTTTTCCGTCTGAAATTGTTGTTTTTTCAATAGCAGGATGGGTTTTTAAAACTTGGATTAAATGTTCGATATCGTCAGCTTGTAATTCGAAGAAGCCTTCATTTGCCGAAATTCCATCGACTAAACCTGAATACAGGATTTCGCCTTTTCTTAAAACCAAAACATGAGAACAAACTTTTTCGACTTCGTCTAATAAATGCGAAGCCAATAATATTGTAGTTCCTTTTGAAGCGATTTGTTTGATAATATCCCTAATTTGATGAATCCCTTGCGGATCTAATCCGTTAGTAGGTTCGTCTAAGATTAAAATTTCAGGATCATTTAAAAGGGCCGAAGCTATAGCCAAACGTTGTTTCATTCCTAAAGAAAAAGTACTGAATTTGCTGTCTTTTCTATCGTTTAAACCTACGAGTTCTAGCTTTTCTGGAATTTTAGAATAATTTATGTTTTTTATTTTGCAAACTAATTTCAAGTTTTCTTGAGCAGTCATGTAGGGATAAAAATTAGGCCTCTCAATAATAGCTCCTACTTTTTTTAAAGCTTCATGTGTTTGAAGATTTCCACCAAACCAGCTGTATTCTCCCGAAGTTTTATTGACAACATTTAGAACAATACCTAATGTGGTCGATTTTCCGCTACCATTAGGGCCAAGAATGCCATATACATTGCCTTTTTTTATTTCAAATGAAACATTTTTTAAGGCTTGAAGTCTACCATAACGTTTGTTGAGGTTAAGTATTGAAAGAATTGTTTCCAAATTGGTTGATTTTTTAATTTTTAGTAGGACGAATGAAAATGTTATTTGTTACTGAAAACTAAAAAATAGATTGTAATTTTATAATTGGTGCATCTTTTATTTTTCACTTAAATATATTTTAAAAGTAGAGCCAACACCTTCCGTACTTTCTACTTCAATTTTTCCTCCCATAGCTTCAATTTGGTTTTTGGTAATAAATAGCCCAATTCCTAAAGCGTCATTATTGCCATGAAACGTTTTATACATACCAAAAACTTTTTTTCCGTCTTTTTCTAAATTTATTCCTAAACCATTGTCTTCGAAAGAAATAATAGTGAATGCTCCTTCAATTACATGACTTATTTTTAAAAATGATTTTCGATTTTTGGATTTATATTTAATAGCATTCGATATTAAATTTAATAAAATACTGTCTAAATAAGCTGGTATAACACGAACAACTAGATCATCAGGGATATTATTAATGATTGATATTTTACTTTTTTTGATAGTCAAACTCAATGCATTCTGAGTTTTATCAATTTCTTCTTTTAAAAAAATTTTTGTTTTTTTAACATTCGAATTTTGTTGAATTGATATAATTTCGTTTAGGTACTTGATTGTTTCTTCTAGTTTTTCAGTCGCACCTTTAAACATACTTAGGTATTTTATTTTCTCATTGGGATCTTCTTCATTTTCTATAACATCCATAAGCATTGTCAAATTACTCGAATGGGAACGAATGTTATGAGAGACTATGTGAGAATAATTAAGAAGCCTATTGTTTTGATCAATTGTTAAATCAAGGAGACGTTTGAGTTCGATTTCTTTTTCTTTTCGAAGTGTTACATCTCTCCCTATTCCAATGAAATTAAGTAAATTATTTTCGCAGTCAAATATTGGGGTAATATTCAATTCAAACCAATATTCTTCTTTTTTTTGGTTGTAATTTAAAATAATGGTATAAAAGCTTTCCTTATTAAGAACGGCTTCTCTCATTTTATTTGTCGTATTTACATCGGTTTTCTTTCCTTTAGACAAATAACCAGGTTTGTGTCCCACTATTTGTTCCAAAGTTAGTCCAGTTAAGGATAAATATGCATTATTTGCCCAAACTGTAATTCCGTGAGCGTCTGCTATTAATATGCTATCCGTTGTTTTCGATGCAGCAAGTAAGAGCATTTGCATTCTTTCTTCTGTTTTTTTTCTTTCACTAATATCTCTGAAGAAGGAAACTAAATAGAATTTATTATCAATTTCAAACTTCTTGCCCGAAGCGATTTCTATAGGTATTAAAAGACCATTTTTACTTTTCAAAAAGGTGTCTTGAACTTTATAGATACCTTCGTCTGTGTGTTGATGTAGGAAAGTTTTAATTTCGTCTTTGTATTTTTGAGGAAATAGAATTGATTTATGATTTCCTATCAATTCTGCATCACTGTACCCAGAAATATTGTTTAATCTGCAATTGCAATCTGTTATTATCCCATTTGTAGCGTCAATAATTAAGATAGCATCGTTTGTACTTGAAAAAATTGAATATAATTTGTTGATGTTTAGATGAAGCTCATTAATTAAACTTTGCTCTTTTGTGATATCTTGAAGAGTTCCTCTAATATTGATTATCTTATCTTGTTTATACACAATCTGACCAATATTTTCTATAAAGCGTGTGTTGTTATTTGAGGTACGAATTTCAAATGTTTCCTTAAAAGGAATTCCATTTTGAATGGCATTTTCTATTAATTGTTTGATTTTAGTTCTATTTTTTCCTTCACAATAAAAATCAGTAGCATTTTCAATATTAGGAACAAAATCAGGGCCTACTTCATGTATGGATCGAGTAACATCATCCCAATAAATTTCTTGGGTTAATAGGTCGATTTCCCAAAGTCCAATTTTGGCACATTTTGCTGCTTCAATGTAATGTTCTAATTTGTTTTTCATAAATTAATTTTATTCAATTTAGAAGAATATATACAATCAAATATAATAAAATTTTTAATAAATTTTATTATTTGTATTGCAAAACTTACTCTTATTCAGTCGTTTAGTTGAATAAAAACTTTTAAATATTAATTGTAGATGACATGATTATTAAAGTTATTCTGGCTATTTGTATTTTTCTTTAGTAAATTATAAAGGAATTTGATAATTCATGTTTGATAATTCATTTATGTTTAAAATAAAAAAAAATAGCTAGTTCAACTTGAAGCTCCTTTGCTTTTATAATTCTTGAAATTATTTAATGTAAATTTGTAGCAAATATCCATGAAATGAATGAGCAGCCTTTAATGTTTTTTAAAAAACCTTGTTATCCCATCAATAATTCATTGATGAATTATTTGGAACGATTTGATCTTGTTTCAAAGGAGCCTATTATGTATGATGATCTTTTACGATTTTCTGGCGCAATAAGTGTATTTGATAAAAATGATCAAGATACGTTATGGATTAGAGTATATTATAATGAATATGAACGGGAAGAAATTGATTTAAATCTAAAAAAAGTGTATTCCTTATTATATTCTGACGGGAATTTGGATATTTTTAAATTTTTGAATGTAGATGCAATTGATTATTGCACTTTTGGAAATTCTAAGCCATTTCGAATCAAAGTGCGAAATATTTTAAATGATAATTATACTTATTTTTATATTAAAAAAGCCGATGCTTCTAGAGTTTATGGCTTAGAGTTGGAACATCTTTTATCTCCATATAAAATAAATTTCTTAGTTTTTAAAGATACTTTAATCGAAGAACATATCATTGGGATTCCAGGTGATGTTTTTATGAATTCCTTACTAAATAAATGTACCGAAATAGAAAAAGCACAAATTGCCAAAGAATTTGTAAAGTTTAATGAGCGTTGTATGATCCGGTTATTGGGAGATATGCGTTCGTATAATTATGTTGTAATTCCAATTCATGATTTTGATCAAGTCGTTTACAAAATAAGACCAATTGATTTTGACCAACAATGTTATGAGGGTAATTTTAAAGTATATCGCCCTCAATTTTTTAAGGAAAATTATCCTATGGTAAAAATTGTAAAAGACAAACTTCAGGATAGATCTATTGAACAGTATAAAAATGAAGAACGTTCGTCATTGGCCAAACGAATCAATTCTGCCGAAAATAGAATTAAGATTTTAATGAAAATTATGGGTAATGATACCATTTCTACTGAAGAAAATGTAAACAAACTAAAAATGGAATTGTATCATTATACTCATGATATGAGTTTTAAAAACGCAAAATCAATGGGTAATGTTTTAAGTTCTGCTTTTGAATTTGTTACAAGAAACTTCAATACAACAAATGTATTCAGACCAGGATTCTAAATGATTTTCAGGTAAATTATATAGAAGAAAGGTGTTTCCTGTTATAATGATTTAATAAAGTTTCGTTTATTTCTTTTAATTCAGGTGTTAAAAACATTTTTCTGTCCTGTAAATCATTGGTAAGTTCTACCTGACAAATGGTGCACTTGTATTCTTTAAAATGACCAGTTACATTTCTCACAGTCACTATTTTGTGGCCAAATATAGAACAGGAAGTTTTTTTATCTACAAATTTTGACATAAAATTTAAAAAGCTCATTGTGTGGTATTTAAATATTTATGCAAACGTATTGTAAAATGTTATATTGTGCAAATAAAACCGATGAAATGAGTGTTATATTATTGTAAAGTAAGATTATACTTTGTTTGATGTCTGTTTTTTGTTGTTTTTGTAAAATTTTGTTAAAAAAAATCCCCAACTACCTAAGCATTTGGGGATTATAATTTTATTTTTGGTTTGCTTATGATTTCTCTTCTTTGTTGAAATAGACTAAGTAATAATACATTTGTTTTTCTTCATCCCATCCTTTTTCTACAAACTTCTCTGCACTTTCGGGATTAATGAAATCCATTTTTATTTGGATGTGCGTATCAAGATTGATAACATTTTTAATTGACTTTCTGGCATCACTTACCGCTGCATTGGCAATAGGAAATGAAGTAACATCTTCGATACTGTATTTTTCGCCTTTATCAACTTTATAATTTTTGAATTCTGGAATCAAGTCAGGGTTATCTAAAACTTCATTCAAGAAATTAGTTTCCTCAAATTGATCGTTTTTTGCAAAATAATTCACAGAACGGTTCATGAACATCACCTCTTCTTTTTTATCTTCAGCAGGGAAAACTACATCTTTGGCAAATCCTTGACAGAATTTTAAGTATTTCTTAGTGATGAAATTTTCATCTTCAAAAGCATCCACAGACAAGAAGTGCTCTAACCAATATCTAGCATCATAACGATTGCTGTCTACTGAAAGGATTTTGTAACCTTCTTCTTTTTTATAATTAAAAATCAAACAGCCTTTATCTAGTTTATTTAAACTTACTCCATGCTGTAAAATCATTTCCAATTGCGTTCCTTTTTCCTCAAACTGTAAAAAATCAGATTGAATTTCACTTTTGAAAATCCCGATAGCATCCACAACGTTATTGTCAATACTTAAATTGGTCAAATACGTTACATATACTTCGCCATTTTTAATATGAGGATGATTCGATTGCTCAAATAAATGTTTGGTTATTTTTTTTGAAGCCTCATGCAAACTACTTGGATTATTGAAAATCTCTGTTGCATATTTAAACATGTCATTGTAGTCTAAATCTACTTCATGCGCAAATTGAAAGTAGTTTTCTTCTTTTTCTTTAAATGGTTTAAAGAAAAATTCTTTCATTAACGGAACAATTTCGTCATTTAGTTTAAATGGTTCTTCCGATAAAAAAAGAGGTTCGTTACGACTCATGTTTCCCACACGGTGTATGGATAGCGTTTCGATGTGCGTGTTGTATAGGTTGATCATTTGTATAAGCCCCTCCCGTCCTCCCAAAAAGGGAGGTGCTAGGCACTGGACAGTTTGTGTTGTTAATTGCTTTTTTGAAATCTCAATTTGGTTCCCCCTTCGGGGGCTAGGGGGCTACTAATTCCAATTCTCCTCAAAGCCATAGTCTTCAAAACTATCGTCTCCTTCGAACATGTCTAAATCGTCTTCGTCTAAATCGTCTTCAAATTCGCCATAGATATCGTCGTGCATATCAGCTTCAAAATTTTTCTCGGTAGCTTCATCAGGCATTTCACCATGCGAAAATATAGTTTCAGGATAAGTTTGACCTACAATTTGCTCTTCAATAGCAGCCAATTCTACTAGGAAAGTCCACATGTTGATAAAATCATAAACATATATAATTTTAGTATTTTCTTCGTCTAATAGGTCTGATAATTGATAATCACTCATGATTTTTTGTTCGCCAGGAACATCTCCTGTGTCAAACATGGAAATTTCATCTTCTTGATTCCAAGTTTCATCACATGTATAGAAAGAAGCAACTTCCATTCCGTCAAATCCAAAAGAATTGAAAATAGCATTGTGTAAATCTTCTAAAGTGTCTTCCGCAAGTATTGCTATGTCTCTAAAAATGTCTTCCTCGGCATCTAGAATAACTCTGAATTTATAAACCATAATCGTTGTTTTTATTGAAAGAGCAAATGTAAAGTTTAATTTTAGATTTTATATGTTGATATTTATTGTTTTTTTATTGGTCATATGCAATTTGCATATCATCATTGCAATTTGTTTCAAATTCATTGCGATGCTCATTTCATATTTACGAATTGGGATTTGTTGAAAAGATTTTTATTGGGCATTTTATTTGGTTCAGAAATAGCTTTTATAGCTTTCTAGTCAATCGTTTTCTGATTTTATGATAGGTGCTGTTGCTCGGGTACGTTCGGCTTGGAGTCATGTTGTTAAAAATCAAAGCCGTGATAAGCAAAACCAATGTGCCTATTAAAACGGGCGAAAGCACATATAGATATCCTAAGGCTTTTATTTTGTCGGAGCCGATGATGGCGATTAATGCGGTTGCTCCTCCCGGTGGATGCAGGGTTTTGGTGATTTGCATCATAATTATGGCAGATGAAACGGCTAGAGGAGCGGCAATCCAAATGATGTCGGGTGCAAATTTATGAACGGTAACACCTATTAGAGCCGAAATTAAATGTCCTCCAACCAAGTTTCTGGGCTGTGAAAACGGACTTTGAATAATGCCATAAACCAATACACTCGATGCTCCAAAAGAACCAATTAAGTACACGGCATCATTTCCCTTAAAATGTATGGATTGAATATATGCCAAGATTCCGATGCCGACAAATGAGCCTAAAAATGACCAAAACTGTTCTTTATAATCAACTAAAGTTTCTTTGTAAAGGATGTATTTCGTTTTGCGATAGGTTCGCTTTATTTTTTGAACAGGCATAGGAAAAATATTATTTTGCTAAACTAGGTGAGTACGTATAAACTGTAAAAGGATAAATCATTTTTGCAGTGTATTTTGAAATCAGGCAAACTACCAAAATGGGGAAGAATAGGGTGTAATCATTCGTTAATCCACAAACCAGAAAAATGGAAGTAAAAGGAGCGTGAATACTAGCACTCAATACTGCTGCCATTCCTATAATTATGAAATTTATAGGGATAACATTGGCCGAAAAATAGGTGTTCAAAACCAAGGCAACCAGTAATCCCAAAAAAGCACCAATAAAAAGACTTGGGGCAAAAACACCTCCATCGCCTCCCGAAACCAGCGTTGCCGAAGTGACTATTGGTTTTAGGATTAAAATTCCAATGAATGACAAAACTATTGTCATTGTTAATTGTGTTTCGTTTGGATTTATGATTAGTGATTTGATGGTATGATAGCCTTCACCATAAAGCTGAGGAAATAAAAGTAAAGAGATACTTAATATGCTCGAACCGATGATGATTTTATAATAATGAGTTTTTATTTTCGAAAATTGAGTTTTGAAAAACAACACACAGCCTGTTAAATAAACAGAGATGAATCCAGCCAAAATACCCAAAAGAATAAAATAAGGAATTGCTTTTAAATGCCAAGTTGTAATGACCACGGTAAACAAAGGCTTCTCATGTAATAGAAAAATAAGACCAAATGCGGTCAAAACAGAGATTAAATTACTAACCAAGAATGCTCGTGTCACTTTTCTGGAGATGACTTCCAAAGCAAAAAGGATTCCGGCAATCGGGCTGCTGAACAGAGCGGTAATTCCCGCAGCAACACCGGCACAGATTAGCTCTGTTTTATATTCTTTAAAAATATTTTGTTTTCGCTGTGCTACAGAACCAATCGTGGCTGATGCAACAACGGTCGAAACTTCTATACCAGTTGAACCACCAAAAATCACGGTCAATAAGCCGTTGATAAAATGGGACGAAATTTTGTAGTTGGGTAAGTTTTGTGATTTGGAATTAGTACTTTCAAAGATTTCCTTGATGCCTTTGTTTTCTTTTTTCTTAAAAAGATATTCCCTTAGAAAGTAGATTACTGACAGTCCAAAAATGGGAAAGAAAATGTAATAAACAGGGTTTACTGAGGCTTGGTGAGAAAAGATTTCTTCGTAATATTCGGTTAGCTTTTTTAGAGCAACTCCCAAAAATGCCGAAAGAAAACCGATCAAGATGGAAACGATAACTAGCTTTTGGAATTTTAAGAATTGAAAATTTCGTGTTTTTGGTATCATTTTCTTTTTTTAAACCGTTTAGGTGGAAAAACGTCCCCTTTTATTCTATAAAAAAGAAATTCGTTTTTCAAGGAATACAAAGCTAAAGAAACAAAATTGGAATTGTTATAGAAGCGTAGTTATAATAACATTGTTTTGTGATTTCTTTAAGAAAATGGAGTCTAACCGCAAAGTGTTCAAAATTTTCATCTCTATATCTGTATGCCGCAAGGTTCGCTAAGCGTTGCGTTCCTAGCGTTTCTTAAAAGATGCTAAAATCCTGGCGTTCTTTGCGGTAAAATTATTTTTAGTATTGCGACTGTAGTGCAAAATTTATTTCTCGTAAAATTCAATTGGCGTGTTGTCTGGATCGGCGGTGAAGAAAAATTTCTTTTGGGTATATTCATCAATTCGAATATCTTCTGCAATGCAGCCTTGTTCTAGAATGTGTTTTCTTGTTTCTTGAATATTATTTACTTCAAATGCTAAATGTCGTAATCCTGCTGCTTCTGGACTTGTTACTCGTTTTGGAGGATTTGGGAATGAAAATAATTCAAGTATAAAGTTTCCGTTGAGAGCCAAATCCAGTTTATAGGAATCTCGTTCTTCGCGGTAGATTTCTTGAATGATAGTCAATCCTAAAATACCAATATAAAACTGTTTTGATTTTGTATAATCTGTGCATATTAAGGCAATATGGTGTACTTTGTTTAAATGTATCATTTTTGTGCTTTATTGTTGTTAAATTAGTATTTGATAATTTATAAGGTAAATCCAATTCTAAATCCACCCCAACTATGAACTCTTCCTGTTTTAAATTCCTTTGAAAGATCGGTACGATAATATTCGAGGTAGAATGTTTTGGAATGCAAAACGATCCCGAAATTTTTTTGAAAAGTAAATCTTTCCATATTTTGATCCGTAATTACATAAGGACTATTGTTATTAAATAGACCGCCTTGCAAACTGGCATCATATCCAACCGCTGTAATAAGACCTTGCCAATAGCCATAGAGTTGAAATTTATTTTTGTTTTTTAACGAAATAAAAGGGGAATTTATTTTGCCAAAAGTAGTTGTTAAACCTCCAGAAATATTAGTATTCATTGTGCCCAATCGAAGTTTTGCGTTAGAATTTATTGCAAAGTAATTATTTAGCCGAAGCAATTGCTTTTCATGTGCGATTTCATAATTTAATACTACATCATTCTTGATTTGGTATTGCCAACCTAACGGATTTTGCGCTCCAATCCATTTATGAATTGCCGTTTGAATTTCTTTTCCTGAAGCAAAGGGACCAATAACGCCAAAACTTAAGGTAGAAGATAAAGTCGTTTTATGGATGGTATCAGTCGAAATTAAAAAAGGTTTAAGCATAATCACTGCAGCATAAGGTCTATTGTTGTAAAGAATTTCATCCCGTTTTAGGCTTGTTGGTGTAAACCCTATTTGTTCAAATGACAGTCCATATTTTTGTTCGCTGTTTTTCAGTTTTAAAAATAACTTATTAACCGGATTTTTTATCAGTTTTGGACTTACTAATTCAAAATCATGTCCTTGGGTATAATAATAATCGGTGTTTGCGAAAAAGTCATTGTCAAAATAATAACGAAAATAATGATTGCTTTTTATTTCTCTAAATGAGGCCGTGTTATCAATTCTTTGGGAAAATGATAGTATCGATAAAAAGAGCAGGAATAAGGTGTAATATTTTTTTGAATCAAAGCAACAGGAAAATAAAATATTTTTCGAATTTTTAATCCTGTTGAAAATAATGATACTTATTAGATAGACCATGTTGTATAGATCATCGTTCATTAGAATTTATTCTAAAAAGTAATAACACTTCGTTTTTATTTTAGACATTTTACCCAATAGAATTCAAAATCATTTTTTATGGAATATGAAAAGGGGGGCATTTTTTAGTATACCATTGATGCTTACTAATTTGAAATTTCTTTAGTTTATGATTTTTGTATTGAATACAACCAAAGTTACGAATTATAAGTGGTTTTAATATTGATTATCAGTATTATAAAAAAAACATTATGTAAATCGCCTTTAATTTTAAATTTTTTGCAAACCATTATTTAAAATTAAAAGCGACTACCATTTTTGATTTCAGAACGGTTAATTTAACTTTCTAAAATGTAATTCTAGATCTATATTATGGAGCTAAAAATTAATATAACCCGTTGGATGAAATTCTAATAAAATAAAAAAATTAACCACATAATACCTATGTGAATAGTAAAACGTCTATTTCTTTCTTTCAAAAACTATAAATTCTATGTTTCTATGTCAATGTCGTTTCCTTAAGGAGCTCTCAGACCAAATTCGTTTAGTTTGTCATTTCGACCAGCGGGAGAAATCACATTTCAGGAACACATAATGTGATTCCTCTTTCGTCGGAATGACAAAACCCACTCTTAAGGAAATGACATTGGTTTCTATGTGGTAAAAAATAATGGCACCCAACGGGTTAATATATGGTTAAAGGATTTTATAACCTAATAGAATTCCGATTGAGCTATAATTCGAATTCCAACTTTGATATTCTCCCAAAACCCCTTTGCTCAAATTGTATCGTAATTCTATGCCATATCGGCCACTTTTGAAACCGACACCCGTGAATACATTTGTAGAATTGGAAATATCTAGAACCTGACCCGAATATCGAAGATTGGATTTTGAAGTAATTGAAAAAGCGACTCCAGCATCAATAAATAATTGTGATTTATTATTTAAAAACATAAAATAGCGAACACCCAAAGGCAATTCTATAAACTTATAATTTGCTTCAATTGACTGGTTTTTAGTGTTTAATTCGGTTTTTTTATAAGACTGAAAATTAGGGTTTGTAAATAGGGACCATTTGTTTTGGTTAAAAGGAAAAATGTTTTCCACTTCGAAACCAATTGTAAATACTGATTTGGTTTTAAAAGTATAATCCGCCGAACTGCTAATGTTGTTTTCAAAATTAAGAAATGTGGCATTTACTCCAGCAATCACTTTAAAGTTTACACTAGATTGGTCCTTTTTTGATTCAAAGGTTGTTGTTTTGGTTTCTTTGGAAGTATTGAATTTTAAGAATAAATCGACAAGTTGCTGTTTCTTATACGTAATGACTTTAAAATCATTAAGATTTAATTTATCTGATTTTAAATTATTTAGTAATTGCTGTTTGTAAAAGTTATTCTCATTAATCTCTGTAGAACCTTCAGTTTTGAATTCTTTAAAAACTAGCTGTTCTGCGGTTTCATGATTTCCGGTACTCATAAAAAAACGAACTAAGTTTACATCTTGATATTCATAAAGATTTGCTTCTCCTTCTACCAAGACTTTTAGCAGCAATGTTTCTTCAGTGTAAATTGGATTTCGATCATAACTCAATTGGTTAATGTCACTTGTAGATCGGTCAATTTTTAATTTAAAACGCTTGTATTTGCTGCTATTACCAATGCTAAATTCCTTAATTTCTGAAATTGATGCTGTTTTTGAAACATCATTTTCATTCCATTTATATTCAATTCCAGTTGGATTTTTATACCAACCTATATTGCGAATCAAACATTCTGTCTTACTATTGTTATTGTTTGTGAAATAACCACTTTCAAAATTGATTTGAGCAAATATTGGAAAAGAAACCAATAATAATAACAGTACTATTTTTTTCATTGTTAAAAATTAAAATTTATTCTCGAAAATTAGTACTAAAATTTGATATATAAATCAATTGTAAAATGTTTTTTGAAATTTATCAAAAGAAAGTTACTAGAATAAAAATAGTACAGTTGAGCGGAATGAAATAGAAATGGATTTTTTATTATTTTATAAAAAAGGAATTAAGTTTGGTTTGAAAACAAATTAAATACAAAAGTTTTACAACTCATCCTCAATTTTCCGCAACTGGGTCAAAACAATTTCATATTCTTTTTTTTCTGAATGACATTTGTCTCATCAAAATCATTATAAAAAACCATTATGAAAACTTTTTTTTTAATCCTCGTTACTTTATACAGTTTTACCCTTTTTTCACAAACTATCATTTCTGGTAAAATTGTTAATGAAAAAGGAATCCCAATTGCTGGTGCCAATGTTTATATTGAAGGCAGTTATGATGGTGTTTCTACTTCTGAAAATGGTGCTTTTTCGTTTACTACAACTACTACAGGAAATCAAAATTTGGTTGCAAGCTCGTTAATTTATGAGACTTCCAACACAGCGATAGATGTTTCAAATTTTAAAAATCAAACCATCAAACTCAGGGATAATGTTAATGCACTTGATGCGGTAATAATTACAGCAGGTTCTTTGGATTCAGGGAGTAAAGCTAGAGTTTCGGTTTTAAAACCATTAGATATAGTAACCACAGCGGGTTCTGCAGGAAATATAGTGGCCGCTTTGCAAACATTGCCGGGAACGCAAACAGTGGGCGAGGACGGAAGACTATTCGTTCGCGGAGGCGAGGCCAGTGAAACTCAAACTTATGTTGATGGCATGCGAGTACCGCAGCCTTATGGATCATCACCTAATAATTTGCCCACTAGAAGCCGTTTTTCGCCTTTTCTTTTCAGTGGTATTTCTTTTTCTACAGGAGGATATTCAGCTGAATATGGAGATGCTTTGTCTAGCGTTTTGCTTTTGAATACCATAGACGAACCCGATCAAGCCAAAACAGAAATTTCTTTAATGACCGTTGGCGTTGGCGTTGGTAATACACAGAAATGGAAAAAGAGTTCTTTTAGTATCAATACTTCGTATATCAATTTGTCCCCATATCAAGCGCTGATTCCACAAGACGTAGAGTGGAAAAGTGCACCACAAGCATTGTCCGGAGAAATGGTGTACCGATACAATTTTGAAAGAGGAATTTTTAAAATGTATGCCGCTTTTGATGCTTCAAAATTTATAATTAAACAAGAAAATATAAATTCAATTGACAAAATCACTGTCGATTCCAAAAATCAAAATTTATACTTTAATTCCTCGTATAGCGGTTATTTTGGAACCAATTGGAATATTACAGCGGGCTTGAGCTATGGTTATAATCAAGTTAAAACTGCTATAGATTTGGATAATTTGGGAAATACAGAGAATGCGGTGAATATGAAGTTGAAATTAAAGAAAAACATATCCAATCGTTTTAAGTTGTCTTTTGGAGCCGATTATTTTATAACAAAATATAACGAAGACTTTACTCAAAACGCAGGAAATACATTTGATTACGGGTATGACAACAGTATTGGAGCTTTATACACAGAAGCTGATATTTTCTTTTCCAAAAAATTGGCAGCCAAAGTAGGAGTTCGCGCTTCCATCAATGATTTGACAAATGACAATTTTATTTCTCCCAGAATTTCGTTTGCTTACAAAATGGCAAAATTTAGCCAGTTGTCCTTTGCATATGGTGATTTTTCCCAAACGCCAAGTGTCGATTATATCAAGTTTTCGAAGAACAATCAATTTGAAAGCGAAAAAGCGTCTCATTATATCTTGAATTACCAATACAGCAAAGATGGACGCACATTGAGAGCCGAAGCCTATTATAAAGATTACAGTAATTTGGTTCGATTTGATAGCCCTACAATTGCTTATAATTCGATTTTCACCAATGATGGAACGGGATACGCCAAAGGGTTGGATTTGTTTTGGAGAGACGGTAAAACGGTTAAGAATTTAGAATATTGGGTTTCCTATTCTTATATTGATACCGAGCGTTTGTACAAAAATTACCCAACACAAGTCACTCCCAATTTTGTTCCCAACAATAGCTTATCAATTGTGACCAAATATTGGATTAATGATTGGAAATCTCAAATTGGTTTCACCAATTCTTTCAGTACCGGCAGACCGTACAACAATCCAAATGAAACACAATTTATGCACGGCAAAACAAAATCATACAACGATTTGAGTTTCAACTGGGCTTATTTATTGACTACTCAAAAGATTTTGTATTTCTCGGTTTCCAATGTTTTAGGAGCCAATAATGTGTATGGATACAATTATGCTATCAAGCCCGATGCCAATGGCGAATACAGACGAAGTGCCATCAAACCAGCAGCGGATCGATTCTTCTTTGTAGGTTTCTTTTGGACCATCAGCAAGAACAAAAATGACAATCAGTTGAAGAATTTGTAGAGAAGAGTTTCTAAGTTACTAAGTGTTTAAAGGTTTAATTGTTTAAAAGTTTAAGTGTTGTAGATGAGCTTTTTTTATAATTCTTAGAATCTTAGTGACTCAGAAGCTCAGAAACTTCAAAAGAAACAATTCATCCATCAAAATTGACAGTTCAGTATCATTAAATTTTAAAAGCGTGACAATCAATATAAATTTGTTCAAGAATTAAATCAATAACAATAAGAGTTTCAATCACAATTTAATCACAACTAAAAATCAAACACCATGTTAAAAATTATCACCATCATCGCTTTCTTTATTTGTAGTCTAATGTCTGCTCAAAATGTTAATCTAACTGTTTCAGTTTCGGGTTTAAAAAACAATACAGGAATGGTAAAGGTAGGGTTGTACAATTCAGAAGGAACGTTTTTGAAAACAATTTACAAAAGCATTACTTCTGAAATTAAAAATAACAGTGCTACAATAACTTTTGTTGGTATACCAAAAGGAGAATATGGAATATCTACTTATCAAGATGAAAATAGCAATGGTATTTTAGATAAAAATATAATGGGAATACCTTCTGAAGATTTTGCTTGTTCCAACAATGCCAAAGGATTTATGGGGCCTCCTGCCTATGAAGATGCCAAATTCAATATCAACAAAGATTTAAAAATAGATATCAAATTCAATAATTAATAATCGTTTAACTCAACAAATAACAGCATTTAGCCTAATACAATATTAAAACATATAAGTCATGGAAGTTTTTAATTCTTGAATAAAATTAAGTAAAACTGAAAGTTCATTTAAGCAAAATCAATTAGCCTACATTTTTTTAAACTTATATTGACTTTTAACCCCTGTTTGAGAAACTAACTATTTTTATGCTTAAATGACTTATATGTTTGAAATTAAATGTTTGCTTATTTTAGAATATAGTCTTAAAAATTAACCAATTAAAAATTAATCAAAATGAAAAAAATTATCACCACTATCGCATTATTTGTAGCTGTAATAAGTTCAGCTCAAGGACAATTTGAACAAGGAATGGGAAAAGCTTTTCAACTTTGGAAAGAGGGAAAAAACACAGAAGCTTCTGATATGTTTGAACGTATTGCCGCTGCAGATAAAACCAGTTGGTTGCCTTATTATTATGTGGCACTTGTAAATACAACCAGTTCTTTTGCAATTCAGGATAAAACACAAGTAAATGCATTACTTAACAAAGCTCAGAATGCCTTGGATGTCGAAATGATAAAAGACCAAAACAACGCTGAACTGTACATTATGCAGGCCATGATTTACACTGCTTGGGTCGTTGCTGATCCGATGACAAACGGAATGAAATATTCGGCTAAAGTAATGGAAGCTTACGCCAAAGCCAAAGCTTTAGATCCAAACAATCCAAGAGCTGTTTTTGGTGAAGCAGATTATCAGTTAGGAGGAGCAAAATGGACAGGAGTTGATACTAAACCTTTATGTCAAGAAGTTGATAAAGCTATTGGACTTTTTGCTACTTTTAAACCCCAAACACCTTTCTCTCCAAAATGGGGATTGGACAGAGCTTTGGAAGCTCAGAAAAATTGTAAATAATCAGGTTAAATTTTTAAAATGGAAAATCAAAGAATACATACATTTTCAGAATTAAGAAAAGGAGCTTTAACTTGTTTGAAAATTGCTTTGATTTTTACTCTAATTTCTACTGTTTTATTTGGAAACGAGTTGAGTTTTGAAAACATTTCTTCCTCCTTTTTGGTGAGTTCAATGTATTCTTTTGGATTAGGATTTGGTAATGGTCTAATAAATATGCTCTTAGACAAAAAATGGGATTGGTTGGAACAAACCAATTTGAGAGTTTTTTTTGGAATCATAGCCACTATTTTATATACCATTCCTGTAGTATTAGGTATTAATTATGTCATTTTTATAATATTCCAAAAAATACCAGTAAGTCAGTTTTTTAGCGAAAAAATGTTGTGGATTCACCTTTTTTATATCATTTTGTCCCTGGGCGTTTCTGTTTTTATTCATGCTCGAAGTTTTATGCTGAATTGGAAACAAGCCTCAAAATCGGAGGTTATTCATCAAAGAATCATCGCAGGAACCGCCAATGCCAAGTTTGAAACTTTAAAAAACCAAATCGATCCTCACTTTCTTTTCAATAGCTTGAATGTGTTGAGTTCATTGATCGAAGAAAATCCAGAGAATGCACAACGTTTTACCACTTCTTTGTCTAAAATATATCGTTATGTATTGGAACAAAAAGACAAAGAATTGGTTTCGGTTGAAGAAGAATTATCTTTTGCCAAAACCTATATGAATTTGTTGAAAATGCGTTTCGAGAACAGCTTGTTTTACGAATTGCCAGAAACAACAATAAATCCAGACGCCAAAGTAGTACCACTTTCTTTACAATTGTTATTGGAAAACACAGTAAAACATAATGTAGTAAGCGAGCAAAAGCCATTACACATCCGAATATTCGTTGAAGGTGATTATTTGGCAATTCAAAATGATCTACAAAAGAAGGAAGTTATTCAAAGTCGTCAAGGTGTAGGATTACAAAATATTGTAGATCGGTATGGAATTATTACCAACAGGAAAGTGCTGATCGAACAAAATGAAAAAACGTTTACGGTTAAGATTCCTATTTTAACGAAACAAATTAGTGTAATGGAAACAACTTTAAAATACAACGAGAATGGTGCTTACTATCGAGCCAAAAAGAGAGTAGAAGAATTAAGGGGCTTTTATGGAAATTTGATTTCCTATTGTTGTGTGATTCCAATTTTGATATTTGTAAATCTTACCTATATGCCACAATTTCATTGGTTTTGGTTTTCAGCAGGCGGTTGGGGATTTGGATTAGTGATGCATGCCTTCAAGGTATTTGGGTATAGCAGCAATTGGGAAGAAAGAAAAATACAGGAAATTTTGAGCAAACAAGACAATAAGCAGAGCTGGAAATAGGATTCTATTAAAAATGAAATCGTCAATTATGGAAAATCAATATACAGAAGAGGAACGCTATTTTAAAGCAAGAAAAAGGGTAGAAGAGATAAAAGGATTTTATGGGAATCTAATTTCTTATATTGTTGTAAACTGTTTTTTAATAGTGTTAAATTTAGTAACATCACCTCAGTATTTATGGTTCTTTTGGCCTTTATTATGGTGGGGAATAGGAGTAGTTTTTCACGGTTTAAAAGTGTTTAACTATATGCCTTTCTTTAGCAAAGATTGGGAAGAACGAAAAGTGAAGGAATTCATGGAAAAAGAAGAGCAATCAAAAAGAACATGGGAGTGAGTATTTAAAGATACTAAGACGCTGAGATTTTAAGTTTTTTAAATCTTAGCGACTTAGTACCCTTGAATATTAGTCTCTACTTAATAATAAAAACACACAAAATGAGAAGATATAGAAAACAGTTATTTGAAAATTTTCAGGACGAAAATTTTAATCCCGATGCAAAATATGAATTGGCTTATAAAAGAGTAAAAAGAATCAAAGGGTTTTATATCCACGTATTGGTTTATGTACTTGTAAATACTTTTAATATTGTTTCTACGTACAATAGCAGTGAATTGGGAAGTGAAATCTTTATTAGATGGGAAACTTTTTCGACGGCTTTGTTTTGGGGAATAGGTTTGTTGGCTCATGGATTATCTGTTTTTGGTAGAGATTTATTTTTTGGCTCCGATTGGGAAGAAAAGAAAATAAAGGAGTTTATGGACAAGGATAAAAATCAAAAATGGGAGTGAAAAAGAAGCGTTCAGTGTTCAGTAATTTAGTGTTCAGTGTACAACTTTCCAGATAACATCTTATCTGTATTCTAATTTCTATATTCTAATTTCTAACCTTAAAAAATGACCACAATAATAATAGAAGACGAAAAACCAGCAGCACGATTATTGCAACGCAAACTCGAAAAAATAAATATTCCGGTAGGAGTGATGCTTCATTCTGTTGAAGAAGCTTTGGACTGGTTTTCGAAAAATGAGCATCCTGATTTGATCTTTTTGGACATCCAATTATCAGATGGATTATCTTTTGAAATCTTCGAAAAAATAGACATCAAAAGCGCTGTTATTTTTACCACGGCTTATGATGAATATGCGCTAAAAGCATTCAAATTAAACAGCATCGATTACCTGCTAAAACCTATTGATGAAGATGATTTGGAGGTAGCAGTTTTGAAATTTAAAGATCATTTTCAGATTCCTAAAAATGGAAATGAAACGATGCAATTGGATTTTGAACAAATCCGAAAGATGCTTTCAAACCCTTTTGAAAAAACATTCAAAAAAAGATTTACCGTCAAAATAGGGCAGCATCTGAAAGTGATTTCGACTGATGAAATTGAATGTTTTTTCAGTGAAAATAAAGGCACTTATATTCACACTTTTGACAATAGAAATTATTTAATTGACAGTACTTTGGAAGTTTTGGAACAGGAAATTGATGCCGCAGCTTTTTACCGAATCAGTAGAAAATTTATCATTTCACTCCAAGCAATTAAGGAAATTGTAGTGTACAGCAACTCCAGATTAAAGATTATTTTGCCTACATATAAAGAAGATGAGGTAGTTGTAAGTAGAGAAAAGGTGACAGATTTTAAAAATTGGATTGGTTAAAAATAACTTTCTGTAATTATTGAGGTTAGTTGTTTTAAAATACTGAATTTATGTATTTTAGATACTTGTTATAGATTTTGATTATGACGATTTTAAGCCTTGATAAACGCTTTTCTAATGCCTATTAACACAAAAAGAAGCGAAGTGTAAACGATGAAAAACGGAACAATGTATTCTATCCAATTCATAGGTAACATAATGGCCATAATCAACAACTGAAAACCCAATCCGTAAACAGAAAGTAACGTCATAAACCAATTTGGGAATGTTTTTACTTTATAGGCATCTTTGTCTAGACTGTGAATTATTTTATCAAAAACGCCATAAACAATCGTGTAAATCATAAACAAAATATCTACTGATTTTTGACTTTCCCCTGGTAAAGCTCTGGGAGATTTGTTTTCGAAAATTTGACTAGTTCTATCACCACCTGCCGAATTATTTCTCAAAATTACATAGTAATAATTATATAAAGTACCTTGCAATTGTATGCCAATAAAAGCCAAAAGAGTAAACCCAAAAGTGGTTTTTGAAACATAGCAAATAGTCATCAAAATCAAAAAATTGAGTATAATATCAAACACACTATCGAGGTATCTTCCGGTGTATGATGGGGTGTTTTTGATGCGAGATAATTCACCATCTGCGGCATCAATTATCGATTTTAAAATGATGAAAAATGAGGCAAAAAAATAGTGGTTTTGTAAAATACAAAAGATGGCAATCAGACCAGAAATGCCAAAAAGCAGTGTTACGTGAATGGGTGTAAAACGAGTGTTTTTTAATTGATTGGCAAATATTTTGGCAAGCGGTCTACCGTAATCGGATAAATCAAGGAATTGATTTTGAGCAGCAAGTTTAGACATTTTAATAGATGAAAGAACAGGATGTGACAATATAGTCGGACTACAAAAGTAAGTCTATTTTAAGTATTTGAATCGTAAACAGTAGTTAAAAATAGCAAAATCGCTTTTAGAAACTGAATATTTTCTTTGAAAAAACTGTTTCTAAAAGCGATTTTTATCTGAAAAATCATATGTTATTTGCTCAAACGATGCAAAGTGTAAGTCATTGCTGTTAATAGAAAGAAAGCAACAATTTGATGGGTCAAACCAAGCCAAAGCGGTACGCTGTACAGTAATGTAAATACACCCAAAGTAAATTGAAGAAAAACGATTACTACTAATGCGTTTAACCCATTCTTTTGCTGAATTGAAATGTTGAATTTTTTGCTTTTGAAGTATAAAAATAAGATCAACCCCACGACAACATAAGCGAGTGTTCTATGAACCAGTTGCACACCACTTTTTCCTTCGGTCAGATTTAATAAAAGTGTTTTATGTTCGATGAATACACTGTCGTGAATGAATTGTCCATCACTCATCATAGGCCAATGGTTGTGAATTAGACCTGCATTTAGTCCCGCAACAAAACCACCATATATAATTTGCAATAGCAGGAAGATTAATGCGAATCGAGCTATTTTTTGCAAAGGAATAATTGCTGCTTTCTTTTCAGGGTAGATTAGATCTAGTGCCACCCAAAGGGTATAGGCAAAAGTGAGAAAAGCAAAAGTGAGGTGCAAAGAAAGGCGAAAATGACTTACATCTGGATTGTCTATTAAACCACTCCTAACCATAAACCAACCAAAAAAACCTTGCAAAGCTCCCATTCCTAACAAAATGAAACATTTGTTTAATGTGGCTTTGTCTATTTTCTTTTTAGCTAAGAAATAAAAGAAAGGGATGATAAAAACCAGTCCAATTATTCTTCCAATAAAACGGTGAAACCATTCCCAGAAATAGATAAATTTATAATCTGAAAGTGTAAAATCATTGTGAATATTGATTTTTTGGTATTCTGGAAATTGTTTGTATTGTTTGAATGCTTCTTGCCATTTGGCATCGGTTAGTGGAGGAAGTGTATCGGTAACAAGATGCCAGTCTGTCATCGATAAACCAGAATTGGTCAATCGGGTGATACCACCCACTACAACCATTACAAACACTAAAAAGCAACCAGATAGAAGCCAAATAATTACGGATTTGTTGTTTTTCATTTTTATTTTATTGGAAAATTTTGGGGATTTTGTCTGGTGTCCCAGATTTCTAAGACAACAATTTCATTCGGGGTTATTTTATAAATAATTTCAAAATGACTTACAATTATAAATTTTGTATTTTCTTGAAAAGTTGGTTTTCCAAGTTCAGGAAGTTGGGTGATGATTTTCAAATTACTATTGAAAAGTAAGTTTAGTTTTACACTATAGACTTTTGATTTATTTCTATTATTCCAGTAGTCAAAAATATTTTTCCTTGAATTTCTAGCTTCAATAGACCAAATTAATCTTCTAACCATGCTTGGATTTCTTTTTGTGCTTCCTCGTCAGATATGCATTCGCCGTTATTGTATTGTTCTAATGCAAGATTTATTTTTCGTTGTTCTTCTTCTGAAAAAATTCGGACACTTTCAAATTGTAAAACAGGTTCATTAACGGATGAAAGACACTTATCTACTTCATTGTACATTTTACAATTCAATAAAGTATTGATTTTTAATAGTAAATGATGGTCATCAGTCGCCATAATTTTTGCTATCAATTTTGATTTTAATTCGGCTGTATTCATATATAGAAAATATTTAAATTTTGGAGATATGGTATCGCCAGATCTTTATTAGTGTTTGAGACAAACGAGGTCATGGCGATTTCATAATTTAAATTTTTATAAAATTAAGAATTTTTTAAATTGTGAAGAGTAAACAAAACTTAAACTTTCTTTAAACCTAATTTTTCTCCGCGCTTTACTACAAAATCATAAGCAGCTTGATATTCATTCGGAATATCTCCTTCCATTATTGCTTCTTTCACAGCTTCTTTTAGCACTCCAATTTCACGAGAAGGCTTTAAGTTGAATATCTCCATAATCTCTTCTCCAGAAATAGGGGGTTGAAAATTACGCACATGATCGCGTTCTTCGACTTCCACAATTTTCTTGCGTACAATTTCAAAATTACTGTGGTATTTTTTAAACTTATTCGGGTTTTTGGTGGTGATATCCGCTTCGCAAAGGGTCATTAAATTTTCTACATCTTCACCAGCATCAAAAACCAAACGGCGAACTGCAGAGTCAGTAACTGTATCTTGCGCCAAAACAATTGGTCGCGAACTCATGATAACCATTTTTTGTACAAATTTCATTTTGTGGTTCAAGGGCATGTGCAAGCGCTCAAATATTTTTTTGGCCATTTTACCGCCAAGGAATTCATGACCGTGAAATGTCCAGCCTTGTTTTTTGTTAAAACGCTTGGTTGGTGCTTTACCAATATCATGTAACAAAGCCGACCAACGTAGCCAGACGTCATCGGTATTGGGACAAATGTTATCTACAACTTCGAGAGTATGGTAAAAATTATTTTTGTGCGTATGACCTTCAATTTCTTCCACTTGGTTTAAAGCAGTCAATTCGGGAAGGATAATATCCAAAAGCCCTGTTTTGAACAATAATAAAAACCCAACAGAAGGTTTATCGGTTGAAAGAATTTTATTCAATTCATCTACAATTCGTTCTCCAGAGATGATTTTGATTCGTTCGGCATTTTTGGTAATGGAATCTAATGAGTTTTTGTCTATTTCAAAACCCAATTGTGTTGCGAATCGAATTCCTCTAAGCATACGCAAAGGATCATCTGAAAAAGTGATGTCTGGATCGAGAGGCGTTTTTATAATTTTGTTTTCCAAGTCGGAAATACCATTGAAAGGATCAGAGAGAGCACCAAAATTATTGGAATTTAATGATAAAGCCAAAGCATTTATCGTAAAATCTCTGCGATTTTGATCATCTTCTAGAGTTCCGTTTTCTACAACAGGGTTTCTGCTGTCAAGAGTGTAGGACTCTTTTCGGGCACCTACAAATTCAATTTCGGTATCTTCAAAACGCAACATTGCCGTTCCATAAGTCTTAAAAACTTGAACCTTTGGTTTTTTTGGCAATAATTCAGATACTTTTAAGGCCAATTCGATTCCGCTGCCAACGGCAACAATATCAATGTCTTTTTTAAAATCTCTTTTTAAAAGCAAGTCGCGCACAAAACCGCCAATTACATAGCTTTCTACATTAAGTTCTTGGGAGGCTTTCGAAATAACTTCGAATATTTTATTATTTAAGGCTTCTTTGTAGTTCATTTTTTTTGTTTAAAGTTTAAAGTTTAAAGTTGTTTAAAACTGTAAACTGTAAACTGCAATCTGAAATCTATTTACTGACCACTTAAAACTGCGTACTGATCACTATTTACGAATAACTTTAACCTGTGAATCATTAGTTAATTTAATAATTGTAGATGGTTTTCCAGCAATTTTATCGCGGTGCAAATTTACAACATAGTCCACGCCTTTTATAATTTCGGGATTAATTTCTTTAAAACTTTTTGGGGTAGGTTGACCAGAGATATTTGCTGATGTGGAAACCAAAGGTTTTTTCATGCGTTCCATCAATTTGAAACAAAAAGGTTCTTTGACTAGTCGAATGCCCAAGGTATTGTCTGGAGCGATTAAATTGGGAGCCACATTTCGAGGTTTGTCTAAAACTAATGTAGTTGGATTTTCAGAAAAATCCATGATTTGCCAAGCTACTTCTGGAATTTCTTTGAATACATTATAAATCATTTTTTCGCCATTCATTAGGCAAATCATACTTTGTTTTTCGGCTCTTTGTTTGAGTTTGTAAATTTTAGCAACAGCTTCAGGATTTGTTGCATCACATCCAATTCCCCAAACGGTATCAGTAGGATAGAGAATGATTCCACCTTCTTTTATAATTTCGAAAGCGTTGTGTATTTCTTGATTGATGTCCATCGTTTTATATTTTGATTTTAAGGAAAATGAAAATAAAGAGTTTTTAATTGATAAGAATTAAGAATCTATTTTACCCATTTTTTTGTTTTTGAAATCTGAGACGGCTTTTCTTTTGAATTTATAAAATTCAAAAATGTTATATGAATAATTTCTGTTAGTATTTACAGATGATTCGTTGGCCTTCACTAATTTTGATATGTAATCAGGAAATAAGGTTTCCCATTTTGATTTTAAATACAAGGTATTACGAACCAGATAATATATTCTTATAGGAGAACAAAGGTATTTTTCTTTTTTTAAAAGATATAATGTTTTTATAGATCTTCTTTTGATTTTTGCTCCAACAGTATGATTAAAAAATAAATTTTCAAATAAAATACATTTTAACCCATTTTTTTTTGCTGATAAGCAGTAATCAAAATCTACTCCATCAATAAATAAATTTTCATCAAATGCCTCCGTTTTTTTATAATTTCTTAAAACAAGTATTGATGCAGAAGTAATTAGAGCATAATTTTCAGTGTTTTGAATTCGTTTTTCATTTGAACATGATTTTTGTTCCAAATATTCAATACCAAATTGGGCTACACTATCTATATCATAATAATTTGAAACTAGGTTAAAATAATGGTCTAAATTGTCCTCACTAAAAGAAGAATCTTGATCCATTGTTAATAAAAAATCATATCCATCAATAATTGCTTGATTACAAGCTTGATTTAATCTTATAGCTATTCCCTTGTTTTCTTGATCTGAAATATATACTATTTTTTCATTGATTTCTTTTCTGAAAAATGAAAGTGAACTTTTTTCTGTATTGTCATAAACATATAATTTGTCAACTTTAGACAAATAGGTATTGATGTTTTGAAGATCTTTTTCTTTTGGATGATATAAAATGACACAAGCTGCAATTTTCATAAGTATTTATTTAGATTATATAGGAAATTGTATTGTATGAAATAAACATGATTGTAAATTGGTCACTATTTTTAATTATAATTTGCAAATTACATATGATCATTAAAAAACAATATATAACAACTTATGAAAATTAATAGTTTTGAGAATTTCTTAAAATTTCTTCTAAGTCAAAATTAAACTTAGTTTCTTCGTTAATAATTTTGGTTTTATAAAATTCAAATTCCTTTGACTTTTCATCATAATCAAATAAACTCGTTTCTAATAATTTTATAATTTCTTGCTCTTTTTCAGGAGAATAGTCTATTTTATAATTATTTGGAATTGAAACATCTTCAAAAAAGCTTGCACTTCCTCGGGTATTTGTAATAACGATACATCCACAAATTGCTGCTTCTCTCGGAATCCTATCTTTTCCAGGATGGTGACCAAAATCAATATAAATTTTGGATTTTAGCAGTAATTCTTTCACTTCAGTAGGGGTCATGTTTTCTATGGCTACCCATTTTAGATGAGGTGTCTTTTCAATTAATATTTTAGTTATTTCATACCCTTTTTTAGGATTATAGGCAATACTATTTTCTTTGTTAGTTGAGTCAAATTTAATATTTTTCACTTCATCAATAAAAATGTCATTAAGATAGTCTGACAGATGTTTTATATCTGATATATCTTTTGATTTTAAAAAGTGTTCAGCATAAAAGCTTTGGACCCAATGAAAATGTTTTGGTTCTTTTTGAAAATTATATTGATATCTTTTTTCTTTTAAACCTAAAAACCTCTTGACAGAAAAACTAGGTTTTTTATTTGTTTCAAAAAAATTATCAACACTTAGCCACCAAATTACGGTTTGTATGTCTTTATATTTTAAAACTAAATTCGCAAAAGATTCGGGAGTGATTAGAAGATTGGAAAGATTATTATCAATTTCAAACGAATAAGGAATTTTCATTCCTTTATAGAATTCATGTACGGGATCCTCATCAATTGAAACTGATAAGTAAAACATTTTGGCATTATATCCCAAATGAATTAGTTTGTAAGCTAATTGATGTAATAAATAGGGGCCTCCTGTTGCAAAGTTTCCTGGACATGCAATATAAATAATACTATTTTTTTTGTCTATTTTCATCATATTTCTTAAAGTTAGTTAATGCTGAAGCTATTATTTGATGCATATCATAATATTTATACTCTGCTAGTCTTCCTCCAAAAATCACTTTTGTTTTATCGGCTTTCTTTTTATAGTTTTCATATTTATTTTGATTTTCGGCATTATTTACTGGGTAAAAGGCTTCCTTTTCAGGACACCAACTATCAGGATATTCTCTGGTAATGAGGGTCTTCTTTTGGGTGCCAAATTCAAAATGTTTGTGTTCAATTATTCTTGTAAAAGGAACTTCTGCATCATTGTAGTTTACCACTGCATTTCCTTGAAAATTCTCTTTGTCAATAATTTCGTTTTCAAATCGCAATGAGCGGTATTCAAGTTGACCAAATTCATAATTAAAATATTCATCGATTTTACCTGTATAGACAATATCAGTCGCTAAAGACTCGAAATAAGAGCGATTTTTGAAAAAATCAGTATTTAAGCTAACATCTACATCTTTTAATAATCCATCAATAATTTTATTATAACCACCTATTGGAATTCCTTGGTATTTATCGTTGAAATAATTATTGTCAAAGGTAAATCGAATGGGAAGTCTTTTTATTATAAACGCAGGAAGTTCAGTTGCTTTTCTTCCCCATTGTTTTTCGGTATATTCTTTTATTAAAGTCTCATAAATATCTTTTCCCACAAGTGAAATAGCTTGCTCTTCTAAGTTTTTTGGATCTTCTACACCATATTGCTTAATTTGTTCATCTATTTTTTCTTTCGCTTGATCAGGTGTAATACATCCCCAAATTTGATAAAATGTATTCATATTAAAAGGTAAATTATATAGCTTTCCTTTTGATATTGAAACGGGTGAATTAATATAATTGTTAAAGGAAGTAAATTGGTTTACATAATCCCATATTTTTTTATCATTAGTATGAAAAATGTGTGCACCAAATTTATGAACATTTATTCCGTCAATTTCTTCACAATAAACATTCCCTCCTTGATGTTCGCGTTTATCAATAACTAGACATTTTTTTCCTAATTTAGTTGCTTCATGTGCAAATACAGAGCCAAACAAACCAGATCCAACTATTAAAATGTCATATTTTTTTTTATTTAAGGGCATATGTTATTTTTTAATACAATTTATATTTAATTTTTTTGTTTTTTATTTACAAAATAGTAAAAAATTTATTACAATTTATATTGTAACGAAAGTTGAAATTGCATGTTGTATTTATTGACTTCAAATTGATATTGAAAATTTCTTAATTGGGCAAAATTAAGTTTTGCTTGAATACCTAAATTACCAAATTTTCGATAAGCATAAGTATTTAAAGCTAAATCTACCCATTTGTGATTGTAATCTGTATAGGCATCATAGTAAAAATCCATATTATGAGCAAATCGTTCTATTTGTAAACCCCAAACTTGATCTTGTTTCCAAACGCTAAAATCTAATGTTTGTAAATTACTTCCAGGTCCAATTCCTGATCCTAATACTTGTCCTTCATGAGTATAGCCATGTAATATTGTACCATGTAAATACCAAGCTCCTGCGGGTCTGACTATGCGATCAGCACTTTGTTCCATATGGGTACTTTCAAAATTAACTTTCAAATACTTATTTTTTTCTTTATTAAGCATAAATATTTTATTAAAACCAAAAAGGTAGGATCTAGAATGTTCCGGTGAATCAAAAAAGTCCCAAATGGTAGAGGAATAATCGTTCCATCCACTTTCTCCATAAAATTCAAATTTTGATTCCTTCATTGCCCATCTAAAAAAAAGAGAAGCTAGTTGATCTCTCATTTTGGCATCTTCACCTAGCGCATTCTTTTTTTGAAAAGGAATAAAAATAGGCATATAATCTGAAAAACTATTTCCCATGTCTGTACGATAAACTTGAATAGTACGATTCATGCCTACAAATAACCCAGGTACCCACTTGGGATGGTAATTTATTGAAATACCATTGATATAACGCCAATCATTTGATTTTGGTAATTCAGTATCAATGCCATCTATCATAAATTGTGATTTTGGGCTGCTTAAGCCAGAACCTTCTAATTTGCCACTTATGATTTGTCCTTCAAAACTTCCGACAAAAGTTTCTATAGGTTGTCTTGTATTAAAAGTAAAATGTAAAAACCCTGGAGCGTTATTACTCATTAATAGTGAATTCCTATTTCCAGGTCCCCACCATAAATTCTCTGTTGACAATCCTATTGAAAATTTATTTATTGCAACACTAATAGAACTTTGTCCCCAAAATAATTTATTATAAGTTTTGCCTCCAAATAAAGTTGGCATATCGGTATAATTTAAATAATATGCATTCACATTGCGAACCACACTTTTTTCTGTTGTAGGGAAAATGTCATATTCTGGATTTGAGGCGTATACATATTCTGGTTTTAATTGAATACTCAAAATTCCATATTGAGCGAATAATCCTGCGGTAAGTTGTGTTTGATAGCCTTTGGCAGGTATCATAGAACCATCATTCCAACCATAAGGATTATAAGTATTGTATTGTTGAGTTAGGGTTATTGGCAATACTTTTGTGATAATTTTTGTCGAATTTTTATCAAGTGCTTGCGTAGAGTCTAATTGGACTAATGTTAATGGCCGTAAAGTATAGGAAATAAATGGGTTTCCATTTCCTAATAATTGTTCGTTTCTACTTCTTTGTTCAATCATGTCAATAGAACCTACTGAAATATTTTGCGCTAATAGCGTATTACCGATTAATAGTAAAATGACAATTCTTAATTGTAAACACATAGAAGTAGAAGTTTAGCTTGTTTAATTTGCTTAAAAAATAAAATGCAAAGATAGTCTTATATTTAAAATATGATTTTTTTATCATCTTTTTAAATATATACTTGTATTTATAAAATGGGGTTGATCTTTTTATAAAGGAAGCTTAATGCTCCTTTTTAATAAATTTTTTCGAAAAAGACTTTTTTAAAGTTTTCTTTTATTTCTAAGTGTATCAACAATTGAAGATAAAAAATAATGTATAGGAAACTTCTTTTTGAAACTATTAATAAATGCGTTGTATTCGTTAAAACTTGTTTCAATTAACTGATTAATATCTATTTTAGAAGAGTTGAAAACTAGATATTTCTGGGCTTTATGATACTTTAAATACTTTTTTTTCATTAAATGTCTGTATTCAAAATATGTAGCAGGTTTTTCTAAATCAAGAATAATTCTTTTTAATCTTTTTTTAGATTCGATTTTGTTCATATTCTTCATTCCAACTTGTTGATTTTGATGTATTCTGTACGAAATCAAATTTTCAGTTGAATAATAGAGAGACTCTCTTAAGATCAATAAAGTAGCTATCTTTTCGTCATGTAGAACAATTGGATCTGTGAAAGAAAAAATAAAATCTTTTACTTGCTTTTTAATACATAATGTGGCTCCTGTAACGAAATTGCCATTTTTTGAAATGATGTTAAAATAATCAATTGGTTTTTGGAATTCTTTTTCTAGAAAAAAAACGGAATCCCAAATAGTATGATCAGAAATTAAATGGTCCGAATTGTCTATTAATTCGGCATTAGAAAAAACTCCTTCGGCATTTGGGTTTTTATCAAAAATTGCCAATGTTTTTTCTACTTTGTCTTTTTTCCAAAGATCATCTTGATCTGATAAAAAAATATAATCTCCTTGACAAAGTTCAATTGCTTTTTCAAAATTTTTTGTACAACCTAGATTTATTTCATTTTGATGTAACTTAATTATTGTAGGATATGTTTTTTGAATCTGATTAATTATTTCAATAGTCTTATCATTTGATCCATCATCACAAATGTTGATTTCATCAATGGGCATGGTTTGATTAAAAATACTATTCAATTGTTTTTCAATGTATTTTTCTCCGTTATAAGTACATAAGGCAACTGATAATTTCATAGTTGTTTTTTTTCTTGTAGTATAAATTAGTACCTTTTTTATGACTTGGGTTTACTAATTTATATTTATAGTTAAAAGTAATTTTGCTTTTTATTTATTTTAGTTTTAAAACATGATTTATCCAGTTTTCAACTAAGTACTTTTTTAAAATGGCTTGAGGTATTTTTACATATTCATTTTTAAAAAAATCTAAAGGTATGGTTATGTTTTTTTCGTTAATTATAAGAATATTATTGGGGTTATAAAAATCGTAATTTTTGATATCATTATTTGTTGTGATGAGCTTTTTTTCTAAGCTAAGACTTTCAAATACTCTAAATGTGAGTCCTTTTTGTCCTTTTCTATTGATGTCAAGTAGTACTTGAGAATTATTCATATACTCATTTACTTCTGTTAAAGGTATTTGTTCTGATGTATATTCAATATTAGGGTCATTATTTTTTTTTCCTTTATCAAAAACAATAATTTTATAATTGATTTTTTTTTCTTTTAGAATAGAAGTTATTTTCGATATGATTGGGGAGCGTCTATCTTTAGAACTTATATTAAATATTTGGTATTGTGTTTTTTGTTTCGAATTTATTTCAGATGGATAAATCCAATTGGTAATAAATTTTAAATTGTATTTTTTGCAATCTTGTTTTTCAAAAGAATATACTTCGTCAAAACAAGGAATAACACTTTTGATTTTCGGACATCTATAAATGCTATCATTAAAATAAGCAATAGATTTTTTTGTGTATTTTTTAAATTCTAAAATGTTTTTTGGGTCAATAAAATCTCCTTTTACTGTCAAAATCACATCCTGGATTTCATTGTTTTCTCTTAATTTTTCGAGTATTTTCTTGCCGTAATGAATGTTTTTAAGGTTTTTTTTGAATATTGTTTTCAGGAAAAAATTATAATACCGATATAGAATAGTCTTGTATTTGTAGGTGAAAGCATTGAAATTTATGTGATATACGCAATGTCCTTCTTTTTTTAAGGCAGTTACAATATGGCTGTTAAAACCCCAATTATCAAAACTTATAATTGTTATTTTCATTAAAAATTATATAAATTATAGTACATAAATTAAATGCAAATGTAGTTTATAATTCAAAAAGTAGCGATTTATTCGTGTTATAATTGCTTCATTTTAAAAAAACAGAAGAATTTTTGATACCTTTTTTTCGAGTTTTACTATATGTTATTTCTGTAAAGGCTTAGTTCTTAATATGCTTTTCAGTAAGAAATTTAAGTTTTTGTTTATTGATTCGAAGATATAATTTTCTGAAAACCCTTTAAGGATTTGGATATTGGTGCCCCACTTACTATTAAAAAAAATAAAGTCCAGTTTTTAGGTTTCAAAATACTACTAAAGAAATATTTTATTATTAAAAAGAGCATTACAATTTTATGTCCAAAAAAGCCATAGTGTTTTCGAATAATATACAACAATGAAATTTTTAATTCTTTTTTTATAGCCATTGATTTTGCTGTGCTTGCACCATGTAGATGAATAAATTTAGCTTCAGGAATCAAATAAGCAAATTTTGATTTTTTGGCCAATCTGATGCATAAATCTGTTTCTTCATAATAAAGAAAAATATTGGTATCAAAACCTCCAACTTCATAGAAATCTATTGCTTTAACTAACATAAAACTTCCAGGTATAAAATTTACTTGAGTAGGGGAACTGTATGTTTTTTTTCTTCTAGGATACTTTTTCGGATTGATTAATTCTAGAAAATTACGACCTAAAATTTCTCTTGTTGGTGATGCAAAATGATCAAGTGAAATCATAAAGTCTCCATTTTCTTTGTAAGATTGAGCTCCTGCAATACCAATGTTTTGATTCTTATCTAATTCATTTTTTAGAATTGCTAAACAATCATTCATAAACAGCGTGTCATTGTTTACAAAAGCTAAATATTTTGCTTTTGCAAATTGTACACCAAACATATTACCGGCGCCAAAACCATTATTAATAATATTTCTATGTAGTTCAATATTAGAATTATGTAAACTATCACAAAATAATTTCAGGTTAAGATAATCTTCTTTTTCAGAGCAATTATCGGTAATTATGATCTGAAAATTGATTTCTTTTGAAGTATTAGATAGTATTGATTGGATACAATTTATTGTATGTTTACTGGAGTTGTAATTTATTAAAATTATTGAAACATCAAACATAGTAATGAAAGTAGATTTTTGTGTTATTAGAAAGTTTTAATAATTTTAAATTTATTGACATCCTTTTTTTTGGAAAGAAGAATGTTATTGATTTATGCGGTGTAAAAGTAATGAATGTAATTGTGATATTTCATGCAGGAAGGATGTAAATGAATAGAAAAGTAAAGATCACTAATTTTTATATTATTATTTATGGTATAAAAATCAAAGTGAAGAAAGTGTACCTTTGTATCAAATTCATGAAATGGTAAAGGTTAAATTTGAAATTAGATAATAATTATATTTGGCAGAAATAGTGAAGAAATATTTATTGTTTTTTAGATATAATTCTCTTCAAATGAATCGAGTTAATGGTTAAAACGAAGTTGTGATGGGTTCTTAAATTTGAGGTTGTTTAGAAAAATATAGCATGAAAAGATTGTCACTATTATAGAATTTGATAGTAAGAATTTATTGATTCTATTATAAATAATCACCGAGTAAACTTAGTTTTTTTACTTTTACGAATATAATTTTTTCTATCATTATTGTGTTTTTTAGATAACTTTTAAGAATCGAAATTCAGTCAGATAAGCCAAATTAATTGCAAACAAAACCATCTACATTTAAAATAAAAAATAGACTGATGAAAACAGCTTTATTGATTTCTACTTATAATTGGCCTGATGCACTAGATTTGGTTTTAAAAAGCATTTTAAATCAAACGACGCTTCCGGATGAAATTTTGATAGCAGATGATGGTTCAAGCAACGAAACCAAAGCGTTGATTGACAGATTTAGAAACGAAATAAATGTTCCTATTTGTCATGTATGGCAAGAAGATGTTGGTTTTAGAAAATCGAAAATCTTGAATAAAGCTATTGCCCAAACCAACGCAGATTACATTATACAGATTGATGGAGATTGTATTTTGCACAAAAAATTCATTTCTGATCATTTGGATTCTGTTCAAAAAGGTTTCTATTTGTATGGATCTAGAGTCAATATTTTACCAGAATATGTAGATGAAGTTATAGAAAAGAAAACAACTGATTTTAATTTTTTTTCAAATGAAATTAAAAACAGGTCAAGAAGTTTATCGATATCTTTTTTATCTAAATGGTATAAGCCACATTATGGAATTTCGAAAAAATTTCGGGGATGCAATGTGTCTTTTTGGCGAAAAGATTTGATCGATATTAATGGATATAATGAGGATTTTGAAGGATGGGGTAGAGAAGATTCAGATTTAGTTATTAGAATGGGAAATAATGGTGTGAAAGCCAAAAGACTCCGTTATGCAGGTATTTTATATCATATATTTCATAAATCAAATTCAAAAAGTAATTTAGAATTGAACAATAAAATTCAAAAAGAAACCATTGATAAAGGTATCATTAAAATCACAAATGGAATCAATCAATATTTAAAGAAGTAACTATTTTAGTTGTAGTATAAGTATAGTTGTAATTAAGAAAAATAAATGCATTTAAAAATAAATCAAAATTTCAAAGACAATATCGATTTTATCAAATCGAGTATTCATAATTTCAAATCTACTGGAAAACTCTTTGGTGACGGTAAAAGAAACAGTATCAAATTATTCGAATTAAATGGAAAGACAATTAATATCAAATCCTTTAAAATTCCTAATTTGATTAATAAAATTGCTTATAAATATTTTAGAAAATCCAAAGCGAGACGTTCATTTGAGTATGCTACCATTTTATTAGAAAAAGGCATAGGAACACCCGAACCAATTGCATATCTAGAAAATTACAATTGGTTAGGATTAAAAGATAGTTATTATGCTAGTGAACATCTTGATTGTGATTTGACTTACAGAGAATTGGTCGAAATTCCAAATTTTCCTGATCATGAGAATATTTTAAGACAGTTTACCCAATTTTCATTTCATTTGCATCAAAGTGGTGTCGAATTTTTGGATCACTCTCCAGGAAATACTTTGATCAAAAAGTCGGTTGAAGGATTTTATGAGTTTTTCTTGGTTGATCTAAATAGAATGACTTTTCATGACCAAATGAATTTTGATCAACGCATGAAAAATCTTTCTCGGTTAACGCCTCAAAAAGGAATGATTGCAACAATGAGTAATGAATATTCAAAATTGTATACAGCAAAAACAGAAGCTGAAATCTTTGAAAAAATGTGGTTTTATACCCAAGAATTTCAAGATAAATTTTCAAGAAAGCAGAGATTAAAAAAGAAACTTAAATTTTGGAAATCTTAGTTTTTCGATTTTAATTTTTTTAATTCCTGAAAACGAACTGAAACACTCAGAGCATTCAAATAGCATAGTATCACTCCTTTTTTTCCATCTAAAATTCCTAATCGGATAAAATATTGATAGACAAATTGATAAAGAGGTCTTATGTAATAATGAAAAAAGTTTGGACTTGTACCTTTTGCAAATTCTTCTTTGGCTTTCATTTTTCCATAAACAATCATTTTTTGTTTATAACTTGTAAAATCAGTGTAAGAATAATGAATAAGTTTGTTTTTTAATTTTCCAATTTCACCTGTCACATTTAATTTTTCATGTACAATTTTTTGTTCAGAGTAGAATGCTTTATTATTTTGAAAAAGTCTAATAATTTTGTCTGTTTGCCAACCACTATAATTTAGTATTGCATTTTCAAACATAAACCTTCGGTAAACATTGTAGGCAGAGAAAGCTTCTTTTTGTTGTATAGTTTGAGTGATTTCCTGCTGTAATTTTGGAGTGAGTCTTTCATCTGCATCGATAAAAAGTATCCAAGGATTTGTTACTAGACTTATAGCAAAATTTCGTTGCAAGGCATAATTTTCAAATGGATGTTGAACTACTTTTACAGTATCAAAACTTTTTGCAATTGCCAATGTGTTATCAGTACTAAAAGAATCAATTACGATAATTTCGTCAGCAAAAGCAATGTTATCTATGAGTTCTTTAATATTGTGTTCTTCATTGTAAGTAATGATCAATGCAGTTAGCAAAGGCTTTTTTGTATTGTAGATTTCAATACTTTTTTTTTTATTGTCCGAAAGATTGTTGCTTAAGAAAGCAATCATTTGATTGGTAAATAATTCTGGATAAAAGTTTTTATATAAATCTATAGCTCTTTTTTTAAGCTCTTTTTCGGTAAGGTTTGAAAATAATTCAGGTTTAAAATCATTTAAATGAACAGAATTATGCATGATTCCATCTTCAAATGTCGCCCATATTTTCTTTTCAATCCACGGTGAAAAAAGGATGAATGAAGGTTTGTTTAGAGCTTTTGCCATGTTTATGGCGCCACCATCATTCCCAATAATCAAATCGCATTGATTCATTATGGCAATAAATGATCTTAAACTAGCTCCATATAGATTAAAATATATTTTTTCCTGTGTAGAAGGTTTACAGGAATCAAAAACAAATTTGGCATCGTTTAATTGTTTCGGAAAATAATTAAATAAAATGTTTACGTCAAAAGTATCGGTAATTGTATCTACCAGTTTTGCCATATATTCTAATGGGTAAGTTTTTAGTTTTTCACTTCCCAAAAGGCTTATCATAATCGTTTTTCTTTCTTTTTTTAGTTGATTTTTTTCAAAAAGAGATACAGCTTCTTGCATTTCTTTTTCAGAAACATACAGTTTTGGTAGCGGATCTATTTTTATATTTAAATCAAGAGGATCTAATAAGGAAAGTCGTCTTTCAATGGCCAAACCCAAATTGGTTTTTGGATAAGGTTCAAAAGGAACGTTATCCGTATATAAAAAGGTTCTGCCTTTCTTTTTGTATGAAATTTTTCTTTTAGCGCCACTTAATAAAACAATCAGCCAGCTTTCTAATTTTGAATAGGCGTCTATAACCAAATCATAATGAGTGGCTCGAATTTGAAGTGCAAGTTTTAAAAACGCTGCCTTACTTTTGCGATGTTTTTCTTCAAACAATATTATATTGTCAATGTTTCTATTTCCTTCTAAAACAGGTGTAGTTGATTCATAAACCAGATAATCAATTTGGGCATTAGGATATGCAATTCTTAAGTTATTGCAAATGATTGAACTGATTAGGACATCACCAATCATTTTTTGTTGTATAACTAGAATTTTCATATCTGTAATAGTTAAATTTAATAATGAACAAATTGAATAAAAAAAATGAATTTCAATGGGAATTTCAATTTTTAAATAGAAAAACTATTTCTCTAGCGTTAAAGCATCATTCGTAACTCGTTCATAAAAAGTTTGAATATAGGCTTTTAAAAATAGAGACATTTTATTAGCTATTTTTTCATTGGTTTTTAATAAGTTATTTTTCAATAAAATATCTTTCTTCCAATTGTATAAACCAATGGATTGGTTATTGGCAAAAGCCAAATAATAATCACCTTGAATATAATAATAAGTACCTTGATTGCAGTATACTACAAAATTGTTTTTGGATCTAAAGCTTTTTCCAAAACTTACCATATCTGTTTTGATGTTTAAATAGTCCAAAATACTTGGCATAATATCAATTTGTTGAAAGTTATTTTCATTGACTCCAACAAATTTAGGATCAGATGGGTCAAAAAACAGAATTGGGATTCTAAATCTTCCAAGTATTGTTCTATCTTTTGCTAGTTCTCCTCCAGAAGAAGTATGATCCGATGAAAAGACAAAAAGAGTGTTATTGTACCAACTTTGTTTTTTTGCTGTTTTAAAAAATTGACGTAATGCGAAATCTGTATATCCGATGCTTTCTTGAATTTTTGTGTTTCCTTTTGGAAATTTTCCTTTATATTTTTCGGGTACTTTATAAGGATTATGTGAAGAAATTGTAAAAAGAGAGCTAAAAAAGGGCTGTTTAAAACTACTGAGTTTGTTACAGAAAAACTGCATAAACTCTTCATCATAAATTCCCCATTTCCCATCAAATGATTCTTTTCCTATATATTCATCTTTTCCATAATAGTGATCAAAACCAGCTACTTTAGCATATTGATCAAAATTTTGACTACCATTGAATGCACCATGAAAAAAAGAGGTATTGTATCCTTCTTTTTCTAAAATAATAGGAAGACCATGAATTTTGTTTAACGAAAAACTGGATGAGATAAATGAGTTATTCATTAAACTTGGAATGCTAGATAATATAGAAGGTACGGCATCTATAGAAGCTATACCGTTTGCAAATCCATTTTTGAAATAATAGGATTTTGTGATTAATGAGTCTAAAAAAGGAGTATAACCTCTACCTACATTTTCGTTTCCAAAACTTTCCAAAATAATTACGACTACATTTTTTTTGGTAATTGGTTTGCTAGGATTTAAGTTTATTATTGGGTTATAAATCGAAATTAATTCTTTTTCATTAAAATAATGTGCTTTTTCTATGTCTTCTTTTTTTACTAAAGTTTTTAAAATACAAAAAGGAGTATTTAATATTAAAGCTGAATTCCCAAGTTCTCCATAAACTACTGCATCCACAATTTTAAGTGGTTTTTTGCGAAAACCACCACGAGATGCAAGTAATCCTATGGCTATAGCAAGAATGAGAAAACCATATTGTTTTATTAATTCATTTTTTTGAAGTTTTTCAATCGAGTTGGGTTGCTTAAAAGTGGGAAGAAAGATCCAAAAAAGCACACTGAAAATAAGGAATAAAACACCTACATACCAAAATTGCATTAGAAAAGAAGGAATCAAACCAAAAATTTCATGTTCCATTCCTTTAGCTGTAATCATACTAAAAGTACTTCGTTTTCCAGTAAATCTATAATAAATAATATCTATGAAATTGGTTGCAATTAATAAAAGGTTTATTGAATAGAATGAAATTTTAAGCCATTTTTGATAATTTGGCGTGTATTTAAAATTTCCTGGAATCAAATGTGCAACTACAAAAATAATATTTAAATAGGCAATTGCGGCCAAATCAAACAGAATTCCACCTTTAATAGTAGTCAAATTAAAATTTTGAAATGACGTGGCATTCATGAAGTAAAATGCTACTCGAGACAATTGATAAATTAGGGTAACTAATAGTAATCGTTTAAGAAGTAGGATGCTGACTTTCTTGTAATTATTCATTTTGGAATTTATTATTTTGAGAACTTGATGTTCAGAGTTATTTTGGGTTATTCTAATGAAAAAAGGTATTTGCTTAATATTTAAATCAATAGTGGTTTTTTTTCTTTAGAATAAGTTAACAATAAGTTTATTTTAATTGAGGTGCAAACTTAATTTAATTTGTTAAGTAAACAAATAAAAAAAAAACCAAATACCAATTGATAAATAAATTGGTATTTGGTTTTTAAAATATAAAATATTTTTGTCTAGAATTTAAACCGCTACATCATATTCGCGTAAAGCGTTATTTAATGAAGTTTTTAAATCGGTAGAGGGTTTGCGAGTTCCAATAATTAATGCACATGGAACTTGGTACTCTCCAGCAGCGAATTTTTTGGTGTAACTACCAGGAATTACTACAGAACGAGCAGGAACAAAACCTTTTCTTTCTACAGGGGTTTCTCCAGTAACATCAATTATTTTCGTTGAAGCTGTTAAGCACACATTGGCTCCAAGAACGGCCTCTTTCCCTACATGAACACCTTCTACAATAATACAACGAGAACCGATGAATGCTCCATCTTCTATAATTACGGGTGCTGCTTGTAGTGGTTCTAATACACCACCAATTCCAACTCCTCCACTTAAATGTACATCTTTTCCAACTTGAGCACAGCTACCCACAGTTGCCCATGTATCAACCATTGTTCCTGAATCAACATAAGCGCCAATATTTACATAACTAGGCATCATGATTACACCGCTCGAAATATAAGCACCATAACGGGCAGATGCACCAGGAACTACGCGAACTCCTTTTTCAGCATAATCTCTTTTGAGTAACATTTTATCATTGTACTCAAAAATTCCAGCCTCTAAGGTTTCCATTTTTTGAATAGGGAAGTACATAACAACGGCTTTCTTAATCCATTCGTTTACTTGCCAACCTTCACCCACAGGTTCTGCCACTCTTAAAATTCCTTGATCTAATAAAGAGATAACTTCTCTAATAGCATCCGTTGTTGTTGTTTCTTGAAGTAAAGCACGGTTTTCCCAAGCTTGTTCTATTATGGTCTGTAATGATTTCATTTTTGATAAATTTTTGGCAAAGATACCATTTTTAACTAATAGCAAAAAAGAGTATTTGTATGGAAAATGTTATAGTTATAACTTAATAGCCATTTATTTTGTGAAATTAATTTTAGATTAAAAAGTAATATATTTGTATAATAAATAGGAAAGCCATGGAAACGTTACGATTAGAATTTCAGCCCAATATTAAAGCCAAAATCTTGGAATTATTAAGTTCCTTTTCTTCGGATGAACTTATTATAGTTCAGGAAGATCCTTTTTTTGATGAAAATAAAAGAAAATTAGACACTGCTTACGCTAAACTCAAAAGCGGTACCGAAAAATTTTATTCTATTGATGAAGTCGATTCAATTCTGGACAAAACATTTTCAGAATATGACAGTTAATATTTCTTCCGAAAAAGTATTTAAATTTTGGTTGTCAGGAACCCACTTTTTCATATAATCGGAAGAAAAATATTTTTTGATGTGGGTTTCAAATGAATTTCAGAAAAGATTTGCTTAAAAATATAAAAAAAGATTTGAAACACCCATTTCATTTTAAAAGATCAAGGTATTTTGATGATGAAAATATTAAGGATTATGTTTTTAAGGGATATTCGGTTGTATATGAAATCGACGTAAATCAGAAGGTTATTTATGTTTTCGGATTTATCAAACACAAAAACTCACTATAAATGCCAAGAATACTCTCCATAGATTACGGACAAAAACGAACAGGAATAGCAGTTACCGATGAAATGCAAATTATTGCTTCGGGATTGACAACAATTCCATCAACCACTGCTATTGCTTTTTTGAAAGATTATTTCTCTAAAGAAAAAGTGGAAGCAGTACTCATTGGTGAACCCAAACAAATGAACGGTGAGCCTTCAGAAAGTGCTTCAATAATTAAAGGTTTTGTAACTCATTTTACCAATCATTTTCCAGATATGAAAGTGATTCGAGTTGATGAACGTTTTACATCAAAAATGGCTTTTCAAACAATGATTGACAGTGGTTTGAATAAAAAGCAACGTCAAAATAAAGGATTAATAGACGAGATTTCTGCTACCATTATGCTTCAAGATTATCTAAATCGTAAATAAGTCGTTTTTGATTTTTTAAAAAAAATATTCTCCTATTTTTTAAGCTTTTATTGTGCTAAATTGGCTTTAATAGTAGTTTTAAGATTTTTTTAAGGAGATTCGTATTAATTAAGGTATAACCTTAGGATGAAATTTTTTTTTAGTCTTCCATTAATTTTTTTGTACTTTTCAAGATACCTTCAGATAAGTTTGTCAGCCAAATTAATTGCTCTATGACCAATTGTGCTTCTTGCATTATTAAAGCAAAAGATTGATCGTTTATTTTATTTCCTTCTTTTAGCTCGCTTTGACGAATGTTTTTTAATTCTATAAACCGATTGGCTAACTCTTCTTTTGAGATATCGTTTGCATCGATAATTTCATTTTCTTTTAAGTAGGAAATGCTTTTTTCTAAATTTTTCAATACTTTTTCAACCACGATCGTAAAAGCTTTTGAGGACGGTGTAGTTGTATGCGATTGAATATAAGTGCCTAATGAAGCAATTGAAGAAAGCAATGAATGATTGAGTTCGGTTAATTTATAAAAAACCACAATGTTCTTTTGTTTGGATTTTGGTTCCTGAGACATTCTTTGGAAAGAAGCCATTAAGTTCCCAATCTCAATAAAAGCATTCTTTCTAGCCAAACGATAAGATGTTGTTACATCTCCTTTTTTGGTGTAATAAATGTAAATCTGGTTCAAATAATCTCGATTGGCGGCTATTGATTTTTCCAAATATTCTGGCGCTTTAATATATTCCCAAGATGGCCATAAAAAATGATTCGCAAAAAATGCTAAAGTTGCTCCAGTCAAAGTATCTAATATTCTAAACTGGATTACATTTACAAAATCTGGGGATAAAATGCCGTGAAGAAATACAATATACATAGTAACAAACGTAGCACTTACGGAGTAATTGGTTTGTGTAAATGAAAAACCAAGCAACATGCAGCTTATCGCTAAAAGGCTTAACACAAAATGATTGGGCATCAGGTATAGGATGCTAAAAGCTGTAATTCCACCTATAATAGTCCCGATAGCTCTTTGTATCGAACGCTGTTTTGTCAACCCATAACCAGGCCTCATAATGATGATGATGGTCATTAAAATCCAATATTCATTTTGAAATGGAAGCAACTTACCTATGATTCCACCCAAAATTAATGTTGTGGTTAATCGTAAGGAGTGTCTGAATATAGTAGACTCAAAACTTATATTTTCTATGAATGTACTTATTGAATAATATTGAGGAGTTAAAAATTTTTCTAAATCTTTATCCTTGCCTTTAAAATCATAAGTATTAGATATAGAAGTAAAAGCTCGTTCAATTATTTTAATTTTTTCAACTTGCTTTTCGGCATATTCAAGCATGGTTTTTAACATCAAGACTCCTTCAGAAGCCTCGGTTTTTCCTAGCTCGTTTTCGTAATTGGTGATTTCATTTTCTAGAGCCAATAAATGCTTAGATAATGAATTTTTAGAAACGTAATTGGTTCTTTTTTCAATATTCTTTGATAATTGCTTTAGCGTTGAAGCGAGCGTATAAGCTAAATTTTGATAGTTGGATAAAACTTTGGGATGATCCTTAAATTTTTGATGTAATTTGCTATGATCAAAAGAAGTAGATAATGCAAGTTCTAGTATTTCAACTAGCGAAATAAATACAATTAGCATTTTTCGGTTTTGGTTGGAGGAAACTGTATTGATATGCTTATCGATAAGTACTCTTCTAATATTTTGATGAATTATATTTAATTCGACTTGTAAGTGCAATTGTTTTTCAGTTATCTCTTTTTTATCGGCAATACTGTTCCATAAATCTCCTCTTAGTCTTAAGTATTTTGATGTTAATTTGATGCTTTCGGCAACTTGTAATTCGGCATAACGATTGGGACGTACATAATAAAAAAGCAAAGAAATAAATAAATAAAAGAATCCTCCAATTAGTAATAATCCCGAATGTTGTAACATTTCGAGTCCAGTATGTAGGTTAGAAAAAGATAAGGATACTGATAGTAATGCCGAAAAGGATGTAAATGTGGCTCTTTGTCCATAGACAGAAAGCATGGCCAAAATAAATACTAAAATCGAGAAAAAAGGATAGAATATAATAGGAATTGGATAGGTGAGATTAATCAGTAAATTGACTCCAGCTACTAAAAATGCAGTAACGATTATTCCGTTAATTTTATGCTTCAAGCTACTTGGAATATCACTTGGATAGGTTAAAAAAGCACCAAGTGCAATGGCAAACCCAATTTCAAAATGATTAAAATAGGTAAAAACCAAAACAGGAATTACAGCTGAAAGTGTTGCTTTTAAAGCATTTGTAAAATAAATGCTATCTGTAAATTTTTCTATTTTGGCAATCATAAAGTAATATTTGATACAAAGATAAGCGATAAATTGTTTTGAATAGTTTTGAGCATTAGATCCCATAAGCCAATTGCATTATTTTGAATAATTATTTTGCTTAAGTAGCATCTTATATGTAGTTGTATATAAATAAGACTGCTGATTTTTGAATATTTTAAGTAATTCTTGACTTTCGTAATATTAATTGCCGATGCTTAAAAAAATAACGGCAGTTTTTTATTTTATTCATCTTGTTAATTTCTGTAAAATTCTACTAATTATCAATTCTTGATTAATCAGTATCTATTTTTTTACTACTTTTGCCAACCTAATTAAATGGATTTTTTCCTTTATTTACACTAGTTATTAATAAAATCAATTCGAATGATATTACCAATTATAGGATATGGTGATCCTGTTTTAAGGAAAATAGGAGAGGAGCTTACTCCAGAATATCCAAATTTAAAGGAAGTTGTCGCGAACATGTACGAAACGATGTACAATGCTTGTGGCGTTGGTCTTGCTGCAGAACAAGTAGGTTTGTCATTGCGTTTATTTGTAGTGGATACTACACCGTTTAGTGATGATGACGATTTGGAAAATAACGAGCAAAAGAAATTAAGCGGATTCAAAAAAACTTTTATCAATGCTAGAATGATAAAAGAAGAAGGTGAGGAATGGGCTTTTAATGAAGGTTGTTTGAGTATTCCAGATGTTAGAGAAGATGTGTTTAGAAAACCTACTATAACATTAGAATATTGCGAAGAAGACTTTGTGATGAAAACAGAAGTTTTTGATGGATTAATTGCTAGAGTAATCCAACACGAATACGATCATATTGAAGGTATTTTGTTTACAGACAAAATTTCATCTTTGAAAAAAAGATTGATTCAGAAAAAATTAAAAAATATCATGGAAGGCAAAACTTTTCAGGATTATAGAATGAAGTTTTTTGCCAAAAAAGGAAGATAAATAAAACACTTTTCTATCGCTCATCTGTAGAGAATTAGTGTGTAGAAAATAATGAAATAAGTAAAAAAAATAAAAATGAGTTTAGAGAAAATATTATCCATTTCAGGAAAACCAGGTTTATATGTTTTAAAAGTGCAAACACGTACTGGTTTTGTTGCAGAGTCTTTATTAGACGGAAAAAAAACAACAGTTAGTTTAAAAAGCAATGTGAGTTTATTGTCGGAAATTTCCATTTATACTTATGATGCTGAAAAACCTTTGGCAGAAATCATGCAAAATATTGCTAAAAAAGAAAACAAAGGACAAACTATTTCGCATAAAGAAGATAACGCAAAATTGTTATCATATTTTAGAGAAATTCTGCCAGATTACGATGAAGAAAGAGTCTATGCCTCTGATGTAAAGAAAATTGTAAATTGGTACAATATGCTTCAAGAAAAAGGAATGATTGTTGATGAGGCTCCTGCTGTAGTTGAACAAGAAACTCCAGTTGCAGAAGAAGTAGTGGCTGAAAAAGTAAAAGCTCCTGCTAAAAAAGCAAAAGCTAAAAAAGAGTAAACAGTTATAATTGTGTATATTTATCCTGCTTTGATATTTCTAAGCAGGATTTTTTTATTTAAATTGATCTAAAAGATTAGTGTTTTTCCAATTTTTAAAATGCAAAGATGAACAAAGACCATCAATTACAAGCTTTCAAACGTTTATTGGATATCATGGACGAATTGCGTGAAAAATGTCCTTGGGATAAAAAGCAAACCATGCAATCGCTTCGTCATCTTACTATCGAAGAGACCTATGAATTGGGTGATGCTATATTAGATAATGATTTAAATGAAGTAAAAAAAGAATTAGGTGATTTGCTTTTGCATATTGTTTTTTATGCCAAAATAGGTAGTGAAACAAATGATTTTGATATCGCTGATGTGTGCAATGACATCTGTGAAAAACTGATTCATCGTCATCCGCATATTTATGGGGATGTTATAGTCGAAAATGAAGATGAAGTAAAACAGAACTGGGAAAAATTAAAACTCAAAGAAGGTAAAAAATCTGTTCTTGAAGGTGTACCAAAAAGTTTACCGGCATTAGTAAAAGCAAGTCGAATTCAAGATAAAGTGAAGGGAGTAGGTTTTGATTGGGAAGAATCACACCAGGTTTGGGATAAAGTACAAGAGGAACTACAAGAATTACAAGTAGAAATTGCTGCAGGTGATCACGATAAAATGGAAGATGAATTTGGAGATGTACTTTTTTCAATGATAAATTATGCGCGATTTCTAAACATTAATCCTGAAGACGCATTAGAAAGAACCAATAAAAAATTCATCAAAAGGTTTCAATATTTAGAAAGTAAAGCTACCGAATTAGGAAAGCCATTGATGGATATGACCCTTGCAGAAATGGATGTATTCTGGAATGAGGCTAAGAAATTATAGCTTTATTAGAATGCAAAAAAAATGGTATTTTAAAAAATTATTCCGCCAATTTTTTTAATTTATTGATATCTTTTAAAACTATTTTTTTTCCTATTAATCCTATTAAACCTAATTTATTAAAATCAGATAATAATCGAATACAACTTTCTGTGGCAGTACCAATCATACTGGCTAATTCATCTCTAGAGAGTTGTATTTTTAAAGTGCCATCCGCATTTGTACCCAAGGTTTCATGTAGATAAATCAAAGTTTCGGCCAATCGCTCTTTTACTGATTTTTGAGCCATATTCACCATGTGTTCATCAGATAATTTCAAGTCGCCACAAATTGTTTTCATCACATTCATTGAAAACTGATTGTTTTTGTCAAAGAAACCCATAACTTCGTTTTTGGGGATAAAGCAAACTTGCATATCTTCTAAAGCAATGGCACTTAAATTAGCAGGCTCATCACTTATCATTGATCGTTGACCCAATAATTCTCCTTTGCTAACTAGTTTGACAATATGATCTTTGCCATTTGGACTTAATTTGGTCATTTTGCAAACACCATCTTTTACGCAAAATATACCATTAACATTTTCTCCTTCTTCAAAAATGTTTTCTCCTTTTTTGATTAATTTAGAAACTTTACAATCGGATAGTTTTATAAGTTCGTCTTTGTTTAGTGCTTTCAAAGAACTAAATTCTCTTACGATACATTGTTCACATTTACTCATAATGAAATAGGATTTGCGGCTACAAAGTTATACATTTATATGATAAATATCATTGTTTTTATCATAATCAATTTGTAAAATTTGCACCCGCTTAATTAGTATCATTTTATGGAGAAAAATAACTGTTTTCATTGTGGTTTGGATATAATAAAAGAAGATCAAATTGTGTTCGATAACAAAGAATTTTGTTGCAATGGATGTAAAACGGTTTATGAAATTTTCAGTCTAAATGACATGACCTGTTATTATGATTTTGAAAAATCTCCAGGAGCAACTCCATTAGATATTAAAGGAAAATATGATTTTTTAGACAATGAAAGTATCGTTACAAAATTATTGGAATTTCAAGAAGATTCAACTGCTATTATTTCACTTAGTATTCCTCATATACATTGTAGCTCGTGTATTTGGATTTTGGAAAATTTACAGCGTCTTCAAAAAGGAATAAATACTTCTCAAGTTAATTTCCCAGAAAAAAAGGTTAGAATCAATTACAACCCGAATAGTGTTTCTTTAAAAGATATTGTCTATTTGTTGAGTTCAATTGGTTATGAACCATATATTAGTTTAGAGAATTACGAAGCTGGAAATAACAATATTGATAGAAGTTTAACGTATAAACTTGGAGTTGCTTTCTTTTGTTTTGGAAATATCATGTTACTTTCTTTTCCAGAATATTTTGAGGTAAAAGAATACTGGCTGGATAATTACAGACCATTTTTTAGAGGTTTGATTTTCGCTTTATCTTTGCCTTCTTTTCTATACTCCGCTAGTGGATATTATGTCTCGGCCTACAAAAGTATTAAAACTAAAATGCTTAATATTGATATTCCTATTGCTTTGGGTATTATAGTAATGTTTGTTCGAAGTACTTTTGATATTGTGATGGATTATGGTTCGGGTTTTTTTGATAGTCTAACAGGATTGATATTTTTTATGTTGTTGGGAAAAATGTTTCAAATCAAGACCTATAGTTTCCTTAGTTTCGAAAGAGATTTCAAATCCTATTTTCCAATTGCGATCACTAAAATAAATACGGATTCAAAAGAGGAAAGTATACCAGTTTATGAAATTGAAAAAGGAGATCGTTTATTAATTCGAAATCAAGAATTAATTCCAGTTGATGGAATTCTTATGTCTGATAAAGCTGAAATTGATTATAGTTTTGTTACTGGTGAAGCAATTCCAATCACTAAAAAATCAGGGGATAAAATTTTTGCTGGCGGAAAGCAAATTGGCAAAATTATCGAAATGGAAGTTTTGCAAACCATTTCACAAAGTTATCTGACACAATTGTGGAGTAACGATATTTTTCAGAAAAAAGTAGAACAGAAACACAAAACCATAACAGATAGTATTAGCCGTTATTTTACGCCAATACTTTTGTTAATAGCTTTTTCTGGTTTTGGATATTGGATATTTTTTGATGCCAATACTGCGTTTAATGTTTTTACAGCTGTTTTAATTGTTGCTTGCCCTTGCGCTCTAGCATTAACGGCACCTTTTACAATGGGAAATATGCTGCGAATTTTTGGGAACAAACATTTTTATCTCAAAAATGCTCTTGTAATTGAGCAATTGGCAAAAGTAGATACAATAGTTTTTGATAAAACAGGTACCATAACAACAAATACAAAATCCAATATTACTTATGAAGGTAAGGAGCTTTCCTCTGAGAATTTAATTGCTATCAAAAACGTACTTCGAGCATCAAATCATCCTTTGAGTCGAATGTTGTATGATTTTTTACCAGATACTAAAAGAATTAAGTTAGACTTTTTTGAAGAGTTTACAGGAAAAGGGATTCAAGCTGCAGTTGAAGGAGTTACTGTTCAATTAGGATCCGCTGATTTTGTTAATGCAAGCAGTAAAGAGGTTATTCAACAGACTACTGTACATATAAAGATTGGAAATGAGTATTACGGAAAATATATATTTAATAATGAATACCGTGAAGGATTGTCTGAACTGTTTACTAAGCTAAGTTCAGAGTATAAAATAAAAGTTTTATCTGGAGACAATGAAGGAGAACAAAGTTTGTTGGAGTCCATATTGCCAAATGGGACTGAGTTGGTTTTTAATCAAAAGCCAGAACAAAAACTGGAGTTTATAAAAGCACTGCAAGAGCAAGGTAAAAACGTTATGATGGTTGGAGATGGGCTTAATGACGCTGGGGCTTTAGCGCAGAGTAATGTTGGGGTTTCAATATCAGAAAATGTCAATGTTTTTTCGCCTGCTTGTGATGCAATTTTGGATGCCAAAGAATTTGAAAAATTGCATTATTTTTTGAAATTATCAGAAAAAGCTATCACGACAATCAAAATGAGTTTTACATTGTCATTATTGTATAATGTTGTAGGACTTTCTTTTGCAATAACAGGAAATCTTTTGCCACTGGTTGCGGCGATTATTATGCCGTTGAGTACCATTACGATAGTGAGTTTTGTAACGTTAATGAGTAATTATTATTCTCGAAAAATAAAATAGTTTAACAGGGAATTATATCTTATTTTTTCATATTTTTAACATATCAGATTAAATATGATAATTGTCATTTTTTATAAAAAGTGATACCTATAATTTTGTTAACTTAATATTAATAATATGAGTGTTATCTATTTGCTTATTGCCGTTAGCATTTTTGTTGCCATTGGTTTTTTTATTGCATTTGTTGTAGCTGTAAAATCAGGGCAATTTGATGATGACTACACCCCTTCTGTGCGAATGCTTTTTGATGATGAATTGATTAAAACTTCCCAAAAGAAATCAGAAATTAAAAGTTAAATTACTCTTTAATCTTTTATAAATTTACCAATTTTAAACAACTTTAAAAACAATTATAAATTATGGAAATGGAACAATTTTATTACGACAACAAAATTGTAAAGAAGTTCATTTATGCTACCATACTATTTGGAGTGGTGGGGATGTTAGTAGGTCTGATTTTGGCCACAATGTTCCTTTTTCCAAACATGACCGAAGGTATTTCGTGGTTGAGTTTTGGTAGATTGAGACCTTTACATACTAATGCAGTTATTTTTGCCTTTGTTGGTAATGCAATGTTTGCAGGTGTATACTATTCGCTTCAACGATTGTTGAAAGCCAGAATGTATAGCGACTTTTTAAGTAACCTTAATTTTTGGGGTTGGCAATTAATTATAGTTGCAGCTGCTATTTCACTTCCGTTGGGGTATACTACTTCAAAAGAGTATGCTGAATTAGAATGGCCAATAGATATAGCTATTGCATTGATATGGGTAGCTTTTGGAATCAATATGATTGGTACCATGTTAAAAAGAAGAGAGCGTCATTTGTATGTTGCTATTTGGTTTTATTTAGCAACATTTATAACAGTTGCTGTATTGCATATTTTTAATAGTTTAGAATTGCCAATTTCTGCTTTAAAAAGTTATTCTGTTTATGCAGGAGTTCAAGATGCTTTAGTACAGTGGTGGTATGGTCATAATGCGGTTGCCTTTTTCTTGACAACACCATTTTTAGGTTTAATGTATTATTTTGTTCCAAAAGTTGCCAATCGTCCAGTATATTCTTATCGTTTGTCAATCATTCACTTTTGGTCTTTAATATTTTTATATATCTGGGCAGGTCCTCACCATTTATTATATTCTGCTTTACCTACCTGGGCACAAAATTTAGGAGTTGTATTCTCAGTAATGTTGATTGCTCCATCTTGGGGAGGTATGATCAATGGTCTTTTGACATTGAGAGGTGTTTGGGATAAAGTTCGAGAAGAACCTGTATTGAAGTTTTTTGTAGTTGCAATGACCGGTTATGGTATGGCTACTTTTGAAGGGCCAATGCTTTCTCTTAAAAATGTAAATGCAATTGCACACTATACCGATTGGATTATTGCTCACGTTCACGTAGGAGCGTTGGCTTGGAATGGTTTTATGGCATTTGGTATTATTTATTGGTTAATCCCAAGGATGACAAAAACAACTTTATATTCTACCAAATTAGCTAATTTTCATTTCTGGATTGGTACATTAGGTATTATATTGTATGCATTACCAATGTATTTAGCAGGTTTCTTACAAGCATCTATGTGGAAACAATTTAATCCTGACGGAACTTTAACGTATGGTAATTTCCTTGAAACGGTTACTCAAATTATGCCAATGTATTGGATGAGAGCTGTTGGTGGTACTATGTATCTTACTGGAATGCTGACATTGGTTTATAACATTATTCAAACCGTACGTGCGGGAGAAGAAGTAGAAGACGAATTGGCAGAAGCTCCAGCTTTACAAAGCATTAGTGCTGGAAGACTTAAAGGAGAGAAATACCATTCTTGGTTGGAAAGAAAACCAATTAAAATGGCGGTGTTTGCAACTATTGCAATCTTAATTGGTGGTATTATTCAAATTGTACCCACTATTATGGTAAAATCAAATATACCAACTATTTCTAGTGTTAAACCTTATTCTCCTTTAGAATTAGAAGGTCGTGATTTATATATCCGCGAAGGTTGTGTGGGATGTCACTCTCAGTCTGTACGTCCATTCCGTAGTGAAGTAGAACGTTATGGACCTCAATCCAAAGCGGGAGAGTTTGTTTATGATCATCCATTTTTATGGGGATCTAAACGTACTGGTCCAGATTTGTTAAGAGAAGGTGGGAAATACAATGACAATTGGCATTTTAATCACTTTTGGAGTCCGCAAAGTATATCTGCAGGTTCTATTATGCCTAGCTATAAATGGTTGTTTGACAATAAAGCATTGGATATTTCAATGACAGAAAAGAAAATGAAAGCAATGGTTACACTCGGTGTCCCTTATAGTGATGCTCAAGTAGCTAATGGATTAAAAGATTTAAGAACTCAAGCCATTGCGATAGAAGAAAGTCTAAAAAATGATCCTGACTTTGTAAAAAGTTATGAAGATAGCAAGAAAAAAGCAATTGCTAGAGGTGAGAAATTTGTACCAATGAATGAAAGAGAAATTGTAGCTTTAATCGCTTATATACAAAGATTGGGTACTGATATTAAAGTAAAACAATAATAGAGTAAAGATATGTTTGAACAAATAAAACACAATATGGAAACCATTTCGGGTGTCGAAATTTTTCCAATACTATCGTTACTTATTTTCTTTTCCTTTTTTATCGGATTGGGTATTTGGGTATATTCATATAAAAAAGAGACTATAGACGAAATAAGTCAAATCCCTTTAGAAGATTAAATTGTACAATTTAAAAATAAATAGATAATGAAAAAATTAGTTCCACCTTATATAAGAGTTCTTTTCATCTTTTTCATCGTTCTTGGAGCGATGGAGTATTTTATCGATTCAGGTGATCGTCCTGCTTTTGTTAAATATCCAATGGTTGCCGTCTTTTTGTTTGTGTTTCTTTTCCTTTTGATAGCAATTGAAACTACTTTGACTGCTGTAAATACCATCATGTATCAGTTAATGTCTGATGAGGAGAAAGCAAACAAGGCTTATGAAGATAGTTTAAGTTTAAAAGACAAAAGTTGGTATAAAAACATAATGCAACTTTTGACAAAAACAGTACCTGTTGAAGACGAAAAACAACTATTGATGGATCATGATTATGATGGAATCAAGGAATTAGATAATAATTTACCACCATGGTGGGTATATTTATTTTATGCTTGTATTGTTTTTGCCGCTGTTTATTTAGTTCGTTTTGAAATTTTGGGTGCACCTGATCAAGAAACTGAATTGAAAAATGAAATGGCTCAAGCTAAAATTGAAGTAGCAGAGTATATGAAAACAGCACCAGATTTGATGGACGAGAATTCAGTAACATTATTAACGGATCCTGCAGATTTAGATAAAGGTAAAGCGATTTTTGCAACTAATTGTGTAGCTTGTCATAGAGCTGATGCTGGTGGACAAATTGGACCTAACTTAACAGATGATCATTGGATATTAGGAGGTGGAATAAAAAATTTATTTCATACAATAACAAATGGAGGTCGTGACGGTAAAGGAATGATTGCATGGAAAGGAACTTTAAAACCAAAAGAAATTCAGGCAGTTGCCAGTTATGTTATTTCATTAAAAGGTAGTAATCCAAAAGATCCAAAAGCACCAGATGGTGAAATTTGGGTTGATGATAAAGCTTCAACTAGCGCTCCTGCAGCAGTTCCCGCGACAGATAGTACAAAAGTAAAAATATAAGTATTATAATTTAAAAGCTCTGTCAAAGTTAATAACTTTGACAGAGCTTTTATTCTATTAAATAGGATTATAGTAATTGCAAATTCATTGTAATTACTCAAGTTTCAACACTGATTTTGTATGTTATTTTTGTTGAAATTGGTTAAAATAGAATTTATGTATTGCATGAAACACTAATTATTTTAATAAAAAAAACAAAAAATGTCAAGTAATCTAGACGAATCTTTTAGAGACACAATAGGGACAATTGATAAAGAAGGACATAGAAAATATATTTATCCCAAAAAACCTTCTGGTAAGTTTTATGAATATAGAAAATGGGTTAGTTATTTTTTATTAATCATTTTAATAGCCAATCCGTTTATAAAAATTAATGGCAATCAGTTTATGATGTTCAATGTATTGGAACGTCGTTTTAATATTTTTAGTTTTCCATTTTGGCCTCAGGACTTTTATATTTTTGTTTTGTTTATGGTCATTGGGGTTGTTTTTGTAATTCTTTTTACGGTTATATTTGGGCGTATTTTTTGTGGTTGGATTTGTCCACAAACGATTTTTTTGGAAATGGTTTTTCGTCGAATAGAGTATTGGATTGAAGGCGACAGAGGAGCACAAATCCGATTGGATAAACAAGAATGGAATAGTGAAAAAATCGGAAAGAAAACCCTAAAATGGTTTGTGTTTCTGGTTATATCATTTATGATAGCCAATGTTTTTTTAGCTTATCTTATAAGTAGCGATGAATTATTTCGTTTAATTAAAGATGGACCTTTGTCTCATTCGAGTACCTTTATTTCTTTATTGATTTTTACGAGCGTTTTTTATTTTGTATTTGCATGGTTTAGAGAACAGGTTTGTATTATAGCTTGCCCTTATGGAAGATTACAAGGGGTACTGTTAGACAAAAAATCGATAAATGTGGTTTATGACTTCGTTCGTGGTGAAAAAGAGCAAGGAAGAGCTAAATTTAATAAGCAAGAAGATCGTGCAAAGACTGGAAAAGGAGATTGTATTGATTGTAAGCAATGTGTAAACGTATGTCCAACAGGAATTGATATTCGCAATGGCGTACAATTAGAATGTGTCAATTGTACCGCTTGTATTGATGAATGCGATTCTATAATGGAAAGCGTTGGTTTGCCTTTAGGACTGATTAGATATGCTTCGGAAGATGAAATAGAAACCAAAGCTAAATTCAAGTTTACCGCTAGAATGAAGGGGTATACTGCTGTATTGGTTATTTTAATTGGAGTGCTAACAGGGTTATTGTTTTTAAGAACCGAGGTTGAAGCTACTATTTTGCGTTTGCCAGGTCAATTATTTCAACACAAAGGGGATAATATTAGTAATATTTATACCTTTAAGATTATAAATAAAACAAATCATGATATTAATGATTTACATTTTGAATTGGTTGGTATAAAAGGTGCTTTAAAAGTTGTTGGAGTTCAAGAGTTAAAAGTTGCCAAACACGGGATGTCAAGTGGTACTTTGTTTATCGAAATCAGTAAATATTTATTGGAAAGTGATAGGACTACTGTAGAAATTGATCTTTATGAGGGTAATAAAAAAATAGAGACTACTCATACTAATTTTTTGAGTCCTCGAAGTTTTGATTAGACTAAACTACTAAGGGGAAATTAGCATGGGTAATAAAAAAGTAAAATAGAATTTTAATAAAAAATAGAATGAAAATTAATTGGGGAACTTATATCGTGATTGCTTTTGCTTTGTTCATAAGTTTTATTATGTACTTTGTTGTAAAGGTTCAAACGGATAGTAAGTATGATAATGATTTGGTTGTAGAAGAATATTACAAACACGATGTGCATTTTCAAGACGAAATGGTGCGCATCCAAAATGCTCATGATTTAAAGGTTAAACCTATTATTACGGTCAATACCAAAGGGGTTACAATTGTTTTTCCTGCAGATTTTTCTCCAAAAGAGATAACAGGAACTGTTGCTTTTTATCGTGCTTCTAATAAAAAGTTTGATTTTCAACTCCCACTTGTGTTTACAGATGCTGCATCAGTGTTTGTTTCTAATGATAAACTTATTGGTGGTGAATGGAACATTAATATGGAATGGAAATATAAAGGGAAATCATATTTGACTAAAGAGAAAGTTTATATAAAAACGCCCTAATCCCAGAATGATAAATTAATTACAGTAATTCAATAATTCAAAATATGATTTAGAGATTTGAAGATAGTATTTCACTTCATGCCTCTAACATCTAAACTTTTTACCTCAAAATGCTTTATACTGCCTTTTTATTTGGTTTAATCAGTAGTTTTCACTGTATTGGAATGTGTGGTCCTATAGCACTGATGCTGCCTGTTGCCCGAAATAATCCTGCTAAAAAAGTTATTCAAATTAGTATCTATCATTTGGGAAGATTGATGGCTTATGGTAGTATTGGATTGATTTTTGGAATGTTGGGTAAAGGATTCTTTTTGGCTGGTATTCAACAGCAATTATCAATTTTTATCGGAATTGCTATGATTCTTATCATTCTTATTCCCGAAAAATTATTGTCTAATTATAATTTTTCGAAGCCGGTTTTCAAAGTGATTTCTAAAATTAAGCAAAATCTGGGAAGTCATTTTAAGAGTAAAAGTTATAAATCACTTTTTATTATTGGTTTATTAAATGGTTTTTTGCCTTGTGGAATGGTTTATGTAGCCTTGTTTGGCGCAATTGCTATGCAAAGTGCTGGTTTTGGAGTCTTGTATATGTTGCTCTTTGGATTGGGAACTGTACCACTTATGAGTTCTGTGGTTTATATCAACTCGTTACTGACCATTTCTGTACGGAATAAAATTCAAAAAATTGTTCCAATCGTTGGTGTGATAATAGGAATTTTATTTATTCTTAGAGGTTTGGGGCTTGGGATTCCTTATGTCTCGCCTTCAAATATGAATTTATTTATACAAGAAAAAGCCAATTGTCATTAATTGGCTTTTTTTTTTGATTTTTTTTGGTCTTGAAAAGATAAATTGATCATCGTTTGCACTATTGCGTGAGGGATAGAGCAAGGCGCCATGCGCTCGTGATAGCCCGACCAGATTGTGCAAAGGGGCTGAATAAGCGGTATTGAATATATGCCCCTTTGCACAATGTGGTCACGCCCAAAATATTCTTGATGCAAAATTAATTGCCTTTCTTTAAATTGTCATAGAAAACAATGCAGTATCTGGTGCTTTTCGTTTAAGTCTTAAATCAAATGCCATACAGATATTTCGAACATATGGTTTCCCTTTTTCGGTAACTTGGATATTTTTATTTCCGATTATCAATAAACAGTCATTTTCCATTTCTTTGAGTTGTATAAGAATTTCTGGAATTTCTGGAAAATAGTTTGCTGAATCTGTCCAAGCGGTTTCAAAATGGCACATTAAGTTCAAAATATGTTTTCTGATGATAAGATCTTCAGATGTTAATAGATGACCTCTATAAACGGGCAGTTTATCCTTTTCTAGCATTTGGTAATAATCTTCTAAATTTTTGACATTTTGAGCAAAACTATACCAACTGTCACTTATTGATGAAACTCCTAAACCAATCATTAATTGAGTTTTTGAAGAACTATATCCCATGAAGTTTCTATGTAATTCTTTGTTTTTAAAAGATTGGTATAAGCTGTCTGATTTTAGCGCGAAATGATCCATACCAATTTCGTAGTATTCATTTTCAAAAAGTAACTCTTTTCCAATTTCGTATAATTTTCTTTTGGTATCGTCTTTCGGAATGTCTTCATCATTAAATCCACGTTGCCCATTGCCTTTTATCCATGGTACGTGTGCATAACTGTAAAAAGCCAATCGATCGGGTTGAAGGGAATTTGTTTTTTCGATAGTATCGATAATGTCATCAATTTCTTGAAAAGGCAAGCCAAAAATGATGTCATGTCCAATTGATGTATAGCCGATTTCTTTTGCCCAAAATGTAACTTTGGCTACATTATGAAAAGGCTGAATTCGATTTATTGCTTTTTGAACTTTTTGAGAGTAGTCTTGAACACCAAAGCTCACTCTTCGAAATCCTAAATCATACAATTTTTGCAAATGCGCATGAGTGGTATTATTCGGGTGGCCTTCAAAACTAAATTCATATCCTTCTGCTTTTTCGGCGAGAGCCAGTATTCCATTAATTAAGTCCTCTAAACTTTTTAACGAGAAGAAAGTCGGGGTTCCACCACCTAGATGAATTTCTTTGATCTTAGGTTTTTTGCCTAAAATTTCGCAATAAAGGGACCATTCTTTTAAAACGGCTTCTATATACGTATTTTCTACGTTGTGATTTTTGGTAATACGTTTATTGCATCCACAAAATGTACATAAACTTTCGCAAAATGGCAAGTGAATATACAAGCTGATACCTTCATTGTCGTTACTTTCTTGGAATGATTTTTTTAGAGTTTCTATCCAATTGTCATTAGTAAATCCTGACTCATTCCAATAAGGAACCGTAGGATAACTAGTATAACGTGGCCCGGGAACATTGTATTTTTGAATAAGTGAGGTTTTCATAAAAATCTGTTTTAGATATAAGTCAAAATTAGTGTGACTTTTTAAAGATTAAAATGATATTTATCATGTTAGTTAATAGCTAAATACAAACAAAGAGGTATTGTAGTGCCTCTTTGATGTTTTTTATGATATGGATTTATTGATTAAAGTGACCCATTTTTTAGCTAAATTTTGATCTTCATACAAGCAATTAAAATCGATATAATGGTTTTCGATGTTGTAAATTGGTATCAATTCTTTTTTCATTGTAGTTTTGTAAACTAGTTCAATTTCAATTTTTGAGGTGATATGTGTCTTTTCTTGTTTGTTTTCGATCATATTACACAAAAGAATATTTTTTAGATCTACAAAATAAGATGTTTCTTCTTTATAACTAAAATCTATAAACAGAAATCCTTTTTTCTTTTGATCGATGGCTAAAATCTTCTTGTTTTGTGTTTCAGTTAATTCAAAATTATAATAATTGTTTTGACTGTGTTGTTTCTTTATTTCTTTTATTTTTGCTCTGTTCACTATGTTGGAACGAAATACTAAAGTTAACGGAATACCTATTAAAACTGTAATTATAAGGCCTATTATGGTTACGGAAGTGTCCATGTTTTTATTTTTTAAAATTATATAATGATTTGTTCACCTGTTTCAATTAGAATCAGGTATAGTAAAAGTTTTTACTTATTAAAACGGAACCATAATATTAAATCACCAAAAATAATGGAATGGGAAGAGTAAAATTGAAACCTTTATGCATCTGTCAATGTCTTGGTCTGATAAAACTATATTAAGATTATTTCCTTTAGAACAGATGAAATATGGAGATACTAAATTGCAGTCATTTATTCCAATACGAATTCTGGTAGTATGACTTTGGTCTACTGAGCCTTTATCAATAGAGGGTTGAATGAAATGTGAAGAACTTAAACTTTCTTTATTAAAAGTAGTGCTATTATCGTTTTGAAAAGAGGGAGTATCGTATTGATTCGCACTGAATGCAAAATTGAACTGGATGAATAGTCCAATTAATACGGTAAATTTCCAGAAAGTTTTCATTTTGCAAATGTAGAGAATTGCTTTTTGATAGGGTTTTAGATTGTGATAAATGTAAGTTAAAGTTATGCGTAGTGATGGCTGTAATGCCACTTTATGTTTCAAGTTTTCTAATTTCTAGCGGTATTAACGGCATAAAAAAAGCCTCATACCATTGTGGTTGAGGCTTATTAATTGTATTTTTAATCAAGTAAATTTTAATCTACTCTTGATTTAAATTTCTTATTTGTTTTAGTTTTTCTTTCCAAACATCTAAACTTTCTTTGTGAATAGCAATGTTTTTTCGAACTTCTAGAACAATTGAATTTTCTTTTTTTGCGTTTCTAGTATTGGTAAAAAATTGAATGTTATTCTCTAATTGGAAAATTTCATTTTGTACTTCTTCGATTTTACGCATTAAGAAAATTTTCTCATTATCGAGTTTTCTAATATCATTGCTTTCTGACAGATGATCCATTCTGTTGGAGAAACGCATCATTTCGGTATCTTTTTTGCTTAGGCTTAATTTTTCGAATAAAGCATCTAGAATTTTATTAAACTTTCCTTCAATATGTCTTCTTGGGAAAGGAACTTTTCCAAAATTTTTCCAAGTTTCAATATGCAATTTGATGGCGTCTAAATCGGTCTTGTGGTCACCAGTTAATTGAAATTCTCTTAATGTATCCAGATAAGTTTTCTTTTTATCAAAAGCTTCAACTTCATCAACGTTTTCAATATTTTTGTGTTCTTTTAATTTATCGAAATAGTGATTACACGCTTCTCTAAATTCATTCCAAATTTTATCAGAATATTTTCTTGGTACATGGCCGATTTTTTTCCACTCTTCTTGAATTTGCTTCATGATAGGAGTAGTAGATGCAAAATCTTCACTTTCTTGTAATTCTTTGGCTTTTTTTACCAAAGCAATTTTTTTGTTTAGATTGTCGTTTTGATCTTTTTTGATATCCTTATAAAAAGAGTTTTTAAAAGTATTAAAATTTCTTACAGCGGTTTTGAATGCAGCCCAAGTAGTTTCATTAACTTCAGAAGGAACTTTACCAGCAGCAAAAAAAGCAGATCTTAATGCTTCAACTTTTTCGATTTGGGCCAACCATTGTGTGTGTGCATTTACTTTTTCGGTAGCTAAAACTTCTATTTTGGCAATGATTTCTTTTTTCTTTTCTAGATTTTCTAATTCAGTACCTCTTAAGTTTTCGAACAAAACTTCACGCTTATCATGCATTTTTTTTGTCAATTCACTAAATTGATTCCAAATTTCATCGCGAAATTCTCTAGATACAGGTCCTATATCTTCTTTCCAAATTCGATGTAAATCTTGCAATTCTCGGAATGCCTTGTTGATGTCTGCTTCGTGTAGCAACTCTTCAACACGAGTTATTATTTTTTGTTTAAGCTCTAAATTATGTTTGAAATCAATATCTCTGGCCTCTCTATCCAAGTGTAAATAATCATAGAAATTTTCTACATGAAAGTGATAGTTGTTCCATACATGATTGTATTTATCTTTTGGAATAGATCCTGCATTTTTCCAACGTTCTCTCAATTCATTAAAATGATTTAAGGTGTCTTTGATGTTGGCTTGAGGATTTATTAATTCTTTTAATTCTTCTACAATTGCCAATCGTGTCTCCAAGTTGGATTTCAAATTGTTTTGAAGACTTTTAAAATGAATATTTTTATTGTCTTTATAGATTGTATAATATTGATCGAACTTAGATTTTAAAGGGAAATGATACTGAAATTCTTCATTAGGGTCTTGATTTTCCTGATTGAATTCTTCTCTTTTTTCTTCGATAAGATGATTGTATTTTGCTAAAAAAGCTTTGCGAATTTCTTCAACATGATCTTTTATAGACATTACTTTTTCATTAGTAACCAAATTTTTCAATTCGTCAACTAATGTTTCCATTGGTAATGATTCATAATCAAGCATCGGAATATCATGGCGATTTTTCAGGGTTTCATCTTCACTTTCTTCCGCATTGGTCTCGGCAATAGCATTTAAAACATTTTGTTTTTCATTAATTGCGTCTTCATTAGTTGTTACTGCTTCAGCATCAGGATATACCGTATTTTCTTCTGCTGCAACATCAGTGATTTCACTTTCTTCAGTTACAGGAGTTTCAGATTGGATTGCTTCTTGCAACTCATTGGCCATTTTTCCGTCTGTCTCATTTTCTTGAAGAGACAGGTTTTCGTTCTTTTCTTCTAACATTTTGTAAATGTTTAAGGTTTCTATTTATTGAATGCGAAAGATAGTAAAGGTGTGTCAAAATTCAAAATAAATCGTTTGATTATAGTCTAATTATTGTGTAATTACTTTTTTTATGGTTGTATTTTGGTTATTTTCTGGTTTTAGGCCTTTTTATTTTATCTTGTTTTGATATTTTTGCTCAATGTGATCATGCAAAAGCCCTCAAATTGGAACTCCAATCTGAGGGCTTTTAGGCTAATTATAATGTGAATCTTTTATTTATTCCAAATCTTCCAGGCTTTTTCGGCCTGAAAAATAAGCATATCCAAGCCATTTTTAATTTGAGCACCATGTGCTTTGGCTTTGCTTAAAAATTGGGTTTCTGCTGGGTTGTATATTAAGTCGTAAGCAATGTGTTTTTCTGTAAAGTATTCATAAGGAATAATCGGAAATAAATCAACTTTTGGACTCGTTCCAACAGGTGTACAATTGATTATTATTTGGTAATTGTCAAATGTTGTTGCGTTGATACGTTGGTAGTCAATACAGTTTTCTTTGGCTTCTCGCGAAACAAAAGTATAAGCAATTTCCAATTGTTCTAAGGCAAAAGCTACCCCTTTTGAGGCGCCTCCAGTACCAAGTATTAAAGCTTTTTTGTGATGCGGCTGTAATAAGGGCTCTAAAGATTTTTTGAAGCCATAAAAATCGGTATTATAGCCTTTTAGTTTTCCTTTTTTGGTGAATTTTATAGTGTTTACTGCTCCAATTTGTGTTGCATTTTTGGATAATTTATCCAAAAATGGAAGTATGGCTTCTTTGTAAGGAATAGTGACATTGAGACCGTTAAGATCTGTGTTATTTTTTCTTAATTCAGTAAAATAATTAATTTCAGGAATATCGAAGTTTTCATAAGTGCAACCTTCAAAATGTTCTTTACTGAATTTATCAGTAAAATATCCTTTTGAAAAAGAATAACTGATATTACGACCTAGTAAACCAAAACGTTTTTTTAAAACTTCAACCATTATTGTTTTTTATGTTTTTCAATATAATTTTGTACCATTTTTTTCTCCCAAACCACAGGGAATAATTCTTGCAATAAAATCATATTTTCTGTATTCAAGCGCAAAGCATTGCTTAAATGGAATTTTGCTTTGATATTTTTTGAAAGCATAAAATTCAATCCAGCCAAACGATATTCAATTTCATTTTCTTCCGGAAAGTACTCAGATGCCTGAAATAAAGTTTGGATGGCGCTTTCAAATTCACCTAAAAATTGAAGAATATCCACCCAAAACAACCAAGTATCTAGTTGGTAGTCACCAAATTCTACTGCTTTTCTGTATCCAAATTCGGCTTCCTCAAAGAAGTTCATTTGTTTGTTTATTGCCGCATATCGCTTCCAGTACATTTTGTTTTGATTGTCTATTGCCAAGGCTTTATTAACAAAAAACAATGCTTTTTGAAAGTTTTTTTGGCGTACATAAAAGTCGGTAATTGCAATCCACCCTTTGTCAAGAAGAGGGTCTTCATGTACGGTTTTATTAAAGTATTTTAATGCCAATACTTTGTTGCCTAGCTTTTCATAGCACTTTCCTATTCGGAGCAAAGCATACGATGTGGCATCATCCAATTCGATGGTGCGGTTATAGCTCTCTATGGCAAGATCATATTTTTTTAGGCGTTCCAAAGCTTTGGCTTTTTCCATAAAAGCACCAAGGAATTCATCATCAATTAATGTGGCATAATCAAAAGCTCTAATGGCATTTTCATGTTCTTTTACACCATAATACAAGCGTCCCAATTGATGCCAAGCAATCTCACTGTATGGATTCTTGTCAATGTATTTGTTTAAATAAACGATGGCGTCTTGATTTTGATCCAAAAATTCAAAACAATACACTACATTGTATAAAGCGGATTGATCTTCAAAATCTTCTTCAAGACATTTGATGAAACTTTCTTTAGCCAATTCGAGATTGTCCATGAATAGATATTCCATACCAATTAAATTGTATACATCAGCATAGTCATCGGTATATTTTAAAGCGATCTTAAGCATTTCAACTGCTTTTTCATGCTGATCTCTTTTGGAGCAAATATTTGCTTTCTGGATGTATATTTCTTCGTTGGTAGGTTCAATTGCATACAACTCGTTCAATAGTTTTTCGGCAATTTCGAGTTTGTCATCATAAATAAGCATTTCTACTTGAACTAATTTTAGGCCGCTGGATCTTGGATGTTGTTCCAGAGCTAGCTTTAAAGCTTTTTTGGCCAATGCAGACTTGCCCATATCGAGATAATGAAGAATGATTTCTTCAAATTCTTCGGAGTCAAAAAAGAGCACTTTGTTGGTTTTCAACATGGACTCAAATTTGGATAGGGATAAGTTATAATCTTCTTCTTCGTTGCTTAATTGCATACTGTGTGTTTTTAAATTATCCTAGATTAAAATTAGGAAAACGTATTGTTGTTATGAGGAAGAAATTTATATGTTGTGAACAATTTAATTAACAGTTTTATAATGCCAATATCAATTTCAATGGCAATTTTTAAATATATTTAAATTTATTTAAAGTTTAAAATCAGCACTCTGCATTCTAAAATCTTAAACCATCTCGTTCATTACTTCAAGAATAATAGCACAACCTTCTCGAATTTCTTCTTCTGAAATGGTTAATGGCGGTGTAATTCGGATGGCACAACCTTCAAAAAGGAGCCAAAATAATATTAATCCTCTATCTTGACATTTTAATATCACTTCATTTGTGATCTCAGCATTGTCAGTCATGGCCGCTAGCATCAAACCTTTTCCTCGTATTTCTTTTATCAAAGGATGTACCAAAAGGGTTCTAAAGAGTTTTTCTTTCTCTAAAGCTTCTTGCATTAGATTGGTTTCAGTTAATTCTTTCAAAGTTGCCAAACAAGCTGACGCAATGACAGGGTGTCCTCCAAAAGTCGTAATGTGTCCTAATTTTGGATTTTCGGTCAATAAATCCATCATGGCTGATGAAGCAGTGAATGCACCCACTGGCATTCCACCACCCATTCCTTTTCCCATAACCACGATATCTGGAACGACATCATAATTCTGGAAACCTAATAATTTTCCTGTTCTCCCAAAGCCGGGTTGAATTTCGTCAAGAATCATCATTGCGCCTACTTCGGTACAACGAGCTCTTACTTTTTTTAGAAAATCATTTTCGGGCTCAATAAAACCAGCTCCTCCCTGAATAGTTTCAAGAATGATTCCAGCGGTTTTTGTTGTTATTTTTAGTAAATCGGCTTCATTGTTAAAGGTAATGAAATCAACATCGGGAAGTAAAGGACGAAAAGCCTGTTTGCGTTCTTCAAAACCCATAACGCTCATTGATCCCATGGTGTTTCCATGATAGGCATTATGGCATGATATAAGCTGGCTTCTTCCTGTAGTTCTTTTGGCAAGTTTTAAAGCTCCTTCGATGCCCTCTGTACCCGAATTGACTAAATATGTTTTGTCTAATGGAGCAGGTAGGAGAGAGGCCATTAATTTGCAATATTCAACAGCTGGGCTTTGCGAATATTCGCCATAAACCATAACATGCGAATATTTGTCCAATTGATCTTTTATGGCATCATTGACTCTCTTGTTTTGATGGCCAAGCGTACAAGCTGAAACTCCCGCCACAAAGTCTAAATATTTTTTGTTGTTGGTATCGTATATATAAGAACCAATTGCATGCGAAACCTCCATACCCAAAGGATAAGGTGAAGTTTGTGCTTGGTATTTAATAAAATCGGGATTCACTTTTTTGAAGATTTAAGGTTTGAAAAGTTTAAATAGTTTAATGAGAGGACTGAATACTGTGACTGACCACTAAAAACTGACCACTGACCACTGCTCACAGATTACTTCTTCGATTTCTTCTTGTCATAATTCAACGTTTCTTTACGAATTTTCATAGGAATATTTTTCTTAGCGCTGTCTTTTATCGTGGCCTCAATAACTTTGAGTTCTTCGGCATTTTCTTCTTCGCTAAAAACATCATCTTTGGATTTTATCCGTTCCTCTCCTCGCCAATTAAGACCCCGAAGCGTTCTCGCATTTTCTGGCAATTCTGATTCTGGATAAATATCACCATCAACTTGATTGAAAAACGTAATAGTTTCTATAGCAGTTTTGTCAAAAAGAATATTTATTTTGCTGCTAACATTTTTGTTGATACCAATAAGTTCGTTGGCGTCATTTCGCATATAATAAATCACTTCGGTGTTTTTTATAATATCCACATCATGCAGTTTTCCATCTTGGAATTTTCCAAATAAATTTTGCCCTTTTACCTGATTGAATCCTGTTCCAATAGTATCTTTAGAGACTATAAAAGTGTTATTGAGTACTTTTAGCGAATCTAGCTTTTGAGTATTATTGTCACCAATTAAGTGCATTAAATCACCTGTAATTTGGCTTTCGCCATTCCATAATATTGGGTTCCCAATTAATTTTGTTAAGGCTGTTTTGGAACTCGAATGAATAGAATCGCATTTTCCACTCATATCTGTTTTGTAAAAGCGAACATTATTAAAGGCTCGAATAATTCGGTTACCTTCTTTGCCTGTTACCATTAGTTTTTTTCCATGAATATAAACGGAGTCATTGTCTACAAAATTTACGGCCAAAGCTCTTTTGGTTACAAACATCGAGTCTTTCTTTTTGTATAATTCGGCATAATGCCCTCGAATAACTCCTCGATTGATGGAGTCCGTTATTTTGACATTTCGTGTAGCAGAGGCAAATTCTTTGTTTCGATCATAATACAGACTATCTCCTTTTATCACCCTATCATCATATCGTATGTAGGATTTGTTTAGAAAATGAGCTAGATTTTTTTTGGTATCATAAAAACCTTTTTCGGTATAAATATAATTGGCTTTACTGGTAATGGTTGAAGGACCAAAAAGATAAGAATGCCCCGAATTACTGTAATAATCCAAATGATTGGATTTGATTTCGTAGGTTTTATTCGTAAGAGTCACAGCAGTCAAAAACTGAAATTTTTTCTGAGCCACATAATACCGTCCAGACTTACTTTTTAGTGTGTTGTCTTTGTTAATTATAGTTCCTTGTGTATTGTAAAATACTTCTTGAGTGTTTCTGTCAAAATTAATAGTGTCTGTTGCTAATGTTGCATCAGGCGAACTCATTACAGGATTACCTGTAGCAAATGCTTTCTTTAATTCGCCACTGTATTCAGCATAGTTACTATTCAAATAAAGTGTGTCTCCTTGTACTAATTGTACATTTCCAAAAGCTTTTAAATAATTTTCTTTTTGAAAAAAATAGGCTTTGTTACAAGTTAAAATTACACCATCATGGCTCACTCTTACATTTCCTGTAAGTAAAAGAGCATCTGGTGCTTTTTGTTGGTCTACATCTGCAAAGTCAGACTGTTCAATTTGAATTTTTTTAGGAGTTTGTGCCATGATTAATTGGGCACAAAGGAATACTAAGCTATAGGTTATGAAATTTAGATATTTCTTCAATGGTTTTAAATTTTTTGTAAATTTATAAAAAAGCAGGCAAACGCTTTATATATTAGGATTTATTTATAAAAGTTTAGCCTTTGAATTATTTAGGCAACTTTGAAAATTATTTATAAACAATGCGAGTTCCTATTACGTTGTAGTCATTTGTAAATCATTTAATCATTTTTAATCAATGGTTTTTTCTACTATTTTTTTTGAAAAAATCATTAAATTTATGGATTGATATTATTTTATAGAATGTCAATTGTATATTTTTAATTTTTTATAATTTAAAGGAAATGATAACGAAAAAAATAGTAATTGCTGGACTAAGTATTATGCTTATAGCAACTGCCTGTAAAACCAAAGATTTAAAAATGAGTGCACAAAAAAAAGAAACCGTTTCGGAAAACAAAGCTGTAGTTTATCAAGTTTTTACTCGGTTATTTGGAAATAAGAACACAACAAATAAGCCTTGGGGGACAATTGAAGAAAATGGAGTCGGTAAATTTAATGATTTTACAGATAAAGCATTACAGGAAATAAAGGGGTTGGGAGTTACTCATATTTGGTATACTGGTGTTCCTCATCATGCAGTTATTCGAGATTATACTTCTATTGGGATTTCTAGTGACGATCCTGAAGTAGTAAAAGGTAGAGCGGGTTCTCCTTATGCTGTAAAAGATTATTACAATGTCAATCCTGATTTGGCTGTCAATCCGGAAAATCGATTGAAAGAGTTTGAAGAATTAATAAAACGTACTCATAATGCAAATCTTAAAGTGATTATTGATATAGTTCCTAATCATATTGCTCGCAAGTATGAAGGGAAAAGTAATCCAAAGGGAGTAAGGGATTTTGGTGCCGATGATGATGTAACTGTTGAATACAAAAGAGATAATAATTTTTATTACATCCCAAATACTCCATTTCAATTGCCAGATGGGGACAAACCTCTGAATGGTGAAAGCAATCCGTTAATAGATGGTAAGTTTGATGAAAATCCAGCGAAATGGACTGGAAATGGTTCTCGTATGGCTAAACCGGATAAAAATGATTGGTATGAAACAGTTAAAGTAAATTATGGAATTCGTCCTGATGGAACCAAAGACTTTCCTGAGTTGCCAGCTGGTTATGATAAAAAATCAAACAAAGAACATTTTGATTTTTGGAAAGACAAAAGTGTTCCTAGTTCATGGATAAAATTTAGAGATATTGCTTTGTATTGGACTGCCAAAGGAGTAGATGGTTTTCGTTATGATATGGCTGAAATGGTTCCTTACGAATTTTGGAGTTACATGAACTCAGCAATCAAAAATGTAAATCCAGATGCTTTCTTAATGGCCGAAGTTTATAATCCGAAAGAATATCGCAATTATATTCATTTGGGTAAAATGGATTATTTGTATGATAAAGTTGAAACATATGATAAATTAAAAGATATTATTCAAGGGAAAACTCCTCCAGACGGGTTATCATATATCCAAAGTGGTCTTGCAGATATTGATGTACACATGTTAAAATTTTTAGATAATCATGATGAACAACGTTTAGCAAGTCCCGAATTTGCAGGTTCTCCCGAAAAAGGTAAGCCAATGATGGTGGTTTCTGCTATGATTACTTCGGCTCCTATTATGATCTATTTTGGCCAAGAAGTAGGAGAGGCGGGAAATGAAAATGGTGGGTTTGGATCTCATTCTAGAACTTCTATTTTTGATTATGTTGGTGTGCCAAATCATCAAAGATGGATGAATGATGGTGCATTTGATGGTGGTAAATTATCTCAAGGAGAAAAAGATTTACGTGATTTCTACAAAAGGTTATTGAATTTTTCTGCCAAAAGCGCTGCAGTGATGGGGCAATTTCAAGATTTACAAGAAGTAAACCGTCAAGCTAATTTGGGATATGATCCAAATCATATTTATTCGTTTGTGCGTTGGTCAGACAGCCAAAAATTAATTGTGCTTACTAATTTTTCTTCTAATAATTCAGGAAGTTTTGAATTGAAAATCCCATCGGATATTATTAGTAAATGGAATTTAAAAGAGGGTAGTTATACTTTAAAAGACCAATTGTATGAAAAAAGTACAATTCAATTGCAGGTTGTAAATGGTGAAGGAAAAGCTTCTGTTAACATTAAACCATTAGAATCTTTTATTTATCAATTATAAAGTTTTTAAACTCAAAAAAAAAGCTGATACTTAAAATATCAGCTTTTTTTTTATTATTACTTTTTGAAAGTAGCTTTGTAATTTTCGTTTACTTTATCCCAATTTACTATATTAAAAAAAGCATCGATATAATTTTTCTTTTTATATTGGTAATCTAAGAAATAAGCATGTTCCCAAAGATCAATTCCTAAAATTGGCGTTCCATGAAATCCAATTACAGGTGCATATGTCATAAGAGGATTGTCCTGATCTTGAGTAGTAGATAATTGTAATATTCCTGTTTTATCGACAACCAACCAAACCCAACCCGAACCAAAATGTTTGTATGCAGTTTCTTTGAAAGAAGTTTTAAAATTCGAAAAAGAACCAAAATCTTTTATAATCTTAGAGGCTAATGTATCTTTAGGTTCTCCGCCAGCTTTTGGTCCAATAGATCTAAAATACAAGCTGTGGTTGTAATATCCTCCCGCATTGTTACGAATCACGGGGTCATTTATGTCTAATTTGTTTAATATTTCTTCTACAGTAAGATTTTCTTTATCTGTTCCCATTACAGCTTTGTTCAAACTATTGGTATAATATAAATAGTTTTTATAATGGGATTCCATAGTCAATGCTGATAATTCAGGAACCAAAGCGTCATATCCAAAAGGAAGCTTTTCCAATTGAAATGAGCCTTCATTTGCTTTTAGATCATTTGGATTGCCAATTGTAACTTTTTCTTGTACCGTTGGCAAAGGAACTTCTACAACTTCAGTTAATTTTTTTTCATTACAAGAAATTAAAACTGAAATAAAAAGCAAATTAGCTAGTATAAAAGTGTTTTTTTTCATGAATATAATACGATTACTTAATTAGGGAATGAATTAATTCTATGTATTGTTTTTTTGCTTCGTCTTGTGTTAGATGACTAATTTGAATCCAAGCATTAGTTTTGAAAGCATTCCTTAAATCAGAATTATCAGAAACGTTAAATTTAGTTTTGTCAAATGTAGCATGCTTGTAAAAGGCATAAAGGCGTAGCTGAACATCTTGTGGTAGAGATGCTTGAGTCATAAAAGAAGCAATTTCAACGGCTTCTTGAAATTGTTTATCTAAATCATTTTCAATCATTAAGATTTCATTGCAATTATTGTTTTCCCTCCAATTGCTTTTTGATTCAATACTACATTAATTGGAGTCCCTAATGGTAAAAAAATATCAACTCTTGATCCAAATTTTATAAATCCAGCATCAGTTCCTTGTACAACTTGCATGCCTTCTTGCGCATAATTTACAATACGTCTGGCCAATGCACCCGCAATTTGACGATACAATATTGCACCAAAAGTTTTGTTTTCAATAACAATGGTAGTTCTTTCGTTCTCTTCACTTGCTTTTGGATGCCAGGCAACTAAGAATTTACCAGGATGATATTTGCTAAATTTTACAATTCCGCTTATAGCATAGCGCGTTACATGTACATTTGTAGGTGACATAAAAATTGATACTTGTAATCTTTTGTCTTTAAAAAATTCTCCCTCATATACTTCTTCTATTACAACTACTTTTCCGTCAACAGGTGCAATAATATGATTTTCATTTATTTCAACAGAACGTTTTGGGTTTCTGAAAAATTGTAAAATGATTACTAACAACAAAAGTGTTACTATTTCAATTGACATTTTAATCCATTCGGTTTGAATGAATTTATCTGATACTAAAAAAACGACAGCAGTAAAAATGGTGCCTAATAAAATACTTTGAGTTCCTTCTTTATGAAACATAATTTAAAATTTGATAAAATAAAAATATTATTGGTGCTACAAAGATAACACTATCTAATCGATCTAAAATGCCTCCATGTCCTGGCATTATGTTTCCGCTGTCCTTTTTTTCTGAAATACGTTTGAATTTAGATTCAACTAGATCTCCAATTGTTCCGAAAATCCCAACAATTAAGGCAATTATGATCCAGATAAAGGTGTTTTTTTCTGGAAGCATTAAAAAGTATTTGGATATAAAATAACTCGCTATTATTGCAAATCCTATTCCGCCCAAAAAGCCTTCGATGGTTTTTTTAGGTGAAATTCGTTCAAATAGTTTGTGTTTTCCGATAGATTTGCCCACTATGTAAGCAAAAGTATCATTTGTCCATATCAAAATAAAAATACTTATAAGTATGTTTGGATTGTATCCTTTTATTCCAAAAGGTATTTTTGTTATTATAATAAATGGAAGAACGATATAACCAATTAAATAAGCAAATTTAGAAAAGGAGTCTACTTTTAAGTTTGTATTGTCAAATAGAAATACTATGCATTTCAATGAAACTATTAGTGATATAATAAGGACTGCCAAATCAAAATTTTTACTGTAACGTAGTAAATAAAATAAACCATCTTGATTTGTTGCTACAGCAATTTTATAAAAAAATAGATAAAATACATTAGCAATTGCAATTGGAATAATTTTGTTTAAGTGTACTAAGTTGCAAAATTCCATTACTGCAATTAATAAAAAAACTCCAAATAGAATAAAAAAAGTTTCTATAGAGTATTGTATTGAAGCTATAAGGAGTAAAATGTAAATAGCTCCTGATATTGATCTTTTTAGTGTTTCGTTCATTTTAAAGATCTTCTAAAAGCAATAAATATAAATTTTTGGCCGAGCTACCATATTGAGTAAAATCTTCCTCTTTCGCTTTTTCAAAATATTTTATTGTAGTAATGTTTGTTGGATATTCAGTCAAGTATTTTTTTCGAATAGCACTTAGTCCATCGCTTTTTCCTTCTACTATTTGACTGGTTTTTGCCAAAATAATTATATTTGATGGCAAATCATTAGGTTTTTTTTGTTTGATTTGGTTGGATGAAAATAAAACAGAACCTTCTTCTGCTACCAAATTTTCACAACTAGATAGAATGAATTTTGGATCTATATTTTTACCATAAGTAAGTTTATTCTCGTCTAGTAAAAAGTATAAATGTGGTTCATAGCATAAAGCTTCACATTCGAACCAATCGTTTTCTTCAAGTATATTTTCAAATTGTTCTTTTACTTCATTTAAATTTTCACAGTATAAAAATTTCCCTCCATTTTTTTTGAAATTATAGATGAATTGTTCGTCCAACGGAGAATTGATATCTGGATTTGGTCTATTTGAATTACTTTCTCTTGCTTCGTCAGAAGAGGGATTATTCGAACCAAATAATTTTTTAAAAAGATTCATAAATTTGTTAATAATCGTTTTGTGTTACTTGAAAACGTTCAAAGATAAAAAAATCTTAATTCAAAACAGGATTTTGAATTAAGATTTTAAAAATTTGTGTTTTTTTGTAAATTTAAGAGACTACTTCACCTAAGTTTTTATCGAAAGTTCTCTTTCCAAAAATGGTTTCTAAATCGTCTTTGAAAATAACTTCTTTTTCGATTAATATAGCTGCAAGTTCTTCAAGTTTGTCTTTATTTTCTTCAAGTATATTAATGGCTCTCTGGTATTGGCTTTCGATAAGGTCTGAAATTTCTTTATCAATTACTCTGGCAGTTTCATCAGAATATGGTTTTGAAAAACTGTATTCACTTTGTCCACTTGAATCATAATAGGTAACGTTACCAATTTTGTCATTTAAACCATAAACGGTTACCATAGCACGAGCTTGTTTCGTTACTTTTTCTAAATCGCTCAAAGCACCTGTTGAAATTCTGTCAAATGTTACTTTTTCAGCAGCCCTTCCTCCCATTGTAGCACACATTTCGTCAAGCATTTGATCCGTACGAACGATTAGACGTTCTTCGGGTAGGTACCAAGCTGCTCCTAAACTTTGGCCACGAGGTACAATTGTAACTTTTATCAATGGTGCTGCATGTTCAAGCATCCAGCTTACAGTGGCATGTCCTGCTTCGTGTATTGCAATTGCTCTTTTTTCTTCTGGAGTGATAATTTTGTTTTTCTTTTCCAATCCACCAACAATACGGTCAACTGCATCTAAGAAATCTTGTTTATCAACTGCGTCTTTATTATGTCTTGCTGCAATTAAAGCCGCTTCGTTACATACATTGGCAATATCTGCGCCAGAAAAACCTGGAGTTTGTTTGGCTAAAAATTCAGTATCAAGTCCTTCAATTTTTTTCAAAGGAGCAAGGTGTACTAAGAATATTTCTGCTCTTTCGCGAATATCGGGTAAATCAACAAAAATTTGTCTATCAAAACGTCCAGCACGCATTAAAGCTTTGTCTAAAACATCGGCTCTATTGGTTGCAGCCAATACAATTACATTTGAATTGGTGCCAAAACCATCCATTTCTGTTAGTAATTGATTAAGGGTATTCTCTCTTTCGTCATTACCGCCAGACATATTACTTTTTCCTCTAGCTCTACCTACTGCATCAATTTCGTCAATAAAAATAATCGCTGGAGATTTTTCTTTTGCTTGTTTAAAAAGGTCGCGAACTCTAGAAGCTCCAACACCTACAAACATTTCAACAAAATCGGATCCTGATAATGAGAAGAAGGGAACCTGAGCTTCGCCAGCAACTGCTTTGGCTAATAATGTTTTTCCTGTACCTGGAGGGCCTACAAGTAATGCACCTTTTGGTATTTTACCTCCTAAATTCGTGTATTTTTCTGGATTTTTCAGGAATTCAACAATTTCTTGTATTTCTTCTTTAGCACCTTCTAATCCTGCAACATCTTTAAAAGTTGTTTTGATATCTGTTTTTTCGTCAAAAAGTTTCGCTTTTGACTTTCCAATATTGAAAATTTGTCCACCACCACCACCTGGGCCGCCTGACATTTTTCGCATGATAAAAATCCATACTCCAATAATTATAATTATTGGTAGCAAGCTTACCAAAAGATCAGTCCAATTGCTTTTTTGTAAAAAATTAAAATCTTTTAATTTTCCTTCAGCAACTGCTTTTTCTAATTTGTTTTGAAAAATTTGGTCGTTTCCTATGTCAAATGTATAATGTGGACCTTTATTGGGTCTTCCTAAAACGTCTTTGGAAATTTTTTTATGTTCTACTTCTTTTAAAGCTTCAGTATTTAAATAAACTTCCGCTTCATTTTTATTGTAAACAATTACTTTCTCAATTTGTCCTTTTTCTAAATAGGAATTAAATTTAGACGAAGTTAATTGAGCGGGTTCTTCAAAACTAGAGCCACCTGTTATAAAACTTATTCCTAAAAACACTAAAAGTATTGCAGTGTAAATTAACCAAGGACTTATTTTAAATTTATTTGAATTTGGATTATTCTCTTTAGCCATTAGAAGATTATTTCTTTAATATTTATTTTCGATTTTGGTGATTTTAGCATCACCCCAAAGACTTTCGATGTTATAATATTCACGAATGTGTTTTTGAAAAACGTGTACTACAATGTGAACATAATCCATCAAAACCCATTCGGCTACATCAGATCCTTCTACATGCCAAGGTTTATCCTTTAAATCCTTTGATACTATTTTTTGAACGGAATTGACAATTGCATTCACTTGTGTGTTTGAGTTACCATTGCAAATAACAAAATAGTCACAAACTGCTGTGTCTATTTCTCTTAAATCTAAAATATCGATGTCATTTCCTTTTACTTCTTCTATCCCTTTAATGATGTTAGCCAATAGAGCATCATTGTTTATAATCTTTTTCGCCATTTAATTTTTTATATAAGTTTGTAAAGTTACCATTTTTTGTGATTAATTTTGAACCTTAACATAATATTAAATTATGTTTTCAAAAAATGATATATATGAAGCTAATCAAACTCGATGCCATAGATTCTACAAATGAATTTCTAAAAGGATTATCTAGTACAGAAGATATACAAAATTTTACTGTTGTAACTGCAGAAAATCAATTGAAAGGGAAAGGCCAAATGGGATCGGTATGGGAATCGGAATTAGGTAAGAATTTAATAATGAGTGTATTGGTTAAGGATTTCTTGAGGGATAATGAATCCTTTTTTAATTTGAATGTTGTTATTTCGCTTTCAGTAATTCGAGCTTTAGAAAAAATAAATATTCCCGAATTGAGTATAAAATGGCCAAACGACATTATGTCAGCTAATAAGAAAATTGGTGGCATATTGATAGAAAACAGTATAAAAGGGGATGGTGTTATAACATCTATTGTTGGACTTGGGCTGAATATAAATCAAGTGCAATTCGATGATTTGCCTAGAGCTTCTTCACTAGCTTTGATTTGTAATTTATACTTTGACAAAGAAGTTATTTTATTTTCAATAATTGAAGAAATGGAAGCTATGATAGCTGAATATTCCCAAATCGATCTTTTATTATGGGAGGAATATACAAATAAACTCTTTAAAATTGGTGTTCCTGCTGCTTTTACCGATGAAAATGAAGTTAATTTTATGGGAATTATAAAAGGAGTTTCGGAAATTGGAAAGCTTCAAATACTATTGGAGGATGATGGTATATTTGAATATAATCTTAAAGAAGTTCAAATGTTGTATTAAGTATTGTTGAATCGGTTAGTCGTTTAATCAACTAACCGATTCAACAAGTGAATTATAGTTTTGTCATGTTATTTGCTAAAGTTTCAATGAATTTACTGATTGGTCCTTTTATCATCATTGCCATCATAGCATTAAATTCTCCATCAAAATCCAATTTAACTGCACTAGATTGCTCAGAAAGACTATCAATGTTAGCTACCAAAGTAAATGGTAATTTATCACTTGCAGCACCTAGAACAATTTTGTTTGGAGCAATTTTTTCTTTCATTTTTAATTTGATTTCAGGCATACCTTTTAATCCAAAAATAAAAGCATCTTCTCCTATAACTTCAAATTTTGCAATATTATCTGGCATTAATTTTTCGAAGTTTTTTACATCACTCAATAAATCAAATAACTCTTGACTTGGTTTCTCAACTGTAACTTTTGGACTTTCTAAGTTCATAATTATATTTAAATTTTGTTATTCTATTTTTTTAAACCCAAAATTTGCAATCTTATTTTCTGCATTTTAAATTTTAAACACTCCAAGTCGAAGGGCTTACATTCCATTCTCTTAATGTTTCTTCTTCTTTTTCTGTAATATAACTCTTAGTAACGGCTAAATTTAATAAATTTTGATAATTACTCAGTGTATATAAATCAATATTGGCATTTTTAAAGTTTTGGTCTGCAACATCAAAACCATAGGTAAATATTGCTGCCATCCCTTTTATTACTGCTCCTGCTTCCCGCAAGCCTTCAACGGCAAGAAGACTACTGTTTCCAGTACTTATTAAATCTTCTATAATTACTACGCTTTGTCCTTTTTGTAAAAAACCTTCTACTTGGTTTTGACGTCCATGTTTTTTTGGTTCTGGTCGTACATATACAAAAGGTAATCCCATACTTTCTGCAACAAGCATTCCAATTCCAATTGCACCAGTAGCTACTCCTGCAATTACATCTGGTTTTCCAAATTGTTTTTCAATGTTTTTTGAAAATTGGTCTCTGACATAATTTCTTATGGCTGGAAACGAGAGGATTAAACGATTATCGCAATAAATTGGCGATTTCCATCCAGAAGCCCATGTAAAAGGATTTCCTGGATTCAATTTAATTGCATTTATTTGCAAAAGCAATTCGGCTGTTTTTTCGGCTGTATCTTTATTAAAAATCATAATACAAATGTATAAAGTTTTTGTTAACGACAAACCACTTTTTTTGACAAATCAAATTTCGAAGGAAACTGATTTTCAACTTTTCTTGCTTGATAGTATTGACATTGAGCAAGTTGTAATAAAAATGTTCCAAAATAAAATTAAGAAAGCTTATCTCTATCATCCTGATGAAAGTGTGATAATGAAAACTTTGAAAGCGAAAATTCCTGTAAATAAAGCTGGAGGAGGGTTGGTTTATAATAAAAAGGGTGAAGTTTTATTTATTTTTAGAAACGGAAAATGGGATTTGCCAAAAGGAGGTTCTCAAAAAGGAGAACTAATAGAGGATGCAGCTACGCGAGAAGTAGAAGAAGAAACTGGTGTAAACGGATTAGTGGTTGGTGAAAAACTACAAAAAACGTATCATGTTTTTAAAAGAAATGGTAAATATAAATTAAAAATCACGCATTGGTTTGTGATGCATACTGATTTTGAAGGAACTCCAGTAGGTCAAATTGAGGAAGGTATAGAAAAAGTAGCTTGGCTAAATCCAGATCAAATAAAAGAAGCTTTAGAGAATTCGTATGAAAATATTAAACTCTTATTTGAAGCTAAAATTGGAAATAGCGAGTAGTCGATTATTGGATTATTCTATAAACAGGATATTGTAAATGAGCTTTTTCGTAATATTTAGAATGTTTATAAACCCAATCCAGTTGGCTTTCACTGTTTTTTGCAAAAGCGGGTTCATTTTTGATTTTTTCTTCTAGTGCTATTTTTAGATTCGGATTTTCTTGGATAAGTTGTGCGGCTAAATATTCAAAAACATATTCCGAATACCCTTCTTTTTGTTGTAAAATGGTATCAAAAAAATTCCAATTGAAGAAAGAATCAACGGCTTCTGGTTCTAGAGTTTCCAGTAAATATTTAACGGCTTTTTGTTCAGTGGGGAAAATATAATCTCCTTTGGCAAAAGCTATTTTTTCAATAGTTGTCGTTATTTTTGTATTTCTATGAGGATAATGCCCTTCGTAGGCTTGACTTGAAGTTTTATAATCGGCAATTATAGAACTTTCTATGGTTATAATGGTGTCATTCTTCAATTGCGAGTATTTGCAATTATTGTTTTTTAATAAATCAATAACATTCCAATAGCCTTTCGGGATAATATAGGCATTGGGAATCTTTACCTCTTTTACCGATTTGTATTCTTTGATATACGGTACGTTTTTTTGATACGGTTTAGTTCTATCGTAAAACAAACGTTGTCCAGTTGTTACTTCACTTTTTTTAAAGGAAGCTTCAAAACCTGAAAACAAAAAGGTAGTTGCCTTGGAACTGTCAATTTTCCATTCTATTGGGTATGATTTTTTCGGTTGAAATTGTTCTTCGTTTTTGAGTCGCAATTCTTTTATTTTTTTATAGTTCAAATCCGTAAAAGCTATTGTACTTAGCATGTATTCGTAGGTCGCTTTTACACGATCTGCATATTTTTTGAGCATATGGGTCTCAACAACAAACCCTATTGTGTTAAAAAGAGAAGTATAACCTGTTGTGTATCTTGGTGTGTCTGAAAATTGTACAAAACCATTGTCGGGCGTTTCCTCAAATGCATTGACATAAGGAGTTGTTGGAATTTGTTTTTTTTCTAAATCTTTTACAATATAAGGCATCATCTCTGAGTTCATATAATCTCCCAAAACAGTGCCTAATTTATTGTGTTGCGTCATGATGTAGGTTAATTTGTATTGATAATCAGCTCCATTACTCACATGGTTGTCTATAAAAATATCTGGATTTATTTTGTGATAAATGGATACAAAACTCTTTGTGTTTCGAGTGTCCGATTTGATCATATCGCGATTTAAATCATAGTTTCTAGCGTTGCCTCTAAAGCCATATTCTTCTGGTCCTTCTTGATTGACTCTTGAGGTTGAATTTCGATTTAAAGCACCTCCAATATTATAAATGGGTATGGTTACTATAACAGTATTTTGTGGTATTTTTATGCTGCCTAAGGCTAAATCTCTAAATAATTGCATAGTTGCATCAATACCGTCAGGTTCTCCCGCATGGATGCCATTATTGATTAGTAATATTGCTTTGTTTTTTTGAATCGTTTCAAAATTAAATTTTTTATCAGGGTTGAAAGTAATCATATATAAAGGCTCTCCGCTATCTGTAAGTCCCATTTTATCCATTTTTATAGTAGAAAAATCATGTGACAAAACGGTGTAATAAGCAATTGTCTCTTGATAATTAGCCGATTGGTTTCCATTTCCTTTTTCGAATATAGTGCTGTATTTAGTGTTGTTTTGGGCGAATGAAGTAAGGTAGAAAAATAGTATAGTTAAGTTGAGAAATTTCATTTTTGGGGTTTTTAAAATAAAAAATCAAATGTAATTAATTTTGATTCATCTGTAAATTAAAAGCAGAAATACTAAAAACTCAAAATTCATAACTCATAATGCATAATTCGTTTTACCTTTGCAAAATGAATAAGAAACACCATTCCAACAATATATTATTGAATTTAGGTATCGAAAGCCTAAACGAAATGCAAGAAGTTGCCCAAGATGTCATTCTAAATGACAATAATGTTTTACTGCTTTCTCCAACGGGTTCTGGAAAAACATTAGCTTTTTTGCTTCCCATTTTCGAAATGTTACAGCCCGAAATTCTATCGGTTCAATGTTTGATTCTAGTTCCTTCTCGTGAATTAGGGTTGCAAATAGAACAAGTATGGAAAAAAATGGGAACCGATTATAAAGTAAATGTTTGCTACGGTGGACATTCTATTGATACTGAAATCAAGAATTTGAGTAATCCGCCAGCTGTTTTAATAGGAACCCCAGGCCGAATTGCCGATCATATTGACAGAGGTACTTTTCGATTGGACAAAATTCAAACTTTAATTTTGGATGAATTTGATAAATCTTTGCAATTGGGTTTTCACGAGCAAATGTCTTTCATTATAGGAAAACTATCTAAACTTAATAAACGTGTTTTGGTCTCGGCTACTTCCGATATTGAAATACCAAAATATACTAGAGTTGTTAATCCAACAATTTTGGATTTTATTCCAACCGAAGACGAACAAGAAAGTAACTTAGCTACCAAAATGGTCGTTTCAAAAGAAAAAGATAAATTAGGTAGTTTGTTTAACCTAATTTGTTCTTTAAAATCACAGTCGGCTATTGTTTTTTGTAATCATCGTGATGCGGCAGAACGCATTAGCGACACTTTGAACGAAAAAGGAATTTATGCTACTTATTATCATGGTGGTATGGATCAGGATGAGCGGGAACGATCATTAATTCAATTTCGCAATGGAAGTATGAGTTATTTGATTACTACAGATTTGGCTGCTCGAGGTCTTGATATCCCAGAAATGAAGCATGTTATTCATTATCATTTGCCATTAAAGGAAGATGAATTTACCCATAGAAATGGACGTACAGCACGTATGCTTGCATCTGGAACTGCGTATGTGATTGTACATGAGAGCGAAAAAAAAATGGATTATTTGGATTATGGTATGGAAATATTGAATGTTGAAAAAACAACTGCATTGCCAAAACCTCCCGAATTTCAAACCATATATATCAGTGGGGGAAAGAAAAATAAATTGAATAAAATTGATATTGTAGGGTTCTTTTCCCAAAAAGGAAAACTTGAAAAAGGAGATTTAGGGTTGATTGAAGTAAAAGATTTTATTTCATTTGCTGCCGTAAAATTTAATAAAGTTAAGGATTTGCTTCATGCTGTTAAAGATGAAAAAATGAAAGGAAAGAAGTTTAAAATTGAAGTAGCCAGAAAGGTTATAAAGAAAGAGGAGGAGAATTAGACATTAGATTTCTGTGCTTTCTAGATTTTTATTGAAAAAATATATAAGTTTTGAGAATCGTTAAGAGTGTTTTTTACTTTTAGCGATTTTTTTATGAATAAAAAATTACTTTAAATACAAATAGTATGCGCTATGATAAAATTTACAAACAAATTATGAAATTTAATGTTGATAAAATGTTTTTATCTAAATAGAGTTAATTTTATTTATTATTAAGTTTGCTGACAAATACTTACCTATTAAAGTATATTAATAAACCCCAAATAAATTATGAAAAAAATTATTGCAATTGCTGTTTTGTTGATTAGTTCTGTTGGCTTTAGTCAAATTAAAGTTGTAGAAACTGTACCAGTTGAAAAATTAGGTAGAATAAATAATGATTTTTATGTTCAAAAAGTAGGTGACGAGTATACCTTTTTTTTCAAAACAACTTCTATTGATTTAGAAGAGATCTCTTTGAAGAATTTTACATTCAAAAATGTAGATAATGCCTATCAAAGTCTTTATGGTATCATTTTAAATGGATTTAACGCTAGTCCTATAAATGATATTAAATTAGAATTGCCTAATAATTTTGTTTGGTTGCATTATATTGTAAGCTCTGATAAAACGACAGTGCAGTTTATGGTTTCAAATAAAGAAGCATCGTCTACCAATGTTTCTGAGTCATTGACTAAAGAGCAAGTTGATAAATTGTTTCAAAAAAGCTAAAAATTAGTGTTCAGTGTTCCGTTTATTAGTGTTCACTGAAAAAAATAATCAGGACTCAATTTTTTAGTTAACAGTAAAAAAAGTGTCCTAAAAAAAAAACGTTAACAGCAAATAGCATGCTGTTAACGTTTTTTTTTTTTGATTTAAAGAGATTACTTATCACTCTTTTACTTATCACTTGATTACTATATTTTCTTCACGTATTGTGTGATAATTACAATTTGTTGACCATCTACTTTTCCTTCAATGTATTCTGCATTTTCGTGGTCCAAACGGATGTTGCGTACCGAAGTACCTTGTTTAGCAACCATACTAGATCCTTTTACTTTTAGATCTTTGATTAATATAACAGAATCTCCATGAGTCAAAATAACGCCATTAACATCACGGTGGATGATTTTGTTTTCATCATCTTCTCCTTCTCCTGTAGCTTGTGCCCATGCCAAAGTGTCTTCGTCAAAATACATTTGCTCCAATAATTCTTGTGGCCAACCATTTTTGCGCAAACGGCTTAACATTCTCCAAGCTACAACTTGTACAGGAGTGTGTTCGCTCCACATGCTGTCGTTCAGACATCTCCAGTGGTTTAAATCTTCATGACCTGGATTTTCAATTTGGTCGATACAAGTAGCACAAGCAAAAATGCTTTCGTCCAATCCGCCTTTCTTGGTCGGTAATACTTGGTATTCTTTTAAGTTTTCGGTGGCAGCACATAATTCACATTGGGAACCGCTGCGTTTATTTAATTCTCTTTCGAAGCTCATTATAAGGTGTGTGTTATTTTAGGTTGCGAAATTACAGCTAATTAGTAGGTTTCGCAAATTTATGTTTTTCTCTGATATCCGTTTTCCTTAGTCTCTTTTCTATTTTTAATTTTAGAAAATTAGAATCATGAATTTCTCCTATTTTAAAATAGTCTTTTATTTGTATTAATTCAACAACAGAAAAGTCTGAAAACTATTTATGCAATTTAACCCTTACAGCTTCGGGAACCAGCATTTCGTATTCGCCATAGTTTCGGATAACATCTCTCACGATGCTAGAACTGATGTATGAAGTTCGTGCAGCAGTCAATAAAAATACGGTTTCTATTTTGGATAACCGTCTGTTGGTGTGGGCGATTGCTTTTTCGAATTCAAAATCGGCGGGGTTTCGTAGACCTCTAAGTATAAAGTCGGCTTTTACTTTGTGACATAAGTCGATGGTTAAACCTTCGTAAGTGATAACGGTAACTTTGGGTTCATTTTTGAATGTTTCCTCAATGAAACGCTTTCTTTCTTCGAGCGTAAACATGTATTTTTTTTCGGCATTGACCCCAATGGCAATTACAATTTCATCAAAAAGCGAAATGCCTCTGTTGATGATGTCTTCGTGGCCTAAGGTGATCGGGTCAAACGATCCTGGAAATATGGCTTTTTTCATTTTTTTTTAGTTTCTAAGATTCTGAGTTTCTAAGATGCTAAGTTTCTAAAAACTTAGCATCTCAGTGACTTAGTAACTTAATTAAGCGCTAACTCAATTGCATTTGTGAATAAATCTTCCAATGAAATTCCAGCGGCTTTGGCTTGTTGCGGAATCAAACTTTCGGTGGTAAGACCAGGAATGGTGTTCATTTCTAGCATGTGTGGTTCTCCGTCTACAATGATAAATTCGCTACGTGAGAAACCTTTCATTTTGAGTACTTCGTAGGCGCGTTTGGCTATTTCTGCTACTTTTTGAGTCATTTCATCTGAGATTCTCGCAGGTGTAATTTCTTGAGATTTCCCTTCGTATTTGGCTTCGTAATCGAAGAAATCATTCTCGGAAACAATTTCGGTTATAGGTAAAACAGTAATTTTTCCTTTGTAATTGATTACTCCAACAGAAACTTCGGTGCCGTCAAGAAAGCTTTCTATGATGATTTCATTGTCTTCTTTGTAGGCAACTTCGATGGCTATTGGCAATTCGGCAGCGGTTTTTACTTTTGAAATTCCGAAGCTTGATCCTGCTTTGTTGGGTTTTACAAAACATGGGAGACCTAATTTTTCAACAATTTCGTTAGTATTGATGATGTCACCTTTGTTTAGATAATAGGAAGTGGCTGTTTTTATTCCGTATGGTTTTAATACGGATAATAAATCGCGTTTGTTGAAGGTTAATGCGGCTTGGTAATAATCACAAGCGGTTTGTGGAATGTTTAACAATTCAAAATAAGCTTGCATCAGTCCATCTTCGCCTGGTGTTCCGTGAATGGCATTAAAAACACAATCAAAAGTTTGTTTGCTTCCGTTTATGTTTACCGAAAAATCATTTTTATCGATAGGGAATTCGGAATCGTTGGCATCTACATAAACCCATTTTTCTTTGAAAATATGAATGCGAAAGGCATTGTATTTGGTTTTGTCTAAGAATTGATAAACTACGTTTCCGCTAATGAGTGAGATCTTGTATTCGCTGGAATAGCCGCCCATGATGATGGCAATGTTTTTCATATTTTTTTGTTTTTTTGCCACTAATTTTACAAATTTCACGATTTTTTTGAAAGTGTAATACTGTGATTTTAATTTTTAAATGCTAAATATTGTTTTGAAAATGAATTCCCTAGCCCTGATGGAAGCGGTTTCCTTTTGTGTAAAAAAACTAATTTTTCCTGGCAGAAAAGAGCGACCAAAGGAAGCTCCTTTTATGGCTTTGGAAAAATGTTTTTTTTAGCAAAAGATACAAGCGTACAGCAGGAATAGCTCCTTCTGTAAACAATGCTCAGAAGGACAAATACTATTAAACAAAATTATCATTTTTTTTGAAACGAAATAGCTTTATCTTTGCGGGAAATAAAAATATTTATGAGCTTAAAAAAATATCTTACGAGTCGTGTATTTTTTGGACAAGTGGCGATTGCACTTGCTATTATTGCAGTTTTGGCCTATTTGTTTATGCATTGGCTAACATTTACAACCGATCATGGGCATGAAATAACGGTTCCTGATTTAAGAAAATTGACTGAGGAGCAAGTCGAAGATAAGCTAGATGAATTGGATTTGGATTATGAGCTTTTGGATAGTGTCGATTTTAGAGGAGATTTTCCAAAATACAGTGTAGTAGAGCAGGATCCGATGCCCGGGACTAAGGTTAAGGTTGGAAGAAAAGTATATATTAAAATCAATTCTTCTGGGTTTTCGTCTGTTCGAATTCCAGATTTAATTGAAAAAACATATCGTGAAGCAGTACCAACGCTTAAGGCACTGGGACTTGAAGAAGGAACTATTACGTATGTTCCGAATTTAGGAAAAGACATGGTTCTGGAAATGCGTTACAAAGGAAGAAATTTGAAAGTAGGAGACAGAGTCTTGAAAGCATCAAAAATTGATTTGGTTTTGGGCGATGGAAAAGAGAGTTATCAAGAAGAAGTAGTGGATAGTACCGCTGTTCCAACAACAGAAACACCAACGAATGGACAATAACAGTGAACCAATAGACGAGTTAGACGAAGAATTATTTGAACATTTTAAGTTTGAAGTTCCCAAAGGTCAAGCGATTTTACGAATAGATAAATACTTGATGGGTTTAATTCAAAATGCCACACGAAATAAAATTCAGAACGCAGCCACAGAAGGTAATATTTTTGTGAATGATGCGCCTGTAAAATCCAATTATAAAGTAAAACCCTTTGATGTGGTTCAGGTGATGTTGTCGCATCCGCCATTTGAAAATAGGGTGGATCCAGAGGATATTCCGCTTAATGTTGTATATGAAGATGATACTTTGTTGTTAATCAATAAAGAGCCTGGGATGGTAGTGCATCCAGGGCACGGAAATTATACTGGAACTTTGGTGAATGCGCTGGCATTTCATTTTGAGAATTTACCAATGAACAGTAGCGAACGTCCAGGATTAGTTCACAGAATTGACAAGGATACTTCGGGATTGTTGGTTATTGCCAAAACTGAAGCAGCGATGACGCATCTGGCCAAACAATTTGAGGCTAAAACATCTGAAAGAGAATATATTGCGTTAGTTTGGGGAAATGTAGCTGCTGAAGAAGGTACGATTGAAGGAAACTTGGCGAGACACTTAAAAGACCGCATGCAAATGGCCGTTTTTGCAGATCCCGAAATTGGGAAACCTGCCATTACACATTATAAAGTATTGGAACGTTTTGGTTATGTAACCTTGATTTCCTGTAAATTGGAAACGGGAAGAACACATCAAATTAGGGCACATTTGAAACACATTGGCCATCCACTTTTTAATGATGAACGTTATGGCGGTCACTTGATTTTGAAAGGAACTACGTTTACTAAATACAAACAGTTTATAGAGAATTGTTTCAAAGCTTTACCGCGTCAAGCTTTGCATGCTAAAACGTTGGGTTTTGTACATCCTACTACAGGAGAAATGATGCGTTTTGATACAGAATTACCTCAGGATTTTCAGGATTGTATAGAGAAATGGAGAGGATATTCAAAATCACATCATGCAGAAGAAGATTAATAAAAACTAAACATAAAAAAAACCTCATTTTTGAGGTTTTTTTTATGACTTTATTTCAAGATTACTTTATTTTCCTTCTTTAATTAACAGTGCTTCTTTTTGAAATTTATAATTTCCTGCATCCTCTTTATTGAATTTGAAAACGATATCATTTTCATCGGTTTCGTCTTTTATTTTAAAGATAATTGCTTTTATGGCAGTTTTTGTTAACCGATCAATATTTTTAATTGGGATGGTAATATTGCCTTTAAAAGTACCTTCGTTTTCTAAAGAAGGTCTTGCATTAATTATTGAATAATCGAGAAATACAATAGTAACATAAATATCTTTGTTTAAAGAGTTTATGATTTTTTCATTTAGGTCAAAAATTAGATTGTAGCTTGTGTTTTTTTTATCATCAGAAAATTTTACATATTTTTCTAAATAAAATTTTAAAGCCCCATATTTATTGGCAGTTAGCGTAGGAAGACCATTTTCGTAGTTGATGTAATATCGAGTTAGATTATCGTCTACTTTTACAGAAGATACTTTTCTATTTTGTGCAAAAGCGGTTATTGATAGTATTGAAAATAGTGAAATTAGGACAAAGTTCTTCATATAATTTTTTTTAAGATTTTTTAATTTTTATTAAATAAATAATACAATTGCAAAAATACGGACAATATTTGTGATGGTTTTCTTAAATTGAGTTAAAAATATAAAAATAGGGTTAAAAAAATACTAAATGAAAAGTAATGTTAAGTTGTTTTTGAATGTAAGAACGTTGTAATTGGATTACTAAAATTAATTTTTAAAATTATTTTCAAAAGTCTCAAATCGATTTTGCAAGTCCTGTACTACTTGTTTTTTTACAGTAGGATCTTGAATAAAACTAAAGTTGATACTGTTATAAACAAATTGTTTGATATCCGTATAGGTGATGGTTTTGTATCTTTTGGCTAATAATACATATTGTTCTGTCATGTTGGTTCGTAATATTCCTGCGTCATCGGTACTAATAACAATGGGAACGCCAAATTCTTTGTATAATAAAATTGGATGACGGTTTTCTTTAACTTTTAAGATGAACTCATTACTGGTAAGATTGATTTCAATTGGAATGCTATTTTTGGCCATATAACGCATTAAATCATAACTTTTTTCTTCATAAGCCATATCAACTCCATGTCCGATTCTATTGGCTCCAGCCGTATATACTGCTGCATTGATATGCCAAGTTAATTCTTCGGGACGAACCATTCCTAAGGTAAGTTCACCAGCATGCATTGCATATTTTACTTTTGGAAAGCGACTGTGGCAATATTTGAACATTAGCATGTGTAAACCATAATCTTTCATAGAAGTTTCGCCATCTTCGGGAGAAACTATATTCACTCCCGCCATCAGGGGACTACTGTCGGCAGACATAAAAGCAACCACTAAATTTTTGAATAAATCTACTGGTTCCATGAAACGCAATACAAAATTTTGGTAGCGCATTGTGAATTGATTGTCGTCTATTTTTAGGTCTTTGTGAAGTTTGGCTACGAAGTTTACATTAAAATCAGTGGCGTATTTCTTGGCATCTTTTTGAATGAAAATAGTATATAAAGAATCCAAGGATTGCATAACGGCTTTTTCATTTTTGGCTACCATCATTTTTCGTAAATGAAGGTTGTATTTGGTTAATTCAGATGTGTTTATGGAACATGGAATGGTTGATAATTGCGTTTCGATATAGCTTACATTTTCTTTGATGGCTCTGTTTTTTAGCTCCAATAAACCTGCTCCAAAATTGTTTTTTGTAGCGGTTTCAAACTTCATAAAAGATTCAAAAAATAATTTATCCGATGGGTAATCCACATTATTATAATCTTTGACAGACCATTTTTGTATTATTTTTTGTTTGTAAATATCTAATTCTCCATTTTTTTGTAAAGTCGAAAATAATACCCAGTCAGTTCCAGTTTGTTTTTCTTGAGAAACAGCCATGGTTTGAGTATTGAGAAAAAAATCTTCGGTGATAGCATGCGCTATTAAAGGTTCTGCATAAATAGACCCAGAATAATGGTGATGTAGGTCGCCTCCTTTAGGCATTTGAGCAAAAAAAGCGGTAAGTTCGGCTTCGTTATTTCTAATTTTTTCAAAATACTGATCTGCCGATTGTGCATATCCTACTTGGAATAGGATGTAAAAAAGAAAGGTGAAAAATATCTTCATGGTATAAATTTCGCTCAAATATAATTCAAATTTAATTGAAATAAAAATTGGTAATTCTAAAAAAAGAAAACCATTAAGAAATTAAGATCATTAAGCATTAGTCTAAATGAATTTTAATTTCTTAATAGTTTAAAAAAAAAGCTAAAATTGAATGTGTAGTTATGTTTGTAAATCAATAATTTAATAATGAAAATTGCTCTAATTATTAAATAAAAGTTTCGTCATTGCTTTCGGTAAAATCCAAATCAGTATGAAATGTTTCTTTCATTTTCCAAAGCGCTAATAAAGAAATTATTGATAGTAATGAGCCAACAATCATTCCTGATTTAAGGATGTCACCGTCTAAAAGATTATCTCTAAAAAAGCTATAAATTAAAATTATTAATGGAAGAGATCCCCGAACAAAATTAGGAACTGTGGTAGTTACAGTTGCTCTGATGTTGGTTCCAAATTGCTCCGCTGCAATGGTAACGAATAAAACCCAATATCCTACTGAAAATCCCATAGTAAAGCATAGTATGTAGAAAGTAGATACCGAAATAGCATAAGCATTCAAATAAACAAAAACCATTAAGAGATTGAAAATCAAAAATAAAGCCATTATTTTTTTTCGACTTTTTAGCCATTGGCTTAATAACCCGCTGGCAATATCTCCAAAAACCAAACCGGTGTAACAAAAAGCGATTGCTTTTCCTGCCATGATGGTTTCGGCTTGTTGTACGCCTAGAGCTTTTGCAAATTCTGGTGAAAAAGTAATCAGAACACCTACTAGAAACCAAATTGGAATGCCAATAATAATGCATTGAAGGTATTTTAAAAAACGTTTTTTATGGGTAAATAAAGACAAGAAGTCACCTTTCGTTTCTTTGGTTTGTTGTATCTGCTTGAACATTCCAGATTCGGTAATGCTGATTCTTAAAAATAGCAACAAAATACCTAGGACACCTCCAGCATAATAACACAAACGCCAATCCTGAAAAATTTGATATACCAAATAAGCGGCCACTGCACCAGAAACGCCTACTGAAGCTACAATCATTGTTCCATAACCTCGTTTTTCTTTAGGTAATGATTCGGCTACCAAAGTAATTCCTGCTCCAAGTTCTCCGGCAAGTCCTATTCCTGCAATCAACCTCCAAAATGCATAAGCGTCAACGGTTGTTACCATTCCGTTGGCAATATTAGCTATCGAATAAATTAAAATAGAGCCAAATAAAACGGATATTCTTCCTTTTTTATCACCTAAAATTCCCCAAAGAATACCGCCAAATAACATTCCAAACATTTGCATACTAATGATGTATTCACCTTGATTTCGGATGGCATCACCTGTAATTCCTAAATCTTTTAAACTGTCTGTACGAACAATTCCAAAAAGTAATAGATCGTAAATGTCAACAAAATAGCCTAGTGCTGCCACAATTACGGCGGCATTGAGAATGGATTTAGAATTTTTTTTTAATGGTGGTATAGTGTTAATCATTAGTATTTGGTCTTTTTGGTATGTGTCAGTAATAGATTAGAATGTGCATTGTTGCTCAAGATAAAAAAAATTTTAAAAGTTCCGAATTAAATTTTTGTAAAAGGAGCCGAATGACTGCTTTGTTTTTAATTATCGATTCAAATATAATTGACTTGATTCTGTTTTGCAACTATTAGGATTTTATGTGTTATTTTTTTGAATAAATAGAATCAAAAAATCAGGGTTTGTGGTTTTTTCAAGGTTATTGATCTGTTGATTTTATTGATTATAATATTGAATATGCTTCTTTTTTCTCTCAAATAAATTAAATATTTCACTATTTGTTGTTAATTTATTAAAATATTAAAATATTTTTTTTTGAATAATAGAGTTGTAGGAGGTTTTTTTTGTTATGTTTGTTGCAATTAATTTAAGAAATTGAGTTACCCCAAAACTTTATGAATTCTCCATTAATGACTTCAGATGAATCCCTTATTTTATTAAAAGTAGCTTCTGGCAATGAATTTGTGTACTCTCGTCTTGTTGAAAAATATTGGCAAAAAGTGCTGCAACATGCCTTAAGTTTTGTAAAATCGTATCCTGTAGCCGAAGAGTTAACCCAAGATGTATTTATACAAATTTGGGAGAAAAAAGAAAAGTTGTCCGAAGTTAACAGTTTTGATAATTATCTTTTTATTGTAAGTAGAAATTTAATTATAACTCATATTCGTCGAAAATTGGTAGAAACAGAATCTTTTAAGGGAGAAAAAATCCAAGAAATGTTTTTGAAACCAGATGAACAATATGAGTTTAAAGAATTGACTAGTATCATTAATGAAGGTGCCAATCTTTTGGCAGAACCTAGACGTACTATTTTTTTATTAAGCCGTTTAGAGGGAAAAGATGCTGATTTTATTAGTGAAGAACTGGGACTTTCCAAAAGAACCATTCGTTGGCATTTGCTAGAAGCCTTGAACTTCCTAAGAATCTATCTTCACAAGCATTATGGCATTAAAATGTTGTTCTTATTTTGTATAGGACGATATTTGTTTATTGCTGTTATTTTATGATATTTTTTATACTCTAAATATTTTTTTTACTTTTTTTTAAAATTTTATTCATTTTCATTGCCGCTTTGGTGAAGTATTCTCGTCTTTATATTTGAAGGACATCCTTACAAGGCTTAAATCTTTTCGTTATGTATCAAAAAGAAGTGTTTAAAGAACTTATGTATCAATTTGTTTCAGGTGAAATATCTCTTGAAGGTAAAGCACAGTTATTAAAAATGATTGATGATCCTCAATATGCAGATGATTTAGATTTTATACTTCGTGAAAATTATGAACGTATTGGACCTGTTAAAGCAAATCCAGAATCAACACAACAATTTATCCAATCTCTCACAAAGAAAATAAATACAATAAACGACCTGGTTGCAGAAGAAGCTGATTCTACATTATTTAATTGGAAAAAATTATTGGTCGCTGCAAGTATTGTTTTGGTTATGGGACTTGGTTATGTTGCATTCAATCGAAATAAAGTTTCAACAGCAATAGCAAATATTGATAAGAATGTTATTATGCCTGGTAGATCAGGTGCAATACTAACTTTGGGAGATGGTTCTCAAATTGTTTTAGATAGTGTTGCCAATGGAGTTCTAGCCAATCAAAGCAATACTGCCGTTGCCAAGAAAGATGGTGAAATAATTTATACCGAAGGAAGTAATGCTCGTGGTGTAATAAATAAAATGATGACTCCAAGAGGAAGACAATTTAAATTAGAATTATCAGATGGCACAAAAGTTTGGCTTAATGCTTCTTCTTCTATTTCATTTCCAACTGCATTTGCCGCCAATGAAAGAAAAGTATCAATAGTAGGAGAAGTTTATTTTGAAGTTACCAAAGATAAACATAGACCTTTTAAAGTAACAGTTAACGATGTAGAAGTACAGGTTTTGGGGACTCATTTTAATGTTAATGGTTACGATGATGAAGGTGAAATCAAAACTTCGCTTATTGAAGGTAGTGTATTAGTGGGCAAAAAAGATCAAAAAGTACTTTTGAAACCAGGTCAGCAAGCCAATATAAAAAAATCAGGTGGAGTTAAGGTAAAGGCCCTTGATAATTTTGATGAAGTATTGGCTTGGAAAAATGGTATGTTCCATTTTGATAATGCAAGTCTCGAAACGGTATTACGCCAAATAAGTCGTTGGTATGATGTAGATGTAGTTATGGATAAAGGAGTTGTTTCTAGAAACTTTGAAGGTGAAATAAATAGAGACCTAGAATTATCACAAGTATTGAAAATTTTAGAGGGAAATAATGTTCATTTTAAAATAGAAGGCAAAATTTTGAAAGTAATACCATAAAAAAAACAAATCAGGGAAACCTTTTTTATAAAAAATTTATTTGTGATCCAATAAAAAAGCCAGCAGATGTTGGAAGCATCGCTGGCTTGTTCCTTAGTAAAAAGGAACTATGACTGGAAAAACAGATAAATAGACCAAGCGAGGAAAATTTATTTTTAACCAAAATCATTACAAAAGTATGAAATTATTACCAAAAAGCAAGTCGAGAAATTCTTGGCTAACCCCTAAATTCTGGAAAGTTATGAAATTAACGTCCATATTGATAATTGCCCTTACGCTAAATGTATCGGCAGCAGTATCTTCACAAACAATAACTTTCTCTGGAAAGAATGTAACAGCAAAAAAAGTACTCTCTGTTATTAAAGAACAAACAAATTATGTTTTTTTCTACGATGTTACTATTTTAAAAAATGTAAAACCAATTTCAATTGATGTTAAAAATGCTTCAATCGAAAAAGTATTGCAAGAAGCTTTCAAGGGTGCTCCTGTAAAATGGATTATTCAAGGCAAAACGATTTCTTTAATTCCAAAAATGGATAATTCTGTAAAAAGAACATCAATTGCGCCAGTTAACCGAAAAATTAAAGGTAAAGTTTTCAATGAAAAAGGGGAGTCTTTACCAGGAGCAAATATATTGGCCAAAGGAACAACTATAACAGCATCAACAGAACTTGATGGGACTTTTGAAATTGAAATTCCAGATTATGTGACCGTATTATTGGTTACATATATTGGGTTACAAGATCAAGAAGTTAAAATTGTAAGTGATGAAGATCTAAGAATAGTTTTAAAAGAAGTTGGGCAACAAATGAATGAAGTACTTGTTGTGGGTTACGGATCTCAAAATAGAAGAACAGTAAGTACATCAGTTTCTAAATTAGATAAAAAAGTATTAGAAAATATACCCTATTCTAATGTTACTCAAGCACTACAAGGTAATGTAAGTGGTGTTGTTGTTCGCACGGCTTCAGGACAACCAGGAAAAGCATCAAGTATTATAATTCGTGGTGGTACCTCTATTGATAATCCAGGAGGAGCAACTCCTTTGTATATTGTTGACGGAGTAATACGTTCTCAGATAGATGATATTAACTCAGCCGATATTGCCTCGTTACAAGTATTAAAAGACGCTGCATCAACTTCCATTTATGGTGCACGTGGATCTAATGGTGTTGTTATTATTACAACCTCTACAGGTAAAGTTGGGAAAACAAAAATTTCCTATAGTTATTCGTCTCAATTCAGTCAAATTGCAAAAAAATATGATTTTTTGGGGGGAGAAGACTTCATTCGTTTGTCTCGTTTAGGTGTTAAAAATGCTGCCGATATTATGGGTGGAACACGTCCTAATGCTAGAGATAATCAATTAATAGGAGCAACTCCTTATGGTACGGGTAATAATTTGAATAATAATACACCGTTTGCCACATTATTAAAATCAAGTTTATCCGCACAAACAATTGCTACTTTGCAAGGCGAAGGTTGGCAAGAAATGGTTGATCCTTTGAATACATCGAATACAATTATGTACAAAAGTACCAATTGGAATGATGTTTTGTTTCAAAATGCTTTGACGCAAAATCATAATTTAAATTTTAGTGGTGGTACAGAAAAAGGTCTTTTTGATTTAAGTTTAGGATATTTAAAAGGAGATGGAGTTACTATTTATACCGGTTATGAGAGATTTACCGCAAAGTTGAATGCGTCTTTTAATTTGACTGATAATTTTACTTTAAGTGGTAAAGTTTTATATGCTAAATCGAATAACAATCAAGTGGTAAGTAATAGTGTGGTCTTTAATAGATATTTGGGAAATGCACCTACAACAAAATTTTTATTGGAAGATGGTAGTTTGGCGCCAGGCCAAAATAATATAAACGGAAATCCATTATATCAAATGGGTAAAGTAAAAGGGATTAATGAAAATGAAAAATTACAAATGTCTTTTGATGGAGATTTGAAACTTTCAAAAGATTTAGTTTTTACACCTTCAATGTCTTTATATAGTGAAAATGCTTCTGGAAATGTTTTTCAACAGGCATTTTTGAGCGGAAGTACAGGACTAGTTGACAATACTCGAACAGCTTCTCAAGTAAATAATCGTTTGTTTCAAACACAATTTGAAGGGGTTTTTACGTATACGAAATCGATTGATGCCGTAGGTAATTTTCAAGCAAAATTAGGAGCTTCAAATTACGAAAGAACAATAAAAGCATTTAATGCTTCGGGTAAAGGAAGTCCTTCCGATTTAGCTCAGACTTTAGATTCATCTCCAATTCCAGTTTCCGTTTATGCGAATAATACGAAATTGGTTATGAATGGTGTTTTCGGACGTTTGAATTACGATTATAAAAACAGGTATTTATTTACAGGATCTTTTCGATATGATGGTGCTTCTAGTTTAGGACCAAACAATAAATACGGTTTTTTTCCTGGGATATCTGTAGGATGGAATGCGCATGAAGAAGAATTTTGGAAAGTAATGCCAACAGTGGTTTCATCATTCAAATTGAGAGGAAGTTTTGGTGTTAATGGAAACTTAGGTACTTTGGGTGATTTTCAAGCAGGAGGATTATATGCAGGATCTACAAACGGAATTGCCAATAATTATAATGGTCAATCTGCAATTATTAACTCACAAATCGCAAACCCTGGCCTAAAATGGGAACAATCACAAACTAATAATATTGGTTTTGATTTGGGTATTCACGAAGACAAGATTAGATTAATTGGAGATTTTTATAACAAATTAACGTCGGATCTATTAACCAATTTGACTTTGCCTTCTAATAGTGGATTTTCAACAGTTTTGACTAATCTAGGAGGTTTAAGAAGTAAAGGATTTGAAATGGAATTGGCTACTACGATTTACAATCAAAATGATTTAAAAATTAATGCTGGATTCATTATATCACACAATACGAATGTTATTGAGACCCTTCCTTATAATGGGAATTTAAACAACAGAATTGGTGGAACCCAAATTTGGGATGCTGCCAGTGGATCTTATGTATATGTAGGTGGGTCACAAGAAGGACAAAAAATTGGAGATTTTTATGCTCATAAACAATTATACATTCTTCCTACTCAAGCTGCTGCAGATGCATATAATGCGACAACAAAAGATACTTATGTAACAAAAACAAACGCCGCTGGTGGAAATCCTAATGGAATTAAATTTCCTGGAGATGCTGTTTTTGAAGATACCGATGGCAATAATATTATCGATAGTAGAGACAGAAAATACATGGGGAATATGTTTCCTAAATATGTAGGAGGTATTAATTTTGATGTGAGTTATAAAGGTTTTTCATTAGTGGTTAGAACAGATTATTCATTAGGAGCTACAATATATAATGAAGCCAGAGCTCGTTTTGTTGGTCAATTTCAAGGGAATTATGGTTTACTGGCCGAAAGTTTACAATCTTGGCAAAAAGAAGGAGACATTACTGATGTACCTCGTTACCGTTGGGCTGATCAAACCAATCAAAACAATTTATTTAGATCGGAAGCTAGTGGAGCAGCTTATAACACAAATATGTTTCAAGGAAATAGTCGTTATTATGAAAGTGGAGATTATTTATGTTTAAGAGAAATCACTTTAGGATATACTATTCCAACTTCTTTTGCTAATAAAGTACGATTAGCATCGGCACGTTTTTATGTAACAGGAAGTAATCTTTATTATTTTACTAAATATACAGGTTTAAGTCCTGAAGTTCAAGGTATTGATGGAGGTTCTAGCCAAGGTTTAAATTCAGCTGGAGCTACAGGTACATATCCAGTACCAAGAAACATAATATTTGGATTAAATGTAAGTCTGTAAATTTTAATAATAAACATCATGAAATCGCCATGATATTAAATTCAAAAATTGGTAAGTAGAATGGCGATACCATATTCCTTTAAAAAACAAATATTATCTATTATGAAAAATAAATATATATTATATTCAATCCTATTTGCATGCATCTCACCGCTATTTAATTCTTGTGCAGATGATTTAAACTTAGTATCAGAAAGTGTAATTACTTCAGATGCTTTTTGGAAAACTGAGGATGATGCTAAAGCAGCTGTCAATGGAATGTACATTAATTTTAGAACACAAACCCAACAAAATTATTATTTATTAGGAGGTGCTCGAAGTGCAGAAATTAAAGCTGGGGTTCAATCACCGTTGAATTTAGCGAATTATTACAACAACAATCTTACTGCACAAAATGTAGATGTAGATTGGGGTGGTTTGTATACTGTTGTACAACAGGCTAATTTGATTATAAAGTATGTTCCTACTATTCCGTTTAGTTCAACTACTTTAAATGAGCAAAAACGCTACATGGCTCAGGCGTATACAATGAGGGCTTTGGCTTATTTTATTATGGCGCGTTCTTGGGGTGGTGTTCCAATTGTTACTACACCAACAGAGAATACGAATCAAAATGAGTATATCGTTCCTCGTAACAATTTGGCCGAAACTTTTGCATTTATAAAATCGGATATTGAATTGGCATTGGCTAATTTTCCAGATGCGAACAATAATAAAGTACAATTATCAAAATCAGCTGCATATGCATTAAAAGCGGATGTGAATTTATGGACTGCCAAGCAATTAGGAGGCGGAGCTGCAGATTTGAATATAGCGTTGGATGCCATAAATGCAATTGCTGCTGGTCCTGCTTTATTGCCTAATTTTAAAGATGTATTCAGTTATACAAGCAAAGGTAATAATGAAATACTTTTTGCGGTTCGTTATTCATTAACCGATGTTACTTCAAATTTATCGGATAACTGGAACTCTTTTATGTACGTTGGTCCTTCAGATTATCCTGGAGCGACTACTGCAGCTGCTACTGCAATGTTTGGGACACTAGGTTCCGGTTCTGGAAATGCGGGTATTTCAAGAGTACAACCTGATCCATCTCGCTTTAATTTTGCGGCAACCGATGTTAGAAAAGATGCAACTTATTTGACACTTAGAAATACTGCAAATACAGCAGATGTTGTTACTGGATTAATGAAATTTAATGGTACTGTAGATGGTACCCTTAGAAGATTTACCAGTGATATCATTATTTATCGTTGGGCAGATATTTTGTTGATGAAAGCTGAAATCAAAAACGGTTTGGGTCAGGATCCTACTGCAGAGATGAATCAAGTGATGCAAAGAGCAGATGCTACTGCTGTATTTACTAATTCTTCTCAAGCAGCTAATGATGATGTTATTTTAAAAGAGCGTCTAAAAGAACTTGCTTTTGAAGGTAAAGCATGGTGGGATTTAGTTCGTTTTAATAAAACGGCGAATGTTCCATCTATGACAGGGAAACAAGTACTTTTCCCAATATCTCAAAATACAATTAACTACAATCCAAAAGTGACTCAGAATCCTGGGTACTAATTTAGATTAGAATTTTACTGTTAACTGATTGAGTCGAAAATTTAAAAATTTTCGGCTTGGTCAATTAACACCTATAATTTAACGAATAAACATTATGAAATCGCCATGATTCTAAAAATTCAAATTAGAATTAAGAATGGTGATACCATATTCCTTTAAAAAACAAAAAGTATCTACACATGAATATACAACATTTACAAGGACTTATAGCTGCACCATTTACTCCATTTGACAGCAACGGAAAATTAGACGTTAGTTTAATTCCACCCTATTATGCATTTTTAAAACACAACAAAGTTACTGGAGCTTTTATAAATGGATCGACAGGAGAAGGGGTTTCTATAACCCTTGAAGAAAAAAAAGCCATAGCGCAAGCGTGGGCAGATTGCACGAATCACGATGATGATTTCAAAGTAATGGTATTTTTGGGAGGGACTTGTCTTTCTGATTGTATCGATTTAGCCAAACATGCTTATGAAATTGGTTTATATGCTGTATCGCTTACTTCTCCCTTTTATTTTAAACCAGCCAATGTAGATATGCTCGCTCAGGCTTGTATTATGGTTGGAGAAAGTGTGCCAAATATGCCTTTTTATTACTACCATATTCCAGTTTTAACAGGGGTTAACTTACCAATGTTTGATTTAATTCAAGCCTTAGATGGCAAACTGGACAATTTTGCTGGCATAAAATATACTCATGAAGATTTCATGGATTTTCAGAGTTGCATGAGCTATAAAGACGGAAAATATGATATGCTTTGGGGACGTGACGAAAACATGTTGTCTGCTCTAGTATTGGGAGCCACGGGAGCTGTTGGAAGTACTTTTAATTATGCGGCACCTTTATATTATGAATTGATTGATGCCTTTAATACCAATGATTTGTTTACCGCTCGTATTTTACAGCAAAAATCAATAAATATGATTCGTTTATTGGGTAAATACGGAGGGATATCTGTAGGGAAAGCCTATATGAAAGTTACGGGATTGAATTTAGGTGAATTTAGATTACCAGTCAAAAATATGAGTTCGGATCAGTTTGAGGATTTCAAAAAGGATGTGGATAGCTTAGATTTTAATAGTTTCAAATCAAATCTGCCAAGCTAGTTTATAAATGAAATCAATAGAAAAGTTATTATTTTTTCTAATTCCTTTATTTTTTATGATGTCAATAACAACAACAGTCAATTCTCAAATAAAAGATTTTAATACCATCGAATGGAAAATTGGTGCGTATTTGCAAAATAATGAAGGAAGCAAGTCTCTTGGCTTTGCTGGAGCCATAAATGGGGTACATAAGAATGTTTTAATTGTGACTGGAGGAGCCAATTTTCCTGATAAAATGCCTTGGGAAGGTGGGGCTAAAAGATATTCTGATGCTATTCATGTATTGCAAAAAAGAGACGCCAATTTTATTTGGAATAAAAAAATAAAAACAAAATTACCAGAACCCATTGCCTATAGTGGAGTTACTTCAACTAATTTGGGAGTTGTTTATGTAGGGGGTGAAAATATAAATGGTCTTTCGAATAAGGCATACATCTTAAAATGGAAACATTCCAGAAATGATGTTGAAATACTTTCATTGCCAGAATTCCCTTTGGCTATGGCCAATATCGCTCTAACCCATATCGGAAATGTGATTTATGCAATAGGAGGAGATGAAGCAAAAAACTCTTCCAATCTTTTTTTTAGTTTGGATTTAAATGTTATAAAACCAGAATGGAAAGCATTACCCAATTTACCCATAGCATTGGCAAATGCAGTTGCTGTGGTTCAAGATACAAATGAAGGTACAGCCATTTTTGTAATTGGAGGAAGAACTAAAACGGCAACAGGTATCAGTGATTTACACAATACTACTTTTGTTTATAATATCCAAAAACAAGCGTGGAGAAGTGCAGCAGCTATTTCAGACGGAACAAATACTACCAATTTTTCAGCTGGTGCTGCTGTTGCATTAGGAACGCATTCGATATTGATTCTTGGTGGGGATAATGGACTAGTTTTTCATAAAATAGAAACCTATTTATCCCAAATAGCACAATCAAATTCAAAAGAGGAAAAGGAAAGACTTATTGCAGAGAAGAATGTACTGAACACCCAACATCAGGGTTTTTTTAAAGGGATGTTGTTGTATAACACACTATCTGATACTTGGACAAAAGTAGGGGAGTTGCCATTTTTGGCACAAGTTACGACTACTGCAGTGCTATGGGATAATGAAATTGTACTGTCTAATGGTGAAATTAAACCAGGAATACGAACGCCTAATGTTATGATAGGAAAAATAAAATAATCAATTCAAATCTTACACTTTTATAGCTAGACAAAAAGCTTTGTTGTTTAAAATAAAACAGGCAGATTGCGCTAGAATAAAAACTATTTACATACAAATTATGAAGAATTCAAAATATTATCCTTGGATAGTAGTGGGCTTGCTGTGGGTTGTTGCATTGCTTAACTATATGGACAGACAGATGTTGGCCACCATGCGTCCCTCAATGGAAACAGATATTCCAGAATTGATGTCGGGAGAGAATTTTGGTCGCTTAATGGCCATATTTCTTTGGATATATGCTTTGATGAGTCCAATATCTGGTATTATAGCGGACAAATTGAATAGAAAATGGCTAATTGTTGGTAGTTTATTTGTCTGGTCAGCAGTTACTTATGCAATGGGTTATGCTGTCAGTTACAATCATGTGTATTGGTTAAGGGCTCTTATGGGAGTAAGTGAAGCCTTGTATATTCCTGCCGGATTGTCATTAATTGCCGATTATCACCAGCAAAAATCCCGATCACTTGCAATAGGGATTCACATGACAGGGCTTTATATAGGATCGGCTTTGGGTGGGTTTGGCGCTACAATTGCCGCAGCCTATTCATGGCATACCACTTTTCATTATTTTGGATTAATCGGGGTTGTCTACGCTATTGTCTTGGTCTTTTTTCTTTTTGAGAAAAAAGTTTCGAATCATCAAAACATAAAGGATAGTAAAGAAAAAAGTTCAGTTTTAAAAGGATTGGGATTGTTATTTACCAATATTTCATTTTGGATTATTTTATTCTTTTTTGCTACTATTAGTTTACCGGGTTGGGCTACTAAGAATTGGTTGCCAACATTATTTTCGGATAATTTAGGAATTTCAATGGAACAAGCAGGACCATTGGCAACAATCACTATCTCAATGTCTTCTTTATTGGGTGTTATTTTTGGAGGTATATTATCTGATAAATGGGTTTTAAAGAATGTTAAAGGAAGAGTTTATACAAGTGCTATTGGACTAAGTTTAACGATTCCGGCCTTACTATTAATTGGTTTTGGAAATTCTCTTTTTCATGTTGTAAGTGCAGCTCTTTGTTTTGGGATAGGTTATGGAATGTTTGATGCTAATAATATGCCAATACTTTGTCAGTTTGTATCCTCAAAATACAGAGCTACTGCTTATGGCGTTTTGAATATGACTGGAGTGGGCTGTGGAGCGTTAGTGACTTCAATATTAGGAAAATATGCAGATGAAGGTGCGTTAGGAAATGGTTTTGCCATGATGGCTGGTGTTGTTTTTATGGCATTATTGGTTCAAATTATTTTTCTGCGACCTGAAGTAAACGATTTTACTGATGCCTAAATAATTAAGGATAAAATATAGTTTTTAAGTTTTTTCGAATGGAGTTATTTGGTTGTTTGTTTATCTGCTGAGGTGAATTTAAACGTTCACCTTGGCCGATATTTTTAAATGTTTGTCATTGTATTATTTAAAGTTATGAAGAGTTTTAAAAAAGATATTATACTGTTGCTATTTTCTGTTGCGCTATTGATACAGAATAGATTGTCTGCACAAACTCCTTTGATAAAAGTAGCTTGTATGGGGGATTCTGTTACAGCGGGCTATCTTTTTGCAAACCCAAAAACGGAATCTTATCCTTCTCAGTTGCAATTAATGTTGGGAAATAATTTCGAAGTAAAAAACTTTGGATTTAGTGGCGCTACTCTATTAAAAAAAGGGCACAAACCTTATTATAAAACAAAAGAATGTGCCGAAGCTATAGCTTTCGCTCCCGATATAGCTATTATTCATTTAGGATTGAATGATACAGACCCAAGAAATTGGCCCAATTATAAAGAAGATTTTGACGCCGACTACACTTGGTTATTGGATACGCTACGGAAACAAAATCCAAAGGTAAAATTATTTATTTGCCGAATGACACCAATTTTTAATGAGCATCCGCGCTTTAAATCGGGAACTAGAGATTGGTATTGGGAAATACAAACACAGATTGAAAGAATTGCAAAAGCAAATCATGTTAGGCTTATTGATTTTCATGAAAAATTATATGCTCGTCCCGATCTATTTCCAGATGCATTGCATCCTGTCAAAGAAGGAGCAACTATTTTGGCACAAACCGTTTATGGGAATATTACAAAAGATTTTGGCGGACTTACTTTAGCTTCCGTTTTTTCGGATAATATGGTATTGCAACGCAATCAGCCCATTGTAGTTTATGGAACAGCCAATGGAGAGGATCGTGTTGAAGTTTTATTTAGGGGCCAGAAACAATTGGTTACTACCGATTCAAACGGAAAATGGAAGGCTATTTTTCCTGCAATGGCAGCTGGTGGACCATATCAATTGAGTATTCAAGGGGAAGGGAAGACTATTGTCATTAAAAACATACTGATTGGAGATGTTTGGTTTTGCTCCGGACAATCGAATATGGCTTTTCCGCTTCAAATGTCTGAAAACGGTTTGGCCGAAGTAAAAACGGCAATTGCTAATTCGAAACTTCGCTTGTTGAATTGGAAAGCGATACAAGAAACAAATGATATGGCATGGGATTCTGTCACTTTAGCCAAAACCAATCAATTAAAATTTTTCTTAGGAAATTGGGCTATTTGTGATTCTACATCGGCAAAAAAATTCTCAGCAATTGCCTATTATTTCGGTAAAAATATTATGCAAGAAGAAAATATCCCTATTGGTTTGATTGAAGTTGCAGTAGGGGGCTCTCCCATAGAGTCTTGGATTGACAGATACACATTAGAACATGATGATAAAGAAGTTGATGTATTGACTAACTGGCAAAAATCAGATTTTATTATGCCTTGGGTTCGGGAACGTGCTGGCGTAAATTTAAAAAACGCCACTAATCCCAAACAACGTCATCCGTACGATCCTTGTTATAATTTTGAAGCAGGGGTTTCCGCTTTTGTTCACTTTCCAATCAAAGGCGTTCTCTGGTATCAAGGAGAAAGTAATGCTCATAATGTTGGTTTGTATGAACATCTTTTGCCAGAAATGGTTAAAAGTTGGCGTAATGCTTGGGGAACTGAATTTCCTTTTTATTATGTGCAATTATCAAGTACCGATCGACCTTCTTGGCCTGAATTTCGAGAGATGCAATACAGATTGCAAAGCCAAATTCCGAATAGCGGAATGGCAATAAGTATGGATTATGGTGATGAAAAAAATGTGCATCCCATAAAGAAAAAAGAAGTTGCAGACCGTCTCGCCCGATTGGCATTGCATTATACTTACAAAAAATCAATTGCTGCCAATGGACCATTTGCAGTAGAAGCAAAACAAAAAAAGGAAACCATTTGGATATCATTTGCTTCAGCGAAACAATTAAGGACCTCGGATAATAAACTAGTAATTGGGTTTGAATTAGTAAATGATAAAGGACAACATTTTGAAACTTCGGCAATAATAGTCAATAATAAAGTAGTCATTACTGTTCCAAAAGAGGAAAATATTAAAACGGTTTTATACGCTTGGAAACCTTTTACATTGGCCAATTTGGTAAATGAATCAGGATTACCCTGTTCTACTTTTAGATTGGAAGTGAACCCTTTAGAAAATAAAAAATAAGGCAAGAAAGATAATTAGATATACAAAAATAATGATGAGGTCGATAGAAAAGTAGGATTGCAATCCATTTCAATTGATCTATTAATTCAAAAAAATATGAGCTATTCAAATACAGAACTTCAGAATTTAAAAGAGTTTTATCAAAATCAGCTGTTAAATGATACGTTGCCTTTTTGGTTCCCCCGTTCAATAGATACCGAATTTGGAGGTTATTTATTAATGCGTGATCAAGACGGTAGTTTAATCGATGATGATAAAGCCGTATGGATTCAGGGACGTGCAGCATGGTTGTTGGCTACACTCTACAATACGGTTGAACCCAAAGCGGAATGGCTTGAGGGATCAAAGTCTGGAATCGATTTCCTGAACAAGCATTGTTTTGATACCGATGGACAGATGTTTTTTCATGTGACTCGTGAGGGTTTGCCGATTCGTAAAAGACGCTATTATTTTTCTGAAACTTTTGCGGTAATCGCTATGTCGGCTTACGCAAAAGCAAGTGGTGATGAAACTGCTGCCGAAAAAGCCCGTTTTTTATTCGGAAAGTGTATCGAATATGCTACAGTTCCTGGTTTGTTAGCGCCTAAGTTTACTCCAACCAGACCTTCCAAAGGGATTGGCGTTCCCATGATTATGATGAATACGGCACAGCAATTAAGAGAAAATATTGGCGATCCGCGCTGCGATGAATGGATAAGCAAATGGATTGCCGAAATAGAACGTGATTTTGTAAAAGAGGATATAAAATGTGTGATGGAGCAAGTTGCACCAGATGGATCTATAATTGATCATATCGATGGACGTACCCTGAATCCAGGTCATGCTATTGAAGGAGCATGGTTTATTTTGCATGAAGCAAAATATAGAAATAATGATCCTCACTTAATTGCTCTAGGATGTAAAATGTTGGACTATATGTGGGAACGCGGTTGGGATAAAGAACATGGTGGGATTTTGTATTACCGTGATGTCTATGATAAACCCGTACAAGAATATTGGCAAGACATGAAGTTTTGGTGGCCTCATAACGAAGTGATTATTGCAACTTTATTGGCATATACCATGACAGGGAATGAAAAATATGCCAAATGGCACAAAATGGTTCACGATTATGCCTATGGAAAATTCCATGATACAGCCAACGGCGAATGGTTTGGATATTTGCATAGAGACGGGAGTCTTGCCCAAACTGCAAAGGGGAATATGTACAAAGGACCTTTTCATTTGCCTCGTCAAGAATGGTATTGTCTTCAGATCTTGAATGAGCATTTGAAAAACATATAGTTTTTGCCTCTTAGGAATGGTCGTTAGAGTAGTATAAAAAAGAATAATTAGATTAAAATGCAATTTTAAAAAATGAAGCAAGCAATTATAAACGGAATTTTACATACTGGTGATGAAATACTCAATAACAGTGTTGTCGTTATCGAAAATGGTGTTATTCTTTCCGTTCAAAATGAAATCCCAAAGGATATCGAAATTATTGATTTAAAAGGAAGCCATCTTTCGGCAGGATTTATAGACATTCAAATCAATGGTGGGGAAAAGCAGTATTTCAGTCAATATCCTACAGAGGAAACGATTCAAGATATTTACGATTCCAGTTTAAAATATGGGACAACCCATACGCTTCCTTGTTTGATATCATCATCAAGAGAAACGATTCTGCAAGGGATTGAAGCCATTCGGAACTATCAATCAAAATACAAAAATGGAGTTTTGGGGTTGCATTTGGAAGGACCATTTTTAAACCCATCAAAACGCGGTGCACATAGTTTGGACCAAGTTCGTAGACCAACTAATTCGGAGTTAGAGGAGATTATCCGTTATGGCAAAGATGTTATAAAAGTAATTACCATTGCTCCAGAATGCTTTTCGGAGGAACAACTGGATATGCTTACAGATAGTGGCATTGTGATTTCGGCAGGACATTCGACAATGACGTATAAAGAAGCGCAATATTATTTTTCTAAAGGAATACATTTAGTGACTCACCTATTCAATGCGATGACTCAGTTTGGGCATCGAGAACCAGGTTTGGTAGGTGCCACATTCGAAAACGAAGCGGTTTATGCTCCCATAATTTTAGATGGTGCACATTGTGATTATGCCGCGGCAAGATTGGCTTATAAATTAAAGAAAGATAAATTCTTTTTGATTACGGATGCCGCTTTTTTAGGACGTAAAGTTACCAATTTCAAATGGGAGAATTTTGATGCCCATCTGGAAAACGGTTTCTATCGAAATGAGGAAGGTAATTTGGCTGGAGCCAGTATTTCGATGGAAGAAGCGGTTCGAAATGCTTATGAAAATTTGGAGGTTTCCATAGATGAGGCCATAAAAATGGCAACTTGTAGAGTGGCAAGCGCAATTAAAATGGAAGACAAATTGGGGAAAATAAAACCAGGATATCCGTCTAGTTTTGTTCGTTTTAATGATAATTTTTCGAAAGTAGAATCATTGATTTTTCAATAAAGAGAAAAGAGTTTATTTTGAATAAAACAAAGAATAAAGCTAAAAGATTGTTAAGTGAGGTTACGTTTAAAGAAGGAAAAATTAATTTTGCAGGAATTGCTTTTGCTTTTCTATGGTCTTCGGTATCAACAGCAACCAAAATTGGATTAGAATCGGCTCAACTTTTTTAGACTTCTATTTTATTCGTTGGGAACGATTTATTATTCTCGGGTACATTGGAATGATTTGTCCATTTTGACAATCAATGGCTGGCAAACTATTCTTGGAGGTGTTTTTTTATCTCCAGTATTGTGGGCAACTTATCAATCGGATAAAAATGTTTTTGATGCTTCTTTTTGGACTTCGGTATGTTGGTTGGCGATTCCAGTTTCAATAGGTGCAGTTCAGTTTTGGCTGTGTTTATTGAAAAATAATCCAATAAAAGCATGCTATTGGCTTTTTTTATGTCCAATATTTGGATTCCTGATTGCCCGTTTGATGATGAAAGAACCTATTTCGATCTATACCGTTTTTGGCGTTGCTTTTGTTATTTGCGGATTATATATTGTTCAGAAGAAAAACAAATTATAAATTTAATACTTAAAAGTTAACATCTAAAGGTAACTCTATATTAAAATTAAGTAATAAGAAACAAAAGAAGTATTTTTTACATTTATTCAAAATTTGAAAATTAGTATAAAAAAATATTTAAAAAATAAAAAATTAATAAAATGGCAACTACATTAGAATCAAAAAGAGACATCAGTTATAAAACAGCTGGACAGTTTGAAGAAACACGTTTTGAAAAAATTCACAACGAAATTTTTAAAAATTCATCTGAAGCTTCACTGGTTGTCGCTCAAGAAATTGCAAGTTTAATTCGTTCTAAACAAGGAAAAAAGGAAACATGTGTATTAGGATTAGCAACGGGTTCTTCCCCTATAAAAGTGTATCAAGAATTGGTTCGCATGCACAAAGAAGAAGGGTTGAGTTTTGCTAATGTGGTGACTTTTAACTTAGATGAATATTATCCGATGCCAAAGGAAAGTAATCAAAGTTACCATTACTTTATGCACCAACATCTTTTCAATCATGTTGATATCAAACCAGAGGATGTGAATATTCCGGATGGAACTGTAGCAATCGAAAATTTAAAACAGTTTTGTATTGATTATGAAATGAAAATTAAAAATGCGGGTGGTTTAGATTTTCAATTGTTAGGAATTGGACGTACAGGACATGTTGGTTTTAATGAGCCAGGTTCTCATATCAACTCTGGAACTCGTATTATTACTTTAGACCATATTACAAAAATAGATGCCTCCAGTGACTTTAATGGAATTGGAAATGTTCCTAAAAAAGCGATTACTATGGGAGTTTCAACAATCCTTAGATCCAAAAGAATTGTGTTGATGGCTTGGGGACAAAACAAAGCTTCTATTATTAAAAGAACGATTCAAGGGGATATTAGCTCTGAGGTTCCTGCTACTTTTTTGCAAAATCATACCAATACCACTTTTGTGTTAGATGAAGGTGCAGCCTCTGAATTAACAAGGTTAGAGACACCTTGGTTGGTTGGAGAATGTATTTGGACACAGGAATTACAAAGTAAAGCGATTGTATGGTTGTGCCAAAAAACAAATCAATCGATTCTTAAATTAACGGATAGAGATTACAACAACAACGGAATGTCAGATCTTTTGGCTTCCGGAAGCTCAGCCTATGACTTGAATATCAATATGTTTAACGTGTTGCAACATACCATTACAGGATGGCCGGGAGGAAAACCAAACACCGATGATACCTATAGACCAGAACGTTCTACTCCTGCTAAGAAAAGAGTAATTCTATTTAGTCCACATCCAGATGATGATGTTATTTCTATGGGGGGTACTTTTGCTAAATTAATTAAGCAAGGTCATGATGTGCATGTGGTGTATCAAACTTCTGGAAATATTGCCGTTACGGATGATGAAGCGCTGAAATTTGCCGAAGTATGTAATGATTTTATAGGTGAAAATAAAACTGGAATAGATTTTAAATTGGTGATTGACACTATTAATGCAAAGACGCAAGGTCAAATGGACTCTTTGGAAGTGCGCAAATTAAAAGGTTTAATTAGAAGGAGAGAATCTTTTGCAGGAGTACGATACATTGGGCTGAATGATGAAAATGTTCATTTCCTGGATATGCCGTTTTACGAAACAGGATTGGTTCAAAAAAGTCCATTAGGTGTTGATGACATAGCTATTGTAAAAGATATTATTGCCAAAATAAAACCACACCAAGTGTTCGCTGCCGGCGATCTTGCAGATCCACACGGTACGCATGAAGTCTGCTTGAATGCCATTTTTGCAGCTATGAAGGAATTAAAATCAGAACCGTACATGAATGATTGTTGGTTGTGGTTGTACAGAGGTGCTTGGCACGAATGGGATATTCATGATATTGACATGGCTGTTCCTTTAAGTCCAGACGAAGTTTTGACTAAAAGACAAGCCATTTTATGTCATCAATCTCAAAAAGACAGAGTAATGTTTCAAGGAAATGACTCTAGAGAATTTTGGGTACGTGCGGAAGATCGTAACAAAAATACCGCTAAATTATATGATGATTTAGGTCTTGCTGAATATGAAGCGATCGAAGCTTTCAAACGTTTCGACTATTAAAAAAAAGTTTCTCTATAACTAAACCAATCGTGTAATTATACGATTGGTTTTTTTGTAAATTGTAAATTGAACTGAAAATATTTTATTTGATTTCGAGTTTCATTAATAAATCGGTTTGTTTATCATCACCTAATACAAAAACATGTTTGTCAAAAGTGATAAAACCATTTTTGGCATAAAAGTGTAAGGCTCTGTGATTTTCTTCCCAAACGCCTAGCCAAATAAAATCGACAGCTAATTGTTTGGCAATTTTGATAGCTTCGTCCAATAATAATTGCCCAATTTTTTTGCCATGAAAAGCTTGTAAAACGTAAATGCGTTGAATTTCTAAAGTAGGTTCTTCAAAATATTCAGTTTGTGCATCTCCTAGGTTTATTTTTAAATAACCAATAGGTTTATTATCAATATACACCAAGTAAAAAGGGGATTTAGGATTGCTGATTTCTATTGTTAATTGGTCTTTACTGAAACTTTCCTGAAGGTATTTCTCGATATTTTCGGGAGTATTTATAGCAGCAAACGTTTCTATAAAAGACAGTTTGCTGATGTTTTGTATAGCAATAAGATCGTCTAAATTGGCCTTCTTGAAATCAATCATTTTGAGGGGGTATTTTTAATTATTTCAAAAATACAAAAAAATAAATTTGCTTTATTTCAATTATCTATGAGTGTATTAAACAATTCAATTCGGAGTTTCTGTATTCTGGTTTTCAATTTGTACTTTTGAAAACACTAAAGAATACGAAAGTACAAACACTTATGAAAATAGTTATTTCTCCTGCCAAATCCTTAAACTTCGAAAAAGAATTACCTACAACACAGTTTACTGCATCTTCTTTTTTGAAAGAATCGAGACAAGTTCACCAAGTTTTAAAGAAAAAAACACCCAAGGAATTATCAGATTTGATGTCAATTTCAGATAAATTGGCCGATTTGAACTGGCAACGCAACCAAGATTGGAGTACACCATTCACTCCAGAAAATGCTCGACCTGCCATTTTTACTTTTGATGGAGATGTATATACTGGATTAGATGCATATTCGATTCCAATAGAAAAGTTAGGACAACTTCAGGATCGTTTGCGAATTTTATCGGGTTTGTACGGATATTTAAAGCCATTGGATTTAATGCAACCCTATCGTTTGGAAATGGGAACAAAATTACCCATTGGCGAAAGCAAAAATCTATATGAGTTTTGGAAAAAAAACATAACTGTAGCCTTAAACAAAGAATTACAAAAAGATGAATTATTTATCAATTTAGCAAGCAATGAATATTTTTCGGCTGTAGATGTCAAAGCCTTAAAAGTACCGGTTATTACCCCGGAATTTAAAGATTATAAAGATGGAAAATTAAAAATAATTAGTTTTTTTGCCAAGAAGGCTAGGGGATTGATGGTGCGTTATATTATAGATACTAATGCACAAACTATTGAGGACTTAAAGGGATTTAATTATGAAGGCTACCTATTTGACGCTAATTTATCCAAAGGGAATAATTTGATTTTTACGAGATAAAGTTCGGATTTTAATTTGAATAGATGATATAAAAAAAAGCTACGAATCTAACTAATGATTAGTGAAATTCGTAGCTAAATTTTTTTAATCTTGGCTAAAAAACGAAATCCCTCCCTTTAGCCCCGATAGGAGTGAAAATCCTTTTGTGCCTCCCGAAAGCTATCGGGAGGCACAAAAGATTGAAGCGGATAGCGGGACCAATGCCAGCTAAAATGGCCTAATCTTTCTGCTCCAAATTTTTATATTCTAAATTCTGCCTTCTGCAACCTGAATTCTAAAATTCCTAATGCATTGCATCTGCTGGATTCACCTTATTTTTTCCTTTTTTTATCAAAAGAATAAAAGGAATACAAACTAAAAATAATAGCCCAAGATACATAAAGATATCCATAAAAGACAAAACAGAACTTTGTGTCATTACCTTAAATTCTAAAACTTTATAGGCTTTTGCCAAGGCTTCATTGGCACTGTATCCTTTTGCCATAAAACCCATTTGCAATTGATGTACTGCTTGTTGTACTTCGAATGAGGTTTTATCTAAGTGTGAAACCAGATTGACACGGTGTTCTTGATTGAATCGTGATATATAAGTGGTAATAATAGCAATACCAAAAGAACCTCCTAATTGTCTCATCATTCCTGTAAATGCCGCTCCTTCACCAATGTGTTTTCCTTTTAAGGTTGATAATGATAAAGTGGTTATGGGTACAAATAAAAGTCCCAATCCAACTCCTCTAAGGATTAACGGCCAAAACATATGCTCCACTCCAGTGTCTGGTGTTAGTACGCCACGCATTAAAAAAGTAAATAGAAAAAACACAAAAAAACCAACGGCTACCATATAAGCTTGCGGGATCCCTCTTTGAATCATTTTACCAATAAAAGGCATCATAATACCGGTTGTTATCGAACTCGGAATCAATAATAATCCGGCATCTGTAGCACTCCAGCCCAAAACCGATTGGGTGTAAATTGGAATAATAAAGGTAGAACCATACAGACCAAAACCAAGGATGAAACACATTATGGTTCCAATTTTTAGATTATTATCCTTAAAAACTTTAAGGTTTACTATGGGATGTTTATAGGTTAGTTCTCTCCAAATAAACAACAATAATCCAAATACGGAAACAACACTTAGAAACACAATTAGCTTGTCATTGAACCAATCGTCTTGTTGGCCGTGTTCAAGTACAAATTGCAAGGATCCGATGAAAGAAGCCAAAAATACAATTCCCCACCAATCCACTTGATTGGCTTTGAGTTTGTCACCATATTTTGGACTTTTGACAAAAATAATTGTTAAAAAAGTTGCAATAATTCCAAGTGGAATATTGATATAAAATATAAAAGGCCAAGAAAAATGATCCACAATATAACCACCCAAAGGCGGGCCTAATGTTGGTCCAACAATAACTCCCATTCCATAAATTGCTTGTGCCATTCCTCTTTTGGCAACAGGGTAACTTTCCGTAATAATTGTTTGTGCCGTTACCAATAGAGCACCTCCACCCAATCCCTGTATGAATCTAAAAGCTACAAGTTCCCATATATTGGTGGCGTTTCCGCACAAAAAGGAAGCTACCGTAAAAATGACAATCGAGGTTGCAAAATAATTACGACGGCCAAATTGTTGTGACAACCAACTCGTCATAGGGATAACAATTACGTTTGCAATAGCATACGCAGTAATTACCCAAGCCACATCCGTTAAGGTAGCACCTAGGCTGCCTCGCATATTGTTTAAAGCTACATTAACAATCGTAGTATCCACAATTTCGAGCATGGCACAAAGCACGCAGGTAATTGTAATAATGACTCTTCTAAAGCCGTATTCGACTAAATCGTCTTCTTCGTTTTGTACCATTTTGGATTTTTAAAATATAATGGTTTAAATTTTTTGTTTAGCACTACTTCTAACAGCATTATAATTTGGGCGTGACCCTCCGTAAAAACTACGGGTCGGGCTTTTCGTTCCCGCTTTTTTTTATCCCGAAAAAATACGGGATAAAAAAAGAGCTCCACTGCAATCCCTCACGCAAACCAGCAGGAAATCAAGTAAATTGCTGTTAAATCTAGAATTATACTATTTTTTTAAAATTAGTTTCCTGAAATTTATTAATTCAAATGAACATCTACTTCGGCATTCATACCAGGACGAAGCAATTTTATTTTTTCAGGATCATTAGAGGTATTCAAGCTAATTTTTACAGGCAATCGCTGAATCGTTTTTACAAAATTTCCCGTTGCATTGTCTGGTGGAAGTAACGAAAATCGTGATCCAGTTGCTGGAGAAAATGAAGTAATGCTTCCTTCAAAATTATAATCTGGATAGGCATCAACTTTTACAGTAACTTTTTGTCCAATAACCATTTTGTTCAACTGTGTTTCTTTAAAATTGGCTACAACCCAAGCTTCACTGTTGTTGATGATATAAAACAACGATTGACCCGCTTGAACCAATTGCCCTGGCTGAATGTCTATTTTGGAAATCTGACCATCTATTGCCGCTGTAACAACGGTGTAGGTCAAATTCAGTTTAGCTACTTCTAATAATGCTTTTGCTTTCTTAATATTAGCTGCAGCAACTTCTGTTTGTTTGTTAGAAACTCTTGATTTTGCTTCATAAACAGTTTTCTGGAAAGAACTTGCTTTTTCTTGTTGTTGCAAGATCTGAACTTGGTTCTCCGCTTCTTGTTTGGCAGCTAGCGCTTGTTCATATTGTTGTTTCGTAATCGAATGATTTTTGTATAAATTCTCATAACGCACATAATCACTTGTTGCTCTTCCCAATCTAATTTTGGCAGTCTTTATATTTCCTCCAGCAGATTGTACATTAGCGTTTGATACCGCAACACTTGCCATAGCACTCCCAATGTCTTCTTTGGCCGATTCAAAACCACCTTCAGCACCTAAATAGGCGGCATTTGCTTCTTCAATTTTCAATTGATAATCTCTTTTGTCAATAGTAAATAAAGTATCTCCTTTTTTTACATAGTCATTGTCTTTTACATATACTTTACTTATATATCCCGAAACTCTAGGGATTATTGGGTTCATATTTTTTTCAATTTGGGCATCATCCGTTTCTTCGTGTGTTTGAGAATGAAGGTATTTTGAAATTCCGTAAGTTCCTCCAGCAAGGATTAAAACCAATAGGATTATAATGAATTTTTTGTTTGTTTTTTTCTTTTCCATGATTATTGGTAGTGGTTATATTTTTGAAAGATTGAAGGTTTGTGATAGTTGACCTGTTGCCGAAAGCAATTCGTAGTATTTCTGAATGACATCTACTTTTGCAATTGTCTCACTAATTTTTGATTTCAGTTGTTCTACGTCGGCTTCCAGTAAATCATTGGTGTCCGAAAGTCCATTTTCGTATTTGTCTTTAACAATTCGATAATTTTCCGTAGCTTGTTCAACAGCTTGGTTGTAAACTACATCTTGTTTTTGTGCCAAATCATAATTGGTAATGGCTTGTTGTACTTGTATTCGGATATTGTCTTTTAATAATTCTTCAGAGTTTTTTACTTCAAGTGCTTTGCTTTCTGCAATTTTTACCTGAGTTCCATTTTTGATAATACCACTGATATCGTATGATAATCCTACTCCAAAAAACATGGCATTTTCTAATGTAATAATGTTGTTCAAATTTAACGCAGCATATCCTCCAACCAAAGCAACATTTGGATAATAATCTCCTTTGGCCATGCTTACATTGTATTGAGTGGCTTTTTCTTGATATTGTATTGCTTGTAAATCTTTTCGGTTTTCAAAAGCAGGTTGTTCATCCGATGGGACTGAATTCTTTGGAAAGTTAATTAAATCATTTTCTTGAACTTTTATTTTAGTCTCGGTTGGTAATTTCAACAATGTTACCAAATAGTAATTAATGATTGTTTCATTATTTATTGCTTCGTCCAAGGACAACTGAATTTTTGAAACCTGAAGCTGAGATTTCAATAGATCGTTACGGGGAATAATGCCGTTTTTTTCTAGGGCAGTAAAATCAGTTACTCTTTGTTCTGCACTTTTTTGATTTTCCTTTAATAACTCAATGGTTCTTTGTGTTTTGTACAAATTGGCATAATAGTTTATCACTCTCATAGCGATATCTTCTTTGGTTTTCGAAGCCATTGCATTTTCAGCTTGGAATAGATTATCCTGAAGTTTGATGCCATTTTGAATTTTCATCCCTGCAAAAACAGGTACTTTTAAACTGGCTTGGCCAATTAGTAATTGATCAGGTGCAGGAAGTGCTTTTGCTCCTGCATTAAACTGTAAATCAACAGTTGCTTCAGTTAAACGAAGGTATTGACCGGTAATTTTTAAATCAGGATATTGATTGTTTTTAACCGATTGTAATTCTTGTTTTTTGGTTTCCACTTTAGTATTGGCTAATGAAACCTCATTGCTTTTTGTCCAAGCCAATTGTATGGCTTCTTCCAACTTTAAGTTGGTTTTCTCTTGGGCATTTATGGATGTAATCCCAAAGAAGAATCCCCCAATGAATATTATAGAACTAACTTTCATAGGTCAAGAGGGCTTTAATGGTTTGTTGTATGTGCATTGTTAGAGTTGTTTTTATATAGGTATTGTATTTCTCTTCGGTGTTTAATTCTAATAAATTTTCATAAAAAGGTTTATTCATATGAAAATGAAAATAGGTACCAAGAATGGTAGGTGTGATTAGCGGAACTATTATATCTTTTCTAAAAAAACCTTTCTCTTGCCCATCTTGGATAATGGCTTCGAGTGTTTTTAGATTTCCTTTTTTTAACTCGGTAAATGCCTCCATATTGATTTCTCTCTTTTGAGAGGAAAACTCGAAATGAACAATTTTATAAATGCATCTGTTGCCGTTGATTTTATAAATATAAAGTTCAATAAGTTTATTTATTTTTTCAGCAGGATTTAAATCTTCCAGAATTAAATTATCCAATTGTAATTTAATATCTGTTGCACGGTAAATGATGAGCGACTCTAGAAGTTGTTCTTTGGAACCAAAATAATAGGATATCATTGCGATATTTATTTTGGCTTCTTTGGCAATATCTCTAATCGATGTGCCATCAAATCCTTTTTCGGCAAATCCTTTTTCGGCTACTTGAATAATTTGAATTTGTTTGTCATTAAAGTCAGTTTTCAATGCTTAATTTTTTTATTTGAGGCGAAATTAAACAACTGTTTAAATTAAACGATTGTTTAATATATTTTTAACATTATTTTAACGGTTTAAAAAAGGCTGTGATTCCCTATAAATTCATGATCCAGTCTAAATTATGGAAGAATTCAATTTTGAAATAGAAATATTTTTAAGATCTTTTTTAGAAATAATTATGGCAAAATGCTGGAGGTTTATTTTTACTAAATTATTATAATTTCTCCTTAATTGGAATCCAAATTTCTTCTTCTGAGTTGGGGTCTCCTTTTTTGTATTTTGCGCCCAATATTTCAAAATGGGGCCTGTGGTCTAAATTGTATTTTGAGTTGGGAATCCAATTGGTAAAGATATAATCAAAAATTGCGGTACTATGCCCTTTATGTTCGAAGACTGCATAAAGTCCACCCGTTAAAATGAACGACTCCATTTCGGGGGGGATGTTTTCAAAGCGAGTTACTTCAAGAGTAGCCCATTTCTCAAAATTAGCATTGGGTTTGAAAGCATCAAAATAAGCAATATCATAAACTTGAACCGCTAATAAATCGGAGCTTTTACTGTATAGAATTTCATTACGTCTTGGCATAAAACTTTGCCATAATTCAGAAGTTTTATTATTGACAAGTGACATTTGTAATCGTTTGCCAATTAATTTCTTTTCTGATAAAACTTCAATTCTTGGGTTCATTGTTAATTATTTATTGAATGAATTTTTTTAAGCAAATACTGGTTTTAACATTTTTATATTGATCATAATTTGGGATTATCTCATAACCCGATTTGTGATATAAAGAAATGGCTTCGGGATTGTTTGTTCCAGTTTCCAGAACACAACTGCTAAAATGGAGTTCACAGGCCCAGACTTCTAAAGCTGTCAAGACCAAACTAGCAATGCCTTTTCCTCGAAAATCGGGATGAACGAACATTCTTTTTATTTCAACAGTATCCGAATCAAATTCCTTGAAAGCACCACAACCAATAGCAACATCATCCTGATAACAAACGATAACATGATTGATTTTATCGAGTGTATTGTGCTGAGCGTAAAAATCATGATCTTCACCGTCTTTAATTCTTAAAACTTCATCAAGTAAAACGACAAGGTTTTGAAAATCGATGTTTTCGGAAGTTGTTCGTATTTTGGTTGTCATTCCGTTTTGCTTAAATTATCTATCGAATCGCTTTCACAAACTCTGCAATTTTACCAGTTCCATTCTCAGTCAAATGGGTGATAAAGGCACTTCCAATAATGGCTCCTTTGGCAAACTGAGTCGCTTGATTAAAGGTTTCCGCATTGTTGATTCCAAATCCAATCACTTGTGGATTTTTTAGATTCATATCTGCAATGCGTTTGAAATAATCTTCTTGGATACTTCCAAAACCAGATTGAGATCCCGTTACACTCGCCGAGCTCACCATATAAATAAATCCATCCGAAACGCTATCAATAAAACGAATGCGTTCTACAGAAGTTTGTGGTGTAATCAAGAAGACATTGATTAATCCGTATTTCTCGAAAGTGGCTTTGTATTGGTCTGCATAGACATCAACTGGAAGATCGGGAATGATTAAGCCATCGATTCCTATTTCGGCACATTTTTTACAAAAATTCTCCACTCCATATTGCAGCATCGGGTTGAAATACCCCATAATCACCAACGGAATTGTTACGCTTTGGCGAATGTCTTTCAATTGGTCAAATAAAATTTGTGTGGTCATTCCGTTATGCAACGCTTGGGTAGAACTCGCTTGAATGGTTGGTCCATCTGCCAAAGGGTCACTAAAGGGCAATCCAATTTCGATCATATCGACACCATTTTTCTCTAAATCTTGAATGATTTGTACGGTGTCATTCAAATTAGGATATCCAGCTGAAAAGTAAATGGAAAGTATCTTTTTATCTTCTTGTAATTTTTGATTTATTCGGTTCATTTTTATATGTTTTTTCAGATATTACATCTGTTTTTTTGAATTTTTAGTGTACTAATTTATATTGCTAAAGTATAAGCCCACGCTTTTTGATTGGATTGCAATTGTACTTCAATGCGTTTATAATGTTTTCCTTCGTAAAGATCGGCTTGATGAAGATCATTCATTGTAACTTCGTATAAAATTCCACTAATGGTATCGTTTGAATCTTCGGTTTCCATAATGATAGGGTAGTGTACTAATCCAAATTCTTCTTCAATTTGAATTTCACTTAGTTCATAACCAATTAATGTCTCTGGAGTACCTTGCAGAATACGTCCAAAAAGATTTTCTTGAACGTCTGTATCTTGTAAAGTTCCGTAAGTGAATAATTTTTGCATAGATTCTATTTTTTGGAAATGTTAATTGTACCTAAATTTTATATGTTTGTCGAATGCGTGTTAGGGATGGAAGCGGCATCTCCCGATTTAGAAAAACAAGGCTTTTTTGCCGTAGTTTTTGTTAATCGGGAATATAGCGTACAGCCCGACCCGACCTTTTCGGGAGGGAAACACCCCAATTATTATATTATAATTTGAAATAATCAATATAAGTGTTTAAGTCTTTGTCTCCTCTTCCTGAAAGATTAATGACTACGATATCATCTTTTTTGAACTTCATCTCGTCGAGAACGGCAAAGGCATGGGCACTTTCGATGGCTGGAATAATACCTTCCATTTTAGAAAGTTGTAGCCCCCAATCCATAGCCTGCTCATCGGTAATGGAGATGAATTGCGCTCTACCCGAAGCAAACAAATGCGCGTGCATTGGGCCTACACCTGGGTAATCGAGTCCAGCCGAAATGGAATACGGTTCTGTAATTTGACCGTCTGGAGTTTGCATCAAAAGGGTTTTACTTCCGTGAATGATTCCAATTTTTCCCAAAGCGGATGTAGCGGCACTTTCACCTGAATCTACTCCTAAACCAGCAGCTTCGACAGCTATAATATTTACATCTGGATTGTCGAGAAAATGATAATAGGCACCTGCAGCGTTGCTACCACCACCTACACATGCAATCACATAATCTGGGTTTTCACGACCTTCTTTTTCCAGTAATTGTTCTTTGATTTCTTTTGAAATAACCGATTGAAAACGTGCCACCATATCGGGATAAGGATGTGGTCCCACGACTGATCCGATGATATAATAGGTGTCAACTGGATTGTTGATCCAATCGCGAATGGCTTCGTTAGTAGCGTCTTTCAAGGTTTTAGACCCCGAAAGCGCTGGACGAACTTCGGCGCCGAGCATTTTCATTCGAGCCACATTGGGTGCTTGACGCTTGATGTCAATTTCTCCCATGTAGACGATGCATTCTAACCCCATCAAGGCACAAACGGTTGCTGTTGCCACACCATGTTGACCCGCACCAGTTTCGGCAATGATACGTTTTTTGCCCAATCGTTTGGCTAATAAAATTTGCCCAATGGTATTGTTGACTTTGTGTGCACCTGTATGACACAAATCCTCTCTTTTTAGATAAATTTTGGTGTTGTATTCGGCCGATAAACGTTCTGCAAAATACAATGGAGTAGGGCGACCTACATAATCTTTTAATAGTGCATCAAACTCTGCTTGAAACTCAGGATCTGCTGTTATTTTTAAATAATTTTGACGCAGTTCTTCTACATTTGGGTATAACATTTCGGGAATGTAAGCTCCTCCAAATTCACCGTAATAGCCTTTTTCGTTGACGTTGTAACTCATTTTTTTTATTTTAAATGATGAATTTAAATTTTAAATGCATCGATTATTTCAATTTTTAAATCTTTCAATCTTTTGATATCTTTCAGTCCTGGTTCAATTTCAAATTTACTGTTTATATCGATAGCATAAAGCGGTAAATTGGTTTTCGAAATTTCCTTTATGTTTTTTATTTCTTCGATTCCGATTCCACCACTAAGGAAAAACGGTTTTGAGGATGGATAGTTTTCTAATATTCGCCAATCGAAAGTGATTCCGTTCCCGCCAGGTAATTTTCCTTTGGTATCAAAAAGAAAATAATCACAAACGGATTCGTAGGGTTTTAAAACGCTAAAATCAAAATTTTCATCAGCCGAAAATACTTTGATAATTTCAATTACAGCACCAGATTTAGCTTTTAATTCGGAACAGAATTCAACCGATTCCTGACCGTGTAATTGAATGGCTTGCAAATTGTATTTTGCTATTTTTGTTTCAATTATGGAAATATTTTCATTGACAAAAACCCCAACTTTTTTAATTGATTTTGGTAAATTAGGCATATCTCCGTCAAAATAGCGAGCCGATTTTGGCCAAAATATAAATCCCATATAATCGGGTAGGAGTGAACCTACTTCGAGTATATTGTCGGGGTATTTCATGCCACAGATTTTAATACCACAGCCCCCCAACCCCCGAAGGGGGAGTTCTTGAGCGGATGTTGGTTGCAAATTTGTATTGGTCTGTTTTTCTGAAGATGATTGCATAATGACTAATATTTATTAGTTGCTAATTCCCCCTTCGGGGGTTAGGGGGCTATTTTTTTTATAAATTCCGTTGCTGCTTTTCCTGCATTATCGGTTTTCATAAAGTTTTCTCCAATCAAGAATCCTTTGTATCCGTATGGCTTTAATTCATTTATCGCTTCGACTGATGAAATCCCGCTTTCGGAAACTTTTACAAAATCATTCGGAATTTTTGAGGCCAATTCTTTGCTGAAATCCAAACTTACTTCGAATGTTTTTAGGTTTCTATTATTTACACCAATCATATCTAATGTTGGCATAATCGATTTTTCTAATTCTTCTAAATTATGAACTTCCAATAATACTTCCAATCCTAAACCTTTGGCAAATTCAGATAATGATTTGATTTCGTCTCTAGTCAAAACGGCTGCAATAAGCAAAATCAAATCGGCTCCGTGAGCTTTGGCTTCTAAGATTTGGTATTCGTCTACTATAAATTCTTTTCGCAAAAGCGGAATGTTTACAGAAGCTCTTGCCAAAAGTAAATCGTCTAGAGAACCTCCAAAATATTTTCCATCCGTCAAGACTGAAATCCCGCAAGCACCGGCACTTTCGTATCCTTTTACAACTTCTTCCACAGTGAAACTATAATTAATTTCAGCTTTGGAAGGGGAACGACGTTTGTGTTCTGCAATGATTCCAGAGTTACTGTCTCTTAAGTTTTGACTTAAAGAAATTGTTTTTTTACCAAAGAAAACTGAAGCTTCCAATTGTGAAACTGGAATAATGGATTTTTTGAGAATAACTTCTCTTTTTTTGTCAACTATTATTTTGTCAAGTATGTTCATTTATTTTGATTTAAAGATTGAAAAATTTAAAGATTAAAAAATTTAAAGATTAAAAAAATCCAATCTAAGTAAAAATTAGTCTTTGATTTTAGTATTTAAATATTTTATAAAGTTTGATAAGTTTTGTGATATTTCGATACTTGTTTTATAACTTTCTTCAATTTCCATAGGGGTACAAAAACCAAGTTCACGAGATACTATTAACATACTTCGCACTTCTGCACAACTTCCTTTTGAAATTTTCAAATATCGGATTAGTTGCTTATTGTTATTGTATTCTGAACCTTCTGCGATATTTTTGGTAATAGAAATAACTGCTCTTTTTATTTGGTCCTTAAAACCAAACTCTTTTTCAAAATATTTATTTTCTAATAATTTAAAAATCAATTTGGCTAATTGAATTCCCTTTTGGTAAACTTCAAACTCTTCAAATGATTTTGTCATAATCTTTTAATTTTTAAATTATTAAATCTTTCAATTTTTTCAAAGCTAGAAAACCTTTTCCGGATAATAAACTTTCTTTCGCTATTTGAAATCCTTCTAGAGTAGAGCATTTTGTAACAGTAGCAATCGCTATTCCTGCATTGGCACAGACTACATTGTTTTGGGCTTCATTACCTTTTCCAGAAATGATATTCATAAACATTTCTGCCGATTCTTCGATGGTTTTACCACCTTCAATTTCGTTTTGTTCCAAAAGAGGAACACCAAAATCAGTAGGATTTAGCATTCTTTCTTGTGTACTGGTTATCATTTTTGTAGGGCCAGTCAAAGAAACTTCATCATAACCATCTAAAGAGTGTAAAATGGTGAAATTTACAGGGGTGTTTTGGTATAAATAACTATACATTCTGGCCAATTCGAGATTGAATACACCTACCAATTGGTTTTGTGGAAACGATGGATTTACCATCGGCCCCAACATATTGAAAAAGGTTTTAACACCCAATTCTTTTCGAATAGGGCCTACGTTTTTCATTGCAGGGTGAAACAAAGGAGCATGCAAAATAGCAATCCCTGCTTTGTCGATGCATTTTTCAAGAAAATCATTGTCGTTACTGAATTTTACGCCCAATTTCTCCATCACATTACTCGAACCCGAAATGGAAGAAACTCCATAATTTCCATGTTTAGCGACTTTTATTCCCGCTCCGGCAGCAACAAATGAAGCTAAAGTCGAAATGTTGAAAGTGTCTTTTCCGTCACCTCCAGTACCGCACAAATCGATGGTGTTGTAATCGGACAAATCTACTCGAATGCACAATTCCAAAAGCGCTTCCCTAAATCCCGCTAATTCTTCGATGCTAATGCTTCGCATCATATAGACGGTCAAAAATGCTGAAATCTGACTTGGATTGTAACTCCCACTGGAAATATTAACCAATACATTTTTGGCTTCTTCTTTCGAGAGGATCTCGTGATTGATTAGTCTGTTTAATATATTTTTCATTTTCCTCCCCCAGCCCCCGCCGCGGCGGGGGAGTACCTATTGGGGTAAATAGGGTTTTAATTAATCAATTTAATTATTTTGACTGAACACTGATTACTTTTTTCTTGGACATGTATTTCAAATAATAAACAATTTCTTCAGATTGTTGTTTGGTAATTCCTAATGTTGGCATTTTTACTTTGTTTCTGAAAGCAGCTGGATTTGCAATGTAATCGACCAATTCGGTTTCTTTCCAGTACTCGGTTACACTTTTGGGATAATTTAGTTCCGGTCCCATTTCGCCTCCTATTCCGTTTATGGCGTGACAGGTGATGCATTGTTTTTGAAATAGTTCAAAGCCTTTCATTGCTTTTTCCTCTTCTTTTGGTTGTAACGCTTCGATATTTTTATTTTTTGACACAAAGTGAAATTTAATTACATTATACGGCCATTTGTATTCTTGATTATCTGATGAAACTGAATCGTAAACCAAATAAAACGGGTCGGCATTCATTTCGTTTCCGTTTTTTATAATCTTTTCCCAATTGGAACCTTTTGGTGCATCAACATCTTTGAATGCCAAATAGGGTTTCGAATTTAAGAATAATTCTAAAGGCATTTCGGGTTTGTAACCATCGATGCATTCAAAAACAATTAGCGTATTTTTCACATCAACTTTTGATAAATCAATTTCATTTTTTAAAAGTTCTAATGCGTTTACAACATGATATTTCTTTGTTTTATGATAAACGGGATCATTAACAATTGTAACAACAGTATCTTTTTCTAGTTTGTTTTTTGCCTTTATAGCCAATAAATCCAAAACAATTTCGGGTTGGGCATTAACTGTCTGTTCTATTTTTTGCTCTTTCTGCTTGGTGCAAGAAAGAAACCAAAAAATAAAAAGGCAAGAAATTAAAGAATTGATTTTAACTGTTTTCATACTTTTTGAATGATTACTAATCAATGAACGCTAACTTTTTACCCAGTTTTCCAATATCTTTTTCCCGTTTGGAGTCAATACACTTTCTGGGTGGAATTGAACGCCTCGTACATCATACGTTTTGTGTCTTAATGACATTACTTGACCATTCTCATCGAATGAAGTGGCTTCCAAAACATCCGGTAAATCGGTGTCAACTACCCAAGAATGGTAACGGCCAACTTCAAATTCGTTCCCTAATCCTTCAAATAAAAGTTCATCATCAACAGATGTTTTAACCATTGAAGCCACACCGTGATAGACTTTGTCTAAGTTGGATAGTGTTCCTCCAAAAACTTCTCCAATGGCTTGTTGTCCTAGACATACCCCAAAGATACTTTTGGTAGGGGCATATTTTTGGATAACGGCTTTCAATAATCCAGCTTCGTCTGGTATTCCTGGTCCAGGGGAAAGTAGAATTTTGTCAAAAATTGCTATTTCATCAATATCAAATTCATCGTTTCTGTAAACGGTAACTTCACAATCTAAATCTTCCAGATAATGCACTAAATTATAAGTGAAACTATCGTAATTGTCTATGACTAGTATTTTTTTCATTTTATTTAATGATTTAAAGATTGAAAAATTTAAAGATTAGTAATTTTTCAATCATTCAATTTTTTAATTTTTAAATTTTCTCTGCCAAATCCAACGCTTTATTCAACGCTAGTAATTTATTGTAAACTTCCTGCATTTCGCTTTCTTCGTCTGAACTTGCTACAATTCCAGCACCGGCTTGGGAGTGCAATTGGTGATTTTTGCTAAGAAAAGTTCGAATCATAATTGCGTGATTAAAGTTACCCTCAAAATCCATAAAACCAATGGCTCCACCATAAAAATTACGATTCGTTTTTTCGTAATCTTCTATCAATTGCATGGCTCTGTGTTTGGGTGCTCCGCTCAACGTTCCTGCTGGGAAAGTGTCGGCTACGACTTGCATAGTTGTGGCCTTTTCATGCAAATGCCCGGTCACTTTGGAAACCAAGTGGATAACATGAGAGAAAAACTGCACTTCTCTGTATTTTTCTACATTCACATTATGTCCGTGTCGGCTTAAATCATTTCGAGCCAAATCAACTAACATCACATGTTCGCTATTTTCTTTTTTGTCTTCGGATAAATTTTTGGCCAGAACGGCGTCTTTCTCATCATCACCAGTTCTTTTGAAAGTACCAGCAATAGGATGAATTTCGGCTTTGCGATTTTTGACGATAATTTGTGCTTCGGGTGATGAACCAAATATTTTGAAATCGCCATAATCAAAAAAGAATAGGTAAGGGGATGGATTGATGCTTCTTAAAGCTCTATACACATTGAATTCATCACCTTTGAAACCTTGGGTAAATCTTCTGGATAAAACCAATTGAAACACATCTCCGCGGAAACAATGCTTTTTGGCCAAAGCCACATTTTGTTTGAATTCTTGGTCTGTTAGATTCGAAAAACCTTCGCCTTCTTTGGAGAATTTATACGAGGCAATGTTTCTGGATTGTAACAGTTGTTCAATTTCAGATATATTATTTTTTCCCTCCAGACTGTGACAGAAAATATACGCTTCGTTTTTGAAATGGTTGATGGCAATGATATTTTGGTACACGGCATAATACACATCGGGAATCGAATTGCTATTTTCTTTTTTGGCGATGGTTACTTTTTCAAAATAACGTACAGCATCATAAGAAATGTAACCAAATAAACCATTATTGATGAATTTAAAATCGGTTTTATCAGACTTAAATTGTTCCGAAAAATCTTGGATGATTGCCGGAATATTGGTGTTTGCATCAATAGCAATAGTTTCCGAAGTTCCATCAGGGTATTTTTTAAAGACGGTTTCGTTTTCTATTTTTATCGAGGCAATTGGATTACAACAGATATAAGAAAAACTGTTATCATTACCGTGATAATCGCTACTTTCTAATAATAAGCTGTTTGGGAATTTATCTCTAATTTTAAAATAAACGCTAACCGGTGTTATCGTATCGGCTAGGATTTGTTTGTAGTTGGTTTGTAGTTTATACGTTTTCATGCTTTATGTTGCTTTTTGTACAATGTTTTTTTTATTTGGTTTGCCCTCTTTTTTCTTCTCCCTCTCCTTCGTGGAGGGTCGGGGTGGGGAACAAAAAAAAAGGCCTGTCGTGATGACAAGCCTTTTATATTTATAGTTCAAATAATACTATAGGAGCTTAGTTCACGACGACTGACGTAAATTGTTCCACCACCAAGTATTGTTTGTTATTGTTTTCATGTTTTATTTTCTTGTTTACAAATATATAAATGATATTTGATTTGACAAAAACATTAAATCAAAAAAAAAGTTTATTTTTTAATGTTTTTGTTAAAATTGTAAAATTAGTAGACCAGAACTACATTTAACTCAAAATCATCATAAATGGTTTTATCGCCTAAATCGTCAAAGAAACTTCCGGAACCGTATTTGATATCATATTTGGTACGGTTTATTTTCAATTCAGCTGTTGCTTTATTATTTGTAACAACCAAATCAAATTGTATGGAGTTTGTAATTCCTTTAATCGTCAAATCGGCATTGATGAGGTAGGTGTTGTTTCCTTTATTGGCTACACTTTTAAAGACTAATGTCGAAGTGGAGAAATTTTCAACGCCAAAAAAATCTTCGGATTTCAAGTGGCCTTCTAATTTTAGTTTAGAACCTCCTTTTTGATCTGTATTGGATAAGGATTTCATATCGGCAGTAAAACTTCCTCCAGTTACTTTTTTGTCTTTGAAAATAAGGTAACCGTCTTTGAAATTAATCGTTCCTTCGTGTTGACCCGTGATTTTCTTTCCTACCCAATTAATGATGCTTTTGGTGATATCAATTTTACTGGTTTGTGCTATTCCTTTTTGAAATGAAAAAAGAATTACAATCGCGATGAATACTAATTTTAATCTTTTCATATTATTTATAATTAAGTTAATTAAACGATGAAGAGTTAATAGATGTATTTATTTCAATAGTATAAAATTGAAAACTTTGAAATTAATTAATACGGTTTTTGAATTTTTAAATGGGATTAGTAAAGGTACTTTAAATATCTAAATAACAATAGGTGTCAGTTTAATAATTAATTATGAAAATTAAAATAATCTCTTTAAAGTGTTTAAAATCAGATTAAAAATATATTTAGAGCTGGCATTTTTATAAAAAAGCCTGATAAAAATTATCAGGCTCGATTTTATACTTTTGGTAAGAATTATTTTGAACTGGCAAAAGCTTCTGCTTTTTTTATTCTAAAATCAGGTAGATCTTTGATATCGGGTTGAATGTATAATTCTGATTCATATAAACCCGTTAAAACTAAAGAAAAAGTATCTAAATTGTACCAATTTAATAGATCAGGATTTAAAGTTTCATTTTCACTTTGTACAATACCTTTGCAACGGTTGATCTGTATGTTTTGTAAGTTTATTTTTGCTAGATTTGCAGCAACAGCCCCAATTTTACTATCTAATAATACAGCAGAACTAAATCCATCAACAATACTGTTGTTTAAGTTAAAATAGCTTCTCTCTTTTATATAAACAGCTTCTCTCACTAACCCTTGATTATTGTCTTCTGTATTGATAAGAGTCATGTTATTGGCTATAACTTTAGTCAATTTTTTTGTCATATCCGTGTTTTCAATTTTATCGTATGAATCAATTTCAAAACAACGGGAACCTGATTTGTCAGATGAATAAGGGTTGCGAATTGCTATACTGTTCGATATAGTACATTGTACACCTTGCGTGTAATCAAAATCATCATCTGTAGCTCTTAAAGAAACTAAATGGTTGAAAATTACATCTCCGCCATAACACTCAAAAGAATCGTCATTTGAGAAGCTAATTTGTATAAAATCGAATTTTGTACCTTTTCCAACGCCTGCTAAAGATAATCCATTTAATTCTTTTAAGGCATTTATTTTGTGTCCTGAAAATTCAATTCGAACATATTTAAGAACTCCCGAGTTGCTATTAACATCTTCGCCACCATAAAAACCTAATGTCGAATCAAAATTAAAATCTAAGAAACTAGATCCGCCTAACTTATTTATTGGAGCATCTCCTAAAATTACAATACCTCCCCAATCCCCAGGTCTTCTTGCAGAAATACTATTACTCGAAGTAAAAACAATTGGTTCTGTAGAAGTACCCTCGGCCATTATTTTTGAACCTTTGGTAATTACAAGTGTTCCGCAAGATTCTTTGTCTCCGCGAATTACAGTGCCAGGTTCAATTGTCAATATAGCTTTATTGGTTATGTAAACGGTACCTATAAGTTTGTAAGTATTGTTTTTGGTGAGTTTTAGATCTTTATCTATTATTCCAATTAAACTTATGTTAGTCTCTTTATATTCGTGTTTAGATGGTTTGAAGTTAGTCCAATTGGTTAACCAATTATCGGTACTATTAATTCCTATTATTTGTTGAGCATTTAATGTTGTAATTGAAAATAAAATAAGGATAACAATGATAAGTTGTTTTTTCATAACGTTTAAGATTGTAGGTTTTTTTTTTGAATTCTGTTAGTGTTTTAGTTTTTTATTCAAAATTACCTTTTCAATGGTTTAAGCGTATTTTCTTAATATTAACTCTATATAATCTTTGAGTTAAGGATTTAATTGCATCCTTTTTTATTGTTTAGAAATAAGGGTAATGTAAATTAATACTCAACACTTTCAATTTCTTGAAAGTGTTGAGTATACGTGTAATAGTGTCTTTGGACAGTAGTTTTATAGTTATTTTATAAAGATGTTGTTTATTTTATTCTGTATTTTTCTAATAAAGTATTCAATTGAATTAATTCTTCAATACTTAAATTTTTGGCAAATAGTTCTTCGTGTTGTTTTACTTTTGGATCCAATTCAGATAGTAAATCCAAACCTTTCTGAGTAATTAAGACCTCGATTTTTCTGCGATTATTTGGACACACATTTCGAGTTACCAAATCTTTTAATAATAACTTGTCAACTAATCTTGTGGTATTGCTTGTTTTGGCAATCATTCTTTCTTGTATGACACACATATTGGCAGGTTGTCCTTTTTGGCCTCTTAAAATTCTCAAAACATTGTATTGTTCTTCTGATATATCGTACGGTTTTACGATTTCGTTGAAACTATCTGAAATTACGTTTTGGGTGTACATTATATTAAGGAAGACTCTTGTTGAAGTGTTATATTCAACCTTGCTTTTTAACTCCTCTTCTATTTTCATATTTGTAGGTGTTTCAATTGTTTGTACAAATTTATATTTATTACTCATGAATCTGTTTACAAGCTTGTAGTTTTTTTGTTCCTCTGAAATTAATGAATTTATTTAAATATAAAATAAAAAAGCCAACAATTTCTTGTTGGCTTTACGTTCTTAGTGGTATTTGTAATTAAAATTTCAAGTTCACTTTTAATTCGAATTCATCATAGATTGCTTTATCTCCAATGCTTTCAAAGAAAGATTTTGAATTGTATTTGATGTCGTATTTAGTACGATCTACATTTAAAGTTGTTGAAGCAGTATCTCCATTTACAGTTATATCAAAAACAACTGGTTTAGTAATTCCTTTGATAGTTAAATCAGCTGTTACAATATAAACGTTAGCAGATTTTGTTCCTATTTTTTTGAATACTAAAGTTGAAGTTGGGAATTTTTCAGTACCAAAGAAATCTTCTGATTTCAAGTGACCATTTAATTTACCTAAATATTCTCCAGTTAAATCTGTAGCTGTCAAAGTTGTCATATCCACAGTGAAAGTTCCTCCTGTTAGTACATTTTTCTTGAAAACCAATGCACCACTTTTTAAAGCTACAGTTCCTGAATGTTCACCTGTTACTTTTTTGGCAAGCCAGTTAATGCTGCTTTTAGAAACATCAATTTTTTTAGTTTGAGCTGTTGCTGCAGCTGTAGATAATGCTACTACGAATGCTAAGGCAATTAATTTTAAGTTTTTCATTTGTAAAGTGTTTAATTTATTTGAATTGATTTAATTTGAATTAGTAATTTTTATAAAGTAATAAATAAGTCTTCTTGTGATTTTCTAACTTTTTTGTAATATTGGGTAGCATCTTCTTCATGACGATATCCTACAGTTGCAATAAGTGATGCATTAAGATTTAATTTGTCTAATCCTAAAATTTCGTTTACTTGTTCAGGAACAAAACCTTCCATTGGCGTCACGTCAATTTTTAATTCAGCAGCAGCGTTTAATAAATTCCCTAAGGCTAAATACGTTTGTTTTGAAGTCCACACATTTTTAACTGCTGGATCCAAAGTTGAAATTTTAGATTTCATAAAATCACCGTAACCCGCAAGTGCTTCAATAGGAGTTTCTCTTGTGATGCTCATTGAATTTAGTAATTCATTAATAGCATCATCGCCAATATTGGTGTCATTTGCAAAAATGATCAAGTGAGAAGCATCAACAATTTGTGATTGTCCCCAAGCAGCAGGTTGTATTTGTGCTCTTAGTTCTGGGTTTTCAACAATAATTACTTTGTAAGGTTGCAATCCATAAGAGGATGAACTCAAGCGAATTGCTTCTTTAAGTGTATTTAAGTCTTCTGCTGAAACTTTTTTTGTAGCATCAAATTTCTTTGTTGCATATCTCCAATTTTGATTTTCTAAAAAATTGCTCATAATATTAATTGTTTATTTTGTTCTGTATTTTTCTAATAAAGTATTTAATTGTTCTAATTCTTCGACGGCTAAATTTTTTGCAAATAATTCTTCGTGTTCTTTTACTTTTGGATCTAATTCGATTAATAAATCAAGTCCCTTTTGAGTAATTAACACTTCGATTTTTCTTCTATTATCAGGACAAACATTGCGGGTGACCAAATCCTTTAATAATAATTTATCCACTAGTCGTGTAGTATTACTTGTTCTAGCCAACATTCTTTCCTGAATGACACACATATTTGCAGGATCCCCTTTTTGTCCTCTTAGTATTCGTAAAACATTGTATTGTTCACTTGAAATGTCATAAGGCTTTATGATTTCATTAAAACTTTCGGTAATAACATTTTGAGTGTACATGACATTCAAAACTACTCTTGTTGATTTGTTATAGTCAACCGTACTTTTTAATTCATCTTCAATCTTCATATTCGTACTTGTTTTATTTGTTGATACAAATGTAGTGTGTTTTATATTTGTATATACAAATGTTTAAGTTAATTTTTTGTTAAAAATAATAAATCGGCGGTTTTGTGTTTTTTATTATAATGGCTTGAACCCAATTAAATAGGGCATTTAAGTATAAAAATCGATTAATCAGTTCTAATGGACGATAGGTTAGTTTTAATTATAAAAAAAGCCAAAACAGTACAGTTTCGGCTTTTTTATAAAATTGATGTAGCTTCTTTTTTAGTCTTTCACTCCCAGTTTACCAAGAATATCATCCATCAAACACCATTTGGTTATAGAAGATTGCAGTAAATTGGCACCCACAAAGGCCGTAAACCACAACCAATTTTGATTGACATAAATGCTTAATACTATACTTGCTATAATAAAGGTTCCAGCAATACCTCTTACGATTCTATTTTTCATTTTTCTAATTTTAAATTTTGACTAGTTTGTTTTTTCAATGTTTAATACTGCCACATGAATTGTAGATTTGGACTCTTGAATTGTATTGAATTCTTTTACAAATTGACAAAATACGTCTAATTTTTCGGTAGCTATAAAAACGTGAAAAAGTACCGATTGAGTTTCATTCATTTCACTTCCAAACCAATTGGTGTCAACAGCTTCTTCCGAACTATTCTTGAATCCTTTTACATCTTGATACGAAAAAGACTGTACTCCAGATTTTTTAAGTAATTGCTTGATGTCTTTTTCAAATTCTTTTACTGCGGTTATAAGTAGTAGTTTCATAAAATATAAGCCCCACCTGACCTCCCCAGTGGGGAGGAAATTGGAGTCGTTAAAAGTTAGACATTATTTTGTTTTGAGGTTTCTGACTCCCCTCCCTCGGAGGGGTTGGGGGAGGCTTCCCATTTTTTTCTCTCAGTTATGTAATAAATCAAAGGCACAACCAGCAATGTCAATACTGTAGAAACAATGGCTCCAAATACTAATGAAATCGCCAAACCTTGAAAGATTGGGTCAAACAAAATAATGGAAGCTCCAATAACTACGGCACCTGTGGTCAATAAAATAGGAGTAGTACGTACCGCTCCAGCCTCAATAATAGCTTGTTTCAAGGGTACGCCTTCGTTCAGTCGGATTTCGATAAAATCGATAAGCAACACCGAGTTCCTCACCATTACTCCAGCCAATGCAATCATTCCGATAAAAGAGGTTGCGGTGAAATAAGCATTCAGCAACCAGTGGCCAAACACAATTCCAATTAGCGAAAGCGGAATGGCCAACATCATCACCATAGGCGTTTTGAAGTTTTGGAACCAGCCCACAATCAGCATATAAATAATCACGATAACCACCATGAATGCCACACCCAAATCACGGAATACTTCCAAGGTAATTTGCCATTCGCCATCCCATTTTACGGTAAAATCACTTTCGTCTGTAGGTTGTTCCATATAAAGTTCGTTGACTTTATACCCTTTTGGCAATTGCATTTTGGCTAGTTTTTCATTCATTCCCAAAATAGCATATACGGGACTTTCTAATGCTCCAGCCATATCCGCGGTTACATAAACCACGCGTTTTTGGTCTTTTCGATAAATGGTTTTTTGCAAAGTGTCCATTTCTACTTTTACCAAATCACTCACTGGAATCATATTTCCTTGACTTCCTTTGATTTTTAGATTCTCAATGTCTTGTAAACTCGTTTTGTCTTTGTCGTCAAGCGAAAGAACAATCCCCACATTATCATTGGAATTTTCATCATACAAATTCGAAACCGGATATTCTTTCAATAAATACGTGAGGTTGCCGACCACTTGTTGCGGTGCAATACCATTTAGCATCGCTTTTTCTTTGTCTATTTTCAGTTTGTATTCCGTTTGATTGTCCTCAACCATCCAGTCAACATCCACAATATCAGTAGTTTTTTCAAGAATTGATTTTACTTGATGTGCTACTTTTATTTGATCTTTATAATTAGGCCCATAAATTTCGGCCACCAAAGTCGATAAAACAGGTGGTCCTGGCGGAACTTCAATGATTTTTACATTGGCTCCATATTTCTTGGCAATTTTTTGAATCTCAGGACGCATTTCTCTTGCAATAGCGTGACTTTGTAAATCACGGTCTTCTTTGTGCAATAAATTCACCTGTATGTCGGCCATATTGCTGCCACCGCGTAAATCATAATGGCGCACCAAGCCGTTGAACGTAATCGGTGCCGATGTACCAATATAATTTTGATAATCTACTACTTCCGGTTTTGTCGAAAGATATTGTGCAATTTCTTTGGTAACTGCAGCTGTGCGTTCCAGCGTAGTTCCTTCGGGCATATCAATCACCACTTGAAACTCGTTTTTATTATCGAATGGCAACATTTTTACGACCACCGACTTGGTAAAAAACATGAAAATAGAGCCGAATAACAACACCACTGTTACGGCTACCAGAATGCGTCTTTTGGCACTGCTTTCCAAGAAAGGACGTTCCAGTTTGCTGTAGATTTTATACACCCAACTGGTTTCAATTCCTTCAGATTCTTTGTGTTGTTGTTCTTCTTTTTCTTGCAATAAATGATACCCCAAATAAGGCGTAACTGTCAAGGCTACAAACAATGATAACAACATCGCAATCGAAGCTCCAATTGGCATCGGACTCATATAAGGTCCCATCATTCCGGATACAAACGCCATAGGAAGTATCGCCGCAATTACGGTAAACGTTGCCAAAATCGTTGGATTTCCTACCTCATTGATCGCATAAATTGCCGCTTGTTTGAATGGCAGTCGTTTCATTTTGAAATGGCGGTGCATATTCTCGGCAATAATAATACTGTCATCGACCACAATTCCCACCACAAATACCAAGGCAAAAAGCGTGATTCTATTCAGCGTGTAGCCCAATAAATAATAGGCAAAAAGTGTCAAAGCAAACGTCAATGGAACCGAAAAGAAAACCACCAATCCACCGCGCCAGCCCATGGCCAACATTACCAAAAGCGTCACGGCAATAATTGCAATTCCTAAGTGCAATAACAATTCACCCACTTTATCCGAAGCCGTTTCCCCATAGTTACGGGTTACTTCAACGTGAACATCGTTTGGAATTAAACTCTTTTTTAACTGTTCTACTTTGGCAATAATTTTTGCCGATATTTTCATCGCATCTGCACCTTTTACTTTTCCTACAGAGATCGTCACGGCAGGATATTCGGATTTTGCGGTTTTGAATTTTTCGTTGGCTTTGCCATACCCAAACGACACGTAACTTTTAACCGTAGCGGGCCCATCTTGTACTTTGGCAACTTGCTTTAAATACACCGGAAGGTTTTTGTTGACACCCACCACCAAGTTTTCTACATCCTCTGCATTCGATAAAAATTGTCCCGTGGTAACCAAATATTCTTTGTCCGTATTGACAAAACTACCCGATTGTGAACTGCCATTATTCGCCTGAATCATTTGCATAACGCCCAAAGCATCCACGCCATTTTCGGCCATTTTATCTTTGTCCAAAATCACTTTCAGTTCGCGATTGTTTCCGCCAATTTCCTTGGTAATGGCCACATCTTTTACTTTTTCAATTTCCGAAGTCACTTCTTCGGCAAGCTGACGCAATTGAAAACCGTCTTGTTTTTCGCTCCAAAGTGTGATACCCAACATCGGCACATCATCAATCGAACGGGTTTTTACCATTGGTTTGTACACGCCTTGCGGAAACATATCTTCGTGTTTCGCCAACTCGTCATATAATTTCACATACGAACGCTCCACATCCTGACCCACAAAAAATTGTACAATCAACATCGCCTGACCATTCATGGCCATACTGTGCACGTGTTCGACCCCTTTGATATTCGAGATTACTTTCTCCAAAGGCTTGATCACACGACTCTCTACTTCGGCGGGGTTAGCACCAGGATAACCCACCATTACGTCGGCCATCGGAACATTTATTTGTGGTTCTTCCTCCCTTGGGATTAGAAACGAGCTGTACACTCCTATAATCATCAAAGCGACCATCAACAGTATAGTTAACTTCGAATTGATGAAAAAATGGGCTATTTTACCTGAAATTCCTTCTTGCATAATATTTTTTGTTTTGCCCCCTAACCCCCAAAGGGGGAATTATTAGTGGATGTTATTACAAAATTTTATTTTTTTACGTCTATTCTCCTCCCCTTGGGGGAGGTTGGGAGGGGCTTACTGAATACTTACCAAAGCTCCGTTATACAATTTCCCATCAGCCGAAACGATATATTGCTCATTTGCCGATAATCCAGACAAAACTTCTACTTGATTACCAAAGTTTTTACCAATGCGCAACCATCTTAATATGGCTATGTTTCCAGTTCCAACGGTGTAAATTCCAGTTAACTGTCCTTGTTGCACCAAAGCACTTTCGGGAACCAAAACTTTTTCGTTTGTTTTTGTTTGCTTCGCCTGTTCGCTATCGCTCGGGTGCATGGTATTGGCAACAGGAAACTGAACGTTTACGAACATTCCAGATAAAACAGTATTATTAGTTTTGTCCAAATTGATTTTTACCAAATATTGTCCACCCGTATTTTTTGCGGATAGACTCACTTCGCTTACTTTTCCGGTTAAGCTTTCGTTAGACGATTTTACCAGTACTTTTACAGCCATTCCCTTTTTGATAGCAGTAATGTCACTTTCAGAAACCATAGCCGTTACTTGTAATCTCGATGCTCCTTCGATACTTACCAATGGCATTCCCGGATTGGCCATGTCTCCTTCTTTTACAAAAGTATTGGTCACCACACCCGAAAAAGGAGCGGTGATATTCGAGTAGGAGAATTGCGCCATTACTTCATTTCGCATTTCTTTGGCTCCTTCTAGACCTGCTTTTGCCATTTCGTAACGAGCCGTCATATCATCTAATTCTTTTTGCGAAGCGCTCTGTTGTTTGAATAAATTCACAAATCGATCGTAATCTTTTTTGGCATTGTTATAGCCAGCTGTTGCTTGTAGAATACTCGCGTCCACTTGCGCTTTTTTGGCTTGCAAATCGGTGCTATTGATGCTTACTAATAATTGTCCCGCACCGACTTTTTGTCCCACTTGAACGTGAAGTTTGGTTACATAACCCATCATTCTAGTGCTCAAATTGGCGGAGTTTTCGGCTTCAATTTTTCCACTGGCCGTTACAAATTGCCCGTTGTTGTTTTCAGACGCACCGCTTACTTTTACCGTGATAGCAGGTTCTTTGGCAATGGATTCTTTCTTTTCTCCATTACAAGAGGAAAGCAGTAAAACAAATAGGGGAGTGATTATTGCTGATTTAAATAAGATGTTCTTCATTGTATATTTTTTATAATTGAAATTTATTTTAAAAGTATGTTTGTTATAGTATTAATATAAAAAGTGAAAGATGTTTATACCTAACAGGTAAAAAAAACCTGTTAGGAAACATAATCCTAACAGGTTTTTATTAACCTGTTAGGTGTCATAATTGACTGAAAAATGAAAACATATTGATATTGAACTATTTATTTTGTCAAAAACTGCAAGTATTCCTGTGTGTAATTGTATTCAAAAACGGCTTGTAAATACTCCAATTCTTTTTGATACATCTGTGTTTCTGTGAGCAATAAATCCGTCGTTTTTTCAAGTCCTTGCGTAAAACGATTGCTTCTTATTCGGTACGCTTCTTTGGATTGTTCCAAAGCCAGTTTTTCTAAATTCACTTTGTTTTCGGCATCTCTAAGTTGTCTGTTGGCTTTGCTCAATTCCATTTGGCTTTGGGCTTTGTATTGTTGTGTTTCAATTTCCGATTTTTGAAAATCAGCTTTGGCTTTTTCCATTTTCCCAATCGATTTATACCCGTCAAAAGCATTCCAAGACAATTGCGCTCCCACTACATAGCCATTTGAATTGGATCCGAAAATTTCTTGAGCGTACATTTCATAACTTCCGAAAGCGTTCAATCTGGGTAAGAAATTCATTTTACTGGATTGGTACATTTTGCCATAGGATTCGGTTGTTTTGTTCATCGCCTGAATGTCTTTTCGATTATCGGATAGTGAAGTGTTGAATGCGTCAATTATGATGGCATTATCCAATTCTTCGATTGGTTTGTATACTTTGTTGGCGGTACCTTCATCTAATAAGAAAGCCAAATAATCCGAAGCGTTTTGCACGTTACTTTTGGCGTATTGCAATTGATTTTGAACTTCATTGACGCGCACTTGCATCGATAATAAATCGGTTTTTTGCAAAATTCCCTGATTGAAATAATTTTGTATCAATTTCAAATTGGCTTCTGCCGTGGCATTTGCTTTTTCAATCACTTTAACGGCTTTGTAACTCATTTGCAACTGCATAAAAGCCTTATTGATTTCGAGTTCCAAATACTCTTTGGTTCTTTCGGTTTGCAATTGATAGGCATTCATTTTGGATTTGGCTGCTTGTCGTCCATACAATCCATCAACATTGATAAGCGGTTGTAAAATATCAATCCTAGTTGCAAAATTTTGAGTTTGTGACGGATTGTTCAGTTTTGCGGGATCAAAGTCGGATGGTGTTAAAATCCCCTGATTCAATTTGGATCCAAAAGCCATCAGCGGATTGGTCGTTGCCATCGAAGTATGTGAAGCAGAAATATTCGGCAAGAACAACGAATTTGATTGGCGATAATCAGCCTGAGCCGATTTGAAATCTTGGTTAGCCATTTTGATTTGCAAATTTTTGTCAACTGCTTTTGCCCAAATCTCTTTTTTAGAAATGGCTATTGTATCTTGACTATATCCAAAATGGGTGATTGAAAAAATTCCCAGTAGTATAAAATTGATTTTTCTCATAATTGATTTTTCTTAATTATGGAGCAAATATAGAAGGATGAAAAACCGTGGTCAGTAACAATTGTCACAGAGGATTTTTGAAAAGAGTAAAAGGATAGATATTGTTTTGTTTTTATTGAAGTTTGTGTTTTATAATTTGTCAAAAATCCCTATTATCAATAAATTATATTTTTGAACATAATTTATGGAATGTAAATAATTGTAAACAAAAACTTAAAAAATAATGTTAGATGACGTTATTTTTTATTAAATAGTTGTAGTTTTTGTTCTTTTTACAAAAGAAATTTTTTTTTCTAAAAGACAATGTTATATTTATGATCTCAATAGAGCTCTAATGGTGTAATTACTTAATTTTTACCAATGAAAATAGCAATACAGGATTTTACTTATGAAGAATTACTCCAAAAAGTAAAGGAGCAAGAATTGTTAATTCAAGAATTAAAAGAAGAAAAATATTCAATAACCAATTTTGAGTATTTTGTAAATGAGTCACCCGATTTAGTTTGTATTGCTGATAATAATGCCTATTTTAAAGTTGTAAATGATGCTTTTGTAAACATTTTAGGCTACTCAAGGAATGAGCTTTTGTCAAGACCTTTTCTAGAATTTATTTATCCAGATGATTTAGAAAAAACTTTTAAAGAGATTAAGTTGTTATCCCTAAAGAATCCTACAATAGATTTTGAAAACCGATACATTAAAAAAAATGGACAGTTGGTTTTTTTGGAATGGAGAGCCAATTTGAATATTTCCAATAATTTGATTTATGCTATTGCAAGAGATGTAACTGATATGAGAAAGACGCAAGAAAAATTACTTTCTAGCGAAAAGTCGCTTAATGAAGCTCAAAAAATTGCGAAAATAGGAAGTTGGGATTTTAATTTGACAACCCAAGAACTCAATTGGTCCAATGAATTGTATAAAATATTTGAAATTGAAAAAAAAGATTTTGAGCCAAACCTATATGGTAAATACTTATCGCGATTTTTAGAAGATGATATTGAAGTATTGAACAAGAATATTTACAATACAATTACAAATAAAATTCCTTATGAAATGGAGCATGGTATTGTATTGGATAATAATAAAAAAAAATGGGTTTTTTGTACTGGAATTCCAATATTAGACAACCAAAATAATGTTGTTGCATTAAAAGGTGTTGTTCAAAATATTACGCAAAAGAAATTAATTGACGATACCATAAAAGCAAAAGAAAAAGCCGAAGCTGCAAGCATTGCAAAATCAGAATTCTTGTCTAATATGAGTCATGAAATTAGAACGCCACTCAATGGAATTGTAGGTTTTACTGATTTGCTTTTGAAAACAAAATTGGATAAAGATCAATTGCAATATTTGAAAACCGTAAACGAATCGGCAAATACTTTGATGGATATTATTAATAATATTCTTGATTTTTCTAAGATTGAAGCCGGTAAAATGGAATTAAATTTTGAAGAAATTGATATTTTCGAATTGTCTAGTCAAGTCATTAATTTGTTTAAGTATGAAGCCAATCATAAAAAAATTGATTTAATACTTCGTATTGATACTAATGTTCCTCAATATATATTGGGTGATTCATTTCGTCTAAAACAAATTTTAGTTAATCTTTTGAGCAACGCAATGAAGTTCACCGCTACAGGTCACATAAAATTGATTTTGAGCCAAGAAGAAGAATTTGATGCAATATCAAAAATTAAGTTTTCGGTAATTGATACAGGAATCGGAATCAAAATTCAAAATCAAAATAAAATTTTTCAATCTTTTGTTCAAGCAGATAATACCACTACTAGGCGTTATGGCGGGACAGGATTGGGATTGGCAATTTCTAATCAACTTTTAGCTTTAAAGAAAAGTGAGCTTAAACTAATCAGTTCCTATGGTGTAGGAAGCGAATTCTTTTTTGCAATACTTTTTAAAAAGATTAACAAAAAAGAAGGTAATATGATAAATGAGGAACTTAAACCAATCACAGAAAAAGAGAATATCCCCTTTAACTCGCTCTCAAGTTATAAAATTTTAATAGCTGAGGATAATAAAATAAACATGCTTTTAGCAAAAACATTGATAAAAAAAATGTTGGGAAATTGTGTTCTTATTGAAGTTACAAATGGTTTTGATGCGGTTCTAAAGGTAAAAGAGGAAATGCCAGATCTAGTGTTAATGGATATCCAAATGCCAATTCAAAACGGATATGATGCCACATCAGAAATTAGGAAACTCTCTGCTTTTAAATATTTACCAATTATTGCATTAACAGCAGGTGTTTTGAATGGCGAAAAAGAAAAATGCATGGAATACGGCATGTCTGATTATTTAACAAAACCTATTATTTTTAATGAGCTAGAAAAAATTTTAATGAAGTGGCTCAAAAATTAATCCATTACGATTTCTTTATACAATTTGATGAATTATCTTCTACTAAGAAAAGCTAGTAGGAGATTTTTTTTTTTGGTATTAAAATGGATTTAGCATTATAATACTTTAGCAATTAGTGTTTTGTGTTAAATTTATTTTATATCTTTAATTTGATGTTTCTTCTTTTCAGTTTTGTCTTTAATTCAATTTTATTTTTTCTTTATGAAATGAGCATTTCTGTAAAATTGGCTGCAAACACCAATGAAGATATGCTAATTACATATGACCGATAAAAATCAATAAATATCTACATATGAAAAAAACTATACCATCCGTTGCAGAATTATTGGAAAAAGTAAAAAAACAAGAGCAAAAAATTTCTTTACTTCAAAGAAAAGTGGAGATAAATTCTATTTTTGATTTTTTTACCAAAGAAACTTCCGATTTTATTTGTGTCACAGATTTGAATAGTTTTTTCAAAGAATATAATCATGCTTTCTTTAAAAAATTAGGTTATACCAAAAGAGAATTACTACTTGATAGTTACATCAAATATATACATCCTGAAGATGTTTCCAAAACTAGAGAAGTTCTTCAGTCTCTTATAAAAGGGAAACGATCAATGAGTTTTGAAAACAGAATTCTCTCCAAAAATGGCGAATGTATTCATATTCATTGGACATCCATTTTTAATCCAGATAAAAATTTAGTTTATTCTATTGGAAGAGATATTACTGAAATTCGTACCATTCAAGAGAAATTAATTGCCAGTGAAAATTTATTGAACGATGCTCAAAAATTGTCTAAAATTGGGAGTTGGGAGTTTGATTTGACGACAAATAATCTAATTTGGACCAAAGAATTGTATCATATATTTGAAATTTCTGAGATCCCTGCTGATAATTTATATGAACAGTATTTGGAACATTTCTCTAATGAAGACCGCGAATTGCTTAATAGTTTGATTGGTGAATCAATGAGAAACAAGAAACCTTATGAAATTACTCATAAGGTCATGTTGAGTAATAATAGATTCAAATGGGTTTACGGAACTGGAATTCCTATACTAAATGAAAAAGGAGAAATCATTGCTTTGAGAGGTATAGCTCAAGATATTACTGAAAAAAAACGCATTGAAAGTGAAATTTTATTGAAGAAAAAAGAAGTTGAGGCTATAAAAGAAAAAAAACGAGAACAAGAAAGTAATGCCAAGTTTAGAAACTATGTTCAAAATGCTCCAGATGGTGTCTTTGTTGCTAATGAAAAGGGTTTTTTTTTAGAAGTAAATTCGGCAGCAACCAAAATAATGGGGTATTCCCAAAAGAAATTACTAAAAATGTCGATAAATGACATTATACATCCAGATTCATTAGGGAAATTAAAATTGTGTTTTGAAACCCTTTTTTTGACTGGAACTTCAAACGATATAGTGACCTATATTCATAATAACGGGGAAATTCGGTATTGTTCAATTGATGCAGTAAAGCTTTCCGAAAAACAAGTTTTGTTGTTTGTAAAAGATATAACAGAACGTATTCATACAGAAGAAGCTTTGAAAGTAAAAGAAGAACGTTTTCGAGTTTTGGTAGAAAATGCGCCAGAAGCACTTGTGGTTATTGATCTGCAAGAGCAAAAATTTATCAGTGTAAGTCAAAGTGCACTACCATTGTTTAAAATGACCGAGGAAGAACTTTTAGCTATCGGACCAGTTAATGTAAGTCCAAAATACCAACCCAATGGGCGATTATCTACTATAATGGCCAATGAATTATTTGATGAGACTCTGAAAGGAGGGAAGCCTTCTTTTGAATGGACTCATATCGATAGTGAAGGGAACTCTATTTTTTGTGAAGTGCGATTAGTGCGTTTACCTGCAGAGAATAAAGAATTTATTCGAGCCAGTATTTTTGATATTTCCGAAAGAAAAAAAGCCGAAGAAAAACTTAAAGAAAGTGAACTTTTTCTAAAAGAAACCCAAATCATTGCTGAACTTGGTACTTATAGTATAAATATGTATACAGGTAATTGGACACGAACAGATTTATTAAATACAATTTTTGGAATTGATGCCGAATATGAATTGAATTCGGAAACCTGGTTAGCACTAGTACATCCTGTATGGCGTGAAAATTTAGTAACTTATTTTAACGAAGAGGTATTAACCAAAAAAGAACAATTTAATAGAGAATATAAAATTGTTAGAGTAAATGACAATGAAGTGCGATGGGTACATGGAATAGGAACTTTGAAATGGGATGATGAAAATCAACCAATGGAAATTGTTGGCACAATTCGAGATATTACGGATCATAAACTGCTGGAACTTGAATTGATAAATGCCAAAGAAAAAGCCGAACAAAACGAAAAATATCTCTATGTAAAATATTTAGAATACGAAGAAATAAATGAACAATTAAAGCAATCGAATAAAGAACTCAAAAAAGCCAAAATTCTTGCGGAAGAAGCTAATAAAGCAAAGTCGGAATTCTTGTCTAATATGAGTCACGAGATTCGTACTCCTTTAAACGGAATTGTAGGTTTTACAGATTTATTAATGAAAACCAACCTCGAGAAAAATCAATTGGAATATATGTCAACCGTAAATGTTTCGGCCAATGCATTAATGGAGATTATTAATGATATACTTGATTTTGCCAAAATAGAGTCCGGAAAGTTAGAATTGCATACAGAAGAAGTTGATCTTTTTAGACTATTACATCAAGTAATCGAGTTGTTTAAACACCAAGCTAATTTAAAAAACATAGATTTATCGCTGACTATCGAAAAAACTGTTCCGCAATTCATTTATGCCGATTCAATTAGATTAAAACAAATATTAGTCAATCTAATTAGCAATGCCTTGAAATTCACTTCTTTTGGTCACATCCGATTAGATGTGGAGCAAACTAAATCAAGCAAAAATAATTCAACAATAAAATTTTCTATCAAGGATACTGGTATAGGGATAAAACAATACAATCAAAAGAAGATTTTTAATTCATTTGTTCAAGAAGACAACGCCACTTCCAGAAAATTTGGTGGTACAGGTTTAGGGTTGGCTATTTCCAATTTACTTTTGGAATTAATGAACAGCAGTTTGGAATTAACTAGTAAATACGGTGATGGAAGTGATTTTTTCTTTCATATAAATTTCAAAAAAGCCAATGCTTTAAAAGAGGTTTATGTTGAATTGTCAGGACCTCGTAAAATTCAAAAAATTATGAATCCAAAAAATTTAGAATCACTTCGTATTTTAATAGTTGAAGACAATAAAATAAATATGTTTCTAGCCAAAACCTTAGTGAAAAGAATTGTTCCAAATGCTGTTATTTTGGAAGCAACGGATGGTCAAGAAGGACTAGAGCATTTTGAGATTAACAAACCTGATTTAATTTTAATGGACATTCAAATGCCAATAAAAAATGGATATGAAGCTACTGTCGAAATTAGAAATCATAAATCAGGAAAAAACATACCTATAATAGCGCTAACTGCCGGAATTATGGTTGGAGAAAAGGATAAGTGTTTAGAGTATGGAATGAACGATTATGTTTCAAAACCAATTGTAGAATCTGATTTAGAAGGAATATTGCAAAAATGGTTACCCAAATAACATTTTTGAATACACAGTTTTTGTTAATTAATTCTGTAGTAATGGAGTACCTTTTTCTGAGCCAAATAGTCAATATAAAATAGGCCAATAGTTTAATTTTGGATTAATTTTTATTTACTTTTTTTAAATAGTCTTTTTCTATTATTTATATAATAAAATAAGGCAAAACTTTAATTTGTTTAAGATTAATAAAATTTTATTTGTAAATTTATTAATTATTTTAGATAAAATTAAGAATTGTTTATTCTTTGTGTAATAGCGTAATAAAGCTACTTTTGCATCACTTTTATTAAATTAGAAAGCTAAATATATTTTTGAAATAGTAGGCAAACGGCAAATATAATCTATTAAAAAAAAAGGTGCTGAAAATGTTCAAAATCAAAATAAGCTAAAAAAGTTTCGCAACATTTTGGATAGTACTGTTGATGTACTAAATTTGATATTTTCACAAATTTGGCTTTTTTAGAGTAAAAGGTGATAATAAGAAAGATAAAATGTATTTGTATTAAATGCTGTCAGGAGGTTCTGATAATTATAAAAATATAATGAAAATAATAGAAGGGGATCCAGTTTTAGAGGGAGATAAAAAGGGTTTTTCGCAAGTCCAAAATAAGATTTTGGATGGCACTGAAAGCAATGATTTTCCTATTGTAGGAGTAGGAGCGTCTGCAGGTGGTCTTGAAGCATTTGAACTTTTTTTAAAAAATTTGCCTAATGATACAGGAATGGCATTTGTAATTATTCAACATCTAGATCCCAATTACAAAGGAATATTACCTGAATTATTGCAACGTAGTACGCCCATGAAAGTGCTTCAGGCGAGTGATGAACTCAGAGTAAAACCCAATCACGTATATGTAATTCCGCCCAACAAAAGTTTATCGATATTAAAAGGAAAATTGCATTTGTTCGATCCTGTTGAAACCCGAGGATTGCGATTGCCTATAGATTTGTTTTTTCGTTCGTTGGCTCTAGATAAATTAGATAAAAGTGTTGGTATTATTCTATCTGGAATGGGATCAGATGGCAGTCTAGGTTTAAAAGCCATTAAGGAAAAAAACGGACTGGTTTTGATTCAAGAACCTACTTCTGCAAAATTTGATACAATGCCTCGAAATGCCATAGAAATGGTTTTGGCAGATATTATTGCTCCTGCAGAAGAGTTGGGAGAGAAATTAATCTCACTTTATAGATATATTCCTCCCGTTACAAAGATTACCAATATTGATCATAAAAGTAAAAGTCATCTCGATAAAATTATCATATTGCTTCGTGAAGGAACTGGACATGATTTTTCTTCCTATAAAAAGAATACATTAATGCGTCGTATAGAAAGACGGAAAGGAATTCACCAAATAAATGAAATACAAAACTATGTACGGTTTTTGCAGGAAAACCCAAAAGAGGTTGAATTGCTTTTCAAAGAACTTTTAATTGGAGTTACCAGCTTTTTTAGAGATACTTTTGTTTGGGAAAAGCTAAAAACAACCATTCTTCCTGATTTAATAAAAGAGTTGCCAGATCGATATGTATTAAGGGCTTGGATACCAGCTTGTTCAACAGGAGAAGAAGCGTATTCATTGGCAATAGTTTTTAAAGAAGTTTTGGAAGAATTTGGGAATAAAAAAGGGCTGTCTTTACAGATATTCGCAACAGATTTAGATGTAGACGCAATAAATAAAGCGCGTCGAGGTATTTTTAGTTCTAGTATCGCTATTGATGTTTCCTCCCATCGAATAGCAAAGTTTTTTTCTGTCACAGGCGATGGTTTTCGAGTAAATTCTTCTATTCGTGAAATGCTTATTTTTGCTCCCCATAATATTATAAAAGATCCTCCTTTTACGAAACTCAATATTTTGATGTGCCGTAATATGTTAATATACATGGAGCCTAACTTGCAAAGAAAGTTGTTTGATTTGTTTAATTACAGTCTTCAACCCGGTGGAATTTTGTTGTTGGGTTCTGCTGAAACTCTAGGGCGAAATAATCAAGGATTTGATATACTTGATTCTAAATTAAAATTTTTTAAACGTACTCATTCTCCAATAATGACTGAACTAACCGATTTTCCAAGCTCATTTTCATATAATAAGAAAGAAATTAAAGAAGTAAATACAGCCCCAAAAGAAGTGGAGAATATTCAGAGCCTTGCAGATCAAATTTTATTAAAAAACTTTATTCCTGCTAGTGTTATCGTAAACGAGAAAGGAGATATCCTATATATTACCGGTAAAACAGGAAAATATCTTGAACCAGTTGCCGGCAAAGCAAACTGGAATATTCATGTTATGGCTCGAGAAGGCTTACGTAACGAATTACCTGTAGCCTTTCGTAAGGCGATGCAAAATTATGATCCAGTTATTCTTAGAAATATAAAGATTGGAACAAATGGTGATTTCAACTATGTAAATGTTACAATTCAACGTATTGACGGACCTAATTTTATAAAAGATTTGGTGATGATTGTTTTTTCAGACGTTTCGGTAATGATGGAACAAGGGGATGAAAAGTTGAAAAAAGGAAAACTGTATATTTCTGGAAGACATAGAGAATTAGAAGCTGAACTCAAGCAGAGTAACGAAGATTTGCAGAATTCCCGTGAAGAAATGCAAACCTCTCAGGAAGAATTGAAATCAATCAATGAAGAACTACAATCAACAAACGAGGAACTGCAATCTACCAATGAAGAACTAACAACTTCAAAAGAAGAAATGCAAAGTCTTAATGAAGAATTGCAAACCGTTAATGCTGAACTTCAAAGTAAACTAAGTGACTTTGAACAAGCAAATAACGACATGAAAAATTTGCTAAACAGTACCGAAATTGCAACGCTGTTTTTGGATAAGGAATTGAATATACGTCGTTTTACAGATTCGGTTACTGAAATATTTAAGCTTCGACAAACCGATACCGGAAGACCTTTTACCGATTTAGTAACCAATTTGCAATACCCAGAAATGGGGGCGCATGCAATAGAAGTGATTAAAAAATTATCTCCCATTCAAAATACAATTCCAACAAATGATGGAAGATGGTTTTCGGTTAGAATTATGCCTTACCGTACGTTAGACGATCGAATAGATGGAATTGTGATCACTTTTACCGATATTACCACTGCTAAGCAAGCAGAAGAAACATTAGTATTTGAGAATAGATACAGACGTCTCTTTGAGTCAGCAAAAGACGGAATTCTTATTGTGGATGCCGAAAGCGGAAAAATTATTGACGTAAATCCATTTTTAATCGAAATGTTGGGATATTCCTATGAACAGTTTGTAGAAAAAGCAATATGGGAAATAGGATCATTAAAAGATATTGTTGCCAACAAGGAAAAGTTTTTGGAATTGCAACTAAAAGAGTTTGTTCGGTATGAAGATTTGCCACTTGAAACGGCTGACGGTAGAAATATTAATGTTGAATTTGTCAGTACTTTGTATTTGGTAAACGACAGTAAATTAGTTCAGTGTATTATTCGGGATATCTCGGATCGCAAGGCAGTGGAAGAAGCATTGGCTTTTTACGAAACTCGATACCATCATCTTTTTGAATCTGCCAAAGACAGCATCTTTTTTTTAGACCAAGAAACAGGTAAAATTACTGATTTGAATCTGTCATTAATTAATTTACTTGGACGCCCCAAAGAAGAGTGTATAGATAAACCCATTTGGGAGATGAATTTCTTTAAAAATATAATAAAAAGTAAAGATCAATTTATTGCATTGCAACAAGAAGAATTGGTCACATATCAAAATGTACAAGTTGAATTTGATAATGGACAAAATTTAAATGTCGAGTTTACAGCAAATTGCTATTTAATTAATGAAAAAAAAATTATTCAATGTGTCATAAGGTAGATTGCTGATTTCAGGAATTAAATACAAATAGGTGTAAAAAGTGAGCAAAAGCGGAATATTAATTTATATCAAGAATAAATGTAGCATTAAATAAAGAATATTGGCCATGAAAAAAGCGGTAAAAAGTTCTGGAAAAGCAGTAAACATTAGGCAAAAAACAGAAGAATTGCAAAAGCAAAAGCAAGTAAAATCGAACTGCACCCTTTCTGAAGCAGAGACTTTAAAGCTCATTCATGAACTTGAAGTACATCAGATAGAGCTTGAAATGCAAAATGAGGAACTTATATTGGCAAAAGAACAGGCTGAAACTGCTATAGAGAAATATACAGAGTTATATGATTTTGCGCCTTCAGGATATTTCAGTATTTCTAGAGATGGTAGAATTCTTGCTATTAATCTAACAGCCTGTCGAATGCTTGGCAAGGAACGGTCTAGAATAATCGATAGTCAATTTGGTTTTTTTGTTACGGATGATTCAAAACGGGTTTATACTGTTTTTCTGGAAGCAATATTCAAAAATAAAACCAGTCAATGCTGTGAAGTTGACCTTTCTATTAACGGTAAAGTTTTCAATGTTTATCTTACAGGGATAGTTGCCGAAGAGGGAAATAAAAGTAATATAACCATTGTAGATATTTCTCAACTTAAGAAGGTAGAAGAATCTTTAAAACACAGTAAAGATCGATATATTAAACTTTTAAACATTCTTGATTCTGGTGTTGTTGTTCATGCTCCAGATGCATCAATACTCATAAGTAATCCAAAAGCAAGTGAATTATTGGGTTTGAGAGTCGATCAAATGAAAGGGAAATTAGTGATGGATGCTGACTGGAAATTTTTGGATGAAAATAAAACAGTTTTATCCTTAGAACAGTATCCTGTAAACCAAATTTTATTCACAAAACACTGCATTAAAAATTTCGTTATGGGGGTTCAAAGGCCAAAATACAATGATGTTGTGTGGCTTTTGATAAATGGTTTCCCAGTTATAGACTCCAATGGGGAAATCGTGGAAATTGTCATTAGTTTTAATGATATTACCGAAATGATACTTTTGAAAAACGAATTGACAAAAGCAAAGGAACAAGCAGAAGCTGCAAACAAAGCAAAATCAACTTTCTTGGCTAATATGAGTCATGAAATTAGAACACCATTGAATGGTATAATTGGGTTTACTGATCTAATAATGAAAACAAATCTTGATCAAGACCAATTGCAATATGTTGAAATTATAAATGAATCGGGTATTAATTTGATGGGAATCATCAATGATATTTTAGATTTTTCTAAAATTGAAGCTGGAAAATTAGAATTGAATGTTGAGGAAATAGATCTATTCGAATTAGTAAATCAAATAGTGGTTCTTTTTAAACATCAAGCCAATTTAAAAAATATAGATTTAATTCTAAATATAGGTTCCAATGTACCTCAATTTATTTTTGCAGATGCCATACGATTAAAACAAATAATTATCAACTTGATTGGGAATGCCTTAAAATTTACCAATCAAGGACAAATCAATATTGATGTCGAAGAAATTGCTTCTAATGAATCTTTTTCAACTCTCCATTTTTCAATAAAAGATACTGGGATTGGAATTAAAAAACACAATCAAGAAAAGATATTCAATTCATTCGTACAGGAAGATACTAGCACAACAAGACGATTTGGAGGTACTGGTTTGGGATTGGCTATTTCTAATCAATTGTTGGCATTGATGAAAAGTACATTACACTTGAAAAGTGAATATGGGTATGGTAGTGATTTTTATTTTTCAATTGAATTTAAAAAATCAATTTCTGAAATTAAAAAAACTATATTACCCGAAGTTAATAACAGGGAAGAAATTATATTGGAGAGTTCATGCCCATTAAAAATTCTAGTTGTCGAAGACAATAAAATTAGCATGCTTTTGGCTGTTAAACTACTCAAAAAATTATTCCCCAATAGTATGGTAATTGAGGCTTCAGATGGTAAAGAAGCATTAAAACAATATAAGAAAGAAAAAGCAGATGTTGTTTTGATGGATATTCAAATGCCTAAAAAAAATGGTTATGAAACTACTGAAGAAATAAGAAAATTAGACGTCGCCGAAAAGACACCAATAATCGCTTTAACTGCCGGTACCTTAGTCGAAGAAAAGGAAAAATGTTTGCAATACGGTATGAATGGTTATATCTCTAAACCCATAAATCTCTCTGATCTGCGTGATGCTTTAAAAAAGTGGGTAAAAGTAAAACCATTGGAACTAGACTAATTAAAATAGATTTTGTAAAAAATAGAAAATCAAAAAGGAATACATTTATTTTTATTTTGATTGTCCGTTTTTAGTCATAACCCTGTAATACTTGCTATTACTAGCCTATCGAATAATTGTTCCTCAAAATATCTTCTATTAAGCTTGTAGACGAACTCATTTAGGTACAGTTGAAGATATTTGCCTTTAATTTTATGATAATTTCCTAGAAAATTCCTTTTAGCATTACTAATTGCAATATGCACCCACTTTAAAGTTTCCGTAGTTGTTTCTTTATTCGATTTTTCAGTAATATGAATTTCCACGTAATCTGCAATATCTATATATGATGTGCTTTTGTCTGTAAAAAGAATACTTTTTTCCGAAATGGATTCCTGAATTGTTTGATTTATCAGTTCTGATGTGTGATCAGTCAAAACTTTTGCTTTAAAATACCTGCATTGATTTGATTTTTTACCAGTTTCAATATCTTCTAAAACAGTCGACTCAGCCATAATTGCAACGTTAGATTTACCAACAGCACCACGTCCACGAATTCCTTTTTCTTGTTCTATTTCGGTAGATTCAATTGTAAAATATCCTTCATCAAATTCAATCATCCCTTCCAAAGTATAACGCGCATCTCTATTGCCCATTGCTTTTCGCAACTTATGAACCATAGACCAAACCGGTTCGTATCGCTTCAATCCCAATTGTTTTTGAATTTCTTTACTTGAAAAACCTTTTTTAGTTGCCGTTAATAAGAACATGGTTTTGTACCAAATCAAAAATGACAAATTAGAGCTTTGCATTATCGTACCACTTCGTAATGATATTCTACTTCTACATTTTTTACACTCATAACTCCATCTGCTTTTTATCCAAAAATGTTCTTTGCATCCGCATTTACATTGAACTCCGATTTTATCTCTTTCCTCTTTAAAATGAAGTCTACAAGATTCTTCACTCCCGAAATTTGCTGTAAAACTGAATAAATTCATCGCTTTTTTTTATCAAATATAACACTTTTTATTAATTATGAGTGATTACGGACAATCAAATTTTTATAAAGAATTATGTTTAGTACTGCTTCAATTGTAATTAATTGGAAAATTATTTTAATGCAAAACTATTTTTGTATCCCAAAATTTCTAAACAGCTCTTGGTAATTTGGATTAGTTGCGTCCATCTGATATAATTGATAAGCCGTTTGTTGTGCTTTTAACTTATTACCCGTTTGTATATAAACAAAAGTAAGTCCATAATACAAATCGGGTGTGCTGGGACTAAATTTAATTCCTTTTAAGAAAATAGCTTCTGCTTCTTTATATTTTTGATTGGCATTAAGCATTAATCCATAATTATAATACACTCTTGGATTTTGAGATTTAAGTTCTACTGCTTTTGCAAAAGATTTTTCGGCAGCGGGTTTGTCATTCATTTCGTTATACAATAAGGCTAAATTGTAATAAATGCGTTCATTGTTTTTGTCATTTGCCAAAGCTCTTTTTAGCATTTGCAATGAGGCGTCATTTTTTCCAACAGCATTGTATAATGAGGATAAATTGAGTAATGCATAATTCATCTGATTGTCTTTTTTAAGCCCTTTTAAATAAAAAGATTCAGCGTTTTTATAATCTTGTAACTTTAGATAATAATCGGCAATCATTATATTTCCAACAGAGAAATCAGTTTGATACCGAAGGTAGCTCAGTAATTCAGTATTAGCTGCTTCAAAAGCATTTATATATTGACTAGGAATTTGGTCTTTTGGCAGTGTTATGAAAAGATCTGCAGCTGCAATACGAACTGCTCTTACTTTATCAGACAATAAAGGAGCTACTTTTTCAATCCAATTCGCTGGAGGAAAATTTGTCAAAGAACGTAACGCTCTATATCTTACTTGTGCATCTTTTTGGTCCAAACAAGTCAATAAAGTATTTAAACTTGTTTGGTTTGTGATACTTCCCAAATAAAATGCTGCTGTAGCTTTAATAATATTGGGCGTTTTTTTGTCAATTATTAATTTGGTAAGATGCGGTTCACTTTTGGAATCCTGTTTGCTCCCAGGTATCAAATCATCTGCAAAATGATACTTTCGATTAGGACCATACCATTTTACAACAGCTTCTGCCAAAGCTTTTTCTGATTTGTCTTTATGACAATTACTGCATGCATTTGGAGTGCCATATTGAACGGAAAGATCAGGGCGTGGCACTCTAAAACTATGGTCGTGTCGCAGATCATTTCCCATGTATAATTTTCCGGGCATGTGACAGTTTACACAGGAAGCACCTTTTGTTTCCATAGTATGAAAAGTATGTTTTGGTGTATCATATTTTGTAGCTACATGACATTGAGTACAAGTTTGATTGCCAATAATTTTTAATTTGGTACTATGCGGATTATGACAATTACTGCATTTAATCCCTTTACTAAACATTTTACTTTGTAGAAATGAAGTGTAAATATAATCTTCGTCATCGACTTGTCCATCGGCATGGAAATACTCGGTATCCGGAATTTGAGGAATATAATTGTCCATAATTTCAGGACTGTCAATATGTTTTGGACTGATTTCGGAGGCTCGCACATGACAAGGAGCACAGGTATTGATTTGTTCCAATTGCCCTGATTTTTTTCCTAATTTCATAAAACTGCCTTTCACTTTCTCACCCGATTTGTAATCGTCGCTGTTTACATAACCAAAGTGTTTTTGTCCCGCTCCATGACAACTTTCGCAACTTACATTGATGATACTATAACTGGTTTTGTAGGTATCCGTTTTCGTATCGTAATTTTTGTGCAAGTTGGTCGAATGGCAGGTAGCGCACATGGTGTTCCAGTTTTGGGCATTTCCTGTCCAATGCAACCAATCATGCGAAGGTATTTTTTGGCCAGCATATTGATTGAACCATATTTTTTTATTGACATCCCAACTCAAACGAGGAACTTGCATTCTTCCACCAGGAAAAAAAACTAAATATTGTTGTAACGGTTTGTATCCAAAGATATAGATTACCTCAAAATCATGGTTTTTACCATCATCTCCTTCGGTATTGATGAAGTATTTAGAGCCTTTTTTATAAAATTTACTGGTGACACCATCAGCAGTGAAAGTCACATTGTTGAAATCCCCTTTTACAGTTGAATCATTAGCAGGAAGCATCGACATATAATGATCGGATTGTTTCCATTGCTGGTGCTCATTAGCATGGCATTTTATACAGGATTTGTCTCCTATAAAAGCATTGTTAAAAGAGAGAACTTCGGTGTAATCATCATCTTTTGAACTGTAACTTTTTACAATAAAAAAACTAAAAATTCCAAAGATAACAAGAAGAATTAAAACAACTATTGATGATTTTTTAAGCATGAAGGATAGTTTGCTCAAAAATATAGAATTATCAAATAGTAGCAAAGCGGATTTTAATGAAAAATCAACTGAAAATGAGATGTTTTAAAAAAAAAAGAGTGTTTGCAGGTACAAACACTCTTTACGGGTCATTATAAATTAATTACATTACGCTTTCTTTTCAGCTTTTGCAGCACAACAAGCTTTTTTTGTTTTGTCACAAGCTTTCTTTTCTTCAGCAGTACAATTTTTATGGTCTTTTGTACATGCTTTTTTTGTTGTACTTTCTGTTTTAGTTGTTGTTTTTGGTTTGGTTTCTTGAGCATTAACATTCATTCCAATTGAGAATAATGCTACAGCTAAGAGGGTTACAATGTTTTTCATATTAATTTATTTTTATAGGTTCTTGTTTTTTGATGATTCAAATGTATTTTTTATTTTTAAAAAATGGATATCAATTAACTTTTTTATAACTAAAAATAGCTAAAGTATTTAGAATAATGGCATAACCAGTTATGATTGAAAATTGAGTAGTAATATCCGAAAATGTAGCGCCTTTGAGCATTACCATTCGGATGATTTCTACAAAATACCGAATGGGATTAAATAACGTAATGTTTTGCGCCCAATTTGGCATACTCTCAATGGGTGTGAATAATCCGCTCATTAAAATAAAAATCACCATAAAAAACCAAGCTATAAACATGGCTTGTTGTTGGGTATCAGTATGGTTGGATATGAATAATCCGATGCCTAAAATAAGCAATAAATAGACAGATGTAAAGGCATATATTAATACCAAACTACCCAACATAGGGACATTGAAAACGAGTTTTGCAATTAATAAACCTATACTTAAAATTACCAAACCAAGGACCCAAAAAGGGAATAATTTGCCTATAATGAATTGGTGTTTTCGGATTGGAGTTACATTAATTTGCTCCAAAGTACCGATTTCTTTCTCCCGAACGATATTCATGGATGACAGAAAAAGGGTAATCATGGTGACCAATAATACCAAAATTCCAGGCACCATATAGGTTTTATAGTTCAACGTGTTGTTGTACCAAAAGGAAGGAATGGTGGTTATATTTTGTGGTGCAATCAATGAACCATCATTATAATGCAAAAGTTCGCTCTGGATTTTTTGGTTGTACGTTCCGATGATTTGCGAGATATAGACATTTTCAACTCCCGCCGAAGCTCCGTCAATAGCATTGATGCTTACGGAGAGCGTTGTGGTTTTATCAGTGATGAGGTTGCGTTCAAAATGGGTTGGAATTTCGAGGATGATATCGACGTTTCCTTTTTGCATTTCGAGATTGGCTTCTGATTTGGTGTCGAATTGGTTTACTATTTTGAAGGAATTTGAGGCTTGAAATTTACTGATGAGTTCCCTTGAAGCGGCAGAATGGTCGTGGTCGATATAAGAAAATTTGATGTTTTGAACTTCAAAACTGGCGGCGTTGGATAATATTAAGAGTTGAATTAAGGGTAAAACAAATATAATGGGAAGCATTCCTTTGTCTCTAAAGATTTGTCTGAATTCTTTTTGGATGATGAATAGGATTGTTTTCATTTTGAAGTTTTTTACAGTGATGTTTTTTACAGTGATGTTTTTTTACCGCAAAGGCGCAAAGGCGCAAAGAGGAAAGTGTTTTCAATGCTAAAGTATAAAGATTTCAATTTTTTGATTTCTTAGTCAATTCTCTCTGCTCTATATTCTTTTTTCTTTTTCACTATTCCAGTCTAATTTTATATTTTTTGACGCTTACTGCTATAAAAAACACTGTCATGCCAATCAGAATTAAGGTCTCTTTCCAGATGGTATAAATGGTGGCTCCTTTGAGCATGATGGCTTTGATAATGATGATGAACCACTTGGCGGGTATGATGTTACTCATGATTTGGAGTGGTAGCGGCATACTCGAAATGGGGAATATAAACCCCGACAATATGATTACAGGAAGCATTAATCCCGCTAACGAAAACATCATGGCGGTTTGTTGTGATTGAGCAATCGTAGAGATTAAAATCCCTAGTGACAATGCTGTGATGATGAATAAAATGCTTTCTAATGCCAATAAAAGCAAACTTCCTTCAATGGGCATTTTGAAGACAAAAACGCCCAAAAGTAAAATGATTGTCGCATTGATTATCGATAGAAAAATGTATGGAAAAACTTTACCTATAACGACTTGAAAGGGTTTTATGGGCGAAACCAAAAGGACTTCCATAGTGCCCATTTCTTTTTCGCGTGTAATCGAAATGGAGGTCATCATGGCCGAGACCAACATTAAAATCACCGTCATCACGCCGGGCACAAAAGTAAAAACACTCTTGAGTTCGGGGTTGTAATAAAGTTGGGTTTGGGTTTGGATTTGATAAACAGGTTTACTGTTTTTGTTGGCCTGCTGCGAATAATTTTGCAAAATGGCATTGATGTAATTGGTGATGGTGTTGGCCATATTGGGGTCGGTGGCATCGGTGATGACTTGGACTTTGGCTACTTTTTGATTTTGCAGGTTTTGAATAAAGTCTTTTTCGAACACCAATACAGCTTTTACTTTTCCGGTTCTGAAAACGCTTTCTATTTGGGTTTCATGAGTGATTTGATTCTGAATTTTGAAATATTTGGATGCACTTATTTTATTGATTATTTGTTGGGTTTCGGTGTCTTTGGATTGGTCGAAAATAGCAATATTGACATTGTTGATTTCATTGGTAATCGCAAAGCCAAAAAGCATGATTTGAACCATCGGCATTCCGAAAAGAATAAACATAGTACGTTTGTCCCGAAAAATGTGGTAGAATTCTTTTGTTACAAAACCGATGAATCTTTTCATTTTTTTTAAAATTGTTTAAAAGTTTAAAAGTTTAAAAGTTTAAAAGTTTTTGAACCATTAAGATATTAAGTTTATTAAGTTGCTCCCTTTCTTAATTTTCTTAATCTCTTAATGGTTTAATCTTTTGTTCCCCCTTCGGGGGTTAGGGGGCTTCTACATTTCTGGCGAGTTTCAGGAATACATCATTCATAGAATCGACATTGTATTTTTGTTTTAAATTTTTCGGACTGTCGAGGGCTTCTATTTTTCCTTCGACCATAATCGATACTCGGTCACAATATTCGGCTTCATCCATATAATGCGTGGTGACAAATAGTGTGGTACCTTTGTGTGCTTCGGCGTAAATCATTTCCCAGAATTGCCTTCTTGTTATGGGGTCAACACCTCCTGTGGGTTCGTCCAGAAAAACTATTTTGGGTTCGTGCAGCAATGCAACCGAAAAGGAAAGTTTTTGTTTCCAACCTTGCGGCAAGGATTTAACCAACTTATTGGCGACTTCCTGTAGTTCTAGATCCTGAATTAATTGAACTGTTTTTTCTTTGATTTGAGCACGGGACAAGCCATAGATTCCGCCAAAGAAAGTGATGTTTTCTTTGATAGTCAAATCGTCATACATCGAGAACTTTTGACTCATATAACCAATGCTTTTTTTGACCATTTCGGCATGGGTTTTCACATCAAATCCAGCTACGAGAGCTTCACCCGAACTGGGTTTCGAAATTCCGATAAGCATTTTCATAGCCGTTGTTTTTCCAGCTCCATTGGCACCCAGAAAACCGAAAATCTCTCCTTTGTACACATCAAAAGAAATACTGTTGACTGCGGTGAAACTGCCAAACTCTTTGGTGAGGTTTTTTACGGTTATAATTTTTTCTTGGTTCATTTTATATTTTTTTTGCCACAGATAACACAGATTAACATAGATTTTTTTTAGGCATAAATCACACAGATCTATAAAATTATTTTTTTCAAATAAGATTCAGCACAAAGTTAATCTGTGTAAATCTGTGCAATCTGTGTTTAACCTTTTTTACAAATCCATAAAAACATCTTCTATGGTTGGTTTTATGATTCGGATTGCTACCTCTATATGTTTTTTTTCTTCTAAATAATTCATTAATGCATCAGGATCAAATTCTGTTTCCTTGTCAGTATAATGAATCGATTCCCCAAAGGCATAAACGCTGTACTGACTCGGATAATTTTTTAAATCGAGTAGGAGCTGATATGTGTTTTTGGCTCTCACATCATAAATGGTTTTCTCGTATTTCTCGATGATGTTTTGAGGGGAATCAATTTTTAAGATTTGTCCTTTTTGGATCAAAGCAATTCGGTCACACAAAGCCGCCTCGTCCATGTAGGGTGTTGAAACCAATATCGTAATTCCTTTTTGTTGCAATCGCTTAAGCATTTGCCAAAATTCTTTTCGGGAAACGGGATCTACTCCAGTTGTAGGTTCGTCCAGAAATAGAACTTTTGGTTTATGAATTAAAGCACAACACAAAGCCAGTTTTTGTTTCATTCCACCCGAAAGCGCACCAGCTCTTCGGTTTTTAAAAGGTTCTATTTGAATGTAAATATCTTTGATCAAATCGTAATTTTCTTGAATGGTGGTGCCAAAAAGGGTCGCAAAAAAAGTCAGATTTTCTTCGACGGATAAATCTTGGTACAAGGAAAATTTACCCGGCATATAGCCCACACAATTCCGAATGGATTTGTACTCTTTCACAACGTCAAAACCCGCTACGGATGCAGTTCCTTCATTGGCAAAAAGCAGCGTGGTCAATATCCTGAAAAGTGTCGTTTTTCCGGCGCCGTCAGGACCAATGAGGCCAAATATTTCCCCTTCACTTACTTCAAAAGAGAGGGTATCAACGGCTTTTATCTTGTTGTACGACTTGGAAATATTTTGGACGGTGATGCTCATTTTTTTGGAGGAAGTTTAAATGTTTAAAGTTTAAAGTTTTTGAACCATTAAGGGATTAAGCTTAATAAACTTAATTTCTTAATGGTTTAATTTTTGTTTTCCCTTCTCAAAGGTTAGGGGGTTATCCACATTTCGGCAGGCATTCCTATTTTAAGACTTCCATCATTTTTCACTTCGACTTTTACGGCATAAACCAAGTTGACTCTTTCTTCTTTAGTTTGAATGATTTTTGGCGTAAACTCAGCTACCGATGAAATCCAAGAAATGGTTCCCGGATACGATTTCATTACGCTTCCATTATCAATTTTTACGGTTACTTTTTGATTCAGCTTTATTTGAGGAAGTTGTGTTTCACTAATGTATACCCGTAAAGTCATTAGACCAAGATTGGCTATTTTATAAATTGGTTTTCCAAAGGAGGTAATCTCATTGGGTTCGGCATATTTTGCCAAAACGGTCGCCTGAATGGGATTGATTATTTTACTTTTTTTAATTTGGTCATTTGTCTTTTCAATTTGAACATCAAGCGAAGCAATTTCGTTTAGAATGGGGGTATTTTGGGTTTGAACCCCTTTTATTTGCTCCTTTATAACCGCTATTTTTCCTTCTATTTCATCTACTTGGCGTTTGGTGGCGGCGTTTTCGGCAAACATATTCTGAACCCTTTTTTGTTCTATTAAAGTGGTTTTGAGTTGTGCTTGCAAAACATCTATTTGTGATAAAACATTGGCCGATTTAGAATACACCGTTTCTTTTGAGGCCAAAAGTTGTTGTTTGTTGTAATGCAATTGCGTAGTATCGACCAATCCTACCAAAGTATTCGCCTGTATTATGTCACCTTCTTCGAGATTTAAATACTCCAGTTTTCCATTGGCTTCAGCCGAAATGGTAACTTCAGTTGCTTCAAAATTGCCATAACCATCGGCTTTGCTGTCGTTGCTATTGCACGAAAATAGACTTGTTAAGAGTAATATTGTAATTAGATGTTTCATTTGCTTAAAGATTTATTCGTTTGTAACACCTTTGTCAAAGTTTTAAACTTTGACAAAGGTTGTAGACTTACTAAAGGCTTCCTTTTGTAACTTGATAATTGGCTTTGGCGAGTTCCAATTGTATTTCGTGAATTTTTTGACTGTTTTTGGCTTCAAACAAATTGGTAAATTCGGTCAAATATTCGGAGGCGGTAATGACGCCGTTTTTTAATTGTGAACTGGCCGATTTTTCTACATATTCTCGTAGTGTGATTATTTCGGTATCGGTTGCAATGTTGGCTTCTGATTTTTGAATTTCAGCACTGATTTCCTGTAATTGAATGTTGTTATTGAGCAAGAAAGTTTCTTTTTCGGTAGCGACAATGTCAGCGGAAACGGACAGTGCTTCCTTTTCGGATTTCGATTTATTCCAATCAAATACATTCCAATTGGCTTTTAAGCCAACCATAAGAATAGGTTCAAATGAATTTTCAACCATATTCAATCCTGGATTTCCATAACCAGCTATTCCAAAGGCGTTTAATTTGGGTAGATTGTTTTTGGCAACTATGCTTTTTGAAGCTTCTATTTGCTGGTGTTGCAATTCGAAATATTTTAATTCAGGACGATTTATTGCAGTATTGGTTTCAGTAGCAATTATTGGTTTTTCTAAAATAGTTGTTTCTGAAATATTTGAATAGGTTATGGAAGAAAGATTCTCGAATAGTTTTTTCTTATCGAATTGAATTTCTGAAAGTTGTTGTTTTATTTTTAAATTTTCGGCTTCTAATACTTTTTCGGAAGCTGGTAAAATGGCACCAAATTGAATGCCCGATTTCACCTCTTTTATTTTGGAATCCAATTGTTTTTGTTTAGTAATCAAAAGATCTTTTCGCTCTTGCAAAAGTAAAATAGAAAAAAACAACTGATTGATTCTAGATTTGAGTTGGTATAAATTGACCTCGACTTGTTGTTGCTGGGTTTTGGTTTGCGCTTCTTTGAGTTTGGTATTAGCATCAATCAATCCACCATTATACAACAACTGATTCACATCAAGAGTGGCTTTGTATTGGTCTTTATTTAGGGGGCTTACAAAAGGGTTTGGGATTTCGGTCACTTGATTTTGGTAGGTTCCCTGTGCATTTATATCAATTTTTGGAAGTTTACCAGTTTGTATAGCATTGACCTCATAATCGGATTTTTGCTGTAACAAATCGATTTGTTTGGCTGTTGGATAATTTTGACGCACCAAAGAATAACAATTTTCCAATGTCATTTTTTGCTGTGCTTGTGCAAAAAAGGATACTAGAAATAGAAGGGTAAAGGTATATGTTGAAGTTCTCATTTTTTTATCGAATTAATAATCGTTTCTGCTATGCTCGTTTTTCGTTCCTCCATCATTTCGTCGAATTCAGTTTCTGAAAGCTGAATAATGCCTCGTACCATCATTTTGGCTGCAAAAGGAAAAACGGTCATTGAAAAAATATCCAATAGAAGTTGTTTAGGGTTCATTGGTTTTATAATTCCGCTGGCTATTTCTCTTTCTATTTGGGCTAATAATGGAGTAGGGTTGGGACGGTTTTTATGATTTAGAAATTTCAGTACGAATTCGGGATTGTTGTTCATTTCCTGAATGACAAATGGTGGTAAGTAGGGATTGAGAATGACGAACGATATATAGCTATGGGTAAATTTTCTAATTTTTTCAAAAACCGTAGCCTCTGAATTAAATATCTCATTAATCTGTGGTGCCAGTTGAGAGAAAGCATTCATGAACACCGCTTCAAAAAGCAATTGTTTGTTTTTATAACAATAATGCAACATGGCTTTGTTAATACCAGCTTCATCCGCGATTTCTTGCATGCGAGCGCCAGAGAATCCTTTTTTTTGGAACACTATTCTGGCGGCATTGAATATTTTTTCTTCGGTTGTCATTGTTTCTAACTATATGGTTTAACCATTTGGTTAACAAAGATAGGTAAAAAAAGTATTTCGGGTTGAAATACTTTGTGATTTTTTTTGACACAGATTACACAGATCACCACTGATTAATTTGTGCTAATTTGTGAAATTAGTGGCTAATATTTTTTCATCTATTTTCTTTCTTCTTTCACAAATATATTAAACAATAATCCACCTAGTAAACTGCCGTAAAGTGTCGAGTTTACCGGTTTTGATGTTATGGCACAACTGCCCGATGCACATCCCACGAAGTGATAATACAAATAGCCACCCATGGCACCAATGACAATTCCGATGCCCGTGATAATGATCGCTTTCTGGGTCATGAGTTGCTTTTTTCTACAATTACTTTAATTAAATCAGTAGCGCTCAAAACTCCTGATTGTCTCCATAATTGCTTTCCGTTTTGGAAAAGAATCATAGTAGGTACTCCGCGAACTTGGTACTGCGAAGCGATTTGTTGATTCTTATCCACATCAATTTTGATGATCGAAATGCGTTCACCCAAATTGTCTTTGACTTGTTTTAAAATGGGAGCCAATGTTTGACAAGGCCCGCACCAAGTGGCAAAAAAATCAACCAAAACTGGTTTGTCGGATTGAATAATGTTGTTGAAATTGCTCATTTTTTGGTGTATTTATTTCTGGGAATGGAGCAACCATTGGGTCCACAGCCCGTATTGAAAATTGCTTGAACAAAGAAAAACAGTCCGAAGGCTATAAAAAACCATTCGTGTGTGTAGTAAGCCTGTGCAAATAAGAAAACAGCAAAAGCCAAACGAAAAATTCGCATAACGTGCCAGTTACTAAATAGTAATTCTTTCATTTTTTAGGTTTATAAAAAGTTTAAATTGTTTGAAATCCTACAAGGTTTCAAAAACCTTGTAGGTATGTTTCTTGTTTTCAATATACTTACAAGGTCAAAAAAAGAACTTGCAGGAAAGCTGGTTCTGAATGGTCTCCTGCTTTAACTTGATAATTTTTTTATTTTCAATAACTTTTGTCCAATTTTATATTTGACATCATAAGCAATTTCTTTTTGCAAAGTTTCTAAAGCTATTTCAGTTTTGCTTACGAGTAATACTTCAGCATAATTACTGCTCATGCTTACATTTAAAACACCTTCCAATTGCTTAAATTTTTCGGTAACCGTATTTTTGCAACCACTACAGGTAATTCCTTCGAAGGGATATAAATTGACAAGCACTTCATTATTTTTTTGCAATTCAATGAATAATTCAGAACCCGTTCTTGGCGTGGCAGAATCTTGACAAACTTCCATTTTTAGAAAATGAAAACTGGCATTAAAAAGCAATTTATATTCTTCTAGGCTTCCGCCAAAAGGTGGGCCATTTTCAAAAGCACGATTGAATAATAATCCAATAATTTTGCCTTTTTGGGCAAGCAGCTGGTGCATTTTCCAAACGTATTTTTGGCGCATGGTGGGTGGCAAAGCGCAAAAGAAGGTTTGTTCGATTATTAAGTCGTATTCGCCTTGATGTTCAAAAAAGTCACCCAATACAATGTTGATGTTGGGATTGTCTTTGAATTTGTTTTTTAGGTTATCGACCAATGTTGGTGCGATATCAATGACGGTAACATTTTTAAAACCTTTTTCAAGAAGATAAACCGCTTCATGAGTATTTCCGCAGCCGGGTATTAAAATTCGACTGTTTTTATTTTCTAAAGTATTGATGTAATGTTTTATGGGGGGAGATACTTCGCCAAGATCCCAACCTGTTGAATTGGCTAGGTATTGATTGTCCCAATAGGTTTGATCCAAAGGTTTTTCACAAGATAGCACGCAGCATTTTAGTTCCTCCATAATTTATATTTTTTTTCGTGTATTTAATCCAAAAGGCAAGTACAAAGGGCAAATTCCAATAAAACTGGTTAAAACAAATACTACTGCTAAAGCAAGAAGAACGTATGCGAGTGTGCCACTTATGATTCCGGTGTATGTTAAAACAGTTAAAATAATTGCTATAAATAATCGCACCAACTTGTCTGTAGAACCCATATTTTTTTTCATAATAAATTGTTTTTTTTAATGATTTTATTTTTTTCTTAGTTGTAAAACAGGTAATTAAAGTTACGTATAAAAATCTTTCTCTGAAAATATTTTAATTGAAACAAAATTGTTTCGATTCAGTGATGCCGTTAGAGCAATGGCATTAAATTAAGGTTCAAATATTAAAACGGAAGCTGATTTTTGACAACAAAGGCAATAGTTTTTATAAAATCGATAATCGATAATGGTTAATTTTCACTCTAAAATTTCTTAACGTAACGTTTTTTTTGCGTGAGGGATAGGAGCTAGCTACCAAAGTAGCGCGGATAGCCCGACAGCAGTAGGGAAATGGGCCGAATAGTTAGTGTAATAAGTTGGCCCATTTTCCTACTGGTGGCACGCCCTAATTGTTCTTTTATTTCAAAATTTTACTTTGGCAGACAAAATCGGTTCTTGGGATATCTGTTTTTGCAATGGCATTGAAACCACCTTCAATCTCGGTGAAATTTCTAAATCCTCGAGACTGCAAAATGGAAGCGGCAATCATGCTGCGGTAACCGCCGGCACAATGCATGAAAAAGTGCTCTTTTGGATCGATATCTTTTATCCAATCATTGATGTTTGCCAGGGGTTTGCTGTAGGCATCTTCGATATGTTCAGCACTGTATTCGCTTTCTTTTCTAATGTCAATGATTTTGCTTTCACCAATTTTCACTTGCGTTTTGAATTGGTCTGCATCGATTCGGTTTATGGTGTCTATTTCTTTTTCTGCTTTTTTCCAAGCTTCAAAACCACCTTCTAGATGTCCCAATAAATGATCAAAACCAACGCGACTCAATCGGGTTACCGTTTCTTTTTCTCTTCCTACTTCGGTAACTAAAATAATTGGTTGTTTGACATCGGCGATCAATGCGCCTACCCAAGGGGCAAAATCGCCATCTACGCCAATGTTTATGGATTGTGGTATAAAACCTTTGGCAAAATCACTGTTGTTTCGAGTGTCTAGGATTAAAGCGGCAGTACTTTCTGCTATGGTTTCAAATTCAGCTACAGTTATACCTTTTAATCCAAGGTCTAAAACATTCTCAAAACTAGTGTATCCTTTTTTGTTCATGGCAACATTCATTCCAAAATAAGCTGGAGGAGGGAGCAGACCGTCTGTGACTTCATTGATGAATTCGGCTTCGGTCATATTGGCTCTCAGTGCATAGTTGGTAGCTTTTTGATTCCCAATTGTTGATACTGTTTCTTTGCTCATGTTTTTACCACAGGCACTTCCTGCGCCATGGGCGGGATATACGATTACATCATCAGCAAGAGTCATGACTTTGTCTCTTAAGGAATGGAAAAGTAATCCTGCCAATTGTTCTTGAGTCATTCCAGCAGCTTTTTGGGCCAAATCAGGTCTTCCTACATCGCCAATGAATAAAGTATCTCCAGAGAAAACAGCATGGTCTTTTCCGTTTTCGTCGACTAGCAAATAAGTAGAACTTTCCATAGTATGACCAGGAGTGTGCAGTACTTTTATTTTGATATTTCCAATTTCAAAAATTTGATTATCTGTTGCAACAATGGCATCAAATTCTGGTTTTGCGGTTGGTCCATAGACTATTGCAGCTCCAGTTTCTTTGCTTAAATCCAAATGACCCGAAACAAAATCGGCATGAAAATGGGTTTCGAAAATGTATTTCAATTTGACTCCATCACGTTCGATTCTATCCAAATAGGGTTGTGTTTCTCTAAGTGGGTCAATTATTGCCGCTTCCCCATTAGAAGTGATATAATACGCTCCTTGTGCTAAACAACCTGTATATATTTGTTCAATTTGCATGATTTTTTAATTTTAATGTGATACAAAGTTAATCTCGATTTTCGAAAAAGTTTGTGATAATTGTTACTTTTAACTAAAGTTTATTTCAAGATGGTTTCTTTAATGATAATGTAGATTCCCATGACTAAAATAAACCAGCCAAAAACGGGCTTAAGCTTGTCTCCATCTACTTTTTTGGATAATTGAGTACCAATAAGCATTCCTATAAATGCAATAGCTGAAATTGTAAATAAGAAAGGATAATCAATGGGTGTGCCAATGTATAAATCACCAATAAAACCGATGGAAGAATTAACAAAAATGATTAATAATGAAGTTCCAACAGCTTGTTTCATTGGTAAATTGGCAAAAAACAATAGTGCTGGAATAATTAGAAATCCACCGCCAGCCCCTAAAAATCCAGTTACGATTCCGACTATAGAACCGATTAGTGCTAATTGCCAGTAATTGGTTCCTACAGATTTTATGTTTGAATTGGATTTTCGAATCATTGAAAACGAAGCTGCCATCATCAAAACGGCAAAAATAATCATGATTAGAAAATTTTTGGTGACTTGAAAATCATTTAGAGTAAAAAGTACATTCGGGATCTTTAGAATAATTACTTCTCGGATGATTAATATGGAGATAACAGAAGGAAGAGCAAAAAATAATGCGGATTTGACTTTGAGATTTCCCATTCGGTAATGGCTGAAACATCCTGATAAAGCAGTAATTCCAACAATAAATAAGGAATAACTAGTAGCCAATTTTGGATCAATTTTAAATAAATAAACCAATATGGGAATGGTCAAAATAGAACCACCACCACCAATTAGCCCTAGAGAAAGACCTATTATTATTGAAGCCAAATAACCGAAGTATTCCATATTTTGTTTTTATTTACTGCAAAGATGCGGAGACTATTTTTGATATAAAGTAACTTTTATCACATTTAGAAGTCAGAAGTCAGAAGTCAGAAGCCAGAAGTCAGAAGGCAGAATGCAGAAGTTAGAATGCAGAAGTCAGAAATCACTATTCACTATTCACTTCTCACTATTCACTATTCACTATTCATTATTCACTATTCACTTCTCACTATTCACTACTCACTATTCACTACGCATAACTACATCAGTATTTCAATTTGGTTGCGATGCAGAATAACTAAACCTCTTTGTTCCATTTTTTTGAGTAATCTCGAAATCACTTCGCGGGAAGTATTCAAATCTGAGCCAATTTCTTGATGTGAAAGTTTAAGTTCTTTGCAACCACAGGCTTCGACTTGGCGTTTTAGGTAAAATTCCAGACGTTCGTCCATAGCTCTAAAAGCAATGCTGTCAATGACTTCAAGAACTTCTTCAAAGCGATTGCGATAAGTACCTATCACAAATTCATACCAAGATCGATGTTGCATCATCCATTTATCCATCAAAGATAAAGGTACCATTACCACCTCAGAGTCCTCAACAACTTTGGCCATAATTTGGCTTTTTTCATTCTTTGCTGCACAAACCATCGATAGGGCACATGCTTGGCCAGGTTGTAAATAATACATAAAAAACTCTCCGCCATCGTCATCTTCGCGATAGACTTTTATAGTTCCTTTGGTAACTAATATGGTGTTTTTGATATATTGACCCGTACGCATAATTACCTCTCCTGCGGAGAATTGTTTGATCACTTCGTTTGTTTTTATATCTTGAATCAATTCATTTGAAAAGGAAGGAAAATTTATTTTTAATGGATCAAGCATTTTGATTTCTTTTTTTAATTTTTAGTTTGTTGGCAATACTGTAAAAGTAGTAAAAAAGTAAAAGTAATTTTTAAATGAATGTGTTGTAAAATTTAACAAATTGTGAAAAAAATAAAAGAAAGGGACAATTAACTCTTTATTTTAAACAATAAATAAAAGATATTGATATTCATTGAATATTGATTTTCACGAAAACGTTTTCTTTATTTTATTGATTAATTCACAAAAAAGAGGTGATTTGTTTGAGGAAAAACTCGTATTTTTACATAAAAATATATATTATGAAATCGCCATGGGCTTTAAACTAAAAGTATAGAGATTATCATAGCGAAACCCTATTTCCAAAAATTAAATACTAATTAGATATGAATTTAACACAAGAAGATTGGATTTCACAATTTGAAGCCGATGATAGAGCAGTAATGCTAGATGTGAGAACAGAAGACGAATGTGATCAAGGTATAATAGAAGGTTCTGTAAATATTGATTTTCATAAAGGTCAAGAGTTTGTTGATGCGATAGCTGCATTGGATAAAAACAAAAATTATTATGTTTACTGTCGTTCAGGCGTTCGAAGTGCAAAAGCATGTGAAATGATGAACGAGTTAGGGGTTGAAAACACCTATAATTTACTCGGTGGTATAATAGAATGGAATGGTGATATAGTTTAACATTTCAAAAAAAGAGGCTAAAACCACTTTTTAAATTTAAAGAAAATCTAAAAAAAATAACCTAAGAATGAATACAATACCTCAAGAATTTCAGATTACTACACCACTTATTCAAGATACTTACTTGGTAAATGGTGAATTAAAAAAATGGACAGGAAAAACAACACCAGTATATTCAACAATTTCTTCTACCGAAAAGTATGAACCTACATTATTGGGATCCATACCATTTATGGGAGAAGCCGAAGCACTTGAAGTAGCCGAGTCTGCAAAAGCTGCTTTTAATAACGGGCAAGGATTATGGCCAACCATGAAAGTGGTAGATCGTATTCATTGTATGGAGAAGTTCGTTGCCCAAATGAAAGAGACTCGTACCGAAGTTGTAAAACTTTTGATGTGGGAGATAGGAAAAACGCTTGGTGATTCCGAAAAAGAATTTGATAGAACAGTAGAGTATATTAATGATACTATCGAAAGTTATAAAGAATTAAACAGTCGTTCGGCACATTTTTCTAAAGTGCAAGGAATTAATGCTATGGTTCGTAGAGGGCCTATTGGAGTTGTTTTGTGCCTTGGGCCATACAATTACCCATTGAACGAAACTTTTACTTTGCTAATTCCCGCTTTGATTATGGGAAATCCAGTAATTTTTAAACCAGCGAAACATGGTGTTTTATTAATTTCTCCTTTATTGGAAGCTTTTAGAAGTAGTTTTCCAAAAGGAGTAATTAGTATTGTTTATGGAAGAGGGCGTGAAATCGCTTCGCCAATAATGAAATCTGGAAAAGTTGATATTTTGGCTTTGATTGGTAATAGTAAATCGGCTATTGCTTTGCAAGACCAACACCCAAACAAAAACAGATTGCGTTTGGTGCTAGGATTGGAAGCTAAAAACCCAGCGATTATTTTACCAGATGCCGATTTGGATTTAACAATTCAAGAATGTATTGCAGGAACTTTATCTTTTAATGGTCAAAGATGTACTGCGTTAAAAATTATATATGTACACGAAAATATAGCTGCTGAATTCAACAAGCGTTTTGCAGAAAAAGTGGATGCACTTGCGTTTGGGAATCCTTGGGAAAAAGGAGTTGCTTTGACACCGCTTCCAGAGGCTGAAAAACCTGCTTATATTCAAGAATTAATTGATGATGCTACAAGTAAAGGTGCTAAAGTTATAAATGCTAAAGGAGGAGAACATTCTGATAATTTTATATTTCCAGCTATTTTGTTTCCTATAAATAAAGAGATGAGAGTATATCATGAAGAGCAATTTGGTCCAGTAGTTCCAGTTTTGACTTTTAAAGATATTCAAGAGCCATTGAATGATATGGCCGAATCAAATTACGGACAACAGGTAAGTTTATTTGGTAAAAATATCAAAACTATTGCCCCACTTATTGATACTTTGGTGAATTTAGTATGTAGAGTAAATTTGAATAGCTCTTGTCAAAGAGGACCGGATGTTTTTCCATTTACAGGAAGAAAAGATTCTGCTTTCGGGACATTGAGTATACATGATGCTTTGCGTTCGTTTTCTATTAGAACTTTTGTTGCTTCAAAAGACAATGCCTACAACAATGAAATATTACAGGAATTGTTAAACAGTAAAGAATCTAATTTTATAAATACCGATTATATTTTATAATCATTTTTTAAAACTATTTTAAAAGCCGTCTCATTTTTCTGGAATGAGACGGCTTTTGTTTTAACTCATAAATAATAGATATGTAATTTGTATAATTGACTGTTTTTGAGTTTAATGGTGATAAGTTCTTTCAAAATGTTTATATTTGTAAGTAGTCATTTTCTTGTTTGCCGATACAGGTTATTAAGAACAAGTTATTCTAAAATGATATAATTGATTTGAAAATTTATTAAGCGAATAAACATCAAAAAGAAAATTAAAATAGTTGCTAAGAGTTTTCATGAGCGTTTGCATCGTGAGCCCTATTATGTACATCCAAAATTAAAATTTATTCCCAACATAGTTATTAATCTCATCACCTTGTGTGTTGCATTAGCTTTGATCACTACCCTTTTATATTTATTGATTCGCTTTCTTATAAAAGCATTTTATCATTTGTAATTAAGAACTAATTTTTTTTGCAAAGAGAATTAATACTAAACATAAAAATCATCTTTTTTATTGGATACAGACAAAATTTGTAATTAAATTTCTAAGTAAGTTATTCTTTTAAGAGTATAAGGATTTTAGTTCGGAGTGGTTTATTTCTTTTTATTACTTTCAGGAGTTTCTTTGTGCATTTTGAAGATAATTTAAATTTTCTAATTGCCAGATTTATTTGATGATAGGTATTGAAAAGAGATTTAAATTGAATAACCAATATTGCTGTTAAAAATGTAGGAGGTTTTGAGATTCCTTCCAATGTAGTTATGATTTACTATGATGATTCTAAAGTGACTTTTTTTTTAAATTCAAGTGTTTTTGAAGCTATTCGGAAAAATAACGTAATTTCTTTAAAAATAATTAAAAAAATAAAATGGATAAAGTTTAAAAATGATATCTATATGGAAGTGTATTTATTAAATAATTTACATAAAAATCAATATATTGGCAAATAATTTAATATTTATTAAAATATTGTCAATTTACTGATTTTTATCTAAAAGTATATAAAATTATGATAAATATCAGCTTTAATACTATAACGTTTTCTTAAATTTGTGATATAATTTAATAACTAAGCCATGAAAGTAAAATTTAGATTTTTAATAGTACTAACATTATTAATTGTTGCAGGAAGTAAAAGCGTAGCTCAGGAAATAAGTTGGATTGCGCCAGAATATTCTAATTCTTTAAAAAATCCTTTTGTAGGAAATCAGAAAGCGACTAATGAAGGGAAAGAGATTTATAATCAAATGTGTGTGTTGTGTCATGGTTTAAAAGGTCAAGGAAATGGAGAAGCTGGTTTAACACTTCAGCCCAATCCAGCAAATTTTTTAGCTTTAAATGTAAAATCTCAAATGGATGGTGCGATTTTTTGGAAAATAACCAACGGTAAAGCACCAATGGCAACTTATTTTGAACTTTTAACTGATGACCAGCGTTGGAAATTAGTAAACTATATTCGAGAACTTGAGAAAAAATAGGATTTAAAATATAAATTTTAAAAATTTAAAAACCGTTACTGCTCTTAAATGGGTAGTAACGGTTTTTGGTTATAAATTTGAGTGATTATAGAATGTTATTGTATTTTTATTAAAAATAATGAAAAAAACATTTTTTTGATTTCAATATATTAAAAGCAATGTGTATCAGTATCCCCTTTTTTGAAAAGTACAACTATGGTTGCTTCAAAAATATGTTCTATTTTTGTAACTATATGCTAAGTTTATGAGAAATTTTATTTCTATTGCGATTGCTTTTGTTTTGTTAGCGTGTCAGAATGGTTCTGAAACACTTACTAAACTGTATAGTTTGCCCAAAAAATTAAAAGAGGTTTCTGGAATTGTCTATACACAAAAGGACAATTTATTCTGGACTTTGGAAGACAGTGGCAATGCCAATAAAATCTATGGATTGAATGTTGAGAATGGAGTAATTGAGAAAACGATAACCATAGAAAATACCCCAAATGTTGATTGGGAAGAAATCACAAAAGATTTAGAAGGGAATTTATATATTGGTGATTTTGGTAACAACAAAAATGTTCGAAAAGATTTATGTATTTATAAAATTGATAAAAAATCATTAAATCTGGAAAATGCCATTCCGGCTTATAAAATTTCATTTTCGTATCCCGAACAAAAAATGTTTCCGCCCAAAAAGACTGCCTTGTTCTTTGATGTCGAAGGTTTTTTTGAATATAAAAATAATTTTTATCTCTTCACCAAGAATCGAAGTAAAGGATTTGACGGCACCGTTTTGGTATATAAAATTCCAAATAAAGCAGGTTTCCATCAAGCTGTTTTAATGGGGACATTAAAAACCTGTGATAACTATAATCATTGTGCAGTTACGAGTGCTGCAATCAGCCCAGATGCTTCAAAAGTGGTTCTTTTGACCCATGATAAAATTGTACTCCTGGCAAATTTTAAAGAAGATAATTTTCTAAAAGGAAAACAGTCACTATTGAAATTAAATCATTTTTCGCAAAAAGAAGCGATCTGTTTTAAGAACAATGAAACATTGATTATTGCTGATGAAAAGACGAAAAAAGTAGGAGGAAATGTATATGAGGTGAGTCTTTCAACACTAAAATCCATACCCTAAACCAAAAGTGACTCTAGCACGATCATCAGTACTTTTGAAGTAGGTAATTCTTCCTGTTATTACATTGAGTCCATTAATCCATATTCCGCCTCCAACAGATTGATGCCATTTATTAGACTCTTCGCCATCGAGCCAAACTCTTCCATAATCAAAACCACCTAGAATTCCATAGGACATTGGTATGATACTTTTTTTGATTTTACCAATATTCCAGCGTAAATCTGTGCTTTGGTAGAAAGAGGCTTTTCCTAAGAATCGTTCATTTCTAAAACCTCTTAAATCATAGTCACCTCCTAATGTTGCACCTTGATAAAACTCGAAATTATTGTTGAATAGTACTTTTGATTTTAGAATAGTAGCCAAAACAAACTGACCACTAGCATCAATTTTATGATTGAAATTGATCTTTGCGTCTAAAGTTGGAAAATTTGTTTTTGCCTCTTTGATATTCATTTTCCAACTTCCTATCACTGAAAACCCAAATCCCATAGTGGGAAGAGAAGGAAGATCGTAATTTTCAAAACTATATTTGATTGCAGCTCCGACATACTGTTGATTATTAAATACATTTGGGTTTACAGCACCCGGAATATTGATGTACCGATCGGTAGTTTCTTCGACTTTTATTTTTTCGAAATGAGCTGCAATATTTATTTCACTTCCATAGCGTCCTACTTTTTTAATGGACGGAGATGCTTTTAACGTTCTCAAACGGACCCGATTGTAATCCATTCCATTAAGCTCATCATTATTTATGGTTTCATTTCCATAACCAAAATAATTAATGGTAAAGTTAGGACTCGTAAATTTTGATTCTAAATCGAAATCCCATTTGCCTAAAGTTTTTGGAAAATAGCCATTGTATATAAACTCATAACCACTGGTTGCAAATAAATAATTAGCTTTTAAAATGTGTTTTTGTGTGTATGGATATTGATTGAACTTGTTAACGGTGTAATTTGCAATAATTCCTAATTTTATACCATCATCTGGATTATACCCTCCAAAAGGGAATCCTGAAAAAGCATTGTATTTTACCTTTTCATAGTTGTAAAAATTAGGCTCGTAATCATCCGTCAAATAGGTTTTGGTTTTAGTGTCTAAAGTATAAGTGTTCGGCTTTGATTTAAAATCATAGATCTTTATTCTTTCTCCATTTTCAACAAAATAGGAATCCTTATTTTGTCCACCAATTAATCTAATTTTTATACCAGATTTTGAATCTCCTTTTACTTCAAATACGTCATCATCGTCTAAACCATAAACCCATATGTTTTTAGTTTTATCCGAAGTGAATTTTTTGGTATAAAGCAATTCATCACTTTCTTTTTTGAGTCTGTAAATTGCTATTTCGGTATTGTTTTTTGAGGTATGGGTAATTACAAATTTATCTTTTTTATCTGTTCCGACAATCAAAACCGTTTTTTGTAAAACTCGGTAATATTCTTTGGCATAATTTTGAAGTTTGGTTTTTCGTATTTTTAATTTACGTTTAATATCTTCAATGGTTTCATCTTGAACTTCTTTAGGTAAAGTTATAAAAGCGCCATCAATGTCAGCATCCGAAAGATGTTCTTGAATGTATTTGGCCTGTGTAATCCATTCTTTTTCATCAGCAGTTTTTAAAAAAGCAATATCCTGCGGATAGGGTTCACGGTTTAGCCATTTTACATTGCGGATATCTTTCTTAAAGCTTTGCATATGACGCAATGCTGGCATGTTCATTAAAAGCGATAACAATGCCCCATCATATTTGGTAAAGGCTTGATCTCTGTCTCTTGGAATAGGTTTGTAGACTATTTTCCCATCCTCTTTGTATTCACCCCAGCGCCATTGATCACTATGTCTGTCCCAATCGCCAATAAGCATATCAAATAATCGGGCTTTGATATAGGCAGGTTCATCGATGGTATATTTCTCATCTTTGCGTATGTTTTTCATTAGGTCATCCGTGCTGATAATGTCTAGTGGTTTACCCAAACTTTTGGCGTTTTTTTGATTGTCAGTCAGGTGTTCTTCCACTAGGTAGAGTTCGTCTCCAAAATTATAATTAAAGCCTTTTAAAACAGGTTGTTTTGGAATATAATACAAAAGCGGATTTGTATGTGCTACGCCAATTTTGTCGGCCAGATTTCCTACAGCCAGTGGGGTATAAGGATGCGAGGTTGTATAAAAATCAAATAAAAAGCCTTCGGCATAAGTGTCATCAAACTGATTTAAAACAAACTGATCTTTAAATACAACAGATTGTAGAAAACGAGAGGTACTTTTTTTGAGGGCACGCATTACGTATTCTTTCCCATTGGCATCTATCAACCGTAATGAGGTTGATTGGTGTCCACCACCTTGTCTTGTGGGTTTGACTCCTCCAAAAAGAGTGTCTAAAGTAGCTGTTTTTGCTTCAATTGGTAGGCTATAATATTTTCGATAATGCTGTCCAAAAAGGAATTTATGAAAAATACTTTTTTGGGTCATTTCAGTAGAATAAATGGATGTTCTAGTGGTTGCCGAAAACTTGGTTTGCAAATTGGTTGGAGCTACAGTATCTCGAACTTTTATAATGGTTTGTTCCAAAAGTAGTTTTTCTTGTTGGTCTTCATTGCCATAAAAGGCTACTTTAGTTTCACCATTTTTATAAAGCGTTAAGCTAACATATCCATTTCCTCCGTATGAAAAATCATTTGGGTTTATTGCTTTAGCGGCTTCTGATTTTGAACCAGCTCCACTAATAATTTGTCTAATATTGTTTTTGTACAGGTATTGTAAATTATGATCGTGACCGGAAACCACAATAACATTTCTTTGATTTTGCAAAAGTGTTTTCACCCGTTTTGTAAAATTGTTATATACTTTATTTTGTATATCCTGCGGATTGATACCAGATGTTTTTCGCACTAAATTGATAGCAGAACCAATAAAGGGAAGCGGAATCTTTTGTTCTAATGGGAAAAGTTCTTTTTCAAGTGCATATTGACCACCATGGGAGCCATTGGTCATTAAAGGGTGGTGCAAAGCAAGGATTACTGTTTTGTCTTGATTTTTATTTAATACACTTGCTAGTTCATCAAAAAAATGCTCTCGGGTTTTAATGTCGCAATTGTCATTTATAGTGGGATATTTGTCCCAATCCTCTAAAAACCATTGGCTGTCAATTGTAATTAATGTAATGTTTTTGTCTATTTTTAATTCTTCCAAGCCACAATTATTTTGAGGTAAAAAAGCTTTTTTATCATTGAGATAATTGGTTATAAATTTTGCCTGACGTTCTAAGCCCGAAATCCCGCTGTACCAATCATGATTTCCGGGGATAAAAATGGTTTTTCCTTTGAAATTTTTGGATAATTCAAGTTGATTTGTAAGTTTGGTTTCTGCCAAAGCTTGTTCAATTGGAAATTCATTTTGAGGAAATCCTTTGGGATAAATGTTATCACCTAGAAATAAAAGGGTACTTTTTTTATTAGAATTCTCTACTCTTTTTTGGAGTAAAGAAAATGTTTGCATTACTTTTTCTTTGTCAGCATTTCCAGCATCGCCAATTAAGAAAAAGGTATGGGCTATTTTTGATGAATCTGTCTCGTTTTGGATGTCATGATTTTCTATTTTTTTGCCATACTGTACATGATGCGTAGCACATGAATGAAGAGCCAATCCCAAAAGAATGGAGGTAAAATTGATTACTAAATATTTTTTTGGAAACAATTTCATGTTTGTACTTTAAATTAGTTGGTTTTGAGATTGCTTATTGGTCAAAGAAAAGCCTTCTCAGGCTAGTTCTATTTTATGTAAATCCAATAGTCATGCCTTTGTTTGATTGTACCCATTAACAACAGTTCGAAGGTTTAATTGTTCTAAATTTAGCGAAATATAGAGTTTCGTAATAATTCTTCAACGATATTAAGTAAAAGTAATTAAAGGTAATTGATTAATCAATCTTGCTTTTAAATAAAAAACCTTTAAAAGGGAAAAAAACAAAAATTATGCAAAGTTTTATTTATTCTAAAGTATAAAATGAATTTCAAAAAACAATTTCATAATTTAGACGTATAAAAATTAATGTATGACTCTTGTAAATCAGGTTCAGGATTTTGTTACCGATTTAATCAAAGGCAAACTATCCAGTGTATATACTTATCATAATTTGAATCACACAATTGGGGTAGTGAATGCCGTTACTGTTTTGTGTGATGAAGAAAAAGTGTCTCCTAAAGAAAAAGATATTTTACTCAATGCTGCTTGGTTTCACGATACAGGATATACAAAGAGTTGCGAAAATCATGAAGAATTTAGTGCCGAAATTGCAACCGATTTTTTAAAGGTAAATAATAAATCAGACGAGTACATCTCAAATGTTTCCAGTTTAATTAAAGCTACTAGTAAGGAATATATACCCCAAACACTTTTAGAAAAAATAATAAAGGATGCTGACTTTTATCATATCTTGAATGCGGATTATATTTTTGAATGTGAATGCTTGAGGCAAGAATGGGAGAAAGTTGGTAATAAAGTATTTAGTGATATGGAATGGGCCTTAGAAAATGAGTTTTTTTTATCAAAGGTTCATCAATTTTATACACCTTATGCGATAGAACATTGGCAACCATTAAAAGAAAAAAATATAAAACGACTTCGTAAAAAAATAAAAAAAATGAATGAAGAACTAGGTAAAGGCAATAAAAGAAAAGAGAAGGAAGATAAACCAGATCGCGGTATCGACACATTGTTTCGGGTTACTTTAGGGAATCATACCCGTTTAAGTGGCATTGCCGACAGTAAGGCAAATATTTTACTCTCCGTAAACGCTATTATTATTTCGATAGCGCTCTCTACCTTGATTCCTAAATTAGACAGTCCCAAAAATGTGCATTTGGTTGTTCCTACATTTATTATGTTGATGTCCAGTGTAATCACTATTATTTTTGCCATTCTTTCAACAAGACCAAAAGTAACCAAAGGGGTTTTTACAAAAAAAGATATTGAAGATAAAAAAGTGAATCTTCTTTTCTTTGGAAATTTTTACAAAATGCCTTTGACAGACTATCAATGGGCTATGAACGAGATGATGAAAGACAGGGAATATTTGTATAATTCTATGATAAAGGATTTGTATTATTTGGGAATAGTTTTGGAGAAAAAATACCGATTATTACGAATTGCCTATACTATTTTTATGATTGGAATCGTATTATCTGTAATTGCTTTTGTATTCGCTTTTAAAACAGTTGGTGCTTAATTTTGTTCATTTAATAAATCTTGATAGGTGTTGTTATGAGCAATACTTTCCAGATTGTTATTAATTACTTTTACCCTAAAGGCCCTTAAACCAGATACGCCTTGTAAATCTTCAATTTCAAATTGTTCAATGTTTGGTTCTAATAAGTTTTTGTATTGTAGGTATTTGATGTATTTCAAATATTCATTTTCTTCAGCATTGTGAGAATAAACAATCGTGATTTTTTCTTTTTGAGTAATTCGCTCTTTGGTGCCTTTTATATTGGCTTTGTCAATACGTTTTTTAACCACTTCATATCGGGCATTGTAGGTTCCATCAACATCAAATCGTTTTTCATCCATTCTAAATCGGATAGAAATAGGGGAACTAAACACCAGAATTAAAGAAGTCACATCCAATTGATATGGCAAAGTAGCTTTGAGTTGGTGATGTTCTATCTCCATTTCGCATAAAGTTTGTAGTTGCCACAATCTTAAATTATGCAAATAAAGGTTGTCAAATGGTTTTGTTGGGGCAATTGACGCTCCAATATATAAATTGTGTTCTACACCATCAGTTTTAAAGCGTTCGTAATAATGCGGATAGATAAGTTGAGCTTCAATTTGTTTTTTATCCAATATTGCAGCCAGCTTTTTGTTGATTATCGACATTGTATGATCAAATTTTTTCCTTGCATGATAGAACATTCCCGTTTTTTCGTCCAAACTTTCAAAATAGTTTTGTCTAACTATTTCACTCTCTATATCCATTTTAGTATTTCTTAGGATAGGATGAATTTCAGATTCAATATAATTCTGAATTTGTTGTTCTGTATCTGCTTTTAATGGTGATTCTAGTTCTTTATCAAAAGTTTGTAATTCGAATATACGTTGTTCTAGCAAAACGAAACTATCATTTGTTTTTTGACCTTCAAAAAGTTTTATTAAGGTAGTTAATTGGTTTTTTAAATCTTCTTTTACAGTTTGATTTCGATGTTCCGAGGAACCTTTAATGTCAATTTGTCCATAAAGAGGGTAGACATCTTTGAATATGATTTCTTTAAAAATATAATCTTTATTTGGGTTACTGGTTTGATAATATTTGAGTGCTTCTCGCCTAAATTTCCAGTATACACTTGAGTGTATGGCGGTATATTCTCTTTGAATAATGGCTTCGATATGATGTTGCATATCAGTTTTATAACGTTCAAGGGTGTCGATTAAATAAGGTAAAATCAAATCTAGATTTGTGGCATTTATAGTATTGAGCTCCTTTGGTTTTGCAGAAACCAATTCAATAATTCCGAGAATAGTATTGTTTTTTATTACAGGTGCAAAAATACAACTCTGAATATTTTGTAGTGCTAAATGCTGCGTAAGTCTTTCATTTCCGGGTATTTTAGAAAATTGTTGAACATCAGAGATTATTATTGGTTTTTTCTCTTCTAAAATAGTTTCTAATGAACAGCCATAAATAGTATTTTTACAATCCATTTCTTCGAGATTATTTAAGATAAAACTTTTCATCTCTTTCTCTTCATGTGGTGGATTTGTAAATTTTTCTTCTTCTTCGTTGTAAATGATAAATCCAATTCTTAAATCGGGAATTTTAAAAATAGATCTAAATATAGATTCAAAGCTGATACTCAATTTATTATGTGATTTCTCAGATTTTAAAAGATTACTTTTTAAGTTGGATATAGCATTTTCTCTTGTTACATCTATAAGGCTTACTATACCAAAACCTTTTAAAATCCAACTTTCATTCGGGAATAGCTCTTTCCATAAAGCGATATTATCATGGTTATTCATCAATAGATCAATATCGTCTTGGGAAAGTTCAGGTGCATTTTGGGTAGGTATAACTTCTATAAAATCAGCATTATACAAAATTTTATAATGCTCTATAATACCATGTGCGTTTGGAATATCATAAAATAAAGGAGTATAAAAGTCAAAATGCTGGCCATAATAAGCATTCAGAATTAATATGCAATTAAAGATATAAAATTGATCCTTGTCAAAATCACGTATCTCCATGTTGAATGTAATTCCTGCATGCTGAAGAATTTTTTTAAATCTTTCCGTAAAATTAAATGTTACATTCTGAAATGGAATGCTAATTGCTTTAATCTCATTGTGTGTTAATGCAGTCGGGAATAAGTCGGCAAGTAAATTGTGAATTAACTTTTCCTGTTGCTTAATCAAGTTTAAATCTTCAATTCCATCTCTAAACTCGGAGAAAGGTTCTATTTCTTTTAATAATGCTTTGGCATAATTAGAGCGGTAATCTACATCGGTTTGCGCAATTTCCTCTAAACTATCAATCAATTTATGAAATGAAATTAGGGTTTTGAACGGGCTCTCTGTAAATGTTTTATTACTCATAATCAATCATTAAATAGGATAGTAAAATTACAAATAAAGTGATTGTATTTTTCTTTTTTTTATTGTAATGATCTAGGGGTGATTTTTATTTCAAAATAAAGAGATCAAGAAAAGTGTTCTCAGTTTAAACAAGTAGTTTAAAAATAAAATTGGAAAAGAAACTTTTGTTTTTAGATTTCTAATTCAAATTATTTTAATCTAAATATTTTTCTCGCTTTATTGAAATCTAGTTCGATGGAATCCTTGTAAACTTTTTTTACCGTAATGCCTTCTGACTGCTCATTAAGTTTTAGTTTATACAGTTTTTTATCTATGTTTACTAATATTAATAATTCATCTTTCCGATCTTTAGAATTGATATAGCCATGGTAAGAAATAAGTGGCCAATTTAAAATTTCTACATGTTTAATTATTTCTGGTTTTAATTTCTTTTTTATAATAATGCTTTTAAAATGTGTATTTTGAACTAACGAAGCATTAATTATTCTACTTTCTTTGTTTAAAAAAGGATCCCTATTAATATGATTGATAGTAAAGGTGTCTTTATTTATCTGATTTATTTTTAAATTTGAATTGTAATTTTTTGTATGTTTTATTTTTTTATCTAAAAAAAAATATTGTTTTAGAGTTTTTGATGCCACTAAACCCCATACTGTCAAAACAATTAATATTAAAGCGACATTAATTTTCTTTTTCATTAGGATTATTGAGAATTATTTATTTTACTATAAATTTAAAAGGGGTACTATAGATGCTTATGTTTCCAGCCAAATCGGTTGCTTTAATTCTCCAATAATAACTTCCTAATGCTGTGAAAGCTTTATCAAAAGATGCTGTTGAAACGTCATTTTTTTGAACTATAGTTGTAAAATTAATATCGTTTGCGAATTCTATAGTGTACGTAATAGGTGATTGAATAGCACCTACATCGGCTAGGATTGACCAACTAAAATTAATTGTTTGGTTTGTTGTAAATGTTGCATTTTGTATGGGAAGAGTATTGCTAGGTTGATTGGGATTAGTTCTGTCAACCGAAAATGTACTTGTACTAAAAGGTGTTTCAGATGTTCCATTTACTCCTTTTATTTTCCATTTATATTTAGCTTCTGCACTTAAATTGGTGCTATTTATTATAAATGTTGGGTTCGTAATATTTGTTTCTTGAAAAACAATAGTTTCTCCATTGGTCACATTTAATAATTCAAAATCGTAATAATCTGCAATTGTAAGTGCTGCCCAATTACAGGTTAGAGTGCTACTTTTCGTACAATAATTATCTACTGGGTTTTTTAAAATTATTTGTTGCTTACTTAAATCGGTTGATTCGATGACAGAAAAATCACCTTGATGGGAATAGGAAGATTGATATGCGAAATTTTCTCCCCTTACTCTCCATTGGTATTCCCCAAGTGGGAGAGGATATGTTAAATTCGTTTTGGTTATTAATGAATCTAATACTTTTGTTTTATCAGTTTTAAAAATTTGTATTCGATATTTATCTGAGTCGGAAAGGTTATTCCATTTAAAAGTAACAACATTACTTTCAATCTCTTCATAATCTTTAGGGGATATAAGTTCTATCATATCATTTGTTATGTCTTTTTCCAATACATCATCACAAGAAAACAAAATTAATGCAATTGCTATTATTGAAACTCTATTTATTTTTTTCATAATTTTGAAATATAATTTTAAAATGTAAAAGATCTGTTTTGTTATTTTTTTTTGAGACATAGAAATGCATATTTACAATTCTTGAATCACTAAAATTTTTCTCAAAATCGTATCCTAATTGTAATAATTGATTTGTATTACCGGTAACATCCAGTTGATTTGTGATAATGGTATGGTTTTCATCTCGAAAAAGGTGTATCGGCTCTAATATATTAATTGACACTTTAGGATGTCTTTTTGCTGTAAAATTTACAATTTCTTGTTGTATTACCTCTTTTGACACTCCCTCTTTACCTATTAGCCTGTCTAAATAAGCCACCTCTTTAGCTAAATTGCTTGAATTATTCGCTTTTTTATTTACATCTTCAATTTTTTCTGATAAAGCATTATGCTCTTTTATTACTTGAATTAGTGTACTAAATGACCTTTTGTATGCCGTTATCGCAATTATAAAAGTCAAAAGGAGTAACGCTAGAAATTTTTTCTTAAAGGAATATTTTTCAAACATTTTTTATTGTGATTTTTATTTCAAATTGAGATTTATTTTTTTTATCTTTTTTCAAACTGATAATTTCAAAATTTGCTAACCAATTCATTTTTTTTAAACTTTCCATCCAAGTGTTTAATGAAGATTCACTAAAAGTTTCTCCTTTTACATTTATTGTGTTTGACTCAAAAATTAATTTTTGGTTTGATTTTGATTCCTTGGTTAGAGGAGTTATTTCTAAAACGGTTAATGAGACATCTTGCGGAACTATTTTAATGATTTCATAAGAATAGAAGGAAAGGAATTTTGAAGATGAGAACCCTGATTCTAACAGTATTTTCTCTTTATTTTCTTTTTGTTTTTCTAAATTTAATGTTTGCTGATAGTTTTTATCGGTATATATATTTTGAATATTCAGAGCTGTGTTTTTGGATGTATAATACTGAATTAAAAAGAAACTTATCAAAAGCGAAATTAAGAAACCAACTAGAATTGAGATTCCAAAATATTTAAAAGCTTTCTTGTATGTAATTTCGTCTGTATTTAAAGTCTCAATTTTTGTTTTTGAAATTTCTTTAGATTTTATAAAAAAATCGATTACTGTAGCATATAGAGGCAAGTATGTATTGGTGATTGTCTCGGTTCCAATGATGTAATTTTCTTTTTTTGTAGAATCAACTTGTTTTGCAAAGTTATATAGTTTTTCATTTTTGAATTCTAATAATAAATCATTAGAAACGATAGCTTCTTTTTTTATAGAATTAATCAATATTGCTGATATAAATGAACCCAAATAAATATCAATTATTTGAAAATTGTTCTTTTCAAATTTTGATATAGTGTCATTTATAATATTTTTTCTGCTAAAGCTGATAAAATCAATATTTAAACCTTTTAAGCTAGTGTGGTATATTGAGTTTAAATCAATGTTTTTATACCAACTTACATCTGCTTCATTATTGAAATCAATGGCTTTATTCAATACTCCCTTCCCATCAACCAACAAAAGCAACGGCAAATTTTGATCTACGTTTTTTTTAAGGTCCTCAAATTCTGTAAATGAAGCCATAGAAACAATCGTTACTTTATTTCCCTTTTTTTTAACTGTTAAGACATGATAAAACTCTTCATTTTCGTTTTTAATGAGTCCTATAACATGCAGTTCGTTAATTTTTATTATTTTGGATAAAATCGTAATCATTAATATACTACAGTTGGTTTGATAAATAAATGTAATTTTGATGTGCTTTTCCCCTTTTGTCGACTACTGAAAAACCATTTAATGATTGGTATTCTTGAAATTACAGGTGTTCCAGTTCCAGAATTTTCTTTTTTTAATTCATCTAGTCCTCCTAATAAAATCATTTCGTTATTTTTCACCCTAACAAGAGATTCAAATTTTTGCGTTGCTTTTCCTGGAGGAGCATCTTCACCAGCTCGAGCTAAAAAAGAACTTTTTTCGACAACAATAGTTAGAGTTACATTTTCATCTGTTGAGACAAAAGGCTTTATTGATAAACTTAGATTGGCGTCGGTCGATTTCCAAACACCAGAATTTAATACATCATTACCAATACTATTGTTTATAAGTCGATTAGTTTGTTCGAAATAATAACTGGTTTCGCCAATTGATAGTTTTGCCTCATGACCGCTTATAGTCGCAATTTTTGGTGTTGATTCTACATTAATAATAGAATTATTTTCGAGTAATTTCAAATTGGCATAAAATGACTCTGCAACTTTACCTAATTTAAAAATACCAAAACCATTAAAGGCGTCAATTAGACTATTTATGGATGATGAATTTACGACTACATCAGTGGTAGGGAATATTGTTCCGCTAGTAACTACTTTATTCAATTTGTCTATTCCAGCCTTCATACCAGTTTGAATAGAATACGATTTATTGTACTGGACAATAATAACCTCAATTTGAACCATAGGCACAACTTTATCTATCTGTTTTATGTATAATTTTAATTCATCAACGGTATTTTTTGATCCAGAAACTATTAATCCGTTCAATTCTGTAAATTCTTTTATTTCTAATTTATCGGAAAATACTTTTGGTAATGAACCGAGAACTAGTTCTATGGATCTATTTTCCATTTGTATTAGTTCCGTTACTCTTAAACCTTCAGTAATTTGTTCTCCAATTAAATAAAACGCTCCTTGTTTTTTGAATGTGTATTTTTTTCCTTCAAGAATTTGTTCTAAAAGATCATCAAATGTTATATTTTCTACAGAAAGCGTAATTTTTTCATTTTCTGGTTTGTTATAAAAAAAATAATTAATTTTTAGTTTCTCTGCAGATTCAGTTATTAAATCTGCTACGTCTGCTGCATATGCTTTAACAGTCAATAATCCATTTTTATTTATTAAAACATCATAATACCCTGGAAGTCCTACAGCAGCTTTTGGTTGCTTGGCTTTTAAATTTGAATTGTTACTAGTTGAATTTATGGATGATTCTACATTGTTTTTTTCGATATAATAAATTCCATCATCATCTTTTGTTACTATTAAATCATTTGATTTTGCAATCATTTGTATTACTTGGTCAAAAGGGCGATTTAGTATATAAGAGGAAACGGTTATGTTTCTGATCGTTGGAGCCAAAATCAAATTTTTACTTGTTTTGTCTATAATTGTTTTAATAACGGACGATAAAGTGTCATTTTCTAATTTAACAGATAAGAAATCATTTAGTGGATTGTAAGTAACATCAATTATTTTTGCTGATTTTTTTTGGACAATAACTTTTTCAATTCTTTTGTTGAAAATAATAATGTTATTTCTAAAAGTTACTTCGAGATCGTATTTTTGAACTAAATGTATAAAAACATCTTTAACTTTTACATCAAAAAAATTATTAGATACCATTTGAGTTAGACTCTGATCCACATCAACATTTAATTGATGATCTTCTGCGATAGTAGAAATAAAGTCATGGAGTGTAAGGCCATTTATATCTATTTTTATTGATTCGTCAAGCCCTTTATTCTGCGCTGACATTGCATCAAAATTTTTAACTAATTCATTTATATCTTGTTGCGCAATAATAGTATTTGTAAAAAATAAACCAATTAGAACGTAAATTATTTGTTTGAACATTTATATGTTTATTAAAATAGAATAAATTTCTTCTAGTGCTGTTTCTCCTTTTGATAAGATATCAAATGCCTTTTCAGACAATGATTTGTAATTATCGCTAGTGTTATATTGTTTTGATATTGTATTGTTTTTTATGGCTTCAACGATAGTATTTTCAATTGGTAAAACTTCATAAATAGCTGTTCGGCCTTTATAACCTGTATGATAGCATTTATTGCAACCTACAGCTTTATAGTAACTAGTAACTTCATAAGGAAATTGGAAATTACTTGGGAAATCACTTTTGTTGCACTTAACTTCTTTCTTGCAATCATTGCATAGCTTTCTTATCAATCGTTGTGCTACCGACAGGTTTAAAGTCTCTGCTATCAAATAAGATGGAACTCCCATGTCTATTAGTCTTGATATAGTTCCAATTGCTGAATTCGTATGAATGGTCGATAATACTAAATGTCCCGTTAAAGATGCTCTAATTGCCATCAATGCTGTTTCTGAATCTCGAATTTCTCCAAGCATAATGACATCTGGATCTTGTCGCAAAAACGATTTTAAAGCAGTTGAAAAAGTAAGTCCGATATCTTCTTTTAATTGAACCTGATTGATTCCTTTTAATGTATATTCAATTGGATCTTCTACTGTAACAATGTTTCTCTTGCTTTCATTGAGCAATCTAAGAGTAGCGTACAGGGTAGTTGTTTTTCCAGATCCAGTTGGGCCACTTATTAAAATAATTCCGTTCGGTTTTTTTACGGCTTCTAAATAGTTTTGTAATTCTTCTTGTTGAAGTCCAAGAGTATTCAAATCAATATTCGAAGCATCTTGTCCTAACAAACGCATAACTATTTTTTCGCCAAATAAAGTGGGTAAAATGGAGACCCTAATGTCAAATGAGTCATTAGTGATTCTTCCATCTTGTGGCAAACGTTTTTCGGTAATGTTAAGCTTAGCTTTTATCTTTACTTTGTTGACTAATTCCAGATAATTGTCTTTTTCAACTTTATATCGCTCGATTAACTGGCCATCAATTCTAAACCGAATTCTGGATGAATCTTCATAAATTTCAAAATGAATATCACTGCATTTTAGAGATTTTGCTTCTCCCAATAAATTTTCAAGGAAATCACCTTTGTCTACATTAATGGATTTACTTGAACTAGTAAGCCGTTCTTTGCGATAATAAATGGATAATGCTTTTTCAATTTCTGATGAATCAAATGAGATTAAGGATATGTTTTTTCCAATAAAAAGTTCTAATTCTTCTTTGGTATCCAGATTGTTATTCGATTCATCTATATAAAGTTCTAAACAAGAATCAGATACAGTTTTTGGCAATACTCTATACTGATTTGCTATGTCATTGGACAAAATATGCTGATTTTCCGGATGAACTATTATAGTCTGCATTATATTAAAGAGATTTTCGGGATGCTTAATAAACCATCCATTGCAAGAATTATGAATAAAAATAATGCCGAAAATCCTGCTAAAGGTACCGTATTGTGTTTCATTTTTTTTCTCAATGTAAATTGTAAACAAATGGCAAAAATCATTGAAAGTATAAAAAAGAGAACGTAGTTTTTAAGATTGAATAAAGGAGCAATGCTGATGTAAAATAACAAATCACCTAAACCAAAATAGTTCTCAAAAGGATTTAAAAAGCATTTGTTTTTTAAACTCATATAAAGGGTTAATATGCTTAGAGTTATTAGAAAAAAGCATAAGTTTAGAATCATGATTTTATTTGAAAGTTTATTTTCTTGTTTTATTATAAAATAGGATGACAAGAAAATCAGTATAGGCAAAACCACATGAATTGCTCTGTATTTCCAATCTTGAAAAAACAGAACAAGTAGACAAAGTAATAAACCTATAAAAATTATATCCAATTTATTCTTTTGTTACTTCTGTTAACATTTTTTTACTATCAATTTCCCAAGTGTTTAAAGCTCCATCTCCATCCAAATCTGAGGTTGCTGTTGCTCGAGCCAAAAAGGAATCATTTGAAGCTTCTACTATTTCAATTTTATATACCGCTTGACCGCCTTCGTCAACGGTAAGTTCTGGTTCGAAACCAAGCTCTTCTAGGTTACTTGAATATTTTGAATGTCTATAAAAATGGCTTTTTTCTAGGCCATAAACTTGATTTAACATCGCTTGAGCCTCAATCGCTTTTGCTTGACCAATAACTGAGGTTTGATTGGGTAATACCATTAAGAGTAGTATACCAATGATACATAAAACAATCAAAATTTCAGTTAAAGAGTAGGCTTTAACCATTGTTGTTTTGGTGTTTTGAAAGTATTTTTTAATATTATTCAACATCTTTATGTTATTTTATTCGTTAAAAATTGTTAATTCCAAAAGTGGCAAAAATACAAATAGTAATGAAATTATTGTTATTTATTTATTATTTTACTTAAATCAAACATTGGGGCATACATAGAGACCATTATTACTCCAACAATCACTCCAATTACTATAATGATCATAGGTTCCAAAATAACACCTATCATCTTTGTTTGATGGCTAATTTCCTCATTATATTGTTCTGTTAACCTTTCAAACATAGTTTCAAGTTGATTCACTTGTTCAGCTACTTCAACCATAGAAACCATTTTATTCTCGAATACATTGTGTTTTTTTAAACTTTCATGTAAGGAAGCTCCTCTTGTTATATCTTCTTTTATTTCTACAATAGCAACTTCAATAGGATAGAAGCCTATCATTTTTGCGGTTAATGTCAAAGAATTTATTAATGTTGTTTTAGATGTAATTAATAAATTCATAGCTTGGCAAAAGCGGGATATATAAATTTTTCGAATTAAATTTCCAAAATAGGGTGTTCTCAAAATTATTTTTGTTGTAAATGCTCGGTAATTTTGATCTTTTTTAAGTAAAGTATGTGTAGCGATTAGCCCAATTATAATGGCTAATACGACCGTAAAAATTGCTCCTGAATGATTTGATAATTTTATAATGATTTGAGTGCTTTTTGGTAATTCACTTCCAAATTGTCTGAAAACAGAACTGAACATTGGCACTACTTTATTGAGCATAAAATAAAGCACCAAAAAGGTAACCAGCATTACAATCGCAGGATAGGTCAACACAGAGATAATTTGCCTTTTCATTTGGATTTTTCTGTTGAAATATTTTTGTAATTCGGCTAAAACTTCTTCTAGTTTACGGGTTTCTTCTCCTATTTGAATGCTGTAATATTCGTAAGGTGAAAATTGATTTGTTTCTTTTATTGATTCATAAATGCTTCTTCCTTCTACAACCTTGTTCTTTAATTCAATGATTATTTCTTTTTCAAATTTATTGGAAGACTGGTTGCCTAATATTTCTAATGCTTTTTTAAAATCGACTCCCGATTTTAAAAGCATACTCAACTCTCTGTAAAATACTTCTTTTTGTTTATCTGAAAGTGATTTTGAAAACTGAAGATTAATACTTTCAATTTTAATTGGTTTTTTTTCAGATTTTGCAGTTTTATATGTGCTTAAATCAAGACTCATTTTTCGTTGTTTTCTTTTAATAATAATTCATTTGCATAAATGCGCTTATAGAATTTCAAGTCCATTTTGTTTTCATTTATTTCTATATTGAATTTCAATTTTTGAAAAACAAATTGTTCCGATTTACTTTTTACAGTATCAATATGTATTTGATTAAGCTTAATTTTAAATGTATCTATGAATATTTCATTATTTCTCAAAGTATAGTCTTCAAGAAAACTATATTTTATGTTTTCTCCAGAATAACCTTTAAATGTAATTTCATTGTCAATGACAGTCATTTTTTCGTTTTCAAAAATATCTTTGTTGACACTATAAGTCAATCTATTTAAATCACAGATTGATTCATTTTGATTTTTGTAATCCATCATTCTTTCCGTTACAATAGAAAAAACCACAAATATTATGCTCATAATGATAGCGGTTATAGCCATGCCGACAATAGCCTCTACTATAGAAAAAGCAGACATCATTTTTCTGTTACTCATGATTATTTTGAATATAAAAACTTTTTTCAAACTCAAACTGTGTGCTGTCTTTAAAGCGGATGGTTGTTTTTTTTAGGTTTTCGTTAATGTATTCCTCTTCAACTGATAAATTTTCATTTTCGTTTTCATTTAGTAAGGAGTCATTTTTTATTTGTGATAAAAAGAATAATTCATTTACTTTATTTTGGGTATTATAGAATTTTGCAGATGTTCTTGGTGTAAAAACTGTTGCAAAAATCAGTATTGTGAAATAAAAACATATTGAAATAATAGTCAAAGCAATGACTGATTCCAATATAGAATTTGCTCTTAAACTATAATACTTTTTTAATGATGCCATGAGATACATTTTTTGAATCAAATATTGGAATTGAAATAAAATAGTTTGGTCTTTTTTTAGCATTAATTTCTATATCCGAAATAGTATTGTCATAGGATGCAGATTCCGTTTTGTAAAATAAACGATTGGTATAAACAGAACCGTAAACTTTACTTTTTAAAAATAATTTTCCCGTGCAATAAATGTCGCCAAATAGCAATCCTTCTTCATCTATCTCTATACTATTTTTGTCTATCATTTCATTTGTGTTGCCAAATAGAACAACAGCACCAGTTATTTTGCAATCTTTTTTTATTTTTATTTTGCTGTCATCCCCAGTTTCGTTGTAAATGCATAGTACAGAAGGGTAGTTTAAAATAACATTTTGTTCCAATTCTATTCTTTCAGATGCAAAAGCTTGAACGGTTCCCTTAAATCCAGCTTCAAATGTTATTTTTGGTGCAATCAATATTACATCTTCTAAAACGGTATTTTTTTTAATATGTAAAGAATCTTTGGAGCGTATAATAAAATTGCCTTTAAAAATTACATTCGAAACAATGGAGTTTAGATAAATTTCTTTAGTTGTATTAAAAAAAGAGTTGAAGTATAAAGAATCTTTTGGTTTTTCAACATCAGATAAATTTGTTTTTATAGCTCGTATTCCATAGAATATTTTCTTAAAATCAGGATTGATCTCTGGAAGTTGATTTTCAGAAATAGTATTTTTTCCATCGATTATAAGTTGATTGGGTCTATTGTTAATATAAGCAGTTTCGATATAGGTTGATGGGAGTGAATTGTCTCCAATCAATCTTACGGTACCGGTATATGTAAGTGATTTAGAGAAATTGGTTAAAAACAATGCTGATTTGTCTTTGGTGTAAAGTCCGATAAAATGTGCAGACTGAACGGTGTCTTTATTTGTTTCTGATTTCACCAACAAAAGATTTAACAGACCATAAGGTTTTGTTGCGTAGCTTCCTATAATACCTGATTTTTCATCTTGAATGGGTTCTTGTAATGTCTCTTTATTCTCTAAGGCAAGATTTACAATAGATTGATTATTGATGTATAATTCTTCCTGAAGATTATAGTATAGATTGAGTTGTCCGTATAAATTTGTAAAAAACAATAAGGCACCGCATATTATTGAGACAATAAGGCAAATATAAATAGCATATAGTAAACTGTGAGCCTTGACCATTTCTTTTTATTTGCTAGTTTTCTTTTTAAATAATTTATTATAATAGCGGTTAAATAAATTTTCTTTTTTAGGTGTAGCACCAGAGTTTATATTGGCTTCATTGTTTGCTTTATCTAATGCTTTTTTGTTTTTTTTACCTTCTTTTAAGGCTTTTTTAGTAGCTTTTGCTGTTAATTTTGTTGCTTTTTCGGCCTCATCAGCTTCTTTTTTACGCATCTTAGCACTTGCTTTTTCTTTTTCTAATTCTAATTCTTTTGCTTTTATATATTCTTTCTCAGCAGTTTTTGCTTGCTTTATTTTTGTTTTTTCAGATTCGATAGCTGTTTTTTTATTTTGCTCGTCTTTTAACTCTTGAAGTTTTAGTGTTAACTTGTCTAATTTTGATATTTTTTGTTTTTTCAACGCTGGCACACCATTGTTATAATTAACAGTGTCCTTTTTTACAAAATCATACCATTTCCCTTGTTTTTTGTCGTTTTTATAACAACCGGTTTCTGCAACAAGTCCATTTTTATCATATTTATAGTACATGCCTGTTCGTAGTCCCTTAGTCCATTTTTGAGTGCTTTCTATTGAGCCATTGGGATGCCATGTTTTCCAAATTCCTACTTTTAGACCATTTTTAAAGTTTCCTTTTTCGGCGATTTGATTACTATGGTACGTTTTTAAAAAAACCTCATTTAGTAAGTCACCTCCAAAATCACCTTGCGCGCTATGAATTGAACCGCCTTTAAACCAATAATATACTTTATTGACTTTTGGTGTTATAGTTTTGTTAGTAACATAGAATTCATATCTAAAATCTTGATCACTGATTCGTTTTATTGAATAAGGGTCTGAAAACGATACTAATAAAAAAGTAATAAAAAAGTAAAGTAGAGATAAAGACAGTTTTGTTTTCAAAGCAGATTAAGTTTAATAATGGGCACAAGATAGTATTTTATAAATTGTTTTTCAAAAATTATTGTAGTCTAAATATTATTTTAGTTTCAATTATTTTTGTGTTTTTTCAGCATTTTTAGGTTAATAGCATTGGAGTCCCAATTAGTATTCAATTATCAATTTTTTTACGGTTTTTTTATCTCCATCAGTTAATTCCAATATATAAATACCACTTTGAATTTTACTCAAGTCAATGTTTTTGTTAAAATTCGATTCGTTTTTATAATTTTTATAGAAAATTTGTCTTCCCAATAAATCGTAAATGGAAAGTTTTATATCATTTGTACTAGTGCTCGTAAACTGGATATTAAAATTTCCTTTATTTGGATTTGGGTATAAATTAAAATTGTCGATTTCAAAATTTGTAGCCACTAAAGAATTTGATTTTGTGCAGATTTTTAATGATGCAGATTCTAATACTCCATAATCTCCTGCAAATGCATCTCTTACTCTTAATGTCCATTTACCCTCTGGATTGATGTTATTAAAAGCACTTAACGGTTGAGTGGGAGTAACTGTTTGTAAAGTTGAATTAGTGCAAGAAAGAGGAATTCCAGAATCATCAAAATTTAGAAATAGCTTATTATTTGAAGCGCCACAAAAACTATCAAACAATTTAACAACTACTCCCTGAGGATTAACCAATTCTATTTGAACATCTGGTAAATAAGGGTGGTTAAGTTTTATTTCTACATTTATATCAGCCACATTCTCTGTAGATGTGGGTACGTCAACTGATAATGAACTATAAGCTTCAGACTCTGGTATTGCAAAAGGAGTCGTAAATAAGTATGAATTACAAGAAGATACAATTGAATTTTTAATTAAAAAAGTTTGACTATTAACAGCATAATAGATATTTGCTGTAGGTTCTATTAAAATTCTACAATCTGTTGCATTAACTTCGGGTACTATGATTTGTTCAGAACCATCATTTGGTGTATTGGAAACTAAAATTATTGGAAAAGTCAAACCACCATCGGTTGAAAGTTTGATATTTACATTGGTAGAACCAGATAAAGTATTAGTATTGTTTACAGTCCAGTTTATAGTTTCTATAGTGCCTGATGTCCAATTGGTGCCTGGATTGTTTTGTGAGGTAATTGTAAAAGGACCTGTATTAGCGATTACTGTTACTACCATTGCATCGGTATTGGTTTGTGCTAAACCCAAAGGCGCATTATCTCTTCCTGTTAAAGTGAAGTTTAATGTTCTGTCTATTGAAGAAACTGACTCCCAGGTTGTAGTCAATTGGCCAAGCAGGACTTTGTCTAAAGCTGGCATATGTCGATTAGCCGAACTACTTGGTGCGGTAGATCTAAAAAGTGGGCCATTGGTTTTTGCAGCATAGGCAATGCTATTTGAACCTGTTTGATTGGTGGCAGAATCATATTGTTCCCAACAATAAGACAAGGTATTTCCATTTGGATCTGATCCTGTTCCTTTTAAAACGAAAGGTGTATTTGCTGGAATGGTGTAATCCATGCCTGCATTAATGATTGGTGTTTGATTGACTAATATAGTAGTTGCTGGACAGGACTTAGTCGCTAAATTCTCTTGGATTTGCAATATGCTAGCATATCCAAAATAATCATCAGAATGATTTTGAACATCATAATCAGTGATTCCTGCATACCCCATAATAGTAGACCCACTACCAGGTTCGACACTTACACCAGTGCCTTCCACATCATATGAAAAGGTATGGTTTGCGCCTAGTTGATGTCCCATTTCGTGAGCAACATAGTCTATGTCAAATGTACTTCCTTCAGGTTTGGAATTGGCAGGTGAGGTATAGGCACTTCCTTTTCCTTTGGTATAAGCAGGTGTTGAAATTGTCTTGGTAGTTGGACTGCAAACACAACCAATACAACCGGCATCTCCTCCTCCTCCAGAGGCAGCAAATAAATGACCGATGTCATAGTTTCCTTCTCCAATTATGCTTGTAATTGTACTTTGCACTTCATTGTTCCAAGTTCCTGGACAGTCTCCTGTACAACCAGAAATCGTATTTAATCCTTCCGCTTCATTAGAATAGGGATCTGTATTGGCATTGGTGTATATAATCAAATTTGTATTAGCAATTAGTTCTAATTTTAATGCTAAATCTTTATTGAAAACTGCATTTACTCTTGTCATAGTAGCATTCATTCCAGCTAAAGCTCCCGTTACTGTTCCTCCAAAATAGTTTGCATACTCTCCAGTACAGGACAATGCCAAACGCATGGTTTTAAAAACACCATTATTTGATTTTAATTTATAGGCTTTTTTTATAAAACCTTTATTCAACCCAAGATCCGAAGTTCTACACCATAAAGATAAATTCCCTTTGCTTGTATTTTTTGAAGTCGAAAGGACATAAATTGATTTGTCTTTGGTCAAAGGTTCAATAAATTCTGAACCACTTTCTCCCCTCATAACAATAGTTTGTATTCCTAATGGAGAAATGCTAAAACTTATAGAAGCATTTGGATCTGTAATTCCATTTCCAGAGTAAGCTCGAATGTCAGGGTATAGCGCTTGTAATTCGGGAGCAAAATTGGACGACTCTTTTACAGCAAACTCTTCTATTGTTCCATTACTGTTTGGTATTGATATTTTTATTATTTCGTTTATATTCGATTTGCTTTGAGGACGAAACATTCTTTGCTTAAAGTCTGTTTCATTTAGGGTATAAAGTGAATTTTTGTCTACTTCAGCTTTTTTTAATATTTTTTGATTGGAAGAATTGGTTGTATTATTTACTATTTCCCAAAGAGGCTTCTCTTGTGAATAACCAATATTGTATGTTGTAAGGATTACAAAAAAAAGTAGAAATTTATTCATTTATTTAAAAATTGAACGGCTAAATTAATTTATTTTATTTGGAAAGCAAGAATAGTTTTTGACATTAAAAATTTAAAAGAGTTTTTCAATAGTATTCTTTTAAATTTTGCAACTGTTATTTTTATAAAATACTGATTGTTTAAAAATGAAAATAAAATAGTGTTATTTTTTTAAAATTACGTTGAAGTTGTTTTCTATAACATGAATATTACTTGTTAATTTAATTTGTCGTTAAATATTTTTTTTAACATACCTTTTTTTGCTAAAAATGTGTTTATTGGTTTGTTTTATGTTTATTTTCGTATTTATTCTAAAATTTTATTTTTTTTTGGTTGTAAATTCTTAAATAATTCTATTTTTGCAATTCAAAAATTAACAAGTTATTTGTGCTTAAATATAAACCTACCCCTCAGTTTGTGGTTAACACCCTATTAATAAGTGTGTTAGCTATTTTCTTGCTTTTTTATTTTTTCAAATCGAATAAAGAAATCGTCTATGTTGATACTGTGAAATTGTTTGACGGTTTTGTAATGACAAAAGAGATGAAAAGAGTAGGAGAAAAAGAATTTAATTCAAGAAAATTAGTTTTGGATAATTTGTATTCCAATTTACAGTCTCCTACAATTTCTGCTTCCGAAAAAAAAGAACTGATGCAACAATTCATTCAAGGAAAAGAAGAATTGGAACAGTTCAATCAAACTTTTGCTGCTGAGCAAACGACTAAAATTTGGTCAAGAATTAAAAGCTACACTGCTGAATTTTCCAAAGATAAAAACTATCAATTAGTAGTTGGATCTGATAACAAACAAGCGGTATTGTTTGCAGATGAAAAAATTGATATTACCAATGATCTTCTTATCTATTTAAACAAAAAGTATGAGGGTCTTTAATACGTTAGTTTTTATTTTTTTTATTTTTCTTCTTATTTCTTGTAAAAAAGAACCAAAAAACAATCAACAAGATTCTGAAATTAGGGATCGTTATTTCAACCTTGAAAAAATCGGTTGGAAATCCCGATCCTATACGCAAGTGGTGGATGATATCGGTTTTACTGCAACTGAAGTTCCTATTCAATATTATTTATTAAAAGATTTAGGGAGTGAAAATCTCAAGCAGGTCGATTCTCTTTATGAAGAAAATAAAAGAGAGCGTGTAATAGAGTTTGTTTTTCAACAAGATGAGGAGAAAGATTTATTAGGCAAAGATTTTACAGGGATGGATTATACTGCATCTGTAAAGTATATGTCCTTTGGTCTTGATAAAGATTTCTATGTGGTAACTTCCAAAAAAGATACAATCCGCTGTTCCGGTGTAAATTTTGAACGCAATTATAAAATTGCACCCTTTCAAAAAGTACTATTATTCTTTTCTGGAATAGATCCCAATGACAAAATACAATTGATTTACAATGATTACCTTTTTAGAAAGGGAACATTAAAATTTAAATTCAAAGATCCTTTTACCCCTATAGCCTTATGATCCAAAAAGTAAAAAAAAGTAAGTTTAGAAAAATAGTCGCTATTTATTTAGCCATGATGATTCTTTTAGAAACATTCCAGCCTATGCAAATCTATGCATTGACTGGTGGACCTTCACAGCCAGAGTTCCAGTCCTTCACACCTATAGGAACTTCGGATATGGTTGATTTGGCAAGTGGTGATTTGAATTACAATATTCCCATTATGGATGTAGGCGGATATCCATTGAACCTTGCTTATAGTTCTGGAGTATCTATGGATCAAGAAGCTTCTTGGGTTGGATTGGGCTGGGATCTTAATGTAGGACAAATATCAAGACAGCTTAGAGGTCTCCCTGATGATTTTAACGGGGATGAAATGATTTATGAGAATAACATGAAACCCAATGTTACTATTGGTTCTAGTGCTAATGTGTTCCTTACTGCTTTTGGTGTTAAGGAGGCTAAAGCTAGTGTTGGTATAGGTATTAAGTATAACAATTATGATGGACTTGGCGTAGCGGTAAATGGTGGGTTGACTTATCAGATAAATGATAATCTTAAGGTTGGAATGGATCTTGAATCATCTGCTTCAGAGGGTGTTTCTGTTTCTCCAAGTGTTTCGTTTTCTTCAAAATTAGCTGGTATTAATGGTGCTGGGATGACTGCTAGTGCGGGAGTGAGTTATAATAGTAGAAAGGGATTAGAAAGTTCAACTATGTCTTTCGCATTATCTAAAAATATAGAACATGAAAAGAGGGTAAAAAGCGGTGTTCAAATAGATAACGTTAGTCCTGGTATATCCGGTTCTATATCTTATATAGATGCATCTTTTACGCCAACCAAACGTGTGGGTATGGTGTCTTCTAATTTTATGTTTAGCGCAAATATTGAAGGCGAAATTTGGGGTGTTGAACCAGGTTTTAAATTTTCAGGGTATAGAACGTCTCAAGGTATCAAAGACTCTGAGAAATATAAAGTCGAAAAAGCCTATGGTTTTGAAAATACGTATTACGCAGGGAAGTCTGCTGTTTTGGATTTTAACAGGGAAAAAGACAGAACATTCAATAAAAATTCCACATCGTTACCAATTACAAACAATACCTATGATATTTATAGCATTCAAGGGCAAGGAGTTTCAGGGATGTATCGTCCTTACAAGTCACAAGTAGGCTATGTATATGACAATGAAACTAATGATGATAGTGTAGGTGGTGCTTTGGGATTAGAGTTTGGTGGAGGTGGAGGTGTTCACTTAGGGATTGATGCAACTGCTACATTAGGAAATAGTTACAGTAAGTTATGGGAAAATTCTAACCCTGCTTTAGGGAGATTTAAAGAAAAGAGAAAGGGGAATAGGCCGGATTATGAAAAAGTTTTTTTTAAAAATATTGGAGGTTTTCATACCGATAAAGAATTAAGTTTATTCAATACGGAACTAGGAAATTACAATCCAATCAAGCTTGGCATAGTTGGAAGTGGATTTGATACCAAAACAAATTCAAATTATTCCACTAATAAAGGAGTTATTGCAAATAATAAACAGGTTGTTAGGAAGGAAAGATTGTCCAGAAACCAATCTATTGAAAAATTAACTAAAGCAGAGGCTAAAAAATTTGGGTTCAAAACACAGTTTAGTGATTTTGCCAAAGACAATCATACTGCCGAAATAAAAATCACAAAAGAAGGTGGTGAACGCTATATTTATGGCAGAGCCGCTTATAATTCGATTAAAAAAGAAACAACATTTGATGTGGGAAGCACTCCAGAAGTTGATTCTAAAAAAGGATTGGTAAAATATCTTCCAGGGAAAGATAATTCAGCTAAAAACAATAAAGAGGGGGATCAATATTTTAACAGAGTAACTACTCCCGCTTATGCGCATACTTATTTATTGACATCTGTTTTATCCTCAGATTATCAGGATTTAAATGGGGATGGGCCATCAGATGATGATTTGGGGACCTATACCAAATTCGAATATGATAATAAAACAAAAGATCATATTTATAAATGGAGAGTTCCTTTCGTTAAAGATTCTGCTAATTATGACGAAGGATTGCGGTCTAGTAAAAAAGACAATAAAGGAAATTATTTGTATGGTGAAAAAGAGCTGTTATACATTAAAAAAATAGTGACCAAAACCCATATTGCTATTTTTCATCTTTCAGAAAGAAATGACGGGTATGGTGTGTACGATGAGAATGGTGGCAGAGGTGATGATTCTAAAATGTATAAACTGGACAGCATCTCATTGTATTCAAAACCAGAGTATTTGTCTAAAGGAGATAAAGCTACTCCAATAAAAGTAGCTCATTTTGAATATAATTATAGTCTTTGCCAAGGGATTGATAATAATAGTAAAAGCTTAAGTAAAGATGTTAATGATCTTGGACAGAAAGGAAAGTTAACCCTTAGCAAAATTTATTTTACCTATAAAAATTCGAATATGGGGAAATTCACGCCTTATGTTTTTAATTACGGATTCAATCCTGATTATGATATGAAGGCTTACGATGTATGGGGAAATTACAAACCAGTTGATAAAAATGTTAGTCTTGCCACTACTGCTCCACTATCCAATGCCGAATATCCTTTTGTTGACCAAAAAAATAAACAGACTGCAGATCAATATACTTCAGCTTGGTTGTTAAAATCGATTCATTTACCATCTGGCGGGCAAATGGAATTGAATTATGAATCGGATGATTATGGTAAGGTACAGAATAAGGATGCCATGCAAATGTTTAAAGTTGTAGGTAGTGGGGATAAAGAGGGACTTACCGCAGCAAATATTAGTGGTACTGAAAAAATATTGAAAAATTTAGGTGAATATATTTATGTCGAGTTAGACCATAAAATTGTAGATAAAGTATCCAATAGTAATCGTTCTATCTCAGAAATTTTTTACGATCAATATTTAAAATCAATTGGAGACGAAGGTAATCCTCTATATTTTCGATTTATGCTTAATATGGTGAATCCTAATCCTTTGCCTGGGATTAATGGGACGGATAAATACGATTATGTGACAGGTTACATGAAGATTAATAAAAAAAGGGACGATTATGTTTTTAGTGTAATTAATGGAAAACAATATGTGGGCATACCTCTTGAAAAAGTAGGACAAAGTGATGGTTTTAAAAAGGGAAATGACACAAATCCAATCCAAAAAGCCGGTTGGAATTTTGGAAGGCATAATTTGAATAGGCTGGTGTATAGTATGCATAATGAAGAGGATACTAAAAACCTAAAAGGGGTGGTTATGGAACTTGTTGGTTGGTTTCCTACATTACTTGATATTTTTAAAAGTCCTAATGGCAAACTAAGGCAAACAGGAATTGCCAGTAAATTTGTTACGGGTAAATCGTGGATACGTTTAATGCAACCTGATGCCAGGAAACTGGGTGGTGGCAGTAGAGTAAAAGAGATCAGTATTCATGACCAATGGGATGTAATGACTGGACATAAAGATAATGAGGTTTATAAACAACATTATGGACAAAAATATGCTTATAATACAGTCGATAAAAATGGGAATCCTACAGAAAATTCTTCAGGAGTAGCTACCTATGAGCCACTTGGATGTAAGGAAAATCCATTTGTAAAGCCTTTTTATGATGTTAATAAACCAGATTTATTACTAGGACCTGATTCTGATAATTATGTGGAAGAACCGTTTGGGGAATCTTTTTTTCCTGCTCCAAAAATCACATACAGTAGAGTAACCGTTAGTAATTTGACCAGAGTTCCCAACGACGAAGGGGGAGTAGGTATGACTGTAAAAAAACACGCAACGGGTACAGTTGTTACGGAGTTTTATACGGCTAATGAATTTCCTACTATAGTGGATAGAACTGTTTTGTCTGGAGGGCATAAATCATCAACTGCTCTTGCCAGTATTCTTAGTTTAAATGTAAGGGACTATTTAACATTGTCTCAAGGATACTCCATTCACACCAATGATATGGATGGTAAAATGAAAAACCAGCGAGTGTATGGTGAAGGACAAAAAGAAGCAATATCAGGAGTAGACTATAATTATAATACCGTTGTAAAAAACGGAAATATAAATCAGGGGTTGTTAAACAATACCATACAAACAGTAGATTCCAAAGGTGTTATTTCTGAGAGGTTAGTTGGTGTAGACTATGATGTAATTAATGATTTTAGAGAAAGTAATACCAAAAGCACTACTGCTGGTATACATGTAAATGTTGCAATTTTACCCTTTACATTTATTGTAGTAGTAGTTCCAACACCAATTCCTACTTATTCAAAACACGAGAGCCAGATACGTACAGCAGTAACCACCAAGGTTATTCACACTTCAGCAATCCTTGCAGAGAAAGTGGCTTATGATTTAGGATCAAAAGTCTCAACAAAAAATCTGGCTTGGGATGCCGAAACTGGAGATGTATTGCTTACCGAAACGGTGAATGAATACAATGATAAATACTTTAATTTTAATTTCCCGGCGTATTGGAGTTACGACGGAATGAGTCAGGCAGCCAAGAATATTGGTTTGGAATGGAACGTTGCCAAAACGGGAAACAATCAGTATCAGTTTACTGGAGCCAACGCCTCCGATTATTTAATTGATGGTGACGAATTGTATTTAAGCGGTATTGGAACTGATGGTAGAACCAAAAACGCACTTAAAGCTTGGGTAGTAAAAGTAAATGCATCTACTTTCCAGTTGTTGGATAAAGATGGATTATTGGTTAAAGGTAATATTGTAAATACTGGAACCATAAAAGTAATTCGTTCCGGTCATCGCAACCTGCAAATGGCTTCGATGGCAAGTGTTACTTCTATGCGTAATCCGTTGTATGATTATGATGCCAATAATAAAATTACTACTGTCAAAGAAAATATCGGAGGGAATCCTTTCTTCTCTACCTCTGCGAGTGATCGAATTGTAAATGCTTCTGCGATTGAGTACAATGACATGTGGCCTTCGCAATGCGAGTGTAATTTGCCTAGAATGTTTTTTTCAAACGGTAAACTGCAATTTGAATACGAAAAAGACAATAGTCTGGATGAACAAGAGGATATTATTGCTCGTTCCTATAACCCGTATCTCTATAACATACTAGGAAACTGGAGAGCCAATAGATCCTATGCCTACCTAACAGGAAGAAACTACACTGTTGATCCAACACCTCGTAAAACAGGATATTTTGCAGATTTCGCACCATTTTATATACTTACAGGTGGCAAATGGGGGATTACGGTCGATAATTATAAACGATGGACGTTTGCCTCTCAGGTTACCCAATACAATCCTTTTGGACAAGAGGTAGAGAATAAAGATGCTTTAAATCGTTATTCTGCCGCTTTGTATGGGTACAACAATCGTTTTCCGGTTGCTGTTGCTTCGAACACTAAATACAGTGAGCTGGCCTCGGATGGTTTTGAGGATTATGATACTATTGCCTGCGCCAAACAATCTCATTTTGACTTCAAAGCACAACTAAAAGTTAATGAAGTAAGTGTATCTAGCAAACAATCCCACACCGGAAGAAAAAGTTTGAAAGTAGAACCGAGTAAAAAAGCTGTATTAAAAAAACAAGTTGTTAGCTGCAGCACAGCAGGAGTAACTACCACAAAAAAGTAAGACCAAGATGAAATTAAAATATACATTAGTTTTTAGCATTATAAGTTTTTTTATTACCACTGCTGGATTTACTCAGGAACTTAGCGATAAGGAGATTGGATTTGATGTGGCTAGAACTACTATTATGCTTAAGGAGCATGGGGTGAAAGATGAAAATTTTGCCCTTGAGATGGCTTCTATTCGTGGTGGGCTTAGTCGTCAGTTGGAGCAAACTATGATAGTCAAGGATGAAACTGCAAAAAAAAGCTCAAAGAATATTGTTGCAAAAATTAACGGAGATATCCCTTCTTCAGAAAAAGCAGCTTTAAAAGAATTGTATGATTTAACGAATGGCTTAAATTGGTATAATAAAACTGGTTGGGATTTTGATACTCCAGTAACTTCATATTCTTATGATTTATCTACAAACACTGCTACAGGTTGGAATGGAATTGTGGTTAATGACGGACATATAGTGTCTATTGATTTGCATCAAAATAATTTAAATAATTTTGCTTTGCCATTTGTAAATCTTGTTGCTTTAACATTTTTAGAATCACTTAATCTTAATAGCAATAATTTACAAGGAAATCTTGATAACTTTCAATATTTAACCTCGCTTAAAAAGCTTGATTTAGGTTTTAATCGATTCAATGGAACACTTTTACCAATAACTAATTTAATTAATTTAGAGGATTTTGTTATAAATTATAATAGTATAACAGGAGAGATTCCTCAAAATATAAGTAATCTTAATAAATTAAAGCGTTTAGTTGTATCAGGTAATAATTTAATTGGTGGGATTAAATGGCTTACTACTCTGACTAACTTAGAGTATTTATATATCTACGAAAATAGACAACTTGGAGCATATGAATATTACATACCGGATAATATTGGTGATTTAGTCAAACTAAAACATCTTTATATTAGTAGTTGTCGTTTAACAGGGAAAATACCGCCATCTTTTGCTAAATTAATTGATTTAAGGGTTTTAAGTTTTGCTGATAATAGTTTAGAAGGTTCCTTATCTGTTTTAGCCAATTTAAATAATTTGACAGAATTATCTATAGATTCAAATGTTTTTCGTTTCGTAGATATTGAACCAATGTATAATAATTATTTAAACACTAAATTTTATTTCAGATATTCTCCACAAGCACAGATATATAGTGGAGGAGGGACAGTTGATGGTATAATTGGAGGTACTGCAACTATTAACCTTTTTGACAATACTGATAACCCAAAACGATACTCTGATAATGATACTTATCAATGGTATAAAAAAGGAACTCCCACAAACATCTTAATCCCTGGGGCTACAAACAGAATTTTAACTCTTACAGATTTAAAGAGTAGTGATGATGGAAGTTATTATTGTTTATCTAAGCATCCACTGATTACAAATACAGATGCAGTTTATCATAATCTTATCTTAGAGGGGTTCTCCAAAAAATTAAATATATGTAAGCTTGTATCTGGTGATGTTTTAGTTAATTCTGATAGTTTTAAAATAAAAAGTAAAGTTTCTTTTGAATTTAAGGCAACTGATGGTATACCATTAGATAATAATATAAATTACCGTTATCAATGGGATATCATCGACAATACTGGTAATACTATTGTAAGTACAATAGATCGTTCTATTTTAGAATATTATTTTAATAAACCAGGTTCTTATACCGCTAAATTATTTATCAGTGAAATTAGAAATAATACAATAGCTTGTTCAACTATTTTTACAAAAGCATTTGAGATAATAAATGATTGTACAGCCCTTAATCGATCAGGAGTTATATACAATGCAACTAATTACCAAAAAAATGTTATTTTGGTTAATTCAGAAACAAGTTTTGAGTTCTATCCTTATTCTTTTTATGCTACGATAGACAATTTTAATTTTAATTGGGATTTAATTGATAGTAATAATATAGTAATTTTTTCTGGCAATAGCATTAATTTCCCTATTACTCCTACTATTATTGGAGATTATAAAGTAAGATTAAGATTAAATGATAAAGAAAATAATTGTGAATTTGAGTATTTACTTGATATAAAAGTTGGTGATGTATGTGCTGTAGCTGGACAAGATCGTAGGGTAGATATTCAATCATCAGATCATTACATTTATGAAGAATTCGCTGATTTTATTAATATTAATGAGCCTGGTGAAATGTATTGCAATGGTTTTGATGAGCAGGATTCAAGATTTTCTTATGAGTGGAAGTTATATGATCCCAATCTTGCGTTAATTCGCACGAGCAATGAAAAAAGATTTCCATTTACACTTACAACTGGAGGATTTCATAAACTTGTTTTAGCAATTACAGATAATGATAATGGATGTGTAACAGAACGTACAAGAATGATAGGCTGTAAAATTGGTAACAGTTGTACAGAGCTAAATCCAAAATCATTAGTTATCAAAGATTTATATTTTAATTTATTGCAAAACCTGTTGACAAGATCTGATGCAGGTGAGACTGATGTCCAAATTAATGCTAGTGATGCTACTCCCGAGTTTGTAGCCTTAAAGCCTTATATTACTAATGGAATAAAGGATAAAATATACAATTACACATCCACTAGAAATGAAGATGGAGAACTTACCAAAATTGAATTTTCTTTTGCTCCAAATAGAGAATATGATGTTCATCTTTCTTTTCCGTTTGGAAGTCGTTATGATCGTTACAATTTTGACTTTTATTTTAATTTAGATCAATACGTTACTTCAGAGGATTATTTAGTTTCCTGTGCTTTTGTGAATGAAAGTAAAAATGCAAATAACCCTAGGGTTATATTGAAGCCTGAAAATTGTACATTAGAATCCGAAGTTCGCTATATTGATTTCTGCCCGAAGGACTGCGAACCTATAGCTGGAGTTCTTAAAGCATCATCGGTAAGTCCAATCGTAAATACAAGTACAAAATTCTCTTTTGAAACTGTTGCAACCAATTTAAGTTATAATTGGACGGTTACAAATTCAGCTAATGTTATTGTAGATGCTATTACAAATACAACAGGATTTTATAGTTTTATTCCAAATATTCAAGGAGACTATACCATTAGTTTAAAAGTAATCAATGAAGGAAAATGCGAAACAGAGTTTTTAAAAACAATTACCGCTATAGCTCCATTGCCTATTGTGGATTGCGAGACTCATTTTAATTTTAATTTTAAGGTTCCAGCAGCTGTCAAAGGAGGAATATTAAATAATACAGAAAGAGAGCATATTGCAGATGGTATAATAAGTTTTGTTAATAAAAATATTAATGAAAAGTTATATTTAACAACCTATGACGATCACAGTTCAGGAGTCCGAGCCGTTGCGTTGCAAAACAAATACACAGCAGTTTTTCCAGATGCTACAACAAATACATCAAATGAAACTCAAGGTGGTTTTTTTAGAATTCAAGATGACTTTTATAATGACACTTTCAAAAATATTATATCTTTAGGTGTTATAGCCAATACAGCAATTACTAAAAAAATTGATGTTTCATTTTTTGTAATCAGTGAAGATAATTATGCTGATATAGCAGCATCAAAAGCCGCTTATGCTGATTTATTAAATTCAACAAAAAGCAATAAAATATTTTTTATATTTCTGGATGAAGGAAGATTTAGAAACAGAACATTAAACACCTATATTTCACCAATTGATTTTGCCAGTCAGGTAAAAGGCAGTACAGCCATTAATTATTCGGCAACCGGAAATATTACAACGTCTGATTTTATATCCTTTTCAAAGGCTCAAATTGCTGATTTAGGTTTTAAAAATGTTTTAAGTGCATTTTTAGACAAATCATATACTCAAGTTAAATCAAAGAAATGTTTAACAGCCAGTTGTGTAACGACCAATCCAAATGCACAGGTTGTGAAAGGGTTGTTTGTGAATTTAGTTAATAAATTACAAAGCCTTCCTGCAGGGACGGTAACGAATGGTTATAGTTGTGCGGAATTAATTGCTTTAACTCCTTTTATTACATTTCCAAATCCAGCAATTTACAATTACAATCAGGGATCATTTTCTTTCAGTAATCTTGTAAATAACAATGATGTGTTTATAGGAGCGAATGCTCAAATTACTGAAGCTAATTTGGAAAGTTATGTTGATTCCGAAACAGAGACAAATTTTATTGCAAAATTTGGATCTATAGAAAAAGGTTGCAGTGTAAAACATATTAATTTTTGCCCAGAGAAATTATGTACTCCAATTGAAGGAACCTTAAAATTTGCTCCACAAGTTCTAAACGCAAATGTAAATGCTAGTTTCTCTCTAGAAACAGTTGCTGCAAATTTAACTTACGACTGGACTTTTTATAATTTAGACAATACTACTGAATTAGCTAAAGCTACAACTGCTCTTGCAACACAATCTTTCAATGGTGCAGGAACATATCGCGTGGTCTTAAATGTTAAGGATGATAAGGGTTGTGAGACTCCTTTTGAAACTTTTGCAACAGTGCTTCCAGCTTGTAGGCCTATAACAGGAGTTATTAAAATAGGGTCAGGATCTGCGCCAACCCCAACCCCAACGCCTACTCCAGCACCAACACAATCGTATTGGTATCAAGCAGTACACCCGCTTAATCATTCGGGCACTGATTATGTAGTTTATATTGATGGTAATGGGGTAAAACAAACCTATACATTAACTAGAACAGAATCTGGAGATAATGCTCCGTGTGCCGAAATTATTGCTTCGAGCATAGTCAATCATACAGGCGCAATACCTTGTGTTTTGAGTTGCAATGAGTATGAAATTGTTGGCGGTACCAATGGCAGAACAGTATCTTTTACAAACTGCGATGGTATGAGCCAAACGGTTATTGTACCAGCAGGAGATTCATTACCTGTGTGCTCAAGAATGATTATTGGCGGAGCAACTTTAATAGGTCCTTGTGATGCGGGTTCTGTAACAACACCAACGCCAACGCCAACACCAACGCCAACTCCAGCACCAACTGCGCTAATTGGCTTCTCAAATGTAGGTGTGTCAGAAAGTTTTCCGGGTAATTTATACCCTAATGGTGGAAATTTCTTGTATGCTATAGGACACGCAGATATCCAATTGGATGGTTTAGGAATTGTAAAAGGGGATTCAGTTACAATAGAATTTCAATATTATTCCAGTTTTACACCAACTCATTATTATAATATAAGTTATCCAGGGATAAATAGCTCTTTTATTCCATTACCGCTTTATACACCTTCAAGGATTACTATTGTTTATGATGGTATTGATAAAACTATTGGAATTAATCTTTTATCTCCATTTTCGCAATTCTTACTATCCAATACATCAGGAACGGCGTCGCTTAGTATTGTTTCTGTAAATGGTGCATCTATGAAAATTGATACAAATAATAATTCTTTACAATTAATATCTCCTGCAACAGCGGGTATTGGTGTTACTTTTAAAAAATAAACTGGACAAAATACGATTCTATTAAAATAATACACCCATAAAAATGGTAAACGATATTAAAATAAAGAAATACTGGATCCTTACTTTTTGTATGGTACTGTGCTCATTGGCAACTTTTGCACAGGATTTAAGCGATCAGCAAATAGGTTTTGATGTAGCAAAAATAACAAGCGCACTCAAAGAACACGGTGTTTCTGATAAAGAAATTTCTCGTGAGATAATATTGATGCGCGGTTTATATAAAGCACAGTATTTTAAAATGAAAAAAAGTGAAGATGATTTTTTGCAACAATTCAAATCTAAAAAAAATTCAAAAAGCTCATCAAAACTGATAGATATTCCATCATCTGAAAGGAATGCACTTATAGCTTTATATAAAAGTACAGGTGGAGATAACTGGAAAAATAAAACAGGATGGGATATTAATGATCCACAGTCAGATGTTTCTAAATGGTTTGGGATAACTGTAAGCAATGGTAATGTGGTTTCAATATCACTATACAGTAATGGGTTAATTGGAAGTATTTCTGATTTATCAGCTTTAACTGCTCTAAAGTCTTTACATCTAGGCGATAATAATTTTGCCAATACAGCAATTCCGTCTTTTTTGAGTAATATGACTAGTTTAGAATATTTGTATCTTTATAGCTGTCATTTTACAGGAAATATTCCAGATTTGTCACAATTAGCAAATCTTAAAATTTTGTACTTAGGCAACAATGATTCACTTTATAGTGCTAGTATTCCTTCTTGGTTAGGTAATTTAGTTAATTTAGAGGGTATTGTACTTTTTAATTGTAATATCATTGGTGAATTACCTGATTTATCTAGATTAAATAAATTATCTTCTATATTATTGCCTTCAAATAAAATTTCCGGTAAATTGCCTTTGTGGTTGTTTAATTTACCCAATTTGAATACGTTATGGTTACACGGAAATAATATAACCGGATCTATTCCTGAAGAAATAGGAAATTCGTTAAATCTTTCGCAATTATTGTTAAATGGTAATCAATTAGAAGGTAATATCCCAGTGACAATAAGTAATTTAAAAAAACTCCAGAATATATGGTTAAGTGGAAATAAATTAGAAGGGGATATTCCAGATTTGACTAAAGCAACTTTATTAAGTCAATTACTTTTAGATAATAATAAATTTCGTTTTGTAGATTTCGCAGAAGAATATTCTTTATATAAAACACAAATTACTAATTCTCTTGTTTATTCTCCTCAAGGAAAAACGGATACAGAACAAACTGTGTCAGGAGGTTCAGGAGGTTCTGTAACATTATCAATGTGTGAGGATAATAGATATATTCCTAATGTTGATACTTTTCAATGGTATAAGAACGGACAAATAATTGATGGTGCAACAGCCAGACAATACACTATTTCTAATTTATCTGCTGCAAATGCTGGAGATTATTATTGTGTTTCTAATAATCCGCAAATTACAGATCTTGTTTTGCAAAGAAACCCAATCCATTTGACAGTAGTCAATTGCACCCCAAAAACAGGAGAACTAAAAGTTTTGTCCGAAAAACTGATTGTAAATGAGACTGTAAATTTTTCGTTTCTGGAAACCGTGCCAGCAGTTGCTAATAAAACAAAAAGTAAAATAGCCGGTAAAGACAGTTTACCTGCCATAAATTATACTTGGACCATAACAGATGAAACAGGTAATGAGGTAAACAAACAGGTAAGTACAACAGCTGCTTATTCCTATGTTTTCAGTACATCGGGCAAATATCTTGTAAAATTGGATATTATGGATGAGAATGACTGTCCAGCCAGTTTTACTAAGGAAGTAATTATAAAACCTGAGGTACAATGTCTAAATGAAAATATCTCTTTTTCATTCGAGACTGCATCACCAAACTTAAGTTATGTGTGGACAAGTACTAATGCTACGGGTGAAGTTGTAAATTCCTCAACGGCAAGTCCTTCCAGTCTTTATAATGTTTCGTTCTCTGTTCCAGGTGATTATACCATTACCATGTTGGCTACAGACACAGTAACGCAATGTTTTGAAACGTTTTCTAAAAAAGTGACTATTGAATCATGCGCACCTACCAACTGTATTGTTCATTTCAATTTCAATTTTAAAATTCCGGATTTGGCTTTTGGAGGTAAATATTTAAATTTAGATTCCAGAATGAATATTGCCAATGGCGTAGTAGATTTCTTAAAAGCAAATAGGAATAAAAAGTTGTTTGCGACCACATTTGACATGACCAATAAAGGTGTAAATGCAGTTGTAGTCAATAAAGAAATTACTGTTAATCCGGGTGATGTTTACAAAGTGGGAACAGCCAATGAAATTTCTAATAGTACTCCAACGGTAATACGAATTCAAGACAATAGTTACAGTAATACTTTTTCGACTTTGATTAATAGTGGTATTTTGAAGAACACATCATTAAAAAAAGACGATCTTGATGTTTCGTTCTTCATTATTTCCGAGGATAACAATACTTCTACACTCGATGGAGCCAAAAAAGCTTACCAAGATTTATTGGCTTCTGGTAAAGCCAAAAAAATATTTTTTGTTTTGGTGAACGAAGGGAAGTTTAGCTATGTAAAACGAGTAGGGTTAGTCAATAGAAAAGTGATAATTTCACCAGTACAATTTTTGACTGAAATTATGGGTTCAATGCCTATTGATTATTCAGCTTCAAATTCGATTTTAAATTCTGATTTTGTTCAATTTTCGAAAGCAGATATTGCCAATGTTGGGTTTAAAAAAGTGCTTAGCGATTTTTTACAAAAAGGATATGATGAAGTCACTTCTTTGTGTTCAGATGTCGAATCGTGTACTAAGAAAAATGTAAATACACCAGTGCTTAAAAGTTTGTTTTTAAACTTAGCGAATAAGTTAAAAGATATTCCTGCCGGTGCGGATCCTAATACTTATGCAAGCAAAGAATTGGTTGCCTTATCACCATATACGGTTGAATTAAAACCAATAATTTATAATTTCATTAATACAAGCAGTACCATAAGTTTCTCTTTTTCGAGCGCAAGCTCAGAAAATGATGTTCAGTTGCCAAAACCTCTTTCGGGTAACATTTTGGATATCGATTTGAAACAATATACAGATGCGGCTACTATTACACCTGTTAAAACTATTTTTAGTGATGGGAAAGTTGATGAGTTAAATGGATTTGTGAGAAATATTGATTTTTGTGTTGAGAAATTATCTTGTGTGTCTCACGTGGCACTTGTTCTTGACGAATCCGGATCTTTGGATTCAACAGAGATTAACAAAATCAAAAAACAATTAAAAGGATTTGTTTACCAACAAGCTTTGACTAATGAAAAAATAGGGTCTAATATTTATATTTCATTAACAGGAATGTCAGATAGCGATGCTGATACCAGAACGGATTTTATTGAGCCAATTAAAGCTAGTACTGACCCATCTGTTTTAAATAAATTTTACACTTGGATCGATGATCTTGGCAAGCGAGCTGGACAAACAGGAATTAGCGCAGGTTCGGATTATTGGAACAGCGGACTGAATAGAGCCTTAAGTTATGAATTGAAACCAAATGCAGTCATTATGATTACTGATGGTTGTCAAACGGCAAATGCTACCCTTCTTCAGACAACTATGAAGAATTTTAATAATGCAAAAGGGAGTAGCCCGGACTTACCGCATTTATATGTTATTGGTATCGAAAATGGTTTTTATGTAGATAAGCCATCAACTGGAAAAATTCTGGATCGTAACGAAGATCCAAATTATAATACGGCATTGCAAAAAAGAAGTTTGACTGCAAAAGTGGCAGCCAGATTGACTAAATCGTTGCAATATTTATTAGGATTTGCTGACACTGAGTTTCCGGTATCGAGTATAAGTGACTTTAAAAATGGAACTTATTTCGGTCATGATAATTTTAGTTTATTGGCTTCGGATGAAACCTATATTTCAGATAAAATAGCGGATAGTGATTTGGTCTGCGGTGATTCGGCAATCAAAGATTTTTGCGATGACTGTTTCTCTTTTAAACCAGAACCGGATCATGAATATTTGTTGAGTGCATGGGTTAAAGAGGAATCTTTTGTTCAGGTTAAGTCTTATACGAATGCAGCAATAAATATTGTTTTTTATAGACAAAAAGAGGCATTAGACATTCCAGGGCAAATAATAGCCACAGAAATTGCAGCTCCTTCAGGGGAGATTATTGATGGCTGGCAAAGAATTGTGAAGAAAATTAAAGTTCCATCAAATGCAATAACAATTGGTTTTGTTTTAGAAAACAAAAGTTCTAGTATTCCAGTGTATTTTGATGATATTAGAATTCATCCGCTAAAAGGAAGTGTTAAGTCATTTGTTTATGACTCTGAAACTTTAAAACTAATGTCAGAATTGGATGAGAACAATTATAGTACTTTTTATGAGTATGATAACGAAGGCGGGTTAGTTCGTGTGAAAAAGGAAACTGCCAAAGGGGTTAAAACAATTCAGGAAACACGTTCAGGAAGCGTAATTAATACAAAAGAGTAAAGGTATGTTCTGCAAAAAAATATTCTGTGTTTGGTTGGTGTTTTATTGTTGTTTTGGCCATGCACAAACGGTGAGTGCTGTTTTTAAAAAATTAGGACAGCAATACAGTGTTGCCAAGCCACTTCAGTATCAATCTAAATATGTTCTGTATAAGGATTTTGATTCTAAGAAAATAGAAGAAAGCTACAAAGGAAGTTTTTATAAAAACAGCCAAAATGAAATCTATATGAAAATTGGGGAAACTGAGATACTGAATTCAAAATCAGTAAATCTTAAGATTAGCCATCCGGAAAAAGCTATAGAGATTTCAAATCCGATCCCCACTTATTTTGGTGATTTTGATATGAAACCTTTATTGGAATTGTGTAAAATAGAGAAATTTATTGATTATAAGTCATATTGGGAAATAACAATGACTGCAAAGCCTTTTTCGAGTCTGCCCTATTCGAAAATCATAGTTAGAGTGTCTAAAACTTATCTTTTACAAAAACAAGTTTTTTATTACAATACAGCTACTAATTTTTCGCAGGATTTTAAAAAACCAGATGTGCATTATCCGAGATTAGAGGTGATTTATGCAAATTATAACAGAAATGCAATCAATGCTTCTTTTTTTAAAAACAGCACTTATTTTACAGTTTCAGAAAATGGCGGTATTGTTTTGTCCCCGAGGTTAAAGAAGTACGAGATTGTAGATCAAAGAAATAATTCCAATAATTAAAATAAAAAATAGATATATGTATATCAATAAAAGTATAATAGTATTTGTATTTACATTTTTTTCATTGTTTGTTTTTGGGCAACAAGAAGAATTTTTGGGAGATCGAAAAGAAGGAACTCAACTTAGCAGTTTACCAATTTTACAAATAAGAGATCCTAAATTTTCGGATTTAAACAATCAAAAGATATTCACCTCTGTTAACCCGGCAGTAACGATTCATTTTGGTTTCAATGATGATGATAAAAAAACAGCAGATTATAGTGATGTTTATTCTTGTAAAATAGAATTAAGCATTACTTCTTTTGACAGTAGCGGCAATAGTTTAGGCGCAAAATCAGTATCGCTAACAATCGTTCATAACAATAGTACAAAAAGTCTTGAGTTTAATGACTATGCTGTTTATAAACTTCCAGGAATTCATAAAGCCGATGTTAAAGTAGTATCAATAACATATTCAAAATCTGCACCAGCTTCAACGGCCTATTTAGCATTGAAATTCAATACAGAGCGTTACTATAATTTGCAGTTAAGTGGTTCAAATTCATCAGTATTACCGATTAGTTATAAATTGATTAGATATGATGGGCTTAAAGAGGAGGTTGTTTCAAAAGTTAGCGACAGAGCCGAAGAGTTAGTTATTAATTGGACAAAAGATTCCAAAGCTCCAGCAGTGGAGTATGAGTTGGAATGGACTTGGATTGATAATTATAAAAAAGATGGCGGTAAATTATTGCCCAATGAGATTGCTCTTACGGATCAGGATTTTAGACAAAACAGTACAAGAATTCAGACAAAAGGACTTACATATAGTATTCCTTTAGTTTATTCTAATGGTTATTTGGTTTATAGAATTAGGCCTGTTGGACGTTTCCTTGACGATACATCCAAAAATTATTATGGAGTTTGGTCTTCTGGAATTTCAGATAAATTTTCTTTAGTTAGCCATTGGCCTCATAGTGTCGAGATTGATAAGGCTCATGAGTCAGGAGCAAAAAACTGGCAGTATCAAGCTTCTTTTGCTGAAGACGGTAAGAAAAAAGAAGTGGTGAGTTATTTTGACGGGTCTTTACGCAATCGTCAAACGGTGACCAAAGTAAATTCAAACAATAAAGCAATTGTTGGAGAGGTAATTTATGATAATCAGGGTAGAGCAGCTATAGAAGTGTTGCCAACACCGATTGAGTCTTCCGGAATACGTTTTTATAATGATTTAAATACAAATGAAGCGGGTTCTATATATTCTCACGAAGATTTTGATTGGGATAATGCTAGTGTAAAGGATTGTAACCCAATTCCAGTTCCTAAAATGTCCAATAAAGCTGGAGCGGGCAAATATTATTCTCCAAATAATAATCCACTGAATAATTATCAGGATTTTGTTCCAGATGCTATTGGTTATCCTTTTTCTCAAGTAGTCTACACTCCTGATAATACTGGAAGAATTAAAAGCAAAGGGGGAGTAGGACCTGACCATCAAATAGGATCAGGACATGAAATGCAATATTTTTATGGTCATCCCAAACAGGAAGAATTAAACCGTCTTTTTGGTTATAAAGTTGGGGATTATTCTCATTACAAAAAGAATACGGTTATTGATCCAAATGGACAAGTAAGTGTGAGTTATTTGGATCCGCAGGGAAGAACTGTTGCAACTGCTCTTGCTGGCGATAATAAAGGTAATTTGGTATCACTTGATGATGAGAAGAACCAAACCTTGCATGTTATGACCACAACTGACCTTTTGTCGAATAACAATAAATATGTGTCCGGTGAGAATGGTGTTGTTGAAGATGGAATTAAATTGAGTACTCCAATTACTGTTGTTAAAGAAGGAGATATTAAATTTGAATATTCTTTTGTTAAAACTAAAGGTTCCTATGCGGATTCTTGTTTAAATACTAAGTTTTATCCTTTTGTATATGACTGGTCTATTAGTTTAAAAAATGATTGCGCTTTGGAATTGCTTACCGGTAATAATCCATTAAGTTCAAAAATTGGTTCTTCTAGTTTAAATGGCACTGGTACAGCTGAATTAAGTTTTAAGAATAAAGTCTTTAATGCTAAAGACGGAGCGAATTTTTTAAAGGTTGGTTCCTATCCTTTGAGTAAAGATCTTCGTATAGACCATGATGTTTTAGATGAATATGCTGAGGATTATATCTCAGAATTAAGAAAGAGTACAAAGTGTTTGCCAGATCTCACTTCATTAGAGGCTGAAATTACTGTGACCGATTGTAACATAACTTGCAAAAGTTGTGAAGAGTCGTTAGTGCGTGAAAATTTAACTCCCGAAGATTATACCGCTTTTCAATTGTTACTTTCTAATGAGGAAAATAAACTTGGTAATGTTGCAGCAAGAGAATCTTACATTGTTAAAGCAGAAGCGAAGTATGTTGAAAAAAATATGCTGACAGTTCTTGAACTTGAAAATTCAGAGAAACCAGATTATGAAAAACGTTTCAAAGCGCAATTCAGAAGTTTGCTTACAGGCTGTAGAGATTTATGTGAACAACCCATAAATGTGTGTGACCTTAATTTGGACATGCTGCTAGGAGATGTTAGCCCGCATGGTCAGTATGGATCTGTTGATGGAATTGAAACAGAAGATGAAAATGAAGATACCCCTGAAGCAAAAATTATTGATCCCTTAAGTTTTTTTAATGAGAATAATCAATTATTGTACGGTGGTTATACAACTACTACCTATTTTGATGAGGACACAAAACAAAATGTAACAGAGACTATTTCTAATTATAATTGGAAAAAACCATTTGACGGTAGCTATAAAGAAGAAGATGGTTCTGTCTCAAAAATTAAAGTCAAACTAATAAGCGAAAATGCAGATCATCCTGAATTGAATGTTTACGAACCTGCTTTGGACGGTGTTATTTTAACGGCATCGGATCGTGACCCAGAAAGTGATGATGTTAATGATTACCTGGCTCAGCCAAAATATTTGCGTGATGTGGCTCAATTTATTGCTATTTGGAAAACCAGTTGGGCCAACTCATTGGTGCAGTATCATCCAGAATATCAATATTATGTTTATAATTTAAATTTGTGTAATAAAACGAATGGAGATGGGTTAAATTCCGATGGTTTTGATGAAAAATTACGCAATAAAGAATTTTATGACGATTATACAAAAGTTATTGATAATAGTATATTTGATAAAAATGGAGGGACTATAGCTCAATTGCTAAATATTGACAGCAATACTAACAATAGTGACCCATTTTATAATTCTAAAAACGATAAAGAAACCGTAGATGATTATAATGTTCGAAAAGCTTTAATGAAAGAAGCATTAGAAGTGAATTTTGACGGTATGGCTTTACCATCCGGTAAAAAACTAAATATGTTGCAAGCGGCTTATTATTTTGCTGTTTTCTCTAATGGAATTGCACCACAATCCTCTTATGTTACTTTTTCTAATGCAACCAATGCTCAATTGTTAGATATTATTAACCAACTTGGACAGAATGGAAACAGTGCCGATTTAAATACAAAACAAAGAATATGGTCTAATTTTAGATCCTATTATACCGCTTTAAAGGAAAAAACCCGCACAGTTTTTGCACATATTGACGCTAGTAAGAATAATAACTATAATGATTGTATAGGGAACGCAGAGAGTAAAGATACTTTTGTTACTTTATTCAACAAATATAGTGCAGTAAATTATGGAGAACTATTAAAACTTATTGATTCAATTCCAGAAAATCCAATTGTACCAGCTACAAACCCTGTGAGTACAGGTGTTGAATTAGCTTGTTCTAATGTGACATCAGCGTTGTATATTGATAAGGTAAAACGATTTGTGCCAGCAGATTATGGATATGATTCATCTATTGGAGACATGGAAGCTTTGGCAGCTACAAAAGCCAGTATAGAGTCCAAAATGTATGTTGAAACGGGAAGATGTCCAATCTCTTTCGATTTGGAAAATTTCCTAAAAGGACTGGTAGATACTACTATTCAAGATAAAGGGTTGTTAATTAATGGATTTAATACTTCAAGTATGCCATATTTAACGCAAAGTATATTCAATGCTCAATTAAACCCTGGATTTAATTTGGAGGCATCCGCTAGTATTCCGAAAATTGCAACACGTGAAGTAGGGGGTAAACTGAATATTGTTTTTACTCAGAATGGGAATGATATTTCTAGCCCAATTGAATTAAGTTTTGCCAAGAATTTATCAAATTATCAAAATCCTTGCGGCGTAAATGTTACAGCTCCAAAATGGGAAGATGTTACAGGATTTAAAAACTTCTATGCAGTTCCGGGGTCTTATAACAGTACTTCAAAAACATACAGATTTCGTATTGTAGCTATTATAAATAGAAAAGGAACCGTGTCAAGTTGCACTACTCCTGAAGAAATTCTTATTGATGGAATTACAAAAGCAAATGTTTCAGACTGTTCTTCACTCATAATTGCTCCTTGTGATAAAAAACAAAAATTCAGTAATGCATTCAATCAATTAGTGCTTCACTTACAGGCAAATGCTACTTTGAAAAGTGCAGATTTGAATATTTCAAGTGATGAAACTTTTGTAAATGGATATTTGTATGAATATTTTGGAATCAAACAAGGCGATATCGTAAAATGGCATAACACTGCTGAAGGAGTTGACATTAGCGTAAATGATGTAAAACGTGTTTCAGTCAATCTTGGATCATACAGTTTAGGAAGAGATATAATAAAAAGTGTATTTATTAATGGTTTAGATTCTGGGAATAAAAGTACTTTACTAAGTGTAAGAATTAAAACTAAATTTTTTAGAAATAGCCAAATCACGGGTATAATCAAATCGGGTAGTGGGAACATGCCATTGTATTTTACCTGTTGTTCACCTTGTGGCGAAACTGATTATAATGGAGATGGATATGGAGATTTATGTGGTGAAAGTTGCGGAACTGTTGATACTGACGGTGATGGTATTTTTGATTTGTGTGATACCTGCCCTACAATTCCAAATCCTAATAATGAACCTTGTGAAGCAAATCCATCATACACGCGTATCACTTCCTGTGATGTAGTGGCTAATGAAGAGATTGCTTATGAGGATAGAGTTAAAGATATTTTAAATGATATGTTGGGTAATTTTAATTACAGCATAAATGACGATGGGGATTTTTATAAAGCAGGAAACATCTCAGACTATTCACCAGTTAAAAATTTGGTTGATCAATCTAGATTAGTCTCTCATTTTCAAGCTGAAAGAACTCGTTATAGAGTAAATAATCTGAAGAGTGTTGTAATGGACCGTTATTCTGTTGTTATAGAGAATGGTTTGTTGAGTATTACTTTTGATGAGAATTCAGGAAGTGTAAACAATAAAAACTTCATCAATTTTTATGATGTAAATTTAAAGAACGCTAAAAACATTAATTATATTGATGTAGTAAGCCCGTTGAGTTTTGTTGTTAATTTTACTGATAATCAAGGTAAAATTGTTAATCAGACCGGAAGCGCAATATCTCATTATACCTTTGTAGAAATAACCAAATACGAAGCAAGAGCTATAGCAGTACCTTACTGTCAATTTGCCACGGAAGTTTATCCTCCAAAAGTAACAAGCAAGAATCCTTTGGCAGGATCTGGGGATATTTATGTGGCTATTTCTCAAGATGGTAAAATTGATTATAACAATAATACTTCCCCATCTTCTTTCATGAGCAAAAAATCTGCTTCTGGGAAGTTGCTTACCATGCGTGACGCTATTCCAACTTCAACTCCAACTTCCAGTTGTTCTGATATTTGTATTCCGCCAACAGTAGCTCCTATAGTGTGCGGTGACAAATGGGGGGCTTTCAAGTCAAATATGAAAGCACAGGTTCCTGATTATGAAATTCCGGATAATTTAGCAAAAGACGGAATCTTTTTCTGTGAAGCTAATTATGGATATATCAGCCAGGAGTATAATTATTATTTGAATAAACTCGGGGTATCAAGTGTTAAAAACCCATTGTTTTTAACGATAAGCGAATTCGGTTCTACTAAGTTGCACTATGGAAACAGTAAGACTCAATTAGTAGTTAATTATTATTTTAATTATCTGGAGGCTCAGACCAAAACACCTACTGAAGAATCTTTGACTTGGCCACAATTTGCTGATAAATATGTTTTAGACAATAAAGAATGTGTGCCCGGTACAATGGTTTCAGGTTTTAGCCTGGAAGTTGAAAATCCTAGTGCTTTAACTCCTTGTGAGTTATATGCAGCTTCGGTAAAAGCATCCAATAAACAACAATTGGAAGATTCATTTTATGCAAACAAAAAAGAAGAATTCATTCAAAATTATTTGAAAGAAGCTCTTGAAGGGATAACAGAAACGTTAACAGAAACGGCTTTGGACAAAGAGTATCAATATACGTTGTATTATTATGATCAAGCGGGTAATTTGATACAAACTGTACCGCCGGAAGGAGTTCACAGATTAGCTCCCAACTCCGATGCAGCTATAAATACGGTTCGGGCAAATAATACTGAGAAAGAGGATTTAACTCTAGTTGACGGGGTAGCCGTTGTTCCTGCAAATACTTTGCAAACACAATACCGTTATAATTCGTTGAATCAATTGGTATGGCAAAAAACACCGGATGGCGGAGAAACGCAATTTGCTTATGATGCTTTAGGAAGAATTGTAATCTCTCAAAATGCAAAACAAAAAGGAGGCACTCTATTCAGTTATACCCGTTATGATGAATTAGGCCGAATTACCGAAGCAGGTCAAATAAAAGCGACTACAGCCGTAAGCATTAATGATAACGGAAGATTAGTATATGGCAATGTTGTGCCAATTCCAGTTGATGCCAAAGAAGTTCCTGTTGATGCTATTGCAGATAAATTTCCATACAATATTGGAGCAAATACACAACAAATAACCAAAACGCAATATGATACGCCATTGGCCAATACCACGAGCTGGTTCACCTCTTATGGATCTGATAACAACCAGAAAAGAGTTACGGCAGTGATGTATTTTTCAGCAATGACTAGCAAGACTCTTTTGTCTGCTTATGATAATGCGATTTTATACGATTATGATGTGCATGGGAACGTAAAAGAATTATTGCATCATACCAATAACAGCAAGGACTTAAACACAATAAACCAACAACTGAAAAAAGTGGTTTATGATTATGATTTAATAAGCGGAAACGTAAATAAAGTCGCCTATCAGCCAGCAAAAGCAGATCAATTTATTCACCGTTATGAGTATGATGCCGATAATAGAATTAATCAGGTTTATACCAGTAAAGACAATATAATCTGGGAAAAAGAAGCCAATTATTTGTATTATGACCATGGGCCATTAGCGCGTGTGGAAATTGGAGACAAGAAAGTACAAGGACTCGATTATATTTATACTTTACAAGGTTGGCTCAAAGGGGTCAATTCAGAGCAATTGAATACCAATTATGATGCGGGTAAAGATGGATTGAATGTGGGTAAAGATGCCTTTGGTTTTGCTCTAAACTATTATACAGGAGATTACAAATCCAGAATTACAGCTTTGAATACTGCAAATGTATTCAGTCTGAGCAAAGAAGGAAAAAACGAAGGTAATGCTAACTTATACAATGGAAACATCAAAGAGATGGTTACGTCATTGTTAGATGTTACTCAAATGCCAGTTCCTACACAGTTTAATCGTTATTCTTACGATCAGTTGAACCGTATTAAAGGAATGTCAAGTTTAAGTTTTAATTCTGCAAGCGGAATTTCTGCTGGTAAGGATTCGTATGGGTCGAGTTATTCTTATGACAGAAACGGAAACTTGGTAAATCTGACTCGATCCGGTTTAAATGACAAGCTTGCTATTTCAGCAATGGATGATTTGAAATACACTTATACTAAAGATGCAAAAGGACAAATAACTAATAATAAACTGGTTAGCGTTAATGATGTGTTGACTAATTCTGGGGATTTTGCAAATGATCTTGAAGGACTCAATAAATATACTTATGATGCGATAGGACAGCTAACACAAGACAGTAAAGAAGGTTTAGTTATTGATTGGAGAGTGGACGGTAAAGTAAATAAAGTTACCAAAAAGGATGTGACTATCAGCTTTGAATATGATGGTTTAGGAAACAGAACAGCTAAAAAAGCAGTAACTCCTACCAATACCAAAATCACCTATTATGAGCGTGATGCTCAAGGTAATGTTTTAAGTACCTACGAGATGGAAACGCCATTGGGACAACCTTCTGTCTATTATCTTGTTGAACAAGAGATATACGGCAGCAGTCGTTTGGGTATCGAACAAGGCCGTAAAGTAATCACGAAAGACACCTTTGCCGCATTTGCTAAAAATGCAGAGGAATTAAATGCTTCAACTGCACGCAGTATTTCAAGTAAAGAAACTGTTGCATCAACTGAAATTTCAGGTTTGAAGTTTGCTTCGGATACTGATAATGCTTCATGGAATCCAGATTCAAAGAACATTTTAAATTTGTTTGATAATAAAACAGCAAAAACGGAGTCTATTACATTAAACGCTCATTTTAAGATAGATCCTAGTGCTACTGATAATTTGGTAGCTGCATTGCATGGCGCTTCAGTTGAAGGCTCGTTTCCAGGCGACCGTTCTGTTTCGTATAGAAGTTCCGTTTTGTTAACAGTAAAAAAAGTTGGTAATGCTTATGTACCAATAATATCTTTAGTAAAATACCTTCGTAATCATAATAGTTATAAAAATAATTCTGGAAATAGACGCTATTCTTTTAGAAGTAATCAAGTTGAGACAAAGTATATAATTGCCCCTCAAACTATTGTAATACCAGAAAATGAATGGGATTTTAAGGCTGAAATTAAATTAAATTCGAACCGATCAAACTATGTCGTTGCGGTTACTTTAAATGGTAACGTTTATTCTACAAAATCTGAATTTAAAGTTGTTTTAAATGGTGAGGAAAATAAAGGAATGAGAAGTGGTTCAGAAGATTTAAAAATTAAAACACCTCCTAACACATTAGGTTCTGCCGAAATTGAGTATAGACCAGGCGTAAAAATTAAACATGCAGCATTAAAGAATGAAATGTGTGATTTCTCATATACTGTTGATAATGGAGAAGACCCAGAAGATATCAAAGTGAATAGTTTCTTGTTTGACGAAGGATCAGGTACAAAAGCTAAAGCCACTACGGGCCTCGAGATGGCATTGGGTACAGTGCAGTTTGCACAAACCTTTTGTGGTTCTGCTGCAGGTGATAAAGATTTGGATGGATTTAAAGATTCAGTCGATAATTGTCCAACTACGTATAATCCTGATCAAAAGGATACAGATGGAGATGGTGTTGGCGATGTATGTGACAACTGTAAATATCCTAATCCATTACAGGTTGATGCAGATCATGATGGTATGGGTGATGGTGATAAAGCTGGTGATTTAAGTTGTGATAATTGCAAACTAAATGCTAACTTTGATCAAAGTGATGTTGATAATGATGGGATAGGAGATGTATGTGACAATTGCAGTACAATTTCAAATGCAGATCAGACCGATGCTAACAAAAATGGTATTGGTGATGTTTGTGAAGGCTTGGATCAGGGTGCAGGAACAGTAGCGCTAGTTGGGACATTCAAAGAGTATTATCGTTATGTGGGAGACAAACGTTATGAGTTGTCGAACCATTTAGGAAACGTACTTTCTGTAATTTCAGATCGTTCTCTTGCTGATGGAAATGGAGGTCTTAATCCTGATGTTTTCAGTTACTCAGATTACTATCCTTTTGGAATGCTAGTGCCGAACCCTGACAGAACCGCTAGCAAGTATCGTTATGGGTTTAATGGGAAGGAAAATGATAACGAAGTAATGGGAGAAGGTAACTTTGAAGATTATGGAATGAGAATGTATAATACCCGTTTAGGAAGATTTTTCAATGTCGACCCTTTAGCAAAATCATATCCAGAACTAACTCCTTATCAATTTGCTAGCGATAGTCCAATTCAAAATATTGATTTAGATGGTCTAGAGGGTAGCTGGGCAGGTTATCTAAATGGTGTTCCCCGTGAACAGCATGATAATGTTATAAAAGGGATACGTGAAGGACATAAAAAAGGTGCAATATTTTTTGTTACAACTGGGGCTATAATATTGGATGCCGTTTATACTAGAGGCTTTTTTATGAAAACCTTAGCTGGAGCAGGATTACTTGAATCTATAAATGAAACTGAACGAGGGCATGAAGCACAAGCTGCGGGTAATTATGGAGAAGCTCATAGGAGGTATGTAAATGCTGGAGAGGCTAGTAAATTAGCTATTTTTGAGGGCGTTGGCTTTGTAGCAGCGACCGGAGTGGGAAAACTTGTTGAAATTGCTACTAAATTAAAAAGAGGTGGTTCTAAATTAGTGTCGTCTGCAATGTTGGAAAAATATCCATCTTCACCTACATTTGGTAATCCAAATGAAACATTTATGTCCTCTGCTAAGGATATTGATGCCCTTTTAGCCAAAGGATTATCGAGAGAAAAAATAGCAGTTGAGTTAGGAATTGAAGACCCTTTATTTCTTAAAGGTGACTTAATTAGGATAGATATAGATATTAAGCTTTCTAAACAATTAAACATTAGAAATCCAACAGGTAATGAAGTTGGAGCTAATTCAAAATTCATACCTGGAGCGGGAAAAACCCCAGGAGGCCAATCAGAACAAGTGGTTGACGGAATACCAAAAAATAATACTAGGGTGTCCGTAAAAAAAATTAAAGAACCAAAACCTTAAATAATGAGTGAAATTGGGAGTAAATATTTATTTCAGTGTAAGAAAAATTATCTTGACAACATCAGACCGTCAAGTAAAGATAGATTTGATAAATTAGGTTATCAAATCTTAGTAGAGATTGCAAAAGATTATTTTCAAAAAGGAGAAATAGAAAAATTTTCAAGTTTTTTTCAAGAATCTCAATATACAGTTAATTTATGGACAGCTCATTTGATTCTGGAATATGGCAATTCAAGCGAGATAATAAAACAAGAAGCTATTGAAATTATAGAACGATATTCCACAACTCCATTAAATGTTAGTTTGGCCAATGAAGAAAAAGAATGGCTAATAAAAGAAGGCTATTAGTTGTGTCCCCTCTCTTAACACAATTATTGTAAAAAAAGAGTTCCATTTAAGAAATTGCTTTGAAAATGAGAGTTATTTTATTGAAATAAAAAAGTAGTGATACAAATAAAACCTAATACTGAATTTCTGGTATTAGGTTTTTTGTTTTTATGCACTCTTTATAAAGCTTTCGGAAACATAACAGGCATCTGGATTCTGCTTATCATAGATTTTTAGTACCTTATCCAGCATCGTATCGTTTTTGCCAAATTCAATGACTGCATGAACATAAACACAGATGGAGAGGATATAGAGTCACAATGATATGTAACATCGTGTATCTTCAAAATAAAAACCCGAAACTTAAAAAAAGTTGTAGTTTTTCTATTATGAAAACTTCCATTTCACAACTAAAATTGTATTTTTGAGAAAAACCATTTCATGAAAAAGACGAGTCTTATAATTCCTTTGTTCAAGCAGTTTATAAAAGAAACCGAAACGGGGAAACGGCTCAAAAAAAACGGTGAAAAGATAAAACCAGGCTCCATACAGAACTACTATTATGTAATGAATAATCTGATTCAGTTTTCTAGCGATGCTAAATTTGAATTGCGCATTTGTGATGCTTCCAAACTTGACAAACGCGAACTGCAGTCTGAAAAAAGTTATTGGAAAAAATTCTACCAAAAATTTACGGAATTCCTATATAAAAAAGGATGCCATGACAATTATGTAGGAGCAAATATCAAAGTGATACGAGTTTTTTTTAACTATTTAAAAAATGACAAAGATCTCTTTACAGGTGATTTTCAGCGATTGTTTTATGTTCGCAAAGAAGAAATTGAGATTTTCGTGCTTTCCCCTGAACAGCTCAAGTTCTTAATTCATGATAAAGAGTTTGAAGCTTCACTAATACCCAGCCATAGACGCATAAAGGATATTTTTGTTTTTGGCTGTACCACTGGTTTACGTTATTCCGATATTTTTTTGCTGACCAATAAAAATTTTGAGCAAATGGAAGGCGAATGGTACTTAAAACTTAAATCCAAGAAAACAAAGACATTTAGTTTTATCAAGCTCTCCGCTTATGCAGTTGCCATTTTCCTTCGGTATCAATCTCAGAGTAATAAGGCGACTCTCTTTGGAAATACCAGTTTATTTAATTTTAATAAAAGTTTAAAACAAATAGGTGAACAGGCGGGTTACACGACTCCAATTGAGGTTTCTCGAGAGAAACAGGGAAAAACGCAACGCATTACCAAAAAAACGGATACCTCCAAAAACCGATTTTGTGATAAAATGAGTTCACACATGATGCGTAGAACTGCCATAACGACTTTGTTAATTTTAGGAATGCCAGAACACCTAGTTCGTAAAATAAGCGGACACAGCAGTGCCAGCACATCATTTAACAGGTATATACATTATGCTCAAGCTTACATGGATAAGGAGATTGAAAAAGTACACAGCAAATTGGAGAGTTACTAAATTGAAAACTACAACCAGAAAATAAATACCAGTTGCAGTTTTTTATAATTGCAAATACCCGGCTTCTTTTCACGAGCGGGGCTAAAAATCCATGATAAGCAGAATCCAAAAGCCTGTTATGTGGCTGAAAGCTTTATAAAGAGTGCATAAAAAAAGAAAAAACCTAATACCAGAATCAAATCCAGTATTAGGTTTTATTTATATTACTGCTTTATTTCAATAGAATAATTCTCTCCTCTTTAAAACAATTCTATAAATGGAACGCTTTTTATAAAAAAATTGTGTTAAGAGCAAGACATTTACACAACAGCTATGCTTTCCGTAGTCGTGGAGTCACTGCTGTTTTTTTAGCTCTTTTCTTAATGAAAATAATAAAATCATAAGGGACACCCCAGATATCACTAAAAAATTACTTGGAATATGTTTAGGTTTACCCATTACCCCTAAAAAATAGATAATACCATTTAAAAATGATAAAAAGGCATAAAATTTTTCATTTATTTTTACCAAATAAAAGCACAAAACTATACAAATCAATGAAAAAGGCCAAACAAACACTATCAAACGTAAACCATCAGCATTAAATGTATAATTGAGCTGACTCAAATATTCTACAAGAAATTTTATGCCAATAATAATATTTAAAATAACAAGGGCTTTCAAAACAATTATTTTCTTCATAGCATTACTTAATTGTTGGTATCTTTCCATTATCTATATCTTTCTTTAAAATCTCAGGAAATATGTCGTCAAAAGAATGTGCCCCCATACCATCAGTAGTAGTTATTACATCGCCTGAGTTAGGCTCAGTTCTTTTTACTTGAAAATATTTATTTACATCTAATTTTATATTCTTTGTTTTGGGATTTTTAAATGTTCTTTCAAAATTAGCATCACCATCAACATTTCCAAATATATTTGCTCCTGTTTCTTGCACAAAATCTAAACTATTATATAAATGTATATGACTATTAATCATACTACTCCATTTTTCTGGGTTCTCATAAGAATTCTTCGCATTATCAGCGGGCGTTGAAACAGTTATGAGGTTTATCTTTACATTTTGCCATCCCTTTGCATCCAAAGCAGCTCTTAAGATAGGAATTGCTTGAATAGCAACATTTCCACCATGACTATGTCCTATCATAGTAATAGCTTCTTCTCCATTTGCGGAAATCATAATATGGTCTACTAAATCCTGTGCCGCCTTATGTCGGTCTGTACTATTATTAAATAATCCATTACCTATACCCAACTTTCCTCCCCATTCAAAAGAGGCATCAAATGACTTGTTAGGTGTTAATCTCAACAATTGATTTGTATTTTCCCTACTTTGATGATTGTCATTATTATTTATCCATCTACTGTTATCACTCGCTGTACCATGAATAAAGTATGCTTCTTTACCTTCCAATTCTACGGCATCAATAACACGATTTTCACTAAATGCATACGGACTATTCCATGTATAAGACTTCTCAAGCGGGTCAGTTGCAAAAAACCTTCCCACCCTCGGGTCGTGCATTCTAAAGGTATAATTCAACGAATTTCCTTCACCTTTCAGCTCATCATCTTCTTCCTGCCCTTGGAATCCGTAACGGTAATCATTAGGAGTAACCACTTTTCCAGGGTTCGGCACTAGCATTCCAAAAGGATAGTAATCCAGTCGTTAGTTGGGTCAATGAATACAGGGGGTGATCTATGTAAGAACGTATGTCAAAAATGCGGTTTAAGGCAATTTTCGTCTTTCAAAATTACAAAAAAAGAGCGGGGTATTTGTGTATAAGAATCAATTTTGTCACATTAACCTGCAATTTACGAGACGCTTTTATTACAAAGCTTTGCTTACAAGAAATAGATTTTGTAAATGAAGCAGTTACATAGCATCTATCCTTGCTGTTTACAAAATAAGTGAAACGTTTTAAATCGATAAACCTGCAAATAGTTAAGTAGTATTCACATTTTCTATTCCGCCAACAGTTGCAAAATAAATCGTTTTTTTTTGTTGGTACTTTTCAAATGTATTTTGCATCCTTATGATTTAACGATGGTTTAGGAGAGTGGTAAAAACAAAAAAGCCTGTAATCCTAAGATTTACAGGCTTTTAGTTCTAATTGAATTTAGATTTGTGGAATCGCCGGTTCTTGAACTTTCTATGTTTTATTTTGTTGTTAATTAATATTTAGCCCTACAAAGCCCTTGTAAACAAAGGAATGTTTATATTTGTTATCACAAAGCAATTATAACGAATTATAACAAAAACGGCAACGAAAACGGCAACTGGCTATTTTTTGCACCAAAAACGGCAACGAAAACGGCAACGATTTTTTACCTAAAAAAACACCTCAAAATGAAATACACTTTTAAACTCAAAGAACCCAATTCAGAGAAAGAATCGTTAATCCTGTTTACTTGTAGTTTTAAGGAGGAGAATAAAAAATTCGTTTACTCAACTGGAGAAACTATACTTCCAAAGCATTGGGATAAGGGAAGTAAGTTTCCGTTTGTTTCTGGCACTAAAAAAGCAAAAACAGCCGAAACAATCAAACAGCAATTAAACCGATATTCTGATTTGCTTATTGAAACTGACAGTCTTTACAAAAGAATTGACGAAGTGCTAACCTCAACAACTTTGAAAAAAGTATTCGATGAGGAATTTAAAAAAACCGTTTCCGGCAAGAATGTTTTTTTTGATGCTTTTGACGAATTTATGACAGAAAGGAAAAAAGGACAAGTATGGGCAAAGGCTACTATTATGAGGTATGACAATATAAAGAACATACTAGAAAACTTTGAGAAAGCTAAAAAGTACAAACTTACATACAGCAGGATTAATAAAACGTTTCATAATGAGTTTACGTCTTATTGTATGGGGGATTTAAAGCACATTAATAACACCTATGCAAGAAACTTGACTTTATTCAAATCCTTTATGTATTGGTCGGTTGAAAAGAAATATACGTTCAATACTGCTTTTATCGGATTCAAGAAAGTACCTAAAGTAATTACTAATCAAATAGCATTAACAATTGAAGATCTTAACAAGTTGATGCAACACAAATTCAAAACAGAAAGTTTGGAGCGGGTGAGAGATGTTTTCGTGTTCGCTTGTGTTACTGGTATGCGTTTTGGGGAATTGTCTTTGATAACAAGAAGCAACGTTTCAGATAAATACATTACACTAAAAGAAGACAAAGACGAAACCAAAGAAGCAAGGGAAATTCCATTGACAAGCTTATCGAGATATATTCTTTTGAAATACGATTATAAATTACCTCTTATAGCAAACCAAAAGCAAAACAAGTATATCAAAGATTGTTTTCAAGAAATGGAATACACACATAAGGTGCAAAAAGTTACTACTAAAGGTAAAGAAAACATCAAAGAAGACATCTTTTTTTATGACAGGATTTCGACCCATACAGCCCGCAGGACATTTATTACAATGATGAAAAGGCAGGGTAAAAGCGATAAGCTTATTGCTTCTATTACTGGACATAACGATATGAAAACCTTGAATCAATATTATCAGGTTAATGATGATGAGAAAAAAGAAGCAATGGACGAAGTATTTGATATTGAAATTCCATTAAAGAAAATAGTTTAATACGACAACTAAGACGAAGCCTTCGAAATCACAACGATTTTAAAGTAAAACAATTCCAAAAACAGTCGATTTTAGCAACGATAACAAAAGTTTTGAGTATGAATAAGCAAGAGGAAAAACTAAGAGCCTTACAAATGACTTTAGAAAAACTAGACAATATTAAAAAAGAAACTAAATATAAAGAAGAAACAAAAATCAAGTTAGAAAACGGGCTTTTTTTAGACATTAAAAAAATTAATGATAGAAGATGGATAGAGGAATTTAATTCAAAATATGTAACAGGTTTAGCAGAATTCAAAGCACTAAACCCAAACAAAACAACTCAAGAATATATTAACAATGAAATAGAGAAAATCAACAATATAGAAGCCGAAAATAAAAAAATATTCAACTTATCGGATGATAAATTTTGCTATTGGTTAAGAAATAAATACCCAGTTAAATTTGAGAATTCCGATATAAAAAATAATGATCTAAAAGAACACCCTTTTTTTATTGATCAAAAAAAATATTTTGAACCAAGTGAATTTGAAGATTATAGAATAACACTTTATAAACAAAAGCTGAATGAATTGCCAAAAACCGAAAAGCTAAAAGAAAAAAGGCTTGGCGACAAATGGTATGCATTATTATATTGGATGGAATTAAATTCTAATGGAAAACGTCCGCCAATAGATGCAGAAGGATCTTTTAATAAGGATAAATTAATGATTGAAGGAAACAAAAGAACTGGTAAATCAGGGCAAGTGTTTTATACTTCTTTTAAGGAAATTGATATAAATAATTCAAAAGCAATCGAAAGAAGTTTTGGTAAAGAATGGAAAGAAGCGATAATAAAGCTTTCTAACAATGATAATAAAATTATTGATTATTTAAAGGAAAAATACAAATCATAAATTACAAGGTACCTTAAGATATATATCTTAAAACTATCCCTTAAACAATCTTGCTAGGTTTGTTGAAATTTAAAACAACAGCCATGCAAAACATTCACAACTTAGTACTTACCCCTATTTCAGTTGAACAATTCACTGAAAAAATCGCTTTGAGAACAATAGAATTATTGGATCAAAGAAATGAAAAACAATCTGAAAAAATATATTCTGTAAAAGAACTTGCTGAATATGCGGGAGTTTCAGAACTATCTATTCGAAACTGGATCCTAGAAGGCAAAATAAAAGCCGACAAAATAGGACGTAAAATCTTAATCAAACAATCACAGTTTGAAAAAGGACTTGAAGAAGTAAAATCCCTTAAATACAAGCGTTAAGTAAAACTTTTAATCAATTATTTATGATTAGAAGTGTATTTGTTATGCAGTCACTTTTTATGCTCTTAAATCAATTGAAAACCGACCCGAAAAATTTTATAAAAAATAACCAAAGGCAAAAAACAACAATGATCGACTTTGTAAAAATAATCATTAAGGATTTGCCAAAGTCTATTTTGGAAGCAAATACGCTTTTGGACTTTTACGACAACATAAATATTGCAACCGGAGAAATTAAGACCAAAAACAAAGCAGGAAACAAAATTTCACCATTCAAGAAAGCAGAATATAAAAGCCTTGAATTTAAAATTTATGATAGTGGATTAATAACCATTTCGGGAAGTTTACACAAGTACTGGAATGAAGGAAAACACAACTTCAATGATTTTAATTTAGAAGCTGTTTTACTCGTTTTACAGGACTTAAATACAAAGTTTGATATTCATCCAAGCAAATGTGTTTTGAAGTGTTTAGAGGTCGGAATCAACATTGAACCGCCTATACCGACAAATGAAATTTTGGATAATTGCTTTATGCATAAAACAAAACCATTTGAATATAAATACAATAATGACGAGGGCAAATTTAAGCAAGTACAACACTCTAGGTACATTATTAAATTATACAATAAAGGACTTCAATACAAGCCTAAAGGATTTGAAATAAGTAACGAAATAATGAGGTTTGAAATAAAGTATATAAAAATGCAACACCTTAACGAAAAGGGCATTTTTACTATTCAAGATTTAATCAATTACGGCCTTAAAAATTTCAAGATTGAATTAATAAATGAATGGGAAAATGTATTGTTTTTTGAAAATCCTATCCGTTTGTACCCTTTAGTAAAAAAAACAGATATCAAAGCGGTTTTAAACTATAAAAATCCTTGCTTTTGGACAATGTTAATATCAAACAATCAAATTAAAAACTACACGTACCACAAGCGAAGATTAAAAGATATGACAACTAAATATTCAGAAATGAATCAATCTAAAGTAAGTGAAAAAATTAGTGAAAAAATTGAAATACTAAATCCTATCCGTTTGTACCCTTTACTTAATATGTCCAAACGGATAGTATTTCCAATTAAAACCCAAGAAGAAAACACCCCCAAAAAAGACAAGGTTAATAGTTCGATTTGTAGGGTTACAGGATTGAGCCTAAAAGGGCAAAAAACAGGCTCTCACTTTCTATCACACACTGGACTGAAATTGCTTTATGAAAATGACAAAATGAAGTTTGATTTTGTTTTACAGAAGCACCTTCCAAAGCAGTATAAAAATTCAGATTTAGAAACAAAAATCATACAGACAGCAAAGAGCATCCGAACAAAGGATTGCATAGCGCATATTAAACAAAACAAGATATTACAAAGCAACCAAAGCCAAATGATGTTTGGTTAAACATAAACTCAAGAAAAGTTCTTGAGAAGCAACCCGCAGAGATGCACAATACACAAACAATGACAAAAGAAGAATTAAGAGTTCAGTACCCTAAAATCTATCAGGAAATTTTAGCCGAAGGAATGGCCAAAGAAAGACAAAATCCATCCACATCAAAACAACAATCTGAACTAGATCACACTATTGAAGTAAAAAAAGCTTTTGACTTCAACATTCAATTAAACTAACTCTCAACACTAAACAAAAGGAATTATGAAAACAGAAAAATTTTTAATAGCAAATGATGTTCCAGGAGCTGAACGACTACTTAAAGAATTAGAATTGATTATCCCAACCCTAAACGAATTAATACCACTTTATGGAGACTTGGACTTAGGAGAACTTGACGAAAAAACAGCCTTATCAATGCTTATAGATAGGGGAGAAACAGCAACGGAACAATTTTTATCGGTTATTGCTTCAAACTGTTTGGCGATTGGAGCCAATAAACATTTTGTTTCACAACAAGTAGCATTGCAAGCCGACTTTGTGGCCGAGTTCAAAGCAAACATAAATGAGATTGTTTCCAAAAAGCCAATTGAATTGAGTTCGTCATATTTCAGTTACAGCCCCGCAGACCATTCTTACTTCGTTTCAGAAAATACAAAAATTGAAATTGCTGAAAATTTCAAAACATACTTAACAGACCCGAAGCAAATTGCAATGTATAATGCATTTGATAAAACAAAAAATGCATTATTAGAGCTGAAGAAATCATTTAAAGAATTTGCTGGTTATGAATATCAGGGCGATTTAATTAGTTTAATTCAAAGAAAAAATTTTAATAATGAAATTGTGATTGAAATTAATAATCAACAGATAGTGCAATTCTTAAATAACAGATCACCAAAAAATTAGAATTTGTTTTGTCCAACCCCTTGTGATTTTTGTTTGGTTGCAAGGGGTTTTTATTAATCCTAAATAATTCCCAATGACACGCAAAGAATCCGCAAGAAACGCAAATATAGCAAGCTGGAGCGACCCAATCGCCAAAAAGAAAAGTTTGACCGATGGCAGAAAAAGAGCCTATAAGGAAAATAGAGATAATTTTGGCGCAAGTTTCAAGCCCGAAACAATTAAAGCAATTGCAGAAGCAAAGTATAAAAAGGCAGGAAATCACCTTGCAATATATCTAATTGACCTAGGCATTAACCCCACACCCTACAAAGGATTTATGAAACGCTTACAAACCCCTTTTCAATACGGATCACATGGAAGGCTATACAATGCAATAGATAGATTTATCACATTGATTGACCGAGCAGAAAACAAAACACTAAACAGTCAAACAGTAAGGCAGTTAGTAGAGAGAGCAACGGCCGAGAAGCCCGCCCCCGCATATCTTAAAGAATTGAGAGAAACAGCAAGACTAAACAAAGAGTTCAATGCATTAACTAATCAGGAGAAGCAAGAAGCATTGAACAGAATTGAGAGTAAAGCAGAGAGCAAAAGAGGTTGTTAATAACAAATAACATTGAAGCATTTTAAGACGTTTTGAGGCTTAGTTTGTTTGAATGGTATCACTTTATTAAAAACTAATTATCACTCAATACAATGCAGACAGCAATACCACAAGGCAAACAAAAAAGGTACTGTGAAAGAACGTGTACAATGCTCGCAATACGGTTGCACACCGTTTTGTAATCTGATAAACCATATTTTCAGAATGTAACAAAATACCCCTTTTTAGAATTATCTAGAAAGGGGTATTTACTTTGTTAAAACCAATAAACAAAAGGATTTAGATCAAATATATAAAATAAATTGATTTGAAATAAATTGATTTACGACTTCATTTTTTAATTATAGAGTAAATTTGTTACATTGCTTAGACTTCATAAAATAATCTATTATTAAGCCTTGTTATTTATTTTCACAATCCTAGTAATTTAAAGGGTTTAGTTAACTATCTACACAGGCACAAGACAAAAAAAAGAAGATTAAAGTAAAACAGGCTTTATTGCAAAAAAGGAATAAAGTATTTTTTGTTGGAGCAAGAACCCGCTGGAGAATTTTAAGATTTGAAAAACTACAAATAGGAACAATGTTTAAATGCGGGAAATCCTGTTTTTAAGATATTCAAAGAATTGATTTAGGCAAAATATTAATTACTTCAAATTATTTCAGGAAGAAAAAACAAAAACCAATACTGTAAAAATCGCATTGGGTTTGAAGTATTGAAAAGTTATTAACAGTCTTATTAAAAGTTAAAACGGCAACGAAAACGGCAACCGTAAATAAAAAACCCTGTATATCAAGTGATTACAGGGTTTTTTGTGGAATCGCCGGGAATCGAACCCGGGTCCAAACAAGCAACTAAAGAGCTTTCTACACGCTTATTCTCTGAATGAATTTTCGTCTCGGAGTTAGGTCAGAAACAACCACTCTTTGCTTATCTTCTTTAGTTTCGAAATCCACCCGAAGCTCATGGAAATCTAGGTTTAAATTTACGATTCATCTTTATCGACCGCTATAAACCAAAGCTTTCGAGATGAATCCTGCTTTCCTACCTGGTAGGACGAGGCTAATCTTACTATGATTCAGATTATGCAGCAAGAGCGTAGTTTCCTTCGCCGTGTAAAATGTTTGAGACCTTTTATTTACGAGAATTGTCCCAGTTCTCGACGTGCTTACTTTTCAATTCGACTTGCTGTCAAAACCAGTCGACCCCATTTTTTAAAGTATTCTTTATGGTTCAGAAATGTAAAAATCTGTAAAAAAACTTTTTGCAAAGGTACTGGTTATATTACTGAAATAAAAACAAAATGTAAAATCCTTTTGTGAATTTAATACTAAAATAAAAATGTCGTTTCCTTGAGTAGACTTTGTCATTCCGACGAAGGAGGAATCACACTTTGGGCTCACTTAATGTGATTTCTCCCGTTGGTAAAAATGACAAACTGGGCGGATTTGGAAGTTTGAAATTCTTATGGAAACGACATGGACTAAAGTAAAATAAATAAAGTATCCTGTTTTCTATAAATTAACTCATGTCTTTTTGGTTTTGATTTTTTTAGGTGGCTTATTGGTTTATATTGTTTTAAAATTACCTAAAAATTAGTTAAATAATTGATTAAATAGGCTATAAATAAAAAATGATATAAAAAATCAATTGTTATTTTATTATTAAAAAAATGTTAATTCTAGTTATAATGTATTTAGAAATGTATTTCATCGGTATTTTTTATATTTATAATAAAAATATTTAATTTGACTGTAAAATTAATATAAAAAAATCATATTCGTTTTTTATTTATTAATATTGTAAAAATAATTTAACTAAAACCACAATACTATGAAAAAAAAATATTTTGCTCAAAAAGATTTTTGTCGGGCTTTTTTTGTTTTTTGTTTAGGATTAAGTGTTCAAGCACAAACATACACCAGCTGGAAAGTAGGTAGCACTACCGATAAAGTGACAACAACAACTGGAGGAGTTCTTCTGGATGGAGGAAAAGAATCAAATGATAATGCTTTTCGTTGGTTCTTAGGTAAAGCTGGGGGTGGAGATGTAGTTGTTCTTCGGGCTTCAGGTACAAATGGTCATAATGATTATTTTTATACACAATTGGGGGTTACACTTAACTCAGTAGAAACCATATTAATTGATACAAGAGCAAAAGCAAGTATTGCTGAAATTGCTACAAAAATTAGAAATGCAGAAGCGTTATTTATTGCTGGAGGAAATCAATTTGATTACATTTCATATTGGAAAGATACTCCTGTAGAAGATGCAATTAATTATTTAATCAACACCAAGAAAGTTCCAGTAGGTGGATCAAGCGCTGGATGTGCAGTCCAAGGAAAATATTACTATACCGCTGCTACAACCAGTGTTCTTTCTGCAGATGCTCTTGCGAATCCTTATAATTCTGGTGTTACAATTGGGGTTAATGATTTTATAAGTCATCCTATTTTGACAAATGTTATTACTGATACCCATTATGACAATCCAGATCGAAGAGGGCGGCAAACTTCTTTTTTGGCTAGAATGTGGAAAGATCTAGGAGCTGGATTAAACGCGAAAGGGATTGGAATATATGAAAATGCAGCAGTTTGTATTGATCAAAATGGTATTGCCAAAGTATTCGCTATTGCAACTACTCACTTTGCTTATTTTTATCAAATGGAATCCAGTTCAACTCCTGAAACGGTAACTTCTGGTTCGCCTTTGACTTGGAATAATAGCGGAAAAGGAGTTAAGATTGTTAAGATTGCAGGTGATCCAACTGGTACAACTTCATTCGATTTAAATAATTGGATAACAACTTCAGGCTCCAATGCTAGCTGGGGAAATATCAAAGTAGTTAATGGAACTTTGACAGAAACTCTGGGAGGAACTCCGCCTAGTGGGTCTTCTTGTGCAACTCCTTCTGGAATAACTAAAAGCGCAATTACAAATACAGGTGCAACAATTTCTTGGACAGCAACAACTGCCACAAACTATACTGTTCGTTACAAAACGGCTGCTGCAACAACTTGGACAACATTGGCCAATACAACTGCAACTTCGGTAGCGCTTTCAGGACTTACATTAGGAACTATTTATAATGTTGAAATTGTTGGAAATTGTACTTCTGGCGCTTCTGCTGCTGGGACTACTACATTTAGTACAACTGGAGGTACTGCGGTAAGTTATTGCGCATCCAAAGGAAATAGTTCATCTAGTGAATGGATTTCGAAAGTAGTCTTTGGTACTATAAATAATTTTAGCAGTGCAAATGGTGGATATGCCGATTTTACTTCTCAATCAACTGCAATTAACAAAGGTGTTGCCAAGACTTTGACTTTAACTCCTGGTTATAGTGCTACTAGAAGTCTGTACTGGAAAGTATATATTGATTATAATAACAATGGACTGTTTACAGATTCTGGTGAGGAAGTGTATTCTATATTCAGCAGCGCGACTTTAAATCCAAGTATTACAGTACCATCTACTGCAGCTACAGGATCTGTTAGAATGCGAGTTATTGTGAGTTATAATTCTATTACTTCTCCTTGTGGAACCTATAATTATGGAGAAACAGAAGATTACACTTTGAATATTTCAGCAACTGCAAAAATGGCCTCACAATCGAGTAAAATTATTGCCGATTCAAATGATGAAGTTAAAACACTTCCAGCTAAAATCGGAATTTATCCAAATCCAGCTAGAGAAGATTTTAATATCTCGTTTAGTAGTGATATAAATGAAAAAGTAACTGTAAAAGTATACGACCTTCAAGGTAGAGAAGAGAAATCTTTTGTAATTTATGCTACTGCCGGTGAAAATCGAATCAGAAACAATACTGCTGGATTAAGAAGTGGACAATACATTGTAAAAGTGATAAAAGCCAATGAAGTTTCAACGACTAAATTAATAATTGCCAATTAATTGATCTTTGACTTAGTAAGATTCTACAAAAGAAACCCTCCAAAATATATTTTTTGGAGGGTTTTGTATTTTATGTGAATTTTAAATCTCAAGCCGTTGGGTGAAATTCAAATAAAGTAAAAATTTAACCACATAGAATCATAGATTATTGCCAAATAGGCAAAGAATAAATAGAAATAGGACTATTTCACACATAGAATTGTTACGTGAATAGTAAAACGTCTATTTCAATCTTTTAAAAACTAAAAATTCTATGTTTCTAAGTTAATGTCGTTTCCTTAAGAGTGGGTTTTGTCATTCCGACGAAGGAGGAATCACATTATGTGTTCATGTAATGTGATTTCTCCCGCTGGTCGAAATGACAAACTAAACGAGTTTGCTCTGAGAGTTCCTTAAAGAAACCACATTGGTTTCTATGTGGTAAAAATAATTTTACCCAACGGGTTAAATCTCATTATTGAATAAAAAGGTTCTACCACGAATTGTGTGGGTTTTTAAATTTAAAACTCTAAACCATTAAGGAAGTAAGATTTATTAAGCAATTGTAACCTTAAATAATCTTAATTCCTTAATGGTTTATTATTTATCAAAATTTTATTTTGATAAAAGTCTCTATTTGATAAAATCCACACAGTTGAGGGCAGAACCAATAAAAAAACAATCTTAAATTAATAATTTCATTCTATTCATCTTCAATTTTAAAAGGATAATCCCCAAATAAAACGGATAGTTTTCGAACCGCATAAGTACTTCTTGTAAATTTATTGGACAAAGCAATTATAGTTACATTCTCATCTTTCAACGGAATATACGAAGAAGTAAATCCATGCCACCAACCATTGTGAAAATAGAAGTTTTTTCCATTATCCCAATTGATCATGCGTATTCCCAAACCATAATTTTTGGTTCCTTTTCGTTCGTTGCTATATCCTGTGTACACTTGGGCTAACAATTCGGGTTCTAAAAAAGAAGGCGAGTTTCTTGCTCTATCAAATTTTAATAAATCTCTAGGTGTCGAGTAGATGTTTTTGTCACCATAAATTTTATCGAGATAATCGATACCTATTTCTACTCGGTTTGCTTTGTATGATGGCGCTACATTATGTTTGTCTTTATCAAAATCCAACACAAAAGTATTAGACATTCCCAATGGTTTGAAAATGATTTGACTCATGGCTTCACGGTAAGAAAGTTTGGTTACTTTTTCGATAATCAAAGCCAACATGGCATAATTGGTATTGCAATAGGCAAAACGAGTACCTGTTTTTTGCTCCAAACCAATATTTTTTGTCCCCATTATGGTTAAAATATCTTGATTGGTCAATGTATTGTGCCTGTCCCAAACATTTTTATCACGATCGGTAAAATAAGCATAACTGCGCATTCCACTTCTATGACTCAATAGCATTCTGATTGTTACTTCAGGATACGGAAATTCGGGTAAAAAATCGGTTACTTTTTGATCCAAATCGATTCTTTTGGCATTTACCAATTTCAAAACTGCAGTTGCAGTAAGTACTTTGCTAACAGAGGCAATATGGATAGGGGTAGTGCTAGTAATAGGAGTTTTATCTCTTAGGTTGGCATAACCTTCATATTTTTCATAGATAATTTGACCGTTTTTAGCAACCAAAAAGCCACCATTCATACTGTTATTAGGCCAGTTTTTATTATAAAAAGAATCTATTTCCCTTTTCTTTTCTGCAACATAAGAGGCAGTAAGTTTTGGAGTTTCGTTTACCAAAGGCTTCATTTTGGGTAATATGCCCTTTGGAAGATCAGCATCTTTTATTTCTGGTTTTGTCGTTTCTTTTGATTCATTTTTACACGAACCAACCATTACCATTACTAGAAGTAAATGTAGTATATTTGCCTTTTTTATAAAAATCATTTTCGAGGTACTTAAAAAGCAAATATATAGATTCCCGCGGTTTTGTTTTTGTTTTTTTTTAATATTAACAACTGTTTTGTTCTGTAGCTAAAAAAGTATTTTTTTATACTTCTTTAATCATCACTATTTTAAGATTTTCGACGTTTCAATTTTTATATAAAATGGAAGGTATTTGGTTTATTATGTTATATTTGTAACAAATATGTCGAATATAGTTATAATAATATATTTAAATTCAAAATATGAAGTTCGGAATTATAAAAGAAAGAAAGAACCCGCCAGATAGAAGAGTTGTTTTCTCACCAGGTGAATTGGCCAAAGTGAAGCAGTTGTATCATGGTGCAACAGTTAAGGTTGAAAGCTCTGATATTAGGGTGTTTACTGATAGCCAATATCACAATATGGGTATTGAGGTAACCAATGACGTGAGTGATTGCGATGTTCTTTTTGGAGTAAAAGAAGTTCCAGTCGAAAATTTGATTCCCAATAAAGCCTATTTCTTTTTTTCGCATACCATAAAGAAACAACCTTATAATAGAAAGTTGTTACAAGCCATTCTCGAAAAAAATATTGAATTGTACGATCATGAAACCATTGTTGACTCCCATAACCGAAGATTAATTGGTTTTGGTCGCTATGCTGGAATTGTAGGTGCTTACAATGCTTTTAGAGCCTTTGGAATAAAATTCGAGTTGTTTAAAATGCTCAAAGCCGAAACCCTTTCTGGAAAAGATGCCTTGATTATGCATTTGAAACGATTGATTTTACCTCCTTTAAAAATTGTAGTAACGGGGACTGGAAAAGTAGGTAATGGGGCCAAAGAAATTTTGGATGCTATGAAAATCAAAGAAGTTTCAGTAGAAAACTATTTGACCAAAAACTATACACAGCCTGTTTATACACAGATCGACGTATTAGATTATAATAAAAGAAAGGACGGTCAAGTTTTAGATTTTACTGATTTTCATCAGAATCCAACAGAATATATTTCCGATTTTGAACGTTTTACAAAAGTGTCTGATATCTATATTGCAGGACATTTTTATGCAAATGATGCGCCTACAATTTTGACGCGCGAAATGCTTCAAGCCCATGATTGTAATATAAAAGTAGTCGCAGATGTTTCTTGCGATGTAAATGGTCCAATAGCATGTACTTTAAGAGCTTCTACAATTGCCGAGCCTTTGTATGGCTATTTACCAAGTGAAAATAAAGAAGTAGATGTTTTTCATCCTGCAGCAATTGTGGTTATGGCGGTAGACAATTTGCCCTGTGAATTGCCAAAAGATGCGAGTGAAGGTTTTGGCGAAATGTTTTCAGAATATGTGCTTCCTGCTTTTTTCAATGGGGACAAAGATGGAATCCTCCATAGAGCAAAAATGACCGAAAATGGAAAACTTACCGAGCGTTTCAGCTATTTACAAGATTATGTTGACGGTAAATAAAAAAAGTAAATTTTAAAAAATTGAATTATAAAACAGAAACCTGTAAACGTATAGATTTACAGGTTTTTTAGTATATAGCTGTTTTCAAAATCATTTAGTTCTTTGGTTCACTAAAGCTCGTTTGGGCGTGCCACCATTAAGGAAAAGAGCCAACTTATAGGATCGCTTATTCGGCTCTTTCCCTTAATGCTGTCGTGTTATCCGCGCTACTTCGGTAGCTAGCTGCTACCACTCACGCGTACGCAAGAGCTTCCAGGAAAACGAGTGAACTGTAATTACGCAATAGCTTTGTGATCTTCCAAAAGTTCTATTTCCTCTTCTCTATTTTCTATTTTCTGTATTCTACATTCTAAAATCTACAATCTAAAATCTAAACCATACCCTCTGGTTTAACCCATGCATCAAATTCTTCGGGCGTTACATAACCCAATCGAACGGCTTCTTCTTTAAGTGTTGTTCCATTTTTATGTGCGGTTTGAGCTATTTCGGCCGACTTATAATATCCGATTTTGGTATTTAATGCAGTAACAAGCATTAAAGAATTAGTGACCAATTCCTTAATTCGTTTGTAGTTGGGTTCAATTCCTTGTGCGCAATGCAAATCAAAAGACAGACAGGCATCTCCTAATAATTGAGCCGATTGCAGGAAGTTGGCCGCCATCATGGGTTTAAAGACATTCAATTCATAATGCCCTTGCATGCCTCCAATGGTTATGGCAACATCATTTCCCATTACTTGAGCACAAACCATAGTAAGCGCTTCGCATTGAGTTGGATTAACTTTTCCTGGCATAATAGAGGAGCCAGGTTCATTTTCTGGAATTAAAAGTTCTCCGATTCCAGATCTTGGACCAGAGGCGAGCATTCGGATATCATTGGCTATTTTGTTCAAAGAAATTGCCAATTGTTTCAATGCGCCATGTGTTTCTACTATAGCATCATGAGCTGCCAAAGCTTCAAATTTATTGGGTGCTGTTACAAAAGGGTGTCCAGTAAACGCAGCTATATATTCGGCAACTTTTGTGTCATATCCTTTTGGCGCATTCAATCCGGTTCCTACAGCGGTTCCGCCCAAAGCAATTTGGGATAAATGTTCCAATGTGTTTTTTATTGCTTTCAGGCCATAATTTAATTGTGCAACATAACCCGAAATCTCTTGACCCAAAGTAAGCGGAGTCGCGTCCATTAAATGAGTACGGCCTATTTTGACTACAGATTGAAATGCTATTGCTTTTTCTTGAAGTGTGTCTCTTAATTTTTCAACATTTGGAAGGGTATTTTCAACCACAATTTTATAAGCCGCAATATGCATGGCTGTTGGAAAAGTATCATTGGACGATTGCGATTTATTGACATCATCGTTGGCTTTGATAAAAGGCTCATCTTCAGTAATGTTTAATCTTTTCAGTACTTGAGCACGATTAGCAATGACTTCATTGACATTCATGTTGCTTTGTGTACCTGAACCAGTTTGCCAAATTACAAGTGGAAATTCGTCAGGAAGTTGTCCCGAAAGAATTTCATCGCATACCAAGGCAATGTAATCTCGTTTTTCAACAGACAAAAAACCCAATTCACAATTGGTATAGGCAGCCGCTTTTTTGAGATAGGCAAAACCTTCAATAATTGCTTTTGGCATGGATGCAGGTGTACCAATTTTAAAATTATTTCTGGAGCGTTCCGTTTGTGCACCCCAATATTTATCAATTGGAACTTGGACTTCTCCCATAGTGTCTTTTTCGATTCTATATTTCATTTCAATGTTTTATCATATTGGAATTGAATATCCTTACTATCCCTTGTGTTCAACAAAGCTAATCCTTTTTCAATGATAGAATTTTTTTACTTTTGCTACAATCTGATTCGTGGTTAAGTTACTTTCTGCATTTTCAACCAATTTTAGTTTGCTTGAATCGAATGATTTATCGGTGTTTATTTTTTGTTCTAATTTTATTTTGGTTTCAGCAGGCCCAAAAATATATAGCTCATCAACTAATTTTATATTCGAAAGAATATTTTTAAGAAATTGATTTGTTTCATTTTTTCGTTTTTTATCAAATTTATTTTCGTCACTGCCATGATGACTTCCATTGAAGGTTCCTTTACTTCCCTCTTTTTCATGGTATATTTTGTTTTCTAAATTAGATTCGATTTCAGATATTTTTTGTTTTTCACCATCAAGAGTAACGATTATAGCTTTTGATGAGTCAATCCATATTCCAGTTTGTTTTTTCATGACTTTATTTTTTTAAAATTAAAATGTACTCAAGATTCTGCTTATTTAGTTTTTTAAAGCTCTTGTAATCATTGTATTGCTATGACAATAATTTTTGGCAATAAAAATTAGTATTATAAATTTACAAAATAAGAATGAATTTTAATCTCATAAGGATGTTTGTTTTGGTGTTAATAAATTAATTATCAGATTATTAAGAAAAGTAATAGTAAATAGCAATTGTTCTTTTTTCATATCATGTAATAACTTAGACAAATGTTTTTTTAGTCTGTTTTTTTATAAAACAAAACAAAAAAAGGTACTGATTTCTCAATACCTTTTAACAATTTTGAACTTTATTTAATTATTCAAAACTGTGATTTATAGTAGTAACTTAGAATGTTAGTTTCTTAGCAACTTAAAAAAAACTATTTTTTTACAAAATCACCTGCATTTACAATTACTAATTTTTTAGGATCAAAATATTTAACCAAAGCTGCATTTACTTTTTGAACATCTAAGCTTTTTACTTTGTTTTCAAAATCTTCGTAGTCTTTAAAAGTTTTACCTAAATCCATATTTTCTCTTAATTCACGAACCAAAAAATCATCTGTTCCAAGCATTGTTTGTCTGCCTTGCAACCATGATTTTAGGGAATTGTCAAATTCTTCTTTGGTAAATCCTTTGGCAATTGCTTTTTGTATTTCTTCATTCAAAGCAGCAATCAACTTTTCTTTCATTGTAGGGTTATAAAAAGCATACAATCCCCATTCTGTTGTAGGATCAATAGCATTTGCTTGAATATAAGATCCAGCACCATAACTTAAACCTTCAGTTTCGCGCAAGCGTTGCGGAATTCTAGACGACAAGAAAGCTCCTCCACCCAGTAATTCGTTAGCCATTTCTACTGCAGGATAATCTGGATTTTTTTCTCCAATATTCAAATTGATTTTACCAAATAAAACGGCATTGGTTTTGTCATTAATCTGAATAGTTTTGTCTCCCGATTTGGTATCAAAATATTGAGTAGAAATTCTTTTGTACCCTGTTTTAGGTTTCCAATTTTCAAATGTACTGTTTAAGAACTTTAAAATAACCGGTTTGTCTATTCCGCCAACAAATGATGAAATACTGTTGGATCCACCATAAAAAGCAGCATAATAATTTTTTACATCTTCAAGTGTAATCTTGTTTAAAGTAGCCAAACTCTCCACGGTAGTTTCCGAGTAATACGGATGCGTTTTTGGATATAACGTAGTAATTTTTGTTAATTCTTCACTAGCAACTGCTTGAGGATCGTTTTGATTGGCTTCTAGTCCGCTTTTGGTTTCTAGTTTTAATTTTTCAAATTCAGTTGCATCAAACGAAGGATTTCTTAAAATGTCCTGCACCAAGTTTAAAGCATTGCTTAAATTGGCTTTGTCCGTGCTCACTCTCACAAATAAACCGTCTACTGATCCACCTAGGCTTAGATTGATTTTGTATTGGTCTAGTTGATCATTGATGTCTTTTTTGCTTCTGGTTTTAGTTCCTAATTTTAACATGCCAGCTGTTAAATTGGCAATCATTGATTTTTGGCTTAATGACTTTTCATCTCCCATTCTCAAAATCATTCTTGCTTCAATTTTATCGCCTTTAGAAGGTTTTTCCAATAAAGCATATTTACCACCAGAGGCTAACTTCCCTTCTTCAGTTGATTTTACAATATTGGCAACCGAAGTTTCAAAAGTTGCAGTGTTGGCTTCCATTGCTTTTCCTTTGTAACCCGAAACAAGTGCTGCAATATCTTTAGTGTCGCTTACTTTTGTTCTTTCGCTCGTAGTTTCAGGGATAAAACGGCCCCAAGTTCTATTGCTTTGTAAATAGTATTTTTTGGCTGCGTTTTGAATGTCAGCAACCGTTAATTTTTCAATATTGTCTCTGTCTAAAAAAAACAAACGCCAGTCTCCAGCTCCAATACATTCTGTTATAACAATTGATAAGTTGATAGTTTTGTTGTACGTATTTTCGAATTGTTTTAATAATTCATTTTTGGCACGTTTCAAATCGTCTTCTGTAAAAGTCATTTGAGTAACTGCATTCATAGCATCCAAAAATGGTTTTTGAACGGTATTGATGTCTTTGTCTTTGGCAATTTCACAAGCAAAATAACTTATCCCTGGATCTTTTAAAGTTCCAGTATAGCCATAAACGCTAGTTGCTAGTTTGGTTTCAACTAATGTTTTGTATAATACTCCAGATGGATTATTGGTCAAAATTGAAATTAAAGCATTATTGGCTGCATATTCTTTGTCCGAAAAGCTAGGGGAGTGGTAAGCCATAGCAACATATTGAATATCCCCATTTCTTTTTAATTCTACAAAGCGTTCTCCATCTTGTGGAGGCTCAACGGTGTAGGTTTGCTCAATTTCAGTTTTTGATTTTGGAATTGAAGCAAAGTAATCTTTGATCCAAGTAAGTGTTTTTTTCTCATCAAATTTACCTCCAATTACAAGTGTTGAATTATTGGGTTGGTAATATTTTTGATAAAATAATTTTAAACGACTAGCAGGAACCCTTTCGATATCTTCTTTACTTCCAATGGTCGATTTACCATAATTATGCCATAAATAAGCAGTAGAAAGTATACGTTCATTCAGAACACCAGAAGGGTAATTTTCGCCAATTTCAAACTCATTTCGAACCACACTGAATTCTGTGTCTAAATCGGATTGAAGTATAGCAGAAGTCATCATTCTGTCAGCTTCCATTTCCAACGCCCATTTTAGATTTTCATCTGTTGCTGGTAAAATTTCATAATAATTGGTACGGTCATAATAAGTGGTACCATTGGCTTGAGCACCTTTATCGGCTATCGTTTTTTTGATATCGGTAAATTTTGAAGAACGTTTGAACAACATGTGTTCCAGTAAATGTGCCATACCTGATTCTCCATAACCTTCATGGCGAGAACCAACTCCGTAAACAATATTCACAACAACATTCGATTGTGATGCATCAGGAATCAATAAAATTTTCATCCCATTGGCCAAGCTATACTCTTTTATCCCTTCGACGGAAGTGACAAATGTAGCTTCTTGGGCATAAATATTAGTTGCTAAAGTAGTAACTAATGAAAAGGCAAGAAGTAGTTTTTTCATTTTATTTATTTGTTTGTTGTAAGTTTATATTGTAAAAATATATTTTTTTTTGAAAGAATAATCATTTATTTTGAAAACTTTAAGAACTGTTTTGGGGCAATTTCGCTTATTGTGTAATTATTTTTTAATTTTATAAAATGTTTCTCACGATAATTGTTGATTTGAGAAGTATTTGTTTGGAAATCAAAGTTTAATATTTTTATTATGGAAGATAAAAAGCGAGCAATTGCATGGGCTAAAAATTATTTGAGGGGAGAAGATATTTCAAATGCAATTGATTTTGATTATTTATACCAAAACCTGATTCAGTACGAGCAATATGGATATGCTACAGAAATTTTATTAAAAAAGATAGAGGATAATGAAGATCAAGGCGTTGAAATTAAATTATCAAAATATCAGGATTTAGCCGATAATATATACAAAGACAGCACTTTATCTTCCTATTTTAAATTTGATAAAGCCATCAATGTACTCAAATCTTTTTGTGACTTAGAGCAGACAAAAAATTCCAGAACTCTCGGAATTGCGGGTGCTATTTATAAGAGTAAATGGAAGTTTGATCATCAGTTTCACAATTTATTGCAATCGAGAGCTTACTATAAAAAAGGGTACTTGATATGGAAAAATAAAACCCATAAAACCATTCAAACCGAGTCAGATTGTATTAATACAGCGGTGCATTATGCTCATTTGAATGAATTAATTGTAATTGAAAATCTTGAAGGACTCTCCGATTCTTCTGAAATAACTTCAGAGACTCTCGATCGTTTTGAAACCGCTCAGGCGACTAGAAGAGAGATTATTCAAGGATATTTAATGGATTCCGAAGAAGTAATTTTTAAGGATGGAATTGAAGCCAAGGAGAAACTTTATGTGGCTTTGGCTGAAGCTTTTTTTGGTTTGCGAATGTATAAAAAAGCACTTCATTTCATTAAACTTTATACTCAAGACAAAACTGAAAATTGGCAAATAAAATCCTTTAGCAAACAGCTTTATAATTTGGCCAATTATCAAACTTTAGAAAAAAATCAAAAATCAACCAACAAAGATCCTTTTTACAAGCATGAAATTGACGACATTTTAATTAAGGAATGCTTAATTGCTCTAAATGTTCAATTGGAAGATAAAGAGACTGCAATTAGTGAAAAACCAAAGCAACAAAATAAGTTGGGAATAGGACTTTCTGGAGGTGGTTTTAGAGCCGCTTTGTTTCATATTGGCGTATTGGCAGCTTTGGCCGAAAAAAATAAATTAAAAGATATTGAAGTTATTTCTTGTGTGTCAGGTGGTTCTATTATTGGTGCTTTTTATTATTTAAAAATAAAACATTTGTATGAAAGTAAAGCCGATGAAGCTATTGTTCAAGAAGATTATATCCAAATTGTAAAAGAAATTGAATCTGAATTTTTGACAGCAGTTCAAGAAAACTTGAGAATGCGATTGTTAACTAGTTTCTCCGACAATATCAAAATGTGGAAGGGAGAATCGTATTCGCGTTCCCATCGATTGGGAGAATTGTACGAAGAGTATTTTTATAAACCACTTTTTTATAAAAATTCAAATTCAAAGGAGGAAAAACCAATATATATGAGTGATTTGTTTATTACTCCTTTTGGTGATCTAAAATTTAAATTAAACGAAGATAATTGGAAAAGATCGAATAAAGTTCCTCAACTCATTTTAAATTCTACGGCAGTAAATACAGGGCATAACTGGCAGTTTACCGCTTCTTGGATGGGGGAACCACCCACTTATATTTCAGATGATTTTGACGTAAAACCCCGTTTGAGAAGAATGTATTATGAAAATGCTCCAGAACCATATCAAAAATTCCGATTGGGGTATGCAGTTGCAGCATCATCTTGTGTTCCTATTTTATTTCAGCCATTAGTTTTAAAAGGGTTGTATAAAAATTTAGATTTAGAATTAATAGACGGAGGAGTTCATGACAATCAAGGTATTGCTTCGATATTGGAACAAGAATGCAACGAAATTATTGTAAGCGATGCCAGTGCCCAAATGCCTGACAATGCCGTACATACAGCAAATGCAATGTCTTTGTTTTTTAGAGTCGACACTATATTACAGGAACGGTTACGTGAAATTCAATTGTTGGATTTAAAATCCCGAAAATACACTTCAATTGTCAATAAACTTTCTATTGTTCATTTAAAAAACGGGTTGGCACAATTGCCTGTGAGTTGGATAAACTGTACCGATGTGAATCGAAGTATTAGTTATGACAAAGAAATTGAGGACGAAAATGCTTTGTTGAAATTTGGATTGATGAAGAAAATTCAGAAAGGCTTAAGCGAAGTTCGAACTGATCTGGATTCTTTTAATGATCTTGAAGCATATGCTTTAATGTATAGTGGTTACAAACAAATGATGCATGAGAGTAACTCTTTTAATGTAAAGAATGAGAATTGGGATTTCTTAAAAGTGGCTGAGTTTTGTTCTATTCCTGCAAAAGAAAAACAATTGGTAAATCAATTAAAAGTAAGTTGTTTTGTGCCATTTAAGATAGTAAGAATGTCAAAGTGGTTGCGATTCTCTGTATTATTCATTGGGGGATTGCTCTTGATTTTCTTACTTAGTTATTTAATATTGAATTGGAATAATGCAAAACCTTGGGGCCAAATAGATATTACCTACAATTTTATTGGATTCACATTGATTGTTTTTTTAATTGGATTTTTATCTAAGTTTTTGGCAAATGTCATCAATATTGAAACGGTAGTGAAGAAAAAAATAGGCTTCTTTTTATTAATCACTGTTGGTTGGGCCATCTCAAATTTATACCTAGTATTTATTAATCCATGGTACAATAAAATGGGTGAAATGAAGTAATGTTATAGAGTAGCAAAAAACACATTCTATTTGTAATAAAGGGCTTTTATATTCAAATAGTTTTAGTCCCTTTTTTTATTTGTAAAATTTACTGTTTTACGTTGTATATCATAGTTTTAATCCCTAAAAATGCTTAAATTTGAGTGTGAAATGTTTGTTTTTTTTTAAATAAAATTTGCATCTAAATTATTGTAAAATGGCATTTATAGATTATTATAAAGTATTAGAAATTGATAAAAGCGCTTCTGAAACGGATGTAAAAAAAGCGTATCGAAGATTAGCACGCAAATACCATCCCGATTTAAATCCCAACGATAAAGAAGCGGAGAAAAAATTCAAAGAACTCAATGAAGCCAATGCCGTTTTGAGCAATCCTGAGAATCGTAAAAAATACGATCAGTATGGCGAAAATTGGGAACATGGTGAGGAATATGAAAAAGCCAGACAGCAACAACAACGATATCAAAGTGAAGGAGGTCAACAAACTGGTTTTGGTGGTGGTGGCGACTATTCTGATTTTTTTGAATCGATGTTTGGAGGAGGAGCTTCAAGAGGCAGAGGTCGAACAACCGCTTTTAAAGGTCAGGATTTTAATGCCGAATTGCATTTGGACTTGAAAGATGTTTATACTACTCACAAACGCACGCTTACTATCAACGGAAAAAACATACGCTTAACCATTCCAGCGGGTGTTGAAAATGGTCAGGTTATAAAGATCCCAGGACAAGGTGGAGAAGGAGCCAGTGGAGGACCAAAAGGGGATTTGTACCTAACTTTCAATATCGAAAATCATACCAATTTCAAATTGGATCAACATAATTTATATTCAACGGTAGATTTGGATGTGTACACTGCCATTTTGGGAGGCGAAATAACAGCCAATACCTTTGATGGGAAAGTGAAATTAACTGTAAAACCTGGTACGCAAAACGGCACTAAAGTAAAATTGAAAGGCAAAGGTTTTCCCATATATAAAAGGGAAGGGGAGTATGGGGATTTATATATTTCTTACCAAATTTTGGTACCGACAAACCTTATACAGAAAGAAAAAGAGTTATTTGAAGAACTAGCGAAGCTTAGAACATTATGAAAACCGATGACAAAATCCTTTTGCAAAAAGTTAGCGCTCACTATCAAGTAGAGCTATCATTTTTTAACCATCTTCATGATTTGGGCCTGATAGAAATTGAGATCATGGAACAGTCACCTTATATACATGAAAATCAAATGCATAATTTAGAGCGAATGATTCGGTTGCACAACGAATTGGAAGTAAATCCAGAAGGTATTGATGTGATTTTTAATCTTTTGCAAAAAATAGATCATTTGCAAAAAGAATTAATTGCAACTCATAACCGACTTCGATTATTTGAGAATTAAAAAGAAAAATATATTTCAATGGATATGGAGTACGGCATTGAAAATTAATGGATATAAGTAAAGTTGAATAGCATTCTCAATAGAAATTAATCACAAAATAGAATGAATACTATTTCTAGAATCATTGAAGCATTCAAAAGTTTTCTCCTTGAAATTGGTGAACTTTCGGATTTTGCTGGTCGTTTTTTCAAAGAAGTTTTCAAGCCGCCATTAGAATTTAAAGAATTCCTCCGACAATGTTATAATATGGGAAACCGTTCTTTGTTATTAGTTGGCGTAACGGGTTTTATTATTGGATTGGTTTTTACTTTGCAATCTCGTCCTACTTTGCAACAATTTGGTGCCGTTTCTTGGATTCCAGCGATGGTAAGCGTTTCTATTCTTAGAGAAATTGGACCTATTATCACTGCTTTGATTTGTGCGGGACGAATTGGCTCAGGAATCGGAGCCGAATTGGGCTCTATGCGTGTGACGGAACAAATAGACGCAATGGAAGTTTCGGGAACCAATCCCTTTAAATATTTAGTGGTTACCAGGATTTTAGCAACCACTTTGATGTTGCCAATTTTAGTATTTATTGGAGATGGTGTGGCGCTTTTGGGTTCCTTTTTGGTCGAAAATTTAAAAGGAGATGTCTCGCTTTTGTTATATTTTACTCAGGTTTTCAATCATCTGGAATTTTTTGATGTCATCCCTTCTACCATAAAAACTTTCTTTTTTGGTTTTGCAATAGGATTAGTTGGTTGTTTTAAAGGGTATTATTGCAAAAAAGGAACGGCAGGAGTTGGGTTAGCAGCTAATTCTGCTGTTGTTTTTTCATCGATGTTACTTTTTATAATTGATTTTATTGCTGTTTTTGTATCTAATATTTTTTATGATGTCTAGTCCAATGGAATCAAATAGTAAAAACACAAAAGCCATAGTTGTCATCAAAGATTTGAAAAAAAGCTTTGGTACCAATTGTGTTTTGGATGGATTCAATCTAGAATTATTTCAAGGAGAAAATTTAGTGGTCATGGGAAAATCGGGTTCAGGAAAATCGGTGATGATTAAATGCCTCATAGGATTGGAAGAAGCAGATGCGGGAAGTATTGAAGTAATGGGAAAAGATATCAAACAACTTTCTAGAGAGACACTTGATGAACTCAGGACAGAAGTAGGCTTCCTTTTTCAAGGGAGCGCTTTATATGATTCCATGTCGGTACGGGAAAATTTGGAATTTCCTTTGCGGCGACACACCAAAAAATTTGGATTCATAAATGATACGACACCCTTGGTAATGGAAGCTTTAGAAAGTGTAGGATTGGTAAATACAATGAATTTGATGCCCAATGAACTTTCAGGTGGGATGAAGCGCAGAATTGCTTTGGCCAGAACCTTAATTTTGAAACCAAAAATTATTTTATACGATGAACCTACAACAGGATTGGATCCAATTACCTCAAAAGAAATTTTAATGCTAATGGTATCCGTTCAAAAAAAATACAATACATCATCCATAATTATAACACATGATGTCGATTGTGCTAGAATGATATCCAATCGAATGATTTTATTAATTGACGGAATTAATTATGCCGAAGGAACTTATGAAGCATTATTAAGCTCCAAAGATCCAAAAGTACAAGCATTCTTTAAATGAGAGGCTAAGCGCCTAAGCTATTAAGCTGCAAAAATGCAAGTAATTTAATCTTAGTAACTTATAATCTTAGTGATTTAGAAACTAATATAAATAAAATGGAAAAAACTGCTTCAGAGAAAATTAAATTGGGCTTTTTTGTTATTTCAGGATTAATGCTTTTTGTTCTAGTAGTTTATTTTATTGGCAACAAGCAAAAAATGTTTGGGAGTACAGATCATATTACAGCCATTTTTAGTAATGTTAATGGATTACAATTAGGCAACAATGTTCGCTATTCAGGAGTTAATATTGGAACCGTTCGAGCGATCGAAATGGTAAATGATACGACTATCAATGTAGATATGATTATTGATAAATCTATTTTTCCACATATTAAAAAAAATGCTTTGGCAAGCATAGGTTCAGATGGTTTGGTTGGGAGTATGGTAATTAATATAATGCCAGGGAAGGGGGATCAACAACAAATTCAACCCGGTGATGTCATACAATCCTCAGATCGTGTTCGTACGGAGGAATTATTAAACACATTGAGTGTAACCAATAAAAATGCGGCTTTACTCACCGCAGATTTGCTAAAAATCACTAAAGAGATAACGCAAGGAAAAGGAACATTGGGAACATTGGTCAATGATACTCTTATGGCATCCGATTTGAAACAAACCATGAATTATCTTAAAATGACAAGTAAAGGAACAAGTGATGTTGTAGAGAATCTTAATAAAACAGTTATGGCTTTGGGAAATAAAAACAGTGTGATAGGGGTTTTAAATGATCCTGCTGTAGCCCAAAAAATAAAAACAATCGTAGTCAATTTGGACCAATCAAGTCAAGAGATAAACAAAGTGGTAACCAATTTAAATACCACGGTTTTGAATATCAAAAACGGAGATGGCGCAATCAATTATTTGTCTAATGATCCTCATTTGGTCAAAAAAATAGATTCCACTATGACAAACCTTAATAAAGCGACTATTCTGCTAAATGAAGATTTAGAAGCTATGAAACACAGTTTTTTATTGAGAGGCTATTTCAAAAAACAAGAAAAGGAAAAAAAGAAATTCGAATAGTTATTATTGATTACTATTCGAATTTCTTTTTAAATTTGATATATCTGTAAAAAAAGAGCTAAAAAACCTATTTACAAATTCCGTCGATCCATTGAAACAATTCTTCCAAATCGTAATCGCCACTATGCGGTTTTTGCCAAGGTAATGCTAAGTCTACTTGAAGATTATTGTTTTCTAATAAAGTAGCTAACATCACCGAAATACCAAGTCCTGTATCTTTGTCATTAGACCCGTGTCGAATGCGCCAATGCTTAGAAGTCGCCACTCCCGAAACACCAATGTAGTGCATCGGGTTCATCATTTTTACCAATTGATCATCAGCAGTGGTTGCTGTAACGGTTGAATGTGTTTTACTAAATGGCGTAAAATGTTGGTTATCGATTGTTGTGGTTCCAAAAAGTTGCGTTTCTGGACTTGAAAGGTCTAAAGCATCAAAAGCGGGCGGTGTTTTTTGTCGGCCTATAAAGATTAAATACGCTTCGTAATCTAGTCCCACTACTTTTGATTGGGCTACCTTTACAAATGGAAATTCAGATAAATCAACACCCGAATCTAGTGCTTTTTGGGCAGATGCCATCACATACGATTGAACTAAGGTTTTAAACGTACCATTCCCGTTTTTGTCCAATGACAGTAGGTTGCCCTTTTTATCTTTTAGCTGTAAACTATTTAAATAGTCAAGGAATAACTCCTTTAATTCGTTGGATACTTTTATTTGATCAGCTGTCAATTCTTGTGGTTGCGCATTGTTTTTGGCAAATGGCCCTCCTTTTTTATAGGTATTTATTCCGTTGAATTGCCATTCGTACGTCATATCAGCTTGTTCTAGATTGGTGATCGGACAGTAAGCGGATACTGCAAAAATAGCGTCACTCGCCTTTGCCGCACCAATAGCATTCAAATAAGGCTCATAATCTAAGGCCTCTCCGGTAGCTCCTAACAAGGTAGACATGGCGCCACCCGCACTCGTTCCGTTTGAAATTATTTTGTTGGCATCGCCAGGCATTACAGCATCATTAAATTTTAAATAGCGAACCGCAGCTTTCAAATCTACAATTCCCGCAGGTGCTTTACCTGTGAAATTCCCGTTTTGATCTTTTAAAGTTCTTCCCCTCACTCCCGGCGAAGCTACTACATATCCTCTGGCTAATGCAGCAACAACAGTCAACGGTTTTGATGGCATTCTTTCTCTCATCGGAGGTAATCCTTCTGGCGGTCTGTTGCCCATAGTAGGCATTTCGCCGTTCATGGGTGGACGCATTCCCATCGGGTTATCTTTGGTCGTGGCTGGTTTGGCGGGCATGTATCCTCCAACTTTATTTGGAAAGAAAATAGGGGCAGTTTGAGCGGTATAGCCATTTACCGTTTGATTGTTAAAGTAGGCTTCAGGGATATAAATATTCATTTTTTGATACGCCGTATCTACTGGATTGCTTACATAAATCCTATTTTCAAAGGCTCTTACTTTGATCGTTTTTCCTTCGATTGTTAATTCTTGTGATTGAAATGTACTGGTGTCCAATTTCAAACTAACCGCTTGGGATTGTGCTTTTGCAGTAGCAATACTGCCTATACTTATTGCACACAAAATGATTGTTTTTTTCATATTTTTAAATTTAAGTTTAAAGAAACTATTTATTTCCGAGTGTATATTCTGCAGCACATTGATGCACTGCTCTTTTTATTGTTGATGCAACATTTCAACCATTTAGCAGAAACGCTACCCTTTTAACCAATCTTTAAAATCTTTGCAGTTATCTTTGCTAATCAGTATTTCTTCGTGTTTTATGGTGGCCAAAATTTTTAGTTTGCCTCCAAAATAGTTTTCAATTTCTTTTATGTACTTTCTTTGAATAATGAATTGTCTGTTGGCTCTATAAAAATGATGTCGCGGTAATAGGTCTTCGATCTGGTTTAAACTCTCATTTAACAACCATTTATGATTTTCTGTATGCGCAAAAACGGACTGATGACTCAAACTAAAGTACACCACGTCTTCTGTTTTTACGGGAATAATCTTGTCTCTAGCATAAGAAATTAAAGTGGGAAACTTATTTTCTTTGTTTTTCAAAAGTTCTCGAAATAGCTCTTCAGAAAATTGTAATGAAGGAGAGGGAGCTTTTTTTAAGCTTTTGAATTTTTCGATAGCCGAACTCAATTCTTTATTCGAAAAAGGCTTCAAAAGATATTCAATTCCATAATTTTTAAAAGCTTTTAGCAAATATTCATCATAAGCAGTGGTAAAAATAATTGGCGTTGTGATCGAAAATCGCTCGAATATTTCAAATGAAATCCCGTCTAACAACTGTATGTCGGATAAAATGAAATCCAAAGGTTTATTTTCATTGGCCGCAAACCACTCCATGCCTTCTTTTACACTTTTAATTTCCGTCACAATTTCGAAGGAATCTTCGAGTTCGTTGAGCATTCTTTTGATGCGAGTAACGGCTAACTTTTCGTCCTCAATGATGATGATTTTAAAATTCATTTTCCTTGATTTTTAATGGAATTTTCACTTCAAATAAGCTATCTGTTTCTTGAATTAGGATCGATTTTTGGAGCAACAACTGACATCTTTTTTCAATATTGGCCAATCCAATTCCTAAACTATCGACTTCGATACTGTTTTTTTTGTTTAATGAATTAGCGATTACAAAATAGGACTTATCGCTTGATAACGAAATAGTTATTTTCATATGCTCCACATTATTGTGTTTGACGATATTTTCTAAAACCACTAAAGTACACAATGAAGGAATCGAAAAAGCACTGGCATCGGTTAGTGTTTGAGTCACCGTTATGGTAGTATCGAATCGAATTTTTAAAAGAAATAAATAGGAAGAAACAAAGTTAATTTCTTCTTCTAAGTCAATAATTGCTCTTTCTTGATTGGTTAAAACATACCGAAAAATATTGGATAAATGCTGAATGTACTGATCGCTTTTTTGAACATCGATATGAATTAATTCGGCCAAAACATTCAAACTATTAAAAAAGAAATGCGGTTGTAACTGAGCCGTTAAATTTTTTAATTGCAACTGCAAGGTTTGGTTTTCTAAGTCTCGCACTTTGATTTTATACGTGGACTCGGCTGCCATTTTTCTTAAAAAAGAAACCACCCAAAAAGTAACTAGCACAATAATCGCATGACGTACTAGATCTATTCCAGCAATGACTGCAAAGGGTGGTTTGTTTAAAAAAATCTTGTTCCAAAATGGAATTCTAATCATTATATTAATCCCAAATAAAATAAAATTTAGCACTGCAGTAAGCCAAACCCTTCTCCAAACCGTAACCTCCTTAGATTGTAACCAATTTTGGAAAAATAAATTACAAAAAGTGATAAAAAAAGCTGTAGCAAACAAGATCACTTTATCCAAAATCTCATAATTGCTGTGATGTGCAATTAAAATTAGCATAGGTGATAACGACAATAGAATGGCTATAGCCAGGGCAAGGAAAAAGAATGTTTTTGTAGGGAATTTATACATAGCATAAAAATCTGCAAGACGTAACATCTTGCAGATAAATTTAGGGTTATTTTAGTTTAGAATCAAAAAATGAAATGGCTTTGTTTAGATTGGCATCGGTACTAAATAAAGCACCACCGTGACCAGCTCCTTCAATCAATTCATAGCCTACTTTGCTCTCTCCCAAAACGGCCTTCAAATCATTGTAGAAATTGAAACTTTGAGTGTATGGAATTAAAGGATCTACACTTCCGGCTTGAATCCAAAAGGGAGGATCATTTGCATCAATATATTTACCAGGATTGGCTTTGTTTACCAGTGCAATATTCTCTGGATTATTTGCATCAGCAATTCCTAGATATTGAGATTCATTGGCAACATTGTAGGTTGTAGGGAAACCTAAAGCTAAGGCTTCTGGTACCATACTTGCAAAATTAATAGGACCAAACCAATCGATAGTTGCCTGCACCGTTGAAGAAGTCGTTAAATAAGTTCCTTGAGTACCTTCTAAAAACGTATCTCCGCCAGAGGTTCCAATGATTGCCGAAAGATTTCCCCCAGCTGATGACCCCCAAGATCCAATTTTATTTGGATTGATTTTGTAAGTGGTTGCATTGGCTCTAACAAATCGAATCGCCGCCTTACAATCATGAACTGCTGCTGGGAAAACCGCTTCGCCACTCAATCTATAATTAACGGATATTGCAACGTACCCATTTGATACTAATTTCGCAGCGTTTGCAGATTCCATTCCTTTATCTCCTGCTTTAAAAGCGCCACCATGTATTAGCACTACTGCGGGAAATGGCCCCACACCTGCAGGTACATAAATATCTATCTTTTGTGCACTTGATGTGGTTGCGTAAGCTACATCTTTAAAGGTTTGCGCATCGGTAGTTGCAGGAGGAGTTGTTGTAGTGGTATCGGTATTGGTACTTTTATCCTCATTTGAACATGAGAATAATGAAAAACCAGCTAATACTACCAAAAACATAAATTTTGCTTTCTTGATCATCATTTTAAAATTTTGTTGTTACTAATGACGCAAAAGTAAAAGCTATTTGAAGTGGCTTTTGATCTATCTTTATGAAGCCGAATTATAGCCATTAAAGCAGAAATAGTTGCTTTTTAAATGCTTTTTAATCCTTCAATCAATAAATCAATATCTTCTTTGGTGTTAAAATGGCTTAATGAAATTCGTAAACTTGGTTTTTTCAGATCTTCTTGGGTGAGCATTTCAGCCAAAACATGTGAAGGTCTAATACTTCCAGATTGACAGGCACTGCCTCTTGAAACGGCAATTCCTTTCATATCTAAACTGAATACTATCATCGAAGTTTTATCGGCTGTAAAGGGTAACGTCACATTGACAATGTTATAAAAAGTGTTTTCACCATTAAATTTTGAATCTGGGAAATCAGTTTTTAAGCGTTCCTTTAAGTATGTTTTTAAATCGGATATATAATTTCTGTCTTGATCTAAATTGGTATAGGAAAGCGCTAATGCTTTTGCCATTCCTGCAATTTGATGTAGGGCTTCGGTTCCTGGTCGTTGTCCTTTTTCTTGCTCACCACCAAAAAACAAAGGTTGCAATCCTGAATTTTTTCGAACAAAAGCAAAACCAACTCCCTTTGGACCATGAAATTTATGTGCACTCGCCACTATAAAATCTATAGGTGTTTGTTGCAAATTAATTTCTGTTTTTCCAATAGATTGTACTGTGTCTGAATGAAATAACACATCATGTTCTTTGCAAATCTGGCTCACTCTGCCCAAATCCAAAATAGTTCCTGTCTCATTGTTAACATGCATTAAGGAAACCAAAGTCTTTTTTTCTTCCGATAATAATTCAACCAAATGTGTTAAATCTACTTCACCATCGGATTTTATATTTACAAAATCAACTTGAATTCCGTATTCATTTTGTAATGCCATAGCAGTATGTAAAACCGCGTGATGTTCTATTTTACTGGTAATGATTCTAGTTACTTTCAAATCTTTTACAGCAGATCGAAGAATCCAATTGTTGGCTTCAGTACCACAAGAGGTGAAAATGATTTCAGCAGCTGTTGCGTTTAATTGCTTGGCAATTGATTTTCTGGAAAGTTCTAAGATACTTTTGGCATTGCGACCTAAACTGTGAGTAGAGGAAGGATTTCCATAATCTTCGGTCAATATTTTGGTCATTTCTACGATTACTTCTGGATAAAGTGGAGTAGTAGATGCATTATCGAGATATACTTTTTTCATTTTATTTAAATAGATTTTGAACCCTCAACAATTATATTAGGTTTATTGTTTTGGCTAAAAATTATTTTTTTGTTAAAAACAATAATGGAGACCAAAATTAAGGAATAAGAAACTATTTGTACTAAAGTTACTTGCTCTTTAAAATAAAAAACAGCCAATCCAAAATTGATGATAGGATTAATATACATTAGAATCCCCACTGTTGATGAGTTGAGTCCTTTTAAAGCATACAAATTAAGAAAAAGAGGTATTATAGTAAAAAAGAGTACGATACAAAATAGGCATAGATAAAACAAAGGTTCTATTGGAATTGTGCCACTGTATTTTGGGTAAAAAGGTACTATTAAGAAAGCTATAAATAGTAGTTGTATGTTCAAAACCAAAAACTTATCAATCTCACTGTTTTTGCGTTGACTGACTAAATACAAAGCATAAGTAGAAGCCACAACCAAGCTATAGAAAATATCCTGAAAATGATTAAGTGACAAGAAAATACAAGCAACTACACTTATAGAAACCGCTAGCCATTGCCAATTACTTAATTTTTCATTTAGTAATAAGAATGCAAAAACAGTTGTTAAAATAGGACATATCAAGTAAGCCAAAGAACCTGCTTTTACACTGATATGATTGACCACATAGATGAAAATAAACCAATTAGAAGCTAATATAATACTTCCGACCAAAGTTAACACAATAATACTACGCTTTCTTTTGGTAGTCATGGAACAAAAATCATCCCAGTTTTTGCGAATTTTGGCTTTTCTAAAAGTAAGGTTTATTGCAGTCATTGTTAGTGCACTGAAAAATACTCTATAAAACAAGATGTCCAATGAAGGGTAATTTGAAATCGGTTTTAGTGCCAAACTAAAAAAGCCCCAGATGAAAAAGGCTGAAAAAGCAGCAAGATAATAGTAATATTTTTTCATGTAATAATTTTATTCGATGCAAAGATAATGATTTCTATAGTGAATCAGTTTCCAAAATGAAGTGGTTCAGATTCCAATTTAAAAGCGTTTTAAGACTCAGAATTTATCATAGTAAAAAAGACATAATCCGGATTTTGCATCAAACTTCTTAATGAATCTGGATTATTCTATACTTGGTATTGAATACAAATTTAGGTATAGTAGATTTCTAATGCGGAATCTGGGTTAAATGTTTCCTTTTTTTGTTTGTAAAGTTTAGGAAACAAATTAAAAATTCTATTTTTGTTGAAAATATAAAAGAATGAAACGATTTTTAGGGATTTGGTTTTGTGTAATTGCTTTGTCGGGCTGCGATGATGGAGATTTAAATGTAGATACAATTGATTTTACAGCAGTAACCGCCAAAAGCTGTACGGACAATAATCTTATATTTAAGCTCAAAGAAAGCGAAGCTTTGATTCTGAATTTACCCACTACTGTTTTTACCACTACACCGACACCTGTTGGAAGTCCATTGGAACTAAAAATTAATTCGGAGAATAAAGTAGTCTATAATTTTTATAATGGAAATGTTGCAGAAGGTAATGTATGTGATTTGATACCTCCAGCCAGTCCCAGTGTGAATAAGCAATTAACAGCCTCAGAGGGAACCATTCAAATTACAACTACGACTATTAAAACAGTTGACGAAAAAAACAATAGTACTCGAATTTCAGGTTATAATCACAATATAATTTTCAAGAATATAAAATTTATAAAATCAGATGGCACATTTCAGTTGTATGAGACGCTTGCTTTTGGAGATTATTATAAAGCATTAGATCCAAAAATACCGTTCAATTTTATAAGTACAGGATTAAAAATATGTTCAGATAAAAATAACGTTTACAAATTCAATGAGAGCGAATCATTAGTATTAGCGATTGATCCAACCTTAATAGTCAATGAAGTAACTCCTATTGGTTCTCCTAGAATTGGAACAATTGGACTTGTCAATAATAAGTTGACCTATAGTTTATTTAATGGACTTGTACCAACTGAATATTTTTGTGCAACAACAACGCCATCATTGCCAACCATTAACCAAACATGGCTCGGAAAAGCTGGAGGAACAATTGAAGTTACTACTACAACTAATGGACCAAAAAGTTTTGTACATACTATTGTTTTCAAAAATGTAACACTCGAAAAAGCGGGTAGTAATTTTCAACTGGGAGACAGTTACTCGTTTGGTGAGTTGCAAACACTTGTGCCGTAAAAGAGTTTTAATTTTATAAAAAAAAAACGTCAATGCTTGATTTATGCATTGACGTTTTTTATATAAAATCGGGTAAAAAATTATACAAATGGAATTGATAGTACTTATTTATTCTGTTTGAAATAAACTTCAGTTGCACCAGCACCATATTTTTGATAATTCGCATCCTGAAAAATGATGTTGTCATATCGGCCAAAAAGAAAATCCAATTCTGCTTTCAATATCCCTTCACCAACTCCATGAATGAAAACAATTTTTGGAATTCTGTTACGGATTGCAAATTCAATGTGGCGTTTGGCAGTGTCAGATTGCAAAGTCAAGATGTCATAATTTGACATGCCGCGTTTATTAGGAACCAATTTTTCGATATGTAAATCAAATTCTGGAACTGGTAATTCGTTTTTGTCTTTCTTCTCTTTTACAAAACTTCGTGGTTTCGGAATCTCTTTTTCTTTTTTGATTTCGTTGATGTTGATGCCTTTTATACCATCCATCAAATTTCCGGAATCAGCTATTTTGATAAGTTCGTTGGCTGCAAAATTCATCACAAAACCATCAACGGTTTCAATAGTTATAACATTGTCTTTGATCTTTAAAACAACCCCATCTACCGCTTCATCCAGCACCGAAACTTTATCTCCTTTATTGAACATCGTTTTCTTCTTTATCTTCGTTTTTACTCGGTGTTTTGCTACTCAATCGCATCATTCCCATCATGAATACAACAATGGCAATCACCATTACATAAATATTTTTTTCGGCACTTGCCTGCTCATAAAATGCCAAACCTATTGCCAAAAACAGTATTAGAATTACAATTTTTTTCATTATTTTCTTTTCAGATTTCAAAAATACTAAACTTTTTGGCTTTTTACGGTATTATTGGCTTTAACAAAAAGGCTGAATCGTAAAATAATAATTATCGGATTGATAGTAAAGTAAATAGTGAAATCTGATTATAAAAAGTATAGGTTGTTTTTTTATTGAAATATAACTCTTTTTTAACTTTTAGTAATTTATTTGGCATAGTTATTGTTCATTATTTTTGAATAAAAAAAGAATATTCTGAATAATCAGATAGGTATAAATTAAAAGATAGTTAAAATGAATTTTTTAGTAGAGTTAGGTATTGTGTTAGTGGTTTTAATACTAGTTTTATTTGTTTCTTTTTCTATTAGAAGAAATGAAGAGTTGGAATAATAAAATCGTTAGAAGTTTAAAAACCTCATTAAGTATTTTACTCTTATGAGGTTTTTTTATGACCAAAAATTAAATTCTTTTTTATATTGGGTGTAGTTTTTTTATCAATTACATGAAAAAGCGGTCAATCTTTAGTTATCGACTTATTTACTTAATAAACAGTTAAGGGTTAAATGTTAATGTGCGCAAATTCCCCTCTCGAGAGGGATAGGAGGTGTGTTTTTGTTTTAAAATCAAATATTTCATTTTCTTCTCGCTATGTTAAAGCATTTAGAGTTTTAAAAAAGTACGATAAAGCTTTAGTGGACTAGTTTTTATGTTTTTGTTTGTGTAAGAAACTCGATTTATTTATTCCAATCAATTTTACGGTACAAATACATGACAGCTGCAAGAATATCAAATAAACCTACGCTTCCCACCATTAAAGCATAGTTTTCTAATTGAATTTTTATAAAGATGAATGCGTATAATTATGTTAAAAAAATCAGGGATAAACTCCGGTAGTTTTCGCCTTTTAATATAGAAACTGGATAGAGCGAAATCAAAATCATAATTGCCAATGCTGCAATAAAGTAGGCTTTCATAAAACTAATGTGTTCTGTAATCTAAATTTTAATTTACATTAGTTTTTTACTTTTGTAAAGTACTTTGAAATTTAAAGTTAAAAACTAAAAAATAGATTATCCTTTATGAATTAATCTTTCAAGTGCAGCACTATGATCTTGAAAGGCTTTGCGACCATCTTTGGTTACTCTGTAACTTGTATTCGGTTTTTTTTCAATGAATTTTTTTTCAATTGTAATGTAATTTTCTAATTCTAAAGATTTGGTGTGACTGGCTAGATTGCCATCAGTTACCCCTAACAATTCTTTCAAAGTACTAAAATCTGCCGATTCATGGACCATCAAAACCGACATGATTCCAAGTCGTATGCGGTGGTCAAATGCTTTGTTTAAATTTTGAATAATAGTTTTCAAATCTTAGTAATTATGAATTATGGTGGTTACTGTTTTTGCATTTTCTAGGTTAAAAGGAGAAACAACACTCTCGTTTATCGGTATATTTTTTCCATACCTTTCAGCTAATAGAATTTGAACTTTTGGATCTTTTAAATTAAAATCTTTTAATTTTTGAAGCGGGCACAATTCGATTCCAGCTCCGTATTTGTATATTTTCCAAACCAATTCGGAGCAATATATTTTATCATCTGACCATTCAAAATAGGTATCGTAGTCTTTGTTTTTTAATTTATTTCCAAATGCTTTCATATTTTGAATCGTTTTTGAATTCAAAAGGGTTGTTGCATTTTTTAATCGAGTCACCACAAAATGGTTTTCTTTTCCGTGGGCAATCCATGTTTCAATCGGTGTAAATTTTACAGGTTGTACTGCTTCAAAAACATATTTATGACCATTCTCCATAAATATAATTCCACAATGTGAATATTTAGAATTAGTAGCTATTTGAATTGCCTCACATTGTTTGGATTGTGACGTTTGAAAAATCATATCGCCTTCTTGTATTTTATCCAATATGTTAACGGCACGTGGGCCAAAGAGAATATTTCCAAACATCGAATTGGCAATAAATAAAGCACATCCAAAGCTCATTAGAAAGGTAGTAATAGCAAAAATGTATTTTGTTTTTTTCATATGTAGATAATATTTGTTCTTTATAGGAATAGGGTATCACTAGATCTTCATTGGTGTTTTTATTTCATCGGTTACTATTTTGTTTTGGTATTTGATGATTTTCACTTGCGACAGCTTCTATTTTGGTGATTTCCTGCTTTGTTCCTTTTAAATTCTGATTTTTTTGTTTAAATATATCAACAGTAATCTTATTTGGGTTGTTTTTAAAATACAGCATACTACCATAAAGGATAGGATAAACTCCAAATCTCATTGTCCAAAACGCTAAGGCATATCCCGATAATTTGGTAACTATAAGATCTAAAATTATAATCGTTATGTCATTATTTTAGCTATGCCAAACAAAGATATAAAATGTAAAAAATTGTTTATCAAGTTCTTAATGGAGCTGATACCTTGCAAATGTATATTTTGTATAGCAAAAGTACTTTGATTGTCAAAGTAAATATTAATTTTTTAATTGTCACTATTTTTTTATTATTTTTATATAAAGTCTATCCTGATTAATTTTTTTTGACAAATAAACTGAAGTAAAACAATATACTAAATGAAGCTAACGGACGAATACATTCATCGCCAACCCGAAAAATATAAAGTAATGTTATTGCATTTAATTAGTGTTTTTGAACGAGTAGTGCCCAATTTGGAGTTGTTATTCAAGTGGGGAATTCCATATTTTTATTATAAAAAAAAGAGGTTTTGTTATCTGGCCCCTAACCACAAAAAGGGTTTTGTTGATGCCGGTTTTGCACGTGGTTTTCAATTAAAAAGAAATCAGGATTTCCTTGTGGATGAAAATAGAAATACAGTGAAGTCTCTTCGATATTTTAGTTTACTGGACATCGACAATGCTATTCTGATTGATGTGATAAAGGAATCTGCAACATTATATGATTAAATGTTTTTTTGAGCCTTAGCCTTTCTGTTTTTTGCTTCTCTGTGCCTTTGCACGATATTTGGCTCGCAAAGCTGCAGAGGCACAAAGCATACTTTTCAATATTAATATTTTTGGTATTAGTAACTATAGTCATAAATAAAAAAAAATCTCCCGAAGGAGATTTTTAATTGATTGTCGTCGTGTTATTGTTACAGTCTATAAATACCACCAAAAGCAACAATAGTTTCTGCAAAGAAAAAGTGTTGCGAAGCAGAATCTGCAGCACTTTCTGTAGTTCGAATGTCAGACATGTTAATGTAACCTCCTTTTAAATCACCTTCAATAGTAAAGTACTTGAAAAGTACAAAATTAATTCCTGCTTTTACCGAAGTACCAAATCCAGAAATGTGAAATTTATCATGTCTAGCTTGTCCCATCAAAGTCGTATTAGTTTTTGGATATAACAGACCAATTCCTATTCCTTCATTGATATTAACTTGAAATTTATCGGTGTTTTTAATACCTAATAAATGCGAAAGATCATCTTGTCTCGCAAATTCAGTGTGTACATAATTTAACCCATCCGTATGCTCAAACATTAAGAAATTCTCAGACATCACTGTAGGAGTGTTGTTGTAAATTCCATTAAACTGTGAACTAGGATGAGAGGCTGGGTAATCAATTTCTCCAGAGAGATTTGCTGTTTGGTTTTGAGTCATTACATATTTCATATGGTCTTCTCCTATCGAAATACTATAATGGTCGGTAATAAAATAGCCCAATTTAAAGTTGGTTTGAGGTATTGTCATTTGACCAGGTGTGATATAGTCAATATGCCATCCTTTTGGTTTGTCATGAGCTTCAGCATCCTGAACCATGAATAAATAATTATCTCCTTTGAAAGTAATATCCGATTTGGTATATTTTTCTCTATTTCCACCCCAAGAAACCGTAAATTTTCCTTTGTTGTGAGCAGTATATCTTTCTGGCATTTTGATATCATCTTGCGCAAAGGCACTAATTGATAAAAAAAGAACAAAAAAAGCAGAATGTAAAATATTTGTTTTCAATGTATTTATTTTAAAATTGATTTATGGTTTGTCTGATGGCTACTAACTTGGTCATTAATGGTTCAAAATAATCCAAGTGCAACATATTGGCACCATCACTTTTAGCATTTGCTGGGTCAAAATGAGTTTCTATAAAAATTCCATCTACACTAACTGCTATTCCCGCTTTGGCAACTGTTTCTATCATATCAGGTCTTCCTCCAGTTACACCAGCCGTTTGGTTGGGTTGTTGTAAAGAATGGGTAACATCAAGAACGGTTGTTGCATATTGTTGCATCGTAGGAATACCTCGGTAATCCACAATCATGTCTTGATAGCCAAACATGGTACCACGATCTGTCACCATCACATTTTGGTTGTTACAGTCCAAAACTTTTTGAACAGCATGTTTCATACTTTCCGGACTCATAAATTGTCCTTTTTTTAAGTTAACCACTTTTCCAGTATTGGCAGCAGCTACCACTAAATCAGTTTGACGAACAAGGAATGCAGGAATTTGTAACACATCCACATAAGCAGCAGCCATTGCCGCATCTTCATTGGTATGGATATCAGTCACTGTGGGTACACCAAAAGTTTTTGAAACTTTTTCTAGAATTTTAAGTGCTTTTTCATCTCCAATACCAGAGAAACTGTCTATTCTAGAGCGATTTGCTTTCTTAAAGGATCCCTTGAATACAAAAGGAATTTGTAGTTTATCTGTGATGCCAACTAGCTTTTCGGCAATTCGCATTGCCATTTCTTCACCTTCAATAGCACACGGACCAGCTAGTAAAAAAAAGTTACCGCTCTCAGTATGTTTGATTTGTGGAATATTTTGTATGTTCATCTTTTGTTTTTTTTTGAAAGTGCAAAGGTAGTCTGATTTTGTAATTTCCAAATTAGATTTTACAATTATTTTTTGAATGATTAACAGCTACAATAAGGAGCTATTTCCTGCCATTCGTTGCAACCTTTTTTATCCTACACTTTTTTTCTAAGAATCTATAGGAGCTTCCTTTGGTCGCTCTATATATTCAAGAAAAAATAGTGTTTAATAAAAAAGGGTTTTCACTTCTGTCAGGGCTAGGGCTGTACGTTTTTTAATTAATTTTCTTCAAACTAAGACCTACGGGCACCATTAGTTGGCCTCTTTCATAGATGTTCAAATACAATAAGATGGGTTTTTTCAAACCTTCCCATTTCAATTCATATACATCCAAAAAACCGGCACCCATATCACTTGATTTGGTTGGGAACGGACAACAGTTTTCTAATTTGGTGTATGTTATTTTTTCGCCTTTTGGCCCAGCTAAAGCATTCAGGAAATATTTTTGATTAATAGTATCATTACTGGTGCCTCTATAATAAATATTGATAGGATAATCTTTATCATAACCGTATTTTTTGTCTTTACTGTATTCCGTAATTATGAAGGCATTATTTTTTCCTACAACGGGTATTGGTGCATTGTTATCAACGTTTTTTAAAGAAGATTTTATACTCCCACATGAAATTATTAAAAGCAGTAACGGTATAAAAAAAGCTGTTTTTCTCATTTTGAAAGTTTAAGATTTGAAAGTGATGTAATATGTAGAACAAATATAAAAATAACTTTACTTTATTATCATTGTTCGATCGAAATCATTGTGGTTTTTTACCAAAAAGCTAAAGGTTTTAGGAAATATCCAAAATCATTTTATATTTGTAGCCTAAACAAATTTATATGAGTATTATTTTTCAAACATGGCCTTGGTATGTTTCGGGTTTTTTAATTGGAGCGGTGATGCTTTTTCTGATTTATTTTGGAAAAAATTTCGGCATGTCAACGAATCTTCAATCGCTGTGTTCGATGACGGGATTAGGAAAACGTTTTGAGTATTTTGACTTTGATTGGAAAGCCAATCGATGGAATTTTTTGGTGGTATTGGGAGCCATGGCAGGTGGTTTTGTAGCGGTGCATTTTATGAGTGACCCTTCAAATGTTTCTATTAATCCCAAAACGATAATGCAACTTGCGCAAATGGGAATCGAAGCTCCTAATGGAAAATTAATGCCCAGTACAATTTTTGGAGATCAAATTTGGCATTCGCCCAAAAGTATTCTTATTCTACTTATAGGAGGGATTTTGATTGGTTTTGGTACTCGTTATGCAGGAGGATGTACTTCTGGACACGCAATTTCTGGTTTAAGTAATTTGCAATTACCTTCTTTGAAAGCAGTTATCGGTTTCTTTATTGGAGGACTGATTATGGCTCATTTTTTATTACCTCTAATTTTTTAATCTATGAATGTATTAAAATATTTTCTAGTTGGGTTCCTTTTCGGAATCGTACTTACCAAATCTGAAGCGGTGTCTTGGTACCGTATTTATGAAATGTTTCAGTTTCAATCGTTTCATATGTATGGAATTATTGGTGTTGCAGTAGCAACCGGAATCATTGGAATTCAAATTATAAAAAGAAAAAAAATCAAGGATATTAATGGTTTTCCTATTGAAATTCAAGAAAAAGAAAAAGGTTTTCTTCGGTATTTGATAGGAGGAATTTCTTTTGGATTGGGTTGGGCTTTAGTTGGTTCTTGTCCTGGACCCATTTTTATTTTGATAGGAGCAGGGTTTATGCCTGTAGTTATTGTATTAATTGGTGCGCTTATCGGGACGGTTATTTATGGTGTCTTGAAAAGTAAATTGCCTCATTAATCAGCAAATAATTTCTATAAAAAAAGGGTTCTACCACGAATTGTGTGGGTAAAATTTTTTGCCACGAATTACACGAAATAGCACAAATTCTATCAACTTAAAATTTGAATTACACGAATTTTAAGGTTCCACTTAGATTTGTGAAATTAAAACGCACTATTCTTCGTGTACATTAGTGTAATTCATGGCTAACTTTTTTTTAAAAATAATTACAAAACCCACTCAATTCGTGGTAGTACCAAAAAAAGCATTTTCTAAATCGGAAAATGCTTTTTTTTTGGATGAATATGTTGTATTGCGTGAGGGATAGAAATAAGCTACCGAAGTAGCATGTAGAGCCCGACAGCATTACGGTAAGAGGCCTAATAAGCGGTGTCTAAAGTAGGCCTCTTTCTGTAATGGTGGCACGCCCTAAATGTTATTATTGTTCAATTTTAAAATCCCTTTCACAATTAAGTATTGCGCCAGACAATAGGTTGCCATAATGTAAAATGAAGCGTGTGCTATTGGTGCGTAAAATTTGTTGAAAGCCAAAATACTATCCGAACTTACAAATACTATTGCCCCTATTAAAATGTAATTGTTTGCAGGAATCGCCCATTTTAAATTGCCTTTGAATGCAAAGAAGAGCATAGTGGTAATCACAATGGCATAAACTAAAACTGGGATTTTTAGTGGGCCTAGTTTAGGAAATAAAGTGTTAATCATGAACACAAAATAGGTTAATATGGCTAGAACACCAATCCAAAATATGATTTTATTATCAATGGTTCTCGTGTTTTGTTGTTTGCTGAAAAGCACGATATACACCAAGTGAGATAACAGGAAAGCTACTAAACCAAAGATGAAATAGAGTTCGCCTTTGTCGGCAAATAATAAAATGATATCGCCTATCCAAGAAAAAGTTAAAGCGGTCAATAAGAATTTCTTTGTGGGGAAATTGCTAGAAACTGCGACTGTTGCCATTAATATAGGAAGTAATAAAGGTTTCATATACCAATCGAATCCTTCTAAATCGAAATATAGAATAATTAAATACAGTAGTGTGAAAATAATATAGGTTTTGAGTAGGTTTTGGTTTTTCATTTTTGGGTTATAATTTTTTTATAGAATTTCATATCGCTAGATCTTTTTGGTGTTATCGACAATTGAAATTATGGCGATTTAATTAAATTTTATGCTATTGATGTGTTTTTGTTTCTTTCAAAATTGGTGTTTACAAAATAAATTGTCACTAATAAAGATAAAATGAGATAACCAATAATAATATAAGAGGCAAAGGGGAATACTAAGTTCAGATGGAACCAATCGCCTAAGTAAGCAATTATACCTATTCCAAATAGAAATCGTATTGCCTCCCAGAAGAGCGAAGTTTTTCGGGTATCCATCAATTCGGTGTAACTATAAACTGTTAAGAATATAAAAGCTCCATAAATAAATACGTTTGGTAACCCAATGATAGCTATTGAGTTATACATATAGGTAATGAACAATAAAGTGATTATGGCTTGAAATATAGACCAATACATTAATTGGTTTGAATGTTGTGTTCCGTACTTTTCAAAGGCATATACATCCGTGATTTTGTTAACGGGATATTTCTCTTCAAAATCTTTTGGTCTCCATCCAGTCGGTTTAAACCAAATGGTGAGTTTGTCATTCCATTTATCTGTACGCCAAGCATCGGTGATCATTAACCAAAGATGTTGAAAATTAATTCGTATGGGGTTCCAGGTTAGTGCTGGTCTTGTTATTCCAAAAACTGGTGGAACACTTTCTAATTCTTCTTGAAAAGTGCCAAAAAGTTTGTCCCAAATTATAAATATTTGAGAGTGATTTTTGTCCATATAAATTGGGTTTATGGCATGATGAACCCTGTGATGCGAGGGGGTTACAAGGATTTTTTCTAAAATGCCCATTTTTTTGATATGTTTAGTATGATACCAAAATTGTAAAAATAAATGGATGGGAAGTATTATGGCAATCACTTTTGGTGGCACACCTAAAAGCGCTGCAGGAATCAATAAAAAAGTGAATAGATTGACAAAACTTGAAACGGGTTGTCGTAAAGCGCAAGCCAGATTAAATTCTTCGCTACTGTGGTGAATTGCATGTTTGTTCCATAAAAAATTGATTTGATGAGACAAACGATGGCTCCAATATCCATAAAAATCAATTACAATAAATCCGATTATATATGCCCAAACATTCGCTTCCAAATGAATAATGGCAAGTTTAGTTTCAATCCAATCATAAGTAATTAAGGTAATGCTTAAGCCTAAAACATCTTTTACGGAATTAATCATTCCAGAGCTAATGCTTGAAACTGAATCCATATTGGGAGAAGTATCTTCTCCTTTATAAAAACCATACATTTTTTCAATTACTATTAGTATCAAAAAAACAGGCATCACAAAAACTAAAATTTTACCGTATTCTTCCATTTTAAGGGTATTTTTTTTCAAATATAGAATAAATGTCGGTAATTATGTTTTATTGGTATTAAATTATGAAATATTTTGTGTATTTATTATTAGTTGTTTTTTGGTTGTCAGAATACTTCTAAAACAGATGGTCGTATTTTTGTATTCTTTATTGAGGTTTTTAAAGCATAAAAAAACCTATTCGAGGTTGTACTTACTCAAATAGGTTTACGGAAAACACATTTTTGGAAATGGTATTGTAACTTAGATTAATTCGGCATTTAAACCTGCTTCTAATAATCTAGTGCATTGAATTTTTAATTTATCAAATTCACCTGTTTTAACGGTGCATTTTCCATTGTAATGTATGATCAATGAGCATTGCTCTGCCTGAATTGGAGTATGATCGCAAACTCTGATTAAGGTGTCAATAACATGATCAAAAGTATTTACATCATCATTGTATACTATAATTTCATTGTTTATAGTATTAACTTCCTTTTCTTTAACTCTTTCTTTTACTTTCTCTATGGTACTCATGCTTTTAGGTTTTTGTACTTTATTGATTTTAAAAAACTAACACTAATTTACGTATTTTAATGATACCCAGTTGTTTCTGTTAAATTTTTTAACATATTTTAACCCTTTTTCTGTGCACGAAGCATCTATAAATGGGATGTCTTCTTCATAAAAACCGCTAAATAAGATGGTTCCGCCAGTATTTAAACTGTCTACATAACTTTGCATATCATTTAACAGAATGTTTCTATTGATATTAGCTATTATTAAATCGTATTTCTTGCCATTTAATAATGCTGCATCTCCTTCATAAACAGTTATATGTTTGCAATTATTGCGTTCGGCATTTTCAATAGAATTCAAATAACACCAATTGTCAATATCAATGGCATCGATAGGTTGTGCTCCTTTCATTTCGGCAAGAATAGCAAGAATAGCTGTTCCGCAACCCATATCTAAGGTTTTTAAACCGGTAACATCAATTTCTAATAAGTGTTGAATCATCATGTGAGTAGTTTCATGATGTCCAGTACCAAAACTCATTTTCGGCTCAATCACAATATCAAATTCTGCATTTGTTTTTGGGTGAAATGGAGCACGTACATGACAGTTTCCTTCTACATCAATGGGTTCAAAATTCTTTTCCCATTCTTCATTCCAGTTCACTTGTTCGATTTCTTCAAAAGTATAGTTGATTTTGAATTCTTCGGAGTGTAATATCTGAATATCTTCTAGTATAGATTCGTCCCAAAGATCTTTTTGTACAAATGCAGAGATACCTGTTTCCGTTTCAGTAAAACTTTCAAAGGCTTTTTCTCCCAATTCAGCTATTAATATTTCTGATCCAAGCTCTTTTGGTTCAATGTTAAAATGATATCCGATGTAAATGTTTGACATGTTTAATTTTTTTGCAAAGGTAACAATAGCATGTAATCCTTTTTTAAATTTTATATTTTTTTTGACGTTTTGTTTTTAACACTGAATTTTTTCTATTTTTTAACTTTTTAAAAAAAGTAGCAAAAGGAGTTTTTTGTCTAAATATAGATATCACTATTTTTTTTATTATATCATTTTATAAATTCAATGTGTTAATTAACCTATTGGAAATGAATAGCTAGTATTTTTTTGGGTATAAAAAATAGTTTTTTTTAAAATTTTTATTCTTTTTTTTATGCTGTAGTTATACCTTTTTCAAGGATATAAAAAATGATTTTTATCATGTTTTTAAAAATATAACTATCTGAATTATAGATAATTAATTGATAAAACTTGCTGTTTTTATTTTATAATATTTATATTTGTAAAGTTGTATAATTTTACATTGCTACAACTATATTTTAATATTCTAAATTAATAAATCTACCATGAAAAAAGTTTTAATTTATACCGTCGCAACACTGTTTTCTGTTTTTTTGGGGCAAGCGCAGGATATAAAACAAGCAAAAATTGCTATCGATGCCGAACAATATGAAAAAGCAAAAAATATTTTAGAAACCCTTACAACAGCCAAGCCAACAGATGGATATGCTAAATTTCTTTTGGGAAATGTTTGCTTGTTAAAAGGGGAATATAGCGAAGCCAAAAAACATTTTGATGTTGGGGTTGCCTGTTCTTCCAAAGGAAATTTTAATTACATCGGTTTGGGATATATTGCTCTTGATAAAGGAGATATTGCCGAAGCAGAGAAAAATTTTGCATTAGCAACTCAAAATATTGGTAAAAAAGATCTTGAGGAATCGGTCTTTATTGGTAAGGCTTATACATATTCAGAGCATCCTAATTACAAAAAAGCAGTGGAGATTTTGAGTGCATCAAGGCTTATTGATCCAGCAAATACAACTGTTTTATTAGCATTAGGAGATGCTTATAAATTCAATAAAAAACAAAATGATGCATACGATTGCTACAGAGAAGCATTTCGTTTGGATAGTTCGTTGTTAAGAGCTAAAATGGGATTGGGTACATTGATCAAAAATGCTCATAATTTTCCAGTGGCTGTAACTTCCTTTGATGAAGTGATAGCATTAAATCCTAACTATGGTCCTGTATATAGAGAACTTGCAGAAACCCAATATTTATGGGCTATGAATGATGCTAGAAAATACGATGAACACATTTCTAAAGGTATAGCCTTTTATGAAAAGTATATGAGCTTAACCGATTATTCATTGGAATCTCGTATGCGTCATGCCGATTTTTTAATCTTAGCCAAAGATTACAAAGCACTTGAAGTTGAAGCTAATGAAATGAGTAAGTTGGATAAAGTAAATCCTAGAATTTACCGTTATTTAGGATATTCAGCATATTACAACAACAATTTTGATACCACAATATCTTCATTGAATTCTTTTGTTTCAAATCCTGCCAATAGAACCATTGCAAGAGATTATTACTATTTAGGTGCAGCAAAATTGAGTAAAGCATTAGCAGCTACTCCAATTGATAACGTTGCAATAGATGATGCCATTTTAGATTTTAAAAAATCATTTGAAATGAGTAATGGAATTGCTGGAGAACTTCCGGAACTGGCTAAAAAAGTTTTTGATAAAAAATTATACGCACAAGCTGCCGCGATATATGAAATAGCAATAGGTAATCCAGAAACAAAATCCTATTTGATGGACAATTTCTATTTTGCTTCATCCGTATATTGGTCTTGTAATGGTATCGAAAATTTAAGTCCACAACAATTAGAACTATTAAAAAAGGCTGATTTAGCTTTGGATGTGGTTATAGCGGCTTCACCATCAACTCAAGACGCTTATCTTTTTAAAGCTAGAATTCAAGTTTTGCTTAAAAACGATATTTTAGTAACTAAAAATTACGAAGATTTTGTTACTGCTGCCAATAAAAAAGAGGCAACAGAGTTAGCTACCAAAGGTATGAAATCAAAATTAATGGAAGCTTATAATAACTTAGGTGTTATTTATTCGGCTACTGATAAAGTAAAAGCAAAAGACAATTTTACAAAAACTCTAGCGATAGATCCAGCTAATCAATATGCTTTGGACCAATTGAAATTATTGAAATAAATTTTGTTAAGAATTGATTATTAAAAAACCAATAGTATTTTTTACTATTGGTTTTTTTGTTTTATACGAGATTATAGTTTTTGAAATGCTTTGATAAGGTTGTGAATGGGTTTCAAAGAAATCTCTGTGCCACTTTCACCGTTTTCAGCATAATCAAATGGGTTATCAAGGTCTTTGATTAACAAAAACATATACGAAATTAAAAAGGTTACGAGCAAAGTAAAAAACAAAGCCACATAAAAAGGCTCGATTTTGATTATGATAAGGGACATAGCAATTAATGTTCCCATGGCTTCAAGTATCGCATAAGCAGAACCAATAAAATTAGTTTCTCTAATGGTGTCAATTCTCATGATCATTTTACGGATATTGTTTTGCTCGTTTTTTATTTTAATGAGATAACCTGGTTGAATTCCTTCATTGTCTAATTCGATAATAAAATCATTCATTTGGCTTATTTTTTCCAGAATGGACTCCGTGGTTTCTCTTTTGTAAAACCATTCCATCAAAGAAGTGGTAAATGTTTTTTGAAAGGATATGTACTGCAAAGCATTTTGAGATTTTTTGCCTTTGTAAATAGTATAGCAGTCATCGTAAATTGATCTTATGGAAGCCGAAAGTTCACTTGGCAGTTTTTCACTTTCTTTATAATCAGAGAGGACTCCACTAATAAGAAAACCAATCAAGAAGATGGTTCCAGCAATTAAACTGGTGAAAAGGGCATTAAGTTCAAGAACTTCTAACTCAAAATGATGGGATAAAAATTTTAGTAATGCCACAAAAAGAATTACAGGGATAATACGGAATGCGATAGACCATTTTTGCCAAATTTTATTAGACTTTTTTTTAATTGTTTTAGGGATTTCCATTCTGTTTCTTGTGATTATTAAAATGATTTAAGGATCGCAAATTTCGTAGATTTATCTCGAAATTTCAAACATATTGTTTTCCATGTTTAGGAATTTATTTAAGATAACCCGTTGGGTGCAATTATTTAAACACATAGAACATAGATTTTCTAAGCTCAAAAAAGAGGCGTTCCACTTATTTTAAACATACATAGTGTTCTATGTGAAAGAAATATATTTCTTTTTGATATTCTTTTTTAAAATAAAGTCTATGTATGTGTTTTATTAAAATTTTATGAATTACACCCAACGAGTTTAATATATATAAAATAAAAAGTAAAAAATGATGATAAAAAAAACCTGTTCCATTTAGAACAGGTTTTATGATTTAAAAAAAAAGTATGTCAACAACAAGCATGTTGAAGTTCACTTATTTTATTTTAGATAGCTGTTACAATTGTAATGAAATCTTTTGCATTTAGAGCTGCACCACCAATAAGACCACCATCTACATCTGGTTTAGAGAAGATTTCTTTTGCATTGTCTGGTTTTACACTTCCTCCGTAAAGGATTGAAACATCTTCGGCTACATCGCTTCCGAATGCTTTGCGAACTGTTTCTCTAATAAATTCATGCATATCTTGTGCTTGTTCCGGGGAAGCAGTTTCTCCAGTTCCAATAGCCCAAACTGGCTCATAAGCCAATACCACTTTTTCCCAATCTTTTGCTTCAATGTGGAATAAACCATCTTTCAATTGATTCTCTACAATATTAAAATGATTACCAGATTGACGGTCTTTTAATTCTTCTCCAAAACAGAAAATAACAGTCATATCATGTTTTAAAGCAGTATTTACTTTGCTTGCAATGATTGCATCCGTTTCATGAAAAATAGCTCTGCGCTCTGAGTGACCTAAAATCACTGTATTTACGCCAACACTTTTAATCATATCTGCTGATATTTCGCCAGTAAAAGCACCACTTTCTGCTTGGTGTAAATTCTGTGCAGCAACTGCTATGTTTGAGTGAGTCAAATTATCTACTGCAGATGCCAAGTTTACAAAAGTTGGAGCCACAATTACTTGTGCTTTAGTTTCAGCAGGAATTTGAGTTAATAATTCATTTAATAATTCTTTAGTTTGTGCTGCATTTTTATGCATTTTCCAGTTTCCTGCAACAATCTTCTTTCTCATTTTTGTAGTATTTATATTTGTATAAAAGTTATGTTTTTAAAATTCAATAACCAATTTCAGATTAGATTGATATTGAAATTATTTGTTATTTCAATTGTTTTAGTGTAGCGCTAATTTGATCGAAGTCGGTTTCAATAGCGCGATAAAGTATGATTTTTCCAGTTTTGTCTATGATAATATATCTTGGAATCCAATCTAAATCAATGGCTTTTCCAAATACGCCTTTCATGCCATCGTTAGCCATAAAATGTACCCCATTGAGTTGGTGTTTTTCAATACCTTCTTTCCATTTATCCGCTGTTTTATCCATAGATATAAATACATAAGATACTTCAGGATTATTGGCTTGTAGTTCTTTTAGTTTTGGCATTGCTTTGACACAATCGCCACACCATGAAGCCCAAACCTCGATTACAGTTGTTTTACCTTGTTGATTTTTGATAATATCTCCAAATTTTATCTGACTTCCATCTATAGTTAAAAGTGTTTCAGAAAGTGCATTTTTAGAGAATTCTGTTTTTTGAGCTTGTGAACATGAAAATGTTGCAAAAGCAATTAGTAATAAAGCTAAATTTTTCATTAAAAATAAGTTTTCACAAAGTTAGTTAAAGAAAAGCAAATAGATAAATAGATTTTTAGAATATTATTGTGAAAATTATCAAATTTTATTACAATATCGTTATAGTTAATAATATGTTTCAAAAAAAACTACACACAATACTTTAGAATAAAAACCAATTCAGATTAATAAAAATTAAAAAGCCTTGCAATTATTAATATTGCAAGGCTTTTTATGTAATTGTTGAAAAAATTAGAAAATCAAATCTTCTGTATCGTTGTAATGTACTTTTTGTTTTACTGTCCCTTTTTCAAGTATCACAAAGCTTGGATTGGCTCTTTCAATCGTTTTTAAAGGAATAGCATCACAGAAATAGAAATCAAAATTGATGCCATATTGTTTTCTGATAGCTGCAATTTCATCCGGGGTAGATGCCGTCATTCCAATAACTTTATACCCTTTTGCGGAAGCTTTTTTGTTGATTTGTTCCATTTTGGCTAGTCCTTTTTCATTGGCTTCAGCCAAATTATAGGCAACAATCATCAATAATTTTGGTTCTTGTAAAAGTTCGTCTTTATAATCGGATCCATCTTTTTCCATAACAAAGTCATGAATAGGGGGGACATATCCTTCTGTGATAACTTTATCTTTACGGTCAACAAAAGTGGCTCCTTCAGGTATATTAGCTAAGTCTTTTTCAGTAAATTCTTTATCTACGCCATTTACTTTGTAGATAAAAATCATTTCCACAACTGATTTTGGTGCATCTTCTGGGATTTCCATTCCTTTTTGAATATTATTACCCACTTTGTATGCTCGAAAATCTTTTAGAGGCAAATGATTGACTACCCAATATCCCATAAAACAACAGAGAAATAAAGATGTTAATGCTAAGCTATTTTGGATTTTGTTACTAAATAATGGATGAATTAACTTCATGTTAATAAACAGGATCATTATAAAGAAAAACAAAACGATATCTTTTGTAAACGATTGCCAAGGAGTAAGGTGTAAAGCATCTCCAAAACAGCCACAATCTTTTACCACGTCAAAATAAGCAGAATAGAAGGTTAAGAACGAGAACATAATAATGATGAGCAATAAAAACCAAATGGTCCATTTTGATTTAAAACCAATGAGTAACATGACGCCCAAAATTACTTCTAGAATTACTACAATTAATGCAATTGCTAATGAAAAAGGGATGAAAAAAGGCATGTTTAAAACAGGCTCACTAAAATATTCGGCTAGTTTATAGGAGAATCCTACTGGATCATTCAGTTTAATTAATCCGGAGATTATAAATAGAATTCCAACAAAGATTCTAGAGAATTGGGTGATAATATTTTTCATTTTTTAGGTTTTTAAGCAAAGATAAAAGGGGTTGTATAGATTTTATTAATAAGTTGTTACTTCTTGAAGTTCATTAGGATAAGTGCAAAAACGGAATAGTTAATCATGTCTTGATAATTGGCATCAATTCCTTCTGAAACTATCGTTTTTCCTTTATTGTCTTCAATTTGTTTGACACGAAGTAATTTTTGTAAAATTAAATCCGTTAATGAGCTTACCCGCATTTCGCGCCAGGCTTCTCCGTAATCATGATTTTTGTTTTCCATTAATTGTTTGGTCAACGCTACTTTAGCATCATATAATTGAATTGCTTTTTCTGTATCCAAATCGGGTTGGTCGACTACTCCTAATTCCAATTGGATCAAAGCCATAATAGAATAATTGATGATACCAATGAATTCTCCAGTTTCATCTTCATCTATTTTTCGGATTTCGTTTTCCTGTAAACTTCTGATTCTTTGTGCTTTTATGAAAATTTGATCGGTTAAAGAGGGAAGTCTCAATATGCGCCAAGCGCTACCGTAATCTTTCATTTTGTTGATGAACAGTGAGCGGCAATAAGCGATCACGTTATCATATTCTTGCGAAGTAGTATTCATTATTGGTGTATATTTGTCTAAAATTGCATCAAAAATAAGAATAAAATTTAAAAGGTTTAAAGTTTAAAGTTTAAAGTTGTTTAGGCAATTGAGCTTTTGAACAACTTTAAACAAAATAAACTTTAAACAAAAAGTAAAATGAACTGTAAAGGACAACTCGTAGACTTGTCGACGCCTAAAGTAATGGGGATTTTGAATGTAACTCCCAATTCTTTTTTTGACGGAGGAAAATATACAAATGAAAAGGAACTTCTGGATCGAGCCGAAAAAATTTTGAGCGAAGGTGCTGATTTTATTGATTTGGGGGCGTATTCGAGTAAACCCAGTGCTGAGTTTGTTTCGAAAGAAGAAGAGATTTTGAGAATAGTTCCTGTTGTGAAATTATTGGTAAAATATTTTCCGAATTGCATTTTGTCAATTGATACGTTTCGAGCAGAAGTTGCTCGTGTTTGCATCGAAAATGGTGCGGCTATCATCAATGATATTTCAGCAGGAAAGCTAGACGATAAAATGTTGGAAACCATCGCAAAATATAATGTTCCTTACATTATGATGCACATGAGAGGAACACCTCAAACCATGCAAACACATACTCAATATGAGGATATAATTAAGGAAATGTTGTTTTATTTTTCGGAACGAATTGCCGCAGCTAGGGCTTTTGGAATTAATGATTTAATTGTTGATCCTGGTTTTGGTTTTGCAAAAACGTTAGATCAAAATTATGAAGTTTTACGAAAACTAGAATTGTTTGAAATGCTAGATTTACCTTTATTAGCAGGAGTTTCAAGGAAATCAATGATTTATAAAACGTTGAATTCGAATGCTGAAATGGCGTTGAATGGCACTACAGTTTTGAATACGATCGCTTTGACCAAAGGGGCAAAAATCCTTCGGGTTCACGATGTGGAAGAAGCGGTGGAGTGTGTTACTTTATTTAACAAACTAAATTAAAATGATAAAATATATTTTTGGATTTGTGTTGTTGCTTTTTATTTCTTGTGGAAATAAAGAAGATATTCTGTTGCCAAAAGCAGATTGTTCGATTGTAAAAGAAGTAGTTGATCTTTCGCCTATTTATATTTTTTTTAGAGTAAAAGGAAAAGATACTTTGGCTGAAGTGAATAGAAAAAACAGCATTATTACCACCAATTGGATATTTAATATTGACAAGCGCTTGCCATTGCGTTTGGTTATTCCAGAAGTAATGAAATTGCAACAAAAAAAGCGCGAGGAAAAAGAGCATCGAAACGAATTGGCGCTCAATTATTATTCTTATGCGGATAGTATTGGTAAAAACTTAGCTTTTATTCCTTTTACAAATGTGTATTATAAGTTGAAGAAACCCATTGGAACTGTGATTTTTTTTAATAAAAAAAATCAAATTTTATTGGAGAATCAACTTATTACAAAAGAAAAATTACGAGAGTTAATAGATAATCTTCCAGAAAATAAAGCGAATAATTTTCTGTTTAGATTTGATAAAAACTTAGATTTTGGTAGTTATATCCAAAGTAAAATATTTATTCAAACTTTAGAAAAAAAAATGAATAGCAATGAAGAATTTATTTATTAAGTACTTCAATCTGAAAACTGAAACTGAATACTTTTCACATCTTAATAACTGAACACTGCGACTGCAAACTGAACACTTGTTACTGGTGGTGATACGGTTCGTTTCTCAAAATTGTAAAACCACGATACAATTGTTCTATAAAAAATAACCGCACCATTTGATGCGAAAAAGTCATTAAAGAAAGGGAAATTTTTCCATTTGCCTTGGCATAAACAGTATCCGAGAAGCCGTAAGGACCGCCTATGACAAATACTAAAGTTTTTACACCTGAATTCATTTTTTTTTGCAATTCGGCAGAAAAGGCTACGCTCGAAAAAGTTTTTCCATTTTCGTCTAATAAAATAAGTTGATCAGTAGGTGTTATTTTAGCCAAAATAAGCTCGCCTTCTTTCTCTTTTTGTTGACTTTCGGATAAGTTTTTTACGTTTTTGATGTCTGGAATAATCTCTAAATCAAATTTAATATAGAAAGACAAACGCTTAGTATAATCTTCAATTAAGGTTTGTAATGCTTTATTGTCGGTTTTACCGATGGCGATCAGTTTGATGTTCATTTTTACTAGTTTAAAAGGCGCAAAGTTACAAAAGGACTTTGTTTTTCATTATTTTAAATAAAATTTATGTTATGAGATTTAGAAAACATCATTTGTATAAATTAAAAGAATCTTTATTTCTTGATAAATCATTTGGATATCTTAATGTTTTATCTATTTTTGTCAAAAAAATAGAATATCTATGGATTTAGTGGGATTAATTGTTGCAGGATTAGTAGTTGGTTTTATTGTTGGGATGACAGGTGTAGGTGGTGGTTCTTTAATGACACCGATTTTATTATGGTTTGGGATACCGCCCTCAACAGCGGTTGGAACCGATTTGTTATATGCAGCTATTACAAAATCTGGAGGTGTATATGTACACAACAAGAAAAAAAATATTAACTGGACCATAACAGGTTGGCTAACATTGGGTAGCGTACCCGCTGCTTTGTTGACCTTGTGGATTCTTCATAATTTGAAAACAGACCTGGAGGTTCTGAATAAAGTTATAAAATTTAGCTTGGGATGGGCATTGTTGTTTACATCGGTTGCTATTATTTTTAAAAAGAAGTTATTGGTGTTTTCGCAAAAACATGCAGGTGATAAATTTCATAGTGAGAGTAAAACTCAGAATTTATTAACCGTTGCTATAGGTGTAATGTTAGGGGCAACAGTAACGCTGACTTCAATTGGTGCAGGTGCCTTAGGAACAGTAACTTTATTTTTTCTATATCCTCTATTACCCACTCCAAAATTAGTGGGGACAGAAATTGCACATGCAGTACCTTTAACGCTAGTAGCCGGATTGGGACATGCATCAATGGGAAATTTGGATTTAAATATACTAGGTCATTTATTATTGGGTTCATTGCCAGGAATTTACTTGGGTAGTATGTTGAGCGGAAAACTGCCTGATTTATTGCTTAGAAATGCAATTGCTGTAATGCTGTTTTATGTTGGTTTTAAGTTGGTAGCCTAATATTTTTAAGGATTCATTAACTGCATAGTTACGATTAATTTCATTTTAGCATTTAAAATTTTACCGCAGATTCTCAGGTTTTTAAAAATCTGCGAATCTGCGGTTTTTTGTTTTGTATAAAATACTAGGAAATTATCGAGCTTAATTTTCTGGAGAAGAAATAATTTCTTGGCTTATTCTAATGATCTTAGAACCGCAAGAGGGATAGAAACTAGCTACCGAAGTAGCGTGAATAGCCCGACCGTATTATGGAAAGGAGCCGAATGAGCGTCTGCTATATTTGGCTCCTTTTTATAATGGGGTCTTGCCCAAGTGATTCTGAAAATGTCAGTTTGTCATATTATTTTATGCCAATTGTAATGAATACTGACAATTTACTCGGTTTTTTATATTGGCATAATCATTGCCTTAGAGTCATCGAGCCGTTAAAATAAGTATACAATAAAATTAAATATATTAAAAATGGGTAAAATAATCGGAATTGATTTAGGTACAACAAACTCTTGTGTTTCTGTAATGGAAGGTAATGAAGCAGTAGTAATCCCTAATGCTGAAGGAAAAAGAACAACACCATCTATCATTGCTTTTGTTGAAGGTGGAGAAATTAAAGTAGGTGATCCTGCAAAAAGACAAGCAGTAACTAATCCAACTAAGACTATTGCTTCTATCAAACGTTTTATGGGTCATTCTTTTGCTGAAATTACAAATGAAGCAAAAAGAGTATCTTATTCAGTTGTAAAAGGGGACAACAATACACCACGTGTGGATATTGATGGTCGTTTGTACTCTGCTCAAGAATTGTCAGCTATGACACTTCAAAAAATGAAAAAAACAGCTGAAGACTATTTAGGTCAAACAGTTACAGAAGCAGTTATTACTGTTCCTGCTTACTTTAATGATGCACAACGTCAAGCTACAAAAGAAGCTGGTGAAATTGCAGGTCTTAAAGTAATGCGTATTATCAACGAACCAACTGCTGCAGCTTTGGCTTACGGTTTGGACAAAAAAGGTAAAGATCAAAAAATCGCTGTTTACGATTTAGGTGGAGGTACATTTGATATCTCTGTTCTTGAATTAGGAGACGGAGTTTTTGAAGTATTATCTACAAATGGTGATACTCACCTTGGAGGAGATGATTTTGACCACGAAATTATTGACTGGTTGGCTAACGAATTTTTAACTGAAGAAGGTATTGATTTACGTTTAGATCCAATGTCTTTGCAACGTTTGAAAGAAGCAGCTGAGAAAGCAAAAATTGAATTGTCATCTTCTGCTGAAACTGAAATCAACTTGCCATATGTAACTGCTACAGCTTCAGGACCAAAACACTTAGTTAAAAAATTAACTAGAGCTAAATTTGAGCAATTAACAGATTCATTAGTAAAACGTTCTATGGCACCAGTTGCAAAAGCGTTGAAAGATGCAGGTTTATCTGTTTCGGATATTGACGAAGTTATCTTGGTTGGAGGATCTACTCGTATGCCAAGAATTGCTGACGAAGTGGAGAAATTCTTTGGTAAAAAAGCGTCTAAAGGAGTTAACCCTGATGAAGTAGTTGCAATTGGAGCTGCTATTCAAGGTGGAGTTCTTTCTGGAGATGTAAAAGATGTATTGTTACTTGACGTTACACCTTTGTCTTTAGGTATCGAAACTATGGGTGGAGTTATGACTACATTGATTGAGTCTAACACAACTATTCCAACAAAAAAATCTCAAGTATTCTCTACTGCTGCTGATTCTCAACCAACTGTTGAAATTCACGTATTGCAAGGAGCTAGAGCAATGGCTGCAGATAACAAAACTATCGGTCGTTTCCATTTAGATGGTATTCCACCAGCACCAAGAGGAGTTCCTCAAATTGAAGTAACTTTTGATATTGATGCAAATGGTATCATCAAAGTTTCTGCAACAGATAAAGGAACTGGTAAATCTCACGATATTCGTATCGAAGCTTCTTCTGGATTGACAGCTGAAGAAATCGAAAGAATGAAAAAAGATGCTGAAGCTAATGCTGATGCTGACAAAATCGCTAAAGAAAGAGCTGAAAAATTGAACGAAGCAGACGGAATGATTTTCCAAACTGAGTCTCAATTGAAAGAACTTGGAGCTAAATTATCTGATGATAACAAAGTAGCTATCGAATATGCATTGACTGAATTGAGAATGGCGCACCAATCTCAAGACATTCCTGCAATTCAAACGGCTCTTGACAACATTAATGCAGCTTGGAAAACAGCTACAGAAGCAATGTACGCTCAAGGAGAACAAGGTCAAGCTGCTGCAGAGCCACAAGCACAAGCGCAAGGAGACAATGTTGAAGACGTTGAATTCGAAGAAGTAAAATAATTATTTCTGTAAAGATGCGATTTATCGCGTCTTCTACTACATAATTAATATAAACCGAGCTAGTAATAGCTCGGTTTTTTTATGCATTAAAGTCAAAGACATAATTTTTTTTTGTAATATTACTATACAATTTATTTTATGAGAAAAATTAAATACAAGAAAGGAAAGCGATTACAGCCTTATAGTCTAGAATATACGGGTTTACATAAAAGCAAAGAGATTGAAATGCAATTGTTTGTTTATGATGATAGTACCATAAGTGAATATGAAAATGGGACTATTACTAACTTAGAAAAGCATATTGATTATAATAAAACAAATTGGTTAAATGTTCATGGGTTGAATGATATTGATTTATTAAAAGAAATTACCAGCTATTTTAAAATCGATAATTTTATGTTGGCAGATATCTTAAACACCACTAGAAGAACTAAACTAGAGGAAGAAAAGGATGTTTTGTTTTTTAATATAAAATCAATGTTACCTTCTGAAACTTCAGATGATATTAGAGTAGAACAGATTAGTTTCTTGTTAAAAAAAGGAATTTTAATTTCATTTCAGGAAAAAAGAAGTGATTTTTTTACGCACATAAGGGAGCGCATTCGAACCAATTCTGGAATTCTACGATCCAAAAATGCGGATTATTTATTGTATAATTTACTGGATGCAATTATTGGTAATTTTTATATAACGATTGAAAATGAAGAAGATAAAATAGAAGTTTTGATAAATCTTACCAAAAATAGTGCTGATCCCATAATTTTGGAAAGAATAGAAAAACATAGAGATAATTTTAATTTCCTTAAGCGTTCGATTATCCCACTTCGAGATTCTTTGTATGATATTAAAAGCATAAAAGAAGACAATGTATTTAATGAAATCGAATCGGACAATTTCAGCTTTTTTACCCGTTTGCATCAAAAATGTTTAGAGCTTTTGGAACAAATAGAATCGGATATGGGATCCTTAGAAAGTGCATCTAATTTCTTTTTTGCGGCACAAACGCATAAGATGAATGAGATTATGAAGACGCTTACAATTATCTCAGTAGTATTTATTCCGCTTACATTTATTGTTGGGGTTTATGGAATGAATTTTGAAAATATGCCAGAATTGAGATCCCATTATGGGTATTTTTGGGTCATGGGGTTTATGTTTTTTGTAGTAATTGGAATGATTTTTTATTTTAAAAAGAGAAATTGGTATTAATTTATGGAATAGTGTGCACTTTATTATTTAAAACTGATTTAGGTCATATTTAAATGGGAATTAAATATTTATTTTTGTAAAAAATGCAAAAGGGATTAAAATTTTAAAAGAATCAATATGAATAAAGCGATATATATTGCAACTATAGAGGAAAATTGTGGTAAAACTATAATTAGTCTTGGGTTGATGAGAACACTTTTGGGAAGAACGGCTAGAGTTGGTTATTTTAGACCAATAATTGAAGACTATGAGGAAGGAAAAAAGGATACTCACATCGAAATGGTAATTTCTCATTTTGATTTAGATATCAATTATGAAGATGCTTATGCTATTACAAAAAGTAAGTTAATCAAGAAAAAAAATAAAGGAAAACTTGGTGAAGTTGTCGATTTAATTATTGAAAAATATAAAAAATTAGAAGAACGCTTTGATTTTGTCCTAGTTGAAGGCACTAGTTTTTCTGGAGAAGGTACAGTTATCGAATTGGATATGAATGTGCTTATTGCAAAAAACCTAGGAATTCCAACTATTATTGTTGGCTCTGGTGATGGAAAAACTTTAGAGGAATTAGTAGATAATTTGAATTTGGCATACAATTCATTTAAAGTGAAGGAGGTAGAAGTATTAGCTGTTATAGCTAATAAAGTGCAACCTGAAAATTTAGATTTGGTAACTTCTGGCCTGCAAAAAAGTTTACCAAATTCGATACTGGTAAATTCAATCCCATTGATTTCAAGTTTACACAATCCAACCATTCAGGAAATTGTGGAAGTTCTGGATGCTAAAATATTATTTGGACATGAATATTTAAACAATCAGAGTGGTAGTTATAGTATTGGAGCAATGCAATTGTGTAACTATTTGTTACATCTAAAAGAAAATGGACTTATTATTACTCCAGGAGATCGTGCTGATATAATTCTTGGGGCATTACAAGCCAATGAATCTGCAAATTATCCATCCGTTTCTGGTATAGTTTTGACAGGTAATATTATTCCGGAAGAAAGTATTTTGAAGTTAATAGAAGGTCTTTCTACCGTTGTGCCAATTATTACTGTTGAAGGAGGAACGTATCATATTGCCAATAAAATTGGAAATATAAAATCTAAGATCTATGCGGGTAATTTACAGAAAATAGAGACTTCTATAAATACCTTTGACAAATATGTTGATTTAGATGCACTAACCAATAAATTTAATGCTTTTGAGGCAGAAGGTATGACCCCAAAAATGTTTCAATACAACTTGGTTAAAAGGGCAAAAGAACACCGAAAACATATTGTTTTGCCAGAAGGAAATGATGATAGAATTATTATTGCAGCAGCTCGTTTACAAGCAATGGATGTTGTAGACATTTCGATTATTGGCAATCAAAAACAAATTGAGAGCAAAGTTGTAGAGTTAGGTTTGGAATTTGATTTTTCTAAAATTGCAATTATTAATCCCAAAGATTCTGAACATTATGATGATTATGTAAATACGTATTATGAGTTGCGAAAAGCCAAAAATGTAACTCTTGGTATGGCCAAAGATTTATTGGAAGATGTTTCCTATTTTGGTACAATGATGGTTTACAAAGGTCATGCAGATGGAATGGTTTCGGGTGCTGCCCATACAACGCAACATACCATTTTGCCTGCTTTACAATTTATTAAAACCAAACCAAATTCTTCTGTGGTTTCTTCTATTTTCTTTATGTGTTTGGAAGATAGAGTTTCTATTTTTGGCGATTGTGCTATCAATCCAAATCCAACAGCAGAACAATTAGCCGAAATTGCAATATCTTCAGCTGATTCGAGTACCGCTTTTGGAATTGAACCCAAAATTGCCATGCTTTCCTATTCTTCTGGGTCTTCAGGTAAAGGAGATGAAGTTGATAAAGTAAGAGCGGCTACTGAAATTGTTAGAAAAAAACGCCCTGATCTTAAAATAGAAGGTCCTATTCAATACGATGCAGCTGTAGATATGGAAGTTGGACAAAGCAAAATGCCAAATTCTGAAGTAGCAGGACAAGCAAGCGTTTTAATTTTCCCTGATTTAAATACAGGAAACAATACGTACAAAGCAGTACAAAGAGAAACAGGAGCATTAGCAATAGGTCCAATGTTGCAAGGTTTGAATAAACCGGTAAATGACTTGAGCCGTGGATGTACGATAGACGATATCATTAACACTGTTGTAATCACTGCAATTCAAGCACAAGGACTATAACAATTTAATTTAAAGATGTTAATGTTCAATTAGAACTAGTTTCTCTTTGGATATTTTCGATCTTTTAATCTTTTTAATTTTAAATTTAGTATAAATGAAAATAGTAATTATAAACTCAGGAAGTTCTTCTATCAAATATCAATTAATTGATATGCCGGCCAATGAGGTTATTTGTAGTGGAATGATCGATAGAATTGGTTTGGAAACTTCAAACTTAAGTTATGTGACCAGTTCGGCTAAAATTGAAGAATCTTTGCCTATTGCCAATCATAAAATTGGTCTCAATAAAATAGCTCAATTGTTGATGGATGAGAAAATAGGAGTTATTAAAAGCACCAAAGAAATAGAAGCAGTTGGGCATCGTGTGGTTCATGGGGGTAGTTCTTTCTCAAATACTACATTGATTACTGAGGAAGTAAAACAACAAATTAAACAACTTTTCGAATTAGCTCCTCTACACAATCCGGCAAATTATGAAGGTATTATTGTTGCTGAAGAAATATTTTCAGATGCAAAACAGATCGCTGTTTTTGATACAGCTTTCCATCAAACAATTCCGGTATTAGCACATAAATATGCAGTACCTAATTTTCTGTTGACCGAAAATAAAGTTCGTGTTTATGGTTTTCACGGAACAAGTCATAAATATGTTTCAGAAAATGCTATTCATTTTTTGAATGCCAATTCAATTAATACATCGTCAAATATTATTTCGATCCATTTAGGAAATGGTTGTAGTATGACCGCCATAAAAGATGGTAAAAGTATTGATACTACACTTGGTTTTGGACCAATGAATGGTTTGATTATGGGAACTCGTTCTGGAGATGTAGATCAATCCGTTATTTTCTATTTGGTTAAAACATTGGGTTACACAATAGATGAAGTGAATACGATGTTGCAAAAACAAAGTGGAATGTTGGGACTTACCGGATTTAGTGATTTAAGAGATATTGAATCTAATGCCGAAAATGGAAATGTAGATTGTCAATTAGCTTTAGCCATGAATGCATATCGAATCAAGAAATATATAGGATCGTATGCAGCAGTTTTAAATGGTTTGGATGCAATTGTATTTACTGCAGGAATTGGAGAAAATTCATCCTATATCCGAAGATTGGTATGTACAGATATGGAGTATTTTGGATTGGAATTGGATCATGCTAAAAATGATGTTCGTTCGAAAGAGATGCGAGAAATTAATACGCCAGATTCAAAAACAAAAATTTTGGTTATTCCTACTAATGAAGAAATTGAAATTGCAAATCAAGTTTATGAATTGCTCTTGAGTTAAATATATATTTTTTTCTAAGGAAAGCTTCTGAATTTCAGAGGCTTTTTTTATGCTTTTTATTGAAGAATTGTAATTATATTTGATAAAAAAACTTCCTATTTTGAAAACTAAATTTCTTTATATTTTCTTTTTCTTTATATTTTCTTTGCAATTGTATGCCCAAGAGTTACTTCCATTTGTTGAAAATTATAACAAATCCAATTATCAAGGGGACAACCAGATTTGGAATGTAGCCCAAGGAAATGACAAAGCCATGTATTTTGCGAATAATTATTATTTGTTGCGATACGATGGTGTAAAATGGGAAAAATATACATTACCCAATAAAACCATCATTCGTTCCATAATGGTAGATGGTGATCGAATTTATTCAGGTTCTTATAAGGAATTTGGTTATTGGTTTCGTAAAAATGCTACAATGCATTATGTTTCTATTACCAAAGGGAAAAAGGTTTTTGATGCTAATAACAACGAAGAAATCTGGAAGATATTCAAGTTTAATAACAAAATTTACTTTCAATCCTTTAATGGTGTTTTTGTATTTGATGGAAAATTGATAAAAGAGAAAAAGTTTCCATTCCTCATTTCATATTGTTTTGTTGTAGCAGATCAGTTATTAATTGCTTCAGTAGACAAGGGGATTTTTAAGTGGATGGATGGGAAGATTGAAAAAGTAAATGGATTATCTCTTTTAGAAAAAAATGTGATTCATGCAATTCAGAAGTACCAAAACAAAATTTATTTTTTCACCAAGAAAAATGGGGTTTATGTGCTTGAAGATTCAATTTTGAAACCTTGGAATAATGGTTTAAATGCTATTTTAAAATCAGCCAATATCAATATTGCTCAATTTATAAAAAACAATAAATTGATTATTGGAACTGCAAATAATGGAGTTTACATTCTGAACTTGAATGATGGTTCCTATAAAAATATCAATCGGAATAATGTCTTGATGAATAATTCCATTCTAAGTATTGGTCAGGATAATGAGAATGATTTATGGTTGGGACTCGATAACGGACTGGCTCATATTGAGGTCAATTCGCCTATTTCTATTTTTTATGACAGTTCCGGAATTTTAGGATCTGTATATTCAGTGGCAAGCACACCAAAAGGTTATTTGATGGCTTCAAACCACGGTGTTTTTAAATATGAAGGGAAGCAACTTTCAATGATACCAAATTCACAGGGACAAGCTTGGAATATCAGTAAAATTAACAATCAATACCTTATTGGTCATAACGAAGGAACTTTTATATTTCAAAATGGACAGTTTAGTAGATTAAGCGATATAGATGGTGGGTGGAATTTGTCTAAAAGTAATAACAATAATTTCTACTTGCAAGCAACCTATAGTGGAGTGGTAATTTATGAAGATGCCAATGATTTGAGAAAAAGTAAAGTTCTGGAAGGTATTTTAAAACCGTTAAAATATCTTGCTCAAAACAGAAGAAATGAGATATGGGCAGCTGATAACAATAGAGGTTTGTATCGTATTTTGTATAATGATGATTATAAAGCTAAAATGGATAATGTTACTCAACGTTGTAATATTAAAAATGATTTTGGAGTTAAAATATTTGAGTTTAGAAATGAAATTCTCTTTTTGATTGATAATTCATGGTACACTTATAATTCTATTGCCAATAGATTAGAGGCTAATGAATTGTTCAATACCAATTTTAAGAATGTAACAGATATTGTTTCTATTGACGAAAATCATTTTATGGTACTTCAGGATGGTCTTCTGTATCATATTATTGCTCAAGGAAATACATTTATAAGGAATAGTATTCAAGAGAAATATTACAAGGGTAAAATTATCAATGACAATCTAAAAGTATTTAAAGATGGTAATAATTATCTATTGAATCTAGATGATGGTTTTATTTCACTTGAATTAAAAAATGACAATAAAAATACGGTTAATGTAAAGATTGAAGCTTTCAATAATAATGTTTTGGTAGAAAATAATTCAAAAGTCAAACATAATTCAGAGCTTAAAATAAATGTAATATCTGGAATTTATGGTGCAACCAAACCAGATTTATTTTATAAAATCAATGGCAACAAAGAGTTTATACCCATAAAGGAAGGGTTGATTCTTTTGAATAATCTCACAAGTGGTTCACACGATGTAACAATATATAGCAATGATGGATTGCATTATAATAGAATTACTAATTTTCAATTTATAGTTGCTAAGGCTTGGTATTTTTCATTTTGGATGATTTTGGTATATTTTGTAGTTGTTGGACTTTTCTTATATCTTTATTATAAATGGAACAAGATAAAATACCTTCAGAAACTTAAACTGCAAGAAGAAGAATTGAAACATCAAAAAGAAATTCTAGAAATGGAATTAAAAGCAGAAAATGAATTGAATAGTCAAGAATATGAGAAGCATATTTTGGAACTCGAATTGCTGACAAAATCTTCAGAAGTAGCGGGCAAATCACTTTCTATCGCCAAGCAAAGTGAAATGATCGAAAATATCCAAAATATATTGGATACCGAATCAGATTTTAATAAATTGAAAAGTGAGATTAAAAAAGCGATAAAGATAAATGCGGTTAATAAACACGAATGGGAAATTTTTGAAACCAATTTGAATCAAATTAATAATGAATTTATAATTTCCCTTTCAAAGAAATATCCAAATTTAACTCCAAAGGATATTAAGCTTTGTGTATACCTAAAAATGAACCTTTCTTCAAAGGAAATTGCTCCAATGATGAATATTACTTTCCGAGGGGTTGAATTGCATCGTTATCGTTTAAGAAAGAAATTGGGGCTTTCTCAAGAAGAAAACCTTCCTAAGTTTTTGTTATCTATATAAAAATGATAGTTTTTTTATCAATAAATTACTTTTTTATTGTTTTTATTACGGAATAACAATACATCATCACTACATCATTACTACTTGTTGTAGTATTTCTTCTATGATGTAAAGTGTTGTTATTTAAGAGTTATTTAGTTAATTTTCATATTTTGATGTATTTATGTAGTAGTACTGTTTTGGTTACTACAACGTTGTATTGAACTAATTTAGCAGAACTAACTTAAACGTTTAGCAAATCTATGAGAAATTTTATTATTAGCATTTTAGCACTCTTTCTACTTCCGGCTTATATGTCTGGTCAAGTAATAAAAGGAAAAGTATTGGATCAGTATGGAATTGGAATTCCCGGAGTATTTGTTGTTGTGGGAAATTCTAATGTTTTTACTTATTCAGATTTTGAAGGGGATTTTAATATCAATGCCAAAGTGGGCGAGATATTAAAAATTAGTTTAGTAGGTTTTGATTCGGTATCAGTAGCAGCTACTTCAGAACCAATGGTGGTATCGATGAAGGAATCCAAAGATACAGAATTGAAAGAAGTAGTAATCATTGGATATGGAACTGCCAAGAAAAGAGATTTAACGGGTTCTATTGTTAAAATTGATGCAAAACAACTCGCAGACAAACCTAATGCAAATCCAATTGTCTCTGCACAAGGTAAAGTAGCTGGTTTATCTATTGTAAACTCTGGAAAACCAGGTGAAGATCCAGATGTTAGAATTCGTGGTACCGTAAGTAGATATCAAACCAAACCTTTGTATGTAGTAGATGGAATATTTTGCGACGATATCAAATTTATGAATGCTTCCGATATTGAATCGATGGAAGTTTTGAAAGATCCATCTTCATTAGCAATTTTTGGTGTTCGTGGTGCAAATGGAGTAATAATAGTTACCTCCAAAAAAGCAAAAAATGGTAAAATGACTGTAAATTATAATAATTCTGTCGGTTTCAAAAATATTGGAGATACTCCATCATTGACAAACGGACAACAATTCAAAACATTGTTTGATGAGCAAAGAAGTAATCAAGGGCTTTCTCCTTATGCACATTATGACAAGTTTAATGCAAACACCAATTGGATTGATGAAATTAAAAATAATAATGCAAAGGTAATTACCAATAACTTGAGTATTTCTAACGGAACAGAAAAAAATAAGTTCTATTTGGGAGTTGGTTTTATTGAAGATGATGGTCTAATTGATTTTGAAAAATATAAAAAATTTACTTTCAATGTTAATAATGAAACTCAATTAACAGAATCAATCAAAGTCGGGTTAGCGATGAATGGATATCAATCTTCGCTGCCTCAGCTTCATAATTTTGAAAGTGCCTTAAGAGCGACTCCAATCGTTTCTTCTCGAAATGCAGATGGAATATACAATCAATTGCCATTAGAAATTGGTGCAGCACAAATAGGAAATCCACGTGCAGAAGTCGAAGGTAAAAAATACACCCAATTGAATGAAGAATCTAAGTTTATTGCCAATGTTTTTCTAGAATTAAAAATCATGGATGGTTTAAAATTTAGAGGTTCTTATTTGTCTGATAATAGCTTTAGTAAGGGTAGAGGATACAATCCCGTTTTTGACGTTTATGTTAGTGAAACAGATCAGTTTACTCCTTATGGAGGAAATAATCTTACTAGTGTGAATCAATTTAAAAATAATTTTAATAAATCACAACAAGATTATAATTTAACATATAATAATACTTTTGGTAAACATGATTTTACTCTTTTGGCAGGATATAATCGGTTAGAAGAAAATTATGAAGGAATGAATGGTACAGTGAATCAATTTGTTGGAGGAGAAGCAATTCCGTATGACAAAAAATGGTGGTATCTAAATGTTTATCCTTTTGGGGACCCAACAACTCGTTTTGCTAATTCAGACCAATGGGATAGAGCTAATGTATCTTATTTAGGACGTCTTTTGTACAACTATGATGGGAAATATACCTTAAATGCTTCTTATCGTCGAGATGGCTCATCAGAACTTAGTAAGGGAAACCGCTTCCAAAATTTCTGGTCTATTGGTGCAGCTTGGGATGTAACGAAAGAAGATTTCATGAAAAATCAAAACCTATTTGACCAACTAAAAGTTAAAGGTTCTTATGGTGTATTAGGAAATCAATTTTCTTCAATTCATTATCCTTCCTATCCCGCATACACAACAGGTAGTTCTGCCATTTTTGGTGAATCTGTGGTACCTGCTTATGTGTTGGCTTATAGAAATAATCCAAATTTAAAATGGGAAACGGTAACTTCTTATGAGGCAGGAATTGAAATGAAACTTTTGGAAAACAGATTGAGTTTTGAAACCGCTTACTTTGACAAAACGACCAAAGATCTATTGACATTTGTTGACCTTGGAAGTGAAAAGTTTTATACGAATGCTGGTGAAATAGAAAATAAAGGTTTTGAATTTACCGCTTCATGGAACGATAAAATAAATGACAATTTTAGTTATTCCATAAGTGGTAATGCGACTACTTTGAAAAATAAAGTAAAATCAGTTTATGAGCCAGGATTTCAGGTTTTTGAGGGACCATCAATTCTTACGGCAGGCGCTCCTATTGGGTCATTTTATGGATATGTAGTCGAAGGGGTTTATCAGTCTTATGCTGATGTATTGAATTCTGCTCCTAGCTCATTGGGTGATTATGGGCCAGGGGATTTAAAATATAAAGATATAAATGGTGACGGGAAAATAACTACAGAAGATAGAACAGTGATTGGTAATCCAACTCCTGATGTTATGTATGGTTTTTCTTTGAGTGCAACGTACAAACAATTTTCATTGTCTCTTGATTTTCAAGGAGTTTATGGAAACGAAATTTACAGAGATTGGGGTAATGGTTCAACTTTTGCACAATTCAATTATAGAACGGATCAATTGGACAGGTGGACAGGTGCAGGAACTTCAAATTGGGAACCAAGACTTAATGATGGTTCTGGATACAATAAATTGGCATCTACTTATATGATAGAAGACGGAAGCTATCTTAGACTTAGAAACATACAGTTTTCTTATGATTTTAATAAAGATTTTCTAGCTAAGTCTTTTATCCAAAGTTTAAGAATATACTTCAATGCGCAGAATCCAATTACATGGGCTAAAAATTCAGGATTCACTCCTGAAGCGGGAGGTTCTCCAGTTTCATTTGGAAGAGACACAGGGGGATATCCTTTGCCAGCTGTTACATCTATTGGTTTAAACGTGACTTTTTAATATTAAAAATTGAACAAAAATGAGAAATTTTAAATCTATAGTTTATATATCGCTACTGGCCGTAGTTTCATTACCCACTTTGAATTCGTGTAATGATGATGATTTTTTGAATAGAAAACCATTAGGAACAGCAGTAGAAGGAGATTTACCAGCGGGAGGTTTTGAAGAAAAAGCCTTTGGTTTATACGGAAAATTGAGAACACAAGGAGGAATTACAGATTGGGACAGGTATTGGTTTCAAAATATTCGCTCCGATGATGCCATGAAAGGTAGTACACCAGGTGACGCATCTGCAAGAGGGAATATAATGGACGGATTTGTTTATTCTCCCACAGAATTTGCTTCAAATTGGGATGGTCATTTTAGCTTAATTTATGCTTGTAATGATTTGATTGCCGATGTAGATAATTCAGGAAAAACGGATTCAGGAAGCATAATCAACAAAGCTGAAGCTTTGGCTATAAGAGGATTTGCCTATTTTGAATTGCGCAGAGATTATGGAGAAGTACCTATAATTTTGAATAGAATCCTTACACCAAGCGACGGTATCAAAGCAAAATCTCCCATTGCCGATGTTGATGCACAAATTATTAGTGATTTAGAATTAGCTGCTGAAAAATTACCAATTAGTTGGCCTTCTTATCCAGGAAGAGCTACTAGTGGTTTTGCTAATTCAATATTGGCTAAGCTTTATTTGTACCAAGGAAATTGGGTAAAAGCACTTGAAAAAGCGGAAGTTGTAATCAATTCGGGGCAATATGCTTTGTATAATTCGTATGAAACTTTGTTCAAAGAACAAGGTGACAATTGTATTGAAACCATTTTTGAAGTTCAGTTTCTAAGACAAGCAATTGTAAATTATTCTAATAATTATTTTGAATCACAAGGTATTCGTGGTTCTGGAGATTGGGATTTAGGTTGGGGATTTAATGTTCCTACTCAGAATTTAGTCGATGCCTATGAAACTGGTGATCCCCGTAAGAACTCGACTATCCTTTTTGAAGGACAAGATGATGGATTTGGTTTTACTATTCCAACAGGTTTGGCTCAACCGTATTGGAACAAAAAAGCCTATTCTACGCCGTCATATAGAGCACTTCAAGGTACAGGAAAAAATCATTGGTTTAATGTGAAAATTATACGTTATGCAGATGTTATTTTAATCGCTGCCGAAGCTGCAAATGAATTAGGGAATACTGCTAAAGCGGCAGATTATGTGAATCAAGTTCGCGCTAGAGCAAGAGGGAATAATGCTGGTGTGCTTCCAAATGTAGCTGCTGGTGCTGGTTTGAAAGCAGCAATCAAACAGGAAAGAAGAGTGGAACTTGCAATGGAAGGAGAAAGATTCTATGACTTAGTTCGTTGGGGAGATGCTCCAACAGTATTAGGTAGTTTAGGATACCAAGACAAAAATAAGTTCTATCCTATTCCTCAAACTGCCATAGATCAATCAGGCGGAGTTTTAAAACAAAATCCTAATTATTAATACCGATTCGATTTAAAAAAATAAATATATGAAAATCAATATATCAATGATTAAGAAAGCTTTTGGAATAGTATTTGTTTCGATCGCATTTATAGGATGTCAGGAGATGGACAAACCTGCATTGGGAAATTATCCAAAAGATCTAAATCCAGTTGGGGGAGCTTTGAAATTTTTTGTTCCTTTTGATGACAATACAACAGACCCTTTAAAATTTGCTGTTGATAATATTCGAGCAAAGTTCCCCAATGATAATCAGTTTACACAGACTGATGGTATTACTGGAAAAGGGGCACAAGGGCCAACGGATCATATTCAAAAGTACATAGCCTTTTCAAAACCAAATGATTTTGCTGCTGAAGCGGAAAGTTTTACAATTGCTTTTTGGGAAAAACACAATGGAGCAACAAAAGGTGCTGAATATCCATTTAGTCTTCCTTCTTCAAACGGCCACTGGTCTGGAGGAACAATGATGCTTATGTTTGATGGTTCAGAAATTAAATTTGTTATTGTAGACAAAAACATGAATGATCCATGGTTTATTTGGAATGAATCAGGTTTAATGGCAAGTTTAACGGATAACCAATGGCACCACTGCGCATTTGTGTATGATGCAAGCACTTCCGCTTTTACATTTTATAAAGATGGTGTTGTAGTGAGTACAAAAATGTGGACAGACCACGGAAATGTAAATCTAGACGATTCAAAAGTTGCTGGTTTGCGTATAGGATCTGGACCGGGGAATACACCAAATGATTGGCTTTCTAATAATTGGCTTGGGAGCTTAGATCAGTTCAGAATGTATGCAACTGCTTTGACAGCAACCGAAGTAAATCAACTAGTTACTGGAAAATTGTAATGTGAAGTAGAATATATCTTGTCAAAGCATAATGGCTTTGGCAAGATTTTAAACAAAAAAAAGCATGAAAAAAATAAAATTTTTACTAATTCCAACTTTTGTTTTTCTTTTCTGTTGTAGTAATAGTGCAATAGATCAAACAACACCTGTAACTCCAACACCTCCTGTTACAGTCTTAACAGATGAACAAGCAATGGATCAAGTTCAAAAAGATGCCATCAAGTATTTTTGGGATTATGCGGAACCCAATTCAAAATTAGGGAGAGAACGTTATCATACTGATAATCCTGGTTTTGAAGCCAGCAAAGTAACCACTGGAGGTTCTGGTTTTGGACTAATGTCTTTGATTGTTGGTGTAGAAAGAGGTTTTATTCCAAGAGCCGAAGCCGTCTCACGAATGACCACTGCAATGAATTTTCTAGATAAAGCGGATCGTTTTCACGGAGCCTGGGCACATTGGATGGATGGAACTACTGGACATGCCATTTCTTTTGGAAATAAAGATGACGGTGGAGATATAGTGGAAACCGCTTTTTTATGCCAAGGTTTGATTGCCGTTCGCGAATATTTCAAAGACGGAAACCCTCAAGAAAAAGCATTGTCTGCCAAAGCAGATAATCTATGGAAAGGGGTTGAATGGAGCTGGTATACTAATGGCGAAAATGCGATGTTTTGGCATTGGTCTCCAACCTATCAATGGGAAATGAAATTCAAATTAGAAGGATACAATGAATGTTTGATTGCCTATATTTTAGGCGCTTCCTCTACAACGCATCCAATTCCTACTGCTGCCTATCATGAAGGATGGACACGAAACGGTACAATTACAACCGGTAAAACACAATATGGAATTCCTTTAGTTTTCAAATACAATACGGTAAGTGGAAATGTTGGTCCTTTGTTTTGGGCGCAATATTCTTATTTAGGATTGGATCCTTCTCAATTGTCTGATAAATATGCAAATTATTGGGAATTGACACAAAATCAGGCCAAAATAATTTATAGTTATTGTGTTGATAATCCAAAAAAATGGAATGGCTATTCTGATAAATGTTGGGGACTTACAGCCAGTTATTCCAGAAATACTGATGGGACAACGGGGTATTCTGCCCATGATACCGACAATGATTTAGGGGTAATCACTCCAACTGCTGCGCTATCTTCTTTTCCGTATACTCCAAAAGAAAGCATGAAGTTTTTACATTATTTATACAATGAAAAGAAAAGTATTTATGTTGGAATTGCGGGGCCTTATGATGCATTTTCACCTCATTATAATTGGGTGACACCACGTTATTTGGCAATAGATCAAGGAACCATAGCACCTATGATTGAGAATTATCGTTCTGGATTATTATGGAAATTATTTATGAATGCTCCTGAAGTAAAACAAGGACTGTTGAATCTTGGTTTTCATTCTGGGAAATATAATTTTTAGAAAATTTCAGATAATAAAGAATTATAGAATAATAGTCATTGCTTTTTTATCGTCATTAAATTCCTTTCCGCATTCGGATATAAATGGAAATTTAAAAACTGAAATTAGAATTTTTTATGTTCTTCAAGAGGGTATACAGAATGAAGGGCACTTAATACCCATTTATAAAAAAATTAAAAGTTGTAACTCTGATGTCAATTGGCCATTTTTTAATGATTTATGTTAAGGAATTTGGTTAAAAGTATATGATAATCCAAAAATCTATGATTGGATATTTAAACAAATAAAAAAATAGAAAATGAATACGAAATTAATAATAGTACTACTTAGTTTTTCACTCTTTGGCTATAGCCAAAAAAAAGAAAATAAAAAAGCGGTTACATTAAAACCCAAAACAGAATTTGTTGCCGAGTTGTTGTCCAAAATGACTTTGGATGAAAAATTAGGGCAACTGAATTTACCCACTTCGGGAGATATAACCACCGGTCAGGCCAATAGTTCTGATGTTGCAAGAAAAATTGAAGAAGGCAAGGTCGGTGGATTATTTAATATCAAATCGGTTCAGAAAATTAGAGACGTTCAGCGAATTGCTGTCGAAAAAAGCCGATTGAAAATTCCATTAATTTTTGGAATGGATGTTATTCATGGGTACGAAACTACGTTTCCTATACCACTAGGATTATCATGTACTTGGGACATGAAATTAATTGAAAGAAGTGCCCAAATAGCTGCTCAAGAAGCTAGTGCCGATGGAATCAATTGGACATTTTCGCCTATGGTAGATGTTTCCCGTGATCCACGTTGGGGAAGAATCTCCGAAGGTTCTGGTGAAGATCCTTTTTTGGGAAGCCTAATCGCCAAAGCAATGGTAGACGGATACCAACAGCATGATCTTTCCAAGAAAAATACCATTTTGGCTTGTGTTAAACATTTTGCTTTGTATGGAGCGCCAGAAGGTGGCCGTGATTATAATACGGTTGATATGAGTAGGATAAGAATGTACAATGAATATTTCCCTCCTTACAAAGCGGCAATTGACGCAGGTGTAGGATCTGTTATGGCTTCTTTTAACGAAGTGGAAGGAATTCCTGCCACCGGAAACAAATGGCTGATGACGGATGTTTTAAGAAAACAATGGGGATTTAAAGGTTTTGTAGTGACTGATTTTACAGGAATTCCCGAAATGATTGATCATGGAATGGGAGATCTGCAAACCGTATCAGCGCTGTCAATGAATGCTGGAGTTGAAATGGATATGGTAGGCGAAGGTTTTTTAACGACTTTGAAAAAATCATTAGATGAAAAGAAAGTGACTATCGAACAGATCAATAATGCCGTTACTCTAATTTTGAATGCCAAATACGATTTAGGATTGTTTGAAGATCCGTATAAATATTGTGATGAAAAAAGGGCTAAAACTGAAATTTTTACTTCAAATAGTAGAGATGAAGCCAGAAAAACAGCTACTCAATCTTTGGTTTTACTAAAAAATGAAAATCAATTATTGCCTTTGAAAAAATCAGGAACCATTGCACTTATCGGACCATTGGCAGATGCCAAAAACAATATGTCAGGAACTTGGAGCGTGGCCACAAATGGAGAAAAATGCATTTCGTTATTGGCAGGAATTCAGGAAGTAGCTGGTAAATCGACTAAAGTGCTTTATGCCAAAGGAAGTAATCTGGATTATGACGAAACTTTTGAAACCAATGCTACTATGTTTGGCAAAACTTTGAATAGAGACAAACGTTCTAAAGAAGAAATGATTGCCGAAGCTTTGAAAGTGGCCAATCAATCGGATGTTATTGTGGCTGCTTTAGGCGAATCTGCCGAAATGAGTGGGGAGTCTAGCAGTAGAACTAATTTAGAAATTCCACAATCGCAAAAAGATTTACTGAATGCATTATTAAAAACAGGGAAACCTGTAGTTCTCGTTTTATTTGATGGTCGTCCATTAATATTAAACGATGAAAACGCAACTGTTCCAGCAATTCTAAATGTTTGGTTTGCCGGTAGCGAAGCGGGTTATGCCATTGCCGATGTTTTGTTTGGAGATGTAAATCCTTCAGGAAAATTAACCACTACTTTTCCTAGAAGCGTAGGTCAGTTGCCTATTTATTACGCGCATAAAAATACTGGTAGACCTCTTTCTAACTCAGAAGGTAAATTCGAAAAGTTTAAATCTAATTATTTAGACGAAAGAAATGAACCTTTATTTCCTTTCGGTTTCGGATTGAGTTACACCAATTTTGAGTATTCAAATCTGAAAATTTCTTCTGATAAAATGAATTTCAACGGAAAAGTAAATGTAAGTGTAGATCTTGCAAATACTGGAAAATTTGATGGCAAAGAAGTTGTTCAGTTGTATATTAAAGATGTGGTTGGTTCTGTAACAAGACCGGTTAGAGAATTGAAAGGTTTTCAAAAAATTGCCCTTAAAAAAGGAGAAAAACAAACAGTGATATTCGAAATTAACATTGAAGATTTGAAGTTTTATAATTCTGATTTGCAATTTGTTGCTGAGCCGGGTCTGTTTGAAGTTTTCGTTGGAGGGAATTCAAACGCGGACAATAAAGTAAGTTTTAATTTAGTAAATTAAGCTTGGTTAGTTTATTTGGTTGCCCTTCGTTTTTGGTTAGACGGAGGGCTTTTTTTAATCACAGAATTAATGATTTACCATATAAGAAATTTAAGAAAATGTAAGATTTTACTTTTTATGTCCCTGCTTAAATGAACTTATATTTCTTATATGGTTAAAAAAACAAGAAATGCGAAGACTATATTTAATACCAGCCTTGTTACTATTCTTGTGCCCCCAAATCAGTATGGCACAGTCTAAAACAAAATGGTTTGATCCTAATAAATCAGCGTCTACTTATTGTAACCCCATCAATATTGGTTATAATTACACTACTGAAAACCATAATGGAATTCCAGATTCTCGTCGTTCGAGTGCCGACCCATTAATTATTACTTATAAAGGAGAATATTACCTGTTTGCTACCAATCAAGCAGGATTCTTTTGGAGTAAAGATATGTCGGACTGGAAATTTGTTTATGGCAGTTTTCAACGCAATCCCAGTGATGATGATCAATGTGCTCCTGCGGCTTGGGTGGTCAATGACACTTTGTTTTATGTAGGTTCAACTTGGAAAAAGGATCACCCAGTCTGGAAATCGGCCAACCCAAAATCCGGTCGTTGGACTCGGCACGTTAATACTGCCATGTTGCCTACTTGGGATCCTGCTATTTTTCAGGATGACGACAAAAAAGTATATATGTATTATGGTTCAAGCGGAAAATTACCGCTTTGTGGTGTTGAGGTAGATTATAAAACGTGGTTACCAAAAGGAAATCAAGAAGATTATCAAAAGCTATACTCAGCAACCGAAGTTGAAGATATTCAGTGTCCTTATGGCGAAATAAAAGCAGTTGTAGGCTTAAACCCGACAGAGCACGGTTGGGAGCGTTTCGGCCCCAATAATGATATGGAACCGGCACCTTGGGGTAATTTTATTGAAGGGGCTTGGATGACCAAACACAATGGTAAATATTACATGCAATATGGTGCTCCAGCCACCGAATTCAAGGGCTACGCCAATGGTGTTCATGTTGGCAATAGCCCACTAGGCCCATTTACGTACCAAAAACACAATCCGATGTCATATAAACCAGGCGGATTTGTGATAGGAGCGGGACACGGTAATACTTTTGCCGACAATTATGGTAATTACTGGAATACCGGAACGTGCAAGATTTCTGTAAAAGACCGTTTTGAACGCCGCATCGATATGTTTCCTGCTGGATTCGATAAGGATGATATTATGTATTCCATTACTGCTTATGGGGATTTTCCAACTTTACTCGCAACGAAAAACCGTGATCAAACCAAAGGTGCTTTCTCGGGATGGATGTTGCTTTCGTATAAAAAAAATGCAACGGTGTCTTCTTCGGAAGAGTGTATGGATGTACAAACGCACCGAGTAGATACTGGCGGGAAAAAAGTATTTGAAAAAATCTGTTACAATGCACAGAATTTGACCGACGAGGATATTCAATCGTATTGGTCGGCAAAAACGGATAATCCAGGCGAATGGTTGCAAATTGATTTGGGCAGAAAAATGAGAATTAATGCTTTACAAATTAATTATGCTGATCATAAAGCGACACAGTACAACAAGGCAATGGATATTTATTACCAATACCAAATATTTATGTCAAATGATAATCAAAATTGGACTTTGGTGGTTGATAAATCCAAAAGTGATAAAGATACTCCTCACGATTATCTAGAATTAACCAAATCTATTGAAGCCCGCTACATAAAAATGGTAAATATTCACAATGCCTCAGGATTATTTGCTGTTTCTGATTTCCGTGTTTTTGGCAACGGATTATCCGAGAAACCAAAATCGGTTACTGGATTTAAAGTGGATAGAGATAATGACGACTCCCGCTCTGCTATGATTCACTGGGACGCACAGCCTGATGCCGTTGGGTATAACATTTATTACGGAATTGCTCCAGATAAATTATACAACAGCATCATGGTTTATGATGCGAATTTTTATGATTTCAGAGGATTAGATATAGGGACTAGCTATTATTTTGCTATTGAAGCTTTTAATGAAAATGGAATTGGACCTAAAACCACTGTTGCCGTTTCTAATTGAGTTTGAATTTCGTAATAATATTGAAAATAACAGTCTTTAAAAAAGACTAATTATCTTTTTAATCTTCGGTCAATTTTACCGGTTGGTACTAATCTCGGATAGTTATAAAAATCGAAATCGTTTTCGGCTTAACTACAAGGTTGTAGTTTGATTGAGATTGCAATTTTATGATTTTAATGCTTATTTTTACTTTATATATTAACACATAATCAAAATGAAACATATTTTTTCAATTATTCTCGTTTTTACTTTAAGTGTGATTCAGGCACAAAGTGTAAAATCTCCATCGAGTGCCCTTGAGGTCAATTTTAAAATAGTAAATAATGGACAGCCATCATATACTGTAAATTACAAAGGTAAACCTATTATTCTGGAAAGTACTTTAGGAATAAAACTCAAGGAGAGAACCGCTCTTGATTCAAATTTTGAAATTATAACTTCAAAATCGGCTACATTTAATGAATCTTGGAAACCAGTTTTAGGTCAAAAAGCAATTATTGAAAATCAGTACAACGAACTTACAATTGCTCTTAACCAAAAAGAGACCAATGTAAAAATGAACATCATTTTCAAAGTTTATAATGAAGGTGTCGCTTTTAGATATGAGTTTCCAAAACAAGAGAAACTAAATTATTTCATTATTTCGGATGAGGTTTCCCAATTTAATTTAACCGAGGATTACAAAGCCTTTTGGATACCTGGTGATTTTGATAGTAATGAGTATGTTTATAATGAAACAAAACTTTCAAGTATAGACAATACAAAATTGAATTTGAATAATGGAATTGGGGTAAAATCGATTCCTGGTAAATATACGGTTCAAGCACCTTTAATGATGAAATCGGCATCAGGATTGTATGTAAATATTTTTGAAGCAGCAGTAGTTAATTATCCAGTTATGCATCTAAATGTGGATGGTGCAAATTTTAAATTATCATCACAATTGGTTCCTAATGCAATAGGTGATAAAGCCTATTTACAAGCACCCTGTGTATCACCGTGGAGAACCATTATGGTAAGTAAAGATGCCCGTGATATTGTGGGTTCATCAATGATTTTGAATTTAAATGAGCCTTGTAAACTAGACGATGTTTCGTATATAAAACCAATGAAATATGTGGGGATTTGGTGGGAAATGCACGTAGGATTATCCACTTGGGATTATGCAGGTTCACAAAATGCTCAGAATATATCTTCTAAAGAGTTATTGCCATCAGGAAAACATGGAGCAACAACTGCAAATACCAAAAGATATATTGATTTTGCTGCCAAAAATGGATTTGACGGTGTATTGGTTGAAGGTTGGAATGTAGGTTGGGAAGATTGGGCTGGCAATTGGAAAGAAGAAGTATTTGATTTTACAACTCCTTATCCCGATTTCAATTTGGCAGAAGTTACGGCTTATGCCAAAGAAAAAAATGTAAAAATGATTATGCACCATGAAACTTCGGGTTCTGTGGCGAATTATGAGCGTCATTTGGATCGAGCTTTTGATTTGATGAAAAAATACGATTATCCAGCAGTGAAATCTGGTTATGTCGGCAAAATTATTCCTCGTGGTGAGTTTCATGACGGTCAAACGATGGTGAATCACTTCAACTTCGTGGCAAGACGCGCCGCCGATTACAAATTAATGATCAATTCGCATGAATCGTCTCGTCCTACTGGTTACAGTCGCACGTATCCAAACTATATTGCTGCCGAGGCTGCCCGTGGTAATGAATTTAACGCTTGGAGTAATGGAAATCCACCAAGTCACGAAACTATTTTGCCTTTTACAAGACAGCTAGGAGGACCTATGGATTATACTCCCGGTATTTTTGAAATCAAAATGAGTTACTATGACAAAAATAAAACAGAACAAGTGCATACTACTTTGGCAAAGCAATTGGCTTTGTATGTAACGATGTATTCTCCTTTGCAAATGGCGGCCGATTTACCAGAAAGTTATGAAAAACGTATGGATGCCTTTCAATTCATTAAAGATGTAGCTTTGGATTGGGATGATACAAAAATTTTGGAAGCTGAACCTGGTGATTATTTGACAATTGCTAGAAAAACCAAAGGAAAACAAACATGGTTCTTAGGTGCAATTACCGATGAGAATGCCAGAAAAACGGAAATAACTTTAGATTTTCTAAACAAAGGACAAAAGTATAAAGCTATTATTTATGAAGATGCCAAAGATGCCGATTGGAAAAACAACCCAATGGCTTATAAAATAAGAACCGTTGAAGTTACAAACAAGTCAAAATTAAACTTGGTTATGGCTCCTGGTGGAGGAACAGCCATTAGTTTTGAACCAATTAAATAGTTTTCTTTAATTGTGTTTACTGAAATCCTGAATGCTTATATAAGTATTCAGGATTTTTTTTGAATTTCATTTTGATATTGTTTTAGATTGTCGAAATTGCGCTACCATTAAATCCCAAATAATTTCATATTTCGACAAAATGAAAAAAAATCTACTTTCAACACTTTTGCTTTTAAATTCGGTTGTGTTTTTTGCACAAACCAAAGAGGAACAACTATTTAAGAAAATATACAATGCTGCATTGACAAATTCTCAGTGTTATTCTTGGTTGGATCATCTTTCTAATGATATTGGGTCTAGATTGTCTGGGTCAGAAGGTGCTGCTAAAGCGGTTCAATACACCAAAAAGCAAATGGAAACTTTAGGTTTTGACAAAGTGTATTTGCAAGAAGTAATGGTGCCTCATTGGGTTCGTGGCGAAAAAGAAACAGCTTACATTCAAGATGATAAAACTAAAATTAAAGTTCCAATCTGTGCTTTGGGTGGTTCAATTGCAACTCCCAAAAAGGGCATAACTGCTGAAGTAATTGAAGTTCATAGTTTGGAAGAATTAAAAACTTTGGGGGTTGATAAAATAAAAGGTAAAATTGTTTTTTATAACAGACCAATGGATAATGGGGCTATTGAATCATTTACTGCATATTCTGGAGCGGTAGATCAACGTTATGGAGGAGCTGCCGAAGCTTCAAAATATGGAGCAATTGGAACTATAGTGCGTTCAATGAATTTGAGATTAGACGATTATCCGCATGCAGGAGGTCAAAGTTATGGTAACATTCCCAAAGAAAAATACATTCCAACTGCCGCTATTAGTACCAATGCTGCCGAATTATTAAGCAAAACTCTAAAAAGTAATCCCAATTTAAAATTCTTTTTCAAACAATCTTGTCAGCAATTGGAAGAGGCACTTTCTTATAATGTTGTTGGAGAAATCAAAGGAACGGAACATCCTGAAAATATTATGGTCGTGGGCGGTCATCTTGATTCTTGGGATTTGGCCGATGGGTCTCATGACGATGGGGCAGGGGTAGTACAAAGTATGGAAGTGATGAATATCTTTAAAAACTTAAATTATAAACCCAAAAACACTCTTCGTATTGTGCTGTTTATGAATGAAGAAAACGGAACGAGAGGTGGAAAAAAATATGAAGAATTATCTTTGGCTAATAAAGAAAACCACATTTTTGCTTTAGAAAGTGACGAAGGTGGATTTACTCCAAGGGGGTTTTCATTAGATTGTGACGATTCCAATTTTAGTAAAATCACAAATTGGAAAGGTTTATTTGAACCTTATTTAATTCATAGTTTTGTAAAAGGCCATACTGGATCTGATATTGAAGCATTAACGGCAGGAAAAATTGTTAAAGCTGGTTTAAAACCAGATTCACAACGTTATTTTGATTACCACCATGCTGCAAATGATACCTTTGATGCAATCAATAAAAGAGAGCTAGAACTCGGAGCTGGAACGATGGCAGCTGTGGTCTATATGATAGATCAAAACGGCATCGAATAATTGGTTTTAAAAGAATAAAACATACTTAATAAACCTGTAAGCAATTCAAAATCTTACAGGTTTTCTTTTGAAAAATAGTTTCATGAAGATTCCTTGGAACAAATAATAATTGAAACTATGTATTGTCATAAATAAATGTGAAATTCTCATTTTTTAAAACGCTCATACTTTTTAATACACAAAATAAATCCTACTTTAGCGTCATATTAAAAGATAAAAAAATGATTAGCCAAATACAATTTCAAAACGAATTAAATAGCCTAATTAGTAACGCAATAAGAGAGGATGTAGGACCTGGAGACTATAGCTCATTGGCTTGTATACCTGAAAGCGCAATGGGAAAAGCAAAATTATTGGTAAAAGAAGACGGTATCATTGCCGGCGTAGCTCTTGCTAAAATGATTTTTGAGTATGTAGATCCTAATATGCAAATCGAAACTTTTATAGAAGATGGTACTCCAGTCAAAAAAGGGGATATTGTTTTTCATGTTTCGGGCAGTTCTCAATCTATTTTAAAGTCAGAAAGAGTAGTATTAAACACCATGCAACGTATGAGTGCTATTGCTACTAAAACCAATAGTTTTGTACAATTACTTGAAGGAACAAAAACAAAAATTTTGGATACCCGAAAAACAACACCCGGATTTCGTGTAGCCGAAAAATGGGCAGTAAAAATTGGAGGAGGAGAAAATCACCGTTTTGCTTTGTATGACATGATTATGTTAAAGGATAATCATATCGATTTTGCAGGTGGTATTACATTGGCAATAGCCAAAACCCAAACCTATCTTAAAGAAAATAATTTAGATTTAAAAATCATCGTTGAAGCCAGAAATCTAGCTGAAATCGAAGAAATTTTAAAAAGCAATGGGGTGTATAGAATATTAATTGATAATTTTAATTACGAAGACACTCGTACAGCAGTTGCTTTGATAGGTGACAAATGTCAAACGGAATCTTCAGGTAATATTACCGAAGAAACTATGCGTAATTATGCAGAATGCGGTGTTGATTATATTTCATCAGGAGCATTAACGCATTCGATTTATAATATGGATTTAAGTCTAAAAGCAATTTAGAGTTATGACATTTAAAATTGAGGCTAAACTCGAAAAAATTCCAATCATAAGGAATCTGATGCATGTCTTAAAAAAGGTTAAAGTGCCAGGTTTGGGTGGTTTCTCGTTCTATGATTTATTAGAATTGTATTTCGAGGGCATCATCGATGGAGCATTTTCGTATCATGCAAGTGCAGTAGCTTTTAGTTTCTTTATGGCCTTGTTTCCTTTTGCTTTGTTTATTTTAAATCTAATTCCATTTATACCGATTGAAGGATTTCAAAATGATTTTCTGCAATTTGTAAAAGAGGGAGTGCCACCAAATACCTATGATGCAATTGCTAATATTATAAATGACATCCTTAATAATAGTCACTCAGGATTAATGTCTTCGGGTTTTTTATTGTCTATTTTCTTAATGGCCAATGGAATAAATGGGATTTTGGGTGGTTTTGAATCTTCCCGCCATGTAATAGAAAAAAGAGGTTTTTTTAATCAATATTTTGTGGCATTAGGTATTTCGTTAATTTTGTCGATTCTCTTACTGTTGACTGTTTCTATTATTGTGATTTTTGAGGTTTTTATTCAAAAAACAATTATTCAAGACGTGTTAAGTGATCGAATTCCGTTGATAATTTTGGGGAGATATCTTTTTATAATTTTGATGATATTAATTACATCATCTATCTTATTACGATACGGAACAAAACAAGCCCATAAACCTCCTTTTATAAGTATTGGTTCAGTCTTTACAACCATACTTATAATTGTATCTTCTTATTTTTTTGGAATTTGGGTAATTCGATTCTCAAAATACAATGAATTATATGGCTCAATTGGTACATTGTTAATTATGATGTTTTATATATGGATAAACTGTATGATCTTATTGTTAGGTTTCGAATTGAATGCCACAATTCACAAATTGAGAAAAAACAAACTATTATTGTAAAGTTTAATAATAAATTGGATTGTTTAGATGAAATTTTGTATTCTTGTCAAAAATAATCCAAATATATATTTTTATCATAATTTGGAATAATATAAACAGTGAGACATTAATTTAAGAAAAAATGAAAAAAAGTATCGTATTTAGTTTAGTTGTGTTTTTTGTTATGATTTTCAATGCCCAAAGCCAATCTGTTTTAGGAAAATGGAAAACCATTGATGATGCAACAGGACAAGCTAAATCAATTGTAGAAGTATATGAAAAATCAGGTAAAGTCTATGGGAAAATTATAGAAATCCTAAATCCTGAAAAAAGAAAATCGCTTTGTACAAAATGTACTGGTGAAGATAAAAATGCTCCGATTTTGGGCTTGGTTATAATCAAAGGTCTAGTAAAAGATGGTAATGAATACAATGACGGTAAAATTTTAGATCCTTCAAAAGGAGAAGAATATAAATGTTTTATAACACTTGATGGTAAAGATAAACTTAAAGTGAGAGGTTTTGTTGGAGTTTCTTTGTTTGGAAGAACACAATATTGGTACCGAGTTAAATAGTTTTGGTTTAAAGTTTTTAAGATATAAATCAAACCCACCTTTTTTCTTAAAGCTTCGGACTAAAAATCTAAAATTATTCAATGCATTTTGTAGAGGTTATTTTACCGCTTTCTCTTGCCAAAACTTTTACATACAGAGTTTCGGAAGCTGAATTTCTTTTTATGAAAAAAGGAATGAGGGTGACTGTGCCTTTTGGTAAAAGCAAAATATACACTGCTTTGGTAATAGAAATTCATAATAATGAGCCTACATTATATGAAGCCAAGGAAATTCATCAAATTTTGGACAACTTTCCAATTGTAACCGAAGTTCAAATTAACCATTGGAAATGGATTGCCGATTATTATATGTGTGCCATTGGTGATGTATATCGTAGCGCAATGCCAAGTGCATTATTGTTGGAAAGTGAAACCTTAATTACAAAAAAAAGTGACACTTTTGTTGATGAGAGCTTGCTGTCAGATGATGAGTATTTAGTGTATGAAGCATTGCAACATCAAAGTTCATTAAAGGTACAAGACATTATATCTATTCTTAATAAAAAAAATATTTTTCCCATCATTCAAAAATTGTTGGATAAAAATATAATAGTACTGCAAGAAGAAGTTCATGAAAACTACAAACCTAAATTAGTTAAATACTTACGGTTACATTCAAAATATGATTCGAATGATGGCTTGAAATTATTACTTGAGATGCTTAAAAATGCAAATAAGAGAAAGGAATTAGTCCTGAATTATTTTCAATTAAGTGCCGCTGAAAAAAAACCAATTTCGGTTAAAAAATTAGTAGAAACTGCGAAGTCTTCTTTAGCAATCGTTAAAGCTTTAGTCGAAAAAGAAATCTTTGAAGAATATTATTTACAAGAAGATCGCATTAACTTTTCAGGAAATGGGAGAGAAGGTGAATTGCAATTGAGTAAAGCGCAACAAAAGGCTTTTGAATCTATAAAAGAAAGTTTCGATCAAAAACCAGTTTGTTTATTACATGGTATTACTTCGAGTGGTAAAACCGAAATATACATAAAACTTATTGAAGATTACTTAATCACGGGGAAGCAAGTTTTGTATTTGCTACCTGAAATTGCTTTAACGACTCAATTAGTTTCTAGATTAAGGATCCATTTTGGAAATAAAGTAGCCGTTTTTCATTCAAAGTACAGCAATAATGAACGGGTGGAAGTCTGGAATCAAGTTTTGTCAAACGCAGAGAAGGCTCAAATTGTAATTGGGGCCAGATCGGCTTTGTTTTTGCCTTTCTCTGATTTAGGATTTGTGATTATTGATGAAGAACATGAGCAAACCTTTAAACAATCAGATCCAGCACCTCGCTATCATGCTCGAGATGCTGCCATTGTTTTAGCAAATATGTACCAAGCCAAAGTGCTTTTGGGATCGGCAACACCAAGCATTGAATCGTATTATAATGCAGTATCAAGTAAATTCGGTTTTGTTGAAATTTCAGAACGTTTTGGAAATGTAAGTTTGCCTGATATTCAATTGGTCGATCTAAAAGATAAGTATTTTCGAAAAAAAATGAACGGACATTTTAGTGATGTTCTAATCGAAGAGATTACGTTGGCCTTGTCATTGGGGGAACAAGTTATTTTGTTTCAAAATAGGAGAGGGTACTCGCCAATAGTTGAGTGCATAACATGTGGGCATGTACCACATTGTCATTCATGTGATGTAAGTTTGACCTATCATAAACATAAGAATCAATTGCGTTGCCATTATTGTGGGTATTCTATTGCTAATCCCACTCATTGTCATTCATGTCATAGTGTTGATTTGATTACCAAAGGTCTTGGGACGGAGCAAATAGAACAGGAATTACTAAATATTTTTCCAAGTGCTAAAACGGGACGTATGGATCAGGATACAACCAGAGGTAAATTTGGGTTCGAAAAAATTATTGATAGTTTCAAAAATCGAGAATTTGATATATTGGTTGGAACTCAAATGCTAGCCAAGGGATTGGATTTTGATAATGTGAATTTAGTGGGTATTATGAATGCCGATACAATGTTGTATCATCCAGATTTTAGGGCATTCGAACGAAGTTTTCAAATGATGACACAAGTTGCAGGACGATCAGGACGATCTGATAAAAAAGGAAAAGTAGTAATACAAACCTATAATCCTAATCATAATACGGTTCAGCAAGTTACCAATACAGATTATGTAGGAATGTACAAAGAACAATTGTATGATCGGCAAATTTATAAATACCCTCCTTATTATAGGATAATTAAATTGACATTAAAACAAAGGGATTTCGAGAAACTCAAACAAGGCTCTATGTGGTTGTATCAAGTTTTGAGTCAAAATTTGGCAATGCCGGTATTAGGTCCTGAAGAACCAGCAATCAGTAGAATTCGAAATGAGTATATTAGGACAATTGTTATAAAGATTCCTCAAAATAATTCAATTATAAATACAAAAAAAACTATTCAGAAAATACTGAATAGTTTTGAGGCTGTAGCGCAATATCGAGCTATTAAAATTACTGTAAATGTTGATTTTTATTAAGTAGTGTTTTAAGAATAGGCAAGTGCTTTTACTAGATCTTCTTTTTTATTACGACTTAAAGGAATTTTTGTTACTCCAATTTCTGCAAATTTACTGTTAAAACGGTCAATTTTATCAATATTTACAATGAATGACTTATGTACTCTAATGAATTTGTCTTTTGATAAATCATTCTCAAAAGATTTCATTGTCGAGAGGACAAGATTACTGTCATCTTCAGTAACAACTTTTACGTAATCACCAAAAGCTTCTATCCATTTGATTTTAGAAGTAAATACCTTTAATTTTTTTAAATTACTTTTAATGAAGATATGCTCACCTTCATCTTCTTTATTTTCTTTTTTCAATAGAAAATTATCAATTGCCCTACGTACAGAAGCATTAAAACGCTCTATTGAAATAGGCTTTTGTAAATAATCGGTAGCATCATAATCAAAAGCTTTCATAGCATATTCTGCTTTTGAGGTAATGAAGATAATCTGGGGCTTAGTTTTTAGACCATCAAGAAAGTCAAAACCATTAATTACAGGCATCTCAATATCAAGAAATATCAAGTCTACCGTGTGGACAGTCATACAGCTTTTCGCTTCAATTGCATTAGAAAAATCACCAATCAAGTTTAAATTGGTGTGATTGTTAACCAATTTTGCAATAATCATTCTTTGTATTGAACTATCATCTACAACAACACAGTTTAGTTTCATAATATCAAATTTTTGATTTGGTATAGTAAAAATAGTTTTTTTTTTTTATTAATCTAATGAATTCAAATATTTTTTTGTCATTCGTCGATTATTGTTTAATTGTACTTGTATGTTCAAGAAAAAAGTTTACTTTTGCACCCAATTTAACAAATAAATAAATTTTTTATGAATCATTATGAAACTGTTTTCATTTTAAATCCCGTTTTATCTGAAGTTCAGGTAAAGGAAACAGTAAGCAAATTTGAAGATTTTCTTACTAGTAGAGGAGCAGAAATGGTATCGAAAGAAGATTGGGGTCTGAAAAAAATGGCTTACGAAATTCAAAACAAAAAAAGTGGATTTTACCACTTGTTCGAATTCAAAGTTGCTGGAGAGGTTCTTATCGCTTTTGAAACTGAATTTAGACGTGACGAAAGAGTTATGCGTTTCTTAACTGTAAGTCTTGACAAACATGCTATTTCTTGGGCTGAAAGAAGAAGAGCAAAACTTAAATCTACAAAAGCTTAATTATCATGGCAACATTACAACAATCTGCTTCAGGAAAAAAAGACGGGGATATCAGATATCTTACGCCTTTGAACATAGAAACAAACAAAACTAAAAAGTATTGTCGTTTCAAAAAATCAGGTATCAAATATATCGATTATAAAGATGCTGATTTTTTATTGAAATTCGTTAACGAACAAGGAAAAATTCTTCCTCGTCGTTTAACAGGAACTTCATTAAAATACCAAAGAAAAGTGTCTGTAGCTGTAAAAAGAGCTCGTCACTTAGCTTTGATGCCATACGTGGCCGATTTATTAAAATAATTAAAAATTAACAGTTGTTGGTTTTCTGAAACATGAAACCTAACTTCTCAAACAAAGGACAACAACATGGAACTTATTTTAAGAAAAGATGTTCAGAATTTAGGATTTAAAGATGACGTAGTAAATGTGAAAAACGGATACGGTCGTAATTTTTTAATTCCACAAGGATTTGCTCACTTAGCTACTTCTTCTGCAAAGAAAGTATTGGCTGAAAACCTTAAACAAAGAGCACACAAAGAAGCTAAAGTTGTAGCAGATGCTAAAGCATTGGCTGAAGCTTTAAAAGCTATCGAAATTAAAATTTCTGCAAAAGCAGGTGGTGAAAAATTGTTTGGTTCAATTACAAACATTGATATCGCTGAAGCTTTGGCTAAAGGTGGTCAAGTAATTGATAGAAAATTTATCACTTCTGGTATCGTTAAACGTACTGGTAAATATACTGCTTCTGTAAGATTACATAGAGATGTAATCGTTGAATTACCATATGAAATTATCGCTGAAAAAGCATAATTTTTTAATTTATTATTAAAATCCCGATGAAAGTCGGGATTTTTTTTGTTTAAACGAAGTTATTAATTGATTCGGAGCAGAAAAACCAGGTATTTTTGGGAATATCGTCCCGCTTTTCGTTGCAATCTTATAAGCCAGTCCCGATAACTATCGGGACTGGCTTATAAGGATTTCCACTTCAATCGGGGCTAAAGGGAGATATTCTGCCTTTTTGTTATTATCTAAAAAAGGTGTCTAACTTCTAAAATCTAACTTCAAAATCTAATTTCTAAAAATGAAATACGCAAGACTTACAAAAGAACAATTTGAAGAATTAACCCAAGAGTTTACTAATTTTTTGGCTTCTCAAGCTATTGACAAGGTAGAATGGGACCAAATTAAAGCGAATAAACCTGAAGTTGCCGAACAAGAATTGGATGTTTTTTCGGATTTGATTTGGGAAGGTGTGCTCACAAAAGCCACGTATTTAGAATTTTTCTCTAAAAATCATATTTTTCTATTTCAATGTTTCGACACAGATATAAAATCGATTGTTCTAAAATCATTAGTTCCTGAAATTGATTTTTTGACCAAAGAAGGTTTAGAATGGCTTAGTGACAATATGTTTACAGAAACAATAGAAATGAAAGTTGGGAAAAAAGAGTTTACTGAAGAACGTAATCTTTCTATCTTTCAATTGATCCAACAGGGTTCTTTTTTGAGTGACGGGCAATTATACAATCAAATTAATACGATTATCGAGTCGTAAATTTGATTTTTAAACTTTAAATTGGTTATTTTAGTAGATTATTTAATCGACTAGAATAGCCAATTTTGTTTTATGAATATACAGCAGACCATACAAACGCTTAGGGAAGAACTCAATCTTCACAATCATAATTATTATGTTTTGGATAAACCGACATTATCTGATTATGAGTTTGATATGAAATTGAAGGAGCTTCAAGACTTAGAAAATAAGCATCCTGAATTTTTTGACGCCAATTCTCCAACGCAAAGAGTAGGAGGGACAGTCACTAAAAACTTTGAAACTATTCCGCATGAATACCGTATGTATTCACTAGACAATTCCTATTCTAAAGAAGATTTGATCGATTGGGAAAATAGAATTCAGAAAGTTTTAGGAAATGTCGCTTTAGAATACACCTGCGAATTAAAATATGATGGTGCATCAATTAGCATTACTTATGAAAATGGTATACTTAAACGGGCAGTAACTCGTGGAGATGGTTTTCAAGGTGATGATGTGACCAATAATATAAAAACGATCAAGTCTATACCATTGCAATTGAAAGGGAATTATCCAGAGCAATTTGCTATTCGAGGTGAAATTATTTTGCCTTTTGTTGGTTTCGAAAAAATGAATCAAGATTTAATTGAAATTGGAGAAACGCCCTATTCTAATCCCAGAAATACCGCATCTGGAAGTTTGAAACTGCAAGACAGTGCCGAAGTAGCTAAACGTCCTTTAGATTGTTTACTTTATTTTTTAATTGGTCCCAACTTGCCTTTTTCTTCTCAATTTGAAGGACTTGAAGTTGCTAGAAAATGGGGATTCAAAGCTCCGAATGAAGCAAAATTGGCAAAGAATCTCGATGAAGTTTTTGAATTTATTAATTATTGGGATGTTCATCGCCACGAATTACCGTATGAAACAGATGGTGTGGTTATAAAAGTGAATGATTTTCGACACCAGGAAGAGTTAGGTTTTACAGCCAAATCACCGCGTTGGGCAATAGCTTATAAGTTTAAATCGGAACAAGTAGCTACAAAACTAAATTCGATATCCTATCAAGTAGGACGAACTGGAGCTATTACCCCTGTTGCCAATTTGGAACCTGTGCAATTAGCTGGAACGATTGTAAAACGAGCTTCTTTGCACAATGCTGATCAAATTGAAAAGTTAGATATTCGAATTAATGATACCGTTTTTGTAGAAAAGGGAGGAGAGATTATTCCTAAAATTATTGCCGTAGATTTAAGTAAACGTCCTGAAAATTCAGAGCCTACAAAATATATTTCCCATTGTCCTGAATGCAATACTGAGTTAATTCGAGGAGAAGGAGAAGCGAATCATTATTGTCCTAATTTTTATGGGTGCCCTCCACAAATAATAGGACGAATTCAGCATTTTATTTCAAGAAAAGCAATGGATATTGAGGGACTTGGAGGCGAGACTGTGGCTTTGCTATTCAATAATGGCTTGGTGCACAATTATTCTGATTTGTATGAATTGACTATTGAGCAAATTTTACCATTGGAGAGAATGGCGCAAAAATCAGCTGAGAATTTAGTAAAAGGAGTCGCAAATTCTAAGAAGATACCTTTTGAAAGCGTTTTGTTTGCCTTGGGAATTCGATTTGTTGGGGAGACAGTTGCCAAAAAGTTAGCAAAGCATTATAAAAATATTGATGCATTACAGCAAGCAACTCTTATGGATTTAATTTTGGTTGACGAAATTGGTGAAAGAATTGCTCAAAGTGTGATTGATTTTTTTGAGAATAAGGAGAATATAGCGATCATCGAAAGATTAAAAAGTTATGGTGTTCAATTTGAAATCATCGAAAAAATTAATCCAAATGCAACAGAGAAATTCCTTGGTAAAACATTTGTAGTTTCTGGAGTTTTTTCTGACTTTTCAAGAGATGAATTAAAAAAGGCTATCGAAGATAATGGTGGAAAAGTAGGGAGTTCAATATCTGCTAAAACCGATTTTGTTGTTGCTGGTGATAATATGGGACCTGCTAAATTGGAAAAAGCAACTAAACTAAATATTTCTATTATTTCAGAAGAGCAATTTATAAAAATGTTAAATGAAAGCTAGTACACCATCATTAATATTATTTTTTATAACTTCTGCATCAGCTATCATTTTCAAATTATTGGATTTTGAAATAATGGTTTTATTAACTAAATCTATTATAATCCCGTCTTTGTTTATATATTATTTTGTATCTAATAATTATAAGATTACTTTCTTGAAAGCATTTATTTTTTTGTTGTTTTTTGTGCGGGACGTTTTTAACACATTGAATATAAAAGAGTCTCCATTGGGTTCTTTTTTATGTGTCATGATAGTTTATGTTCTTCTGTTGTATTTGGCTCTCAAGGATTTTAAATATTTAAAATTTTATTTTAAAGACACAATCTCAATTTTCATATTGATTTTGGCAATCGGAAGTATTTGTTACTCAGTTTTAAATTTAAAACTAGAAAACCTAGAGCTTGATTTTTGGTTGTATGTAGTTTTTGGAATAATTTTAAGTTTTTTGAGTATTATTTCAATTATAAATTATAATAAAAATGATACGTATGCCTTTTATAACGCAATGTTAATGTGCGTTTGTTTTATTGTTACGGATGTCTTTTTTGTGGTATATAAATTTTATTTTTATAATTATGTTTTTAGTATAACGAGTATAATTACACAGTTTTTGTCTTACTTTTTTATGGTAAATTATTTTTTAGAAAAAGATAAAACTTCAGAATACTTAGACGATAATTGATTTTCCTTGTGATGACTTTTGTTTATTTGAATCAAAATAAAAGTCAATTCTACCTAAATTTATTCCATAACATCCCACTTGGTTTACTAAAACTTCTTTTTCTTCTAAATTTTTCACGACAGTAGGTTTGTCTAAAAACGTATGAGTATGTCCTCCGATAATCAAATCAATATCTTTCGTTAGTGCTGCAAGTTTTAAATCGCAGATTTTATTGGGTTCGGTTTTATAATTATATCCTAGATGTGATAAACAAATGATTAAATCACATTTCTTTTCTTGTTTTAGTATGTGAACCATTTCTTCAGCAAGTTCCACAGGATTGTTGTAAATGGTTTCTTTGTAGTTGTTTTTATCGACTAAGCCAGTTAATTCTATTCCAAGACCAAAAACACCTACTTTTATGCCGTTTTTATTGAATATTTTGAAGGGTTTTACAAAGCCATCCATGACCGTATTTTTAAAATCATAGTTGGATGAAATAAATTCAAATGTTGCATGGGGCATTTGCGCTACAATTCCTTCTAAGCCATTGTCAAAATCATGATTTCCAATCGTTGACGCATCATATTTCATCATGCTCATTAATTTGAATTCTAATTCCCCTCCGTAATAATTAAAATATGGAGTTCCTTGGAAAATATCACCTGCATCTAATAGTAAGACGTTTGGATTTTCTAATCGTATTTTTTCAATTAGTGATGCTCGTCTCGACACACCACCCATGTTTGGATTTCTGGGATGATCGGCAGGAAAAGGATCAATATAGCTATGAACATCATTAGTATGCAATATTGTTAAATGTTCTATAGTATCTGTTTTAAAACTGCTTAATGATAATCCTAAACTCAACAAAGCTGTACTTGCGGCTGTTTTTTCTATAAAATCTCTTCTTTTCATTTTGTTTTTTCTGTAAAAGTGAATTGGATTAAAATGGGAAATATGGTTTAATTTTATTTGGCTTGAATAGATAGAATGGAGATTATTCTTTAAATATTCGAATATCGTTTTTGACTTTAATGGTGTCTACATCTGTAAAATGATCTATTAGTATATTTCTAAGTTTGTAATCTAAATCATATTTTTTAATCCCTTTTTTGAAGAAATCCATACCGCCACCGCCATTTGCGAGGTAATCATTAGTGGCAACATAATAGATAGCCGAATTATCAATGGGTTTACCTTGTATTAATATGTTTTTGGCTTGATTGTTATTGTCGATAGTAAAGGTTAGGCCTGACAAAGGATGTGGGCTTTTATCTTTAATTAAAAAAGCAACAATTTCATGGATTTGTTCCCCTTTTAAAGCAATTACTACAAGACTGTTTTCAAAAGGCATTATCTCAAATGCATTTCGTGCGGTAATATTACCTTTTGGGAGAATAGAACGTATTCCTCCATCATTGAGTATGCAAATGTCAATATTCTTGTTTTCTCGTTTATTAAAAACAAAATTCCCTTTTGATAGAGAAACATCCGACATGAAATTTCCAATGTTTGTTTGCCATTCACCTTTGCTTTTTTCTAGGATTACTGGATTAAATGCTAAGATTTTATCTAAATCAGTATTGATTTTTTCTCTATATGGTTTTATGAAATTTTCAATTTCAATAGAATTGTTTTCCTTTTCGGTAATTGGGATTCGTTTACTTTCAATTTTCGTAACAGTATAGGTTTTAGTACTGCAAGAAATAATAAAAATTAGTGTTAAGAATATAACAAAAAGTTTTAAAAAGCCATTATTGTTTTTTAGATTTACCATCTTAAATGTAACTTAAATAATTAAATTTGTAATCTTGTAAAAGTACTATGTTTTTAAATTATATAAAGCGCTTTTTCTTAAATAAAACCTTAAAAAAACAACTCAGTAATGTTAAGGTAGAGACTTTAGATACTCCAATATTTAAAGTTGGATTAATTATTGATGAAAGTCTTTTTTTTGAAACTGCAGCTTTAAAAAACGTAATGATTTCCAAAGGTATTGCCGAGAATAATATTAATATTATTGCTTATCGGGATATTGTAAAGAGTAAAGAAGTGTATGATGTGCCTACTTTTGGATTAAAAGATTTAAATTTTAATAGTGAATTTACAAAACAACCAATACTTGATTTTTTAAATGAAGAATTTGATTTATTAATTAATTATTATATTGACGAAAAACCTTTTCTACTACTTTTAACCCATAGAACTAAAGCAAAATTTAAGGTAGGCTTTTCGGTAGTAGATAAGAGATTAAATCATTTGATGATAAATATTGATTTAATGAATTACAATGGTTTTATTCAAGAGTTATTCAGGTACTTAAAAATATTAAATAAAATATAATTTATATTATGCAATCATTAATAGGAACAGGTGTTGCACTTATTACACCGTTTAAAAACGATTTTACAATAGATATCGAAGCTTTACGAAGAGTTGTAAATTTTTCAATAGATGGAGGAATTGAATATCTTGTAGTATTAGGTACTACAGCAGAAAATGCAGTGTTATCAACAGCAGAAAAAGAACTTGTAATTTCGACAGTAATTGAGGTTAATGCAGGTAGATTACCTTTAGTTCTTGGTGTTGGAGGTAATAATACATTAAATGTGGTAGCAGAATTAAAAACTAGAGATTTGTCTTCTTTTGTTGCCATTTTATCTGTTTCTCCTTATTACAATAAACCAACGCAAGAGGGAATTTATCAACATTTTAAAGCTATTTCTGAAGCTTCACCTATTCCAGTAATTTTATATAATGTACCAGGAAGAACTGCAAGCAATATGCTTCCTAATACAGTTATTAGATTAGCAAATGATTTTGATAATATTGTAGGGATCAAAGAAGCAGCAGGCGATTTGGTACAAGCAATGCAATTAATAAAAAACAAACCAAAAGATTTTTTGGTTATTTCTGGTGACGATATGATTGCCTTACCAGTAGTTTTGGCAGGAGGTTCTGGTGTTATTTCGGTAATTGGACAAGGTTTTCCTAAAGAGTTTTCTGAAATGATTCGATTGGGATTGAATAGAAAAGTTGATGATGCATTTAAATTACAATATATATTAACGGATTGTATCGATATGATTTTTGAACAAGGTAATCCAGCAGGTATTAAAGAAGTGTTAAGTATTCTTGGTATTACAGACAATTTTGTTAGATTGCCATTAGTAAACGTTGATGAATCTTTATCGAATCGTCTGGATTCATTTGTAAAGAAAATGGTTAAAAATGTATAAATAATGCATTTTTTTTTAAAATAAAGAAATATTTTGTAATAGCTAAATTAATAACTAAATTTGCCGCCTATCTTTGGTGGCTTTTATTGTGTGTATTCAAAGCAATAAAAATAAAATCAGTAAAATAAAATGAAGAAATTAATATCAGTATTGTTTGTTGTTGCGTTTTTTTGTTCTTGTAGCGAGTATCAAACTGCTTTGAAAACTGAAGATGTTGCTGTAAAGTTTGAGGTGGCAACAAAATTATACGATGCTAAAAGTTATACTAAAGCAATTCGCCTCTTTGAACAGTTGGCTCCAGCATATAGAGGTAAGCCGCAGGGTGAAAAGTTGTTTTATATGTATGCTCAATCATGTTTCAAAACCAAACAATATTATTTGGCTGGATATCAATTTGATAGTTTTGTGTCAGGATACCCAAAAAGTGAAAAAGCAGAAGAGTGTGCTTTTTTAGGAGCTCAAAGTTATTCGAAGTTATCACCAGTTTTTAGCATAGATCAAACGGATACCTTTAAAGCTATTGAAAAGATGCAAGCATTTATAGATCGTTATCCAAATTCTACTTATATAGTTGAGGCTAATGCAATTTCAAAAAAATTAAACGATAAGATTGAACGCAAGGTTTATGAAAATGCAGTGGAATACAATAAAATTTCTAATTATAAATCGGCTATAATTGCATTGGATAATTTTATTGCTGATTTTCCGGGTACTCCATATAAGGAGAAAGCGTTGTTTTATAAATTAGATTCGGCTTATTTATTGGCTATTAATAGTGTGCCATCAAAAATGGAAGAACGATTGATTACTGCCAAAACGAGTTACAATAATTTGGTTAAATTTAAACCAAATACGGAGTACAAAAATAAAGCTGATGAAATGTTGGCTCAAATTGATGTTGAATTACAAAAATATAATAAATAAATAAAGTCATGGATTTAAAAAAGACAAATGCTCCAGTAAACACAATAACTTATAATAAAACAGTTATTGAAGCTCCTACTGGAAATGTGTATGAGGCGATAACAATTATGGCTAAAAGAGCAAATCAAATTAATTCTGAAATTAAAAAGGAATTGACTGAGAAATTGGAAGAATTTGCTACTTATAATGATAGTTTAGAAGAAGTTTTTGAAAATAAAGAACAAATTGAAGTTTCTAAATTTTATGAAAAATTACCAAAACCTCATGCTTTGGCAGTTCAAGAATGGTTGGATGGTAAAATCTACCACAGAGAAGCAAATAAATAAGTTTATATAATGTCAGTTTTAAGCGGAAAAAAGATTTTGCTGGGAATTTCTGGTGGAATTGCCGCCTATAAAACAGCTACATTAGTTAGACTCTTCATAAAAGCAGGTGCACATGTCCAAGTGATAATGACACCTGCTTCTAAGGATTTTATTACCCCACTTACCTTATCAACGCTATCCAAGAATCCCGTTTTTTCTGAATTTTACAATAAAGAAGAACAAAATGAGGAGTGGAATAGCCATGTAGAATTAGGACTTTGGGCTGATTTAATGGTGATTGCTCCTGCAACTGCCAATACTTTATCTAAAATGGCTAATGGGCTGTGCGATAACTTGCTAATTGCATGTTATTTGTCTGCTAAGTGTCCTGTTTATTTTGCGCCTGCAATGGATTTAGATATGTATATTCATCCTTCTACTTTAGAAAGTTTTAGAACTTTGAAAGCTTTTGGTAATACAATGATTCATGCAGAAAATGGTGAATTGGCAAGTGGTTTGTTTGGAGAAGGTCGTATGGCTGAACCTGAAAATATTGTTTTGTTCCTAGAATCAGATCTCGAAAGTAAATTGCCTCTTAAAGGAAAAAAAATACTAATTACCGCTGGGCCAACTTATGAAGCGATTGATCCTGTGCGTTTCATAGGTAATCACTCTTCTGGTAAAATGGGTTTCGATATTGCTCAAAGTGCCGCCAATTTAGGAGCAACTGTCTATCTTGTTTCTGGACCAACCCATTGTACAATCAATCACTCTTTAGTTCATTTAATACCTGTTGAAAGTGCTCAAGAAATGTATGATGCCTGTCATCAATATTACAAAGATGTAGATGTAGCAATTGCTGCTGCAGCCGTTGCTGATTACAAACCTAAGAATGTATCACTGCAAAAGATAAAAAAAGCAGCTGACAATTTTATAATTGAACTCGAAAAAACCAAAGATATCCTTGCTTCATTAGGAGAAATTAAGGAAAATCAATTTTTAATAGGTTTTGCTTTGGAGACTGAAAATGAAATTGAAAATGCAAAGGCTAAAATTCAGAAAAAAAACTTAGATTTGATTGTTCTTAATTCACTACAAGATCATGGTGCAGGTTTTAAAAAAAGTACAAACAAAGTTACTTTTATAGATAGTTCTTTTCAAATAGAATCAATGGATTTAAAATCAAAAGAAGCCGTGGCTGATGATATTTTAAACAAAGTAATAGCACATTTTTATGGTTAGATTTGTTTTATTTTTGTTCTTTAGTTGTGGCTGTTTGCATGCCCAACAGCTAAACTGTACTGTTACTTTAAATACTCAAAAAATAAACAATCCCAACCAGCAAATCTTCAAGACGTTGGAAACAGCAATAACTGAATTTGTAAATAAAACAGATTGGACAGGACAAGCCCTTTCGCAAAAAGAAAAGGTAGATTGTTCAATGTATATTACGCTTTCCAATTATTCTTCGGATCAATTTGTGGCTAATATTCAAGTGCAATCTTCCAGAAACATTTATAATTCTACGTATTCATCTCCTGTATTAAATATAAATGATAAAGATTTTACTTTTAATTATACTGAATTCGAAAATTTGCTTTATAATCCAAATAGTTATGATTCTAATTTAGTTTCGGTTTTGTCTTTTTATAGTTACATTATACTTGGCATGGATGCGGATACTTTTGTACCGCTTTTTGGTGATAAATATTTTAAAGAAGCCATTAATATATCTACTCTAGCACAGCAAGGTGGATACAAAGGATGGAATCAATCCGATGGAACTTTGAGTAGATTTATTTTAATTAATGATTTATTGTCTCCAACATTTTTTGAAATTAGACAATCAAGTTATCAATATTATTTAGGTATGGATAATATGAGTCAAGATCAAAAAAAAGCAAAGGAAATTATTAAAGGTTCTTTGATAAATTTGTCAAAATTGAATGGCAGTAAACCAAATTCTTATTTATTACGAATTTTTATGGATTCGAAGTCGGATGAAATTGTTTCTGTTTTTTCTGGTGGCCCAAAGATTCCAATAAATGATTTGGTTGATAGTTTGAATAAAACATCTTCTTCTTATGCCGGTAAATGGCAATTATTAAAATATTAAGTTTTTATATTTTTTCATTAATTCAAATTACTCCAAATAATCAATAAATGATAACTTCACTTGCAATAAAAAATTATGCGTTAATCGAAAAATTAACTATTGATTTTTCAAAAGGTTTTTCCATTATTACTGGTGAAACAGGTGCTGGTAAATCGATAATTCTCGGAGCTTTAGGTTTAGCATTAGGTAAAAGAGCCGATTTAACTTCGTTAAAAAATAAAGACGAAAAATGTATTATTGAAGCGCATTTTGATATTTCCAAATATGGTTTGCTTCCTTTTTTTGAGGCAAATGATTTAGATTATGAAAATGAAACCATTATTCGTAGAGAAATTTTGCCGTCTGGAAAATCAAGAGCTTTTATTAATGATAGTCCTGTAAACTTGCAGGAATTACAAGAATTGGGAATGTTTTTGATCGATATACACTCGCAACAACAAACTCAAGAATTGTCTGATGAGCATGTACAATTTAAAATTATTGACGCTATTGCTAATAATTTTGATTCTATTATGGCATATCAATTGGTTTTAAAAACATATAAATCGGATAAATCTAAATTGAATGCTCTTGTTAAAAGAAAAACAGAGGCATCTAAAGAACAAGAATACAATACTTTTCTTTTGGAAGAATTGATAACAGCCAAATTAAAATCCGGTGAGCAAGAGCTACTAGAAGAAAATTATGAACAATTGAATAATGTTGAGATTATCAAGGAATCGCTTGATAAATCTTTGGCTATAGCAAATGAAGAACAAATTGGTGTGTTTCATAATTTGAATGAAATAAAAAACGCAATACAGAAAATTGCTGTTTTCTCTCCTGATTATAGTATTTTATTTGAAAGGATAAACAGTTTGAAAATTGAATTTGATGATATAACAATTGAGTTGAATCGCTGTACAGAAAAGTTAATCAATGATCCTGAACAGTTAAATTTGATTAATCAAAAGTTGCAATTAATTTACAATTTGCAGAAGAAACATCAAGTAAAAACCGTTGATGATTTATTAGTTATTCAAACTAATTTAGAAAAATCGGTATTGGAATTAGGAAATATTGATGAGGAAATTGTAAAACTAACTGATTTAGTAGATGCTAATGTCAAACAGTTGGATAAAATTTGCGATGCCATTCATGCAAAAAGGATAGAAGCAATTCCTATTTTGTCTCAAAAATTGATCACCATTCTAGATACTTTAGGAATGCCAAATGTGCGTTTTAATATGGAAATAAAAAGGGCATCCACCTATTTTGAAAATGGAAAAGATGAATTGCAATTTTTAATATCTGCGAATAAAGGAACCGATTTTGGTCTTTTGAAAAAAGTAGCTTCAGGAGGTGAAATGTCTCGAATTATGTTAGCTGTAAAAGCAATTTTGGCACAATATTCTAAATTACCTACCTTAATTTTTGATGAGATTGATACTGGAGTTTCTGGTGAAATTGCTAATAGAATGGGTGAAATCATGAAAGAAATGAGTACAAATATGCAAATATTTGCTATAACACATTTACCTCAAATTGCAGCAAAAGGAACGGAACATTTTAAAGTGTTTAAATCAACCGTTGGGGAAGATACACAATCAGAATTAAAATTATTAACCAGCGAAGAGCGAGTGATCGAAATTGCACAGATGTTATCAGGAACTGTTATTTCAGATTCGGCCTTAAATCATGCAAAAGCCTTGTTGAACTAAATAATTGAACTATATTTGCCCATTCAATTTTAAAAGCTTTAGAAATTCAATTAATTGAAAATTTACAATATAAATTAACGTATAGAATACTATGATTATAGAACCAAGAATGAGAGGATTTATTTGTTTGACAGCCCAGCCTAAAGGATGTGAACAAAGTGTTAAAAATCAAATTGAATACGTAAAATCAAAAGGAACTATAGCCGGTGCTAAAAAAGTATTGGTTATTGGGGCTTCAACAGGTTTTGGTTTGGCCTCAAGAATAACAAGTGCTTTTGGTTCGAATGCCGCTACTATAGGTGTGTTTTTTGAAAAAGAGCCTGCTGAAGGAAAAACCGCTTCACCAGGTTGGTACAATTCTGCAGCTTTTGAAAAGGAAGCTGATAAAGCGGGTTTGTATGCAAAAAGTATTAACGGTGATGCGTTTTCAAATGAAGTTAAAAGACAAACATTAGATCTTATCAAAGCTGATTTAGGACAAGTTGATTTAATTATATACAGCCTTGCTTCGCCTGTACGTTTAAATCCAAATACTGGAGTTTTGCACCGTTCGGTTTTGAAACCAATTGGAAGTACTTTTACCAATAAAACAGTTGATTTTCATACAGGAAAGGTTTCAGAAATTTCTATAGAACCTTGTGATGATGAGGATATTGCTAATACAGTGGCAGTAATGGGAGGTGAAGATTGGGCGATGTGGATTGAAGCTTTGAAAGCAGAGAATCTATTAGCACCGGGTGCTACAACAATTGCGTATTCTTATATTGGACCATCATTAACAGAGGCCGTTTATAGAAAAGGTACTATTGGTCGTGCAAAAGATCATCTTGAAGCTACTGCATTTACTATTTCAGATAGTTTAGCAGATATTAATGGTAAAGCTTACGTTTCGGTAAACAAAGCTTTGGTGACTCAAGCTAGTTCCGCTATTCCGGTTATTCCGTTATATATTTCTTTATTATATAAAATAATGAAAGAAAAAGGAATTCATGAGGGATGTATTGAGCAAATTCAACGCTTGTATCAGCAAAGATTATACACGGGAGAGCCTATGATTACAGATGAAAAAGGTAGAATCCGTGTTGATGATTGGGAAATGCGTGAAGATGTTCAAGCTCAAATTGCTAAATTATGGTCGGAAGCTACTACCGAAAATCTTGCGGAATTAGGAGATTTAGAAGGTTACAGAAAGGATTTTAATAATCTATTTGGTTTTGGATTTGAAGGTGTAGATTACAAAGCAGACACCGATGAGGTGGTTGCTATTCCAAGTATTGGATAATTAGAAATCATTACTATATATAACATTAACACCTTATTACTTGATGGTTTACAATCAAGAAGATAAGGTGTTTTTTTGTAATTTAATTTTAATTAATAATTTATGTATAATTTACTAAAAGGAAAAAGAGGAATTATTTTTGGCGCTTTGGACGAAAATTCCATAGCATGGAAAACCGCAGAGCGCATTCATGAAGAAGGAGGAAGCTTTGTTTTGACAAATGCTCCAGCAGCAATGCGATTAGGAAATATAGATACATTAGCTCAAAAGATAGGATGCCAAATTATTCCAGCTGATGCTACTTCGGTTGCAGATTTAGAAGTTTTGGTAGATAAAACGGTCGAAATTCTTGGAGGTAAAATTGATTTTGTTTTGCATTCTATCGGTATGTCGGTAAATGTTCGTAAAGGGAATCATTATACGAATCAGAATTATGAATATACTGAAAAAGGCTGGAATGTTTCAGCGGTTTCTTTTCATAAACTGATGCAGGTATTGTATAAAAAAGATGCCATGAAGGAGTGGGGTAGTATTATTGCGTTGTCTTATATGGCTGCGCAACGTGTTTTTCCGGATTATAACGATATGGCTGATAATAAGGCGTATTTGGAATCTATTGCGCGTAGTTTTGGTTATTTTTTTGGAAGGGACAAAAAAGTGAGAGTCAATACTATTTCGCAATCTCCGACAGCCACTAGAGCTGGGCAAGGTGTAAAAGGCTTTGGTGGTTTTATTGCTTTTGCAGATAAAATGTCTCCTTTAGGTAATGCAACAGCTGCGGAATGTGCGGATTATATAGTTGTTATGTTCTCTGATTTGACTCGAAAAGTGACTTTGCAAAATTTATTGCATGATGGTGGTTTTTCAAATATGGGTGTAAGTCAAGAAGTAATGGAAATGTTTGAATAAATAGATTAGTCTCTTGTTTTAATAAACCATCATTTATTAATTTGATGTTTTTTTGTATTTAAAGATTAACTTTGCAAAATTAAATTTAAGAATAAAATTATAATAACTCAATACTATTATGTTGTTTTCATTAATCATTCCCGTTTATAATCGTCCTGATGAAGTTGATGAATTATTAGAAAGTTTAGCGCAATCTACCTACCAAGATATTTTTGAAATTGTACTTGTCGAAGATGGGTCCACAATTCGATGTCAAGATGTGGCTCAAAAATATGGAGACAGATTGGATATTTCCTATTATTACAAAGAAAATTCGGGTCCTGGAGATTCCAGAAATTATGGTATGCATAAAGCTCGAGGCGATTATTATATTATTTTTGATTCGGATTGTATAATTCCAAGTGACTATTTAAATGAAGTAGAAAAGGCATTGAAAGAGAATTATGTAGATTGTTTTGGAGGTCCAGATAAAGCAATGGATAGTTTTTCAGATATTCAAAAAGCTATTAATTTTGCAATGACCTCTTTTCTTACTACAGGAGGAATACGTGGAGGTTCTGAAAAAATAGGTAAATTTCAACCTCGTAGTTTTAATATGGGATTGTCTCGAAAAGCATTTCTAGCTTCACGAGGGTTTAGTGATATTCATCCTGGAGAAGATCCTGATTTATCTATACGTTTATGGGAATTAGGCTTCGAGACACGACTATTTGAAAAAGCCTTTGTATATCATAAAAGAAGAATTGACTGGGAAAAATTTTCCTTGCAAGTATATAAATTTGGTAAAGCAAGGCCAATACTCAATAGTTGGTATCCAAAATATAATAAGTTAACTTTTTTCTTTCCAACTTTTTTTATTATAGGATTTTTTGTATCTTTAGTGATGTTGGTTTTTAATCAAGATATTCTGCTTAAATTTTATTTTTGCTATTTTTTGGCACTGTTTTTGTTGTCTACAATACAGAATAAAAGTATTAAAATTGGATACTTGTCAATTATTGCTGTTTGGAAGCAGTTTTATGGGTATGGAATGGGATTTCTAAAATCGTATATTAAAGTTATTTTGTTAAAAGAAGATCCTAAAAAAGCTTTTCCTGAATTGTTTTTTAAATTATAATATGACTAAAATAATTGGTTTAACTGGAGGAATTGGAAGTGGTAAAACTACTGTTGCCAAGGAGTTTTCTTCCTTTGATATACCAGTTTATATAACAGATCAGGAAGCAAAAAACTTAATGCAGACTGATCTTGTTTTGGGTCAGATTAGAGAAGTTTTTAGTGATGCTGTATTTGAAAATGGACTATTGCAGAGAGACAAACTTTCCGAAATTGTTTTTAATGATCCAATTAAGTTGAAACAACTAAATAATATAGTTCATCCCGCCGTTAATAAACATTTTAAAAAATGGCTTCAAGAGCATCAAAATTATCCTTTCGTAATTTATGAAAGCGCAATTTTATTTGAAAGTGGGAGTTATACATCATGTGATTATGTAATTAATGTGGTTGCACCTCTTGAAATGAGAATAAAAAGAGTGATGGAAAGAGATAATACCACTAGGGAAAAAGTATTGGAAAGGATAAAAAATCAATGGAATGATGAGGAAAAATCATCAAAAAGCGATTTTATTATCGATAATAGTACCGCAAAGGGGCGAAAGTTAGAGATTGTTAAAATTCTTAAAATTTTAGGAATTAATCAAATCATATCTTAAATGTTAATCTTTGGTTAATACATTGTTTAATATATTGTTAAAATACTAATTTTGCTTAAATGAATAAGTTATTTTTTAGAATACTAGTCTTGTTAATGAGTTTGTCCTTGATTGGGATTATTCTTGTTCAAGTATATTGGTTCAATAATTCGTTTAAAAACAATGATGAGCAATTTAAATTTCATGTAAAACAAGTTATAGGTAACGTTGCAAATAAATTACAAAGCAGAGAAGCCTATAGTTTTTATGATAAATACAATCATTACAAAGATAGTACCGGTAAAATACCAAAAAGAGATGATTTGTTGGAGTTTTATTATGTTCAAAAGAATCCGAAGACCAATAAGACAATTATTTATTCTAACAGTATAATTTCTGAAGATTTTAAAATATCAGCTGGTTTATTTGATAAGAAATTTGACACTGAAAGTTTTAAAAACTTTAATTCAAAACGAGTAACAGAAGTTTATAACAATAATAAATTAGATAATTCAGGATTACAGCAGAGTTTAATTCCGGATATTAAAATCGAAAAATCTGGAAATTTAGATGTGCTCGATAATGCACAATTTGAAATTTTCTTTAAAGATATTGCCTCAGCAATGCCGCTTGAGGAGAGAATTTCAAAAGAAGTCTTAAGAGAAATTATTAAGAAAGAATTAGAAGAATATGGTGTTAAAACAAAATTTGAATTTGGTATTTACAGTAATGGAATAGCAACTAAAATACAATCGGATGATTTTAAATATGATAAAGATGCTACCTATTCTATTCCTGTTTTTACTGATAATGAAGGAAATGAAAAGTATAAATTATTGGTTACTTTTCCTCATAAGAAGAAGTTTTTGTTATCTGAATTAGTTAGTATTACTATTTTATCTATAATTTTTACTTTAATAATAATTATTGCCTATACAAGTGCTTTAAATCAGTTAATACGTCAGAGGCAGATTTCCGAAATTAAAACGGATTTCATTAATAACATGACGCATGAATTTAAAACACCGATTGCTACCATAAATCTTGCTTTGGATGCTATTAAGAATCCAAAAATTATTGATGACAAAGAAAAGGTTTTAAAGTATCTAGAAATGATTCGGGATGAAAATAAACGAATGCATGCGCAAGTTGAAAATGTGTTAAGGATATCAAAATTAGAGAAAAAAGAATTAAATATTATAAAAGAATCTACTGATATTGAAGAAATTATAAATGATGCCATTGAGCATGTTAGTTTAATTCTTGAAGATAGGGAAGGAAGTATTAGCACACATTTTGGAGCAATTAGAAAAACAGTTTTGCTTAATGACGTTCATTTTACAAATGTAATCGTTAATATTTTTGAAAATGCTATAAAATATACACCGGGTATTCCTAAAATCGATGTTTATACTGAGAATATTAAGGACATGGTTCTTGTAAAAATTAAGGATAATGGTGTTGGTATGAGTAAAATTGCTCAAAAAAGGATTTTTGAAAAATTTTACAGAGAACATACTGGAGATATACATAACGTAAAAGGCCATGGATTAGGTCTTGCTTATGTGAAAAGAATTGTTGACGATCATAATGGTCAAGTATATGTTGAAAGTGAAAAGGGAAAGGGAAGTACCTTTATTATAAAATTACCTTTAATAAATTAAAGTATGGAAAATACAAACAAAAAAATACTATTAGTAGAAGATGACCTTAATTTTGGTGCAGTTCTAAAAGACTATTTAATGCTAAATGATTTTGACGTTGTTTTAGCAAAAAATGGTATGGAAGGTTTTGAAAAGTTCAAAAAAGATTCCTATGATTTGTGTATTCTTGATGTAATGATGCCTTATAAAGATGGGTATACTTTGGCAAAAGAAATTCGAGAAAAAAATAATGAAGTGCCAATTATTTTCCTTACTGCAAAATCTATGAAAGAGGATGTTTTAAAAGGATACAAAGCTGGTGCAGATGATTATTTGAACAAACCATTTGATTCTGAAGTTTTATTAATGAAAATTAAAGCCATTATTCAAAGAAAAGCATCTGATGTAAAAGCGGAAGCAGTTCAATTTGAATTCAATATTGGTAAATTTCATTTAAATTCAAAACTTCGTTTCTTAACTTTTAATAATGAAGAGCCAATTAAGTTGTCTCCTAAAGAGAATGAGTTACTTAAAATGTTGATTCTTCATGAAAATGATTTAATGCCTAGAGAATTGGCACTAACAAAAATATGGAGAGATGATAACTATTTCACCTCTAGAAGTATGGATGTTTATATTGCCAAACTTAGAAAGTATTTGAAACAAGATGAGGATGTTGAAATATTAAACATACATGGAGAAGGATTTAGATTAGTTGTAAAATCTAAATAATTAAGTCCATTTAAGACATAATAAAAAGCTTCGATTAATTTCGAAGCTTTTTTTATTTCCAATTGAGTTGTAAAGCAAAACATGTTTTGTCCTCTTTGGTAATGCTAAAAACAGCATTTGTATCGTTTAGACATTCGTGTAGAATCACTTTGTCTTTAAGGGAAAGTTCTTTTAAAAAATTCATTTCGAAACTTTTTACTTCTTGGTGAAATATTTTGTTTTCATCGATTAAATCCAAGCACCATTCTAAGTATTTTACATTATTGACGTGATTTACGATATCCAAATCGGATAGGAAAACGGTTCTTTCAAATATTATTTCTTTTTCTTGAGTCAAATTTATTTTTGAAAATCCTATTTCTGTAGCTTTGTTTTCGGGAAATAATTCAAAATGTTGATGGGGTAGTGCCAAAGGTTCCGGTCTGCGGGCTTTAGTGTTGAAAACAGCCCAAAAAGTCTCCGATCCTACTATTTTTCTTCCGTTTACATACATTTCTAATGCTCTAACGGAACGAGAATTTTCTAATGAATTGATCCAAGTTTTTACCGTTACCACGTCTCTCCATTTGGGAAGCTCTGAAATTTCTACACGCATTCTACTTAAAACCCAAGCTTGGTTGAATTCTTGCATATCGGTAAAACTGATGCCACCAACTTCGGAATGAGCAGCAGCTGTTAATTGCAAAAGGTTACATAAATCGGTATATTTTAAATACCCATTTGGTGTGCATTGGGTAAAATTGATTTCCCAGTCTTTGCTTAAAACGGAAGTGAAATTTGGACTTATTGGCATATAAATAATTATGAATTATGAATTATGAATTATGAATTATGAATTTGGTCATTAATATAACTAATGATTTTTTTTCTATCAGCTAAATAATCATACCATTTGGTGTTTTCTTTTCGTTTGAACCAAGTGAGTTGACGTTTTGAAAATCGGCGGGTGTTTTTTTTGATTTCTTCTATAGCAAAATCTAATGTAAAATCGCCATCAAAATAGCTGAATAATTCTCGATATCCGACTGTTTGCAGGGCATTTAATTCTTTGTTCGAGTATAGAGCTTCAGCTTCGGCCAAGAGTCCTTGATTGAGCATACTATCTACTCGCTGGTTTATTCTTTCGTAAATTACAGTTCTATCGGCTTCAAGGCCAATGATAATTGGTGTAAAATTACGATTGTTTTTCTTTTGATTTAAAAAAGAAGAATATGGTTTTCCGGTTCCGAGGCAAACTTCTACAAAACGCATCATGCGTTGCGGGTTTTGCAGTGTTTGTGGGTTTTCGGAAGTGATTTTTTGGAAATAAAAAGGATCTAGAGTTTCTAATTGATTTTGAAGGTATTCGATTCCTAGTTTTTCATAATTTGAATTAACATTTTCTCGGATTGAAGGGTCTATGGGAGGGAATTCGTCGAAGCCTTTTAATATGGCATCTACATATAGTCCCGAACCTCCTACTAGTATGGCATAATCATTGGTTTGGAATAATTCTTCGATTTTTGTCAGCGCTTCTTTCTCGAAATCCCCTACAGTATAATTATCAAAAATAGATTTGTTTTGAATGAAGTGGTGTGGTGCTGATGCCAATTCTTCTTTGTTTGGCACAGCTGTTCCGATAGTCATTTCCTTGAAAAACTGTCGGCTGTCACAGGAAATGATTTCACAATTAAAGTGATTGGCCAAGTCGATGCTCAGGGCTGTTTTTCCTATGGCTGTTGGTCCGACAATGGTGATTAAATATTTCATGTTCTTTTTTTAGCCCAGATGGAAACGAAAACCCCGGAATTATTCTAGTTTGTTTTTCTTGGTATAAAAGAGCGACTAAAAGAAGCTCCTTTTATGCCTTAGAAAAACTACTGGAATAATGAGGAGTTGTAGAGTACAGCTGGATTAGCTACTGATTGTCATTTAGGTTGTTACCGCATTGATAACAAAATTTTGCTTCTTTGTTTAGAGTAAACGTACCACATTTTGTACATGTAGTTTTGATACTATCTATATTTGTGTCTTGATTTGTATTTCTTTTTGCGAATTCGGAAGTTACAATTCCAGTAGGAACGGCGATGATTCCATACCCTAATATCATTACTAATGCTGCCAAAAATTGACCGAGAGGCGTTTGGGGGGATATGTCACCATAGCCAACGGTTGTTAATGTTACAATAGTCCAATAAATACTCATAGGGATACTTGTAAAGCCACTTTCTTTACTTTCGACAATGTACATTATTGATCCGATGATGATTGTACTAATGAGTACGAAATAAATAAAAACAGTAATTTTTCCTCTGCTGGCATTCAGCGCCTCTTTCATGTGAATGGATTGGCTGGTAAATTTTGGATGGTTGAGTATTTTGAACAACCGTAATAAACGCAAGGCTCTTATTACAGATAAAATTCTTGTTCCAGGAAAAAAGAGCGATACATACATTGGTAATGTAGCAATTAAATCTATTAGACCATAAAAACTAAAGATGTATTTTAAAGGTTTGTCGATGGAAATGATGCGTAAGATGTATTCTAAAGTAAAGAAGATGGTAATGATCCATTCTGCAAAGACAAGCTGGTTGTGGTATTTAGTGTCAAATCCTTGTACGGTTTCCATCATAACCAGAAACACACTCAAAAGAATGAGTCCCAAAAGAATCAAATCAAATAATCTACCTGCTTTTGTATTGGTGCCGTAGATTATAATTTGAGTTTTTTGTCTAAAAACTTCATATTTTGACTTCGTTTTTTTCAATTTTAAAAATTAAAAATTAATGATTTTTAGTACTCTATTTTTTCTCAGATAGTTTTGTATGTATGCTCTAGAATTTCTGTTGTCTGGCATAGGAACAAGAATGTTTTTTAGAATTTCGGGATTATTAATTTGATAATTTAAATCATAAAAAGAATAGCCTTTGTAGACTCCTTTTTCGATTAAAATGGCACTATGTTCTCCTGTTTTTCTACCTTTATCTATGATAATCATATTTTTGTTATCAAAAAGATTTTTATCAATAAAAACTTGAACTCTAGAGTTGTATTCTTCTGGAGTTATTTTTTGTGTACAAGCACCATCACATTCATTTTTTTCATTCTCCAAACAAGTCGTTTTTTGATCTAAAAGGCCTGTTAGTTTTGGGCATAGTTGGTAGTTGGTAGTTATGTGGTTCAATGCTCCTTTTCCTTCTTGTTGGTTTGCAAAAGCGGTAATTTCTTTTTTGCGGCCATCAGCTTTTTGAAGTTTTAAATTCAAGTAATTATTACTGTCCTTTTCGGCATATATAGCCCAAGACATGGTATTTTTTCGCGACATTCGGTTATAAATGGGGCGGTTTTTCTTTATTTCCTCGGTTTCTTTTAAAAGCGCAATCAATTCGCTTCCGGTTTCTTCATAAGTTACAGTGAAGACTTCTTTTTGGATCTTTTTGGCACTAGTTGTTATCCCAGTGAAATGCTGATTGACTCTTTTTTTGATGTTTTTACTTTGTCCGATATAGATAATTTTACCGTCTTCTCTGTGTATATAATAGATGCCCGTTTTGGAAGGAAGGCTCTCGATAATGTCCAGTAATTTGGGAGATACTCCTTTTATAACTTCAAATTTAATGAGCTCTTTTGTGATTGTTTTTTCTAAATCTTTGTCCAAAAGCATTTTGAAAAGTTTGACTGTGGCCATTGCATCGCCACTTGCGCGATGTCTATCGGCCATAGGAATTCCTAGTGCTCTAACTAGTTTTCCTAAGCTATGTGAAGGTTGCTCTGGTAATAAACGTTGAGATAATTCGACTGTACAAAGGGTTTTAATATTAAAATCATATCCCAAACGTCGAAACTCTGTTCGTAGAATTCTATAATCAAATGAGGCATTATGAGCCACAAGAACACAGTCATTAGTCATTTCGATTATGCGTTTGGCTACTTCAAAAAACTTTGGAGCACTGCGAAGCATTTCGTTATTGATTCCCGTAAGTTTAACTACAAACGGTTGAATGGGGATTTCAGGATTGATTAAACTAATGAATTGATCTACAATTTCGTGTCCATCAAATTTGTAGATAGCAATCTCCGTAATTCCTTCTTCGTTGAATTGTCCTCCAGTGGTTTCTATGTCGAGTATTGCGTACATAAGCCCCCTATCCCCCGAAGGGGGAATTGTAATTGTTAATATAAAGTGTAAATTTCATAAGTCTATTCGCTTTATTCCCCCTTTGGGGATTAGGGGGCTATTATCTTCCCCCAAAGATACTACTTCCTATCCTAACCATTGTGCTGCCGCATGCGATTGCCAATTGGTAATCGCCTGACATACCCATTGATAGTGATTGCAGATTGCAGTTTTCAGTTTTCAGATTTTTATGATTATCAAAAATTGATTTCAAATGTTTGAATTCTTTCTGGATTTGGTTTTGGTTATTGGTAAAAGTTGCCATTCCCATTAATCCTACAATTTGGATATTTTTCAGCTCTTTAAAAGTAGGTGTGGCTAGGAGTACTGCTAGTTCTTCCTCATCAAGACCAAATTTTGATTCTTCTTCGGCGATGTATATTTGAAGTAAACAATCAATAATTCGATTGTTTTTTAAGGCTTGTTTGTTGATTTCTTCCAATAATTTCAAGCTATCCACTCCATGAATCAAACTCACAAAAGGCGCCATATATTTGACCTTATTGGTTTGTACATGACCAATCATATGCCATTCGATATCTTTGGGCAATTGTTCCCACTTATCGGCCATTTCCTGAATTTTGTTTTCGCCAAAAATACGTTGACCCGCATTATAGGCTTCCATCAAATCGGGTACAGGTTTGGTTTTGGAAACTGCTACCAAAGTGACATGCACCGGAAGAGTTGATTTTATATTTTGCAAATTAGATTGAATGCTCATCTATAAATAGTTTAATTTCAGTTCTTAATTTTTCAGCAAGTTGAAAGTTTTCATTTGCCTTTAATTCTTTATTACCAAATTTAAAAATCCGTCTTTTTAAATCATAAACACCAGGAAAACTAGCTATTATTCTGTCTTTTAATGAATCGCAAGGTACGATATGAATGTGACAATGAAAGACTGATTGTCCTGCTTCTTTATTTATCGCAGTCCAAATTCGGAGACCTTTATTTTTATAAGCACTTTGCATCGCTTTGCTTATTAGATTTAATATAGGAACTAATCTTGCAGAATGTTCATCAGTAAGTTCTAATATGTTTTTTAAATGTTTTTTAGGTATTAATAAACAAATTGACCCTATACTTGTTTTTCTATATTTATCAGTTAGTATGATGAAGTCGTTATCTTCATAAATAATTTCTTCATTTTTTCTATCACCTTTAATTATCTGGCAAAAACGACATTCTTCCATTTACAATGCAAAATTAAAATAAAGAGATTAAACAAACTGTTTCGAAATCTTTTCTGCCTTTTTACTTTCGCTATAATCATAAAAACCTTCACCTGATTTTACTCCCAGTTTTCCTGCTCTTACCATATTAACCAATAAAGGACAAGGGGCGTATTTTGGGTTTTTGAAACCGTCGTACATTACATTTAAAATTGCAAGGCATACGTCAAGACCTATGAAATCAGCTAGTTGTAAAGGTCCCATTGGGTGTCCCATTCCTAGTTTCATCACGGTGTCTATTTCATAAACACCTGCTACTTTGTTGTATAATGTTTCGATTGCTTCATTGATCATAGGCATCAAAATTCTATTGGCTACAAAACCTGGATAATCGTTTACTTCAACGGGAGTTTTACCCAGTTTTTCGGATAATTTCATGATAATGTTCGTCACTTCGTCACTGGTATTGTAACCGCGAATGATTTCGACCAATTTCATAATAGGTACCGGATTCATAAAATGCATTCCAATTACACGCTCCGGATGTGCTACCACAGCTCCAATTTGAGTAATAGAAATAGAGGAAGTATTGGTTGCCAAAATAGTATTATGCGAACAAGCTTCGTTTAATTGTTTGAAAATATTGAGTTTTAAATCTACATTTTCAGTGGCAGCTTCCACCACTAAATCAACGCCTACAACTCCGTCTTTAATGTCGGTATAAGTGATGATGTTAGTGATTGTTTTTACTTTGTCTTCTTCGGTTATAGTTCCTTTGGAAACCATTCGGTCTAAGTTAGCGGCTATTGTTGCCATTCCTTTATCCAAAGATTTCTCGGAAACATCAATTAATTTTACGGTAAAACCACTTTGTGCAAAGGTATGAGCAATTCCGTTACCCATAGTTCCAGCACCGATTACAGCAATAATTTTCATTTTTTATTATTATTTATAAGTTAAAAAAGTTTAAAACTTAAAACCTAACAATAGATTTTAAACCTTAAACTTTAATTGGATGTGTTGATTTTTTACTTCTTAAAACAATCTATAATTTGATAAGCTACTCTTAAAGCATCAGTAGCTTGTTCCAATGTTACGACTGGCGTAGTATTGTTATTGATAGCGTCAGCAAACGATTCCAGTTCGTCTAGGATAGCATTGTTTTGCTCCACGTCAGGATTTGCAAAGTAAATTTGTTTTTTTACGCCTTCGGCATTTTGTAAAATCATATCAAAATCACCAGGAACTTCTGGCGCATCTTTCATTTTTACTACTTCGCATCTTTTTTCCAGAAAATCTACAGAAATATAGGCGTCTTTCTGGAAAAATCGTGATTTACGCATGTTTTTCATCGAAATACGGCTTGCTGTCAAATTGGCTACACAACCATTTTCGAATTCAATTCTAGCATTGGCAATATCGGGAGTTTCACTAATTACGGAAACACCACTAGCATTGATGTTTTTTACTTTTGAGTTAACTACACTCAAAATAGCATCAATATCATGTATCATTAAATCCAAAACCACAGGCACATCAGTCCCACGAGGATTGAATTCTGCCAATCGATGGGTTTCAATAAACATAGGGTTTTCGATCATGTTTTTGGTAGCGATAAAAGCGGGGTTGAATCTTTCGACATGGCCAACCTGTCCTTTTACATTATACTCATTTGCGAGAGCAATGATTTCTTCTGCTTCTTCAACGGTGTTTGAAATGGGTTTTTCTATAAAAACATGTTTACCCGATTTGATTGCGACTTTGGCACATTTATAATGAGAAAGTGTTGGGGTAACAATGTCAATAACATCAACAGCATGAATTAATGTTGCAATGGTACTGAAGTTTTTATATCCAAATTCCTTGCTTATTTTTTCAGCGTTTTCTTGATTGGGATCATAAAAACCAACTAATTCATACTTTTTAGATTGTTGTAATAAACGCAAATGTATTTTACCGAGATGACCAGCACCCAATACTCCAATTTTTAGCATAATAATGATATTTCCACAAAAATAGTAATAAAATAAGAAATTCCAATTTATAAAAATATTAAATTCCAGCGATTTTTATTGTTTTTAGTGAATTATAAATAGATTTTTTTTTGATTTGGAAATAGATTTAGTTTTCTATTTTTGCGCTGTAATAAAATCTTAAATTTTGAAAGACACAGCCAAGCACCAAGGACTTCGTAATCAATTAGTAAACACTTTAAAACAAAAGGCAATTACTGACAAACAGGTCTTAGAAGCCATTAAAAAAATACCACGTCATTTGTTTTTAAATTCCAGTTTTGAAGATTATGCGTATCAAGATAAGGCTTTTCCTATAGCTGCTGGTCAGACAATTTCCCAACCTTTTACTGTTGCTTTTCAATCTCAGTTATTGGAAATAAAAAAAGGACACAAAGTTTTGGAAATTGGAACAGGATCTGGATATCAAACTGCTGTTTTGTGTTTGATAGGTGCACAAGTATATAGCGTAGAACGACAAAACGAATTGTTCAAGCAAACATCAGCCTTATTGCCTAAACTAGGAATTCGTCCTAAGCATCTTTCGTTTGGTGATGGCTATAAAGGTTTGCCCAATCATGCTCCCTTTGATAGTATTATAGTAACAGCTGGGGCACCTATTATTCCACAAGCTTTAATGGCTCAACTAAAGATAGGAGGAAGGCTCGTTATTCCTTTAGGTGAAGAGGTTCAAATTATGACTTTGTTAATTCGTGTTAATGAAACGCAATTTGAAAAACATGAGTTTGGAGAATTCCGATTTGTCCCTTTATTGGAGGATAAAAATTAAATTTTTAAAAATTTTAATAAACCATTTACTCTGTAAATGGTTTATTTCTTTTAGTACAAAATTGCTCAAAAACAAGTAGTTATATTCTAAGAGTATGTTTGATTTGTTTATTTTTATCACGACAATACTATATCGATTTCGTTAATGTCATTAAAACTGATTATTATCATATTTTTAATAAATAACCCGTTTTACATTTGTTTGCAGAAGTGTTAATTGTTAAAATACTGAAAAGCAGATAATTATTTAATTGAAAAAAGAAGAATGAGCGACGAAAAAGAAATGACCAAAAAACCAATTCCAATTGATAAGGAAGTGTCATGGGATAAGACCAAGACAATTATGAGTAAAACTGATTTGTATGGTACTATTGAATATGCAAATGAAGTTTTTGTTGATGTTTGTGGTTATGAGGATTATGAGTTAATGGCTCAGCCGCATAATATAATTAGACATCCAGATATGCCTA